>NZ_JACHXI010000005.1 GCF_014191985.1 Azomonas macrocytogenes
CGGGACAGGGCGAGGATGCGCATGTCCGGGTGCAGCAGGTTCGCGCGATCGAGTTGATAGAGGGAAGGAAACAGCTTGCGTAGGGCCAGGTCTCCCAGGGCTCCGAAGAGCGTGAAAACACAAGGTTCGTGAGGAATGGTCATATAGGTAATCTTTTTGTTTTCTACCAAAGTTAGATCGACGAGAGCAGAAGGAAAAGCTTTTCATCAGGATTTATTCAGTAATAGCAATAAAATACTTGATGGGCTTACCTATCAGCAGCTTCCTGCCGGGAGGTAACGATCACAGCGCTCATGCCCAACCACATGATGAAACGTTTCATCAATGCTTCATTTAGCCACATATTTTTAGCGAGCGGTATCGAAAAGCTCGGCAAGATAATTTTTTCCGACAGTCATGCCGGATTCGTCCATGGCCGGGCGTTCAGCGCATCGTACAAATAGTCGCTGAACACCCGGATCGGCAACGACGCCTGGCGATGCTGCGGGTAGATCGCGTAGATCTTCGTCGGCGGCGGGCGAAAGGTATCGAGCACCGTCACCAGTTCCCCACCAGCCAATTGTGATGCAACGATGAAGGTCGGTAGCACCGCCAGGCCAAGCCCGGCGACGGCAGCGTCGCGCACCAATTCACCGTTGTTGACGCGATAACGGCCGCGCACGGCGATACGTTCGGGACGTCCATCGCACCAGTAGAGCCAGTCCACCGCCTTGCTGTGGCCGTAGAGTAGACATTGATGCTCGCGCAGATCCACCGGTGTTTTGGGTGCATCGTGGTGATCGAGGTAGCCGGGGCTGCAACAGGTGACCATTTCCGAGGCGCCAAGCGCGCGGGCGATCAGAGCGGAGTCGGGAAGAATACCGATCCGTATGGCCATGTCGTAGCCCTCGTCGAGCAGATCGACCATGCGATCATTCAGATCCAGCTCGATGGAAATGTCTGGATAACGTTCGAGAAATCCCGGCAACAGGGTGCTCAGGTGCAAGGTACCAAAGGACATCGGTGCCGACAGGCGCAAGGCGCCACGCGGTACTGCCTGCTGCAGGGAAATGGCCTGCTCGGCCTCGTCTACGTCCTTAATGATCTGCCGGGCGCGCTCCTGGTAAGCCTGGCCCAGTGGTGTAACTGCCAGCCGACGTGTCGAGCGATTGAGCAGGCGCACCCCCAGCCGCGCTTCCAGCGCCATCAAGCGCCGACTGACCAGTTGCTTGGATAGACCCAGGGCTTCGGCTGCCGCGGTGAAACTACCGCAATCCAGAACGGTAACGAACAGGCGCATATCTTCGAGCTGGTTCATTGTCTTCCTCAAGTAGACAATATTACGCTATCAGACATCTTAATCGAAAAATAAAGAGACAGTAATCTGTGCTCACTGGCTACACACATCATCCTTACCGACCAGGAGACAGATATGCCTTTCACCATCAACGACACCACAACCTTTACCGGCCGCGCTCTGTTGAGTTCACTGTTTCTCGTCAGCGGGTTCGCCAAGGTTACGGCACCGGACGCTACGCTTGGCTACATCGGCAGCACCGGCATGCCGTTTCCCACCTTGGCCCTGATCGCGGCATTGGTGATTGAGCTGGGTTTTGCTTCGGCTTTGCTGGTTGGCTACCGCACCCGTTTCGTAGCAGCCGTGATGGCTGGTTTCAGCCTGGCGACGGCGCTGGTTTTTCATAACCAGCTGGGCGACCAGAATCAGCTCATCCATTTCCTGAAAAACCTGGCGATCGCTGGCGGGCTGCTGCAACTGGCGATTCACGGTGGTGGCGCGTTGAGTCTGGATATCTATCGCAGCCGTCGTGTTGCGCTCGCTTGAATGCTGTCGCCCGGTCTCGGCCGGGCCTTGCCGGAGATTTCATCATGAACGAATTACGCAAATCCGCCGACCGCGGCAAAGCCGATCACGGCTGGCTGCACTCGCGTCACAGCTTTTCCTTCGCTTCTTATTACGATCCCGAACAGGTGGGATTCTCTGATCTGCTGGTAATCAACGATGATCGCGTTGCACCAAGCCAGGGTTTCGGTCGCCATCCGCATCGAGACATGGAGATTTTCTCCTATGTGCTCGATGGTGAGCTGGAGCACAAGGACAGCATGGGTAACGGCTCGGTGATCCGCTCTGGCGATGTGCAGTTGATGACGGCCGGAACCGGCGTTACTCACAGTGAATACAACGCATCAGCTACGCAACCAGTGCATTTCCTGCAGATCTGGATCGTGCCAGCAGTCAACGGGTTACAGCCGGATTATCGGCAAGCGCATTTTTCTGCCAAAGACAAGCGCGGTCGCTTGCGCCTGGTGATCTCGCCGAACGGCGAACAGGGTTCGCTGGTAATCAATCAAGATGCCCGGATTTACGCGGGTCTGTTCGATGGCGAGGAAAAAGCCAGTCTGACGGTCGCAGCGCAGCGTTATATCTACGTGCACCTGGCTCGTGGTGCCTTGACAGTCAACGGCCAGCGACTGGAAGCCGGTGATGGGCTACGCATCCGGCAGGGTGGACAGCTAGCTGTCGAAGCGGGTGAACAAGCCGAGGTGCTGGTGTTCGATCTGCGTCCGAACGAACTACCGCGCATGGAATGAGTGCAGCCAGTCAGTACTCAAGCCCGCCGACAGAGCTCTCCAACGCCGCGTTGAGGGAGTCTTCCAGGCGGGACTTGTAATGCAGGTATTGCACTGTCTGTACCCGGTATTCGTTCTGCAAGGCCGAGATATCCAGGTCGGTAAGATAGCAAGGGTAGCGCTCGGCCTGCCGGCGACGGGCAAGAATGTGTTGAGCCACCGCAGCATAGAGCTTGTCGCCGTATTCCAGTTGTGAGAATTCACTCTGGTTACAGTACAGGGTGACCTGATCCTGGCTGTCCTCGCCGGGTTCGACAATGGCCTGTACATCGTAGAAACCATCGTCGAGCCCTAGCGCCGGTGGGTCGCGTCGTTCGAGACGAACAGTATGTTCAGAGCCGTTGCGTACGACTTCGTAGCACACCAGATCGAGTTCGTCGGCGCTATTGTCCATATCCAGCGGCAATTGGGCAGCACGCCGGAACAACAAGGACTGCAGAAAACGCCACAGAGGCGTCAGCAGGCTATGTTCATCACGAAACGGCAGACGTTGACGCCAGAGGGTGTTGTATTCGTCGAGCACACTGATCTGGGCCTGCTTGCCTTCAATACGGTAGAAGACCTGCAAGTGACCGGCCCGGCCATGGCCAAGGATCGCTTCCAAGTCCTGTTCCGCCAGAGTCTGGGGGGCAAGATACAGCTGGCTCCAGCGCTGCCGCGGTGCTCCAAGGTATTCGAGCAAGGCTGCCTGATCGTTCAGGTAGATGGTCCGGATCTGTCCGGGCTGCAGCTTGATCAGGCAGAAGCGTTCCTGTTGACGGATCAGGTAGCGACAACCAGGATCGCTGGCCAGCCGGCCCTGGACATCGAGAAAGATTTCTTCGATGCGCCGGGAGTTGGCCTGCAGGGCATTACAGAAGTGGTAACCCATTTTCAGCGTCAAGCTCGGCCAGGCATCCTGCTGCGGCGGCAGATTGATAAGGTATTCACGCAGGCAGTCCATCAGCACCCATGGGCCTTCGTAGCGGAACACCATCAGTTCGTTCCAACTGTTCAGGGTCAACTGATCGAGCGACAGGATGCAGTTCCCTGCCACGCTGCAATCTTCTGCCGCAAGCGCCTGTCTGCCGTACCCGACATTGGCCAGCAGCAGGACCTGGCGCGGCGCGCTGGCAGCCAGCAGTGCTTCTTCGTCAATCCCCCTGAGCGGCATTGGCAGTGCCTGGTGCAGGCTGTGCAACAGGTACTGCAGCTCATTCTCATCGACATCACTGTGGCCCGGATGCAAGGTAATCCGGGTTCCGGCATCGATCACACCGTTGCGATGACACCAGGCAAGCAGTGCAACAAGCTCTCGCGAACGCTTGAGAGAGGCAGCATCAGCGCACTGATGCAGGCTCAAGTCGCCGCGATACAGCACCCACAGAACCTCGCCATTAGCGTCTCGGTCACAGGCGAGGGTTAGCGCCTGCTCGGCCATGTTCGGGGAAATCCCGGGGTTGACGAATTCCACCTTGCCGGCCTTGCGCTCGAAGGCGGCATACAGTTGCCGGCCAAGGATGCTCAGGTCACGATTGTCCAACGGGCTTTTGGCCTGCTGCTGGCGGGCGAACTGGCTGAGAAAGCGAAAGCTGTAAATCAGCTCGTTGACCAGTTTGCGTCGCTCACGGCTGACTTCGTCAACCTTCCAGCAAGCGCGATTGTCGAGCTGTGCCAGTTGCTGCGCACTCCAACCCCATTCGGCGATCAGTTGCGTCAGGACGTCGTGTGGCCAACCCGAATCGGTCGATGGCCGATCGAGCTGCCGGCTTACCTTGAGATACAGGCTGCGCCGGACCAACTCCAGGCGTTCCGGTTGCTGGCGGCGGTAAAGATATTCCTCGATCCGCCGGTAAAGCATCAGGTATGGATCCAGTTCATTCAGATCCAGGCAGTTGGTTTGCACAGCCAGTTTGAAGCGCAGTCCAAGGCATTCCACCCCGGGATACTCGCTGGCATAGACCTCCGTCAGCAGTAGCTTGATCAGCGCCTTGTAAGGGGAGCGAATCCCTTTGTACAGTTGCCAGAGACCGGTCCCGAGAAATTCGCCAGGCGGTATCCGCCCCAGATGCCCCAGATCCAGCATTTCATTGGCACGCAGCAGATTGCGCTGCCGCAGCAGGCCGGCATATTCCTCGTAACGATGCTCCTCGCTCGCCGGCACCAGCCACCAGAGCGGAGTACGCCCGGCCAGCCAGATCGCCGTGCGGTAGAACTCGTCGAGCAGAAGATAGTGCTGGCTGCTGCCACAATGTTCGGAGCTCAGGCTTTTGCTGCCCTTGCCCTGGGCAAAATGTTCCGGGTCGATCAGATAGAAATGCGCTTCGGCGCCTTGGCTCGCGGCCCAGGCGGTCAACCCCTCGCATTTGCGTTCCAGCTTCATCAGGGCTGCCTGAGGCAAATGCGAAGCATGGCAAACCCAGACATCCAGATCGCTCTGCTCAGCCTGGGCCAACGTGCCCAGGCTACCCATCAGAAAGACACCGTAGATCTGCCTTGGTCGATGGTCATCTTGAAGCATGCTGTCATCGATGCCGCCGGCAAAAACCTGATCCAGGTTACGAGCCTCGTTGAGAATTTCGGCAGGCGGTTCGAAATCATCCACGCCGGCCGGCGTGGATGCATCGATATAGCCGGGAAACAACGGATGGTTGACGTGCAACAGCAGTGGCAGCAAGCGGATCACCTGCTGCTGGCGGCACGACAGGCCTTGCAGCGCGCGCGCCAGGCGTCCGGTATTTACTCTGAAAAAGCGCTCGCGAAGCTGATCGAGAGTGGCTCGGTCGATCTCGTCCTCAAGCGCCGGATGCAATTCCAGGCGATTAATCATGGAGAAGCTCGAAGCATAGGCATCCCAGAGTACTGGCCGAAAAGGAACCGGAAGATTGACCCATGGCAAGGAAAATCCACTTAAACTGCGTGATGCAACCTGACCAGAACGAATTCACGAACGGTCGATTCGAGCCAGCAGTTCAGGACAACAGCCTTGGCCCGTATAATCTCCAAGCGTGCTTTCGTTCGCGTGACGATAGTAGACAATACCACCCGACCTCATTGCACACGTGGCCGACGACATTCTTCAGGCTGCCGCGATTTCCAGGGACGACCCTTTGCATCCGGAAAACGACCACCCCATGCATACTGTAGAAAAGATCGGCGGCACGTCCATGAGCCGCTTTCAGGAACTGCTCGACAACATCTTCGTCGGCCCACGCCGAGGCAACGAACTGTATCAGCGCATCTTCGTCGTCTCCGCCTACGCAGGCATGACCAACCTGCTGCTGGAACACAAGAAGAGCGGCGAGGCTGGCGTCTATCAGCGGTTCGCCGAAACCCGCAACGAGGAAAGCTGGCTTGCCGCGCTGGAAAAGGTCCGCCAGTGCATGCTCGACAAGAATGCAGAGCTATTCCCTGCCGGTTCCGAGCGCCAGCAGGCCGACCGCTTCATCGAGACACGGATCGACGATGCTCGCCACTGCATGCACAGCCTGCAGCGGCTCTGCACTTACGGGCATTTCCAGCTTAGCGAACATCTGCAGAAGGTGCGTGAGATGCTCGCTTCGCTTGGCGAGGCGCACAGCGCGTTCAATACTATGCTGGCGTTGCGTCAACGCGATATCAATGCCCGACTGGTCGATCTGACCGGCTGGCACTGCGCCACGCCGCTGCCATTCGACGAGATGATCAAGACCTCGTTCGCGGATCTCGATCTCTCTCGCGAACTGGCCGTGGCCACCGGTTACACCCACTGCAGCGAAGGGCTGATGAGTACCTTCGACCGTGGCTACAGTGAGATCACCTTTGCCCAGATCGCCGCCGCCACCGGCGCGCGCGAGGCGATCATCCACAAGGAATTCCACCTGAGCAGCGCCGACCCGAACCTGGTCGGCGTGGATAAGGTGGTTACCATCGGCCGCACCAACTACGACGTCGCCGACCAACTCTCCAATCTCGGCATGGAAGCCATCCACCCGCGCGCAGCCAAGACCCTGCGCCGCGCCGGCGTCGAGCTGCGGATCAAGAACGCCTTCGAACCAGAGCATGCCGGCACTCTGATCAGCCAGTCCTATCGCAGCAGCAAGCCATGCGTAGAAATCATCGCCGGGCGCAAGGATGTGTTCGGCATCGAGGTATTCGACCAGGACATGCTCGGCGACATCGGCTACGACATCGACATGTCCTCACTGCTCAAGCAGCTCAAACTGTACGTGATGAACAAGGATACGGACGCCAACAGCATCACCTATTACGTCTGTGGCTCGCTCAAGCTGATCAACCGTGCCGCACGGCTGATTGAGGAACGCTATCCGGCTGCCGAAGTGACGGTGCATAACGTTGCCGTGGTTTCGGCGATTGGTTCCGATCTCAAGGTCAAGGGCATTCTGGCCCGTACCACGGCGGCGCTGGCCGAAGCAGGTATCAGCGTACAGGCGGTACACCAGTCGATCCGCCAAGTGGAAATGCAGTTGGTGGTCAATGGCGAAGACTACGCCGCTGCGGTCGCCGCCTTGCATCGAGCACTGATCGAACCGGAAAACCACGGCAGTGTGATCGCCATGGCCTGAAGGCAGACGCGGACCGGCCTGTGGATATTCGGGCCGCTCCGCCGAATCATCGGGTTATTCAAGCGGGCTGAACTTAACGACGGCTTTCTCGGACTCAATCAAGAGTTCCTACCCGCAAACCGGAGAAAGTCATGTCGGATAATCACATCTACAAGAAAGTCGAAGTCGTCGGTTCCTCGCGTACCAGCGTGGCCGACGCGATCCAGAATGCCGTCACCGAAGCCTCGAAGACCCTGCAAAATCTCGAATGGTTCGAGGTGAGCGAAATCCGCGGCCATATCGAGAACGGCAAGGTCGGGCATTTCCAGGTAGGGCTGAAGCTTGGCTTTCGCCTGAACGATCACTGAAAAACCCCTGCACTTCAATTGCGGACGAACCTGGCACGGCTCCGTCCGCAATATCTCGCTGACCACCCGCCTCATCCCGCATTCCTGCCGTTCCGACAAGCTCTTCTGTCTGGTATGCGAAGAAGAAGTCTTGCCAAACAAAAAACTCAACCATTAAGATAGCGCTATCTCAATGGAATTAATCAGATTCAATAAAGCCGATTGCGTATGAATGCTGCTTGTAGTCGCTCAAGATGGCTACAAAAGCAATCACACCCAGAGAGCAACGATAGAACTGTTTATTGCACTGCCGTGAAGACAGCGCTATCCAAGCCGTAGTGAGGTATTTTATGGCTGCATCTATCAATGCGTTCGTGATCATGGGCGTTGTCGGCTGCGTTACACCCAACGTCGCCCAAGCCATCTGCCAACTCGGCAACGTTACCGCCATAAGGGGTGACACCCGCCCCAGCCCGCACGCTAATGCCAGGATAGGCGACGGCGCTCCCGATACTGGAGCGTCTCTCGGCTGCGTTTAGAGCCTGTTCAAAGTCTCGCGAGCTAAGGCCAGACAAGGCGAAAATGGCTGAGGAAGCGGACCGGGCTCGCGTACGAGTTTACAAGTAAGTAGTAAATGAGCATTCCGAAGGCATTTTCAACGCGGTATGGCCAACGCGCAGCAGACTTTGAACAGGTTCTTAGACAGCGCTACCCCATTTCCGCACCTTCAGTACCAAGCCCCATAACAAAGACAAGTCAGGAGGCTCCCATGCCGGCTATGTCTCACGATGCGTTTTTGCTGGTCATCCCGCTCGCGCCGAGCATGACCACCCTGTTTTCCAGGCTGGTGGCTGCAGTCATGGCGAATACCGGCAACCAGCCTGCCAGTGCTTGCTCCGGTGTTTATTTTGCTGCTGGCGATGGTGCTATGAGAACGAACGGCACGGTATGACCGGCCTTTTCAATAACGTGGTCAATTAGCCTGAATCTGGAGTAATCATGTCTAACGAAGACAGTCCCAACGAACGGCGGGATTTCCTGCGTAAATCCCTGACGCTGATTCCCGTTGTCACCCTGGCTGGCGCTAGTCTTGCCAGCCCCCTATCAGCGCAGGAATCGAGTGCAAAGCACGACGCGAACAAGCCTGCCGCCCCTGCGTCACACTACGAACCCAGTTATTTCACGGCTGAGGAGTGGACGTTCCTGCATGCCGCCGTAGCGCGATTGATTCCCACCGACGAACGCGGGCCGGGGGCGATCGAGGCCGGAGTGCCGGAGTATATCGACCGGCAGATGGGCACTTCGTATGCCAATGGCTCGCTGTGGTACATGCAGGGACCATTCAATGCCAACGCAGCGCCGGAATTTGGCTATCAGCTCAAGCTGTCACCCAAGGAAGTCTATCGCCTGGGTATCGCGGCGGCGGACAACTGGTGCCATCAGCAACACGGCAAGCTCTTTGCCCAGCTCGATGCAGCGACTCAGGACGCGGCGCTCAAGCAGTTCGAGTCGGGCAAGGTCGCCTTCGAACAACTGCCGGCGAAAACCTTTTTCACCCAGTTGCTGCAAAACACCAAGGAAGGGTTTTTCTGCGACCCCATGCATGGCGGCAACAAGAACATGGTCGGCTGGAAACTGATCAACTTCCCCGGCGCTCGCGCCGATTTCATGGATTGGGTGGAGCGTGACGAGCGTTATCCCTTCCCACCGGTTTCCATTCGCGGAGAAAGGGCATAAAGATGGCAACTTCGATGAAAAAGGCCGATGCGGTGATCGTCGGCTTTGGCTGGGCCGGCGCGATCATGGCGAAGGAATTGACCGAGGCGGGGCTCAATGTCGTGGCCCTGGAACGCGGACCGATGCAGGATACCTACCCGGAAGGCTCCTATCCGCAGGTAATCGACGAGCTTACCTACAACATCCGCCGCAAGCTCTTCCAAGATATTTCCAAGGAAACTGTCACCATTCGCCACGGCGTCAACGACGTGGCCCTGCCCAATCGCCAACTGGGTGCCTTCCTGCCCGGTAACGGCGTGGGAGGCGCGGGCGTGCACTGGTCCGGCGTGCATTTTCGGGTCGATCCGGTGGAACTGCGTATGCGCAGCCATTACGAGGAACGCTACGGCAAGAAGTTCATCCCGGAAGGCATGACCATCCAGGACTTCGGCGTGACCTACGAAGAGCTGGAGCCGTATTTCGACTTCGCCGAGAAGGTGTTCGGCACCTCCGGCACGGCCTGGACCATCAACGGCAAGAATGTTGGCGAAGGTAAAGGGGGCAATCCGTTCGCGCCTGACCGTTCCACCGATTTCCCTCTGGTGGCACAGAAAAATACCATCTCGGCCCAGTTGTTCCAGAAAGCGGCGACAGAGGTAGGTTATCACCCGTACAACCTGCCTTCGGCCAACACATCCGGCCCTTACACCAACCCCTATGGCGCGCAGATGGGCCCATGCAACTTCTGCGGATTTTGCAGCGGCTATGTCTGTTACATGTATTCCAAGGCGTCGCCGAATCTGAATATCCTGCCAGCCCTCAAGCAGGAGCCGAAATTCGAGCTGCGTACCAACGCCTATGTGCTGCGGGTCAATCTCGACAGCGACAAGCGCCGCGCTACCGGGGTGACGTACGTGGACGCTCAGGGCCAGGAAATCGAGCAGCCGGCGGATCTTGTGATCCTCAGCGCCTTCCAGTTCCATAACGTGCGCCTGATGCTGCTTTCCGGTATCGGCAAGCCCTACGATCCGAAGACCGGCGAAGGTGTCGTGGGCAAGAATTTCGCCTACCAGAACATGGCGACCATCAAAGCCTATTTCGACAAGGACGCCCACCATACCAACCCCTTTATCGGGGCCGGCGGCAACGGTGTGGCGGTGGACGATTTCAACGCCGATAACTTCGACCATGGCCCGCACGGCTTCGTCGGTGGTTCGCCATTCTGGGTCAACCAGGCTGGCACCCGGCCCATCGCCGGCATCAACAACCCGCCCGGTACGCCGGAGTGGGGCAGCCAGTGGAAAGCCGCAGCCGCCGATTACTACACCCATCAGTTGTCGATGGACGCCCACGGCGCGCATCAGTCCTATCGCGACAACTATCTGGATCTCGATCCGACCTACAAGGACGCTTACGGCCAGCCGCTTCTGCGCATGACCTTCGACTGGAAGGAAAACGATCTGCGGATGACCCAGTTCATGGTGGAAAAGATGAAGAAGATCGCCGAGGCGATGAATCCCAAGGCCCTCAAGGTATCGGTCAAGGGGGCTGGCAGCCACTTCAATACCGCCAGCTACCAGACCACACACCTCAACGGTGGCGCGATCATGGGCACCGATCCGAAGACCAGTGCGGTGAACAAGTACTTGCAGAGCTGGGATGTACCCAATGTCTTCGTGCCCGGTGCATCAGCCTTCCCGCAAGGTCTGGGCTACAACCCCACCGGCCTGGTGGCGGCACTGACCTACTGGTCGGCTCGTGCAATCCGCGAGCAATACCTGAAAAATCCCGGCCCGCTGGTACAGGCATAAGGAGGAGCTGTCGTGAAAACTTTCTTCTCCGCCCTGGCCCTGGGTCTGTTCGCACTGCCGGCAATGGCTCGCGAAGTAAACGATGCCGACCTGGTGAGCAAAGGCGAATATCTGTCACGGGCCGGCGATTGCGTGGCCTGTCACACCGCGAAAGGCGGCAAGCCGTTCGCGGGCGGCCTGCCGATGGAAACACCGATCGGCATCATCTACTCCACCAATATCACACCGGACAAGGAAACCGGCATCGGTAGCTACAGCTACGAAGACTTCGACAAGGCTGTGCGCCATGGCGTAGCCAAATCGGGCAGCACACTCTACCCGGCCATGCCCTATCCCTCCTATGCCAGCGTGACGGAAACCGACATGCGCGCGCTGTATGCCTACTTCATGCAAGGCGTCGAGCCAGTGCCGCAAGCTAACCTGGATAGCGAAATCCCCTGGCCGTTGTCCATGCGCTGGCCATTGGCGATCTGGCGTACGCTGTTCGCGCCGAAAGTGGCGGATTTCCAACCCACCCCAGGGCAGGATCCGATCATCACCCGTGGCGCCTACCTGGTGGAAGGCCTGGGTCACTGTGGCGCCTGCCATACACCAAGGGCCATCACCATGCAGGAGAAGGCCCTGTCGCCAGCCGACGGTGATGAATTTCTTGCCGGTAGCGCACCACTGGAAGGCTGGATCGCCAAGAACCTGCGCGGCGATCACAAGGATGGCCTCGGCAGTTGGAGCGAAGAGCAACTGGTGCAGTTCTTCAAAACCGGCCGTACGCCGAATACCGCGGTCTTCGGTGGCATGACCGATGTCGTCGAGCACAGCCTGCAATACATGACCGATGCCGACCTTATCGCCATGGCCCGCTATCTGAAATCGCTACCGGCCAAGGACCCGAACGACAAGCCCTTCCAGGCCGATGTCCGGATTGCCGAGGCGCTGTGGAAAGGGGATGACAGTGCTCGTGGTGCAGCGATCTATGTCGACAACTGTGCAGCCTGCCACCGTACCGATGGCCAAGGTTATGAGCGGGTATTCCCGGCGCTGGCGGGCAACCCGGTCCTGCAAACGGATGATCCGACCTCGTTGATCCATATCGTGCTGAGCGGCGGCACCTTGCCGGGTCTCAATCACGCGCCGTCGACCATCGTGATGCCACCATTCGGTTGGCGGTTGACGGACGAGCAGGTGGCCGACGTGATCAGCTTCATTCGTACCAGTTGGGGTAACCAAGGTACACCGGTTGCTGCCAAGGCCGTCGCCAAACTGCGCAACAACGGTAACCGTACGACCTCCGGCACTGATATAGGCTGGGTTTCCGGCTCCGCTGAAGCGGCTGCTGCAACCCACCACTAACCAGCCGTGACCTGCTAAACGGCCATTACCACGGTCTTTTCGCATCGGGTGAACATCCCGGTGCGAAAAGCTCCGCTCTCCGAGCGATTGCTCAAAATGGCGCGGACCGTGCCATCCCTCATCACGAATAGTTCAGCCGCAAGCATCCTTTCCCGATAGCGGTGCAAGTATCGACAGCTACCCAGCGGCCCTGCTCAGCGCAACAGATACGTCTGCAATTCCATCCGCTTCACGTAGTAATCCAGATACCACTCGATATATCGGGAAACGCCCAGCTCTACGGAAATGGACGGCTGATAGCCAAAGGCATCCTGTAATCTGCTGCAGTCGGCGAAGGTCCCGTGGACATCGCCAGGTTGTCTGGGCAGGTAGCGGGCATTCGCCTTCTTGTTCAGGCATTTTTCGATCACGCCGATGTATTCACTGAGTTTCACCGGCGAGCCGCAACCGATATTGAACAAGCGATAAGGTTTATGGCTGGTGGCCGGATTCGGATTCGCGCTATCCCAAGCCGGGTCGGGCCGGGCGATATTGTCCGTGGCGAGCAGAATGCCGGTAACGATATCGTCGATATAGGTGAAATCCCGGAAGTGGTCGCCGTAGTTGTAGACCTCAATGGTCTCGCCTTTGTAGATGCGATCCACGAAGCGGAACAAGGCCATGTCGGGCCGCCCCCAGGGACCGTAGACGGTGAAAAAGCGCAGGCCGGTGGTGGGTAGATCGAACAGATGACTGTAGCTGTGCGCCATCAGCTCGTTGGCGCGCTTGGTCGCTGCGTAGAATTGCAGGGGATGATCGGCGCGATGTTCTTCCTTGAACGGCATGCTGGTATTGGCACCATAGACACTGCTGGTGCTGGCGTAGACCAGATGGGCGATTTCGTGGTCCCGGCAGGCCTCGAGGATATGGGTGAATCCCACCAGATTGCTCTGCATGTAGGCACGTGGATTTTCCAGCGAATAGCGTATGCCGGCCTGGGCGGCAAGGTGGATGACTCGGTCGAATGGCAGGCGCCCGAATGCATCGTCCACAGCAGCGCTGTCGGCGATATCGGCTTCGATGAAGTGGAAGGCTCCTGCGTCCTTATCTTTGCCGGCAATCAGCTCCAGCAGGGCCAGGCGGCTACGCTTGAGGTTGCGATCGTAGTAGTCATTGACGTTATCGATGCCGACCACGGTATCGCCACGCTGCAGCAGCAGCCGGGCTACATGAAAACCGATGAAACCGGCAACACCGGTAACCAATACGTTCATAAACTGCCTCGAAAAAGATAAAACCGCTTTGCTCAGGCTCGGCGCTGCTGAGTATCCTGGCGACTTTCAATTTCCCCCGCGCCGATTTGCCGGAGAAATCCGACAATCGCATCCGCCCCACGCGCGCCGCTCTGGCCTGGCTCAATCAGGCCAAGGGTTGCCTGCAGGTAATCACGCTGGCGCTGTTCGAAATCCTGATAGTGCCGGACCGCCTCGTCGATGACCTTGTCCAAATCAGCAATATCGGTCACCACCGGGCCGAGGTTCCAGAAGCGATAGTGCACATCATCCTGCCAGGCAACGTTGCGCGGATTGAGGAAGATGCAGGGCCGGGGCCGGGTGACGAACTCGACCACCTGACTGCTGACATCGCCGATGTAGATATCCGCCGCCAGGGTATAGGTCATATCGACGCAACGATCGCTACCCAGGTCAATGAGCATGTGCGGATAACGCTGATATTCGCACAAGGCCGCGTACTTCTCCGGAGTCGGTGGATCAAACATGCGGATATGCGGGGCAAAGATCAGGTTGTAACCAGTGCTTTGGGCAAAGTAATCGAGCACCTGGCGGCCAACCAGCGGCCAGGACGATAGCTCTTGTTCGAAATGCGGGTTGTAGAGCACGGTCGGCCGGTCGTTATCGAACAACCGCGGCCGGTTACCATGTTGCAGCGTGATCCAATCAAGCTTGGCATAAATACCGGCAGCGAAGCGGCCAGGCGCCGTATAGCCTAATTCGAGCAGGCGACTGGCCTCCTTATTGCCAGGCAGCAGCAGAAAATCGAAAAACGCCAGCTCCGGAGCATAGGCTACCGCACGATCACCAGCGCCGTGCTTGGTACCGATCAGTTTCAGGCTCGATGGACAGATCTCGCGCAGATACAGTGACGTCCGTTCGGGCGTCACCAATGCATCAAAACCGGAAAAGTACAGCTGGTTGGCGCGCAGAACCCGCTTCTTGCTGCCGACCAACCGATCCCGGTTGCGAATCCAGGCGGACCAGGGGCGATACAGGTGATCGTAATGCAACGGTACCGGACCGACCCGTTCTTCGATCAGCCGGCGAGCGAAGCGTAGATTCTGCGCAAACCCGGCGAGATGTACCTCCATGTCCGGATAGCGCTGCGCCAGGGCAACCGCGATCGGCAGGGAATGGAAGATCTGATGAACCTGAGCAATGAAAGGAAAGCAGATTCGCACAGGCACGCGAACCGGATCTGTCGCCTTTGCCCAGCGCTGTAACCGGTTGTGGCAGGTGGCATGGACATCCATCCGCGACAAGCGCGCCAGGACCATGGCCAGACTGTAGGCGAGCAGGGCGGTCATGCTGCAACTGTCGATCACTGCCTGCAGGCTGGATTGCAGGCCATCGAGCAGCCCGTTGCCGATCCAGGCCAGCGACATGACAACCTGGGCAACGACGCCGACCCACAGAAGCGTCTCAATCGGATAGTGGCTCAGATAGAGCAGGAGACAGCGAAACAACAGGACGGTAGCCAGCACCCAGGCCAGGATGATCAGGAAAATGAAGAAGAATCCCCGGTAATCCAGCGTATCGACAGCCGTCTCGGCGCACCAGATCAATAGCATGCCCGCACACCCCATCAGCCACTGCCGGCGGACCAGCAGATTGCTCCATCTGCTGACAAGCTGGAAAACCGCGAAGGCCAGCCCCAGCGAACGCAGCAGATCGCTGGAGATTTCCAGCGGCGGCATGGCCGCCAGCATGACTCCGCAAAACTGCGCAACGATCACTATCAACAGATAGAGCAGGGCAGTGACCGGCAGCATCAGCGACCAGTTATTCAGGCTAGCAGGCATGACATGTCGTCTCCGGCAGATCGAAGAGAAAAAAGGATAGAACGGGGATATATCCAATCGCTCGAGATAATGCGGCTGCTTCACGGCAGCTTTCCGCTTCCATTAGTGGCGTTCGCGTTACGCGATGATGGACCTGGCACAGTGGTTTGACGAGAGGCATGGCATCTCTGCATTCACGTACAACCGGCTGCAGACAGTTCAGGAAATTGTAGGTGCAGTAAAAACCGAGCCAGCTCGGTGCCATCCATGACCTGCCGGAAAACAAGGTTACCGTAGTCGATTACAGGGACGATGAAGCACAGCCATCAGAAATCAGCAAAAATATTACGTACCATGAAATACATATCTTATCGACGTTAAAAGCCGGGATAAAAACCAGCAAATCACAAAAGAATTTCGACCAATCGGATTGCTGGTTCAAGCAATCAACTATTCGACCAGTACACTAAAATTCTAAGACCAATATAAGCTATTGATTTATAAAGTATAATTTATATTTAAAGAAATTTGATTTATCTTTTATTGATTTATCAACGGTATTTAACGGGAGCTAAAAACCAATATATTGAGTTCGTACTCACCGCAGTACATTCGAAATAGGCCTAGAAATGGCGTACTGCTAATTTTTCAGTACACCAGAATCAAGATAGGGTTCGCCCATGGCTGGGCTGCTAGAGGCTTGTGTGGTTATTGGTTAATTCCAGTTTGGATACGGACTCCGGCGTCACAAGGAGTCATAGCAAGCATATGGCGAACAGTGGCAACGCCGTATTGGCACCACGAACGCCGCAATTGGCCAATCGAATCAACCAAACAGGCTACTTATCATCACCGCGCGTAACCTTCCGCCAGATACCGGTCCTTCAGCTTTACGTAGTTACTGGCGGTGTATCTGAAGAACGCCAATTCCTTTTCCGTCAGCGGGCGCACCTGTTTCACCGGGCTGCCGACGTAAAGGTAACCGCTTGCCAGCGTCTTGCCCGGCGGCACCAGGCTGCCGGCGCCGATCACCACCTCGTCCTCGATCACTGCGCCGTCCAATACGATGGTGCCCATCCCGACCAGGACGCGATTGCCGATGGTGCAGCCATGCAGCGTTACCTGATGGCCGACGGTTACCTCATCGCCGAGGTTTAGCGGAAAGCCTTCCGCCTTGTAGGGACCGGCATGGGTGATGTGCAGGACGCTGCCATCCTGAATGCTGCAGCGGGCACCGATATGGATGCGATGCATATCGCCACGAATGACCGCCATGGGCCACACCGAGGTATCGTTGCCCAACTTCACATCGCCCAGAACGACTGCCGATACATCGACAAATACCCGTTCGCCCAATTGCGGGACCATACCCTCGAACGTTCGAATCGCCACGATAGAAACCTCTTTGCTGTGACAAGGATGAATTCTTCCTAGAATGGCCCCATATGGACTGCAATAAAGCAGCGGAGCCTTTCCGTCTGCCGCAGTCATATCGATAAACCCGTCTTCGTCAAGGTGAACCGTGAGCGCGAACAATCCCCTCTTGCAAGATTTCGATCTGCCGCCTTATTCCGCGATCCGCCCGGAACATGTGGAGCCGGCCATCGATGCCATCCTCGAGGACAACCGTACTGCCCTGCAGCAACTGCTGGAGCGTCCGGCTGCAAGCCTGGACTGGGCGACACTGGTCGTCGGGCTGGATGCCCTGAATGAGCGGCTTTCCCGAGCCTGGAGTCCAGTCAGCCATCTCAACTCGGTGTGTAACAGCGCTGAACTGCGCGCGGCCTACGAGGCTTGCCTGCCCAAACTGTCCGCCTACTACACCGAACTGGGGCAGAACCGTGCCCTGTTCGAAGCCTACAAAGCCCTGGCGGAAGGACCGGAACAGGCCAGCTTCGACGTGGCGCAAAAAACCATCCTGGAACATTCGCTGCGCGATTTCCGCCTGTCCGGTATCGACCTACCACCGGCCGAGCAACAACGCTTCGGCGCCATCCAGATGAAACTGGCCGAACTGGGTAGCAAGTTTTCCAACCAGTTGCTGGATGCGACCCAAGGCTGGACCAGGCACATTACCGACGAAAGCCAGCTTGCCGGCCTGCCCGATTCGGCCAAGGCTCAGATGGCCTACGCCGCCAAGGCCAAGGAACTGGATGGCTGGCTGATCAGCCTGGAATTCCCCAGCTACTATGCGGTGATGACCCACGCCGACAACCGCAGCCTGCGCGAAGAGGTCTATATTGCCTATTCCACTCGCGCTTCGGACCAGGGCCCCAACGCCGGACAATTCGATAATGGACCGGTGATGGAAGAAATCCTTGACCTGCGCCAGGAGCTGGCCAGGTTGCTCGGCCATGCCAGTTACGCCGAATTGTCACTGGCGACCAAGATGGCCGAATCCACCGATCAGGTGCTCAGCTTCCTGCGTGATCTGGCCAGGCGCAGCAAACCCTTCGCCGAACAGGATCTGGCCGAACTGCGTGCCTTCGCCGCCGAGCAGGGCCTGGCCGAATTGCAGAGCTGGGATGTCGGTTACTACGGCGAAAAACTACGCGAGAGCCGCTATAGCCTGAACCAGGAAGAACTGCGTGCCTGGTTCCCTATCGACAAGGTACTTTCCGGGCTGTTCGGCATCGTGCGGCGGCTCTATGGCATCGAAATCCACGAACTGGAAGATTTCGATCGCTGGCACCCGGATGTGCGCCTGTTCGAAATCCGCGAGCACGGCGAGCATGTCGGCCGTTTCTTCTTTGATCTCTATGCCCGGGCCAACAAACGCAGCGGTGCCTGGATGGATGGCGTACGTGACAAATGGCGCAGCAGCGACGGCAAGCTGCACAGCCCGGTAGCCAACCTGATCTGCAATTTCACTCCGTCGGTGGACGAGCGTCCGGCATTGCTGACCCACGACGAAGTCACGACACTGTTCCACGAATTCGGCCATGGCCTGCATCACCTGTTGACCCGGGTCGAACATATCGGCGCTTCGGGCATCAACGGCGTGGCCTGGGACGCGGTGGAACTGCCCAGCCAGTTCATGGAGAACTGGTGCTGGGAACCGGACGGCCTCGCCCTGATTTCCGGCCATTACCAGACCGGAAAAAGCTTGCCGGCTGACACCCTCGAACGCATGCTCGCGGCAAAAAACTTCCAGTCCGGCATGATGATGGTGCGCCAACTGGAGTTCTCTCTGTTCGACTTCGAGCTGCATGCTACCTATGGCGACGGCCGTAGCGTGCTGCAAGTACTCGAAAGCGTGCGCAACGAAGTATCGGTGATGCGCCCGCCGGTCAATAACCGCTTCCCCAACAGCTTTGCACACATTTTTTCCGGCGGTTACGCGGCGGGTTACTACAGCTACAAATGGGCCGAAGTACTGTCCTCCGATGCGTTCTCGCGCTTCGAAGAGGAGGGCGTGTTCAACCCACAAACCGGGCACGACTTCCGCGAAGCCATCCTGGCGCGTGGCGGATCCCAAGAGCCGATGACTCTGTTTGTCGATTTCCGTGGCCGTGAGCCATCCATCGACGCCTTGCTGCGCCACCTCGGCCTGACCGCGGAGGCCGCATGAGCGAACCCAGGGTAACCTCGAAACGCTTCATCGCCGGCGCAACCTGTCCGGCCTGCAGCGCGGCGGACAGCGTAAAGATGTGGAACGTGGATGAAGTACCGCATCGCGAATGCGTCGCCTGCGGCTACAGCGATACCCTCAACGAACAGGGCAACGCCGTGCCCAACGAGTTGGATACGCGGGTCAACCGGATTCCGCTGAAGCCGGTCAATACCACCGTGCAATCCATCCAGTTCTTTCCTAATGCCAAGCTGAAGAAAGTGGATAAATAGATTTTCCCGATAACGACAAAAATGCCCATATCATCCAGCGATGTGGGCATTTTCGTTGGTGATAGAGAAATCTTGTCCGGTTACCGCAGAAAGCATCAAGAAAAAGACCGAAAGGAAAGCGTGCAGAAGAGGGAGGACCTGCTTTCAGGCAGCAAAACTTGCCAAATAGTCTGGGCGGCTGATGCAGGTTTGGAGCGAATGAGCGAGACTCCGAAGCAACGTGCTGCGACGCAAGGCTATGGCAAAGAGCGGAAACTCGGTATCGGGGCCTCGGATACCGAAATCGAGTGATCGAGTCGACCAGACAAATCGTTAACTGGTCCGATTTTTTTTGTCATGAACCACTTTATCTTTCGAAATACCGCTCGTATCGAAAGGTATGCTCTTGTTATCCAGGCTTGTACTGGACTCTTGATCGACCGGTAATGGCTTATTTTTCAGCGCATTTTTCTGATCGAGATCTTTTTTCGGCGGGATACCGCTGTAATTGGTCATTTCAAAGCCCTCCTTTCATCCATCCATTGAGTAAAAACAGCTTCGTTCTCATTGGAAAAGATACAAAACAGGAGTTTCAGCGAAATACCAGATATCGGATGAGCGGATACGGTTCCAGGACAAACATGCAGTTAAAGAGCCCATAAAACTGCCCAGCAAGGAGTTGAGAATTATCGGGGGTGCGCACGTCGAGGCCTGGAGCTAGATCAGATCCTGGCTGCACCGAAGATTCACGGCCTGGGAAGAAAGAAGCGTAGCGAGCACTCCACAAGCGCTACACGCATGAGAAAGCAAGGAGAGCGGTGCGGCTGACCATACGCCTTGGCATTTACCGCTTGTTTGCACTATTCATCGCATCGCCAGTCGATCACTATTTGCCGTTGATTCCGTGATTATTAAGGCAGCATCCCCCATGAAAACTCCTCGAAAAAGTCTCTATCTCTTTGGTGTACTACTGGTTGCAGTAACCGCGCTGACGTTCTATCAGATGATGAGCGTCAATCGGAAGCCTGACCAGGAAGCACTGCTATCCGCCGGTATCGTATTGCTCCCACAGAGCCGCGAAATTCCACCCCTGGCCCTGATCAACCAGGACGGCCAGCAGATTACAGTCAATGAAATGCGAGGCCGCTGGACACTGGTGTTCTTCGGCTATACCTTCTGCCCGGACATCTGCCCGGCGACCCTGGCCGAACTACGCAAGCTCGACAGCCAGTTGTCCGCACGCGACCGCCAGCAGATGCGCGTGGTCATGGTCAGTGTCGACCCCAAGCGCGACACGCCGGAACAACTGAAGAAATACCTGGCTTTCTTCAGCCCCGAATTCATTGGCCTGACCGGCGACCCGGCCAATATCCAGACGCTGTCCAACACGCTCGGCATCCCCTTCATTCCAGGTGATACCCGGACGGAAAACTACACCGTGGACCACAGTGGCAATCTGGCGCTCATCGGCCCGGACGGAACCCTGCGCGGCTTCATCCGGGCGCCATTGAACGTTGCCAAACTGACCGAGGAATTACCGCGCCTATTGCTGAGCCGTTGATTTCAGCCGCATCCAAGTATTCTGGATGGACATGGATCATCGCCAAGGATGATCCATGAATCACGATCGATGAAACGTTTATCACCGTGTGCGGGTCCGTTAGACAAGCGCTGTGAAACGATCGATGGTGAAATGAAGGACGAATATTCGTTCTGGTCGTTTCACAAGCATTCCCACTGCTTGATGAGGCCATTATGAGTAACTCCAAAAAAAGCGAACTCGCCGGTACCGATACGCCCGATCGTGCCAATACCAGCCAGAAGCAGGAACAGCTCGAACAATTCCGTTCCGACGCCACCGGCCAGGCCCTGCGTACCAACCAGGGTGTGAAGATTGCTGACAACCAGAACACCCTGAAGGCCGGTGCCCGCGGCCCTTCGTTGCTGGAAGATTTCATCATGCGTGAGAAAATCACGCACTTCGACCACGAGCGAATTCCCGAGCGTATCGTCCATGCTCGGGGCGCCGGTGCTCATGGTTACTTCCAGGTCTACGAATGCCAGTCCGAGCTGACCAAGGCAGCGCTGTTCCAGGACCCGGGCCAGAAAACGCCGATCTTCGTGCGCTTCTCGACCGTACAAGGCCCACGCGGCTCCGGTGATACGGTGCGCGATGTACGCGGCTTCGCCATCAAGTTCTACACCGACGAAGGCAACTGGGATCTGGTCGGCAATAACATGCCGGTGTTCTTCATTCAGGATGCCATCAAGTTTCCTGACTTCGTCCACGCCGTAAAACCCGAACCACACAATGAAATTCCTACCGGCGGCAGCGCCCATGACACGTTCTGGGATTTCGTCTCGCTGGTGCCGGAATCGGCGCACATGGTGCTCTGGACCATGAGCGACCGGGCCATTCCGGTAAATTTTCGCAGCATACAGGGCTTTGGTATTCACACCTTTCGCCTGATCAATGCCGAGGGCAAGGCGCGGTTCGTTAAATTCCACCTGAAACCGTTACAGGGAGTGCGTTCGCTGGTCTGGGATGAGGCGCAGAAACTGGCCGGCAAGGACACCGATGCGCATCGCCGCGATCTCTGGGAGGCCATCGAGAGCGGCGACTATCCGGAATGGGAATTCGGCGTACAAATCGTCGAGGAGGAAGACGAGCACAAGTTCGAATTCGACCTGCTCGACCCGACCAAGATCATTCCCGAAGAAATCGTCCCGGTCACCCCCATTGGCAAGCTGGTGCTGAATCGCAATCCGGATAGCTTCTTCGCCGAAACCGAGCAGGTAGCGTTCTGCCCGGCGCATATCGTGCCTGGTATCGATTTCAGCAACGACCCATTGCTGCAGGGTCGACTGTTCTCCTATACCGATACCCAGATCAGCCGCCTGGGCGGGCCGAATTTCCACGAGATCCCGATCAATCGTCCCCTGGCGCCGAATCATAATGGCCAGCGCGATGCCCAGCACCGCATCACCATCGACAAGGGACGTGCCTCCTACGAGCCGAACTCCATTGATGGCGGCTGGCCGAAGGAAACCCCGCCAGGAGCGCAGGACGGGGGCTTCGAGACTTACCACGAACGCATCGATGCCTACAAGATTCGCGAGCGCAGTACATCGTTCAGTGACCATTTCTCCCAGGCCACGCTGTTTTATAACAGCCTCTCGGAAGCCGAGCAGCAGCACGTGATCGATGCCTACAGCTTCGAACTGGGCAAGGTCGAGCGGCTTTGGATTCGCGAACGGCAGGTCAATGAAATCCTGGCCAATATCGATCTCGAGCTTGCCGCCAAGGTTGCGGCCAATCTGGGTTTGCCTGCTCCCACTGCGCCAACCGTACCGCCGAAGAAACTGTCCATCGACAAATCGCCGGCGCTCAGTCAGGTCAACCTGCTGTCCGGCAAGATCAAGGGCTTCAAGGTGGCGATCCTGGTTGCCGATGGTGTCAATGCTGACGATGTGCAAACGATACAACAGGCGTTGAAGGCTGAAGGCGCACATGCCAAGGTGCTCGGCCCGACGTCCGCACCAGTGCAGACGGCCGACGGCAAGACCCTGGAAGTCGATGCCTCCGCCGATGGCCTGCCTTCGGTGGCGCTGGATGCAGTGTTCGTCCCCGGCGGCGCGGAAGCAGCCAAGGCTTTCGCCAGTAGTGGTACAGCCAAGCACTATCTGTATGAAGCCTATAAGCATTTGAAAGCCATCGCGCTGGTCGGCGAGGCGAAGGATCTGCTTTCCGTACTGCAACTGGACCCCGATGCCGGCCTGCTCAGTGGCAGCGATACCAAGGCCGTGCAGAAGGATTTCTTTACAGCTATCGCCCAACACCGGGTCTGGGCGCGCATACCGAAGATCAAATCGATTCCGGCCTGAGTCCATAACTCGGCGGGCCTGGCGGCGACTGCGACAATCGAGGCCGCCGCCAGGCTGAGCGCAAACACTTCGTATAGACGCATGTCAGCATTTGCCGAAGGTATTGCAGACATGCTGATGGCAGCCTCTTGCGCGAAGAGGCGCCCGCCATCCTCGATCTGTACGGAGCCTGCTCGATGACTGATACCGTCAGTTCCGCATCATCCGCTCGACCTTCATCTAAAACCCTGTTGCCCGTCGGCCTGCTGGTGGCCATCGCGGCGCTGGTCGGCGTCCTGCTGCTACCGCTGCCGGCCGATCTGCCGGTGGCTGGTCATCGGGTACTGGCGATTCTGGTCTTCGCCGTAATCGTCTGGATCACCGAGGCGGTATCCTACGAGGCCAGCGCCATCATGATCACCACGCTGCTGGCCTTCCTGGTCGGTACCGCACCGGTGATCGACGACCCGTCGCGGATCTACGGCAGTTCAACGGCCATCTCCATGGCCCTGACCGGCTTCGCCAACCCGGCGCTGGCGCTGGTGACCGGGGCACTATTCATCTCCGCAGCGATGACTCATACGGGCCTGGATAAACGTATCGCCCTGATGACGCTCTCGAAAGTCGGGACCAGTACGCGGCATATTCTCGGCGGCACCATCCTGGTAACTTTTCTGCTCAGCCTGGTGGTGCCCAGTGCGACGGCACGCAGCGCCTGCGTGGTGCCGATCATGATGGGTATCATCGCTGCATTCGGTGTAGAAAAACGCTCGAATTTCGCCGCAGGGATGATGATTATCGTCGCTCAGGCCACCAGTATCTGGAACATCGGTATCCAGACCGCCGCCGCGCAGAACCTGCTGCTGACCGGCTTCATGGACAAACTGCTCGGCGAGCGGGTGAGCTGGATCGACTGGCTGATCGCTGGTGCGCCCTGGGCGATATTGATGTCAGGTGTGCTGCTGTTCATCGTAGTCAAACTGCTGCCACCGGAAACCAACGCCATCAGCGGCGGCAAGGAAGCAGTCGCCCGTTCGCTACAGGAGTTGGGGTCGATGAGCGGAGCACAGAAACGCCTGCTGACAGTATCCCTGCTGCTTCTGCTGTGCTGGGCCACCGAGGGCAAGCTGCACAGCTTCGATACCACTACCACGACCTACGCCGGGCTGGTCCTGTTGCTGCTACCACGCTTCGGCGTCATGACCTGGAAGGATGTGCAGGCCCGCATTCCGTGGGGCACAGTAATCGTTTTCGGCGTTGGCATCAGCCTGGGCACCGTGCTGCTGACCACCCAGGCCGGCCAGTGGCTGGGCGCCCAGGTGATCACCCATACCGGACTCGACCAGCTCGGCCCGCTGGGGATCTTTGCCATCCTCGCCGCATTCCTGATCGCCATCCACCTGGGCTTCGCCAGCGCCACCGCACTGACCTCGGCGATGATGCCGATCCTGATCGCCATGCTGCAAAGCCTGCCGGGTGAGTTCAGCCGACTGGGTATGACCATGCTGCTCGGTTTCGTAGTCAGCTACGGCTTCATCCTGCCGATCAATGCGCCGCAGAACATGGTTTGCCTGGGCACAGAAACCTTCAACGCCCGCCAGTTCGCCCGGATCGGCCTGCTGATCACGCTAGTCGGCTATCTGAGCATGCTGCTATTCGCCGTTACCTGGTGGCGCTGGCTGGGCTGGATCTGAAACGAGGCAGCAGGGCACTGCACAGAAAAAATACTGCCGCCCCGACCACGATGGAAGGCCCGGCCGGTGTGTCCTGATACCATGACAGCGACAGGCCAGCGCAAACCGCCAGCATGCCCAGCAGACTGGCACCAATGGCCATCTGCTCAGGACTGCGCGCATGGCGCCGGGCAGCAGCAGCAGGGATGATCAACAGGGAAGTGATCAGTAGCACACCGACGATTTTCATCGCCACGGCGATCACCACGGCGATCAGCAGCATCAATGCCAGGCGAATCGTTGCCACCGGCAGACCTTCGACCCGTGCCAGTTCCTCATGCACGGTAATTGCCAGCAACGGTCGCCAAAGCACCACTAGCAACGTCAGTACCAGGGCGCTGCCGCCAATGATCCAGGCAAGATCCTCGCTGCTCACCGCCAGCAGATCACCGAACAGGTAGCCCATCAGATCGACCCGGACATCGCGCATGAAGCTCAGGGTCACCAACCCAAGCGACAGTGTGCTGTGGGCGAGAATGCCGAGCAGGGTATCGGAAGCCAGTAAACGCTGTTGTTGCAGAGCCACCAGTAGCACTGCCAGCAGCACACAACCGACCGTTACTGCCAGGGTCGGGCTGACGCCCAGCAGCAACCCGAGCGCGACACCGAGCAGGGCGGAATGGGAAAGGGTGTCGCCGAAATAGGCCATGCGTCGCCAGACCACGAAAGAACCGAGTGGCCCAGCCACTACTGCCAGGGCCAATCCGGCGAGCAGTGCATTGAGCAGGAAATCAGGCATGTTTGCAGTCCTTGCAGTCGTCGCTCTGTACCGGTGGCCGCTGTACGCTGCCGTGCAGGTCATGGGTGTGATCGTGATGATGGTGGTAGATGGCCAGGTTGCGCACCCCCTGGCCGAACAGCTCGACGAAGGCCGGGTCGTTGCTGACCTGTTCCGGATGCCCCGAACAGCAGACATGGCGATTCAGGCAGATCACCTGGTCGGTGGTATTCATCACCAGGTGCAGGTCATGAGAAACCATCAGCACGCCGCAACCGTACTGATCACGCAACCGGGTGATCAATTGGTAGAGCTCGGCCTGACCGGCGAAATCCACCCCCTGTACCGGTTCGTCGAGCACCAGCAGCTCAGGCTGACGAAGCAGGGCACGGGCCAGCAGCACTCGCTGTAGTTCGCCACCGGAAATTCCCTGCAAGGGGCTGTCAATGACTCGCTCGGCACCAACCTGGGCTAGGGCATCAAGAGCGCCGGTGCGTGCTACACCAGGTACCAGGCGCAGGAAGCGCTCCACTGAAAGCGGCATGCTGGCGTCCACCTGTAGCTTCTGTGGCATGTAACCGATACGCAGATCCGTCTTGCGCCAAACGTTGCCGCTCTGTGGCTTGAGCAGACCGAGCACAGCGCGCACCAGGGTGGTCTTGCCAGCACCGTTGGGAC
This sequence comes from Azomonas macrocytogenes, assembly GCF_014191985.1. Taxonomy (GTDB): domain Bacteria; phylum Pseudomonadota; class Gammaproteobacteria; order Pseudomonadales; family Pseudomonadaceae; genus Azomonas; species Azomonas macrocytogenes. The sequence goes on from NZ_JACHXI010000005.1 coordinate 26,243, forward strand.
CGATCAACGTGACGATCTCACCGGATTTGACTCGTAGCGCAGCATTTTCCAGTACGGTTTGCCCGGAAAAATGTACGTTGATGTTCTCGAGCGAAGCCAACAGTTCGCTCATACAGCCTTCCGGCAAGCAGCGCACAGACCTATCACTTCCACCGTTTCGCCCTGTACGACGAAATCGATGCTCCTGGCCGCCGCAGTGATGGCCTCGCTGATTGTCTGACTTTCCATTTCGATGGCCGTGTGGCAATTACGACAGATCAGAAATTGGCTTTGGTGAGCATGCTCGGGGTGCACGCAGCCCATGAAGGCATTGAGCGAAGCGATACGATGCACCAAGCCATTCTCCAACAGGAAATCCAGCGCCCGATAGACAGTAGGAGGTGCAGCCCGGCGGCCATCCTGTTCACTCAGCACGGCAAGAATATCGTAGGCGCCGAGCGGCTTGTGACTCTGCCAGACCAACTCCAGCACCCGCCGCCGCAACGCAGTCAAACGCACACCTTGGCGTACACAAATAGCTTCGGCATTGGCCAGCGCACTCTTCACACACAGGTCGTGATCATGGGGAGTGTAGGCGAGGGGAGTCTGGGACATGGCAGGCAACGACGCTCCTGAAGATGAACGTTATTATATAACTTGGAGATCACCCGAGGCCGATATGTCCCGTCTATTTTCAGTATTGCTTCTCTTTTTCCTGCTTTCGAATAAGGCCAATGCCGAAGGAGAAGTGAAACTTTTAACCAGTATCAAGCCACTGCAACTGATCGCTGCTGCAGTACAGGATGGCGTTGGCAAACCCGCTGTCCTACTGCCGCCGGGTGCTTCGGGACATCACTATTCCCTGCGACCTTCGGATATCCGCAGCGTGCGCGAAGCGCAGCTTTTCTACTGGATAGGCCAGGACATGGAGACCTTTCTCATCGATGTCGTGCATGATCGACAAGGCCCCAGCATTTCCATACAAACATTACCTGACCTGCAACTACGCTACTTCGGCCAGGAGCATGGAGTTGGCCATCATGATACGGAGCACGATCAGGATCATCGGCCCGGCAGCCTGGATGCTCATCTCTGGCTACAACCATCCAATGCCCTGCTCATTGCAAAACGTATGGCCGCTGACCTCACGATTGCCGATCCGGTAAATACCGAGCGTTACCAAGCTAATTCAGTGGCTTTCGAGCAACGCCTGGAGATGCTCGACAAGCGACTCAGAAAACGTCTGGCTGGCCTATCCGACAAATCCTACTTCGTCTTTCATGAAGCCTACGATTACTTCGAAGCCACCTACGGCCTGAAACATGCCGGTGTATTCAATATCAGTGGTGAAGTCCAACCGGGGGCACGCCATATCGCCGAATTACGTGAACGGCTGCAAAAAGCCGGCCCCAGTTGTGTCTTCAGCGAACCGCCGTTGCGCCCGCGTCTGGTCGAAACGCTCAGCGCGAACCTGCCTGTGACAATGGCAGAAATAGATCCCATGGGAACAGGAATAGAGCCGCATGCCCAGGGTTATGAAGAGCTGCTTGAAAGGTTGACCGAACAACTGTCTGGGTGTTTGGAAAAGCTTTGACTGTAACTACCGTGACGACTTGGTTTAGCAAGTATGTGAATGATTCGAGAAAAACAGCTACAAGTCGCTTTTGCGCGCCAGAAATACAGCCAACTCAACAATGGCTTGTTCTGGAGTCAGACTCATGCCTTTCCAGTTACAGGCCAGCATCAGGTTTTTTGGAAGTCCGAAATCCTCGACCATATAGCCATGCGCGCAGTATCCACATTCATCATGGGGTATTTGGGCTCGCATGCTCCCCTGTTCGGGAAAATAGACCCATACCGGAATATCGAAAGCAACCGCCAACCCCATTTCAAAGACGGTTCCTGAATCCGGCTCGTAACCTCGGAACGCCTCCAGATTAGCCAATACAGCATCTGCCCTGGAGAGCATCGCTACATTCGCATCGCAAATCCATTTGGCCGCTTCCGACCCCGACAATCCATCAGGAAGCAGGTTATCGAACGGGTACATTCCTTCCAGACCGACGTCATTGCACAGCTTTTTGAGATAGGCGCCATGTGCAACAGCATCTGTTCGAAACACATCGAATCCGGCCAGATAAACTTTCACGCTGCTTTATCTTCCTGATCCATCCGTTGCATCGTTTTACCGATGTGATCGAAAAGGCTCGGCCAAATCATGGCCAAGCCTTTCCCGCTATCGTTTGTGGATAAAAATCTTAGAAATCCAGATTCGATACGGCCAAAGCGTTGCTCTCGATAAAATCTCGCCGAGGTTCCACCGCATCGCCCATCAAGGTATTGAACAACTGATCAGCGGCAATCGCATCCTCGATAGTGACCTTGAGCATGCGGCGTACATCAGGATCCATGGTGGTTTCCCAAAGCTGCTCCGGGTTCATTTCACCGAGCCCTTTATAGCGCTGTACGCTGTGACGCCTGATGCCTTCGGCCATCAGCCAGTTCAGGACTTCCTTGAAGCTTGAAACCGGCTTAGTGCGCTCACCACGCTTGGCGTAGGCGCCTTCTTCCAAGAGATTGTTCAGCTTGTCACCCAATGCCGTGATGCTCTTGTAGTCATTACTGGCAAAGAAATCACGATTGAACGTCACATAACTGGACAGGCCATGGGAAGTCATTTCCACTTCCGGTAGCCACAGATGCCGCTCCTTGTCTTCACGCAGACTGGTTTTGTAGACCAAACCGGATCGTTCACCGCTCTTGAGCATGGCACTGTAGCGTACCAGCCAGTCCTGCATGGCAGATTGATCGGCCAGCTGCTCGGTATCGATTCGAGGCAGATAGATCAAATGTTCGGTGAGTTCCTGCGGATAGAGGCGGGAAAGGCGTTGCAATGTCTTGATCACCCCACGGTACTGGTTCACCAGACGCTCCAATGCTTCGCCGGCCAAACCTGGCGCGTGTTCATTGACATACAGGCTGGCATCTTCCAAGGCCGACTGGGTCAGATATTCATCCATGGCCTCGTCGTCCTTGATGTATTGCTCCTGCTTGCCACGCTTGACCTTGTACAAGGGCGGTTGAGCGATATAAATGTAGCCGCGCTCGATCAGTTCGGGTAGCTGGCGGAAGAAGAAGGTCAACAGCAGAGTACGAATATGCGAACCGTCCACATCGGCATCGGTCATGATGATGATGTTGTGGTAGCGCAGCTTCTCGATGTTGTACTCGTCGCGACCGATGCCGCAGCCCAGGGCGGTAATCAGCGTTCCCACCTCGGCGGAAGACAGCATCTTGTCGAAACGCGCCTTTTCCACGTTGAGGATCTTGCCCTTGAGCGGCAGGATCGCCTGAGTCTTGCGGTTGCGTCCCTGCTTGGCCGAACCGCCGGCAGAATCACCTTCCACTATGTAGAGTTCGGATAGTGCTGGGTCTTTTTCCTGGCAATCGGCCAATTTTCCAGGAAGCCCGGCGATATCCAGAGCACCCTTGCGGCGAGTCATTTCACGGGCCTTGCGGGCTGCTTCGCGGGCGCGTGCAGCATCGATCATCTTGCCGACCACAGCTTTGGCTTCGCTGGGATGCTCCAGCAGGAAATCGGCGAAATATTTGCCCATTTCCTGCTCGACTGCCGTTTTCACCTCCGAAGAAACCAGTTTTTCTTTGGTTTGGGAGCTGAATTTTGGGTCTGGAACCTTGACCGAAATAATCGCGGTGAGACCTTCGCGAGCATCGTCTCCCGTAGTGGAAATCTTGAACTTCTTGGCCAGGCCTTCTTGCTCGATGTAAGAGTTCAAATTGCGGGTAAGTGCAGAACGGAATCCGGCAAGATGCGTTCCACCATCGCGCTGCGGAATATTGTTGGTAAAGCAGAGGATATTTTCATTAAAGCTGTCGTTCCACTGCAAGGCCACTTCAACTCCGACACCATCATCGCGCTGGACATTGAAATGAAAAACCTGGTTCACAGCCGTCTTGTTGGTATTCAGATATTCAACGAAAGCCCGCAAACCACCTTCGTATTTGAACAGCTCGTCCTTACCACTACGCTCATCGCGTAGCAGGATTCCAACGCCGGAATTGAGGAATGACAACTCTCGCAGACGCTTGGCCAGGATATCCCAGCTGAAGTGAATATTCTTGAAGGTCTCGGCGGAAGGCTTGAAACGGATTTCCGTTCCAGAGCCTTCGGTTTCTCCGATCGGCGACAGGGCAGCCTTGGGTACTCCATGCGTGTATATCTGCTCCCAGACCTTACCTTCACGGCGGATGGTCAACTGTAATTCTTCCGATAGCGCATTGACCACTGAAACCCCTACGCCGTGAAGTCCTCCAGAGACCTTGTAGGAATTGTCATCGAATTTTCCACCGGCATGTAGCACGGTCATAATGACCTGGGCGGCAGAAATACCTTCTTCCTTGTGGATATCGACAGGAATACCCCTACCGTTATCGCGAACGGTAACCGACTCGTCCACATGAATAGTGATACTGATTTCACTACAGTGACCGGCTAGTGCTTCGTCGATAGAGTTATCGACCACTTCAAAGACCATGTGATGCAGGCCTGTACCGTCATCAGTATCACCGATGTACATTCCTGGACGCTTACGTACGGCATCCAGGCCTTTCAGTACCTTGATGCTGGAGGAGTCGTACGTGTGATTCTCGCTCATGCCTACCTTACTCCCAAGGGATCACGGGATCTGGATAATGCGCCCATGTTCCACGTGAAACATCGAAACTGACGTATCGTCCCGCCAGCATATTTTTAATAAATCCAGGTCGACGCAGGTAATAAATACCTGGCATCGTAGTTCTTCCAGCAATCGACACAGAGCATTTCGATGCGTACTGTCCAACTCCGAAGGCAAGTCATCTATGAGATAGATACAGCGGCCCTGTTTGACTTCATTCAATAAGTGGCCTTGGGCAATTCGTAGCGCACAAACAACCAGTTTTTGCTGTCCTCGTGACAGGATATCGACTGCATTGTGATTGCCGATTCGTAGACGTAAATCCGCCCGTTGCGGACCGGCCTGGGTATGACCAAGCAATCGATCTCGTTCAAGCGAAACAGACAGAATTTCGTCAAGGGATCGATCTTTATCCCAACCTCGGTAATAGCTCAGCTGTAAATCATCCAGCGTGATGAGGGCATTCAGGGTTTGCCTGAAAATCGGCTTCAGCGCTTGGATATAGTTTTTTCGATATGTATCGATTTCGACGCTGGCAGAAGCCAATTCCCGATTCCAGGCTGCCTCGGAAGCATTGTCCAGTTTACCATGACGCAGCCATGAGTTCCGCTGTCGGAGAGCCTGCTGGAGCCTTTGCCAAGCACCGAGAAAACGAGGTTCCACGTGGAACACTCCCCAATCGAGAAACTGTCGCCTGAGCTTGGGCGCACCTTCCAACAAGCGAAAGCTGTCAGGATTGATCAATTGCAGCGGCAAAGCCTCAGCCAATTCGGCTGCGGTGCGAATATTCTGCCCATCGATACGAATATGCAGGTCGCCATTTCGTTCGCGAGAAATACCCAGTGCATGGGTTTGTCGATCGCTAAAAAGAATCTCACCAAATACAGTACAGGTACTTTGCTCGTGAGAAATAACTGGCTGAGCACGCACGCTACGAAAAGAGCGAGCCAACCCAAGCAAGTGGACAGCCTCCAGAAAGCTGGTCTTGCCGCTGCCATTGGCACCGTGAAGAAGATTGATTGCAGGAGAAGGAAAAAGCGTCACCGGCTGCAGATTGCGCACTCCAGTGATGCTTATACGGCGAAGGGACATCTAAAGTCACATCAGAGACGCATCGGCATGACTACGTAGGAAGAATCGTCGTTACCGAACTCCTGTAAAAGCGCACTACTATTCGAATCGGCCAGTGTCAGCTTGACCTGTTCGCTCCCCATTACGCCAAGCACATCCAGCAAATAGCTGACATTGAAGCCTATTTCAAGGGAAGCTCCTTCATAATCGACAGAAACTTCCTCCTCAGCTTCTTCCTGCTCCGGATTATTGGCCTGGATTTTCAGCAACCCGCTCTGTAGCTGAAGTCGAATACCGCGATATTTTTCATTGGAAAGAATCGCGGCTCGACCAAAGGCTTCCCGCAATAACTGCCGATCACCGACTACAATTTTATCGCCACCACGTGGCAATACGCGTTCGTAGTCAGGAAACTTGCCATCCACCAGTTTGGAAGTGAATGTATAGAAGCCAGTGGTAACACGAACATGATGTTGGCCAAGAACGACCTTTATCTCATTTTGCTGATCACCCAGCAGACGAGCCAGCTCGAGAATACCTTTGCGTGGCACGATGACTTGGTGCCGATCGATTTGTCCAAGACCTACATCGATGGAACAAAGCGCCAGGCGATGCCCATCGGTCGTTACGGCACGCAACTGGTCTTTCTGTACTTCCAGCAACATGCCATTGAGGTAATAACGGACATCCTGCTGAGCCATGGCAAAGCTGGTTCGTTCTATCAAACGCCTCAGTACTTCCTGCGGCAAGGTAAATGCAAGTGAACCTTGGCTCTCTTCTACATTTGGAAAGTCGCTGGCAGGAAGAGTGGATAAGGTAAAACGACTTCTAGCTGACTTGATCACAACTTTCTGATCATCGAGCCTGACATCGATCAGTGCCTCGTTAGGCAGGCTTTTACAGATGTCCATTAATTTACGGGCCGGTACGGTGACTTCACCTGCCTCAGCTGGTTCTTCCAGAGTGACTCGCCCGATCAACTCCACCTCAAGGTCGGTTCCGGTCAAGGACAATTGCTGATCCTGAACGACCAGCAGTACATTCGACAACACCGGCAGGGTCTGCCGCCGCTCGACAACACCGGCCACCAGTTGCAGGGGTTTCAACAAAGCTTCGCGCTGGATGGTGAAATGCATGATCTTTCCCTTGCTTGAGGAATGGTCGTTACGTCGTGAGAGTACGTAGAAGATTTTTATAATCTTCGCGAATGTCTGCATCGGATTCGCGCAATTCAGCGATTTTACGACAAGCGTGCAGTACCGTCGTATGATCGCGTCCACCAAAAGCATCGCCGATTTCCGGCAGGCTGTGATTGGTCAGTTCCTTGGACAGGGCCATGGCAACCTGGCGGGGGCGCGCCACTGACCTCGAACGGCGCTTGGACAGCAGATCGGAAATCTTGATCTTGTAGTACTCGGCAACGGTGCGCTGGATATTGTCAATACTGACCAGCTTGTCCTGTAGCGCCAGAAGGTCCTTGAGTGACTCGCGGATCAGTTCGATGGTGATCTCGCGCCCCATGAAGTGCGCATGGGCGATGACTCTCTTGAGCGCTCCTTCCAGTTCACGGACATTCGAACGTATGCGCTGGGCAATGAAAAAAGCGGCATCATGCGGCAGATCGATTTTTGCCTGATCGGCCTTCTTCATCAGGATGGCGACCCGGGTTTCCAGTTCCGGCGGTTCGACCGCAACGGTCAAACCCCAGCCAAAGCGCGATTTTAGACGTTCTTCAAGCCCATCGATTTCCTTCGGGTAACGATCACTGGTAAGGATTACCTGCTGACCACCTTCGAGCAGTGCGTTGAACGTATGGAAAAACTCTTCCTGAGAACGTTCTTTCTTGGCAAAAAACTGGATATCGTCGATCAGCAAGGCATCGACCGAACGATAGAAGCGCTTGAATTCGTTGATCGCATTCAATTGCAGAGCCTTGACCATGTCAGCGACGAAGCGCTCCGAGTGCAGGTAGACCACCTTGGCACTGGGGTTTTTCCGGAGCAGGTGATTACCTACCGCATGCATCAGGTGCGTCTTACCCAAACCCACACCGCCATAGAGAAAAAGCGGGTTGTAGCCATGCTTGGGGTTATCCGCCACCTGCCAGGCAGCGGCACGTGCCAGTTGGTTGGATTTACCTTCGACGAAATTTTCGAAGGTAAAGGAGCGATTCAGATAACTGGTGTGCTTAAGCGCACCTTCGACCTGGACATTACGTTCCGTACGAGAAACGGCAGCCGGGAGAGAAGCCACTGCCGCGTCTTTGCCTGGCGCCGAGGAAGCATCGACTCGTGTTTTTTCGAGAGCGGCAGCAGAAGAAACCGATCTGTCCGGCACAGAAACCAGTGAACTACCTACGGCAGCAGAAGCAGGATTCGAAGGTGGAACCGTTCGGGCAGTTGATGAAGGGAGGCCATTGGCAGGTGCTCTTCTGCTGCCGATACGCAGAGATAAGATGGGTGGCAAATCGCTTGATCGCTCACTAAGCAGCTCCATCAAGCGAGAAAGATACTTCTCGTTCACCCAGTCCAGCACGAAGCGATTGGGCGCATAGATATGCAGCTCGCCTTCTTCTGATTCGACCTGAAGTGGGCGAATCCAGGTATTGAACTGCTGGGCCGGCAATTCGTCCCGCAACAGCTCGACACAATGCTGCCAAAGTTCAACCGACACGGGCAATCCCTCTGAATATCGATACGCCTCGAAGCGGCATGCGGACCTCTCAACGTAAGCAAAGCTCACGTGGCCTGGCTACTGAAAATTAGCCGCCATTCTACCTTTTCCCAGGCATTTTTATCCACAACTTACCAGATAGTATCTGATTTATCGGAGCTTCGATAAGCCTGTTGATAAGTATAAGTAGGGCATCTGGAAAGCCTGTATGCTGATACTTGAATAATCATACCTGTTGATAAAATACACTGTTATACACAGCATATGAAAAACAAAACCACGTGAAGTACACGCTTTTTCAATAGGGTTTTGATTTCCTTGAAAGCCCGATGCACTAAGTCTCTGTAGTTTTATCCACAGAAAAGTCGTTTATAAGAATAAAAGCTTCTATAAAGTTTTTTAAAGCTTTGATCTATTTTTACAATTACGTGAGAAAGAGATCTCTACTAGAAGACAGTAGTAGCCTCGAAACAACCAACACCGTCATGTAAGGGCTAACACAGCCAAGCAATGCGGCCGACAGAATGCTGCAACTGGTTGGAAATTGACCTGTTCTACCAGCTTCTCTACAATCGCCGGTCTCTTTGTGCCGGGGTCATTCCGACCCTCGTGGATCATTCAGGTAAAGCAATCATGAAACGTACTTTTCAACCCAGCGTTCTCAAGCGCGCCCGTACGCACGGTTTTCGTGCGCGCATGGCAACCAAGAATGGCCGTCAGGTTCTCTCCCGCCGGCGTGCCAAGGGCCGCAAGCGCCTGACAGTCTGAAGACTGCAGGACAGATGGCGAGTCGAAATTTCAGCCGGGAAAAACGTTTACTTTCTCCTCGGCAATTCAAGGCGGTTTTCGACTCTCCTTCCGGTAAGGTGCCTGGCAGGCAAGTCTTGTTGCTCGCTCGCCAAAACGATCTGGAATATCCCCGCCTGGGGCTGGTTATCGGCAAGAAGAGCATCAAGCTCGCAGTCGAACGCAATCGGGTCAAACGCCAGATTCGCGAATCCTTCCGCCACCATCAGGATAAGCTCGGGGGTTGGGATATTGTGATCATCGCGCGCAAGGGCATGGCCGAGCAGCAGAATGTCGAACTAGCCAGACAATTCGGCAAGCTCTGGAAGCGTCTGACCAACAACCAGCCAGCTGCGTCCAGTCAGCCGACGACGGCCAAGGGTAACGATGCGTAAATTGGCCCTCGCCTCAATCCAGTTCTACCGCTATGCCATCAGTCCCTTGATGGCCAGCCATTGTCGTTTTTATCCCAGTTGTTCTTGCTATGCGTATGAGGCTATCGAGATCCACGGCCTGCTGCGCGGCGGCTGGCTGAGCCTGAAACGTCTCGGTCGCTGTCACCCCTGGAATCCCGGCGGCTACGACCCGGTACCAGCCAAACATTCCACTACCTCCCATTCGACGGCCGATTAACCATGGATATCAAACGCACGATCCTGCTTGTCGCCCTGGCAGTCGTTTCCTATCTGATGATTCTTCAGTGGAACCAGGACTACGGCCAGGCCGAGCTGCCTGCAGAGATTGCCCAGACGCAGGGAAGCCTTCCTTCGTTACCGCAAATGCCAAACAATCCCGATGGCTCCCAGGCCGATGTGCCGAGCCTGGCTAGCCAGCAGCCGGCCACGGCGCCTTCTGGCGAGACCTCCGGCAACGCATTGATCCGGGTGCGTACCGATGTTCTCGAACTGGCTATCGATCCGCATGGTGGTGATGTAATGGACCTGCGCCTGGTGCAGTATCCGCGCCGTCAGGATCGACCGGATGTGCCTTTCCAGCTATTCGAGCGCAGTGGTTCGCGTACCTACGAAGCACAGAGCGGACTGATCGGCGACGGTCCCGACCAGCCCGGCAGCCGTCCGCTTTACACCAGTGAGCAGCGCCAGTACCAATTGGTGGATGGGCAGGAGCAACTGGTAGTCAACCTCTCGTATAGCGCCAATGGCATCAATTACATCAAGCGTTTCACCTTCGAGCGCGGCAATTACGACCTGCATGTGGATTATCTGATCGATAACCAGAGCGGTAATCCCTGGACAGGCCACATGTTCGGCCAGCTCAAGCGCGATGCCAGCAGCGATCCATCCTCGACAACCGCGACCGGAACCGCGACCTATCTCGGCGCAGCGCTCTGGACGCCGGATGAGCCCTATCGCAAGATATCCATGAAAAACATGGATGAGCAGGGCCTGCGCGAAACCGTACAAGGCGGCTGGATTGCCTGGCTGCAGCATTATTTCGTTACCGCCTGGATTCCTGCGAAAGACAGCGTCAACCAGATCCAGACCCGCAAGGACAACCTGGGCAACTACATTGTCGGCTTCACCGGCCAGGCCGTGAGCGTGGCACCGGGTAGCCAAGGCCAGGTCGGCGCCACTCTTTATGCCGGACCCAAAAACCAGGACGTACTCAAGACTCTTTCACCCGGACTCGAACTGACTGTCGATTATGGTTTCCTCTGGTTCATCGCCCAACCGATTTTCTGGCTGCTACAAGTTATCCACAATCTGCTCGGCAACTGGGGTTGGTCGATCATTTTTCTGACCTTGTTCATCAAGGCGGCTTTCTTTCCCTTATCTGCCGCCAGCTACCGTTCCATGGCCCGCATGCGAGCCGTCGCACCACGACTGCAAGCCCTGAAGGAGCAGCACGGGGATGATCGCCAGAAGATGTCCCAGGCGATGATGGAGCTGTACAAGAAGGAAAAAATCAATCCACTGGGTGGCTGCCTGCCGATCCTGGTCCAGATGCCGGTGTTCCTCTCGCTTTACTGGGTGCTGCTGGAAAGCGTCGAAATGCGTCAAGCACCCTGGCTCGGCTGGATCACCGACCTGTCGACCAAGGATCCCTATTTCATCCTGCCATTGATCATGGGTGGCACCATGTTCATCCAGCAGCAGCTCAACCCCACACCGCCGGACCCCATGCAAGCGAAGGTCATGAAGCTTATGCCGATCATCTTCACCTTCTTCTTCCTGTGGTTCCCGGCCGGTCTCGTCCTGTACTGGGTAGTCAACAACGTGTTGTCGATCGCTCAGCAGTGGTACATTACCCGGCAGATCGAGAAATCGACGAAAACTGCCTGACACACCTCGAGCCGTAATACAGAACGCCCCTTAACCGGGGCGTTTTGCTATGTACGATTCACCGAAAGGGTACTGACATGAGCATCGTGCAAGACACCATTGCTGCCATAGCCACGGCTCCAGGCCGGGGCGGTGTCGGTATCATCCGGGTTTCCGGCTCCCAGGCCCTGGCCATCGCTCGTGGCCTCGGCGGTCTCGAACCCACACCTCGACATGCTCACTACCGAGACTTTTCCACAGGCAGTGGTGAAGTGATCGACCAGGGCCTGCTGCTGTTCTTTCCTGGCCCGCATTCCTTCACTGGCGAAGATGTACTGGAGTTGCAGGGACATGGTGGTCCAGTGGTACTGGATATGCTGCTACAGCACTGCCTGGAACTTGGCGCCCGGCAAGCCCGGCCCGGCGAGTTCAGCGAACGTGCCTTCCTCAACGACAAACTCGACCTGGCCCAGGCCGAAGCCATCGCCGACCTGATCGAAGCCAGCTCCGAACAAGCCGCGCGCAACGCCCTGCGCTCGCTGCAAGGCGCCTTCTCCCGTCGCGTACACGAGCTGACCGAGTCGCTGATCCAGTTGCGCATCTATGTCGAAGCAGCCATTGACTTCCCCGAGGAAGAGATCGACTTCCTCACCGACGGCCATGTACTGGACATGCTCGACAGGGTGCGCGACAACTTATCCACAGTGCTGCACGAAGCGGGTCAGGGCGCCCTGCTGCGCAACGGCATGACCGTAGTCATCGCCGGCCGCCCCAATGCCGGTAAATCCAGCCTGCTCAACGCCCTGGCCGGACGCGAAACCGCCATTGTCACTGACATCGCCGGCACCACCCGGGACATCCTGCGCGAACATATCCACATCGATGGCATGCCACTGCACGTAGTGGACACAGCCGGGCTGCGAACGACCACCGATCAGATCGAACAAATCGGTGTAGAGCGCGCCCTGCAAGCCATCGACGAGGCTGACCGCATCCTGCTGGTAGTGGACTCTACCGCGCCGGAAGCGATCGATCCCCTTGCCCTGTGGCCGGAATTTCTTGCGCAGCGACCAAATCCCGAGCGCGTTACCCTGATCCGCAATAAAGCCGATCTTTCCAGCGAAAGCATTGCCTTGCAGAGCGATCCAGACGGACAAGTCACTATTAACCTGTCGGCCAGATCCGGCCAGGGCCTTGACCTACTGCGCACCCATCTCAAGACCTGCATGGGCTATGAACAAACCACCGAGAGCGGCTTCAGCGCCCGCCGCCGGCATCTGGACGCCTTGCGCCAGGCCGCCAGCCACCTTCAGCACGGATACAATCAACTTATCCACAGTGGTGCCGGCGAACTCCTCGCCGAAGACCTGCGCCAGGCCCAGCAGGCACTAGGCGAAATCACCGGCACCGTCACCTCGGACGACTTACTCGGACGCATCTTTTCCAGTTTCTGCATCGGGAAGTGATGTGGGTTCCACGGATATCCAAGGAAGTTTCAATAAGCCATTAAGGCCTTGTAAATAAATAACTTATCGCCTTTTATGTCCAAATTTGAGTCCAGGTAGATAGCACATGTACTACCCACCTCCTACTTAGACATACGGAGGAGGTGATAGCCCTGATCGATACCGCCCTCAAGACAATCAAGCCCAAGGACAAGTCCTATACCGTCACCGTTGATCGTGGCTTGTACGTGGAGGTGTTCTCAATTGAGGCATCGTCTGAACAGCAAGTACCCGGCGTCGACGCTGAAGAACGCCCGCCTGAAACGGGATGAGGCGGCGCATCTCGTGGCACTCGGCCAGTCTCCGACACAGAAGAAGCAACAAGAGAAAGTGACCGGCCCCGAAGACTTCACCGTGGCCGAGTTCGCTGAGCGCTTCTTCAAGGACATCCAGTCGCCGTACATCGGCAAGAAGCCGATCAAGGATGTCACCGCCGAGGACGTTCTTCACATTTGGCTATAAAGCACTGTGAATAAAATGAAATTATCTACAGCACGCACATCGACGGCTTCGATGAACGTCAGTGAGACTGATCAGTACACTGCGTTCTGGACAATGTCATACCGCTTCGATAGCAAGGTCAGTTGCTGCCAGAAGATCACCATCCAAGGAACACCTATCCCGTAGGAATCGGGTTTCAGGTTAGATCCAAGATAAAATCAGTTACATACACCTGATTTTCGCTTCTGCGCCGTGGAAATAACGCCGTTTTCGCTTCCTCATATTGATCCTTTTCCAACCAGCCATTAATGCCATTTATCCTGAAACAGATAGCTCCATAGCCTGTGGAAAACTGTTTTCCAGCCTTGAAGATAAGTCTTATATAAAAATGTGGATAAATCATCCTGTTGATAATCATAAAAGATACGCACAGGTGATTTACATCTTAATCACGAGATACAAGCAGTCATCACACAATCTTTAAAATCAATAAATTCCTTTAAATTTATATAGTTAATTATGTTATTCACAATCTTCTTCTGACTAAAAGCAATTATAAAAACAAGCTTTTAAGAAATTACATTGCATTAATTGTTTTAAATCGAAGCCTCTCGACAAGTGCCTGTTTATAATTCACACGGAACGCTTCATTCGTTAATGGGAACTCCCTATACTGGTTGGCTTCTCTGTTCCATTTCGTACAGGCACGAGGTGCGTGTGGATTTTCCTTCCCGTTTTGACGTGATCGTGATCGGTGGCGGTCATGCCGGCACCGAGGCGGCGCTGGCAGCGGCACGTATGGGAGTCAGGACGCTATTGCTGACCCATAACGTGGAAACCCTTGGCCAGATGAGTTGCAACCCGGCCATCGGTGGTATTGGCAAGAGTCATCTGGTCAAGGAAATCGATGCGCTGGGCGGTGCCATGGCCATGGCAACAGATCAGGGTGGAATCCAGTTCCGTGTGCTCAATAGCCGTAAGGGACCAGCGGTGCGTGCTACCCGGGCCCAGGCTGATCGTTTGCTGTACAAGGCAGCAATCAGGGAAATGCTGGAGAATCAGCCAAACCTGTGGATATTTCAGCAGGCCTGTGACGATCTGATTGTCGAGCAGGATCAGGTGCGTGGCGTTGTTACCCAGATGGGGTTGCAGTTTCATGCCGACAGCGTGGTTTTGACGACCGGCACTTTCCTTGATGGACTTATCCACATCGGTCTGCGCAACCATGCGGGGGGACGGGCTGGGGATCCGCCAGCCATTGCCTTGTCCAGGCGTCTGCGTGAGTTACCTTTACGGGTAGGCCGTTTGAAAACCGGCACACCGCCGCGAATCGACGGGCGCAGTGTGGATTTCTCGTTGATGACCGAGCAGCCGGGAGATGCTCCGACGCCGGTCATGTCCTTTCTCGGCTCACGCGAGCAGCATCCACGCCAGGTCAGTTGCTGGATTACCCACACGAATGCGCGCACCCACGAGATCATCGCTGCCAATCTGGATCGCTCGCCGATGTATTCCGGAGTGATCGAAGGTGTCGGGCCGCGCTACTGCCCTTCCATCGAAGACAAGATCCACCGTTTCGCCGACAAGGACAGCCATCAGGTATTTCTTGAACCGGAAGGCCTGACTACCCACGAGCTGTACCCCAACGGCATTTCCACTTCTCTGCCGTTCGATGTGCAACTGGATATCGTGCGTTCGATCCGCGGGATGGAAAACGCACATATCGTGCGACCGGGCTATGCCATCGAATATGACTTCTTCGATCCGCGCGATCTGAAATACAGCCTGGAAACCAAGGTGATCGAAGGGTTGTTCTTTGCCGGTCAGATCAACGGCACCACAGGCTATGAAGAAGCCGGCGCCCAGGGGTTGCTCGCTGGCGCCAATGCGGCGTTGCGGGCCAAGGGGCAGCAAGCCTGGTGCCCACGCCGGGACGAAGCGTACATCGGGGTGCTGGTGGATGATTTGATTACCCTGGGTACCCAGGAGCCTTACCGCATGTTCACCTCGCGTGCCGAATACCGGCTCATTCTGCGGGAAGACAACGCGGACCTGCGCCTGACCGAGAAGGGGCGTGAACTTGGTCTGGTGGATGATCGCTGTTGGGCTGCTTTCGAGGCCAAGCGCGAAGGCATCGAACGTGAGTTGCAACGCCTGAAAAGTACCTGGGTGCATCCCCATACACCTCAGGGCGACGCTATCGGTGAGCGCTTCGGCAGCCCATTGAACCGCGAATACAACCTGCTCAACCTGCTGGCGCGCCCGGAAATCGATTACGCGACGCTGATCGAGCTGAGCGGTGCCGGCACACCGGATCGGCAGATAGCCGAACAGGTGGAAATCCAGACCAAATACGCCGGCTATATTGACCGCCAGCAGGAAGAGATCCGGCGCCTGCGCGCCAGTGAAGACACGCGGCTTCCCGAGAACCTGGACTACAGCAGCATTCCCGGGCTTTCCAGGGAAATCCAGCACAAACTTGGCCAAGCTCGCCCGCAGACGCTGGGTCAGGCTTCGCGGATTCCCGGGGTCACGCCAGCCGCTATTTCGTTATTGCTCATCCATTTGAAGAAACGCTCCGCCAGCGGCAAGCTGGAGCAAAGTGCCTGATGTCTGTGTTGACCGCTGAACACCGCAAGGAACTGACCGAAGGCGCAGCAGCGCTGGGCGTGCACTTGTCTGCGCAGCAACAGGCAGGACTGCTGGATTACCTGACGCTGCTGAACAAGTGGAACAAGGCCTACAATCTCACCGCCGTACGCGACCCTAACGAGATGATTTCGCGGCATTTGCTCGACAGCCTCAGCATCGTGCCTCATGTTGACCCGGGCGGCGAACGCTGGCTGGATGTCGGCAGTGGCGGCGGCATGCCCGGTATTCCACTGGCCATCCTGTTTCCCGAGCGGCATTTCGTCCTTCTGGATTCCAATGGCAAGAAAACGCGCTTTCTGACCCAGGTAAAACTGGAACTGGGATTGGCTAATCTTGCTGTAGTCAATGATCGAGTGGAGGCCTTCCGTCCGGAGCAGCCCTTCAGCGATATCGTCTCGCGTGCTTTCAGTTCCGTGGCGGATTTCACCGGCTGGACCCGGCATCTTGGCGATAGCGATACCCGCTGGCTGGCGATGAAAGGCCAGCATCCGGAACAGGAACTGCAACAACTGCCGGATGACTTCCGTCTGGAAGGTACGCATTCACTCAGCGTTCCCGGTTGCCAAGGGCAACGTCACCTGTTGATACTTCGCCGCATTTCATGACCCGGATAGACATCGACCATGGCTAGAGTATTCGCCATCGCCAACCAGAAAGGCGGAGTCGGCAAGACGACCACGTGCGTCAATCTGGCTGCTTCCCTGGTGGCGACGCGCCGCCGCGTGCTGCTGATCGATCTCGATCCGCAAGGTAATGCCACGACCGGCAGCGGTGTGGACAAGCTGAATCTGGAACATTCCATCTATGACGTACTGACCGGCGAATGCAGCCTGGTCGAGGCCATGCAGTTCTCCGAGCATGGCGGCTATCAACTGCTGCCGGCCAACCGTGATCTCACCGCCGCTGAAGTGTCCCTGCTCAATATGCCGGCCAAGGAAAAGCGGCTGCGTGAAGCCCTGGCGCCGGTCCGCGAGAACTACGACTACATACTCATCGACTGCCCACCATCGTTGTCCATGCTGACCGTCAACGCCTTGGCGGCTTCCGATGGAGTCATCATCCCCATGCAATGCGAATACTATGCACTCGAAGGTCTGACCGACTTGGTCAACTCCATCCAGCGCATTGCTGGCGCACTGAATCCGGAACTGCGTATCGAAGGCCTGTTGCGCACCATGTACGATCCGCGCAGCAGCCTGACCAACGAAGTATCCGATCAGCTCAAAGCGCATTTCAGCGACCAACTCTACGAAACCGTGATCCCGCGCAACGTACGTCTTGCCGAGGCTCCCAGCCATGGCATGCCGGCGCTCGAATACGACAAACAGTCCAAGGGAGCCCAGGCCTATCTGGCCCTGGCCGGTGAGTTATCCCGCCGGCAACGTCGATCTGCCCGTGCGGTCACCGCATAAGGAATTTTCATGGCAACGAAGAAAAGAGGACTTGGCCGCGGGCTTGATGCGCTGCTTGGTGGTGCTAGTGGTAGTACCAGTGCCCAGACTATGCAGGAGGAGGCGAACCAGATCGATCAACGCGAACTTTACCAGTTGCCTCTGGAGCTGATCCGCCCTGGCAAATACCAGCCACGCCGGGATATGGATCCCGCAACCCTGGAAGAACTGGCTCATTCGATCCGGATTCAGGGAGTGATGCAACCCATCGTGGTACGCCCGGTTGGCTCCGGCCACTATGAAATCATTGCCGGGGAACGGCGTTGGCGAGCCTGCCAGCAGGCCGGGCTGGACAAGATCCCGGCGCTGGTCCGCGAAGTGCCTGATGAGGCCGCCATCGCCATGGCGCTGATCGAAAATATCCAGCGCGAAGACCTGAACCCCATCGAAGAAGCACTGGCGCTGCAACGGCTGCAACAGGATTACCAACTGACCCAACAGCAGGTAGCTGACGCAATCGGTAAATCACGAGTGGCAGTCAGCAACCTACTGCGCCTGATTAGCCTGCCTGAAGAAGTGAAAACCATGCTGTCCCATGGCGATCTGGAAATGGGGCATGCTCGCGCCCTGCTCGGATTACCGTCGGAAAGGCAGGGAGAAGGCGCGCGTCACGTTGTCGCACGAAATCTGACCGTACGGCAAACCGAGGCACTGGTGCGCCAGTGGCTCAACGGCAAACCGGAAACTGCGGAAAAGCCTGCGCTCGATCCGGATATCAGCCGGCTGGAACAGCGTCTGGCAGAGCGTCTGGGCTCTCCGGTGCAAATCAGGCATGGTCACAAAGGTAAAGGTCAGCTAGTCATCCGCTACAACTCGCTGGATGAATTGCAAGGTGTCCTGGCACATATCCGGTAACTTCGATCCGTGCAGAAAATGACCAGAAAACACTGGCCGACAGTTGAAGCCACCTGGAACCGCCCCTATACTCGCCGCGCATTTTAAAGGCGGGACGCTCCTTGGAGATTCCACCAAGGCGACGGAAATAGTGAACATACGCAACCGGACACCCTTCCACCGTCTCCCTGTATTTCGCGTATTGATCGTGCAAGCCCTGGTAGGGCTGATCGCGGCTTTCGCGTGCGGCGGGTTTTTCGGTTATGTCGCAGGTTACTCGGGATTGCTCGGTGGCTTGATTGCATGGGTGGCCAACCTGTACTTCGCGTACAAGGCCTTTCGCTATTTCGGCGCGCGCTCGGTCAGAGCGGTTGTCCAGTCTATCTGGTCGGGCGAAATGGGCAAATTGATTCTAACAGCAGCGCTGTTCGCGCTGGTGTTCGTGGGAGTGCGGCCTTTACAGCCATTGGCCCTGTTCGGCGTGTACCTGCTGGTTCTGGGGACTGGGGCCAGCGCACTTCTGCTGGTGAAGAAAAATCCGAAGAATTGAGCATTGAGGCGGTTATGGCAAACAACCCAGTTGAATACATACAGCACCACTTGCAGAACCTGGTTCTGGGCGTGCACCCGGACAAGGGATTGATGTTTGCGCATTCTGCAGAAGATGCCTCGGAAATGGGTTTCTGGGCCATTCATGTGGATACCATGCTGTGGTCGATACTGACGGGCGTGCTGTTCATCAAGATCTTCCGAAAAGTTGCGATGAACATGACGTCCGGGGTTCCCGGCACGCTGCAGAACATTGTCGAGATGAGTGTCGAATTCGTCGAAGGCATGGTCCGCGATACCTTTCACGGTCGTAGTCCGCTGATTGCTCCGCTGTCTTTGACTATCTTCGTCTGGGTTCTCCTGATGAACAGCCTGAAATGGCTGCCGGTCGACCTGCTTCCGAGCCTGGCACACATGATAGGCATTCCCTACTTCAAGATCGTGCCGACGGCCGATCCGAACGCCACCTTCGGCCTGTCCATCGGCGTGTTCTTCCTGATCATCTACTACAGCATCAAGATCAAGGGCCCAGGCGGTTTTGCCAAGGAGCTTTCGTTCCAGCCGTTCAATCACTGGAGCCTGATTCCGTTCAACCTGTTTCTCGAAATCCTGGGTCTGCTGACCAAGCCACTGACCTTGGCCCTGCGACTGTTCGGCAACATGTATGCCGGTGAAGTCGTATTCATCCTGATCGCGCTGCTGCCATTCTGGGCACAGTGGACGCTTTATGTCCCCTGGGCGATTTTCCACATCCTGGTAATTCCGCTGCAGGCCTTCATCTTCATGGTTCTGTCCATCGTGTATCTGAGCTCGGCACACGAGGATCACAATCACTGACGGACTTGTTCCGCACCGGGATGAGCCCGCTATACCAGCTTGATCCTATACAAAACCCCAAACCAAACCTTTAGCTTCAGGAGCTTTACATGGAACTTGTCATCATCGCCGCCTCCATCATGATCGGTCTGGGTGCCCTGAGCACCGGCATCGGCTTTGCCCTGCTGGGTGGCAAACTGCTGGAATCCACCGCTCGCCAACCCGAGCTGGCTCCTCAGCTGCAAACCAAGACCTTCCTGATGGCCGGCCTGCTCGACGCCGTTCCGATGATCGGTGTCGGTATCGCGATGTACCTCATCTTCGTTGTCGCTCCCTCTGCTGCTTAAGCCTGCCTTCCGGGGTCCATGACGGGGTTCGCCAGACGAGCCCCGTTGTCGTGGAAATGACAACCGCGTCAACGAGATAGCTCGAGGTAAATCGCTGTGAATATAAACTTGACCTTGTTCGGTCAAATGATCGCCTTCGCTATTTTCGTCTGGTTCTGCATGAAACACGTATGGCCGCCGATTACCCAGGCCATGCAGGAACGCCAGAAGAAAATCGCCGATGGGCTGGATGCCGCGGGGCGTGCGCAGAAGGACCTGCGACTGGCCCAGGAAAAGGCTTCCATTACCTTGAAGGAAACCAGAGAGCAGGCTGCCCAGATCCTTGAGCAGGCCAGCAAGCACGCCAACACGATCATCGAAGAAGCCAAGCAGCAGGCTCAGGCCGAAGGTGAGCGACTGGTCACCGGTGCCCGTGCCGAGATCGAGCAAGAAGTGAATCGTGCTCGTGACGAGCTGCGCGCGCAAGTAGCAACCCTGGCCGTACTGGGTGCACAGCAGATCCTGGAATCCCAAGTGGATACCAAGGTACATGACGAGCTGGTCGCAAAACTGGCCTCCCAACTCTAAGCGAGGCTAGCGATGATCAATAACCAGACGTTTGCCCGGCCTTATGCAAAAGCCGCTTTCGAACTTGCCAGTGAATCCGGGAAAACCGACGCTTGGCTGAAGTCGCTCGACCTGGTAGCTACCTTGGTGAAAGTACCGGAAGTCGCCGCGGTACTCGGTAATCCCCGTCTTACTCGCGAAAGCAAGGCCAGGTCGCTGATCAATCTGTTGAGCAAGAAAGACCTGGACAGTGCATTTCGCAATTTCCTGACGACCCTGAGCAACAACGATCGTCTGGAAATTCTTCCGACCGTCTACGAGCTGTTCGAGAACCTGAAGCTTGAAGCCGAGAGGACGCTGACGGTCGAAGCGGAAACCGCCTACGAGCTGAACGCGGAACAACTAGAAATCCTGGCTGCCTCCCTGTCGAAGCGGCTCGATCGTACCGTCAACCTCCAGCAGGTGGTAAATCCTGCGTTGATCGGCGGCTTGATCATCCGCGCCGGCGATGTGGTTATCGACGGTTCGGTCCGCGGCAAGCTGGGCCAGTTGGCCGAAGCGTTGAAATCCTGATTTGAGGGACATGGCATGCAGCAACTGAATCCTTCCGAAATAAGCGAGATCATCAAGCAGCGAATCGCCAAGCTTGATGTTTCCGCACAAGCCCGCAACGAGGGCACTGTCGTCAGCGTGTCTGACGGTATCGTCCGCATCTACGGCCTGGCCGATGTGATGTACGGTGAAATGATCGAATTCCCCGGTGGGGTTTTCGGCATGGCGCTCAACCTGGAGCGGGACTCCGTGGGCGCTGTGATCCTGGGTAGCTACCTGGGGCTTACCGAAGGTATGACCGCCAAGTGCACCGGCCGCGTTCTGGATGTACCGGTCGGTCCGGAACTGCTGGGCCGCGTAGTCGATGCCCTGGGCAATCCGATCGACGGCAAAGGCCCGCTTGGTGCCAAGGAAACCGATGCGGTCGAGAAAGTAGCGCCGGGCGTGATCTGGCGTAAGTCGGTAGACCAGCCGGTGCAGACCGGCTACAAATCGGTCGACGCCATGATCCCGGTCGGCCGTGGCCAGCGCGAGCTGATCATCGGTGACCGTCAGATCGGCAAAACCGCGATGGCCATCGATGCCATCATCAACCAGAAGAACAGCGGTATCCGCTGCGTCTACGTAGCCATCGGTCAGAAGCAGTCGACCATCGCCAACGTCGTGCGCAAGCTGGAAGAGCACGGTGCCTTGGCCAACACCATCGTGGTGGCTGCCAGCGCATCCGAATCCGCTGCGTTGCAGTACCTGGCTCCTTATTCCGGCTGCACCATGGGTGAATACTTCCGCGACCGTGGTGAAGACGCGCTGATCGTCTATGATGATCTGTCCAAGCAAGCCGTGGCCTATCGCCAGATTTCCCTGCTGCTGCGCCGTCCGCCGGGCCGCGAAGCCTATCCAGGCGACGTCTTCTATCTCCACAGCCGCCTGCTGGAGCGCGCTTCCCGCGTTTCCGAAGAATACGTGGAGAAATTCACCAATGGTGCCGTGACTGGCAAAACCGGTTCGTTGACTGCGCTGCCGATCATCGAGACCCAGGCTGGTGATGTTTCTGCCTTCGTTCCGACCAACGTGATCTCCATCACCGACGGCCAGATCTTCCTGGAATCCTCCATGTTCAACTCGGGCATCCGTCCAGCGGTCAACGCTGGTATCTCGGTGTCCCGCGTTGGTGGTGCAGCCCAGACCAAGATCATCAAGAAGCTTTCCGGTGGCATCCGTACCGCTCTCGCCCAGTATCGCGAACTGGCGGCTTTCGCCCAGTTTGCCTCCGACCTGGACGAAGTCACCCGCAAACAGCTCGAACACGGCCAGCGCGTTACTGAACTGATGAAGCAGAAACAGTTCGTACCGATGTCCATTGGCGAGATGGGTGTATCGCTGTATGCCGCCGAACGTGGCTACCTGACAGATATCGAAGTGGCCAAGATCGGTGCCTTCGAGCAGGCGTTGATCGGCTACTTCCAGCGCGAGCAAAGCGCTCTGCTGGAGAAGATCAACGAAAAGGGTGATTTCAACGACGAGATCGATGCAGGCATCAAGGCCGGTATCGAAACCTTCAAGGCCACCCAAACCTGGTAAGCCGCAGCGGGCATCCTTGCTGGATGCCCGCCTGCTAAACCCGAAAGGTGTCAAATGGCAGGCGCAAAAGAGATTCGCAGCAAGATTGCGAGCATCAAGAGCACGCAGAAGATCACCAGCGCCATGGAAAAAGTGGCGGTCAGCAAGATGCGCAGAGCACAAATGCGCATGGCTGCCAGCCGTCCCTACGCGGAGCGGATTCGCCAGGTAATTGGCCATCTGGCCAATGCCAACCCGGAATACCGCCACCCGTACATGGTGGATCGCCCGGTCAAGCGTGTCGGATACATAGTTGTGTCTTCCGACCGTGGCCTGTGCGGTGGCCTGAACATCAACCTGTTCAAGGCCTTGATCAAGAACATGAAGGAATGGCATGACGCCAAGGTCGAAGCTGACTTGTGCGTCATTGGTAACAAAGGTACGGCGTTCTTCCGCAATCACGGCGGCAATGTGGTGGCGGCAGTCGGTAACCTTGGCGAAGCGCCTTCGGTCACCGATCTGGTTGGTAGTGTCAAGGTAATGCTCGATGCTTTCAATGAAGGCCGCGTGGATCGTCTCTACGTGGTATCGAACAAGTTCATCAACACCATGACCCAGAAGCCGGTCGTCGACCAGTTGCTGCCCCTCGAGGCGAGCGAAGACGAGACCGCCGAAAGTCACTGGGATTACCTGTACGAGCCTGATGCCAACCGGCTGCTGGACATTCTCCTTGTGCGTTATGTGGAGTCCCAGGTCTATCAGGCTGTGGTGGAAAACGCGGCTGCCGAGCAGGCGGCGCGGATGATCGCCATGAAAAATGCCACCGATAATGCGGGTGATCTGATCAAAGAACTGCAGTTGGTGTACAACAAAGCTCGCCAGGCTGCGATCACCCAGGAAATTTCGGAAATCGTCGGCGGCGCTGCCGCGGTTTAAGAGCGGTTCAAATATTCAGAGGGACCAAAATGAGTAGCGGACGTATCGTTCAAATCATCGGCGCCGTCATCGACGTGGAATTCCCACGCGATCAGGTGCCGAACGTCTACGACGCGCTGAAGGTCGTTGGCGCGGAAACCACCCTGGAAGTCCAGCAGCAGCTGGGCGACGGCATCGTCCGTTCAATCGCCATGGGTTCCACCGAAGGCCTCAAGCGTGGCCTGGACGTGAACAATACTGGCGCGGGCATCTCCGTGCCGGTTGGCACGGCGACCCTGGGTCGCATCATGGACGTGCTGGGTAACCCCATCGATGAAGCCGGCCCCATCGGCGAGGAAGAGCGCTGGACTATTCACCGTGCCGCGCCGAGCTACGCCGATCAGGCTGGCGGCAACGATCTGCTGGAAACCGGTATCAAGGTAATCGACCTGGTCTGCCCGTTCGCCAAGGGCGGCAAGGTTGGCCTGTTCGGTGGTGCCGGGGTCGGCAAGACCGTGAACATGATGGAGCTGATCCGCAACATCGCCATGGAACACAGCGGTTATTCCGTGTTCGCCGGCGTGGGTGAGCGGACTCGTGAAGGTAACGATTTCTATCACGAGATGAAGGATTCCAACGTTCTCGACAAAGTGGCTCTGGTCTACGGCCAGATGAACGAGCCGCCGGGCAACCGACTGCGCGTTGCTCTGACCGGCCTGACCATGGCCGAGAAGTTCCGTGAAGAAGGCCGCGACGTACTGTTGTTCATCGACAACATCTACCGCTATACCCTGGCCGGTACCGAAGTGTCCGCTCTGCTCGGCCGTATGCCGTCCGCAGTGGGTTATCAGCCGACTCTGGCTGAGGAAATGGGCGTTCTGCAGGAGCGCATCACCTCCACCAAGACCGGGTCCATCACTTCCGTGCAGGCCGTCTACGTTCCTGCGGACGACTTGACCGACCCGTCCCCGGCGACCACCTTCGCTCACCTGGATGCCACCGTGGTGCTGTCCCGCGATATCGCTTCCCTGGGTATCTATCCGGCAGTCGATCCACTGGATTCCACCTCTCGCCAGCTCGATCCGCTGGTGATCGGCCAGGAACACTACGACACCGCCCGTGGTGTGCAGTACGTTCTGCAGCGCTACAAGGAGCTGAAGGACATCATCGCCATTCTGGGTATGGACGAGTTGTCCGAAGCCGACAAACAACTGGTCTCCCGCGCACGGAAGATCCAGCGCTTTTTGTCCCAGCCGTTCTTCGTGGCGGAAGTCTTTACTGGGGCTCCGGGCAAGTATGTGCCGCTCAAGGAAACCATCCGTGGCTTCCAGGGCATCCTGAACGGCGACTACGACCACATCCCGGAACAGGCCTTCTACATGGTCGGCGGTATCGACGAAGTCATCGAGAAATCGAAGAAACTGTAACGGTAAAGCCCGTCAAGGGCGTTGCCAGGTGTGATGGCGGGCTTGCCCGCCTGTTAACCGAGGCTAAGTATGGCTATATCAGTCCACTGCGATATCGTCAGTGCGGAAGAAGAACTGTTCTCCGGACTGGTGGAAATGGTCGTTGCCCATGGCCATCTTGGCGATTTGGGTATCCTGCCGGGGCATACACCGCTGTTGAGCAGTCTCAAGCCGGGTCCGGTGCGAGTGATCAAGCAGGGCGGAGAAGAGGAAGTCTTCTATGTCTCGGGCGGTTTCATCGAAGTTCAGCCGAACATGGTGAAAGTACTCGCCGACACCGGAACCCGTGCCAAGGATCTCGATGAGGTCGCTGCCCAGGAAGCTGTCAAGTTTGCCCGGAACGCACTGAACGAGAAAGGCGCACAGTTCGACTACAGTTCTGCCGCTGCGCGTCTGGCCGAAGCAGTAGCTCAACTGCGCACCATCGAGCAGCTGCGCAAGAAATACGGTCATCATTGATAGGCGTATTTCGATAAATGCAGTAAAGACAAAGGGTAGCTTCGGCTACCCTTTGTCTTTACTGGGCTTCTGTAGCTTGATCTTCAAAGCTGCTCCAACTCTTCCCAATCAGCCAGAACACCAATTTTACGAGCCATGGCTTCAAGATCCAGGTGATCGGCTATCACCCTGCCGGTAGCCAGATCGATCTGATAAAAACTGCCAGTGGCTGCGTGCCGTGTGCTATCGATACTGCACCGTTTGAGCTGTGTATCGCGAGGCGTCAGTTTACGATTTACCCTGGCCACCAGGGCACGTTCCGTGATTTGTGCTTTCATAGTTCACTCCGATTTGTACTGTAGATGCGGCAAGCAAGAGTATTTGCATCGCCAAGGATGCGGAAGAGCGTTTTTTCGATAAGGCGCGTGCCTATTGGCAGAGGCTGAGACCAGGTCCGTAAATTCCAAGCGCCACGTTTGATTCCAAGTATGTGATAAGGCGAGAATGAAAATCGGATAGGGTTTGCGATCAATCGATCTGGAATCGAAGGGGTTCCGATTGATGCTGAAGAGGAGTTTGCCAGGGTATGGTTGGTCTAGGTGCTCGGGAGTTTTGCGGAGTTGGCTCTAACGCTGATCAGGAGCGCCCAGGTTTAGGCAACCAACGCACTTCAACAAGGCCGGCAGTCCTGCCAGTCTGGAAAAGGTAACCAGAATGCCGGGTGCATTGCTTCGTACGGGAACGCTTCAGGAATTCAAGGCGCTGGGCGTCGACGGCCAGCCGGTATACAGCGTGGCGCTGCAACTGCGCGAGGCCATCCGCCTGAAGATGCGACGCGAGGCTGCCGATTGCCTGGCCATCCCGCAACCCAATGAAACCGGCGACCGGATCGACTGGTACGCGCCTTTCGAAGGCGACGTGGTGCCCTGGTCGGCGGCCATCCCTGAAGAACGCAAACAGGCCTTTGCCCTGCTCGAAGAGATGCAGGCCGGGTTGCGCGCCACCAGCGAATCCATGCGCGGCGATGTGCACAATCGCGAGAAGCAGGTCTTCGGTCGCCTGCTGGAAAAGGCCCTGCAGTTTCCTGATGCCGAGCACGTCTATCTGGTGGACGGCAAGCCGGTGATCACTTTCTGGGGCTTCAGCGACGAGCGCAGCCCCGAGGGCCAGGATTCGCTTTCCCTGTTGCGTCCCGTCGCGCCGGCTCCTGCTCCGACAAGTGCTGCGCCCATGCCGCCACCCATTGCTTCGGCCACTGCTGTGGCGGTTACTTCGTCACGCTGGCGCCGCTGGCTCTGGCTGCTGCTATTGCCGCTGCTGCTACTGCTTCTTTTGTGGTTGATGCGTGCCTGTGCACCGACCGTCGAGCTGCCGCTTGGTCTGTCCCAGATCGATTTGCCCGGGCTGCCGGCAGTGCAAGAAAGAAATGTCGACCTGCATGGTGGCACAGTCAATGTAGAAGGTTCGTCCTCCGTCAACGCTACAGGGGATGGCACTATCCAGCCCGGTACTGGCGATGGTGACCTTGAGACGGAGAATGGCCTTCCCGCCGGCGAGGATACCCCGCCCGGTCCCGATGGGGCTGGCCAGGAGGATGGCAAGGGTGCGGAGGAACCCAAGGACGGCGAACAGCCTCCCGCCGACGGACAGAAACCCGGCGAAAAGCCGCAGGTGCCGCCACCGCCACCGGAACTTCCCAAGGATGCTGCTGATAAATCCACCCAGGACAAGGCTGGCCAGAAGCCGATGAACATTCCGCCCGAGGCGCAAAAGAACGGCTCGACCGACTTTCTCGATGGTAACTGGCGGGCCGGTGCCGGCATCCAGGACGCCAAGACCGGCAAACCACTGCAGTTGGACTACGATTTCGGCAAAGACGGCAAGGGTAAGGTCGGCATCCGCCGGGGCGACGGCGTACAGTGTTCGGGAGCAGTGAGCGCCTCGATGAAAGGTGGCAATCTAGCGATCACCAACCAGGGCCAGGCGACCTGCAGCGATGGCAGCACCTACAAGCTGCCGGAAGTGGTCTGTGCGCCGGATGCCAAGAGTACGGCGGATTGCACCGGCAGTTACGATAATCAGAAATTCCCCATGTCGATGCGGCAGGGCGGCCAGTAGGGCGGAAAAACGACACGATGTTTCCAGAAAAAACGGATTACGAAGAACGGATCACCCTGATCATGGGTAGCGGCATCCAGTTCCTGGATTTCGCCGTCAAGCTCGAACTGCGCCGCGAACTGCCCGGCGAGTTCGTCCGGTCGCGTAGCGACGGTCCGCTGGCTCGGCTGCTGTTCGATGAACGCAGCAACAGTTTCTATCATCCGGCCGAGCCCGGCGTCGCGGTGTCGCCGACGTTCAACGTCGGGGTCGACCAGTCGGTGCGCCTGCTCAAAGGGCTCTGGCTACCGTTGCCGTTTTTTCGTTTCAGCCCGCCGCGCCGTTTCGACGACGGTCCATCCAACTGGTCGCGAATCCGTATCGTCGAACTCAAGGAAGGCGAGGACCCGGACGGCAATACCCACCGCGTCACCCTGGCCTTCGATACCAAGGTCTTCGACAGCCGCAGCGATACCGCCTACCTGGCCCCGACCAGCGACGATGTCAGGGCTGGTGCCAGCTTCGCGCTGGCCTACCGAGCCGATGAAATGGGCTGGTTCCTCGATCTCAACTGGGTCGATGGCTGGTTGCGTGAACTGTTCGTCGAACAGGCCCAACTGCCGCCGGTGCGCATGCAGCTCGACGATATCGAGGCCGAATGCCAGCAGCTCTACCACCAGGCGCATTACCTCAACCTGCTGCATCTGTTCGGCACGTTGCTACCGGTCCCTGAACTCAAGGTGATTTCCAACCGTGACAGCGACCTGCACAAGGCGATTCCGGTGGACATGGTGCTGGATGTCGGCAATTCGCGGACCTGCGGCATCCTGATCGAGGATCATCCGCAGGAAAACAATGGCCTGAGCAAGCGCTATGAATTGGAATTGCGCGACCTGACGCAGCCCGAGCAGGTCTATCCCGAGCCATTCGAAAGTCGCATCGAATTCGCCCAGGCGGTCTTTGGCAAAGATCATTTCTCGGTACAGAGCGGGCGCCGCGAAGCCTTCCTCTGGCCGACCATCGCCCGCGTCGGTCGCGAGGCCGGGCGCCTGGCCAGTCGCCGGCGTGGTACCGAAGGCTCGACCGGGCTGTCGAGCCCCAAGCGTTACCTGTGGGATGAAGACAACTACGAACCGGGCTGGCGCTTCAACTGTGCCTATGTCAAATCCGAAAGCGAGCCGCACGCCACGGCCGCACCGGTGGCCGGGTTGATCAACGAAAAAGGCCAGGCACTCTACACGCTGCCATTTGACGAGCGCATGCCGGTGTTTCACCCGCACTATTCGCGCAGCTCGCTGATGACCTTCATGCTCTGCGAAGTGCTCAGCCAGGCGCTGATGCAGATTAACAGCCCCTCGCAGCGCTTGCGCATGAGCCATTCGCGGGTGCCGCGCCACCTACGCTCGATCATCCTCACCGTACCGCCGTCGATGCCCAAGCCCGAGCGCGAAATCTTTGCGCGTTGCATGGAGCAGGCCATCGGCCTGGTGTGGAAAAGCCTCGGCTGGCATCCCGAAGACGATCCAGTCAATATCAAGGAGGCCCAGAGCCGCCAGACAGCCTGGCCCTGGTTACCCGAAGTGCATGTGCAATGGGACGAAGCCACCTGCGGCCAGGTGGTCTACCTGTTCAATGAGACCCAGAACAACTTCGCCGGCCGGCCGGAAGAGTTCTTCGCCGCCATGGCTCGCCCGGATCTGCAGCACAAGGATCGCCTGACCATCGCCTCGATCGATATCGGCGGCGGCACCACGGATTTGGTGATCACTGAATACCGTCTCGACGGCACCGGCAGCAATGTCTACATCACACCCGAGCAGCGTTTCCGCGACGGTTTCAAGGTGGCCGGCGATGACATTCTGCTCGATGTGATCCGCCAATTCGTCCTGCCGGCATTGCGCGAGGCGCTGGTCAAGGCTGACATCACGGCGCCTGAGGCACTGCTGTCGCGCCTGATCGGCAATGAGCCGCTGGCCGTGCAGGAGGCCATGCTGCGCCAGCAACTGACCCTGCAGGTGTTCAGCCCCATCGGCCTGCGCCTGCTCAAGGCCTACGAGCATTACGATCCGCTGGACCCCGCCGCGCTGGTCAGCGCTACCTTCGGCGAATTGCTCAACGAACGGCCCACCAGCGATGTGCTGGAATATGTCAGCAACGCCGTACGCCGCCAGTTGGGCAACGACAGCGAGGCTTTCGATATCCTCGCTACACCGTTGCAAGTCAGTCTGCGGCGCATCCACGAAGCCTTTATCGGCGACCGCATGAATATCGGCAAGACCATCCAGGCGCTCTGCGAAGTGGTCTACCACTATCCCTGCGATGTGCTGCTGCTGACCGGTCGGCCGTCGCGCCTGCCTGGCGTGCAGGCACTGTTCCGCAAGCTGCTGCCGCTGCCGCCGGGACGCATCCTGCCGCTCAATCATTACCGCACGGGCGGCTGGTATCCGTTCAACAAGCTGGATCGCATCGAAGACCCGAAGACCACCGCAGCGGTTGGTGCCATGCTTTGCCTGCTGAGCCGCAGCTTGCGCCTGCCGAACTTCTTCTTCCGCGTGGCGGCGCTGAAGCCTTACTCGACGCTCAAATACCTGGGGCTGATCGACAACAACAACGTGGTCAAGGACAGCAACGTCTATTATCGCGGCATCGATCTTGACGACCCGGAATACGAGCTGCCGGAATCCACCTTCGACATGCGCGGTACCATGCGCCTGGGGTTCCGTCAGTTGTCCAATGAGCGCTGGTCGGCCGCGCCGCTGTACACCCTGAGCATCGAAAACCAGAAACTGCGCGAAGAAGTGGCATCCAAGGGTCTGGTGCTCAAGGTACGCCTGGGCATCAAGCCCTCGCGTAATCCGAGCGAAGGCAGCGAAAGCTTCGAATTCCTCGGTGCGGAATCGAGCAACGGCTCGGTCAGCCGCTCGCACATCCGGCTCAAACTCAACACCCTGTCCGATGCTGGACTGGGTGAATCCCAATATTGGCTCGATAGTGGCAGCGTGTTTCGCAAATGAACGATTCCAAATCGCCTGAACGACTTTCGCAAAGCTGGACCGCCATCCATACCGGTGCGGGTGAGGCGATCCGCTGGATCGGCCAGGTACGCCGCAGCGCGCCGCGGCTGGACAACGAGGCGGATGACCTGATCCTCGGTCTGCGCCGCGTGCGCAATACGGCCCGGCGTCTGGGTAGCGTTTCAACGCTGCCGATGACCGTGGGTTTCTTCGGCCTGTCGCAAGCCGGCAAGTCCTACCTGATCTCGACCCTGGCTGCGGGTGTCAACGGCAAGCTGGAGACCGACTTCGGCGAGCGCCGCCTGGACTTCATCGAACATGTCAATCCGCCGGGCGGCGGCAAGGAGGCCACCGGCCTGGTGACGCGCTTCAGTCGTACTGCACGGCCGGGGCCGGACGATTTTCCCCTGGAGTTGAAGCTGTTCACCGAAGTCGAGCTGGCCAAGGTGCTGGCCAATTCCTTCTTCAACGACTTCAACACCGAGAAGGTGCAGTACGGCTACAACGAGACGGCGATCCGCCAACTGCTCCGCGAGCTCGACAAGCGTCGGCAGCTCAAGCCGGTCGCAGGCGTCAGCGAAGACGATGTCGTGGCCTTGTGGGACTACTTGCAAGGCAGTTTTCCCGGCTCCCTCAGCCCCTTGAGCAACTATTACTGGCCGCTGGCAGTGGAACTTGCGCCCTACCTGGCACTGGAAGACCGGGCGCACCTGTTTTCGATCTTCTGGGGCGAGATAGGCGAACTGAGTGAAGCCTACCTCGCATTCGCCCGTACCCTGTCCAGCCTGGGCAATGCCCACAAGGTCTTCGCGCCGCTGGAAGCCCTGGTGCGGACCAATGGCCAGGGCGGGCTGTCGCAGGCCGACAGCATCATGAACGTGGATATGCTGGAGCGGCTCGGCAAGGCGTCCGACCAGCAGATCGGCGTGCGGCCCTGGGTGGGCGGCGAGCTGAAGCCCGAGGTACAGCTGTCTTTGGCGCAACTGGCGGCACTCACTGCCGAGCTGGTGTTCCCGTTGGTCGAACCCACCAGCGAGCCGCTGTTCGAAGAGGTCGATCTGCTCGATTTTCCCGGTTACCGCGGTCGTTTGAATGTCGAATCGCTCGACGATGTGCGGCGTGCCGTGAGCAGCGACGAGGCCAGCCCGGTGGCGCAGTTGATCCTGCGCGGCAAGGTCGCCTATCTGTTCGAGCGCTACACCGACAGCCAGGAAATGAACGTGCTGATCGTTTGCACACCCTCGAACAAGCAATCGGATGTCACCAGCGTCGGCCCGGTACTGAGTCGCTGGATCGACCGGACCCAGGGTGAGACGCCCGAACAGCGTGCCCGACGCAAGCCCGGTCTGTTATGGGCGATCACCATGTTCGACATGCGCATCGGTAGCGACCTGGACAAGGGCGAAGATCTGTTGCGCATGGGCTGGGGCAGCGGTGGCATGATGAAGATGACCATGCTCGAGCGCTTCGGCCAGTATGCCTGGCTGCAGGACTGGAGCGATGGCCAGCCATTCGACAACACCTTCCTGGTGCGCAAGCCGCGCATGAAAGTGACCTTCCTCGATCTGCAGGATGGCCAGGAAGTGGCCATTCACAAGGCTGCCTGCAGTTCTCTGGAACTGATGCGCCGCACTTTTACCGAGGACGAGACGGTCAATCGCCATGTGCGAGACGCAGAACAAGCCTGGGACGCGATGCTGGCGCTGAACGATGGCGGCATGGGGCGGATCAGCGCCTATCTGCGCCAGGTCGCCTTGCATGGCGTCAAGCTGGAGCGTATCCGCGAGCAGCTGGACGATGTGCTGCACCTGCTCGATAACCGGCTCGGCCACTGGTTCCAGGCTGAAGGCGCCGGTGAGCTGGAGAAAAAGCGCAAGATTGCCCAGCAGATTTCCAACGCCATCTGGCCGCGGCGTTTTCTGCTCGGCGAACTGCTGCAACGTATGCAACTGCCGGATGATGCGCTACGCACTCTGTACCTGCATGTGGGAGAGGAGTACGACGAGCCGGCTACAGGCGAAACCGAGGCTTCTTCCTCTGGTGCAATCAACCTGGGTGCTGGTGGCAGCGACGATACCTTCGATCTGTTCGGCGACAACCGCCCGGCGATAGCAGTTGCTTCGTCTGCACCGCCTGTCACCGGCAGCGATGCGCGCTTCGCCCAGGCCGTACTGCGCGAATGGATCAGCCATCTTCGCCATATTCCCGAAGATGTACTCTTGATGACCTATCTGGGCTTCGACAAATCGGCAATCGAGGCCCTGGTGGATGAATTGATCACCGGCGCCAGCCGACTCGACCTGCAGCAGCGCCTGCTGCAGGCCATCGTCAGCACCGAGCAGATCGGTACCAAGCGCGAACAGCTGGCCGGGCGCCAGGTGCTCACGGCCAAGATCATGCTGGCCGACTTCATCGGTTGGCTCGGTTTCGTCGAGCTGCCTCTCGAGCTGCGCCCGGACAGCCGCATCCTGCCTGACGGCAAATTGTTCCAGGCGCCACCCGAGGTTGCACCGGGTAAGCTGCCGCTATTGCCGGAGAAACCTCAGGAGCACACTCGCCAGTATGTCGGCGACTGGTTGGTAGCTCTGGCCCGGATCGCTGAAGACAACGCCGGCCACAGCGCCGGCCGGGAAATCACTCCCGAGCAGAACGAGGCGCTGGGCAAGATCCTCGCCACCCTACATGCAGCGCGAGCGGAATAGGCAAGTATGCTGAGAATCGAACTGAAGGCAGCGGCCAGCGGCCAGCCCGGCTACGGGGAGCTGATCCTGCACGGTTGGGAAGCCGGTACCGAGGGGCTGGAACTGGCTATCCAGCGTAATCAGGACGGTCGCTACCTTGATGTCCGCGGCGGCTGGGATACCAATCCCGCCTGGCACGTCATCGATGGGTTCGAGCACAACGGCAAGCTCCTGAGCGGCGAAGTCGGCCCCTGGCTGATCGATCCCCTGGTGCTCGATCCGCAGATGGTCTACATGCTGCAATTGCGCAATACCGAGGCGAGCGACAAAGGCGTACTGCGTACCGTCGGCAACCTGCTGTCGTCCCAGGCTGCTGGCAATTCGCTGCGCGAAGAGGGACGAGTCAACCCCCGTAACAAGCCGACGCCCGTCGAAGCAGAGCCATCACCGCCGCCGGAACCCGTAGTCGAGCCGGTAACGGAGCCAGTGGTCGAGCCGCCACCCCCTCCCGAACCCATGGAATCCCTGACCGCCGAGCCTCGTGAAATTCCACCCGTGATAAAGGATCCTCGCCGGTTGGTATGGATCATCGCTTTGCTGACCCTGCTGGCGGTCATCGGCGCGGCCTGCTATTGGTGGTTTTTCCTGCGCGACCACAGTCTCAGCGACAATCCTGCCGTGGACCCGGCCCAGGTTACCGCACCGGCGACAAGCAGCAGCGAAGCAGGTGATTGCACCCTGGATGGCAGTGCGCAAGACCTGGCCTTTATCCAGACCTGCCTGAAATCCAAGCCATCCAGCGAACAGCTCCTAGCGGTGATCGACGCCGCGAAAAAAGCCAGGCGCTGTGGTGTGGTGCAGCGCCTGTACGCACATCAGGCGCAGTCCGGCAATGCTGCCATCGCCTTCGCCTATGCCCGCGAATACGATCCGCAAACCTTCAAGGCTGGTGGCTGCATCGAATCTGCCGATGCCGAGACGGCGGTTTACTGGTATGAGATCGCGGTGGCCAACGATGCCAACAACAAGGAAGCCAGCCAACGGCTGGCAGAATTGAAGAAAGCGAGCGAGAAATGACGATGCGGCCTGATCTGGCGTTATTTACAAGTCTGTTTCTAGGCGTTGTTGCCGGCCAGAGCCTGGCAGCCGACAAACCTTTGCTGCAGGAAGGCAAAAAGACCCTCTACCAGCGCGTACTGACCACGCCGACCTGCCAGTTGGGCGACAAGGCTGGCGCTACTGGTGGCAAGGCGCAGCCAGCGTTCACCCGGTTCTATGTCTACCAGCGGCAAAAGGCTGGTAACGACGAGTGGCTGCAGGTCGGCCCGGACAGCTACGGTAAAACCGTCGGCTGGATTCCCGCCGGTTGCTCGGTAGAGTGGAAGATGCAGATGACCCTGGCGCTGACCAACCCGGCCGGGCGCGATCCGCTGCTGTTCTTCCGCCAGCGCGAAACGCCCGAAAAACTCTTTGCCCAGAACGATCCGGCCAAGCTGCTCAAACCCATCCGCGCCAACCTGGCGAGCCAGGGTCGCGATCCCGCCGTGGTGGCCCAGGAACCGAACTACGCCATCGATCTGGAAAAGCAGTTCTATCTGTTGCCAGTGCTGGATGCCGAGGAAATCCTCACCGAAAAAGGTTTTCGGACCCGGCTGCTGAAAGTCGCCTCGGTGACCGCGGCCGATCCGAAAGCCAAGGACGCGCCCGCCAAGGTCAACGAGGAAAACACCCTGAAAGGCTTCAGCGCCGCCGTGGTGTTCGTCATCGACTCGACCATCTCCATGGAACCGTATATCGATCGCACCCGCCAGGCAGTAAAGGAGATCTACCAGAATATCGAGCAGGAAAAACTGCTGGATCGGGTCAAGTTCGGCCTGGTCGCCTTCCGCTCCAACACCAAGGAAGTGCCGGCCCTGGAATACACCAGCAAGATGTTCGTCAACCCGAGCACGGTCAAGGATGGGCAGGACTTCCTCAACAAGATTTCCTCGCTCAAGCAGGCCACTGTATCCAGCAGCCGTTTTGATGAGGATGCCTTCGCCGGGGTGATGCAGGCGCTGGATAATGTGGAATGGAACAACTTTGGCGCTCGCTACATCGTGCTGATCACCGATGCCGGGGCGCTGACCGGTGACGATCCACTGTCTTCCACCGGCTTCAATGCCGACCAGGTGCGCCTGGAAGCCAAGTATCGTGGCGTGGCGATCTATGCCCTGCACTTGAAGACCCCGGCGGGGGCGAAGAACCATGCTTCTGCCGAGACGCAGTACACAGACCTGTCCAATAACGCTTTCCTCAACAAGCCCCTGTATTACCCAGTGGATGCTGGCAACGTCGACAGCTTCGGCAAGATGGTCGATAGCCTGGGCGCGGCCATCACGGCCCAGGTCAAGGCCGCCTATCGTGGCGACATGGCCGCCGGCAGCGCCCTGGGCGCCGATGCCGACTACGGCAAGCAGACGAACGACAAAGCGGCGGACAAGAATCTGTTGGCGGACGCTGCCAAGCTCGGCTACGCCATGCGCCTGGCCTATCTCGGCGAAGCCACTGGTGCCAGCGCGCCGCCAGTGTTCGAAGCCTGGATCAGCGACCGTGACTACCTCAAGCAGAACGTGCCGACCACCGACGTGCGGGTACTGCTGACCAAGGGGCAATTGAGCGATCTGAGCGAAGTGGTCAAACAGATTGCCGATGCCGCCAACGAAGGTCTGATCTCGCCTGAAGATATGTTCCAGCGCCTGCGCTCGGTAGCCGCCACCATGGGCAAGGATCCCAACCAGTTGCAGAAGGGCGATGCCAAGACCCTGGCGCAGATGGGCCTGATGGCCGAATACCTGGAAGGTCTGCCTTATCTGAGCGAAGTGCTGAATCTCGACGAGGAAACCTGGAAAGGCATGGAAGGGTTGGAGCAGGAGAAATTCATCCGCCGGTTGAACACCAAGCTCAAGTACTACCAGAAGTACAACGCGGATGTGGATCGCTGGGTGTCACTGGCCGAGGGTAGCGATCCTCGGGACCACGTGTATCCGGTGCCGTTGGAGGCATTGCCTTGAGGCGTTTTCTTTTCGATGCGGCTACAAGGTATATGACCGATGCTTTTTCCTCGTTGGAGACGAAACCTGCAATTTCCAAGAGAGAAAGTGTATCGATTTGGCGACAAATCCACTCTTTCTCGCCAGCCTCACTCAAACGCGAGGCTTGACTCTACGTGCTCCATATCGAAAACCTCACTATCCGCCGTGGCCCCGACTACCGCATAGCGCTTCCACTGCTGTCCCTACAACGTGGCGAAGTCGCCGCCATCACCGGGGCCAGTGGTTGCGGCAAGAGCACGCTCCTGGAAATGATCGGCCTGATCCTGCGTCCGGAAACGCTCGATAGCTACCGTCTCGGCGATTCCGCTACAGCCCTGGATATCGCTGACCTGCTGCACGAAGACCGCCAAAAAGCCCTGGCTGATATCCGTGCCCGGCGCCTGGGGTTCGTCCTGCAGACCGGTGGTCTGCTGCCGTTTCTCAGCGTGCGCCAGAACATCGAACTGCCGCGGCGCATGCTCGGCCTGTCGGTGGCCAGTGAACCGGTCGAGGATGCCATCGAGCGCTTGAACCTGGCGCCACTGCTGGCCAAAAAGCCCGGCCAGCTTTCCATTGGCGAGCGCCAGCGGGTGTCCTTCGTGCGTGCCATCGCCCATGAGCCGGATCTGCTGCTGGCCGACGAGCCCACCGCCGCGCTGGACCCGATCCAGGCGCGCAAGCTGTTCGAACTGATTATCGAACTGGTGCGGCGCTGGCGGATTGCTGCACTGCTGGTCACCCACGACTGGGATTTGGTGCGCGACTGCGGTATCCGCAATCTGGTCGGCGTACCGGACGACAAGGCGCCCAAGGGCGGTACGGTGTTTCATGACGCAGCCTGAAACCCGCGCCCGGCGGCGCCTGCTGATCGAGCTGGCGGCGCGCGATCTGTGGCATGACCGCAAGGTATCGCTGTGCATCGTCGCCTCGCTGGTGGCAGTGATCGCGCCGTTGTTGCTGCTGTTCGGCCTCAAATACGGCGTGGTTTCGCAGTTGCAGCAGGAACTGCTGAACGATCCGCGCAACCTGGAAATCCGCGTACTCGGCAACTACGACCTCGACCGTGCCTGGTTCGAACAGTTGGCAGCGCGAACGGATGTCGGGTTCGTCATGCCGCTGACCCGCTCGCTGAACACCCAGGCCGATCTGATGCGTGACAACCAGCGCTTCGTTGCCAACGCCGAGGTGATTCCCACCGGTGCGGGCGATCCCTTGCTGGGCGGCACCCTCGCTGCGCCGACAGCCATCGATCAGGTACTGCTCAGTGCCAGTGCAGCCCGCAAGCTGGAGGTGAAAGCCGGAGATCGTTTCCGGCTGTTGGTGCTGCGCAAGCTGGATGGCGAAAACGAAAACGGCCACCTGGACGTGACCGTCGCCGGCGTGCTGGCTGACACGGTATTCCCGCGCCCGGCAGTACTGGTGTCGCTGGATTTCCTGGTCGCGATGGAGAATTTCCGCGACGGGTTTGCCGTACCCATGCTCGGTTTTACCACCGGTAAGCCACTGGAAAAGCCGCGTGACCGTTATGCCCGTGCCCGGATCTATGCGCGTGGCCTGGACGATGTGGCACCCATCGCTGCCTGGTTGGAGCAGGCTAATATCGAGACCAATACCCGCGCCCGGGATATCGAGTCGGTGAAGGCCATCAGCCGCGTGCTCGGCCTGATCTTTGCCGTGATCGCCTGGACGGCGGTAGCTGGCTGCGTCGCCTCGCTGGCCGGGGCCTTCCTCGCCAATATCGACCGCAAGCGCAAGGATCTGGCTCTGCTGCGCCTGCTGGGTTTTCGCCGTGGTGCGACCGGTTTCTATGTGATAGTGCAGGCGGCGCTGCTCACCTGTCTGGCATTCGGCCTGGGCTATGCCGCCTATTTTGTGGGTAGTCTGATCTTCAACGCGGCTTTGGGTGCCAACCTGGCCGACAATGCCTTCGTTTGCAGACTGGAAAACATCCATATTCTGCTGGCCTTCGCCAGCGCATTGCTGATCGCCATGCTGGTGGCGGGAGTAGGAGGGTTTCGTGCGATTCATATTCAGCCGGCCGAAAGCCTGCGAGATCTCTGAAAAATTCCTGAGTGTCGCCATCGCTGCGTTGTCACTGGCCTTGGTCAGCCTCTCGGCACAGGCGGCCTGGGACGAGAAGTACTACAACCCGCAGCCGCAGGATGGCGATGTGGTGCTGCCGATGCCATGCGCTGGAGCCATGGTCTTGCGCCGGGTGCAGGTGCCGATGGCCAACCCTCTGGATGACTACGCCATCACCCTTGGCCAGGACAGCGACGAATGGGGTTATCTGGAACAGGCGCGGCCCACCTATATCGCCGGCAGTTTCAGTGTGAAAAAACCCGAGCCAGGCCGCTACTACCTGATGGCCAAGTACGAACTGAGCGAGCTGCAATACCAGGCAGTGATGAATCCGACCTGTCCCGAACCCTCAACCGGGCGGCGCTTGCCGCAGACCGGAGTGAGCTGGTTCGATGCCACAGCCTTTGCCGACAAGTACAACCTCTGGCTGCGCAAGAATGCTCCCGACAAACTCCCCAAGGAAGACGGCATGGCCGGCTTCCTGCGCCTGCCCACCGAGGCTGAATGGGAATTCGCCGCGCGCGGCGGCATGGCCGTGTCCCAGGCCGAATTTCGCGACACCCGCTTCCCCATGCCGGAAGGGGTGAACGCCTATGCCTGGTTCGCCGGTACCCAGTCGGCCAACGGCAAGCTGCAGCTCGCCGGCCTGCTCAAGCCCAATCCGCTCGGCCTGCATGATGTGCTTGGCAACGTCGACGAAATGCTCTTTGAGCCATTCCACCTGACCAAGCTGGATCGCCAGCACGGCCAGTCCGGTGGCTACATCCTGCGCGGCGGCAACTACCTGACCCCACAGGCGGAGCTGCGCACCGCACTGCGCCAGGAAGAGCCCTATTACAGCAATACCGGCAGTGAGCAGAACAAACTGAAAACCACTGGTTTCCGCCTGGCCCTGGTATCACCGACATTGACTTCCCGCGACCGGATCAAACAGGTCGAGCAGGAATGGAAGAAGCTTGGTACGCAGCAGGAAACCACGGCAGCCGGCCAGCCGCCACAAGGGCACGATACGGCAGGCGAGATCGGCACCATCGCCGATAGCGTGCAGGACGACGCGCTGAAGAAGCAGCTGGAAAAACTGCGTAGCGACCTGCGCGCCAACACCCTGGCCCGTGACGAACAGCGCGACCAGGCGATCCGTTCCGAACTGCAACTGGGAGCCTTTCTCTGTACCAAGCTCAAGGACGACGGAGAATTCCTCGATACCCTGGACGGCAATTTCAGCCGCAGCTGCGGCAAGGATGGCAGCGAACCCCAGGCGCGCTGCGACGCCCGCAAGGAACAGCTGGACGGTCATCGCAAAGTGCTGGATTTCATGCTCAATTATTACGCCGACAGTGTGGTGGGCAGCGCCTTGAACTACAGCCAGGCAACCGTCCAGCCGCAGGTAAGCGTAGTCGCGCAGCAACTGGCTGCCCGCGGCAAAAGCAATCTGCGCGCCTATCTCGATACCCACTGGAATAACCTGCAGGGCTATATGAAGACCGGCAAGGTGTCACGCGCGCAATGGCTGAAATCCTGTAAATCGATTTGAGCGAAGGTGGGGAAGATGAGCGCAGTTTCGTTCATGAAAAGACCTGCCAGTTGGCTGATCGTCAGTCTCGCCGTGGTATTGGCTGGCTGTCAGACCATGGGTGGTTTGGGTAGTAGCGGGGTCG
This sequence comes from Azomonas macrocytogenes, assembly GCF_014191985.1. GTDB lineage: Bacteria > Pseudomonadota > Gammaproteobacteria > Pseudomonadales > Pseudomonadaceae > Azomonas > Azomonas macrocytogenes. The sequence goes on from NZ_JACHXI010000005.1 coordinate 66,409, forward strand.
ATCCTCGTCTGTCCAATAGTCAGTCGGCTGAGTTTTTTAGCAAATCCGGGATGCAGGCTTGTGCCGGTGGCGCTGCAATCGGCGCACTCGCCTGCCTGGTGGGAAATGCCAATGATAAAGGTACCTGTCTGGCGGCGGCGGCTCTGGTCGGTTGCGGCGTCGGCATGGGGGCTAACTATTACCTGGATAACCGACGTGCCCAGTATGCCAATGACGAGCAGCGTCTCGATGTCGCCATCGCCGATGTGCAGAAGGACAATCGCGAACTGCAGGATCTGACCCGTACCGCTCAGAGTGTGATTGACGACGATCGCCGGAGTCTGCTGAAGATCAAGAGCGACATCGCCGCCAAGAAAGTACAAAAGACCCAAGCCCAGCAGCGTTTGGTGCAGATCGACAAGAATGCGTCCTTCCTCAAGGACAAACTGGCCAACGCCCAGGCCAAGCAGCGTGAATGGCAGAAGGTCGCCGCTGCCGAGCGCAACACTGCCAGCGCCGCTCGACTGGATACGCTGAACGCGGAAATCAATAACATGCAAAAGCAGATCTCCTCGCTGGAAACCGAGATCGACCAACTCTATAAGCAACGCTCCTCTATCCGACTGGGCTAGGTATATGTACAGACTTTCAATCGTCGCCAGCACACTGCTTCTGGGCGCCTGCACGGTGACCCAACAGGACTGCGATCCGCGCAATGCCGATGCCAGCTTCGCCACCAAATTCAATTGCAACACCCAGGGCGTCTATGACCAGCGCGTTACACACAAGCAGCAGGTGCTGCTCGACGAGCAGAAGACCAACCAGATGTTTCGCGACGTCTATGCCGCCATCCAGAAAGAGCGCAGCGAAGTCAGCAGCGAGCTGGGCAAGAACCGCAGCGAATATGCCTCGTTGAACAAGGCCTTGAATGCCTTGCTGAGCGATCTGAAAAAGCGCGCCCAAGGCAATCAGCGCATCCAGACGCAGATCGCCGGTATTGAAAAGGACATGGCTGACGTCAACCGCCAGGACAACACCGCTGTGATGCAGAAACAGTACGAACTGCAAAAGCTGCAAAATCGCGTCGCCGATCTCGAAAGCGATCTGGGCCTGCAGAAGTGAATCATCGTCCGACTGGACCTACGCACCCATGAAACGAATCTCACGCTTGTCCGGCGAAACGCGCAATGCCGAAGAAGTATTGAACGGTCACGCCGAACTCATCCAGATTCTCAAACGCCATCTGCCGCCCAGTACGACGGCGCTGTTCGCCAAGCCCAGGCAAGCTGAGGGCGATGTCGTCGAATGGTATTCGGATCTGGGCGGCCAACCTGTACCGTTTTCCGAACTGAGTGAGAAAGAAGCGGCCCAGGTTCGCCATCTGCTGGACGAGCGCCTGACTTCCATCGAACAACTGGCCACCCGGCTTGAAGAACAGGGCGAGGAGGGCAAGCGTCAGGCCGGGCTGCTGCGCCAGGCAACTGCTTATCCGGATACCGCCACCCTCTATTCGCTCAATGGCCAGCCAGTGGTGACCTTCTGGGGTGGTGGCGAACCACCGCCACCACCAGCACCACCGCCGTTGCCCGCGGGCGAACCGCCGTTGCCTGGCGCCATACCCGCCGCCATGCTTGCCATCGAACCACGCAAGCGCCGCTGGTGGCCCTGGTTGCTCTTGTTGCTGCTGCTTCTGGCATTGCTGGCGGCGCTCTGGTGGTGGTTCTACGGCCGCCAGCCGGAACAACCGCCTGCCCCACCTGTCGAGCCACCGGCTACCCAGGAAGAAAAGCCGCAGCCGCCCAAAGAAGAACCGCCGGCACCCAAACCCGAAGAACCGAAGGAAGAACCGAAACCCGAACCACCGGTTCCCGAAGTGGAACCGGAGAAGGAGCCAGTGCCCGAACCGGAGCCCAAACCTGAAGTGAAGCCCGAGCCACCCAAGCCGGAGCCTAAACCTGTGCCGAAACCGGAGCCAAAACCCGAACCCAAGCCGATACCGAAACCTGAGCCAAAACCGGAACCCAAGCCCGATCCGACCGAACAGGTGAAAAAGCGCATCGCGGCGGCAGGTAACAACTGCACCACGCTGCAGCAGATTCAAACCCAGGAGCCTTTGCTCAAGCAGCATCCGGAACTCAAGGAACAGGTCGAGCAGAAACTCAAGCAGAACTGCCGCCAGCAGCAGATCGCCAACGCCAAGAATCTCTGCCCGAACGAGCGACCCAAGGAACTGGCGCCAGAGTTGGCCATCGTATTCGACGCTTCCGGCTCGATGGACATCAGCCTCCTGGCCACCGAAGCGGAAATCAAACAGGCGTCGATGGTGCAGGGCGTGACCGATATCGCCGCGCAAATACTGCTGGGCGGTAACCCAGGGATCAATACCATGGGACGTATCTTTCGCGAGCCCAAGCGCATCACGGCCGCCAGGGAAGCGACCACCCAGGTGGTGCAGCGCCTGCCCAGCGATGTCAACGCCGGTCTGGTGCTGATCGAGGACTGCCCTCGGGCGCGCAACGCCGGCTTCTACTCGCCAGCCGAGCGCGGCAGCCTGTTGTCGCGCATACGGGGTATCAGCCCGGTACAAGGCACGCCTCTGGCCGACGGGATCGCCAAGGGTGGGCAGATGCTCGACGGTGTCAACCGCGAATCGGTGATGCTGGTAGTCTCCGACGGCGGTGAAAGTTGCGGCCAGGACCCCTGCGCCGTGGCCCAGGCACTGGCACGCAGCAAGCCGCACCTGAAGATCAACGTAATCGACATCCTTGGCACCGGCGCCGGCAACTGCCTGGCCCGGGCGACCGGTGGCCAGGTCTTCACCGTCCGCAACGCTGGCGACCTGAACATGATGACCCGCCAGGCCGCCCAGGACGTGCTGCCGCCGGCGCATTGCCGGCCGTGAGTGAGAGGGCGTTGGGCGAGCCTCTCTTTCTCGTCAAACCTCTTCCTCGCCACTCGGCTCCAGTGGTCCACTGGCCTGCGGAGCCCGGTGCAGGAACAGCAGGGGGATTCCGGCGGCCAGCACCAGCAGGCCGAGCAGCGCGCCCAGGCCGGCGTACAGCGTGCTGGCCCAGAACAGCCCCAGGCAACTGGCGGCGAACGACAGTGGCAGCCAGGGATACCAGGGCGCCCGGAACGGCCGCGGCCGGTCGGGGTGCAGGCGGCGCAGGCGCGGCAGGGACAGCGCCACCAGGCACATGAACAGCCAGAATACCGGCGCCGTATAGGCCACCATGCTTTCCACGCCGTTCTGACTGAGGGCGCCGAATAGCACCAGCAGCAGTGTGATACCGGCCTGGGCCAGCAGGGCGCGCCGCGGCGTCGCGCCGTGTTCGCTCCAGATGCCGAGCGAAGCCAGTTGTGGCACGTCACGGCCCAGGGCGTAATACACCCGCGCTCCGGTGAGCAGGGTGCCGTTGAGGGTGCTCAAGGCGGTGAGGCAGATCACCAGGCTGAGCGCCACCATCGCCCAGGGACCGGCGACGATGGCCATCAGATCGGCGGCGACCGCGTTGGACTGCCGCAAGCCGGCGATGCCGAAGATTTCCAGGTAGACCAAGTTGGCCAGCAGATACAGGAGCGTCACCGCCAGGGTGCCGATCAACAGCACCCGGCTCATGTTGCGCCCCGGATCGTGCAGCTCGCCGGAAAGATAGGCCGCCTCGTTCCAGCCGCCGTAGGTCAGCAGCACGAACACCATGCCCATGCCCAGCGTCCCGAAGGACAGCCCCGCCGGCTTGCCGGCGACCATCGGCTCGGGCGGCCCATTGGCGAACAGCAACCCGGCGCATAGCATGGCCAGCAGCGCCAGGATGGTCAGCCCGCTCAGCAGCCTCTGCGCGCGATTGGAGTGCCGCGTGCCGAGCAGGTTGAGCGCGGTCAGGGCCAGGATCGCGATCACCGCGTGCCAGGCCGCGCCGTGCTCGCCCAGTGACAGCAGGCGCTGGGCATAGTCGCCATAGATGAAGGCCACCACGGCGATGGCGCCGGTCTGGATCACCGTGCCGCGCGCCCAGGCGAACAGCAGCCCGACCCGGGGGCCCCAGGCCAGGCGCAGATAGCGGTATTCGCCGCCCTGGTCCGGGAAGGCGGCGCCTAGTTCGGCATAGCAGAGCGCGCCGACCAGCATTACCAGGCCGCCGGCCAGCCACAGGCCGAGGTAGAGCAGGGCGCTGTCGGCATGCCGGGCCACCAGCGGCGGGAAGCCGAAGATACCGACACCCACCACGACGCCGACCAGCACGGCTACGCCATCGAGCACCGACAGGCCGGCCGGGGGCCGGCGGGAATGCGCGGATGGGTTCATGATCAGCTCCGCCGGGCGGCCCATTTGGGCATGGCGCCATTCACCGGAACGGCGCGAATGCGATTGCCTTCCACCTTGCCGACATACAACTGGTCGTCGAGGGTGAAGCGCAGTTCATCGCCGTGCAGGCTGCCTTTCACCTCGCTCTGGACGCCCGGGGCGGATGCGGTACCCTCCACCTGCTGGAAGTGCTGGTGCAGGTCGAGGCTGTATGTCCGTCCGCCGGCATCCACCTGCCAGCGACCTTCCACCTTGGCGGGAACGATCCACAGGTAGATGTAATTACCCTCCACCACATCGCTCTGGTCCGCCTCCCAGTCCTGCATGCTGAAGGCGTGGGAAACCACCCGGGTGCCTGGCTCCAGGGTGTCGAGGATCACCGGGCGCAGGCGTAGGTTGACCTGGGGCAGCAGATACAGGGTCAGCACATCGGCCTTGGAAATATCCTTCTCGAACAGGTCGCCCTGCTCGAACTCGACCTTGTCCGTCACCTCCGCCCGCTCGGCGTTCTGCCGGGCTTCCCGGATGCGCTGCGGGTTCAGGTCGACACCGAGCGCCTTGCGCGCGGCATGGTCGCGCACGGCGGAAATGGCGATGCGGCCATCCCCGGAACCGAGGTCGATCAGATAGTCGTCCGGCCGGATCTCGGCCATTTCCAGCATGCGCTGGACCACGGCTTCGGGGGTCGGCACGTAGGGCACGTCCAGCCTGGGCGGCGCATCCTGCGAGCGCAGGGAAAGCGGTAGGCTGAGCAGGATCAGTGGCAGCAGACTGAACACGGTGACACGACTAAAAGCGGCGGCAAGGGGCATCGGCAGTTACTCCCTGAAACGGATTCGGTGGAGATCGCACGCCAGCGACAGGCGTTATCTTCACGACCCGGTCGTCCCGCCAAGGTTCTACCGCAGACGCTGGGCCGGCCCGCTTCCGGCGGGCCGGAAGCGACCCGCGGCCCGTCCATGTGGGCGCTTTCCGGAAGGCGGAGCAGATGTAACGCAATATTGCGCAGAGCCATCCAGCAAGACAGCGGCGCAAGCCATGACTGAAGTGCGGGGTGGCGCCATGACAAGCACGCAAAGCCATGACCGGCGTGCAGCCGGACCCTTGAAAACCCTGCCGTCAAGGGGCAAAGTCAGGACCGGTCATGCTTGCTCGTTCGCGGCGCTGGCCCGATCCATTCCAACCCGCCTCTATCCAGGACTCCCGCCATGTCCCTCGACATCGTCATCCTCGCCGCCGGCCAGGGCACTCGCATGCGTTCGGCTTTGCCCAAGGTGCTGCATCCCGTCGCCGGAAAATCCATGCTCGCGCATGTCGTCGATACCGCCCGGCAGTTGAGTCCGCGCAGCATCCAGGTGGTAGTCGGGCATGGTGCCGAGCAGGTGCGCGAAGCGCTGGCGGCGGACGACCTGACGTTTGTCACGCAGGCCGAGCAACTGGGTACGGGACATGCCGTAGCCCAGGCGTTGCCGGGGTTGACTGCCGAACGGGTGCTGATCCTTTATGGCGATGTGCCTTTGATTCAGGTACAGACCCTGCAGCGTCTGCTGGAGCAGGCCACGTCAGAGCGGCTGGGGCTGCTGACCGTGGAGCTGGCCGATCCTACCGGTTACGGCCGGATCGTGCGCGATGCCACCGGCGAGGTATGCGCCATCGTCGAGCACAAGGACGCCACCCCGCAACAACGCGCCATCTGTGAAGGTAATACCGGCATCCTCGCCGTACCCGGCGCGCGGCTGGGCGACTGGCTGGGCCGCCTGTCCAACCATAATGCCCAGGGTGAGTATTACCTGACCGATGTGATTGCCATGGCGGTGAGTGACGGGCTGGTCGTCGCTACCGAGCAACCGCAGGAAGAAATGGAAGTGCAGGGTGCCAACGACCGCATCCAACTGGCCATGCTGGAGCGCTACTTTCAGGCCCGCGCTGCTCGCCAATTGATGCTGCAAGGCGTGACCTTGCGCGATCCGGCACGCTTCGATCTGCGCGGTGAGGTGACCATTGGCCGCGATGTACTGATCGATATCAATGTGATCCTCGAAGGTCGGGTGGTCATTGAGGATGGAGTGGAAATCGGTCCCAATTGCGTGATCAAGGACAGCATTCTGCGCCGCAATGCGGTACTCAAGGCCAATTGTCACCTGGACGGCGCCGACGTAGGCGAGGGAGCCGATTGCGGACCTTTTGCCCGCTTGCGGCCGGGTGCGGTACTGAGTGCCAGAGCGCATGTCGGCAACTTCGTCGAAATGAAGAATGCCCGGCTGGGAGAAGGCGCCAAGGCCGGCCACCTGTCCTACCTGGGCGATGCCGAGATCGGTGCGCGCAGCAACATCGGCGCCGGCACTATTACCTGCAACTATGACGGCGCCAACAAGCACCGCACGGTCATGGGCGAAGATGTCTTCATCGGCTCCAACAGCTCGCTGGTCGCGCCCGTGACCCTGGGCGATGGCGCCACCACCGCGGCGGGCTCCACCATCACTGAGGACGTGCCGGCCGCCTCCCTGGCCCTGGGCCGCGCGCGCCAGGTGAACAAGGACGGCTGGCAACGGCCGCGCAAGCAGCGCTGAAGCCTCTGTATATGCCTGCCTCACCGACGCTGAGCTTGAGCCCGGCCGCTTGGAAATCAGCCTGAAAAAGCCGACATCCAGCACGATATGCTGGATGTCGGCTCGTTAGGAGGGCAGCGATAATTATCGCCGGTAGACCGGCTGGCCCATCCGTTCAGAAGAACGTAAGGCCTGCCTGGAACAGCAGCTCGACGTCGCGCACGCTCGCCTTGTCCACTAGGAACAGAATCACATGGTCGCCCGATTCGATCACGATATCGTCGTTGGCGATCAGCACCTGTTCATCGCGGATGATGGCACCGATGTTGGTTCCCGAAGGCAGGTTGAGTTTACCGACCGCTTTACCTACTACTTTGCTTGAACGCGAATCGCCGTGAGCGACCACTTCGATGGCTTCGGCCGCGCCTCGGCGCAGGGAATGAGCGGTGACGATATCGCCGCGCCGCACATGGGTCAGCAATGAGCCGATGGTGGCCAGCTGCGGGCTGATGGCGACGTCTATCTCGCCTCCCTGGACCAGGTCCACGTAGGCTGGGTTGTTGATGATGCTCATTACCTTGCGTGCACCCAGCCGCTTGGCCAGGAGCGATGACATGATGTTGGCCTCGTCGTCGTTGGTCAGGGCCAGGAAGATGTCGGTCTCGTTGATGTTTTCTTCCAGCAGCAGATCCTTGTCCGAGGCGCTGCCCTGCAGAACGATGGCACTGTCCAGCCGATCCGACAGGTAGCGGCAGCGCGCCGGGCTCATTTCGATGATCTTCACTTGGTAACGGCTTTCGATGGCCTCGGCCAGGCGCTCGCCGATGTTGCCGCCGCCGGCGATGACGATGCGCTTGTAGCTGTCTTCGAGACGGCGCAGTTCGCTGATGACGGCGCGGATATGGACCTTGGCAGCGATGAAGAAGACCTCGTCGTCGGCCTCGATCACCGTATCGCCCCTGGGCAGGATGGCCCGGTTGCGGCGGAAGATGGCGGCCACCCGCGCGTTCACACTGGGCATGTGTTCGCGGATCTGGCGCAGCTCCTGGCCTACCAGCGGACCGCCGTAGTAGGCGCGCACCGCCACCAACTGGGCTTTGCCGTCGCCGAAGTCGACGACCTGCAAGGCACCGGGGTATTCGATCAGCCGCTTGATGTAGTTGGTCACCACCTGCTCGGGGCTGATCAGTACATCGATCGGGATCGCCTCGTTGCTGAACAGGTCGCTGCGCACCAGATAGGCCGATTCGCGCACCCGGGCGATCTTGGTCGGCGTGTTGAACAGGGTATAGGCCACCTGGCAGGCCATCATGTTGGTTTCATCGCTGCTGGTGACTGCCACCAGCATGTCGGCATCATCGGCACCGGCCTGGCGCAGTACGGTAGGGAACGAGCCCCTGCCCTGGACGGTACGGATGTCCAGGCGGTCACCGAGGCTGCGCAGGCGTTCGCCATCGATATCGACGATGGTGATGTCGTTGGCCTCGCCGGCCAGATGTTCGGCAAGGGTTCCGCCTACCTGGCCGGCGCCGAGAATGATGATTTTCATGGGAGCGATCTCCTTGCGGTGCAGGCTAGGCCATGGCGACCCGCGGCTGTGCGGCGATCTTGATCAGCTTCGCATAATAGAAACCGTCATGACCATTGGCCTTCGGTAGCAATTGGCGACCGTGACTCTGTTTGAGCCCATAAGCGCTGACGATGTCCAACTCGCGGGCGCCGGGCGTACGGGCAAGGAAGGCGGCGATCACCTCGCGGTTTTCCATGGGCAACACCGAGCAAGTGGCGTAGAGCAGCACGCCGCCGACTTCGAGCGTCGGCCATAATGCATCGAGCAGCCGGCCCTGGAGTTCGGCCAGTGCCGGTATGTCGGTGGGCTGGCGAGTCTGTTTGATGTCCGGATGCCGACGGATTACGCCGGTGGCCGAGCAGGGTGCGTCCAGCAGGATGCGCTGGAACGGTCGGCCATCCCACCAGGCTGCGGTATCGCCGGCATCGGCGGCGAGCAGGTGGGCATCGAGCTGCAGTCGTGCCAGGTTGTCGCGCACTCGCTCCAGACGGCGTGGTTCCAGGTCCAGTGCCACCAATTCGGCCAGTTCCGGTTCCTGTTCCAGCAGATGACAGGTCTTGCCGCCCGGTGCGCAACAGGCATCCAGCACCCGCTGGCCTGGCGCTGGTTCCAGCAGGGCGGCGGCGAGTTGGGCTGCTTCGTCCTGCACACTGACCCGGCCTGCGGCGAAACCAGGGAGTTGCTGTACATCGCAGGGTTCGGCCAGGTGAATGCCGTCCGCGCTGAATTCGCAAGGCTGTGCCGCGATGTCTGCCGCAGCGAGCAGGGCCAGATAATCGGCCCGACTACCCTGGCGGCGGTTGACCCGCAAGGTCAGCGGCGGATGCAGGTTGTTGGCGTGGCAGATAGCTTCCCAGACATCCGGCCATTGGGCTTTGAGGGTTTTCTGCAGCCAGCGCGGATGCGCCAAGCGGATCACCGGGTCGTGCTCCAGCTCCGCCAGCAGCGCTTCGCCTTCGCGTTGGGCACGGCGCAGCACGGCATTGAGCAAACCTTTGGCCCAGGGTTTTTTCAGCTTGTCCGTGCAGCCGACGGTCTCGCCGATGGCTGCGTGTGCCGGAATCCGGGTGTGGAATAACTGGTACAGGCCGACCAGCAGCAGTGCTTCGACATCGCGGTCGGCAGCCTTGAATGGCTTCTGCAGCAGGCGTTCGGCAAGGCCGGACAAGCGCGGCTGCCAGCGTGCCGTACCGTAAGCCAGCTCCTGGGCCAGGCCGCGATCACGCGGTGCCACCTGTGCCAGCGGTCCGGGCAGGCTGCCAGCCAGCGAAGCCTTGCCGGAAAGTACTGCCGCCAGGGCTTGCGCGGCGGCCAGACGTGGTTTCATGGAGTCGATTGTTTTCCCGCTTGCGTTGCCGCCTGGAAAGGGGTTGGACCCCGGGGTTTGCCCTTCGAGGTTCCTGGAGGATTCAGTGCTGTATCGAGCCTGCATGGGTGAGTGGCAAGGGTTGTTGCCAGACAAGACGAAGACTCGTCCTCCACGCAAGCCATGCAATTTTTACATAAAGCCTTCGCGCAAGCACTGCCGAGTGCTCATATCAAGGATTCGAACACGCCGATGTGTGCGCAAGGATGGCCTGTACAGGAGGAAGAGGGCCAGCACTCACCCTCGCAGCCATGGTGGTGGCGGTTCCTCGCGTTGCGTTGGCGCATCCTTCTCCTCCAGTGCTGCCTTGCGGCGTGCCTCGTCGGCCAGCGTAGCGTCGATCTCGCGCATCACTGCCTCGAGGTCGGCTTCTTCCTCCGGCTCCTCGAATTCGCCGGTCAGCACACTCTCCGGGGTCAGCTTGCCGGCCTCGTATAGCGCCCACATTTCCTTGGCGTGCTTGCTGGCCAGCAATTCGGGCGCGAAGTGGCCAAAGTAGTCGTTCATGTTGGCGACATCGCGTTCAAGCATCTTGAACGCATGGTTGTTGCCCGCTGCATCCACCGCCTGCGGCAGGTCGATCACCACCGGGCCGTCCGGGCCGAGCAGCACGTTGAATTCGGAAAGGTCACCATGCACCAGGCCGGCACAGAGCATCCGCACCACCTGGCGGATCATGAAGGCGTGGTATTCGCGCGCTTGCTCGGGCGTCAGTTCGACATCGTTCAGGCGCGGCGCCGCATCACCGTCCGCGCCGGCGACCATCTCCATCAGCAGCACGCCATCGAGAAAGCCGTAGGGCCTGGGCACGCGCACGCCGGCGCTGTCCAGGCGGTAGAGCGCCGTCACTTCGGCGTTCTGCCAGGCTTCCTCCTGCTCCCGGCGCCCGTACTTGCTGCCCCGCGTCATGGCCCGCGCATCGCGACTGTTGCGCACCTTGCGGCCTTCCTGATATTCGGCAGCCTGGCGGAAGCTGCGTTTGTTGGCTTCCTTGTAGACTTTGGCGCAGCGCAGTTCGTGGCCGCAGCGTACCACGTACACCGCGGCTTCCTTGCCACTCATCAGGGGGCGCAGTACCTCATCGATCAGGCCGTCCTCGATCAGAGGCTCAAGGCGTTTTGGTGTTTTCATCGGTTTCCGTGTGGTTCGTATTTATTTTGGAAAAATCCTGTCGCTTCAATTAATAAGGTTAGCAATCACTGCGATGCGGCGTGCAAGGGCAGGCTCCCTTAACTGCTCAGTCTATCCTTTCATGGCGTCCCGCAACCGCTCCTTGTCATTGACCTCGCTACCCGCATGAGCATCAAAGACCATTACATCGATCATCACGCGCCCAACAGCGTGTCCGGCGCGAACTGCTCGCGCCGGCTGTTGAACAGCTCGGCGAAGGCCAGCGGCTTGCCGCCGGGCAGTTGCAGCCGGGTCACTTGTAGCGCACCTTCGCCACAGGCAACAGTCAGGCCGTCCTTGCTGGCGGCAAGAATGCTTCCTGGTACGCCCTGGCCTTCGCCGAGTCGCGTGGCATGGATCTTCAGCGGTTCGCCATGCAGGCTGGTGTGACAGATGGGCCAAGGGTGGAAGGCGCGAATCCTCCGCTCCAGTTCGACGGCCGGGCGGCTCCAGTCGATCCGCGCCTCGTCCTTGTTCAGCTTGTGCGCATAGGTGGCCAGTGCATCGTTTTGCGGTATGGCTTGCAGGATACCGGCGGCGAGCTCATCCAGCGCCTGCACCACGGTTTGCGCGCCGAGTGCGGCAAGTCGGTCGTGCAGGCTGCCGCCAGTATCTTCGGGACCGATTGGCGTGTGCGCTTCGAGCAGCATCGGCCCGGTATCCAGTCCGGCTTCCATCTGCATGACCGTAACGCCACTTACGCTGTCGCCGGCCTCGATGGCGCGTTGGATCGGTGCGGCGCCACGCCAGCGCGGCAGCAGCGAGGCATGGCTGTTGATGCAGCCCAGGCGCGGGATGTCCAGTACCGCCTGCGGCAAGATCAGGCCATAGGCCACGACCACCAGCAGATCGGCTTCGAGCGCTGCCAAAGCGGCCTGGGCAGCGGCATCGCGCAGCGTTGCCGGCTGGTGGACCGGTAGCTCATGCTTGAGAGCGAGCTGCTTGACCGCACTCGACAGCAGCTTCTGCCCGCGCCCGGCGGGGCGATCCGGCTGGGTATAAACCGCGATGATCTGGTGTCGGGAGGCCAGCATGGCCTGCAGATGTTCGGCGGCAAATTCCGGAGTTCCGGCGAAAACAATACGCAGTGGCTGGGTCATGGGAATCGCTTTATAGGACCTGGCAGGCCCTGTGATCGGAAGGGTTCAGTCTTGCTGGCGGTGCTGTTTTTCCAGCTTCTTGCGGATACGGTCGCGCTTGAGCGTAGATAGATAATCAACGAACAGCTTGCCATTCAGGTGATCGCACTCGTGCTGGATGCAGACCGCCAGCAAGCCTTCGGCTTCCAGCTCGTAAGGCACCCCCTCGCGGTCGAGCGCCCGGATGCGCACCTTCTGCGGGCGGTCCACGTTCTCATAGAAGCCCGGTACCGACAGGCAGCCTTCCTGGTACGGTTCCAGTTCCTCGGTCAAGAATTCGATTTCCGGGTTGATGAACACCAGGGGCTCGTTCTTTTCTTCGGAAAGATCCATGACTACGACGCGCAGGTGCGTATTCACCTGGGTCGCCGCCAGGCCAATGCCTGGAGCGGCATACATGGTTTCGAGCATGTCGTCGATCAGCCGGCGAATGTCATCGTCGACCGCAGCCACCGGCCTGGCCTGGATACGCAGGCGCGGGTCGGGGAATTCCAGGATGTTCAATATCGCCATAGACGTTTGTGATGTACTCGCGCAATCGGTTGAAAGTCCACTGCTAAGATGGCGGGCGGCTTGAAGCACGGTATTTCGTGCGGCTTGCGCAGCCAGCCGCCGGTCGTTCGAACCGGCTTCGAGCCAGTCTTCACTGCCGTTCGGCCGGGTCGCGCAGGCCGTGCCGCACAGTTTTGCGATGGTTCAGTGACGTTCGAGACATGATAAAGGGATTCGCCGCATGAGGAAAATACTACTCGCCCTGCTGCTGGCCAGTGGGCTGGTGCAGGCGGTGCAGCTCAAGGATGGGTATCCGGAGCGCTATACGGTAGTGAGGGGTGACACTCTCTGGGACATTTCCGCCAGGTTCCTCAGCAAGCCCTGGGAATGGCCGCAGATCTGGCAGGCCAATCCCCAGGTCCGCAACCCTCATCTCATCTATCCCGGCGATATCCTGAGTCTGGTCTATATCGATGGCCGGCCGCAGCTGCGGCTGGATCGCGGCGCTTCGCGTGGTACCGTCAAGCTGTCTCCCCAGATCCGTACCCGGCCGATCGCCGAGGCTATTCCCAGCATCTCCCTGGAGTCGATCAATAGCTTTTTGTTGAGCAACCGCATCGTCGACAGCAAGGAGGAGCTGGCGACGGCGCCGTATGTCGTGGCGGGCAACGACGAAAGGGTGATCAGTGGCCAGGGGGACCGGATCTACGGACGTGGTTCATTCAAGCAGCCTCTGGCCGGCTACGAAATCTTCCGACAGGGCAAGGTTTATCTCGATCCGCAGACCAAGGAATTCCTTGGTATCAACGCCGACAACGTGGGCAGTGCCGCGCTGGTGTCCGTTGAAAACGACATCGCATCGCTGAATCTGACGCGCGTGTCCGAAGAGGTGCGCCTCGGCGACCGACTGTTTTCCAGCGAGGAACGTGCGATCAGTTCAAGTTTCATGCCCAGCGCTCCGCAACGGCCGATCAATGGCCTGATTCTGGATGTGCCGCGTGGGGTGACACAGGTCGGTCATATGGATGTGGTCACGCTGAACAAGGGGTCTCGCGACGGCCTGCAGGAAGGCAACGTACTGGCGGTCTACAAGACCGGCGAGACGGTGCGTGACCGGATCACCGGCGAGCGGGTAAAGGTGCCCGACGAACGTGCCGGCCTGCTGATGGTTTTTCGCACGTATGAAAAGCTCAGCTATGGCCTGGTCATGGAGGCCGATCGTTCGCTTTCGATAATGGACAGGGTGCGCAATCCCTGATGCCTCAGGCCAGCTGCCCGGCGCGCTGTACTATTTGCCGGAACGTCCCACGAATTATCGTACGGAAGCGGCACGCGCAGATAAGGAAGCGTCATGCTCAATATTTCTCCCGCAGAACTCGAAGCCCGTCTACGCTTGCATTTGCTGCCCGAGCTGGGGCCACGCCGCTTGCGTCGGTTGCTGGATGCCTTTCCCGATGCCGGTTCCGCGTTCAGCGCGCCGGCCAGCGCCTGGCGTGCCCTGGGGTTGCCTGCCAGTTGCGCCGACCATCGCCGCAGCGAGCAGGTCCGCCAGCGCGCCGTGCAGGCCCAGGTCTGGCTGCAAACGCCGGGCCGGCATCTGGTGATGTGGGACGATCCCGCTTATCCCGCGCTGCTGGCGGAGCTGCCCGATGCACCACCCTTGCTCTACGTTGAAGGCAATCCTGCCTTGCTGGAGCGGCCGCAGCTGGCAATGGTGGGGAGCCGGCGCGCCTCGCGTCCCGGGCTCGATAATGCCCACAGCTTCGCAGTCAGCCTGGCGGGGGCCGGCTTTGTCGTCACCAGCGGCCTGGCGCTCGGAATCGATGGGGCAGCCCATCAGGGGGCGCTGGATGCCGGCGGGCAGACCGTGGCGGTGCTGGGCACCGGCCTGGCACGGCTTTATCCACAACGCCATGCGTCGCTGGCGCAGGCAATCATCGAACAAGGCGGAGCACTGGTTTCGGAATTGCCGCTGGACAGCCCACCCCAGGCCAGTAATTTTCCCCGGCGCAATCGCATCATCAGCGGCCTGTCCCTGGGGGTACTGGTGGTGGAAGCGAGTCCGTCGAGCGGTTCATTGATCACCGCACGCCAAGCCATTGAGCAGGGGCGAGAGGTATTTGCCATTCCCGGACCGATCCATCATCCCGGTGCCCGTGGCTGTCACCAATTAATTCGCGAAGGAGCCGTATTGGTGGAGTGTGTGCAGGATATGCTGGAAGCACTGCGCGGCTGGCAGCGAATCGCGCCGCCGAGCGAGGCGGTTGCCATTGCCACGCCTGTCGCTGCCGAGCATCCCCTGTTGCGTCATCTGCTGGCGGTGCCCCTGAGCAGCGAAGCCCTGGCCCTGGCTTGTGGCCAGCCGCTGCCGCAGGTGCTGGTTGCGCTGACCGAGCTGGAGCTGGACGGTCGCATCGTTTTCGAGGCTGGAGTATGGATGATCTGCCAGCCCTGAAAAATCGAGAAGAGCACTGTAGGTCGGGCGAAACAGCCGCCGGTAATATCATTCCAGCGTTCAGTTCGCCGCACGCTTCTCGGCGTCATGCCGGTTTGGTTTAGACTGCCCGCCATTTTCGTACGAGGAGGCAGGATGATCGGTAACTGGCGGCTACGGCAGGCGGCAAGGGCAGTCCGCTCTGGTGGCGTGATCGCCTATCCGACCGAGGCGGTCTGGGGATTGGGTTGCGATCCCTGGAATGATGACGCGGTCCAACGCCTGCTGGCGTTGAAGAACCGGCCCGAGCACAAGGGGCTGATCCTGATCGCCGGGCACAGGAATCAGTTCGATTTCCTGCTCGATGACCTGCCGCCCATCTGGTTGGAGCGTCTGTCCGGCAGTTGGCCCGGCCCCTATACCTGGCTGGTGCCGCATCGTGGCCGGCTGCCCGAATGGATCTGCGGCCGGCACGACAGTGTAGCCCTGCGGGTCACCGATCATCCTCTGGTCCGCGATCTGTGCGCCTTGACCGGTCCGCTGGTTTCAACCTCCGCCAACCCGGCCGGCCATCCGGCTGCGCGTTCGCGGCTGCGCGTCGAACAGTACTTCCCCGGCCTGCTGGACGACGTGCTCAATGGCCCGCTGGGCGGACGGCGCAACCCCAGCCTGATCAGGGATTTGCGCAGCGGCGAGGTGATCCGGGCAGGCTGAAGACCTTCTACGGCTGGCGTGTGGCTTGTCGCTACGGCAGCAAAATCGTCGAGCCTGTGGTCTTGCCTGCAGCCAGCGCCGTCTGTGCTTCGGCAGCCTGGCTTAGTGGATAACGCTGGCCGATTTCCACCTTGAGCTTGCCGCTGGCGAGCATGCCGAACAGCTCATCGGCCATGGCTCGCAGGCGCTCAGGCGTATCGGCGTAGCCGGACAACATCGGCCGGGTGACATACAGCGAACCTTTCTGCGCCAGGATACCCAGGTTGACGCCGGTAACCGCACCCGAAGCGTTGCCGAAGCTGACCAGCAGGCCGCGTGGCGCGACGCAATCGAGAGAGATTTCCCAGGTATTCTTGCCTACCGAGTCATAGACCACCGGGCATTTCCTGCCGTCGGTCAGTTCCAGCACGCGCTGGACCACGTCTTCCTGCGTGCGGTCGATGGTAGCCCAGGCGCCCAGCGCCTTGGCGCGTTCGGCTTTTTCCTGGGAGCCGACCACACCGATCAATCTGGCGCCCAATGCCTTGGCCCATTGGCAGGCGATGGAGCCAACCCCGCCGGCAGCGGCATGGAACAGGATCGTTTCGCCTGCCTTGACGGCATACGTCTGGCGCAGCAGGTATTGCGTGGTCAGACCTTTGAGCATCACCGCCGCTGCTTCCTCGAAGGAAATACCTGGCGGGATTTTCACCAATTGCCGGGCCGGCAATACGTGATATTCGCCGTAGGCGCCTAACGGCCCGCCGGCATAGGCAACCCGCTCGCCTATGTGGAAATCCTCGACGCCCGCGCCGATCGCATCGATCACTCCGGCGCCCTCGGTGCCCAGCCCCGAAGGCAGGCTCGGTGGCGAATACAAGCCGCTGCGGTAATAGGTATCGATGAAGTTCAGGCCAATGGCGTGGTTGCGTACGCGGACTTCGCTCGTACCCGGTTCGGCAGGTGTCGTGTCGACCGTTTGCAAAACCTCGGGACCGCCGTGCTGACTGAATTGAATACGCCTGGACATGGATTTTCCACCTTGAGAGCGTTATCTGGAGCGATCGGAACCGGCCTTTGCCGCCCGACCGGGAATGCTATGCTTGGCCGCCGATATGCCGGCCTGTTGACATGGTGATCGAGTGAACGTTCTGACCCAAGCCGTCAAAGACTATCTGCTGGATTTGCAGGATCGAATCTGCGCCGCCCTGGAAGCCGAGGATGGCCGCGCCCGTTTCATCGAAGATAACTGGCAGCGCCCCGCCGGTGGCGGTGGCCGAACCCGGGTGATTGCCGACGGCGCACTGATCGAGAAGGGCGGAGTGAATTTCTCCCATGTATATGGCGACGGTCTACCACCTTCGGCCAGCGCCCTGCGCCCGGAACTGGCCGGGCGCACCTTTCAGGCACTCGGTGTGTCGCTGGTGATCCATCCGGAAAATCCCCATGTGCCTACCTCGCATGCCAATGTGCGCTTTTTTATCGCCGAAAAGGAAGGTGAAGCACCGGTCTGGTGGTTCGGCGGTGGCTTCGATCTGACGCCCTATTATGGTATCGAGGAAGACTGCGTGCACTGGCATCGGGTGGCGCGTGATGCCTGTGCGCCCTTCGGCGCCGAGGTCTATCCACGCTACAAGGCATGGTGCGACCGCTATTTTCACCTCAAGCACCGGAACGAGTCGCGCGGGGTGGGTGGATTGTTCTTCGACGATCTCAACGAGTGGGACTTCGACGCCTGCTTTGCCTTCATGCGGGCCATAGGCGATGCCTATATCGAGGCCTATCTGCCGATCCTGCAAAAACGCAAAAGCCTGCCTTTCGGCGAGCGTGAGCGAGAGTTCCAGTCCTTTCGCCGCGGTCGCTATGTGGAGTTCAACCTGGTCTACGACCGTGGTACCACGTTCGGCCTGCAATCGGGCGGGCGTACCGAGTCGATCCTCATGTCTTTGCCACCCTTGGTGCGCTGGGGCTACGCTTGGAAACCCGCGCCGGGTACGCGCGAGGCGCGGCTGACCGACTATTTCCTGCAAAATCGCGACTGGCTGAAGGAGGCCGGACTATGACGGATCGCTACGCCGTGTTCGGCAACCCCATTGCCCACAGCAAATCCCCGCAGATCCACCGGCTGTTCGCCGAACAGACCGGCCAATCGCTGAGCTACGAAGCGCTGCTGGCGCCTTTGGCGGATTTCACCGGAGCTGCCCGGTCGTTCTTCCGTGATGGCCTGGGTGCCAATGTCACTGTCCCCTTCAAGGAAGACGCCTTCCGCCTGGCCGATAGCCTGACCGAACGCGCCCGCCGCGCCGGTGCGGTAAATACCTTGAAGAAGCTGGAGGACGGCAGCCTGCTGGGCGATACGACCGACGGCGCCGGGCTGGTCAACGACCTGGTCGGCAATGCAAGGCTTTCTCTGCACGGCCGGCGCATCTTGCTGCTGGGTGCGGGCGGCGCGGTACGCGGGGTGATCGAGCCATTGCTGGCGCAGCGCCCGGCCAGCCTGGTGGTGGCCAACCGCACGCGGGAAAAGGCCGAGGAACTGGCACGGATCTTTGCCGATCTTGGCCCGGTCGAGGCGGTCGGCTTCGACGAGTTGCAGCAATCCTTTGAACTGATCGTCAACGGCACCTCTGCCAGCCTGACCGGCGAGCTGCCACCGATCTCACCGAAACTGATCCAGCTAGGCCGCACGGTTTGCTACGACATGATGTACGCCAAGGAACCGACGGCCTTCAATCGCTGGGCCGATAGCCAGGGAGCAGCCCGCACGATCGACGGTCTCGGCATGCTGGTAGAGCAGGCGGCCGAAGCTTTCCTGCTCTGGCGCGGTGTGCGTCCGGACAGTGCGCCGGTGCTGGCCGAGCTGCGCCGCCAGCTATTGGCTGGCTGAAGCTTGTGGTGGCCTGGCAATAAGATATTCTGAACTCATGGTTTTGTATGAGGGTCAAGGTGTTATGACCGTCCGGGTTACAACTCTGTATGGAGCCGGAGTCTTTAGGTAAGTCCATCGACCAATTTGGAGAATTTTGCCGCTATGTCTCTTTTTTCGAACAAGTCGTCCGACCGCCACGATATCGAGCGGGAAATCCATCGCCTGAGCGCTGCGTTGGATGAGCTCAAGAGCAACGTGTCCCATGATTCACGGCATGGAATCGACACGCTGCGTCGCAAGGCCGAATCCCTGTGGCACGATGCCAACTGGGATGCCCAGGGCGCACGGCTTGCACACTCCACCCGAGAGGCCGGACGCCTGGCCTGTAGTACTGCCAAACATCATCCGGTGACCAGTCTGGCGTTGGCAGCCGGCGCTGTTGCCTTGGTCGGTTATTTGCTCAGTCGCCGTTGATCCTGGCTTGCAGGCGTAGCTTGCAGAGCATTTTCACTTTACTTCGGTGCATGCCTGGCAGCCTTGAAATTCGCGTTGCCTGGTTTTCGCTCGCTATCTTTTGCAATGGCCAGCCAAGGGCTGGAGGCTGGAAGAAAAGCCATCCTTGCAGCCCTGGCCAGTCTCTTGAGCTGAAAATGCCCTGGTGACCTGTTTGATGAGGGACTGATTTCTTCCCGGGTCCGGTTGATTGCCGTCCGGCTTGGCT
This sequence comes from Azomonas macrocytogenes, assembly GCF_014191985.1. Lineage (GTDB taxonomy): Bacteria > Pseudomonadota > Gammaproteobacteria > Pseudomonadales > Pseudomonadaceae > Azomonas > Azomonas macrocytogenes. The sequence goes on from NZ_JACHXI010000005.1 coordinate 85,697, forward strand.
TCATTGCGAGCCGGACGGGGTCGATAGTCCCTTGGATGTTTCTGCCAGAACGGCTGCTTCCCGCCTGCTCGCATCCAGCCGTTGGTAGCGCTTGCAAAGTCTCCGTTTGGTCTTGCACAGTTCCCGCCCATGCTTCTGCTTCCGGACAACGAACGAACCATGCCCAGCCAGACTCCGCGCGCGTCCCATGCACTTGAGGTGGTGCGCGACTATCACCAGCGTACCAAGCATCGTTTCGAAGGCTATGCCCGTGGTCCCGAGACGCTGGATTGGGACGAACAGCCGGCACCGTTCCGGCATTTCGAGCCGGCGCCGCAGATCAAATTGCCGCTGATTTCGACGTTTTCTCCCGAAAGCCTGCCGGGTCAGGCACTGCAACGGCCTTTCACCGCGCTTGGCCGGTTGCAGCCAGCGCTGGCACCGTCCCTGGAAAGCATCGCGGTACTCCTGCAACTGTCGCTAGGGCTCACTGCCTGGAAACGTTTCGGCCCGGATCGCTGGGCAGTGCGCGCCAATCCCTCCAGCGGCAACCTGCATCCCACCGAAGCCTATTTGGTGATCGGTGGCATTGCCGGCCTGACGGATGGCCTCTACCACTACCGCCCCGAAGAGCATGCGCTGGAGCTACGAGCCGAGCATGAGGGTGAAGCCGGCGAGCCCCGGCTGGGCATTCTGCTGACGTCGGTCATGTGGCGCGAGGCCTGGAAGTACGGTGAGCGGTCCTTTCGCTATTGCCAGCTCGATACCGGCCATGCAGCAGGTGCCTTGCGTTATGCGGCCGCCGTGCTCGGCTGGCATCTGCAGGAACAGGCGCAGGTGGATAGCGTCACGCTGGCAAGGCTGGCTGGCGTGGATCGCCTGGAAGAATTTCCCGCCCGCAGGGCGCAGGAAACGGAAATCGAGGAAGCCGAGATTCTGCTGGCCGCAGGCTTCGGCAATGCCGCGCCCCCGTCCTTCGATCCGGCCCGCCTGCAAACCCTGGCCGAGCGGGCGCAGTGGCATGGTACGGCTTCCCCCATCGATCAGCACCCCATGTATCGCTGGCCGGTAATTGCCGAGATTGCTGCCGCCACCCGTCGGAACGGCGGCGAGTTCCAGCCCGGCGGCCTGCCATCCGTCGAGCCTGACGTTTCCAGGTCGATTGGCACGGCGAGCCAGACAACGGCCCACGAACTGCTGACTAACCGCCGTAGCGCCCAGCGTTTCGATCACGACTATGTGATGACCCATGCGCAGTTCGCCGCCATCGTCTCCCGCCTGCAGCCATCGAATGCCTTGCCCTGGGATGTATTCGGCGAGCCGCCGCGGGCGGCGCTGGTATTTTTTGTCTCGCGTGTCGAGGGATTGGCCCCCGGGCTTTATCTGCTGCCACGCAGCACCCGATCAGCGGATTCGCTGCGGCCGCGCCTGGATCAGCGTTTCGCTTGCGAGCCTGTAGCTGGCATCGATGCATTGCTCAAGCTGACTGAAATGGATGCCCAGGCGCTGAAGCGGATGGTGCGCAGCCTGCATTGTCACCAGGATATCGCCGCCACGGCCTGTTTTGCCCTCGGCATGCTGTTCGACTTCGAGACCGCCTTGCAGCAGAGCCCGGCTAACTACCGCAGCCTGTATCGCGAGGCCGGGCTGATCGGCCAGGTACTCTATCTCGAAGCCGAGGCACATGGCTTGCGCGGTACCGGTATCGGCTGTTTCTTCGACGATCCCGTGCATGCTCTGCTCGGACTGCAGGACGGTGCCTGGCAGACCCTCTATCACTTTACCGTCGGCCTGCCGATCACGGATCCGCGTATCGAATCCGCACCGGCCTACACCGACCTCACTACCACCTGATCTTTGCGGAATATTCATGGCCATTGCTGACCGGACTCCCTATCAATGCCTCTCTGTGACCGAGGCAGCCTCGCTGATTCGCGTCGAAAAAGACATCAAAGTGTTCGATGTCCGTGACCTGCAAAGCTACCAGCAGGAACACCTGGATGGCGCCATGCACCTGACCGAGGATCGCCTGCCGCTCTGGCTGAACCGGATCGAAAAGGATGTGCCGGTGCTGGTTTACTGCTACCACGGCAACTCCAGCAAGACCTTCGCCCAGATGTTTGCGGATTTTCGCTTCGAACGCGTTTACAGCGTCGATGGTGGTTACCGCCCGCTGGCCAACGCCTTGGCCGAGCCAGTCGCCGGGCAGGAAATCCGGCGCGGGCTCGTTGACACCGAGCTGGAAGCCTTCCTCAAGGAATGGAATTTCGACCCCATCGAACTGAATGCGCCGCGCGAGCATGGTCTTACGCCGTTAATGCGGGCCGCCCTGCAGGGGCAGCGCGAAATAGCCAGGAAGCTGCTTGATCGTGGCGTAAACATCCAGGCGCGCAATGATGACGGCAATAATGCGCTCTGGCTGGCTTGCGTATCGCGCAATGAAGGACTCGTGCAGGATCTGATCGATGCCGGCATCGAACTGAACAACCGCAACGATGCCAGCTCGACTGCACTGATGTACACCGCCTCCAGTGATCGCCCCGAACTGACCAGGCTGCTGCTGGAAGCTGGAGCCGATCCCCAGGTTAAGAATTTCGATGACATGCGGGCAGTGGATCTGGCGGCTTCCGTGGCTTGCCTGAAGCTGTTGCGTCATACGCTCTGAGGTGGCGGATGATCGAATTTCCCGTGAGACTGGCCGTCGCCAGCAAGGAAGGTCAGGCGATCAGCGAGCACTTCGGCCATGCCAAGCGCTTTTTCGTCTACGAGGTCACGCCGCAGGCCTGCCGCCTGCTGGAACAGCGTGAGGTCGAGCATTACTGCCTGGGTAATTCCTCCAGCCAGACGGCCATGGCCGGCATCCTTGAAGCGATCAAGGATTGCCATGCGGTGTTCGTCGCCAAAATCGGCGACGGGCCTGTAGAAAAGCTCAAGGCCATTGGCGTGCATGCGGTTTCCCACTACGCCTGGGAAACCATCGAGCCATCACTTCTGGACTACGCACGCCGTACCGCCGCTGGTGAGGAAATTTCGTGACTCCCACTCATGTGGCGCATTGGGTAGAAGCCAATCCATTGATCCCGGTCCATGTGGACTGTGCGATTGCCGTTATGCTCAAGATTCTCGATGGCAAGTGCAAGATGAAGCCCGATGAGAAAATCGTGATGGCACTGCTCTACGATGCAGTCAGGACGCAGCCCCACGAACGTCTCGATGCGAATGTTCACGGGCTGATCGCCGAAGCGCGCGCCAATCTGGACGAGCAGCTGATAAATCGGGTCTACGAACAGCGGGTGCTGGCCGAGACGATTATTTCCCGCCCGGTAATGAAAGGCTTCAAGGCCATGCTTCGCGAGCGCGGGCTGCTCGATTCACCACAAGAGCAAAACGAACAGAGAGAGGCCGATACATGACCCTGAAGCTATACATGACACCCGGCTCTTGTAGCACGGGGATCAATATCCTGATGGAAGAGCTGGAACTGGTATTCGAAGCCTATCTGGTGAACCTGATGGCTGGCGAGCAATACAAGCCGGAATACCTGGCCATCAACCCCAAGGCGACCATCCCGACCCTGGTTCTCGATGATGGCTCGGCACTGACCGACTTCGCTGCCATCGCCTGGTGGCTGGCGAGCACCTATGCCGAGCGCAAGAAGCTGTTGCCGGAGGAACCGAAAAACCAGGCACGTGTGCTGGAGGCGATGAATCACGTCATCAATACCGTGCATGGCGAAGGTTTCGCCAGGATCTTCACCACCGAAGCTTTTGCGCCCAACGGCACTGCTGCTGAGCATGAAGCGGTGAAGGCAATGGGCCGCGAGATCATCGACCGTGGCTTCGCCGTGATCGACAAGCAACTGGAAGGGCAGATGTTCCTGGTCGAACGTCTCACCATTGCTGATCTTGCCCTGTTCTACGTCGAATTCTGGGCTGACCGGACCGGTATTTCACTACCCGAAAACTGCAGCAATCATTACCAGCGCCTGCTGCAGCGGCCGGCAGTGCGTCAGGTACTGTATGAAGAGGGTTATGGCGCTATTTACCAATAGTTATAAAAAATGCCCGGACGACGTATCTAGCCGCCATCCGGGTCACTGCTGTTTTTGCCTTGGTCGCTGTCTTAATTCTCATCATAAATAACCCTATCTTTGTAACTTCCCTTCATTTTCGCGCTGGTTTTCGGCTGAAACGCATTTTCCGAGTTTCTCTGGCAACCCTTGTGCAATCACAATCATCCGAAAAAATCAGTGAAAGGTGTCTGGTTCGGAATCGATATATTTGCTGATATATAGCGATTGCCCTACACTTTGGTCGAGCATGCCGAATTCGTGGCCCACCCAGCGGATCACGGATAGGTGATTTATTTACCGGTCAAGCCGGTCGCGCCAACCAACCCCAAGCCCTTTTCGCATCGCCAGGCCGTTGTTTTGCCGGCAATGGATGCGGAGCCGTTTCAGGAGCCAAACCATGTCGAATCTACCGGTGTATACCGAAGCGGACGATTCCGAAGAGATCGATCAGGGGTTGAACCTGGGCGAGTCGATCCCGGAGGAGGCCTTGCCGCTGATCCGCGATACGATCGAGAAACTGCGTCCCGGGGTGCGCCGCGATGGTGGCGATATCGAGTTGGTCGAACTCCAGGGTAACGTCGTGCGCGTCAAACTGAGCGGTGCCTGCGTCGGCTGCGCCATGTCCGCCCAGACGCTGGGTGGTGTGCGCCGGCATCTTGTCCAGGCATTGAATAACCCCGCCGTCCGCGTATTGCCAGCCATCTGAAGCCAGATTCGCATTGTCGATCGGTTTTTTTCAGTCCTGCGGGACCCCGCAATAGCCAGAACGCCAATCAGGAGCAGCCATCACCATGTCTTCTCTTCCACATCTCTGCGAGTGCGGCCTTGGCGAATGCCGCACGAATCTGTTGCCGGTTCTTTACGAGATGAGCGACATCGCGACTAACAGTGGTGATCTGTCGACTGTTCTCGGCATTCTGCTACGCCTGATGCGACGGCACATGAGAGTCGTGCGCGGCATGGTCAGCCTCTACGACAGTGACTCGGGGAATATCGTCGTACACGAAAGCTTCGGCTTCACGCCCGAGGAAGTGGCCAAGGGTATCTACCGACTTGGCGAGGGCATCATCGGCAAGGTAGTGGAAACCGGCGAAACCATCATCGTGCCTTCGATCCGCGCTGAGCCGGCTTTTCTCAATCGCACCGGCAGCCGTGACGATGGCGATGTCGATCTGTCCTTCCTGTGCGTACCGATCATGCGCGGACGCAAGGTCATGGGCACCATCAGTGCCGAACGCCCTTACGACAATGCCGAGCTGCTGAAGCTGGATGTGGAAGTATTGTCCATTCTCGCAACCACCACATCTCAGGCTGTTGAGCTGTATTTGCTGGAAAATGTCGAGAACGTCGCCCTGGATGCAGAAAACCGCCGGCTGCGTGCCGAGCTGAAGAATCGCTTCAAGCCAGCCAATATTATCGGTAACTCCAAACCGATGCTTGAGCTCTACCAGCTCATCGAGCGCGTGGTGCGTACCAAGACCAAGACTACCGTGCTGGTCCTTGGCGAAAGCGGGGTCGGCAAGGAACTGGTGGCGGGCGCCATCCACCATAACGGCTCGGCGGCTCATGGGCCGTTCGTCAAGTTCAACTGTGCGTCGCTGCCCGAATCGGTGATCGAAAGCGAACTCTTCGGTCACGAAAAGGGCTCCTTCACCGGTGCGACCGGCATGCGCAAGGGACGTTTCGAGGAAGCCGACGGCGGCACCATCTTCCTCGACGAAGTTGGCGAGATGTCCTTGCCGATGCAGGCCAAGCTGCTGCGGGTATTGCAGGAGCGCACCTTCGAGCGGGTCGGCGGCAACAGCCCGATCAAGGTGGATCTGCGCATCGTCGCGGCGACCAATCGCGACCTTGGTGAGATGGTTGCCAATGGCAGCTTTCGCGAGGATCTCTACTACCGGCTCAACGTCTACCCAATCACCATCCCGCCGTTGCGCGAGCGTAATGGCGACATCATCGCGCTGGCCGACTATTTCGTCTCGCGTTTTTCCCGGGACATGGGGATCGAGGTCAAGCGTATCTCCACGCCAGCACTGAACATGCTGCAGACTTATTCCTGGCCGGGAAATGTACGCGAGCTGGAAAACGTCATCGAACGGGCGATCCTGCTCTGTGAAGATGGCGTGATCCATGGCTACAACCTGCCGGGAGCGCTGCAGGCCATGGTGGTCGGTGGCGAATCAGAGGCGCAGGCCGATGGGCTGGAAGGGCGGCTCAATGCCATCGAATATGAATTGATCGTCGATGCCCTCAAGCTGCACCAGGGCAACATGACCGAGGCGGCTACCCATCTTGGTCTGACTCGCCGCGTGCTCGGCTTGCGCATGAGCAAGTACAACCTGAATTACAAGAACTACCGCTGAAACGATTCGAGCCCGGATAACCATTCGGGCTCGAATTGCCATGGCTTTCCTTTTCTCTCTATTTCCCGCCCGCCTGCCTCACTCGATCCGATCTTGTGCCAGCCCTGGCGTTCGTGCCTTTGCCAAGGGTAATCCACTGGTCATTCGATTGGCTCCGTTCACAGACGTACTGGTCTTTTATTTTATTGTTCAGTTAAGTACACAAAAAATCGAATGTGCAGCTTTGTATGCCTGTAATAGAAGGATTGCATAACTTGGCGCATTGTTTGCTCAAGGATATAGCGATACCGGCAGCCCTTCGTTTTCGCGTCAGATTGTCTGCAGGAACGGAATGTCGGATGCGATTACGAGAACAGACCAAGCAGGTGTCGCGGCTGCCAGTCAGTCAATCAGCCTGCACGCATTCCGGTTGCCGGGCTGCGTTTTCCATCCCACCGCACAGGACGGCGTTGACTGTCCGGAGAGGTTCGATGAATCAGACCGATATCCAGAATCTGCTCGATGAGCCGGCCTGCGATCACAATACTGCCGGCAAGACTGGCTGTGCTCGCTCGAAGCCGGGTGCTACCCAAGGCGGTTGCGCCTTCGATGGCGCGCAGATCGCTTTGCTGCCCATTGCTGACGCCGCTCATATCGTCCATGGCCCGATCGGTTGTTCCGGTAGTTCATGGGACCTGCGCGGCAGTAGCTCGTCCGGTCCACAACTGTATCGGATGGGCATGACCACCGAATTGTCTGATGTGGACGTGATCATGGGGCGCGGTGAGAAGAAGCTATTCCATGCCGTTCGCCGCGCAGTCGAGCGCTACGACCCGCAAGCCGTATTCATTTACAACACCTGTGTGCCAGCCATGCATGGCGACGATATCGAAGCCGTGGCGCGCGACGCCAGCAAGCGCTGGGGGGTACCGGTGATTCCGGTCGATTGTGCCGGTTTCTACGGCACCAAGAGTCTTGGCAACCGTATCGCCGGGCAGACGCTCTACCAACATGTGATCGGTACTCGCGAGCCGGCACCAGTGGCGCAAGGTGTCCTGCCAACCGAGATCAAGATCCATAACGTCAACCTGATCGGCGAATACAATATTGCCGGCGAATTCTGGCGCGTCGCGCCGCTGTTCGACGAATTGGGCCTGCGCATTCTGTGCACGCTGTCCGGTGACGCCCGTTTCCGCGAAGTGCAGACCATGCACCGTGCCGAGGCCAACATGGTGGTCTGCTCGAAGGCCATGTTGAACGTTGCGCGCTCGTTGCGCGAAGACTACGGCACGCCATTCTTCGAGGGCAGTTTCTACGGTTTCGCCGACACTTCGCAGGCGTTGCGCGATTTTGCCCGGCTGATCGACGATCCGTCGCTCTCGGTGCGTACCGAGCTTTTGATCCTGCGCGAGGAAAACAAGGCCAGGGCGGCGCTGGCTCCCTGGCGCGAGCGGCTGGCCGGCAAGCGGGCGCTGATCTTTTCCGGCGGTGTGAAATCCTGGTCGGTGGTGTCGGCGCTGCAGGATCTGGGTATGGATGTAGTGGCTACCGGCACCGAGAAATCCACCGAGGAAGACCGCCAGCGCATCCGCGAGTTGATGGGCGAAAACACGCGCATGATCGATGACAACGACCAGGGTGCGTTGATGAACACCTGCCGCGAAGTAGGCGCCGACATCCTGATCGCCGGTGGTCGTTATCTGTATGCAGCGCTCAAGTCGCGGATCGCTTTCCTTGATATCAACCACGAGCGCGATTTCGGCTATGCCGGCTACGACGGCCTGGTCGAACTGGCGCGGCAGCTGGCGTTGGCTGTGCACAGCCCGGTCTGGCAGCGTGTGCGGGATGAGCCTGCGTGGCTGCAGACCGGGCGTACTGTCAAGCGACTGCTAGTCGAGGAGGTCTGAGATGGCTCGTATTGTCCAGACCAACAAGCCGCTCAGCGTCAACCCGTTGCGCGTCAGCCAGCCGATGGGGGCGGCACTGGCCTTTCTCGGCCTGAACCGAGCCATTCCGCTGGAGCATGGCGCCCAGGGTTGCACTGCATTCAGCAAGGTATTCTTCACCCGGCATTTTCGCGAGCCAGTGCCGTTGCAGACCACCGCGATGGATATGGTCAGCACCATCATGGGGAGCGACGAGCGCCTGCAGGAAGGCATCACCACGGTCATCCAGAATAACCAGCCCGAGGTCGTCGGGGTCATCACTACCGGTCTGGTGGAAATGCAGGGGGCGGATATCCAGGGCGTGCTGCGTACCTTTAAAGCTTCAAGCAACGAGGCGGCCGATGTCGTCGCAGTCAATACGCCGGATACCCTGGGCGGACTGGAAAGTGGCTTTGCTCTGGCGGTCAAGGCCATCGTCGACGCGCTGGTGCTATCACCGGTCAAGGTGAAGTTGCCTATGCATCCCCGGCGGATCAATGTACTGGCCTCGTCGATGCTGACCCCGGCCGATATCGAGGCGATCCGCGAATGGATCGAGAGTTTCGGCCTGGAAGCCTTGTTCCTGCCCGATCTCAGCGATTCGCTCGACGGACACCTGACCAAAGAAGGCTATACCACCCTGACGACCGGCGGCACGCGTCGGGCCGATATCGCCAGCATGGGCACTTCGGCGCTGACCATCGTGATTGGCGATTCGCTGGGTGCCGCCGCCGATCTGCTGCGCGAGCGCACCGGCCTGGCCGATGTGCGCCTGCCCGGTTTGAGCTCGCTGGCCGATTGCGATGCCTTCATCCAGGCGCTGGTCGATGTGTCGGGACAACCGGCAGCGGCGCGCATCGTTCGCCAGCGCGAGCAACTGCTCGATGCGCTGGTGGACAGTTATGCCGCGCTCGGCGATGTGCGTATCGCCATGGGTGCCGATGCCGATCAGCTGGTGGCCCTGAGCCGGTTGCTCGGCGATGTGGGCGCCCGGCTGGTCACTGCCGTCAGCCCGTGCAGCACACCAGCGCTGGAGGCATTACCGCTGGAGCAGGTGGTCGTCGGGGATTTCGAAGACCTGGAGGAGCATGCTCAGACGGCCGCCGCGCAATTGCTGATCGGCAATTCCCATGCGCTGCAAAGTGCGCAGCGGCTGGGTATTCCGCTGCTGCGTGCAGGGTTTCCCCAGTACGATTTCTATGGTGCCGCAGCGCGTCAATGGGTCGGTTATCGCGGTGCGCGCCAGCTTATCTTCGATATCGCCAATCTGCTCGCCGAACAACGCACTTGCAGCATCGCTCCCTACCACTCGCCATTACGCCAGGGCTTTTCTGACGATGTCACTTCTGGCGCCGCCCGGCCTGTTGATTCACCCGCTCTTGCGAGGAGTTTTTTCTCATGATCAAAGTCGCTTTCGCTTCCAGTGACCAGCTCAATGTCGATCTGCACTTTGGTGCTGCCGATACCCTGGTGATCTACGATATTTCGCCGGGCTATGCCGAACTCGTCGGTGTCGGGGAATTCACCAAGGTCAACATGAAGGGGGAAAACCGCTTCAAGTCTCTGTCCGAGACCAATGAAAATCAGATTATCGATCTGCACATGACCCCGGAAGAGCTGGAGCGCCTGGCCAACAAACCGGCAGAGGACAAGGTGATCGCCAAGCTCGAATTCCTCAAGGGCTGCTCGGCGATCTATGCTGCCTCGATCGGTACTTCATCGATCAAGCGGCTGATCATGGCCAGCATCCAGCCGATCATCGTTGGCACCGGGCAGACCGTCGAGGATCTGCTCAACGAGGTCAGCCTGGCCTTGCATTGCGGTGGCCTGGGCTGGGTCGAGCGAGCCAAGGCCAAGGCCGAGCGTGAACAGGCCGCTCCCTCGGCCGCGAAGGATTTGGCCAAGGGTGTACAACTCATCACCTCGATCGAAGAGCTGTACTGACGTACCTTGCTGGAAAACGCGGGAGGCTGAATGTCGGGCGAAAAATATCTTTCGTCCGGCTTGCTAACGTAGCGGTTCGATAGCCCTGCAGCCGGGTGCGAAGCGCTTTTTCGTTCAGCCTCGAGCAGTTGCGATTATTGCAACACCCCGAATACTTTCTTCGCCAGACTGGTGGCGGCGGCAGCCGGGTTTTCCCGAATGCTGGCTTCTTGCTGGCCGATCATTGTGAACAGGCCGTCCAGCGCCTTTTCCGTCACGTAATCTTCGATATTCAGGTTCTTTTTGCTGGTTGTTACCCCCAGGCTGGAAACCTGGCTGGCGAAGGCGTTGTATTGCTGCACCAGCCCGACCTGGCTGGTTGCCTGCTTGACGATGGGCAGGAATTTGGCGCGGATCTGTTCCCGGCTGCTCTTGTTCAGGTACTGGGTTGCGGCGTTGTCCGAACCTTCGAGAATGCCTTTGGCATCCTGCACGCTCATGTTCTTCACAGCATCCACCAGGATGCCTTGCGCTTGCGGCACGGCAGTTTCGGCAGCAGCGTTCATCGTATTTTCCAGTGCTTCGATCTTCTTGCCATAGCCCATCATCTTCATCATCCCGGCGGCCTTGCCGAGTGCGCCAGGCAGTTCGATGCGCACCTCCTCGTTATTGTTGAAACCGCCGGGCTTACCCAACTGCTGCACGGCAACCTGGGCCCCCTGGGCCAGAGCATCCTTTAGTGCCGTATTGGCGTCGGCCTGAGTCAGATCGCTCAACGTGAATGCGAGAGCATGGGTACTCAGGGCGACGGCACTCAGTAGTGTCAACAGACGGGAACCAGTCATAGGCAAACTTCCTTGCAGGGCTAAAAGCCACAGCTTAGAGCATTTTTCGTGAGCATCGGCCCACAAGCTTTCTCCCAGGAGGCTGACGATCCGTTTTCTCTTTTGGTTCCAAAATGGCTGGGTGTACATACGGGTAGCCTTCGAGTACCGGTATGAACGTATCCCGATCCAGCTGTACCTCTGGGTACATCATGGGAAATGGTTAACCAGCAGGGCGATTCTCATATTTTAGATATATACCTATGCATCGGTAAAAAAACTCATGATTCATGGTTTTATTGGTTTTTTATTTCAATGAATACATAAAAAATAGAATATGATTTTCATGGCATATGCCTTGCTTTTCCTCTGTCGGCACTCACTACTCGCCAAGAATCGATGGAGGTTTGAACATGGCATTGCGTCAGTGTGCAATTTACGGAAAAGGTGGCATCGGCAAGTCCACCACTACCCAGAACCTCGTGGCCGCTCTGGCCGAGGCTGGCAAGAAAGTGATGATTATTGGCTGCGACCCGAAGGCCGACTCTACTCGTCTGATCCTGCACTCCAAGGCTCAGAACACCGTGATGGAAATGGCTGCTCAAGCCGGTACGGTGGAAGATCTCGAGCTTGAAGACGTCCTGCAAACCGGTTTTGGTGGCGTCAAGTGCGTCGAATCCGGTGGTCCTGAGCCGGGCGTAGGCTGCGCTGGCCGTGGCGTTATCACCGCGATCAACTTCCTCGAAGAGGAAGGCGCTTATGAAGATGACCTGGACTTCGTGTTCTACGACGTACTGGGTGACGTTGTGTGTGGCGGTTTCGCCATGCCCATCCGTGAAAACAAGGCTCAGGAAATCTACATCGTCTGCTCCGGCGAGATGATGGCCATGTACGCGGCCAACAACATCGCCAAAGGTATCGTGAAATATGCTCACTCCGGCAGCGTTCGCCTGGCTGGCCTGATCTGCAACAGCCGCAAGACTGACCGTGAAGACGAGCTGATCATGGCCCTGGCTGCCAAGATCGGTACTCAGATGATCCACTTCGTACCGCGTGACAACGTCGTGCAGCACGCTGAAATCCGTCGTATGACCGTGATCGAATATGATCCGAAAGCCAAGCAGGCCGACGAGTACCGCACGCTGGCTCGCAAAGTTGTGGACAACAAGCTGTTCGTGATTCCGAATCCGGTGAGCATGGAAGAACTGGAAGGCTTGCTGATGGAATTCGGCATCATGGAAGTTGAAGACGAGAGCATCGTCGGCAAGAGCGTTGCCGAGGGCTGATAACGTCTGTGCCTTGCGCTTGTCCCCGCCCGCCAGAGCATTCTGGCCGGCGGAGACAGCGATTCTCGCTCGGTATTTTCAACCTGCGATGGAGGATTTGCCTATGGCCATGGCTATCGACGGCGATGAATGCACCATCTGTGGCGATTGCGAATCGGTCTGTCCGAGCGGTTCGATCGTTCACCAGAACGGGGTTTATGTAATCGATGCAGAAAAATGCAACGAATGCACCGATGCGGGTGATGACCCGCGTTGTCTCGGTGTCTGCCCGGTCGACTTCTGCATCCAGCCGCTCGCAGCCTGAATTTTCACGACAAGCCCGCGCACTCCGGAACAGGTCCCGCGCACACCCTGTCACCGGATATAAACGGCGATCGCTTTTCCTCAGGGGCGATCGCCGTTTTCTTTTTGCTGCATGAAACGCTGCTGGCCTGAAGTCTCAAAGCTTGAACTGTCTGATCATTCCGTTGAGGTCAGTGGCCAGGCGCGACAGTTCCTGGCTGGCAACATGGGTCTGTTCCGCACCCGTAGCGCTTTGGATCGACAGATCCCTGATCCGCACCAGATTGCGATCCACTTCGCGAGCTACTTGGGCCTGTTGTTCGGCCGCGCTGGCAATCACCAGATTGCGCTCGTCGATACCGGCGACCGACTGGTTGATCGCGGCCAGGGCCTGGTTCGCTGCAGTGGCTTGTTCCTGGGTCAGGCGTGCCTGATCGGCGCTGTTCAACAAGGCTTCCACGGTATGTCCGGTACCCGCCTGGATGGTGGCGATCATGGCCTCGATTTCAGTGGTGGATTCGCTGGTGCGATGCGCCAGAGCCCGGACTTCATCGGCTACTACGGCGAACCCGCGTCCAGCCTCGCCGGCACGGGCGGCCTCGATCGCTGCATTGAGCGCGAGCAAGTTGGTCTGTTCGGCAACCGAGCGGATCACATCGAGTACCTGGCTGATGTTGTGGGTGTGTTCGGCCAGTGCCTTGGCCTCGCTGGAGGCGCCCAGTACGTTGTCAGTCAGCTTGCCCATGGCGGCCAGGGTATCGTCCAGTTGCTGCTGGCCCTTGCGGGCGTTGTCGGCGGCGGCTTTTGATTCCATGGAAGTCGAGCTGGCGTTATCGGCTACTTCATCGACCGCCTGGCTCATTTCGGTTACGGCGGTCACGGCCATTTCGATTTCGTTGTTCTGCTGCTGCAGGCTCTGACTGCTTTCCTGCATCACCGAACTCATTTCCTCGGTGGCCGAGGCCAACTGGTCGGCGGAGTTGGCGATGCGCTCCAGGGTATCGCGCAGGGCGCCCTGCATTTGCTCCAGGGCTTGTAGCAGCTGGGCAGCCTCGTCGGTGCCGGATGTGTCCAGGCGCTGGGTCAAGTCACCGGCCGCGATGGTGCGGGCGACCTGGAGGGCATTGCCGATGGGTTGGGCCAGGCTGTGGGTCAGGCGCCAGGCAAGCAGGGTCGTCAGGAAGATCACCAGAGAAAGGACGGTGATGATGACCGTCTTCGAACGCTCGTAGAGCGTCGTAGCCTTCTCGGCTGATTGTTTGGCTGTCTCTTGGTTCAGCGTGCGCAGTTGCTCGGCTGCGTCATTCATCCGGGAGCCTATCGTGGTTGTTTCCATCACGATAGGAAGGCTGGCAATGTCCGGCACTTCTTGCCTGGTCAGTTCGATGAGCTCTCCAAGCTTGGCCTGGTAGTTGTTGTAGTGGCTGTGGAATTCTGCCAGCAGCCTTTTTTCGGCTTCCTGATCCGCCAGTCCGGCGTAGGTGGCGAGTTGCCGCTCCAGGGTCGATTCGAACTGGTCGATTCTCTGCTGGATGGTCGCGATCATCGGAGGGGCGGGATGGGTCTGCAAACGCACCGCTTCGATTCGCAAGCGCGCTACTTGCAACGCCAGGGCATCGCTGCTGACGATGCCGGGGATCGAATCAGTCTGGGTATGCTGGTTTTCATCCTGGATCTGCGCCGCCTGCCAGAGGCCGAAACCACCGACCAGGATGACGAGCAGGGCCAGGAAACCGAAGCAGAGCTGGCTTCTGTATGCAATGTTCAGAGAGCGAAGATTCATGAGCAAGCGTCCGTGAAAAAAAAGGAATCTTGAACCCATCGGTCAGGAAAAGTCTTTCTTGAGTGGTAATACTCCGAAACAGGCATTGCCTGCCTGTTTCATGACTTGGCGCAGTTTTGTTCAGGTGGGGGATAGAAAAAGCAAGCACTTGGTGTTGCGGTTGTGGCTCAGGCTCAGTACTGCACGCCCCGGGTCAGGCCGCCATCCACCAGTAGATTGGTACCGGTGGTGAAGGCCGCGGCGCCACTGGCCAGGAAGACCGTGGCATTGGCCACTTCCTCGGGGCGCGCCATGCGGCCCATGGGGTTCATCGCCAGGCATTCGGCGAACAGATCGGGCTGCTCGCGTTCGATCTTGCCCCATACGCCATCGGCAAAGTAAACGTTGCCTGGCGACACCACATTGACCCGGATGCCTTCTGCGGCGAGGCGTCTGGACAGGCTTTTGCCGTAATGGATCAGCGCCGCCTTCAGCACGCCGTAAGGTTCGGCGAAGATATCCACTTCGCGTCCGGACACGCTGGAAATGATCACGACCGAGCCGGCATAGGATTTCTGCAGCCAGGGCAGGGCGGCATTGACCATGGTCACCGTGCCAAGCAGATCGGTATCGAACGCCTGGCGCCAGGCGTCGAGCTCCGGCCCGCCGGCCAGTGCACTGACGTTCGGTACGATGATGTCGATACCCTCCATGCGCTCGGCCGATTCATTCACCCAGCGCTCCAGGGCAGCGGTATCGGTGATATCCAGCGCCTGGCCGAACGCTCGCTCGCCCAGTGCCTGGGTCGCCTGATCCACTCCTTCCTGCCCGCGAGCGCAGAAGGATACCTGCGCCCCCTCGGCGAGAAAGGCTTCGACGATGGCACGGCCGATGCCGCGGGTTCCGCCGGTAACCAGTACCTTGCGGTCCTTCAATTGCAGATCCATGAATATTCTCCCGATGGTTGAAAGTAATAGATCCGGGCTCTTTCCAGACAGGCCCGGTGTTTCACAATGATTCATATGAGCCCGGCTGGCCGCAAGCGATCAACCGGTAGTGGCGCTATGGGTGACCTGGGTCAAGCTCGTTTCGCTGCGAGCCGTTGCCATCATTCGTTTCGGCCAGCTTTTCAACAGTCCCTTGGTGAAGAATACGGCGGGCAACGATGCCATCACCCGGTTTGCGGCGGTATCCTCAAAGCACATCCCAACTGGTATTTTTGCCGAACATCCAGTCAGTGCCTTGTTCTATCGGCGGCCCTTCGCCCCGTCACAATGGCCGCGGCTGCGGGTTGACGGCTGATGTTGTAATACTACTGCAAGCTCTTGTCGTGTATCGGAAAACCGACCAGGCAAGGAAAGCCGCTGGTAGCAGCACTTACGGAAACGACAAACCAGGCTGCGGTCTGAGATAACAAGGCAGCACGAATCGCCGGTTGCTGGCGTTGCCATTATGGCCAGGCTGCTGGTTAGCGTGGTTTTCCGGTAACAGAAGTTGCTTAGGTTTGGATGGTTGCTCGGCAGTTTCATGGCGGCGACGGGCTGCTAGCGTGGCTCGGCCGAAACGTCAATAGACCCTGAGGATCGGCTGAATTATGTATCACGGTGAAAGGTTCAATGCCTGGACTCACCTGGTCGGTGCTGTCCTGGCCCTTATCGGCGCTGTGTGGCTGGTGGTGCTGGCGAGCATGGATGGCAGTACGCGCGAAATCGTCAGCGTCGCTGTCTATGGGGCAACCCTGGTGCTGCTCTACAGTATTTCCACGATCTACCATAGTGTGCGCGGGCCGGCCAAGGTGATCATGCGCAAGCTCGACCACCTTTCCATCTATCTGCTGATCGCCGGCAGCTATACACCCTTCTGCCTGGTGAGCCTGCGCGGTCCCTGGGGCTGGTCGTTGTTTGGCACGGTCTGGGGGCTGGCGGTGCTCGGCATGCTGCAGGAGATCAAGCCACGCTCCGAGGCTCGCGTGGCATCCATCGTGATCTACGCGGTGATGGGCTGGATCATCGTGGTGGCGGTCAAGCCGCTGCTCACCACCCTCGGAACCACCGGTTTTGCCTATCTGGCCGCCGGCGGGCTGTTCTACACTGTCGGCATCGTCTTTTTTGCCTTCGACAAGCGCTTTCGTCACTGGCATGGCATCTGGCATTTGTTCGTCATCGCCGGCAGTCTGCTGCACTTCGTGGCGATCATGTTCTATGTGCTGTGAAGGGAATTGAATACGCGCTGCTGCTGTCGTCACTCTGGACATGATCATTACGTGGAGGAAAGCAACATGCGCATCGGATTCATCGGGTTGGGCGGAATGGGCAGTGGCATGGCTGCCAATCTGCTCAAGGCGGGGCATGAGGTTCGCGTCTGGAATCGCTCCAGAGAGGCCGTCGAGCGACTGCTTGCCCAGGGCGCAGTCCCTCTGGATGAGCCACACCAGGCATTCGCTGCCGACGTGACGATCAGCATGCTGGCCGACGATGTGGCGACGCGCGCGGTGCTGCTCGACAGCGGTGCGCTCGCCGCTGCGCAGCCAGGAGCGATCCATCTGAGCATGGCCACGCTGTCTGCCGCCTTCGTTGGCGAGCTGGTCGAGCATCACCGGCAGGCTGGCGTCGACTACATCGCTGCACCGGTATTCGGGCGTACCGATATGGCGGCGGCGGGCAAGCTCAATATCGTCGTAGCCGGGCCACCGGCAGCCATCGCGAAAGTGCAGCCGCTGCTTGACGCCATGGGCCAGAAAACCTGGCCGCTGGGCGAAGAGCCCGTACGGGCGAATGTCGTGAAGATCGCCGGCAACTTTATGCTGGCCAGCGCCATCGAGGCGATGGGCGAAGCCTCGGCGCTGGTTCAGGGCTACGGCGTCGAGGCTGGCGACATGCTGGAAATCCTGACCAATACCCTGTTCGCCGCACCAGCCTACAAGGGCTACGGTGCGATGATCGCCGAACGCCGTTTCGAACCGG
This sequence comes from Azomonas macrocytogenes, assembly GCF_014191985.1. GTDB lineage: Bacteria > Pseudomonadota > Gammaproteobacteria > Pseudomonadales > Pseudomonadaceae > Azomonas > Azomonas macrocytogenes. The sequence continues at coordinate 103,055 of NZ_JACHXI010000005.1, forward strand.
CTGCCTTCAAGCTGACCCTGGGCTTGAAAGATGTGGGCCTGGCCCTGAGCGCCGGACAGGCCAGGAACGTGCCGCTGCCTTTTGCCAGCGTGCTGCGCGACAACCTGCTGGAAGCCGTGGCCCAGGGCGAAGGTGATCTGGACTGGGCCGCACTCGGCGGCCGGGCGATGAAGCGGGCAGGGCAGGCGTGACCCAGGCCACATCCTTGGCTGGTGGCCGAATGAGCGCTCATCTACCGCATATCCGCGTGACGTAGTAGTGTTAGGCTGCTACTCGGTCAGGGAGCCACTCAACGGCGATTACAATCGAGCCTCTCTGGCCCGCGTATAGCCGAGGGCTGGCATTATCGGCCCCACCCATTAACAGTCGCCATTGGCAATGGCCATGCCGGCGACGAGTGAAACTTTCCGACTCCTGAATCCTATAGTCTCCTTCCTATGCAGCTCAAAGTCGTCTCCGTCAATATCGAACGCTCCAAGCATCTGCACCGTGTCGAGCAATTCCTCAAACGCGAACAGCCGGAGATCCTCTGCCTCCAGGAGCTCTGTCAGCGCGACATCCCCTTCTTCGAAGACCTGTTGGGCAACAAACTCTCCTTCGCACCGATGAGCCACCACCCGGCCGAGGAAGAATTGGAAGTCGTCGGCGTTGGCCTCGTCGCACGGGGCGCCATGACGGATATCACCACTACCTATTATTCGGGCAGCGCGGAAAACATTCGGGAGATCTGCTTCGTGACGGCGGATGGTTATCGCTGCGTCGATCCCGAAAGCGTCGCGGAGGTCGTCATCGCGGGCACTTATCGGGGCTTCCGGATTGCCACTACGCACCTCAACGTTACCCATTTTGGCATCTCCACTCCCTATCAGCTGGAAAGCGCCGGCAAACTGATTCACCTTGCCGAAGCGGAAGCGCAAAAGGAAGGCGGCCTGCTGCTGGCCGGAGACTTCAACGCCCCTCGCGGCAATGCCACCTTCGGGCTTATCGGTCAGCACTTCATCGACGGCGTTCCTGCCCATTACACCACCAGCATCGACGGCTCTCTGCACCGCTCAGGCCAGATTCCCTTCATGGTCGATGGCCTTTTCCACACGTCGGATTACACGCTGGAAAATGCCATTCTCAGCACGGGCGTTTCCGACCATTGCGCGCTCAGTTGCAGACTGATGAAACGATAGGTACGGCTACTCCCTATCCATCCTGTGAACCTGGCTGCTTGAGTTTGAGATGAGCGGCCAGGGCGCTGTCCATCGTCTTGGCATGCAGGTCGAACCAACTCATCAGGTTGTCGCTCAGCCAGGCGCGGGCCATGGCGCCACGGCCAGTCAAGGCGCGCTGGCAGAAGCGGTCCATATCGCCCAGGGTGCGCTGATGGTTGGCGCGGTGCTCGCTCAGTGCCGGATAGCTGGTCGCTTTCATCCAGGCTTCTTCTTCGGCGAAATGCTGGCTGGTGTGCTCGAACAGCACCTTGAATTTCTCACCGAACTCCGCCCCCTGCGCATTCGAGGTTTCCAGGCATAGCACAAGAAATTCATGGTGGGTCTTGTCCATTTCCGCATTACCCAAGGTGTAGCTTGCCTCGAAGCATTGCAGCATGTCGTTGGGGCTTGGCATCGCAAATTTCCTGTCAAAGAGCGCCGGGAAAGGATACGGCAAGCCTGGGGTCAGCGCACCGGCGTTTGCCTGCGGTGACTACTATTATAACCATCAGGATCTAATCCTTCCGTCGAACGGGCTTTTCGTTCATCGCTTTTTGATGTTGCTTTTTATCCGTCAGCGCTACATTTCATTTGCAGTCTAGGAAAAGACTGGTCTTTATGTGACGTTCCAACAAGCCCGCTCGCCGCTCTATGCGCTTACTGAGTGGGCTTTTCTTTGTCTGCCATTCAGGCCCGTAGAATTTTTTTATTGCAGGGGTTGTTGATTTTAAATCTCGTTCGGCTTGGTAAATGAAAAGTGCAATCAATACGATTGCCGAGCATTTATGGATGATCCGAAACCGTCATGAGCAGACAGCCGACGAATACCCGCAATCAGCGCTCCTCCACTCCTATTTCGTTCTTGCAGCCCTTGGGGCAGGCCATTCATCTGATCATGGCCAGCGCAACCCTGAGCGTGCCGGTAGCAGGCATGCTGGTTCATTCGCCAGCCTGGGCGCAGACTGCCGAAAATGAAAACAAGCCATCTGCCGACAACAAGATGGAGCTGTCGTCCATCGCTATCGTCGATTCCCAGGCCGGTGACGAAAGCAGCAACAACTATCGTATTGGCCAGACTTCCATCGCCGATAAGTTCAATACTCCCTTCATCGAGCAGTCACAAACCTCCTATGCCGTTAGCCAGAAAACACTGAATGACTTCTCGGTAGACAATCTCGAAGATGCGATCAAATTCGTTCCCGGCATCACCATCGGCAACAGTTTCGGCGGCACCCAGGATTCCCTGGTCAAGCGCGGCTTCGGCAGTGGCGTCGATGGTGGCACCCTGCGTGACGGTATTCGTACCAGCCGTGGCCGCCATTTCGAGAAGGTCACGACTGAGCGGGTGGAAGTTCTCAAAGGCCCAGCCTCGCTGCTCTATGGCATGCAGGAGCCAGGCGGGGTCATCAATATCATCACCAAGAAACCCACCTACCACTGGCGCAGCACGGTCGGGGTCGAGACGATCGACGAAGGCGGTGGCCGTAGCTATTTCGACCTGTCCGGCCCACTGGGCGAAAGCGGTTTTGCCTTTCGCCTGATCGGGCAATACAAGGACCAGGATTACTGGCGCAACTATGGCGTCGACCGCGACAAGCTGGTCGCGCCATCGTTGGCCTACGAAAGCGAGAAATTTTCCTTCAACCTGTCGTACGAGTATTCCGACTACAGCAGCGTTCTGGATCGTGGCGCCTTTTTCTATCAAGGGCACCACGTCGGCGACCGGCACCATCGACTGGACGAACACTGGACGCGGATCACCGGGCAGCGCCAATATGCCAGCCTGACCACGGAGTACCGCTTCTCCGACAAGTCGCGCCTGCGCTTCGTCTATGGCTGGAACAAAGACGCCTCCAGCGATTACCAAGCCGACCCGAGCACCTACAACCCGACGACTGGGGAACTGCGCCGACGCTTTCGCAGCAATCCGGATTTCAAGAAAAGCCGTAACTACGCGGCCCTGGACTGGCTCACCGAGGTGGAGCTGGCCGGCATGCGCCATGAGCTGATTCTCGGTGCCGATATTGAGCGACAGGATGAGTCGACCGCCAAGTTCCTGCAGGGCTCCAACGTAGGGGGATTCTATCCAGACTCGCCCCGTTACGGCAGCCTGCGCCCTGTTGCCCCATACAACGCGGCTAACAGCGATCAGCGTTCGCGGCTGCACATGCTTTCCGTGTACACCAAGGACACTATCCATCTCGATGAGCACTGGATTCTGTCCCTGGGTCTGCGTCACCAGAAGTTTCGCCAGAACGATGGGCAGGGCATTCCTTACCAGACCGGCACGGATCTGAACAAGAACAGGAATCTGCCTTTCGTTGGCCTGGTCTACAAGATCAACGACGAGTTTTCGCTGTATGGCAACTACAGCGAATCCTACATGCCGAATACCATCCAGGCTGGAAACACGGTGGAAGGCGGCAGCAAGCCAGAGGAAGGCCGCCAGTACGAGTTTGGTTTCCGCTATGACAACAGCTGGTTGTCCGGCCTGGTCACTTGGTACAACATTCGCAAGAAAAATGTCCAGACTACTCAAACACTCGCTAATGGCAACATCGAGACCCGAACCATCGGCAAGGCGCGCTCGCGCGGCCTGGAGGCCAGTCTCACCGGGCATTTGAGCGAGCGCTGGGATGTGATCGCTAACTATGCCTACACGGATGCGGAAATCACTAAGGATCCTGGCAACGATGGTAACGACCTAGTCAACGTCGCCCGCAATGTCGCAGGCGCCTTCGTCTCCTACGACGTGCCGCAAACCTTCCTGCCCGGCTCCTTTCGGGTCGGTGGCGGTGCCCGCTACGTCGGCGAGCGCAAGGGCGACACGGCCAACAGTTTCGAGCTGCCTGGCTACACCACTTACGATGCCTTCGTTTCCTGGTCGATGCCCAATATGATCGGCAAAGCGACACGGATGCAATTGAACGTCGAGAACCTGACCGACAAGAAATACTTCATTTCCAGCGGTGCAAGCGCCAACCGGGTCTCCTGGGGAGCGGAGCGCATCGCCACGTTTTCGGCGAGTGTGGATTTTTGATCGGGCACTTGATGGGGCAGCGCCGCACGGCAGAGCGTGCGGTAGCAAGGCCAGCCCGATTGGGCTGATCACTACCGCATAGCCTGTACGGCATTCAGGATGAAGAAACCCCGTAACGATACTTGCAAAAAGAGTATGCCTGGCTGAGCTACCTGAACCAGTAATGGTTCAGGGCTATACGCTCGACGGCGGGATACATTGCTGACCGAAGAAGGTGCAGCACTCTTTATCTGGAAGTAAAGAGCACAAGATAGTTACGCATAATTATCAAATTCAGCGTTGAATATAATTCTAGTCGTTAACTTGTAAGGGCAGTTGAGTACTCAAATTTACTTAGAGTTTTTCTGAGAGGTCACTTTAAACTGCATTATGAAAAATCCTTTGTAAATAGTCATAAATAGGATTTTCAGTGTGCCATAAAGCCAGTCCGACTGTGATTTTTCGGATAACTCTTAAATAAACACGGAATTGCTTCGATGACTTCATATCCGTCTTCGAAACAGGTCTTACAAAACGCTGGTATCAAAGCCAGCCTTGGCCGTCTGAAGGTAATCGATGCACTACGGCAGGCCTCGAGCGAGCAAGCCAAAGTGCCGATTAAAACATTGCATCAGATACTTGAGAGAACGGGAACGCCCATATCACCAATCACTATTGGCCAGGTACTTCGAGGCCTCGTTGTCAGAGGATTGGTGATGAGGGATAGCCGAGGGATTTATAAGCTAGGTAAACTTTTTTCAGAATGCTCCAATGAGTAGAAAAGTATATATTGAATATAAATATTTGCCGAGCTCGGATATAAGTAAAAACAATATCTCTATTATTCGAATAGAGGGTCGATAACAAAATCGAACAGATGTTCCTGCCGCCCTGTGCGCCCAAGTCCAATCCCGACGAGTACCTGAACCGGAATTCCAAGACAGCGCTGCGAGCGGCTCGGTCAGCCATGACAAGGCCAGCCTGTTGGACAAGGCGACGGCTTTCATGAACACACTCGGTACCTTGCCCGACAAGGCCATGGCCTATTTCCGGCCTCCTGCAGCACGCTATGCCATGGTGTAAATTTAAGGGCCTGATTAATACCTACACACCGCAATTTCTTTGAATTTTCTGTCGTTTTTATTGCGAGAGAGCCTTCTTGGCGGCATTCGCTTTGTTTTCGCTGCTTTCTGAAAACGCACTCAGCACTTCGGCCCGCGGCACTCCTTGTGCCATCCGATTCTGCCAAAACGCAAGGCCTGGCGGATCTGGCTGACGGTTGAGTACATTCATGTATAGCATCGAGATGAACGATTGGTTGTTAGTCGCGTATCCATAGCGTTGCTGAAACTCATTGGAGTTGATGAACCCCTGAGCCACCCTTTGTAGAGAAACACCCGCATCCATTTGATCGATCCAATAATCCAGGCCAGCTTCATCGGGTAAGCGATCGAAGGCTGTCTGATAGAGGCGATAGATTTGTCCTGCATGGGTGTCATCGATGGCAGTGATTTTGGACAAGTTATGCAGCTCCGGCCCGATCATCGAGCAGGAAGTATTGCGGGCATATTTCTGTAGGATCGGTAATTGCGGACGAGCAGCGCCGCTATCGACATCCAGCGACAAGGGATAATTGACCCACCATGGACCGGCAGCCCAGTAAGTCATCGGAATGCAGTTCTGCCCCAGATAATTCAGCAGGTTATCCATAGCAACCATCGCCGACGGCGAATAATCCGGCACTCCATGTTCGCCGAGATAGCCGCGCAGCTTGTTTTGCTTCAGCCAGTCCACGAAGGGTTTAACGCGGCTCACGCCGAGCATCGGGTCAAATGCTTCGGAATGATTGGTGTAGGTGCCCGAAAAATCTTCATCAATATATAAGTGCGCCTCATAAACCAGATTGTTATTCGGGTCGCGCATCCAGGGATTAGCAATCAGCCGGTTGTTGAAGTTAGGCCAATAGTAAGCATTCGCCCACTGATCACCGGGGATAAAAACCCAGCGATTTTCGTCCACGGTGCGTATAGCCTTCGCTGCCGCCAAAGCAGCTTGCGGCCAATAGCCATTGGTATCGTGCGGCTCGTTCATCAGATCATAGCCGTAGACCGCCGGGTGATTGACTACCTTCTGGGCAAGACGCTGCCAGAAATCAGCGAAGGCACTGATCGGTACCTCGCTGGAAGCAATCTGCTTATTGTAGTAACGGTAGTAGTTATGCAGGTTTAGGATCACCTTAACATCATACTTCTGCGCATAATCCAGGCACTGCATAAGACGCGCTAGCTCAGCGCTTTGCAGTTCAGTATTAAGAGTCGGCTGAATACGCTCCCACAGGAAAGGCAAGCGAACCAGCTTCATCCCCATATCGGCATACTTTTTGAAATACGACTCTCCGGGGTAGATGTATTGGGTACCATATACACCAGGATATGCTGTACCGCTAAAATCAGCGCCGGCCAGGTTAACCCCCACCAGGTTGATCGGATTGGCAACCTGAGCTGTCGGAGCCGCATCAGTAGTGGTTCCCGTGCTCACAAAGTTGGGATAACCCACCGTATTTCCGTCGAGTTGAGCTCCATCGACATAGACGCTCATGCTGTTTTCGAGGACGAAGGCCATCGTGATCTTGCGTGCCTGGCTATCGGCAAACCTGACCGATGTTCCTGGTACGAATGCTGCCTGATTCGCAGCATTTGACGGGATCGAAAAACCTGCGGACTGCCTCCAGATACCCTGCAGCCAGTTAGAATTGGTAAAGTTATTGACCTTGGCAGTTATAGCCTGAGCCACATTGGAATAACTAGCAAAAATTGCAGCCAGAGCTGTGGAAATGAAAAGCAACTTGCGAACACTAACGAAGGCATAAATATGCATTCGATTTCTCCGGAACTTAATACGATAAAGAGTGTAAAAAGTCGGGAGCGTCGATTTATTCTAATACGTCGTCCATGAAGCGGCAGCAAATCAAGCACACGAATAACAGAACGACTTATTCTGGACAAAGGAATCTGTCTGTCATAAGTGACTGTATATACAGTAATACTTGATAACTTCTGCAGCTAATATATCTATATTTTATGGTACTAGTATTTCGTCAAATCTTCCATGAACGATGACTACTACCAGGATGTCGACTCGCCATGATGGCTCCTTGATACTTAAAAGCTGTTAAATTGAATCCTTTCTTGCCACAGGCTTTAATATTCAAGCTCACATTTTCATCAAAAATTTCGCAGTGAGCTTATGACTCAGACTATTCGAAGTAGTTTCACTTTCTCCGACCATGGCCACAGCGAGCCATGGTTTGTGGGCAAAACGTAGCCGACTGCTGCGAGTATGGCCGCTTCGCGAGCCAGGCCATCGGCCGGGATAGCACCATGGGCTCGGCACCCCATCCGACTCATCCACGCGTTTCAGCGATCAACACCTGAAAAAGGCTTGACCACCAACAGAGTATCTACAGACTGTAAGCGATAGGTAATTAACGTAAAAATTCTGTAAAGAGGTGCAGGTTTTCCCGTGCTCGTTCGTCATATAGGTACAGAGCAAAAATTATGGGCCGTTTCCTCGCCCGGGAATTCATTCCCTTCACCCTGTACCTCGTTCAAGATTCCCCCTCTTTGAATATGAAAACAAAAAGCGAAGCATCGGCTTCGCTTTTGTGGGGTTTTGAAGGCTGATTGATGGCTGGATAAAATCTCGATCCTCGTTTGGTTTCGCACCTGGGCCGGTTGTTTGAGGATAGTTAGAAATCCCAGCGGGTGGTCAGCATCATATTTCGAGGATCACCATAGGATTGAGTGGCATTTGAACCAAAACCAATATTGCTATAATAATATTTATCAAACAGATTATTGATATTGAGAGTGGCCGAAAGCTTGTCGGTTACTTGATATTTACCCATTAAATTAACTAACCAAAAGGCTTCTTGCCTATGCTGGACTAGGTCGTAGCTATAGTTGTAAATGTCTCGCCATGTCGTACCCTGGTAATTGGCACCACCGCCAATGGTGAGCTTGTTCAGTTTTCCAGGTAATCGGTAAGTCGTATAAAGTTTGAATAGATTTTCTGGTTCTTCGGTAGAAAGTTTATGGTTGTCTTTATCTCTTCGAATGACTTTATGGGTATAGCCAGCCTGTATATTCCAACCGGGAGCCAATTCACCTGATACTTCCAGTTCGATACCTTTGGTCTTGGCTTTTACGGCTTCGTATATGGACCGATAATTGACGTAGTCATAGCCTGTTTCTTCAGCTCGGTTATCTTCCCGAATTTCGAAATAAGCCAAACTGGCATTCAAGCGGCCGTTAAACCATTCACCTTTGATTCCTGCTTCGTAGCTGTCGCCTTTTTCCAACGGAAGTAGATTGCCGTTGGCATCGCTGTAGATGAACGTTGTAGGGCTGAATATTTCGGTGTAACTGGCATAGGCGGAGAAATTGTCGTTCAGGTCGTAAACCATGCCTGCGAAAGGCGTAACTTCGCCTGTATTGCGAACGTTATAGTCTCGGGTCATGTGATAGTTGGTAACCCGGCTACCCAGAATCAGAGCCAAATCATCGGTCGGTTTGAAACGAACCGTAGCGTAAACGGCGCGTTGGTTGGTGAGTCGGTCGTTACGTGTTCTAACTTGTCCCCAGTCTGGCTTTTGAATATCGCCGCTCCAATTATAGAAGTTGTCCACCGTGGGCGAGCGAAAGTTGAAATCATTGCCTTTCCAGTGATTGCGATAAGCACTGGCGCCGATCACCAGCTCATGTTCGCGACCGAAGAGTTCGAAAGGTCCACTGGCATAAACTTCCAGCGCATGGCTTTTGGCCTTGCCGGTGTATTTTCCGGAACCCAATGTAGCGGTACCAGTATTGGCATTAGGTGAGTAGTAGATCGACCCCAGTTGCGCATCATAACCGTTGACCTGGTAAGTGTAATAAGCCCGGCTTACCCAGCCATTATCAAAATGGTGATCCAACTGAGTGAAGAAGGAATGGCTGTACTGCTCGTAAGCGCTCCAGTCGGCACCGGGGTTGAACGAGCGAGAGACATGAATTTCTTTGTTATTACTGTCGAAAATGGGCACACCTCCCCAACTGGAACCGGTCGGAATGGTCTTGTTGTAGTCGGCACCGAATGTCAGCAATGTTTCAGGAGCCAGATCAACTTCCAGAATGCCGTAATAAGCTCTGGTCTGCCGTTTGTAATGATCCTGGAACGATTGCCGGTCTTGAAATGCTCCTACAACGCGGCCTCTGATATTGCCTTCTTCATTCAATGGGCCCCCTATATCCCACTGAGTCCGATAGTTATCCCATCGACCGGCTTCTGCTGTCGCATGGCCGGAAAATTCAGCCGTAGGCTTTTTTCGAACCAGATTCAGCGTTGCTCCGGGGGAGCCGGCTCCGGTTGTGAGACCGCTGGCCCCTTTGATGATTTCGATGCGGTCATACGCGATCATGTCGCTCATCGTATTGCCCGAGGAATAGGCGGGATTACGAATGATAGGAATGCCGTCATATTGAAAGTTGGTGATGGGAAAACCGCGAGCGTAGTACTCGGAGCGGTCACTGTCATAAGTGGTCACCGTGACACCAGGCGTATGTTCCATCACCTTGTCGATGCTGGTGAGGTTGAAGTCATCCATGTGCTGGCGGGTAATAACGGTAACGCTTTGCGGGGTTTCGCGTGGCGTCAGCACTAACCGAGTGGCTGAAGCAATAACGCCGGGCGTATAGGACTTGGTGTTTTCGGTAATGGTGCCGAGCTGGTTGTCGACCACCGTCATGGCATCCAAATTGATCGCGGAATTTATCTCTGCGCTTTTTTCCAGCCGCACCGTTTTTTCATCGATAAAACGAGCATTCAGGCCACTGCCTTCCAATAACCGGGCGAAGCCTGTGGCGGTATCGTAGCGGCCTTGCAATCCTGAGCTGCGCTTGCCTTCGGTCAGGCTGGCATCGAAGGACAGAACCACGCCCGCCTGGCTGGCGTAGCGCCCCAGGGCCTGACCCAGCGGACCGGCGGGAATAGTGAAGGTTTGCTCACCGCCATCGGCCCAGGCGCAGGCGCGGGAGAAAAACAGGGGGGCGACCAGGGTTCCCTGCAAGGCCAGCGTGGCGCTGAAAATGGCTGTGACCAGCGGCTTGATGGTGCGTGCCGCGCGCGGGCGGTCTGTATCCGGTAAGGTGGGGATGAATCGATCCTGCTGCATGTCGTTTCCCTTGAACGTCGTGTTCGGTTGGCTGGCTCGCACGGTGAAGGCGTTGTGGTTTGCAGCAGGAGTCGTACGAGCGCGGGGAAATCGACAATCGAATCGAAAACTTTTCGAAAAAAGCGGGCTTCAGCCGATCGGTACCAGGCGCACCCAGTAGCGGGTAAGGCTGACGATGTGTACGGGCAGTGCCCGGACGATGGCGGCCAGCGCCTGGTCGGTGTCGTCCAGTGGATAGGCGCCGGAGAGACGCAGGTCGGCTATCGACGAATCGCAGGAAAGCAGGCCGGGGCGGTAGCGGGAGAGTTCTTCCAGCGTGTCGGCCAGTCGCCAGCCATCGATCACCAACCGCCCATTCGTCCACTCGCTGGCCAGCGGATCGAGCGGACGAAGCGGTTGCGTGTGGCTGGCATCGAAAGCGAGGCACTGACCGGCCTGAACCAGGGTGTCCGGCTGGGGTGTCTGCTTTAGCGTCACGGCGACGGCATGCTGCAGGACACCTACTTCGGTGAAGGCCTTCCGCTGGCGTACCGTAAAACGGGTACCCAGGGCGCGGATCAGACCGTCACGGGTGGCGACCAGAAAGGGGCGAGCGGGGTCCGGGACGGTTTCGACCTGGATTTCCCCGGCCTGTAGTTCGATCAGGCGCTGCTGTGCATCGAAACGGATATCCACGGCGCTGGCAGTGTTGAGATGCAGTCGCGAACCGTCCGCCAGGGTCAGGCTGCGGCGTTCGCCGATGGCGCTGCGCTGGTCGGCTACCCATGGTTGCCAGGGCAGATTTTGCCGGGCGGTCCAGGCCAGAGTGCTGCCGCCGGCAAGCAGTACCAGCCCTTTGAGAACGGTGCGCCGGTCACGCCCCCATTCGCTGCTGATTGTCTGGAACGCCAGGTTTCCGGGCAGGCCTTGCAACTGCTGTTGAAGGTTCTCGAGCCGTTGCCAGGCCCACTGATTTTCCGGGGCCTGGGCATGCCACTCGTGCCAGGCGAGGCGGTCTTCTTCACGCGTACTGGCGCCCAGCACGGCATACCAATGGGCAGCCATACGCAGGGCAGCACGCTGGCGATCCGTAGGCATCAATGCTCCGCGTCGAGGGCGAACAGCAGGCACTGTTCGGTGGCTTTGGCGATGTACTTGGTGACCGAGCTGACCGAAACGCCCAGGCGTTCGGCGATCTCGTTGTAGTTCATGCCCAGCAACTGGGACATGAGAAAAGCCTGGCGCGGCTTGTGCCCCAGGCCTAACAGCATGGCGTCGAGGGCAAGCAGGGTTTCCATGATCTGCAAACGGACTTCCGGTGAGACTTCTTCGGCCTGCGGCTGCTGCGCCAGCGCTTCCAGATAGGCGCGCTCCAGGGCTCGTCGCCGGAAATGATCGACCATTACACGCTTGGCCACAGTGACCAGGTAGTGCCGGGGCTCACGAACCTCAGGCAGGCTGCCATTGATCAACCGAACGAACGTATCCTGGGCCAGATCGGCGGCATTGTGCGAACACCCCAAGCGTCGTCGCAGCCATCCGACCAGCCAGCCGTGATGATCCTGGTAGAGCAAACCAATCGCCTGATGAGGGGCAGAAGCGTTGTTGGGAGGGGCGTTGCTCATGATAGATGATGCAAGCTGATGTTGAGAATTGTTCGCAATTTAAGCGAGGCCTGTGATAAGTGCAACAGGCAGGCACGGCTCAGTCTGCCAAAAATTCAGGGATAAGGATTTTGGCCGCCCGGGTGATCCGTAGCAGGTTCTCAGCCTCATCCTGCGGGCTGTGTGTGATCCAGGAAAGCGTCCAGTTGCTTAGCAATCATCTGCATAGGCAACAGTCGGCTGGCGACAGCTCGCAGCCATGCCTTGGACTCTGGGGCAGGTTATTTCGGGATTATAGGGCGGCAAATATTGCGGAGGTTGGAGGGCACAGGGTGCCCTCCAACAACTCCGGTAGTGGGCCGGTTTCAGTTCGAGGTGGTGAACTTCAGGTCGGCGGGGGTCGAAATACTGAGGGTCTGGATCGTCCGGCCCAACTGGCCACTGGCCAGATCACGCTCCATCACGACCACTGCGTTGCTGCGCTGGTTGGCGATGAGGACGAAGCGACCGCTGGGGTCAAAGGTGAATTCACGCGGCTCCTGGCCTCCGACCGGATGGCGTGAAACCAATGCCAGTTGGCCATTATTGGGGTCTATGGCAAAGACCACCATCTGGTTATCGGTGCCGCGATTGGTTACATAGAGGAATCGGCCATCCGGCGAAACATGCAGGGCTCCCGCGCCGTTCTTGCCGGTAAAGCCTTCAGCTGCCAGCTCCACTATCTGCTTGAGGGCGAATTGGCCATCGGCATAGTCGAGAACAGCTACCTGTCCGGTCATTTCCAGCGTCAGATAGGCCTGCTTGGCATTCGCGCTGAAGATCAGGTGGCGCGGTCCCGAGCCGGGCGGCAGCTGCACGAACGGCTGCTTTGCGCTCGCGGTCAGTGGATGTTCCGGGTGATTCGAATCGTAGCGGTAGATATAGATCCGGTCGGCACCCAGGTCCTGGCCCAGCACATAGTGCCCGTCGGGCGATTCCACCACAGAGTGCATATGGGGCGATGCCTGGCGTTCGAGATCCGTCCGACTGGCATGGTGAGTCTTGATCTGGACGACCGGGTGGGGCCGGCCTTCACTGTCCAGGGGAATGACCGCCAGGGTGCCGCCCGGATCGGCATTCACCGAATAATTGGACACGAACAGGTAGCGGCTATCGGAACTGACCGTGGCATGCGCCGGCTCGGAGCCCAGCGTCTGGACCTGGCCGATTTGCTGGAGGGTGCCGCTGGCAGGATCCACCCGGAACGCGGTGACGCGGCCCACGATATCTGTCTGCCCCGGGCCGTTTTCGTTGACCGCGTACAGGTAGCGCCGGTTCGGCGAGAACGTCAGCCAGGAAGGGTTATGCGTCTTGACGGCCTGCTCGGGACGTTCGGAGAGCATTCCGGTCTGGCTATCGAAGCGGTACACATGGATGCCTTCGCTGCCTGTTGCCGTGTAGCTGCCGATCCAAAGCGGGTGGGTTTGCTCCGTCGCAAATACGCTGGTGGCGGGGGCAATGGCCAACATGCAGAGTGCAGCCATGCGGTGTAATGAGTAGCGGGTCGTCAGCTTCATGCGCTTGATCCAAAAATGGTCCATTTGCTTGGCGGCTCATGGGGTTGCTCCATGGAACGAATCCTGGTGGCACCTTTGCCTGCCTGTGTTGTTGTCATTCCTGACCATAGCTTGCCATGGCGCGCCCCGGCGTTTTGCTGGGGATGGAAGTAAAGCAAGTATTCGCGAATGATTTTTATATGAAAATGTTGATTTGTTATAAAATTTTACAGCTGATGACCTGAAAATCATTACATCGGTAGTGATTTTAATAAAATAACCAAGAGCAAGCGAAAATCTTGCCAGCAATGCCGGTCTCAACCTGGTGAATGCTGGCTGGAGACCAGCATCTATCTCGTCTACCTGATCAATGATAGTGGAAAGCACAAGTTCTCACAGAGAGCGCTGTCCACTCGAACCCTGGGTAGCGGAATGAACGGCTATGCGCAGGTAATGCGGGACATTCTCTCCTGCTGGTCTTTGGGGGATGGCGATGACAGTACGGTCACCACTTACAAGCAGGCCTTGCTGTTCAACGCGGTGGATGACGTTCTGGTGCCCGAACCAACCCGGTTGCTGGGTGGCTTATCTCTCGATACGGAACGACAAAAAGCGGACTGCATCCTTGTCGGTTCCGGTGTAACCGGTGCTCTGGTTGCCCACCAGTTGGCTCTGGCCGGCAAGGATGTGCTGATCCTTGAGCCGGCCCTGACAAAAACCTTCGGTGCAAGGCCGGAGGTTTTGTTCAACCGCTTCTCAGAGCATTTGTCCGCAAAAGCAAAAGCAGTTGGACGGTTTGGCCTCGTCCTGTCACCACTCAGCGTTCGGCTGTACCAAACACTTCGGTCAGGTGCGCCTGATAGGCGCGGATGTCGCGCTCCACGTCGGGAGCCTTGATCACGTCAGTGGCGAGAAACGTCGGCAAAGCCTGCATGCCGAGGAATTCCTGGGATTTATGAAAGGGAAAATACACACCGTCGATACCTTTGCCCTCGAAGAAGTTATCCGCTTCATCGAAAGCGGCCTGCGGCGCGTTCCAGGTCAGCGAAAGCATATAGCGGCGCCCTTGCAGCAGCCCGCCGCTGCCATAGTGACGACTCGGATCGTGGCGACTGCGGCCGTCATTGGCGTAAAGCGTACCGTGGCCTTCGGTGAACACATCGTCGATATATTTCTTCACCGACCAGGGAGACCCCATCCACCAGCCAGGCATCTGGTAGACGACGGCCTCGGCCCGAAGAATCTTTTGCACCTCCTCCTTGGGCTCATAGCCGGATTCGATACGGGTTTCCTCCAGGCTATGACCCAATTCGGCGAGCTGGGCCCGCGCTGTTTCGTGCAGGGTATCGTTGAAGCGACCGCCCGAGTGGGCGAAGCGCTTGCCGCCATTGATCAGCAGGATTTTCATGAAAAACTCCGAACAGGTGGTCGTGGCTGCCGAACTGGACGGCAGTTGGAATGGCGACGAGTATCGGGGAAGCGAACGGCTCGATTAAGCCGGGCGCATGGCATAGAAGCTGTGATCTGAAATCACGAATCACCCTATCGCCCGCACTTGGCCGGTTATGGATGAAATCGAGCCTGCCTGTCCTCTCCCTGGAAAGCCCGAATTGCCTGCCATGACTCGCTTGGTCCAGGCAGCGGCAGCAAATCCGCCAGGCCCAAGCTACACTGAAACAGTACCGATTCGATCAGGCGGCATCGTCATCAAGGCGCTCCAGTGGCGCACTGACTGGCGAACCTCGCAATGGCCCGCCTGGGATGGAGCTGGAGCACCGGTAGGGAACCGAGTTTGGTTCGTGCAGAAGGTTCGACCATGCGCCTTATAGGGATAACCACCTGCTTCGCGATAACCCTTCTTGCAGGCCAGGCGATCGCGGCTGACCCAGAGCAAAAGGCCGAAGTGGCAGCAGATAAGGCAGAAGTACTGGAGCAGAAGGCTGCGACCAAGGATAGCGTGGAGCGTTCACCTGCGGCCAAGACCATCACGAAATCCGAAGCGCAGGCGGTCGATCCGGCCGGCGAAGCACCCCTGGACGATGCCATCACCTGTCTTTCCCGCACCATCTACTGGGAAGCCAAGGGTGAGGCGTCTCTCAACATGGAAGCGGTCGCCAATGTGGTCATGAACCGGCTGGGCCATGAGGGCTTTCCAAATACGATTTGTGAAGTTGTCAAACAAGGCTCCGAGCAGGGTGCCTGTCAGTTTTCGTGGTGGTGTGACGGGCGTTCGGATCATGTTGAAGAAGATGCCCCCTACACGCTCGCCAAGGAAATAGCGCGAAAAGCGCTCAACCGGCAACTGACGGACCGAACCGATGGCGCTTTGTATTTCCACGATAGGAAGGTGGTCCCCGACTGGGCCACGAAATACATCAAAACAGCCGAAACCGGCAAATTCCTCTTCTATAAGCCGCGCGCCAGCGACAGTGCCACACGTTAGCGCGTTTACTCTGAAGTCTATCGCGCCCGGGCAGTTTTCGAGTACCACAAGACCATGCCGCACTTCACACCCTTCAAGCAGGGCAGTACGCCGCTCCTGGCCAATGATCCGAATGTGCGCTTTTTCCACAGCATCGTCCATGAAGCATAAGCCCACCTTGACTGTTGTACTTGTTCGTCAGTCAATATTGTTTTTCGTATCGAGACGAACCGAGAGTTATTGACAAACAGCCCTCTGCATTACAAATAATGAAAAACATTCTCATCTGAGTGATGCAAGGGTAACTGTTGTGTCGAACACTACCGATCCCAATGCCATTCTGGCGACCCTCTATCGAGAAAATCATCGTTGGCTGCGTGGCTGGCTGAACCGGCAACTGCAATGTCCGCAAGATGCCGCAGACCTTACTCAGGATACTTTTCTGCGTGCCCTGTACTCCCGGCAGTTGGAAGAGATTCAGGAGCCAAGGGCCTTTCTTGGAACGCTGGCTCGGCGACTGTTGTGCAATTTCTGGCGGCGCCGCCAGTTGGAACGCAGTTATCTGGAAGCCCTCGTTCTGCTGCCAGATAACTGCGTTCCATCCGAAGAAGACATTGCGCTAGTCCGCGAAGCCATCGAGGCCATCGACCAGTTGCTAGACGGCCTGCCACGGCGCGCCCGTCGGGCCTTTCTGCTCAATCGGCTGGATGGCCTGACGCAGCCGGAAATCGCGGCCCGACTCGGTATTTCGTTGGCCACGGTCGAACGTGATTTACGCCGTGCTTACCTGCATTGTTTAACCTACCCTGAACAACCATGAACCGAACCGAACCGGATGGCCCGACCCAAGCCGCAGTCGACTGGGTGATCCGTCTCGACCCCTCTCGGTCGACCCAAGCCGACCGGCAAGCGTTTACGGCCTGGTTGGCCGCTGATCCATGCCACGAAGCGGCTTGGCAACGGGTCAGCGGCTTGCTGCAACAGCCCTTCAGCGATCTGCAAAACGCCGAGACACGCCATCCTGGTCAACTGACAGCGGCCCGCCGAGCGTTGAATACCCCGGCCTCGCCACAGCGGCGTCGGCTACTCGGCGGACTATCCATGCTGGCGCTCGGGCTGGGCGGCACCGCGGCAGTCAATCGCATTATGCCCTTGAACGGCCTGCTGGCGGACCACCATACCGCAACCGGAACCCGCAAGACGGTGACCTTGGCCGACGGTAGCCGGCTGATCCTCAATGCGCGCAGCGCGGCAGACATACATTTCGACAACGTACGCCGGTTGGTGCAGCTGTACGACGGCGAACTCTTGGTGCAGGTCGCCGCCGATCCGTTACGGCCCTTCTTAGTGATTACCGATCATGGTCAGGTCCGTGCACTGGGTACACAGTTTCTGGTTCGCCGAGACAGTGATCGCAGCCTGGTCAGCGTGCTGGAGCATGAAGTACAGCTGGAAAACGAGGCCGGTCGCCAAGCTCGCCTGCAAAGTGGTCAGGCCGTCTGGTTCGACAATCAGGGATTTCAACCCGCGATGAATGGCCTGCAGACCCGCGCCAGCTGGGCCAACGGCTACCTCGAAGTCCAAGATGAACCGCTGGGCAATCTGATCGAAGCGTTGCGTCCCTACTATCTAGGGCTGCTCCGGATCAGTCCGGCAGCGGCGCAGATTCGCACGTTCGGCATCTTCCAGCTCGACGATATTCAGCAAACCTTATGTTCTTTGGCCGAAACACTGCCAGTACGGGTGAGCAGTTACGGGCCGCTGTTGACGATGATCGAACAAGCCTGACCCAAGCAACATTAACGCTCGCGCGACAAGTTCGCTCCACGCCATTACTCCGTGCCGCCATCATCGCTTCACTGGAAAGTACCCTATCCGTCAGCGTGAGCCACCGTACCGATTGTTGAATCAGCATAAAACCTCGAACTGAGGGATAACATTGCATCCGCAAAACAAAATAATAATTTTTTGCAAAAGCATTGAGGGGATTCATGTGCCTCGGGTGACTTGCTTCAAAGAAGTCACCGTTAACCACGAGGAACCATCATGCCCCACTCCAGCCTGCGTCTCGGCTCCCTGGCACTGGCCGTTGCCATTGCGATGGGCGGACTGGCGTTCTCGGCACACGCCCAGGAAGGCGAACAAACGGCCCGCACCGCCGCACAAAAATTCACCATCCCAGCCGGCCCGCTGGGTGAAACGCTGGGACGCATCGCACGGGAAAGCGGACGCAACTTGTCGGTCGATCCAGCGCTACTGCAAGGGCGACGCGCACCGGCCATTCGCGGTCAGTTCTCCCCCGAAGAAGCCGTCCGGCAAGCCTTGGCCGGCAGTGGTCTGGAATTGTTCGTTACCGGCAGTGGCACCCTGAGCGTGCAGCCCGTGAACAACAGTGGCGTCATAGACCTGGAAGCCATCTCGGTGGCAGAAACCGAGCCAGAGCTGGGCAATATGACCGAAGGTACTGGCACCTATACCCTTGGTTCGAGCAACACCGCCACCAAGATGGATTTGTCGCTGCGGCACACGCCACAGACCATCACCGTGATCAGCCATGACCAGCTCGATGACTTCAAGCTCGACACTGTCAACGACGCCTTGTCCGCGGCCACTGGCGTCAATGTGCAGCGCGTCGAAACCAATCGCACCTACTTCACCGCTCGCGGTTTTGACATCTCCAACTTCCAGATCGATGGTCTAGGTCAGCCGTTTTCCACGGGTGAGCAGATGGGCGATCTCGACACCTCGTTCTACGACCATATCGAAGTGCTTAAAGGTGCCAACGGATTGACTGCCAACCCCGGTAATCCGGCCGCGACCATCAACTTCGTGCGCAAGCGGCCAACCGCTGACTTCCATGCCGTGACCAGTGTGGGCTATGGCTCTTGGAACAATCGCCGCACCGATATCGACTTTTCTGGCGCCCTGAACTCATCCGGTACGATCCGTGGACGATTGGTCGGTTCCGCCCAGAAAGGCGACTCCTACCTGGACCGCTATAACCAGGAAAAGTACAGCTTCTACGGCATCGCTGAAGCGGATCTTGGGAGCAACAACGTCGTCAGCCTTGGCCATACCGAACAGATCAACCGCCCCAATAACACCATGTGGGGCGCCCTGCCGCTCTATTACAGCGACGGATCGAAAATACACTACAGCCGCTCGGATACGGCCGCGCCCAACTGGAGCTACTGGAATACCACCGATCGGCGAACCTTCCTTGAGTTGCACAGCGATTTGGGCCACGACTGGAAAAGCGAGTTGTCACTGAATTTCCGGGATATCAGCGGTCGTTATAAGCAGCTATCGGTTAGCGGCGTACCAGACAAAGAAACTGGCTTAGGGGTTACCGGCTATGCCTCCAGCTACCGCAGCAACGAGCGACAAATCCACTTCGACTTTTACGCCAAAGGTCCTTTCGAGCTACTTGGCCGGACCCACCAGTTGATGTTCGGAGCCAGTTGGTCACGCCTGCGCGACCACATCGATTCCTACGATGAGTCCTATGCCGATGGCGGTGGTGCCTTGCCCTCGGTCCGAAGGCTCTGGGCAACCTTTCCTGAGCCCGCCTTCGACAATGGCCGAACCGGCTTTGCCAATTTCACCAACCACCGCCGGACGCTATACGCCGCACTCAATCTCAGCCTGACCGACAAACTGAACGTCATCGCCGGGATCAATCACGCCCAGATCAAGAGTGGTGGCGTGCAATATGCGGCCTCCCACGACTATCGCTATACCCGTAATACCACCTACTTCGGAGCAACCTACGACCTGACCGACAATCTTTCTGCCTACGCCAGCTATACGGAAATCTTCAACCCGCAGAACGAAATCACCCAAGACCGCAATCTGGTTGGCGCCGTACAGGGGCGCAGCACCGAGGCTGGTATCAAAGGGGAATGGTTCAACAAACGCCTGAATGCCAGCCTGTCCATCTACCGTACCGTCCAGAACAACCTGGCGCAGTACGCAGGTTTCGATAACACCTCCGGCTTTTCCTATTATGAAGGCGTGAATAACCGCGCACGCGGCTTCGAGGCCGATATTTCCGGCCAGCTTATGCCCGGCTGGGAAATCAACGCAGGCTACAGCCACCTCTTCACGCTGGAAGATGACGAAGGGCACCGGGCCAGAACCTTCGTGCCGAAAACCAACCTGTATATGGCCACCTCAGCGCGAATGCCGTTTCTGCCCGCCCTCAAGCTCGGTGCCAACGTGACCTGGCAAAGCAATATCTACCGTGACGAAGGCGAAACCTCCACCGGCCAGGACATCATCATCCGCCAAGGCTCTTATGCCATCACCAACCTCATGGGGCGTTACGATATCACCAAGAACCTGAATATCGCCATGAATGTGAATAACCTGTTCGATAAGAAGTATCTGACCAGTTTGTATTGGAATCAGTCTTATTACGGTGCGCCACGCAATGCCATGGTTACCTTAGAGTGGAAGAATTAGTTACTCAATATTAAATAACCATCAATAAAAACTTATAGAAGGAGAATTAATTCACCAGTACTCCAATTAATTAATTCGCTGCATTAAAAAATCTTGAATACCTACTCACCCGATATAGCGCTGTATATCCGGGCCAGGGTTTCTATCGACTTTGTTTTTTGCACAACAAGTACGGAGAAGGTACATGACGCTGAACACTACTGCGGAACAACCACTGGATTTCCTGGCCATTGGCCTGGGTCCGCACAACCTCAGTCTGGCCTGCATGACCGAACCGTTGCATGAGGTTCGTTGCCTGTTTCTGGAGAAACGCCCGGAATTCGCCTGGCACGCCGATCTGCTAATCGATGGAACGACGCTGCAGAATCCTTTTCTGGCTGATCTGGTCTCCATGGCCGATCCGACCAGCCCCTACAGCTATCTGAACTACTGCAAGAAACAGGGACGTTTGTACAATTATTACATTCGGGAAAACTTTTATTTAAGCCGTAAGGAATACGATGCCTATTGCAAATGGGCATCCCAGCAACTGAGCAACATTCGATTCAGTCATGATGTTCGGGAAATCTGGTATGACGAGGCCGGAGAACTGTATGTCGTATCTGGACTGGATATTCAGTCACAACGCAGTTTTCAGTTCAAAGCGCGCAAGTTGGTTATTGGCATTGGTAACTCACCGTATATTCCGGCGTTATGCAAAATCGATAACTCCGGTCGATTAATTCATTCTTCGCAATATTTACGCAATAAACAAAAATTACAGGCCGGGAAGAGTATTACGCTGGTCGGCAGTGGGCAGAGTGGCGCGGAAATCTATTACGATCTGCTGCAAGACATCGGCAAATACGATTACCAGTTGAACTGGGTCACCCGCTCACCCCGCTTCTTCCAGATGGAGACGGCCAAGCTCACGCTGGAAATCATTACGCCGGAGTACATCGACCACTTCTTCAGCCTGGAAGAGTCGGTCAAACAGCGAGTAATTCATAACCAGAAAAGCATTTACAACGGCATCAATCAGCACCTCATCAACCAGATTTATGAGTACCTGGATGAATACCGGGATGTCGTGCAGGCCAAAACGCGCCTGTTGGCCAACCTATCGCTCAGCCAGTGCACATTCAGCCAGGAACGGCAGGCCTTCGACCTGCAATTTGAGCACCGCGAAGTGGACGCCTGCTATCAGCACAGCACGGACAGCCTGATTCTGGCGACCGGCTACGAATACCAGGTGCCCGACTTCATCGAAGGCATTCGGGACCGACTGCGCTGGGATGAGCAGGGCCGCTACGATCAAGCTCGCAATTACTCCGTGGATCACGCGGGCAATCAAGTGTTCATTCAGAACGCCGGCTTTCACAGCCATGGGCTGACCAATCCTGACTTGGGTCTGGCTTGCCACCAGAACGGCTATCTGCTGCGGGAAATCACCGGGCACGAGTATTACCCGCTCGAAGACAAAACCACCTTTCAGGATTTTCTGCCGCCTGCCGACAGCGCTTTCGTGCGGCTGGAACAGCGTGAGCGCGCATGAGTCTGCGTACCGCCATTGTGCTGATGTCGGCACTCGGCGTACTCAGCGATGCGATTCTCATCGCCTTCTATCCGCAGTTTTTCGAAACACGCTATGGCTTGACCGATCCCGAGTTGGTGGGTGCGTACATCGCGGCTATTTCCATCGCGGTCATGGTGACCCTACCGTTGTGGGCGCGCGTCGCCCGGTATGTGGAAACCCTGCACCTGCTGGTGTTCACCCAATGTCTGGCGGGTGTGCTCTGCCTGGCCAGCATCAGCGCGGCTACCAGCACGACGTATTGGATGCTGTCGCTGCTGATGTTCATGTGCAAGAGCAGCTACCTGCTGATGTTTCCTTACCTGATGCGCCATCTGCCCGCTGCGGCCCATGGCTTGACCATCGGTTTGCTGTCGGTGGTCATTCACTTGGGCAACATCTTCGGTGCCACGCTGGGCGGCTGGCTGCTACAGGACACCGGCCCGGACGCCTGCCTGTGGCTGATGGCAGCCGGAGATTTCGGCCAGATGCTGATCTGTCTGTATTTGATTGCCAGCGGTCGGGTGATTCGTGATCTCGGCCAAACGGCAACGCCGCCAGCACAGGGTACAGCGCGGCCATCTTCCGCCTTGCTGAAACTGAGCGTCCTGATGCTGCTGTTCGACTTCAGCGTTTATCTGGTTCGACCGTTCTTCACGATCTACTGGGAAACCCTGACCGATAGCGATCAATTGGTGACCGGGCTGGTTTTTGCCATTCCTGGGCTGGTCGCGCTGCTGGCGTTACTGGTGAAACAGCAGGCCGGGCGATACAGCTGGCAGGTGCCGGATCGGCTGAGCATCAACCTGCTGCTCGGGCTACTTGGCATGCTGCTGCAAGCTTCGCCGGTATTGCCATTGATTCTGTTGGGGCGCTGCCTGTACGGCTGGAGCATGTTCCAGATCATCGTAAAACTCGAAGTCACGCTGTTTCGGATCAGCACCCCAGCCGATTACGCCCGTGATTTCAGCATCACCAATTTTTTCCAGAACCTTGGCGTTCTGCTGTCGTCGTTCATCGCCGGCCAACTGGCCAGCCACGTTCCCCTGTTCGCGATCTTTCTCATCGCCGCCCTCGGCCTGCTGGTCACGCTGCTGTTTGATCGCGGCTACTGCGACGTGGAAAGACAACACGCCCCTTCGCACCCTTCAGAGTCCGGAGAGTTGAATCATGTCCACTGATACTGCCCGCCCGTATCTGCCCTTGATGGCACTCAATCCGCGGTTGGGCCTGCGCACCCTGGATATCGATAACGATATCGACCTGCTGCACTCCTGGTTCGTCATGGAGTATGCCTATTTCTGGAACATGCAGCACTACAGCCTGGAGCAGACCCGGGCGTTCTACAAAGACCTGCTGAACAGCGGCCATGGCAACGTCTTTCTCGGTCTGTACGACAACGAACCGGCCTTTGTCGTGGAGTGCTATGACCCGCATTTCGATCCAGTCGGCAATCACTACGCGGTTCAGCCGGGTGACATCGGCATGCACTTTTTTGTCGGGCCGCCCAGCCGGCCGATCCGCCATTTCACCCGTGATGTGCTGCGTACCATCATGGCGTTTCTGTTCTTCGAGCTAGGGGCTACACGGGTCGTGGTCGAGCCGGATGTGCGCAACGAGAAGATCCACCGGCTGAATCAAGCGGTCGGTTTCGTCCGGGACAAGGACATTCAGCTACCTACCAAGACCGCCCAACTCGCTTTCTGTACCCGCTCGGCCTTCGAACACTCGCTGCTGCAAGAGGATTGATTATGAACGCTGCCTACTTTTCTCCGCTGACCCAAACTGTCGAGCATCTGGAACCACACATCTGGCGCAAGGTAAACCGCCTACTGGTACGCAAGGCACTGGTGGAATACGCCCATGAACAGATCATCCGCTTCGAGCAGACTGGCAGCCGACCGGATGGCTGGCTCACCTACCATCTGGCGGCCGACCGGCAGGCTTGCCACTACAGCTTCAGTGCTATGCCCATGGCTCTGCGCCACTGGTGGATTGACCCGGCATCCATCGTGCGTCATCAGGATGGCCAGCCAACGGAATTGGATGCACTGACCTTCATTCTCGATTTCAAGGACACGCTGGCGATTCCTGCGGACAAACTGCCGATCTATCTGGACGAGATCAGCAGCACCCTGTTCGGCGCGGCCTATAAACACACCCGCGAAGCTCTCAGTAGCGCCGAACTGGCCGATGCCGACTTTCAGGTACTGGAAGCGGCGATGATCGAAGGGCACCCGAATTTCGTCGCCAACAACGGCCGGATCGGCTTCGATAGCAGCGATTATCACCGCTACGCCCCGGAAACCAGCTCCCGCTTCGAGATCGTCTGGATCGCCGTTCACTGTAGCAACGCGCATTTCGCGGCGATTCCCGGACTGGATTATCGAACGCTACTGGAACAAGAACTGGGCAAGGCAACCCTCAACCATTTCGATGACTGCCTGCGCCAGCGCGAACTGACGCCGGACGACTACCTGTTCATGCCGGTCCATCCCTGGCAGTGGTCGAACAAAATCAGCATTCTGTTCGCCTCTGACCTGGCCAACCAACTGATTGTGCCACTGGAAACCAGCCAGGATCTCTACAGCGCCCAGCAGTCTCTGCGCACCTTCTACAACCGCAGCAGCCCGCATAAGTGCTATGTGAAAACCTCGCTGTCGATCCTCAATATGGGCTTCATGCGCGGTCTGTCGCCCTATTACATGGCCGGAACGCCCGCGATCAATGCCTTCCTCAACGAGCTGCTCTCCAACGACCGCACCTTGGTGGATGAATACCGTTTCTCGATCCTGCAAGAAGTGGCCTCCATCGGTTATCACAACCGCTACTACGAAGCAGCGATCAGCCAAGACAATCCGATCAAGAAAATGCTCTCGGCACTCTGGCGGGAAAGCCCGCAAAGCCGCCTGCATGGCAACGAACGGCTGATGACCATGGCCGCTCTGCTGCATGTCGATCCGCAGGGGCAGGCGCTCTTGCCAGAGTTGATCCGCCGTTCAGGACTGACCGCCAACGCCTGGCTGAAACAATATCTGCACGCCTTCCTCGAACCCGTGGTGCATTGCTTCTATGCCTATGATCTGGTGTTCATGCCGCATGGTGAGAATCTAATTCTGGTGCTCGATGGCCATGTGCCAGTTCGCGTACTGATGAAAGACATCGCCGAAGAAACCGCCATTCTGGATGAGCAGGCTCAGCTACCGGAAGGCATCGCGCGGCTGGCGGTCAGCGTGCCGGAAGACTTCCGCATCCTCGGCATCTTCATCGACATTTTCGATGGCGTATTCCGCCATATGAGCCAATTGCTGATGGAGCACGACGTGCTCCACGAGAACGACTTCTGGCAACAGGTGGCTGAAAACATCGCCGCCTATCAGGCGCAGCACCCTGAACTGGCCGAGAAATTCGCCCGTGACGACTTTTTCGCGCCGACCTTCCAGCATTCCTGCCTGAACCGCCTGCAACTGAAGAACAACTTGCAGATGGTCGATCTGGCCGACCCGGCCTCCAGCCTGATCCTTGCCGAACCGCTGGCCAATCCGGTCGCGCCGTTTCGCCCAGGCAACCGGGCCTGAGCGCTCTCGTCATCGTCCATCTTTTTTCCGAGGGATTCATATGTTCAGCGTGCAACGAAAACCGCAACTGGTCGAAGGCTTCCCCCAGCTACCGATCGAGAACTACTGCGACCCGGATATCTATGCCTTGGAGCTGGAGCGGATTTTTCGCAACAGTCCTATCTACGTTGGCCACTCGATGATGGTTCCCCAGCCCGGCGATTGGCGCGGACTGGCCCATGAAGAGCAAGCGCGCATTCTGGTACACAACGCCACCGGTATCGAACTGCTCTCCAACATCTGCCGACACCGGCAAGCGCTGATGCTCGGCGACTTCAGCAACGGCAGCCCCGGCGAATGCCGTGGCACCCTGGCTGGCGCCGGTAACCGCATCACCTGTCCCTTGCATGCCTGGGTTTACAACAACCGTGGAAAGCTGGTTAGCGCCCCGAAGTTTCCAGTCCACCCTTGCCAGAATCTGGAGCGTTTTCCCATCAGCAATGTCGGTGGGTTTCTTTTCGAAGGGCCACATCATGCACGAGCCGAGCTGGAAAACCTGTTGGCCGCGCCAGAATGCGACTTCAGCGGCTATGCCTTGGATCACGTCGAGCTACACGACTGTGCCTGCAACTGGAAAACCTTCATTGAGATCTACAACGACGATTACCACATTGCTGCCTTTCACCCAGGACTCAAGCGTTACGTCTGCAGCGATGATCTGAGTTGGGAGTACGGCCGCGCCTTCAACGTACAGCGCATCAGCGCCAGCTCGAACCTGCATCAGTCCGGCACGGAAACCTATCGCCAATGGCAGGAGCAGTTACTGGATTATCTGGGTAAACCACCGGATTTCGGAGCGGTCTGGGCGACCTATTACCCCACCCTGATGATCGAAGTCTTTCCCCAAGCGCTGGTGCTATCCACGGTTTATCCGCTGGCCATCGATCGCACCATGAACGTTGTGGAGTTCTATTACCCACAAGAGCTGCTGCGCACGCATCCGGGACTGGCTGCCGCCCACCGCGCGGCCTACATGGAAACCGCTTACGAGGACGACGAAATCGCCGAACGTACCGACGCGGGCCGTCGAGCGCTGTATCGGCGTGGCGTCACTGACATTGGCCCGTATCAAGCGCCACTGGAAGACGGCATGCGGCATTTCCATACCTGGTATCGCTCGGTGATGAGCTAACTGCCTATCGGTCAGGGCAAGACCGACACGTTTTGCCCTGACTCGCTCGACTTGCCGCCCTGGCAGGTGGCGTATCAGTAGACCCGACGTTGGATCGAGGCCGGCGTTTTCGAGGAACTGCTGCATGATGTGCGCGAGTTGATCCGGGTGGCCGACAAGCGCCATGTCCAGCCCAGTACCGTGATCCTCGACAACCATACCCAGCAGTCGACCCCGGAAAGCGGCGCACGGACCGGCTATGACGGGACCAAACGCCGCAAGGGCTCGAAGGTGCACATGGCCGTCTGCTCCTGGCGGTTGGGGATGTTTTCCCGCCGTGGCTACAGAAAGCACTGGCACGCAATGAAACAGCGGCTGGATTCGCTGTGAACCAAATCGGTTGTTCAGTCCTCAGCCATTCGCTCTTTCCAGGTATTCCTCATGTCCGGCACGCTTGAGCAGATGCTTGCATTGTTCGGACAGGTGAATGACTCGCAGGTGCTT
This sequence comes from Azomonas macrocytogenes, assembly GCF_014191985.1. Classification (GTDB taxonomy): domain Bacteria; phylum Pseudomonadota; class Gammaproteobacteria; order Pseudomonadales; family Pseudomonadaceae; genus Azomonas; species Azomonas macrocytogenes. The sequence continues at coordinate 130,269 of NZ_JACHXI010000005.1, forward strand.
GCCGGCCTTTTCGTAGCGTTCCCGCAGGGTCTTCAGAGCCATGATGGCCGAATAGTCAGTAAAGCGCAGATGAGCACAATCGAGGGTGACCTGTTCGGGATCTTCGTTCGGGTCGAACTGAACGAGAAAGTGGGTCGTGGACGCAAAGAACAGCGTACCGCGTGGATAGTAAATCTTGCGGCCGTTGCCATCGGTTTCGCTGTCGGCTCGCATGTCATGGGCGTGCTGCCAGGCGAAGTTCAGCGCAGCGATGATCACGCCGCAGAGTACCGCGGTGGCCAGATCGGTGAAGACCGTGATCAGGGTCACGGTGAAGATCACCAGCACATCGGCCTTCGGCACTTTGCTGATGACCCGCAGCGAGGCCCAGGCGAAGGTTTCCTCGGCAACCACGAACATGACGCCGACCAAGGCAGCCAGCGGAATGCGCTCGATCAATGGCGACAGGAACAGAATGAACAGCAGAATCATCACGCCGCTGGTTACGCCGGAGATCCGGGTGCGACCGCCCGAGGTGAGATTGATCATGGTCTGGCCGATCATGGCGCAGCCGCCCATACCTCCGAATAGACCAGAGACCACATTGGCGAAACCCAGGGCGATGCATTCGCGGTTGGGTTTACCAGGGGTTTCGGTGATTTCGTCGGTCAAGTTGAGGGTCAGCAGGGTTTCCAGCAAACCGACCATGGCCATCAGGAAGGCATAAGGGAAAATGATTTCAAGGGTTTTCCAGGTCCAGGGAATCTCTGGCAACGTGAAGCTGGGCAGGCTGCCGGCAATGTCAGCCATGTCGCCCAGCGTGCGGGTCGGCAGATCCAGCAGGTGGCTGAGCAGGCCGACACTGATGATCGCCACCAACGCTGGTGGCACGGCACGAGTCAGGCGCGGCAGCAGATAGACGATGCTCATGGTGAGCGCCACCAGACCCAGCATGATCCAGAGTTCAGTGCCGTTCAGCCATTGCAGGCCATTGGGACCTTCTTCCTTGAAATGCTCCAGTTGTGCCAGAGCGATGATGATCGCCAGTCCATTGACGAAGCCCAGCATCACCGGGTGCGGCACCATGCGGATCAGTTTGCCCAGTCGCAGGGCACCGAATAACACCATCAGCAGACCGCCAAGCACCACAGTGGCCAACAGATATTGCACGCCGTGCTCCACGACCAGCGCGACGATCACCACTGCCATGGAACCGGCTGCTCCGGAAATCATGCCGGGCCGGCCGCCGAACAGGGCGGTGAGCGTGCAGATGATGAACGCGCCGTACAGTCCCATCAGTGGATTGAGCTGGGCGACTAAGGCGAAGGCGATACATTCGGGAACCAGCGCGAAGGAAGAGGTCAGGCCGGCCAGTATGTTGTCACGTAAGTGGAGTGTGCTCATGCAAATCCTGTCGATACTACTGGACATGTCCGGCCGGAATGTCTCGGGCATAGAGCCGGATAGGGCGTGGCAGAGTGCCGAAAGGTGAGAATCTTACAAAATAATTCGAAAGCTTTTGCTGTTTCGTGACGATGAGTTACGCATGGGATTGGCGTATCCATAGGAGCGCTGCCGACATTATCGGCAAAAGGAGTTGCTTGATATTGGCCAGCCCCTGGTCTGCTGGCCAGGGGCTTTGCCGGTAGTACTGCACAAAAGGGTAGTAGCGAGCCGGCCTCGGCTATATGACGAACAGTGTTCGGGCTCGAATGGCTGTTGTCAAAATGGACAGGACATTCGAGTGTCTATTTGGGGTTACCAGTCAAAGGCAGCTTCTAGCCGCCTCACTCCACCGTCACCGATTTCGCCAGGTTGCGCGGCTGGTCCACGTCCGTGCCCTTGAATACGGCGACGTGGTAGGACAGCAGTTGCAGGGGGATGGTGTAGAGGATCGGCGCCAGGGCATCGATGATGTGCGGCATGTTCACCAGGCGGGTGCCTTCGCCGTTCTCGATGCCGGCGCGGCCGTCGGCGAAGACGATCAGTTCGCCGCCGCGCGCGCGGACTTCCTGCAGGTTCGATTTCAGCTTTTCCACCAGTTCGTTGCTTGGCGCCACGGTGACCACTGGCATGTCGCTGTCCACCAGCGCCAGCGGGCCATGCTTGAGCTCGCCGGCCGGGTAGGCTTCGGCGTGGATATAGGAAATTTCCTTGAGCTTCAGCGCGCCTTCCATCGCTACCGGATACTGGGCGCCACGCCCCAGGAACAGGGTATTGTTCTTGTCGGCGAAGTATTCGGCGAGCTGTTCTATCGCGGCGTTGACCGCCAGCGCTTCGCCAAGCCTTGCCGGCAGTCGGCGCAGTTCCTCGACCAATTGTCGTTCCTTGTCCACGGCCAGCGAACCGCGCACCTGGCCGAGTGCCAGGGTCAGCAGCATCAGCGCCACCAATTGCGTGGTGAAGGCCTTGGTCGAAGCCACACCGATTTCTGGCCCGGCCAGAGTCAGCAGGGTCAGGTCGGATTCGCGCACCAGCGAGCTGATGGCCACATTGCAGATCGCCAGGCTGGCCAGATAGCCCATGTTCCGGGCATTGCGCAGTGCCGCCAGGGTATCGGCGGTTTCGCCGGACTGGGAAATGGTCACGAACAGCGAGTCCGGCTGCACCATCACCTTGCGGTAGCGGAACTCGCTGGCCACCTCGACCTGGCAGGGAATGCCGGCCAGTTCCTCCAGCCAGTAACGGGCGATCATGCCGGCATGGAAACTGGTGCCACAGGCGACGATCTGGATGTTCTTCACCTTGGCGAACAGCTCGGCAGCCTGCGGGCCGAACGCCTCGACCATGACCTGGCCATCGCCAAGCCGGCCTTCGAGGGTGCGTTGTACCACCTTGGGTTGCTCGTGGATCTCTTTGAGCATGAAGTGGCGGTATTCACCCTTGTCCGCGGCTTCCGCGCCTTCGTGGTATTGCACGTTTTCACGCTGTACGAGCTGGCCGGATATATCCCAGATGCGCACGCTGTCGCGCTTGATTTCAGCAATATCGCCTTCCTCCAGGTAGACGAAGCGGTCGGTGACCTGCCGTAGCGCCAACTGGTCGGAAGCCAGGAAATTCTCACCGAGCCCCAGGCCGATCACCAGCGGGCTGCCGCAGCGTGCCGCCAGCAGACGATCCGGGAAGCGGCTGCAGATCACGGCCAGGCCATAGCTGCCATGCAATTCCTTGACGGTCGCCTTGAGAGCGTCGCTCAGATCGCTACAGGATTCGAGCTTGTGGTGCAGCAGATGGACGATGACTTCGGTATCGGTATCCGACAGGAATTCGTAGCCCAGCTCCTTGAGCTGGCGGCGCAAGGCTTCGTGGTTTTCGATGATGCCGTTGTGTGCCACCGCCACGTCGCCGGAAAAGTGCGGGTGCGCGTTGCGTTCGCAAGGCACGCCGTGGGTTGCCCAGCGGGTATGAGCGATACCCAGCCGGCCGGTCGGCACCGTCTCGCGCTGAGCCTGCTCCAGTTCGGCGACCTTGCCGACGCGGCGCAGCCGTTGCAGCTGGCCGGCGCTGTCCACCAGCGCCAGCCCGGCACTGTCATAGCCGCGATATTCCAGGCGTTTCAGACCTTCGAGAAGAATCGGGCTGATATTGCGTTCGGCGATGGCGCCAACGATGCCGCACATGGCAAATCTCCTATGTCGCTTGAGCGACGGTCGCACAGATCAGTCGCACGCCGCGCGCTTGAATACTGGCGCGTGCGGCGGCCGGCAGGCGGTCGTCGGTGATCAGGGTATGAATGGCGCTCCAGGGGAGCTCCAGGTTGGGGATGCGGCGGCCGATCTTGTCTGCCTCGACCATGACGATCACTTCGCGCGCCACCTCGGCCATCACGCGGGACAGGCTGAGCAGCTCGTTGAAAGAGGTAGTGCCGCGTTCGAGATCGATGCCGTCGGCGCCGATGAACAGTTGGTCGAAGTCGTAGGAACGCAACACCTGTTCGGCGACCTGGCCCTGGAAGGATTCGGAATGCGGGTCCCAGGTGCCACCGGTCATCAGTAGTACCGGTTCGTGCTCCAGCTCGCGCAAGGCATTGGCCACGTTGAGCGAGTTGGTCATCACGACCAGGCCAGGCTTGCTGCCCAGCCCGGCGATCATCGCTGCCGTGGTGCTGCCGCTGTCGATGATGATTCGCGCATGCTCGCCGATCAGCCCGACCGCCGCGCGTGCGATGGCCTGTTTGCAGGGCGATATCGGCGGGATGTCTTCGCCGGTCAGCTCCTGTGGCATCGGCACTGCTCCACCGTAGCGGCGCAACAGCAGGCCATCGCTTTCCAGGGCGGCGAGGTCTTTGCGGATGGTGACTTCCGACGTCGAAAACGCCCTGGCCAAGGCTTCCACGCTGACTTCGCCTTGCGCGTTGAGCTGGGTCAGGATGGCGTGGCGGCGTTGTGGGGTGTTGCGTTTCGACATATAAAGGTTTCGATTCGAAATATATATGTATCGAATCAAAGCTTTTTATGCATTGAAAGTCAAGTTTCCGCTTGAGGTAAAGGCGAGGCCAAGGCTCCACAACCATCGGGAGCCATGCCGCTACGCAAGCTGGTTCGCAGGAAAATACGATGAATCTAAAAAAAGCGGCGGGTTTTTCCTGCTCGTTCGTCTTTATGGGTAAGCGCAGTGAATCGAAACACGGCAGCTAGTCGGTCGGAGTACTCGATGCCCGGCTCAAGCGCGATTTTATCCAGGGGGCAAGCATCGGCAGCAGGCTGACGAAGATGACGGCGAAAATCACGATGTGGAAGTTCGTCTTCACAAAAGGCAGGTTGCCGAAGAAGTGCCCGGCGAGGATGAAGGTGAACACCCAGGCAAAGGCGCCAATGATGTTGTAGCCGATGAACTTCTTGTAGCTCATGCTGCCGATTCCCGCGACGAAAGGCGCAAATGTCCGCACGATAGGCGCGAAGCGGGCGGCGATGATCGTGAAGCTGCCCCATTTCTCATAGAAGGCGTTCGTCTGCTCCAGGTATTGCGGGCGGAAGATTCGGGAGTTGCGGTCGAACACCTTCGGTCCGAGGTATTTCCCGATGTGGTAATTGCTGGCATCGCCAAGGATGGCGGCCAGGGTCAGGCTCGATAGCAGGATGGCCAGGCTGAGCCCGTCATCGACGGTCGTCAGGGCGCCCAGGGCGAAGAGCAGAGAATCTCCCGGCAGGAAGGGCGTCACCACCAGGCCTGTTTCGCAGAAGATGATCAGAAACATCAGGGCATAAATCCAGGGGCCCCAGATCGCCATCCATTCGACCAGATGCTGGTCGAGATGAAGAATGATATCTATCAGGTCTGTCATACATTTTCCCTTGCAAGATGGAAGAGCACTCCACTGTAACGGCAGCCACCAAGGTACTGCATTGCAACTGGAGATAATTCGGTAAATGACAGCCTTCGACTCATATCAGCCCTGAAGTAGTTCCCTCTGAAACAAATTCGTTGATCGTTAGGGTCTGTTGCCGATCCGCTATGGCGTGTCCTGTGCGGCCGTGTCAGGTGTTGATTCTGCCGTGGTGTCGGCCTTGGATTTGGTCTTTTCCCCGGTTTTGCCTTTCCCGGCCTTGGCCGCGCTGCGCCATAGCTCGGCCCAGTGCGCGACCAGTGCCTTGGGTTTCTCGCTGTAGAGGCGGTCGCCCAGTTCGAGCGCCTTGGCGTACAGGTCATTACGGCGTGCGGTGATGCCCGTTGCGATGCTGCGCCGCGTGTTCGTGGCACCGAACAGGGCTGGCTGGTCACGCAGCAGGGCCTGCATCACGGCCAGGTCGTGATCGTCGCCCAGCCAGTCGGACAGGGTTTCCAGCTGGCTGGCGCGCTCTTTGAACAGCTCCGGGCTGGCTTGCTGTAGCAGGCGGGTCTGATACCAGTGATCCTTCACCCGCTTGCGCCATTCATGCAGGATTTCATCGCTTGGCTGGTGCGCGACATTCTTCAGGGCGCGGCGGCCATCCTGGTAGGTGCGGTGCACGCCCGTTTCGAACAGGGCGAAACCCTTGCCTTTCAGCGACAGCCGACTGATGTCGTCACGGGCATGCTGGAGTGTTTCCAGCAGTTCCGTGTGGGACTGCGCAGCGTTCGAGGATTGTGGGACTCGCTCGGCCAGCCGGTCGCGGACCCGCTTCATGGTGGCCGAGCCGAACCGCCGGCGATCATGCTCGGCCAGGCCATCCCAGCTTTCCAGCAGCGCGGCTGCGTCGCGTTGTTCCGACAGATGCCGGCCCAGGTCGCGTAACTGGCGGTTTTCCCGGTCGAACTGCCGGCGACCCAGCGGTTTGCGCACCAGGCGCAGCAGAGCGCGGGTTTCCTTCAGGCGCTTGCGGGCACCGTGAACGCCTTCGGCCGAGCCTTCTTCCAGCGCCTGGGCGGCCTTGAGCAGGCGTTCGCCGGCGAGACGCACGACTTCCTTGTCGGTTTTTTTGCACGCATGGATTTGCAACGACATGAGGATTCCTCGGCGGCCATGGTTGTTTGGGGCGCGAAGATAGCCTTCGCCCGGAGTGGAAACCAGATGCCTCGATCAATATTCATGAAAGCTTCATGAAATTGTAGTCATTGGTTGTTCCGACGGTCGGTCATGATCGGCTGGCCGGGTGTCGGCCAGCCGACAGACGGAATGATGGAGCTTGGCTACAGTCGGGCAGCGACACTACCTGGAAAGGAGAATCGCCATGTCCCAAGGTTGCGGCTGTAAGAAAACCACGGATCGCTATGTGAGCTTCGACGGCATCGACTGTGATGGCAATGCCCGCCAGATCATGGCCTGCATCGACCGGCACCTGGCCATTCCCGGCCGCAACAATGTGTTCTGGGACTATTTCGCGAAGAAACGCACCGGCGGTTCGGGCCCCAGGCCCGATGATCTTTTCCTGATCCATTCCTACGTCAATCAGGTGCGCGAGCTGTTCGAAACCTGGGACGACCAGGATGCGCTGGTATTGCTGGAACAGTTGGAAGAGGAATGCTGCTGAGGCATTTCACCATCCCCATGGCCCCCTTTGAGAGGCAGTTCAGGGCGAGCGTCTTGTCCTGCCTCCTTTTTTTTCTGGCCAGCGAAGCTGCATCGCTCTGAGTGCTGGTGCAAGGCTGGTGATCTTTTCCGCTGGCCCCTGTCGATTCGCGGCGCTGCGAACTACAATTATCCGACTCTGTGTTCAGGCCTTCGACCCTTGGTCGTAGTGCCTTTCATTTCGCTTTTCTTGCAGGACAACCCTTTGATTTCTACCGCCAACATCACCATGCAGTTCGGCGCCAAGCCGCTGTTCGAGAACGTTTCCGTCAAATTCGGCAATGGCAACCGCTACGGTCTCATCGGCGCCAACGGTTGCGGCAAATCCACGTTCATGAAAATCCTCGGCGGCGAACTCGAGCCGTCCGCCGGCCAGGTGATGCTCGAACCCAACGTGCGCCTGGGCAAGTTGCGCCAGGATCAGTTCGCCTACGAGGATTTCACCGTTATCGACACGGTGATCATGGGGCACACCGAGCTCTGGACGGTAAAGGCCGAGCGTGACCGCATCTACTCGCTGCCGGAAATGAGCGAAGCAGACGGCATGAAAGTCGCGGAACTGGAAGTCGAGTTCGCCGAATATGACGGCTACACCGCCGAATCCCGTGCCGGCGAGCTACTGCTCGGCCTCGGCATCCCGCTGGACCAGCATTTCGGTCCGATGAGCGCCGTGGCGCCCGGCTGGAAATTGCGCGTGTTGCTGGCCCAGGCGCTGTTTTCCGATCCCGAGGTGCTGCTGCTGGACGAGCCGACCAACCATCTGGACATCAACACCATTCGCTGGCTGGAAGGCGTGCTCACGGCGCGCAACTCCACCATGATCATCATTTCCCACGACCGCCACTTCCTGAACAGCGTCTGTACGCACATGGCGGACCTGGATTACGGCGAGCTGCGCCTGTTCCCCGGTAACTACGACGAGTACATGACGGCCGCGACCCAGGCCCGCGAGCGCCTGCTGGCGGACAATGCCAAGAAGAAAGCGCAGATCGCCGAGCTGCAAACCTTCGTCAGCCGCTTCTCGGCCAACGCCTCCAAGGCCAAGCAGGCCACTTCGCGGGCCAAGCAGATCGACAAGATCCAACTCGACGAGGTGAAACCATCCAGCCGCGTCAGCCCCTTCATCCGCTTCGAACAGACCAAGAAGCTGCACCGCCAGGCGGTCACCCTGGAAAAAATCAGCCAGGGTTATGACGGCGTGCCGCTGTTCAAGAACCTTGGCCTGCAGATCGAAGCCGGCGAGCGAGTAGCCATCATCGGGCCCAACGGCATCGGCAAATCGACGCTGTTGCGCACCTTGGTCGGAGAAATGCCGCCGCTGGGCGGCGAGTTGAAGTGGACCGAAAGTGCCGAAGTCGGCTATTTCGCCCAGGATCATGCCCATGACTTCGAGCAGGACATGACCCTGTTCGACTGGATGGGGCAGTGGACCCAGGGCGGCGAGCAACTGGTGCGCGGTACGCTGGGGCGCATGCTGTTCTCCAATGACGAGATCCAGAAGTCAGTCAAGGTGATTTCCGGTGGCGAACAGGGCCGCATGCTGTTTGGCAAGCTGATTCTCGCCAAACCCAACGTGCTGGTGATGGACGAGCCGACCAACCACCTGGACATGGAATCCATCGAGGCGCTGAACCTGGCGCTGGAAAACTATCCGGGCACGCTGATCTTCGTCAGCCACGACCGCGAGTTCGTCAGCTCCCTGGCTACCCGCATCATCGAGTTGACTGAAAACGGCGTGACCGATTTCAGCGGCAGCTATAACGATTATCTGCGCAGCCAGGGCGTGATGGTTTAACGCGTGCTTCAAGCCACGTCCACGTCCGCCGGCATCGCCTTGATTCGCTCCACTGCTTTCTCATACACGCTGGCATGCCAATAGCCGCGTAGAAACAGCAGGTACGGGCCTTTCCAGCCCTGTGCCCGCAGTTGCCAGGCGATCAGAATGTTCATGATGCCGTGGCCCATCAGCAGGACGGACTCGTGCGCCTCGGCCAGTTCGATCAGGCGAGCGGCGGCCAGTTTGGCGCGCTTGCTCGATTCGAGGATGGATTCGGTGTGGCTGGAAAAGCCGCAGAACCAGGCGAGCCGGAGCGCGAAGCGCCAGAATGGGACGGGTAGCCTGGGGAACGGTGCATCGAACCATGGCTGGTGTGCTTCAGTGAAGATATCCTCGCTCAGGCGCGGGCGGTCGCGGTTCAAGTATTGCAGTGACTGCACGCAACGCGACTGGGAACTGCTGACCAGTTGGCCCACGTCTTCCGCCAGTTTGGTGAGCTTGGCGGGAACATCGTCCGGCTGCGGTACCACATCCGCCTGATTGTAGTGCTCGACCCAGATTTTCATCTGGCTGGGGGTACACCAGTCCGTGGCGTGGTGGTCGGGCTTGCCATGGCGCACTAGGATGATCTGCATGAATAGGAAGTCTCCGCTTGATGAAGGGAAGATGACCGTTCGACTGGCCGGCGAAAAACGAATTCCGCACGGTCTCATTGTCAGCCGGGGCGCGGGTACCGGCAGGGAGTGTGGGTGATGATCGCCAGAACCACCAGAATGCTGCTGCGCCCTCTCTCTCAGGATGACTTGCCGCAGTTGGCGTCGATCCTCGGCGACCCACAGGTCATGCATTATTCAGTGCGCGGCCCGTTCGACAGGCTGGCGACGCGCCGTTTCATCGATTGGTGCCGATACGTCTACCAGACTCGTGGCATCGGTCCCTGGGCGCTGATCGACAAGCGCTCGGCGGCGCTCATCGGCTACTGCGGGGTTGGTCCTGATCCGGTGGATGGCTGCGAGGAAATCAATCTGGGATACCGCTTGGCGCGGCGCTTCTGGGGCATGGGACTGGCCACCGAAGCGGTGACCTGCGTGCTGCAACACGGCTTCGCGCAGCCTGGTATCGATTCGATCATCGCGATCATTGCGCCGACCCATCTTGCCTCGCAGCGGGTTGCCGAAAAAGCCGGCTTTAATGTGTTCCAGCGCACATTTTTCCATGGTCTGCCCGTGCGCCTGTATAGAATGACGCACGAAGAGTGGCGCACGCAGTATGCGCCCGAAAGTGGAGTCAGCCGTTCGTGCAGTTCGTTGAAGTCGTTGATGCGGTAAAGCCGTTTTTGTCGTGGCCGCTGGCCCTGGGTGGCTTGGGAGCGGTCGTCCTGGGACTGACAGTCAAAACCTTCCGGACGCCGAAATTGCCTTACCGGCGGCGAGAGGCACTATTCACGCCGGCCGAAAAGCGCTTCCTGAAGGCCATCGACGGTGCCATTGGCGACGATTTCCATCTGTTTGGCAAGGTACGCATCGCCGATGTCATCGAGGTCAGCCCCATGCGCAACGGGCGCGACTGGTGGCGCGCCTTCACCCGTATCAGCTCCAAGCACTTGGATTATGTGATCTGCGATCGCAACAGCTTGGTGGTGCTGTGTGCCATCGAACTGGACGACAGTTCCCATGCGCGTCCTGACCGCCAGGAGCGGGATGTCTTCGTCGATGCGGTGTGCCGGGCCGCAGGCGTGCCATTGCTGCGTTTCGTGAATAAAGCCTCGTATTCCGTGCCGGAGGTGCGCAGCCGCATCCTGCAGGCGATCCGGGATCAGAAAACCAATGTCGAGCGGCCTGCACCACGGCGCAAAAAGGCAGCCCGGCCTGCCGCGTCCAAGCGTCGGTAGAGGCCGTACGATAGCCATGCTGCCGTCGATTTTTCCGCCGTTTTTATTCGATGACGGCTACGATGTTGCCTTCTCCAGGCTTTCAAGTGAGTCAGACCGCCGTGTCCGTTCGTAACTACCAGCCCGCTCTGCTGGTCAGCATCGGTCTTACGCTGTTTATACTGCCGCTGCAGGCGTCCCTCGATCTGGCCAATACAGTGCTGTTTTATGTGCTGGGTGTGGTCGTCACCGGCAGCCGCTACGGGCGCGGTCCGGCGATTTTCGCAGCCGTGTCCAACTCCCTGTTCTATCTCTATCTATTCGTGCCACCGCCGTTGTCCCTGGCGATCACCGAGCCGCAATACCTGTTGGCTGCCGTGGTCATGCTGGTGGTGGCCGTGCTGGTCGGGCATCTCACCGCATCCCTGAAGAGCAAAGCCGAACAGGTGGATGCCTGGGAAACCCAGTCCCGCGCGTTATACGACCTGGCACGCCAGCTCGGCGCGTCGCTGACGTCGGAGGAAGTGGCGCAGGTCACCAGTCGTTTTCTGCGCATCGCGCTACAGGCCGTGAATATCCGGATTATTCCGGAAAGCGCCTGTGACCAGCCGCCGCCTCCGCTGACCGGAGCGTTATTGCGTGCCGCCCTCAATCAAGGCCAGCCATTGTTGAGCAACGGCAGCAGCCAGCAGCTCACGCTGGTACTGATGCCGCTGGCCGCCTGTGTCGATCCGCGCTGTGTCCTGGCTTGCGAGCTGCCCACGACGACGGCGAGGACGCCGGCTACCCAGGAATTATTGGAAACGGCCTCATCGGTCGTGACGGTGGCGCTACAACGCACGCATTTTGCGGATGTCGCTAGGGAAACCGAAATCCGCCGTTCCGCCGAAGCTTTGCGCAATTCCATTCTTTCCGCGCTTTCCCACGATCTGCGTACCCCCTTGACGGTGATGGTCGGCCTGGCCGAGACCCTGGAATTGGATAAAATCTCGCCAGAGCGCCAGCGGAACATGCTGGCTGCCCTCAAGAACCAGGCGCTGTTGATCAATCAGCAAGTCACCAACCTGCTGGACATGGCCCGCCTGCGTTCGGGTTCCATTGATCTGAACGAGGCATGGCAGCCCATCGAAGACGTAATCGGCACTACCCTGCGGCTGGTCAAGAGGCACTGGAAGGACCGTGAGATCACGGTGGACGTCTCACCCGATTTGCCGCCTTTGCGCTTTGACGCGGTGCTGATCGAACGGTTGCTGTGGAACCTGCTGGAGAATGCCATCAAGTTTTCGCCGGCGGATACTCCGGTGGAGCTGGTGGTTCGCCGGTTGGGTGACTGGGTGGAAGTACTGGTCTGCGATTGGGGCCCCGGCCTGCCGCCGGAGGCACTCGAGGATCTGTTCAACATGTTCCGCCGGGGCCGCGAGGAGTCCAATATTCCCGGCGTCGGCCTGGGCCTGGCCATCGCCCGCGGCTTTGCCGAGGTGCACGGTGGCCAGGTGCTGGCGGAAAATCGCCTGGGCGGCGGCGCGTGTTTCCGGCTACGGCTGCCAGTAGGCACGCCGCCCACGCTCAAGGAACTGGAGGGATTATGAGTGAAACGTACACCATCCTACTGGTGGAGGATGATCCACAGATTCGCGAACTGGTCGCCGGAACCCTGGAAAGCGAAGGCTATGCCGTCGTCGAGGCGCAGACTGCCGCCGAAGGCGCAGCCCAGGCTGGCGCCTGCAAGCCGGACCTGTTGATCCTCGATCTTGGCCTGCCGGATCGCAACGGCATCAACTTCATCCGCGACTATCGCATCTGGTCCTCGGTGCCGATCCTGGTGCTGTCGGCGCGCACTCAGGAAATCAGCAAGATCACCGCCCTGGACGCCGGCGCCGACGATTATCTGACCAAGCCGTTCAGCGTAGCCGAACTGGTGGAGCGGGTCTGTGCGCTGCTGCAACGCACGACTGAGGAACGCGATCAACTCGACCCCATCATCCGCTTCGGCGATTGCCAAATCGACTGTGCCCGCCGCGTGGTCACCCGCGCCGGCGAGCCACTGCACCTGACCGATATCCAATACCGGCTGCTGATCCTGCTGGTTTCAAATCCCGGCCGGGTACTGACCCATAGCTACCTGTTCTCCGGGGTCTGGGGCGATCGTGCGGAAAACAACCAGTACCTGCGCGTCTACGTCGGACAACTGCGGCAGAAGATCGAAAATAATCCGGCGCAGCCCCAGCACATCCTGACGGAGACGGGCGTCGGTTATCGCTTCCAGCTATGAAACGGGGGGTCGGCAAGCTCCGCTGAGCGATATCTGCGGAGCAGCGGCAAGCAGCAGAAGCACGGCGCTACTATCGGTCGTGGATGATAAACATTATCATCCGGGGCAATTTCCGTCGCTGCCTGATGCCAGCTCGAATCGATGTCTCAACTCGTCCTTCCCGAACGTGGTCCGGTGGCTACCCCCGACACCGAAACGGCACCGGAGCAGGATTTCCTGCAGGTGTTTCTCGCCCAGCGCCAACCGGTACTACGTCTCGATCGGCGAAGCCCGGCAGTTCCAGCTGTCCAGCACCCTGGAGTTCTGGTTTTGCGTGAGGCCGCAGGAGGGCAACGCGGCACAATGGCGATAAGGTGCCCGATCAGGCATTTTCGCCGCTGCGGCAGGCTGAGCAGCATTCGATCTTGAGGTGCTCGGGGAAAAGCGTCAGTTGTCCTTCCTCGGCCAACTGGCGGCTGTCTTCGTGACCCAGAAAACCGATGTAGTTATCACACAGGTTGTCCTCGGTGATGGTAATGGAATCGCCGTTCTGCAAACTTTCGAGCTGATCGTCGAACAGTTCGAAGGGCAGGTAGACCTCGACCGTTGCGTGGCAGTCGTTCGCTCGCCCGTCCGGGCATTTCATTTCGATACTCGGCATGCTTTCTTCTCCTGCTTGAGCGGTCTGCTGAGGTTCCATGGTGGCCGTACCGAATCCTGCTGCGTAGCGCGATTCGGTGATCGTTTCGGATTTATTGTAAAGCATCGGATATAGAATATTTTGCGCCTGGATGAGCTGACGGACACGTCATCCCGTGGAATGTGGAATTTTGCTGGTTCGCGTCGCGCATGCCGGCCTGGTTGCGGTCAGAACTGGCGAGGAAAGCGGTCTATTCATGGCCGGTAAATGTGTTTGTATAAAAAACTCACGGAAATCGATAGCTTGCGTGGTTTTATGGGCACCTTGCGTGAACACAGCAAGCAAGCTGCCGCTGGTCGGCGTGATTCAAGGACCTTCGCTGGATGATTGCGATACTCAAAGACGAAAGCCCGATGCTGGTCGCGCTGATGATCGGCGTGCTGGCCTATGTATTCGAACCACAACTCGTCGACGACGGGCAGGTGGTGGCGTTGGTGGGCGCGGGCGTACTGATCGCCGCCATCATCGGCACGGCCATGCGCGTGGCGAACCATGCGGAGGTGCTGGCCGAAAAGGTCGGCGACCCCTACGGCACCATGATCCTGACGCTGGCGGCCGTACTGGTGGAGGTCATCATCCTGGCGATCATGATGAAGCATGATCATTCACCGACCCTGGCACGGGACACCATCTACGCGGCTGTCATTCTGGACATCAATGGCATCATCGGCCTGGCAGCGCTGCTGGGCGGGCTCAAGCACGGCGAGCAGGTCTACAACGACAATTCCAGCCGCAGCTATGGGGTGATGATCCTCACCGCCGTCAGCATCTCCATGCTGGTTCCCGAATTCATCCCGGCCACGCGCTGGCATCTGTATTCCCTGTTCACCATCGTCGTCATGGTGTCCATGTACGCCTTGTTCCTGCATATGCAAACCGGACCGCAAAGCTACTTCTTCAGCTACAACTATCCGGAAAAGCGCAAGAAAAAACCTGAAACCGAAGAAGCTCATTCGGGCGGCAATGTGAAGCGCTCCGGCGCATTGCTGGTCGTCGGGGTCGTCCTGACCGGCGCGCTGGCTGAAGTAATGTCCCAGGCCCTGGGCGCCGGCCTCGAAGGCTTGCCGGTGCCGCCCATGGTTTCAGCCTTGGTCGTGGCAATCATTTCCGCCAGTCCGGAAATCCTCACCGCCCTGCGCGCCGCCATGGCCAACCGCATGCAATCGGTCATCAACATCGCCCTGGGGGCGTCGCTTTCCACCGTCATCCTCACCGTGCCGGTGGTCGAAGCCATTGCCTTGTTCACCGGCCACCAGATCCAAATGGCCATGACGCCCGTGCAGAGCGTCATGATGTTCGTCACCCTGATCGTCGCCGCGATCAACCTCAACGACGGGGAAACCAACGCCATCGAAGGCATGACGCACTTCGTACTGTTCGCGACTTTTATCATGCTGACGGTGATTGGATTGTAGGGAGCACGTCACGAATCAAATATGTATTGTTTGATTTTATGAATCGTTATTTTAATTTGGCTTGCTGTTTAAAAGCGGGAGTCGTTTTCACATGGAATTCCAGTATGATCGCCATGGTGGCCTCAAGTCCTAAGCGCTTCAGTGTTGACTTTAACGGAGCACAGCCGACAGCCAATAATTTACAGCAGGCTGTATCTGCAGCGGGAAGTCATACAACGATATCGGTTTTTGATATTGTGGATAAATATGCCAATTTTATGGCTGATCGATATCGGTTAGCCATAAATTAGCAGGTAGATTATGAAAAAACTTATATTTATAATATTTCTTCTTCCTATATATGTACAAGCCTCCATGAGATGTGGCAGTGGAATAATTAGTGAGGGAGATACAATATTCGAAGTTGAAAGAAAATGTGGCTCCCCAACAAGTAGAGAAGTGATGAATCCGATAATAGATCCCAACGGGAGAACCCCAGTGAATTCAGTTCCAGTAGAAAACTGGGTCTATGGGGACAATAATGGCATGTATTATTTCTTACGCTTTATAAATGGTAAATTAGAGAAAATTGAAAGCCGTCGGTTGTAATATTATGCGATATTTTTATCTGATTCAGCTTACAGTAAAAATCTTTATAGGCGGCTTTTCCACCCGTTTGTGATTCCCCTGATACTGCCCTTGGCTTTAGCAGTACTTCATCGGTCATAACTGATCCATGCTTACAGATTGCCTCGTCAGCGCTCAAGCAAATCAGCATCAGTCGGCGCCTCAGCCATCTGCTTGTCAGAGGCTGGTAAACAGCTGACCCACACGCTTACTTGAGGCATTCGGCCGCTCTACGATAAAGCTCATTTGACTGGCACTATTGCCGAATGTAGACGCGCGACTCCCGACTTGGCTTCTTTCAGCAACTGATCCCACTCGTCAGGCGGATGACCGCTGGCCAGCATCTTCCGGAAAACCCGGTAGGCATCGTCACTGCTTTACATAGGCGCGCTTGATCTCTGCATCGTTCACCCAAGCCAAAACACGATCACCTTGCTCGGGCCGTGGTAACGGAAGAACAGTCGATACTGCTGAAAGAACTTGGCACGAAACCAGTGCTTATGATCCTCACCCAGGGTGCTGTCTTGCCGGTATTGGGGTTTGGTCGGATCCTGAGAGATGACATCGAATTCCATGGGCTATAACGCTCGGGAGGATCGCATCACTTGGCGCTTGAGCACAGAATCCAGAAGATGCCAGACTTTCCTCGTGCCAAAACCATTGGACTGGGACGTCGTTAACCCAGTCCCGGAAACCCCGGCTTTACGTGCAATTCGCGCTGCGCGATTGCTTGCAGAAAGCCAGTAGCGCAATCAGGGGCAGGACGCTGCCGATAATGGCGATCAAACGCCAGCCGCCTGCGCCGTAGAGCGAGCTGGCCACGGCCGAGCCGATAGCGCCGCCGATAAAAATACTGGTCATATACAGCGCATTCAGGCGGCCGCGGCTGGCGGGGTCGAGGGTGTAGATGGCGCGCTGGCCAAGCACCATGTTCATCTGCACAGCGAAATCCAGCATGATGCCGGTGAGCGCCAGGCCAATGATACCGGTACCAGGAACGAGTAGACCCGGCAGGAAGCTCAGGGTCGCGAGCAACATGGCCACCAGCGAGGCGCTCCGAGTGTGGCCGGCATCCGCCAGGCGGCCGCTGAGCGGCGCGGCAACGGTGCCGATTGCGCCAACCAGGGCGAACAGGGCGATATGGGTCTGCGACAGCCCGTAGTGACGTGCCAGTTCCAATGGCACGACGGTCCAGAATAGGATGAATGTGGCGAACATCAGGCTCTGGTAGAAGGCGCGCTGGCGCAGTACCGGTTCGCGCCGCAGGAGGTACCACAGCGAGGCCAGCAATTGCCCATAGGTAGCCTTCTGGTTCGGTTGGTACCGGGGAATGGTGAAGGAGATCACCAGCATGATCGCCAGCATGACGACGGCTGCAGTGACGAACACCATGCGCCAGCCGAAGTGATCGGTGATCACGCTGGCCAGCGGCCGCGCCAGCAGAATGCCCAGCAGCAGGCCACTCATGATGCCGCCTACTACCCGGCCGCGCGCTGCCTCGGGCGTCAGGTGGGCTGCCAGCGGAATCAGTATCTGTACCGAGACCGAGCTGAAGCCGATCAGGGCCGATATCAGTAGAAAGCTGCCCGGCTGTTCCACCAGCGCAGCGCCCGCCAGGCTGAAGGTGGTCACAGTGGTGGTCACGAGCATCAAACGCCGGTTTTCCAGCAGGTCGGCCAGCGGCACCAGAAAAAACAATCCCAGTGCATAGCCGACCTGGGTCAGGGAGACGATCAAACTGGCGCTGCCGGGTGACAGGTTAAGGTCGGGGGCGATCAATTCGATGATCGGCTGCGAATAATAGAGGTTAGCCACGATGACACCGCAGCAAACCGCAAACAGCAGGACCAGCCCCGGGGTCATCGTTGATTGTGCTTTGGCGTCTGCAGATGAGGAAATATCAGTCATATCGAACAATCTCTCCGAATGTGAGAAGCGGTTTTTTACCCGCGCGAATAGCGGTGACGCGGGAGATGCAATGCCTTGGACGATGAGCGTCCAGTTGCGAGGAGTGATTCAGGTGGCACTGGAGCGTTGGCCTTGGCAGAGGCCGTGGTGACTTGCAAGCCGAAGCTGTGGATTGTCCTGCATCCGGTCTTCGAAGGTTGTTGCGGCCGGAGGTACCATTCCGATGCTGGCGAAACCTAACTGCAATGAGCAAGAAAATGCTGGATTTCGTTCATGCCTTCTCCTGATTGAATCGAGCAAGGTATCGGTCAGGTCGCATCCGTGATCTACGGATGATGCGGCAGGTTTGCTGCTTGTTACAACCGTCACTGCACGGCCTTAAAGCATTTGCTCCAAGCCAATCACCTCCGCCAACCATGCATTGAATCGTCGCCAGATCCCGCCCGGTTCCTTTTCCAGTACCTGTTGCCGGCCATCCTTTTCACCCACCCAGACCAACCGCTTTTCACCCTCGCGCTCTACCAGCCGGACTTCATAACTGACGGCCGGCGCGGTGCCTTCCAGCGCCAGGCGATTCACTTCGCCGGCCAGTTCGGGGCTGTCGACCAGGATGCCGAGTTCGGTATTCCACAGATAGGAGCGGGGGTCGAAGTTCAGCGAGCCGATAAAGGCGCGTTGCCGGTCGATGACGGCGGCCTTGCTGTGCAGGCTGGATTCGGAATTGCCGCTGAAGCTGTAGTAGATGTCGTCGCCCGGTTGTCGGCGCAGTTCGAACAGGCGCACGCCTTGTTCGAGCATGGCCCGGCGGTAGGGCGCGTAGCCGCCGTGGACGGCCGGGACGTCGGTGGCTTCCAGGGAGTTGGTGAGGATGCGGACGGTGCTGCCGCTGCGTGAGCGGTCGGTGAGAAAGCGCACGCCTTCAGCGGTCGGGACGAAATAGGCGGAAATCAAGGTCAACTCCGTCTGGGTGCTGCGCAGTACGGGCATGAGCTGGGTGGTCAATAGCAGCTCCGGCGCGGGTTCGCCGACGGACTGGAGCTTCTCGGGGCTGTCCCAGAGCGCCTGGCCCGGCGCCCAGAGCAATCTGTCCAGCCAGCGCAGGGGCAGATGTTCGCGATACTCCATCACACGCCGGTAGCGTTCCCGGTCATCGCGGAACGCGTCGGCCAGGTATTGGCGGATTTCGTTACGGGTGCGCCACAGATCGGTCTGGTCCGGGGGGGTATGGAGAAATTGCTGGATCGGCGTGCTCAGCGAGTGGTTCCAATACTGGTCGAAGCTCTTCGACAGCTGCGTAGCTACCGGTCCGGCGCCAAGCAGGTCGATATCGGCGAAATTGATCTGCTGGTCAGCGTCGAAGTATTCGTCGCCGAGGTTGCGTCCGCCGACGATGGCCAGGCAACTGTCGGCCAGCAGCAACTTGTTGTGCATGCGCCGGTGCTGTCGGGAGAGGTCGAATAGCCGGCCGAGCAGGCGCGTGACGCCGTTGCTGCGGCCCACATGCAGCGGGTTGAACACGCGAATGTGAATGTTCGGATGCGCCGCCAGGGTAGCGATGGTGTAGTCGTTGCCATCGCTGGTGGTGTCGTCGAGTAACAGGCGGACACGCACGCCACGGTCGGCAGCCTTGAACAGCTCATCCACCAAGGTTCGCGTGGTCAGGCCGTCATGGACGATGTAGTACTGGATATCCAGGCTGCTGCGCGCGGCGCGGATCATTTCCGCGCGGGCACTGAAGGCATCGGTACTGGAGGCAAGCAGGCGGAACCCGGAGTAGCCTGGCGGCTGCGCACTGGCCAGTTGCAGGACTTGCCGGCCGAGCGACGATTGCTGTGCCGGCAGCGCTTGCGAAGGTTCGGGCTGGAGGTGGCTGGTACAGCCGGCCAGGAGCAGCATTGCCAGAAACAGCGCGCGTAAGGGCACAAGGACTCCTTCGCTGGAGGACCGTCAAAGTCGTTGGACAGCGCAGCGCCAGCAGGTTCTGTATGGGCCATCGACGAGTGAGGGGCGGGCGAGGCAAAAATGCCAAGAAAGCGCACAGGGCGTGCACGCACGCTTATGCGTGGCAAGTAAGCCTTCTACTGCCTTGGTTAACGCGAGTTGACCGGGCGCAGACTACTTTCGTACAGCAGTTTGGCGATCAGAGGAGATCTTTGAGTCGATACCAGAGCATACCGAGGGCCAGCAGCGGCGAGCGCAGGTGGGGGCCACCGGGAAAGGTCGGATGCGGCACTCTGGCAAACAGATCGAAGCCGCCACCCTGCTGGCCGGCGATGGCCTCGGCGAGCAGGCGACCAGCCAGATGAGTGACGTTGAGTCCGTGTCCGGCGTAGGCCTGGGCATAGTAGATGTTGGGCTGCTCTGGCAGACGCCCGATCTGCGGCAGGCGATTGGCACCGATGCCGATCATGCCACCCCAGGCATATTCCAGGTGGATGCCCAGTAGCTGAGGGAAGACGTTGAGCATTTTCGGCAACATGTAGGCGCCGATATCTTTCGGATCGCGTCCGGAATAATGGCAAGCGCCACCGAACAACAGGCGCCCGTCGGCTGACAGGCGGAAGTAATCCAGCGGCATCTTCTGGTCGCAGACCGCCGCGTTCATCGGCAGCAGCTCGTGGCAGAACGATTTGGGCATGCGTTCGGTGGCGATCATGTAGCTGCCGGCGGGCAGCACCTTGCCGGACAGCTGCGGTTGCAGGCGCCCCAGGTGGGCGTTGCAGGCCAGCACCAGGGTATTGGCCGTCACCCGGCCACGCGCCGTATGCACCACTGGTTTGGCGCCATAGCCGATGCGTGTTACCGGCGAGCGTTCGAACACTTGCACGCCCAGCGAATTAGCCGCCGCTGCTTCGCCAAGCGCCAGGTTGAGTGGGTGCAGGTGGCCCGACCCCATGTCCAGCAGACCGCCCAGGTAGCGTCCGGAGTTGATTACCTCGCCCAATTCAGCGCGCGACAGCAGACGCAATGGGTGCGAGTAGCCCTGGCGCGTCAACTCGGCATGGTCTTCGGCGAGCGCGTCGAGATGGCGCGGTTTGTTCGCCAGGTCGCAGAAACCCCAGGTCAGGTCGCAGTCGATGGCATGCTGCTGAATGCGCTGGCGAACGATGTCCACGGCGGCCAGACCCATGCGCTTGAGTTCGTTCACGCCTTCGGCGCCGAGCAGCGGCAGGAAGCGTTTGACATCGTGCCCGATGCCGCGGATCAGCTGGCCGCCGTTGCGCCCGCTGGCACCCCAGCCGATCCGGCGGGCCTCCAGGAGAATGACGGAAAAACCGCGCTCGGCCAGCTCGATGGCGGTATTGAGCCCGGTGAAACCGCCGCCGATCACGCAGATATCGGCCTGGAAATCGCCTTCGAGGCTGGCGAAGCCGAGCTGGCGATTGAGCGTGGCAGCGTAGTAGGAAAAGACGTGGGCGTCGCTATGCTGCGGGGCTGCATTGGAAACGATAGTCATGAGCGAAGACGTGTCCACAGGAAATGGCATGTTGCGTTATCGAACGGCACCTCGGAAGGATAGAGCCGAATGGTACGAAGTCGCAAAGAATCACTCAGATGAACAGTTGCCGGTTCAGGGAACTGACAACTGGTCGATCTTTTCAGCGATCGAAGGGAAACAGGCCGGCCTTGAAACTCGTGGCCATGTGCTCGGCGCGGGCAATGGCTTTTTCCGCTGCCTCTGTTGGCAGGGTCTGGTGGGCCGCTTCACGGAACAGCTCCAGCCAGGCATCGAAATGTTGGCGCTGGATCGGGATCGGCATGCTCGTATGCACAGGGTAGGGGTGGCCCTTGTAGGTGTCGGTGCCGAGCAGGACATGGGACCAGAAGTTCTGCACGATCTGCAGGTGATGATCCCAGTCGTCCACCACACCGTTGAACACCGGGCCGAGCTCGGCATGTTCGCGAGCGCGTCCGTAGAATAACTGGACCAGGTCGGAAATCTGTTGGTCGGTAACCATGGTCATCGGGCATGCTCCTTGAATACGAAAATAAACGTTGGACCGAAAGCCCGTTTTCATTTACCCACTGGCAGTCGGTACGAGATGTTGGCGTGAGGTGGAAAACAAGGCCGCAATTCTATTCTCGCAGGTCTTTCAATATAAGGTGTGATATAGCGTCTCGGCACAGCGTTCCACCGCCACGCACCGGGATATGGCCTGCAGCGCAGCCCGCATTCACGAAAGTCTGGCGATGGCGATGCAAATACCGCTCACAAACGGCTGTCTCTGCGTAGCGTGTGTGCAGAGCAAAAGATTCGAAAGAGAATCGCAGCGCAGGCGACACCGACAAGCGGCTGTTCTTATACTGCGGATACGGGCAACTATCCCCAATGCGTTTATCTGTGTGATCCTGAGCCTATTCCAGCCGCGACAGATTTCGCACAGACACCCAAATGAGGCGGTCCGCGAGGACTAGGGAGGAGCGATGCGTGTTCTGATTCTCGGCAGTGGTGTGATCGGTACGACCAGTGCCTATTATCTGGCGCGTGCCGGTTTCGAGGTGGTCGTGGTCGACCGTCAGCCGGGGCCTGCACTGGAAACCAGCTTTGCCAACGCCGGCCAGGTTTCGCCCGGCTACGCCTCGCCCTGGGCTGCGCCCGGTGTACCACTGAAGGCCATCAAGTGGCTGTTGCAGGATCACGCACCGCTGGCCATCAAGCTGACCGGCGATCTACGCCAGTATTGGTGGATGGCGCAGATGCTGCGCAACTGCACGGCGGCCCGTTACGCGATCAACAAGGAACGCATGGTGCGTCTTTCCGAATACAGCCGCGATTGCCTGGACGAGTTGCGCGTCGAAACCGGTATCGCCTACGAAGGCCGGCAACTGGGTACTACCCAACTGTTCCGTACCCAGCAGCAGCTGGACGCCGCGGCCAAGGATATTGCTGTGCTGGAGCGTTCCGGTGTGCCGTACGAACTGCTGGATCGTGAGGGTATCGCCCGGGTCGAGCCGGCGCTGGCACAGGTTACGCACAAATTGAGTGGTGCCTTGCGCCTGCCCAACGATCAGACCGGCGATTGTCAGCTGTTTACCAGCCATCTGGCCGAGATGGCGGCCCGGCTGGGCGTCGAATTTCGTTTCGAAAGAAATGTCCAGCGCCTCGAGCGCGACGGCGACCGCCTCAAGGGAGTAATGATCGACGGCCAGTTGGAAACGGCCGACTATTATGTGCTGGCCATGGGCAGCTACAGTCCGTTGCTGCTGGAGGCGCTGGACCTGCGTGCGCCGATCTACCCGCTCAAGGGATATTCGCTGACTGTGCCGATCACCGATCCGGCCATGGCGCCGGTTTCCACCATCCTCGACGAGACCTACAAGGTGGCCATCACCCGCTTCGACCAGCGCATCCGCGTGGGCGGCATGGCGGAAATCGCCGGCTACGATCTCTCGCTCAACCCGAAGCGGCGGGCAACACTGGAAATGATCGTCAACGATCTCTACCCGCAGGGCGGCGCTCTGGGCGAGGCGGAGTTCTGGACCGGCCTACGCCCGAATACGCCAGATGGTACGCCGCTCATCGGTGCCACGCCGTATCGCAACCTTTACCTCAACACCGGCCACGGTACGCTCGGCTGGACCATGGCCTGCGGCTCCGGCCGCCTGCTGGCCGACCTGCTGGCGCAGCAGCGCCCGCAGATCAGCACCGAAGGGCTGGACATTTTCCGCTACGGCAAACTCAAGGAGATCCACAGGCATGGCAATCCGACGCCTGTACACTGAAACCCGCTACAGCGAAGCGGTCATCCACAATGGGACGGTCTATTTGTCCGGCCAGTTGGCCGACGATCTCGGTGGCGACATTCGCCAGCAAACCCGCGATACCCTGGCAGCAATCGACCGCCTGCTGGCCGAAGCTGGCAGCGACAAGGCGCGGCTGCTAGCGGCGACCATCTATCTCAAGGACATTGCCGCCGACTACGCGGGCATGAACGAAGTCTGGGATGCCTGGGTCGCACCGGGGGCCACGCCTGCACGCACGACCGTTGAAGCGAAGCTGTACCGGCCCGAGGTCCGGGTGGAAATCAGTGTAACCGCCGCGCTGTCCGAGGCGTTGGGCAAGACGGTGGCGTTTGCCTCGACCATCACTGCGCAGAACTGATCCCGATTTGGCGGTCGCGTTGAGCGGGCCGCCGCACTGGCCTGATGTCTGGATAATCTCCGTCTCCAAGCGTTGAAAATATTGCACACTCTGGCCATTATTATGGCCTTTTTTCGCTTGTGGAGGCCGTCTTGGACGTCGGGACACGCTTGCAGACCATCCGCAGACTGAAGGGTCTTTCCCAGCGCGAACTCGCCAAGCGCGCAGGCGTTACCAACAGCACTATTTCCATGATCGAGAAAAACAGCGTGAGCCCTTCGATCAGCTCGTTGAAGAAGGTGCTGGCGGGGATTCCCATGTCGCTGATGGAGTTCTTTTCCATGGATATGGAACAGGACCGACATGCCCAGGTGGTCTACAAGGCTGGCGAGCTGCTCGATATCTCCACCGGTTCGGTGAGCATGAAGCTGATCGGCAAGGCGCACACCGGGCGCGCCATCGCCTTTCTCGATGAAACCTATCCACCGGGTGCCGACACCGGCGAGGAAATGTTCGTTCATGACGGCGAAGAAGCCGGCGTATTGATCGAAGGCCGACTGGAGCTGACGGTTGGCAGCCAGACCTATTTGCTGGAATGCGGTGACAGCTACTATTTCGACGGTAGCCAGCCGCACCGTTTACGCAACCCCTTCGACCAGCCGGCGCGCCTGATCAGTGCGACGACCCCGGCAAATTTTTAGGCGCTGCATGGTGTATTCCCGGGCAACCATGGCGATTCATGTTCGGCCAGACGAGAGTAAAAGGTGAATTCGATCAAGAGCAGGAAAAGCTTGTCGGTTCCAGCCGTTGCCATGCTGCTGGGCTGCCTGTCCGCTCAGGCCGGGAGCGACGACTCAGTCATTGCAAGGCGGCTGACACCCGTGGGTCACGTCTGTATCGAGGGACAGCCTTGCACCGTCACCGAGCGGATGGTCGTGCCCGCCAGGATCATGCGCAGCGGCGAGGAGATCACCGAGCGGTTCTGCGCCGTCTGTCATGGCGTCGGCCTGCCGAATGCACCGATGATCGGTGATGGCGCGGCCTGGAAAGCCCGGACCGAGCAACGGGGCGGGCTCGATGCGTTGCTTGCATCGACGATTGCCGGACGCAACGCCATGCCGCCCAAGGGCCTCTGTTTCGACTGCACAGATGAAGAGTTGCAGGCCGCTATCGAGCATATGTCCGGGTTGTAGCGCCGGTTTCTCTCGTGAAAGCAAAAAGCCCGCAGATCGCGGGCTTTTGCATGGTGGGCGCGCCTTTTACGAAGCGGGCGGCAACCCATCGAGGATGCGTTGCGCGTCCTCGGGCTTGAGCGGGTAATCGAAGAAGCGCCGATAGAAATCGATGGTGCGTTCGATCATATTGACGTGCGAAAACCGCTCCGGGTGCAGTTGCCGGGCAGCCCACTGGATCTGCAATGCCGCTTCCGTGCCGTAGCGATCCCAGGGGAACACGCCATCGGGATTGCGCAGCAGCCGACCCTGCGTGACGGCCGGCAGGTGCTTGAACAGCGCGGCATCGGGGGCGGAGTCCAGCGCGCCAGCGTTGGCCGCGAGGATGATCACATCGGGTTGCCAGGCAAGCAATTGCTCGCCGGAAACCGGCTGCTGATTGCCGTTGAGGCCGGTTGCCGCGTTGCGTCCGCCCGCCACCTTGATCCAGTCGTCGATCAGCGTACCACTGCCATCGACCCGTAGCGGGTTCAGCGAGGCGATGTGCAGCACCCGCGGGCGCTGGGCATCGGTGAGTGGGTCGGTGAGCGTATGCACCTCATGTAGCTTCTCGTCGAGATAGGCATTGTAGGCCTCGGCCCGCTGCCGGGCTTCTGGCGTGCCCAATACCTGTGCGATGGTGACGAGGGAGCGCTGGAGCGAGGGCAGGTCGGTAAAATTCATGCGCAACGTGGGGATACCGGCCTGCTCGTAGGCCAGGGCATTGCGTTCACCCGCTGTCGCCGTAAAGACGACATCGACCCGCGCCGCCAGCAGGCTTTCTACATTGAAGGCATCGCCATGGGTCAGCGCGGTGCCATCCGGCAATGGCTGGACCTTGAACATCCAGGGCCGGGTCTGTGGATTGTTCACCGTGGCGACGATTCGTGGTCCGGCACCCAGGGTCATCAACAGTTCCTGATGCGCGAACCAGGTCTCGGCAATGCGTTCGACCTGGTCCGGCAGCTCGACCTGCCGACCGCTGTCGTCGATGACGCTGCGTGGCTCGGCCCATGCGCTGGCGGTATTGAGCACCAGCCCGAGCAGGCTGGCGGCCAGTAGAGTGAAATTGCGGTAATGGCTCATCGCTACGCTTAAATATCCACTTGGACGGAGGCTTGGAACATCCGTGGTGTGCCCAGGTTGGCGCTGGCAAAGCCCGAGCTGCCGTAGCCGTTTATGCCGCCCGGATGGATGTTGGTCCAGTAATGCCGGTCGGTGAGGTTGGTGATCTGCAGGCGGAATACGGTTTCGTGATCCTGGACCTTGGTGGTGTAGCGGGCACCCACGTCGAACAGGTGGTAGTCGCCATACCACAGGGTGTTTTCCCGGTCGGTGGCCACACGACCAACGTAACGGGCATTCAGGTTCAGCACCAGTTCCCGCAGGTTCGGTATGGTGTATTCGGTCAACAGGTTAGCGGTGTAGCGCGGCAGGCCGACGATCCGCTTTTCATTGGTGGCGTCGTTTCCGGTCTTGCGCAGCTCGGCTTGCAGCCAACTGACGCCGCCGAACATATAGATGTCATCCGTAAGCTTGCCGTCGACGGTGAAATCGACACCACGGTTACGTTGTTCGCCGATGTTGTCGTAATACCCACTGGCGGCAATTGCCTGGTAGGGCCGTTTGATCTGATAAGCGGCGAGCGAGAGCCGGGCGCCACCGACAACGGCCTTGGAACCGACTTCCCACTGCCGGCTGCGGTAGGGATCGATGATCTGCTGGGCATTCCTGGCGTTGGTCGGTGCCGGGTCACCCTGCTGCAGGCTGTCGGCGTAGGTGAAGTAAACCGATGAATCGTCGGTGGGCTTATAGGTCAGGCTGAGTGCCTGGTTCCAGCCGTAGTCTTCCGAGTAACCACTCTTTGTCGATCCGGCATATTTTCCATTTTGCTTGACGGCCTTCCAATTCTTGGCGGCGAACCTGGACCAACTGGCCGTTCCCGAAATGATCCACTTTGGCGTCAGGGTAATGGTGTCGCCGAAAATCAGCGAGGTCTGGGTGGTTTTCGCTGTGCGGTAGCGGTTCTGGAAGCCGCCCAGGAAGTCCGGCTTGGCAAAATCCGTGGGATTGTCGTAATCGCCGCCAACAAGCGGCGTTGAACCAATGCTTCCAGTCGTTCCGGACGAAACCGAAGAGCCATTCTTAGGGTTGTAGTTGTTCCAGACGAAGCCGCTGGCACCAAAGGTCAGATTGTGATCCATGAAGCCGGTCTGTACATGGCCGTTGAGATTGGCGAGATAGCTAGTGATGGTAAAGCGGCTGGCGGTGGAGGTGTTCACTCCCGTGGTGTAGGCACTGTGATCCCGCGTGTTGGCGAACGTATAGGTAACCGCCGTGGATTCGCGGTCGGCGATCTGCCTTAGAGCGCCCATGTCCAGCTTCCAATTGTCATCGAAGTTATGCTTGATATGGAAATCGAAGGTGTTGGTGTGCTGACGGTCACCGGCCCAGTGCTGGCCCAGATCGCTTTTGGTCGGGTCGGGGGCATGCGGCAGATTGATGCCGGCCGCACCGATGGCGACGGTGGCCGGCAGGCCGCGACTTTTGTATTCGTAATGACTGGTGTTGGTCTCGATCACAGTGTTGTCGGTGACCTGGAAATCCAGCCCCAGGCTGGCCAGTTTGCGTGAGATTCGCCCATCGTTGGTGTAGGTCGATTTCGAATCGTCCAGCAGGTTCAGGCGGTATTTGATCCGATTATTGGTAGACGGAATCGGGCCGCTCAGGTCAGCTGCTTTCAGCCACGAAAGACCGGTTCCGACACCCATGGTAATGCGGTTGCGGGTTTCGTCGGTCGGGCGCTTGGAAACAAAGTTGAACGTTCCTGCCGGGTTGGCTGGGCCATAGAGGGAGCCGGCCAGGCCGTTCATCACTTCGATACGGTCGAACTGTTCGATCGGATACTGAGTCGTGGATATGATGTTGAAGCCGTTGATCCGGCTGTTCTGCACCACGCTGCCCTGCATGCCGCGAGCTTGTGGGCGAGCACCGTCACCTTGTACCGAGGGGATATAGCGCAGGGCATCCTGGATGTTCTTGATCTGCTGGTTCTTGATCAGCGAATAAGAGACGGTATTCAACTGATAGGGCAGATCGAGGATATTACGGTCCCCCAAGGGGCCGAGATCGGCTGCCTGATTGCGCGCCTTGTCTTTCCACTCTTCGAACGTCTGCGGGCCGTCGTCGGCGAAATTGTCGTCGTTTCGCTTGTTGTCCATGACTTCGAGTGTGTCAAGGTTCAGGGCCGACCCGTCCTGGGCATAGGCAGCGTTGATCGAAACGGCAAGCAGTAAGGGTGCCCACAAAGGGCGCATGGTGCTGGATGACATGATCTTTACTCACTTGAAGACAAATCGGTTAGGCAATAGCTCGGGCCGACGACTGCTGGCAAACAGAGTCGAGTGGTGTGGATCGTTCTGTGTGACGATTCTTTTTGTCGGTGCCTGATCCCTGGGGGATCGGCACGAATCGGGTGCTATGGCGCCTGGTGGGGATGTTGAAGCCCAGGTCTGCCAGTTGCCTCTTGCATGGAAGCGAATGACATCGACGGCTACTCGCTAGGAACGAAGAAACGGTAGGGAGAACATTCGATCTGTCGCACCTCTACCTGATAAAGACGCGCGATCAGCTCGGCAGTGACGACTTCATGGGGCGTACCATCCGCCAATAGCCGCCCCTGGTGCAGAACCAGGGCGCGATTGGCCGACTCCAGGGCATGTTCGGGACGATGGGTGGTGGCAAGAATGCCGTAGCCCTGGGCTGCCAGGTGCTGCAGATGCTTGAGCAAACGCAGCTGATGGCCGTAATCCAGTCCGGTAATGGGTTCATCGAGCAGGATCAGGCGCGTCTGCTGGGCCAGGGCCCGGGCAATCAGCACCCGCTGGCGCTCGCCACCCGACAGCTCGGTGTAGACCCGTCCGGCCAGATGCTCGACCTGCATGTCGGCCAGCGCCTGGTTCACCACCTGCCAATCCTCTCGGGACGGTGCCCGGCCCAGACCGGAGATCGGTAGCCGGCCCTGGGCGACGATCTGCTCCACGGAAAAGGGAAAGCTGGGCGTATGGCTCTGTGGCACATAGGCCAATTGGCGAGCGACCTGCTGCCGGGAATGCTCATGTAGATCGCGGCCATTCAGGCGTACTTGGCCAGCTTGCGGTTGCAACAAGCCCAGCAGAATTTTCAGTAACGTACTCTTGCCGGCACCGTTGGCGCCCAGCAGGGCGATGCAGTCGCCTGGCCGGACGTCGAAGGAAACTTCTTCCAGGATCGTGCGCGCACCGAGCTGGTAGTGCAGCCCTTGTGCGCGCAGCGTGGTATCGGTTGTCGCGTCGCTCATAGCCAGCCTCGCCGGACGCGATTCAATACCAGCACGAAGGCAATGGCACCGAGCAATTCGGTGATGATGCCGAGCGGAATTTCGCCGCTGGTCAGGGTGCGGGCGAGATCGTCGGCGGCCAGCAGGAAGCTGCCGCCCAGCAGGGCACTCATGGGCACCAGTGCGGCATTGCGCGGCCCCACCAGCAGGCGTGCCAGATGTGGAATCAGCAGGCCAACCCAGCCGATCATGCCGGCGATGCTCACGGTCAACGCCGAAATCAGGGTCGCCAGCGTGATGATGCCGTAGCGGATGCGGCGCACCGACACGCCCAGGCTGTGGGCTTCGTCATCGCTCAAGGACAATGCATCGATGGCACGCCCCAGCAGACACATAAGTACGATGGCCAGCATCAGCAGCGGTGCTGTCCAGGTGAGTGCCTCGGTGTCCACCGCGCCGAGGCTGCCCAGCATCCAGTAGACGATGGAAGGCAGTTGGTCCTGTGGGTCGGCCAGGTATTTGACGATGGATAGCAGGGACGTGAATAACGCATTGCTGACGATCCCGCCCAGCACCAGGATAAGGATCGAAGCGCCAGGAAACAGGCTGGCGATTCCCACACCGATCCCTACGGCCAGCAGGCCGGCAAGGCTGGCCAGGACGGTGATCCATAGCCCTTGCAGACCCAGCACGATGCCGCAGGCCGCACCGAAGGCACAGCCGCTTAGTACACCTAATAATCCGGGAGATACCAGCGGATTGCGGAATACTGCCTGATAGGCCGCCCCGGAAACAGACAGGCCCGCGCCGACCAGGATAGCGGCCAGCACACGCGGCAGCCGGGTATCGATGATGACGCTATGTAGCAGTGCGAAACGATCTGCCGGCAAATCACCAAAACCGACCCAGGCGGCCAGGAAGTGCGCGAGATCCGTGACTGGAATCGCGTAGCGTCCCAGGCCAAGCGACAGCAGGGTTGTAATCACCAGCAGGGCTGCACTGCTCCAGATCCATCGCTCACGATGATCGAGACCAGGCCGTTTCGGATTGCTGTTCATTACATAAGCCAGGAGAGAAAAAGTTAATCGTTAGCTTGATAAGCTATTTTCTATATATGTATATGACCATATAAGGAAATATTTTGCAAAGAAAGTGGTGTGGCAAAAAAGCTCTCCGGAGCGATTTGTTCAGAGGTTCAGTCGTACAAATATTCATGTATACGCGACATGGTGGGTAGCGTACGCAATGGTACCGTCGTACGTTTTAGTTATTTTTTAATATTTATCATGTGGTTAATTGGTTGTTCTGGTTGGTTTATATCAAGAGAAAGCTTTCTGGAGATTTTGACATTTTTGTACACCAGAAAAATCTACCGTAATAATGATGTTACCTATTTCAGGGAACTTTTACGATTTTCTATTTGAAATTATGAAATGTACATTTCATGTATATATAAAAGGTTATATTTGAATTTGCCTTCTAGGGCCGTTTTTCGTCGTTCGCTGGCACAAAATCTTTTTTCCCCGGTCCAACCTGAATGCAGATCCGTCAGGTAAAGAGGTTCAGCGAATGCCCAGCTCCGCCCCGCAACCCGAGCAGCTGCAGTTGTTCAGCGACGGGCGCACGCCCAACAGTGCCCACCCTGTGCTTGTCTACCGTGCCCTGCCTTTGGGCACCGAGGATCTGGCCAGTCGCTTCGAAAGGCTTTTCGCCAGCCATCTATGGCCAGCGCAGTGGCGCGCCGGCTTTTATGACTACCATCACTATCATTCGACTGCCCATGAAGTGCTTGGCATTGCCCGTGGTTCTGCGCGCTTGCTGCTGGGCGGTGAAAAAGGGGTAGAAATCGATGTATGCGCCGGGGATGCCCTGGTGCTGCCGGCCGGCACCGGCCACTGCCAGCTTGCCGCCAGCCCGGATTTACTCGTGGTCGGTGGTTATCCAGTCGAACAGGTTTATGACGAAGTACGCCCGGATGAACGCACCCATGATGCTGCCGTCGCCCGTATAGCCAAAGTCACCATTCCGGTCATGGACCCGCTGGCTGGCAGCCAGGGGGCCTTGGTTAGCCTGTGGCGTCACCGGCCGGCGCGCTCCGTTGCCTGAATTTTGGGCGGGGCAGCTGTTTTGGATCTGTCGTGCTTAATGGCGACAGGTTCATCGCGGATGTGGTCGCAAAAACTGTCGAAAGCAACACTTAGCGCATCGTAAGGCCGCCATCGACGGCATATTGGCTACCTGTGACATAGGATGCCGCGTCGGAAAGAAGAAACAGGGCAACCGCTGCAGCTTCTTCTGTCGTACCACTGCGTGACAGTGGTACCCGGGAAATCACCTCGCTTTCAAATTCATGTCGTAAATCGTCACTCATGAAGGTGCGGAAATTCGTGTCAATGGGCCCGGGCACCAGCACATTCACTCGGATACCGCGCGGGGCAAGTCCTGCAGCAATGCAACGGGCCATGGAGATCATGGCTCCTTTGGTCGCCGCATAAACGCTGGCCATGGGCGCATGTTCATAGGCTGAGGTGGATGCGGTCAGCACTACCGATGCTCCCTTCTTGAGTAACGGTGAGAGACCCGCAAGCTGCAACAGGGGGCCACGTACATTGGTGGCCATCATGCGGTCGAAAAAATCTGCCGTGGTTTCCTCGATAGCCCCGATGCCTGCATATCCTGCATTAAGCCAGAGACCATCGAGACCACCCATGGCCTGCGTTTCTTCAATGAGAGCGTGGACAGCTTCCGGATCGCCAGCATCATTACGAATGATTTTTGCGCCATTCAGAAGCTTTTGAGCTGCTTCGATATGGCTCGGATTCATACCGGTGGCTAAAACGTTCCCGCCTTCCTCGACAATGTGCTTGGCACCCGCCAGGCCAATGCCGCTTGTAGCCCCCGTAACAAGAATGGTTTTTCCAACGAATCGCTTCATGCCGTTCTCCTTGCCATAGTGATTCGCGAGGAGGATGACATTCATTGATTATATATATAATACGCTATTATATGGATTATCTATGAAGTAAAGGATGCATAATGCGCGGGAGCGATCATGCGGCACTCCGGGCCTTTGTCGCCATTGTCGAGCATGGCAATTTTGCCCGTGCAGCGGCTAATCTCGGCATGTCGCCCTCGGCGCTCAGCCAGATTATCCGGACCCTGGAGGATAAGCTGGGGGTTCGCCTCCTTAACCGTACAACCCGCAGTGTTGCTCCGAGCGAAGCAGGCATCAAATTGCTCGCACGCCTGCGGCCCGCCCTGGCGGAGCTCGATGCGGCGGTTTCCGAAATCGTTGAAGCGGGCCAGGAAATCTCAGGAACGCTGCGGATTAACACAACTCGCATAGCTGCGATTCACTATCTGGCTCGCCTCATCGGTCCCTTTCTCAACGCTCATCCAAAAGTCAGCCTTGATATCGTCACCGACGAGCGGCTGGTCGATATAGTGGCAAGCGGCTTCGATGCCGGTATCAGGCTCGGGGAGAAGCTGGAAAAAGACATGGTGGCGGTAAGGCTCGGCGGGGAATTGAAGATGCAGGTCGTAGCCGCTCCGGCATATCTTGAACGCTTCGGGACACCGGTTCATCCGCGAGAACTGAGAGAACATCTTTGCCTCGGTTATCGCCGGCCCAGTGATGGGAGCCTCTATCGGTGGGAGTTCGAGCGTGGCAAGGAAAAGCTGGAAGTTGCGGTCAGCGGGCCTCTTGTCGTGACCGAGCCGGAAATGCTGATCGAGGTCGTGCGATCGGGTGCAGGTATTTCCTATCTGTTCGATCATCAAGTGCGCGCCCCGCTCGAAAGCGGTGAGCTGGTCCAACTGATGCCGGATTGGACGGCCGCCTTTCCTGGGTTCTTTATCTATTACCCCAGCCGCCACCAGATTGCGCCGCCGCTGCGGGCCTTCCTCGATTTCGTTGGAAAGGATTCACATCATTCAGCTCGTTAGCTTGCTGATATACGGGTCTACGAGGGAGAGAAAGGAGTGGGGAGGCTTGCCGGGTAGATCGAGGCCCTTTCGAAAGGGCTTCGATCATCCGGAATGCAAGGTTGCTGGCCTGTTCTTATACAGAGTCAGCCGTTTTGGCGGCATGGGATGATGCCGAACCAGGTAGCCTGGGAGCACTACGCAGGTCAAACAGGCCGTAAGCTGCGGTGACCAGGAAACAGAATGCTGGCAGCGCGAAGGATATTGCTGCGCCGAAGGCATCGATCATGGCTCCCTGGACCATCGGCATCAGCGCTCCGCCGAGAAGGGTCATGACCAGACCGGCTGCGCCGAACTTTGTATCTTCGCCAAGCCCTTGCAGCGCGATGCTGTAGATCGTCGGGAACATCAGCGAAAGACACATCGACAGGGCCACGACTGCCCAGAGACCGGAGAGGCCAGGATAGAAGATGGCATACAGGCACAGGCCGGTCGCAATGAAGCCGAGCAGCGTCAGCAGTATCGACGGCCGGATATAGCCCATCACCCAGGTCATCACGAAACGCGAGATGAGAAAGACGATCATGCTGTATTGCAGGTAGCTACCTGCGGTGGCATGGTCGGCGCCGATGGTGTGTGTGGCGTACTGGATGGTGAAAGTCCAGACACAGGTCTGCGCGGCTATGTAGAAAAACAGCGCTATGACGCCCCAGCGATAGTGAGGGTTATGAATCAGACGCTTGACTGTTGCCCTGAAGTGAATCTCGTGCAGTCCCGGTTCGGCTTTCTTCGATGTGTCACGGGTAGACATGCGAGTCAGCGCAATGCCGATCCAGATCGCTAGAAGAACGAAGGCAAAGCCGACATAAGGCACCATGACCGCCTGCAATTCGGCTGAGCGAATAGTCAGCAGTTCCTGCTGGCTCATGGCGGTGCGTTCGGCCAGGGTCGCAGAGTGCAGTTGTGGCAGGATCAAGGTTGTCGCCAGCAGGACACCGATATTGGTGCCGACCGGATTGAACGATTGCGCCAGGCTCAGTCGGCGGGTTGCGGTTTCTTCCGGGCCCATTGCGATGACGAAGGGGTTGGCTGAGGTTTCCAGAACTGCCAACCCGCCGGCCAGGGTGAAAAGTGCCAGCAGAAAATAGCCGAAGGTCATTTCGATGCTGGCTGGATAGAAGAGCAGAGCGCCGGCGATGGCCATGCCCAGGCCGACCAGCACGCCAGTCTTGTAGGAAAAGCGCTGATTGATGAATGCAGCCGGTAGGGCCAGCAGAAAATACGCGCCGTAGTAGGCGAACTGGACCAGGGACGCCTGGAAGGTACTCATACTGAAAATTGTGCTGAAGACTTGCACGAGCGGGTCGGTCATGGTTGCGGCAACGCCCCACGCCGCGAAGCAGACGACCAGCAGGATGAAAGGCAGGAGCTTGTCCCGGTGTAGAAACGGTAGAGATGTCGGCATGGTGCCTCCACAAAATCACTTAACTTGAGTTATTTTTTTACAGTGTGAATTTGCAGGGTGTGCGCGCACAGAATACGTGCCCTTTTGTATCGTCCTGCGCGAGCAAAAATGTATGCTGAAACGTTTCATGTCAAGAGTTCTTCTTTAGTTCTGTCAGAAATTTACACTGATTATTCCGAGTGTCCTTTGGGGTAACTTTCAGGTTTATTGAAATATCCCGCTTTGCTTCCAGGTTGGCTTTTTTGTCGCATTGGCTTGATCGGTAATGCTTTTATGTCGTTGCAACAGGGTGATCCGGCATTGGCAGTCGTACAAAAACAGGTTGCAGGCGCTTTGCGAAGATAAAGTGCAGGCTGGATAGCCCCATCAGGAAAATACGCATATTGAATGGCATGACCGTGGGTCCCGAGAGAGAGAAATACGAGGGCATGGCCAGCTTGCGCGGCTCGAATCTGCGCGGGGTTCGAGCGCATAACGAGCGGTTGGTCCTTTCGCTGCTGCGCATCAATGACGAGATGAGCAAGGCCGAGATCAGCCGTGTGACCGGCCTTTCGGCGCAGACGATCTCGGTCATCGTGCGTGCCTTGGAGAGCGATGGCCTCATTCAGCGCGGCACGCCGCTGCGTGGCCGGATAGGCCAGCCATCGACACCGCTCAGGCTGGCGAGAAACGGAGTATTCAGCCTGGGGTTGAAGGTCGGGCACCGTAGTCTCGATCTCGTTCTGCTGGATTTTCTCGGTGGCATCCGCTTTCGCATAACCGAGCACCATGGCTATCCGACGCCGGACCAGGCCGTGCGCTTCGCCTGCGCTGCCATTGCCGACATTACCGGGCAGCTGAGCGCCGAAGAGCGCGTGCGGATTGCCGGGCTGGGCATTGCCATGCCCTTTCAAACGTGGGAGTGGTGGCACACCCTGGGAGTTCCGCAGGATGCGCTGATCGACTGGCGCCAGCGTCATATCGGCGCCGAGATCGGCGAGACTACCGGCCTTTCCGTACAGGTGCAGAACGATGCTACGGCTGCTTGCGGAGCCGAATTGATTTTCGGGCAAGGGAACAAACCGCGCGATTTCTTCTACTTCTACGTCGGCTATTTCATCGGTGGCGGAATCGTTCTCAACGGCCGTCTGTTGCCCGGGCGAACCGGCAATGCCGGAGCGGTCGGTTCGATGCTGGTGCCGGATGGCCAGGGTGGGCAGGTGGTCCTTCTCGATATTGCTTCGCTATCAGTACTGGAAAAGCAGCTGATCGATCAGGGCATAACCTCCGAGCACCTGTGGGACATGCCTTCGGAATGGCATTTTCCACAGGATCTGGTTGCTCAATGGATCGATCGAGCGGCCCGGGCAATTGCCGCTGCCGCCGATGCGGTCGTGGCAGTCTACGACTTCGAAGCCTGTTTGATCGACGGCTGGATGCCGGTGGAGGTGCGCGCCAGGCTGGTAGAAAAAGTGCGGATATATCTGCGGGATATGCCCGCCAATGGCCTCACCTTGCCAATGATCGAGGCAGGCACCATTGGCGCCCATGCCCGCTCGCTCGGTGCCGCCAGCCTGCCGTTATCCAGCCGTTACCTGCTTGATTTGCAGGTTTTTGCCTCGGCCGGCATGGAGTCTTTCTGAGGATCTGCTGCCGCCGGACGGTCGCTATGCCTTGGGGCGGGGCGAAGGCCTTCCTGGCCAGTAAATGAAAAGTGTATGCCTTGCCAGATTTTTGCCCGACATGGCTCGACTCACGTTATGTCTTCGGTTATAAGGCTTGTCGATTGACTTATTCATTCATTGTGAATTAATAAGTCTGGCAGCGTCATCTTCTTGAACCTCAACCCGTGATAAGAGAAGGACATACGATGGAACCGAATTTCCTGAGCCCCCTGACCGGATCCTTTGCCATGCCGGCCGCCGAGAATCCGACCGTGGCGATGGTGGAAGCCGCCTATCGCCATCATGGTCTCGATTGGCGCTATATCAACTGCGAAGTTCCTCCGGAACGTCTTGGCGATGCGGTACGGGGAGCGCGAGCCATGGGTTGGGTCGGCTTCAACTGCTCGATTCCGCACAAGGTTGCAGTTATCGAACATCTCGACGGGCTCGGTGAGTCGGCGCAAATCATCGGCGCGGTCAATACGATTGTCCGGCGTGGCGACCAATACATTGGCGAAAACACCGATGGCAAGGGTTTCGTCCAGGCCATGCGCGAGGTCATCGATCCACAAGGCAAGACCGTGGTGATTTTCGGCGCAGGCGGTGCAGCGCGGGCGGTGAGTGTCGAGCTGGCCCTGGCTGGGGCGAAAAGCATTTTGGTCGTCAACCGGAGTCAGAAGAACGGCCAGGTGCTCGTCGATCTGCTGAATGCCAAGACTGGGACCGCCGCGAGCCTGCAGGTGTGGGACGGTGTCGTGGATATTCCGCCAGGTACGGATATCGTGATCAACGCCACTTCCATTGGCCTGTATCCGAATGTCGACCAGCAACTGGAGCTCAATCTGGATTCGCTTTCTCCGCACATGGTGGTGGCGGATGGAATCCACAATCCGCCCAGGACCCATCTGATTCGCAATGCGGAAAAGCGCGGCTGTCGCGTTCTCGATGGTCTGGGCATGCTGGTCAATCAGGGCGTCATCGGCATCAAATACTGGACCGGTATCGATGTCGATGCCGCAGTAATGCGTCAGACGCTGGAAAAGATCTTCTACGTGTGAAAAATCCTGCGGACCGGGCCTTGCGAGCCCGGTCCGGTCTTCAGGCTGGCAATTTGCCGGCGCCGATCATTTGTTCGATATCGCGCTTGCAGTCCAGCAGCGCCTTGCAGAACAGCTCGTCTTTTCCCTTGATGCGCGAAGCGGGAGCGACCACGGCGATGCCGTAGTTGCCCAGGTAGGTATCCAGGGCCACGGCGAAACCGTAAATTCCTTCGATGAATTCTTCCCGGTCGGCGGCGAGGCCGCCGCTCTGGCGAATCGTTGCCAGTTCGTCCAGCAGCGATGGCAGGTCGTGGGTATTGCGGGTCAGCGCCGGCAGAGGTTCGGGCAACAGGTCGCGGACCTGCGCATCGCTCATTCGTGACAGCAGTGCCTTGCCTACGGCTGTCGAGTGCATGGGAACGTAGCTGCCGATAGGGAAGACGACGCGCAATTCGTGTTCAGCGACGATACGGTCGACCACATAAATTTTTTCATTGGCCGAGGTGGCCAGGATCACCGATTCCTGCAGCCGCTCCAGCAGAGTTTCCAGGTGTGGGCGGGCCAGGGAAATGATGTCGGTCTGGGTCTGGTAGATCAGCTGGCCCAGGGCCGGGCCGAGTCGAAAGCCACCACTGCGGGCGGCTTCGACCAGATATTCGCTTTCCAGGGCGCTGACGATGCGCTGCACGGTGGAACGTGGCAGGCCCACCGCCTGGGCGATGGCCGCCAGACTCAGGCCCTGAGGGTGGGTACCCAGGGTGCGCATGATTGCTGCGGCCCGTGCAATGACCTGGATACCGCACTGTTTGCCGTCATCGCCGCCGTCCGGTTCCTGTCTGGTCATAGCTTCTCCTTCGAAACAATCGAATCCTACGTCATGAAGCCGGTATCCGTTGGATAGGCGGCGCCTTCGTCAGGTTTTCTCGGGCGCCCGGCATTTTCTCATCTTCATCGGCATCCATGAATAATGATCAATGATAACCGTATAGTGGTGCAGTGAATCATTATTCGATACAGTTGTGCGTGTCATGTGGTCATATCAGGGAGATCCAGGCGGTGAAATACACAGATTTTTCGTGGAGCCACGGCTTTTCGTTGGCCGCTCTTGTGCTATTGACGGCGTGCAAGCAAAGCGAACAGGAAAGCGTGCCCGTACCTGCGCCCGAGGTCGGTGTGTATACGGTGCAGGCGCGTCCGCTGTTGTTGACCACCGATCTGCCTGGCCGGACCGCGGCCTACCGCGTGGCGGAGGTCCGGCCACAGGTCAACGGCATCCTGCAGGAGCGCCTGTTCACCGAGGGAACCGAGGTGAAAAAAGGGCAGCAGCTCTATCAAATCGATCCGCGCACCTATGAAGCGGAGCTGGCCCGCAGCGAGGCCAACCAGATCGCCGCCAGGAACCTGGCCCAGCGCTACGAGCGTTTATTGCAGAGTCGGGCCATCAGCCACCAGCAATACGACGATGCCGTGGCGACCTGGAAACAGGCTCAGGCCGAAGTGCGCCTTCGGCATATCGATGTGCAGTACACCAAGGTGCTGGCGCCGATCAGTGGACGAATCGGGCGCTCTGCCGTCACCGAAGGCGCTCTGGTCACCAATGGCCAGGCCCAGCCGCTGGCCACGGTGCATCAGCTCGATCCGATCTATGTGGATGTGACCCAGCCGATCACCCGGCTGCTCGAATTGCAGCGCATCCTGGCATCCGGGCGCCTGCAGGCCACGCAGACAGATCAGGCGCAGGTCGACCTGACTCTGGACGATGGCAGCGAGTATCCGCTGCAGGGCAGCCTGAAGTTTTCCGAGGTCAATGTCGATCAGGGCACCGGTTCGGTGACCTTGCGTGCCGTTTTCCCCAACCCGGAGCGCAAGCTGTTGCCGGGAATGTTTGTGCATGCCCGCTTGAAAGAAGGCGTGCAACAGGATGCGATCCTGATTCCGCAGCAGGCCGTCATCCGCGACAGTCGTGGCGTCGCCACCGCCTGGGTGGTCAAGCCTGACAACAGCGTTGAACTGCGCGAGCTGGAAACTCTGCGTACCGTGGGCAACGCCTGGTTGATCGGCAAAGGCCTGGTCAATGGGGAACGGGTGATTTCCGAGGGCGTGCTACGGGTACGCAACGGGATCACCGTCAAGCCTGTCGCCGCCCGGGAGATCGATCTGGTAGCCGGTTTTTCGGAACAGGGAGGGCGTTAGGCCATGTCACGCTTTTTTATCGATCGGCCGATCTTCGCTTGGGTCATCGCCCTGGTCATCATGCTCGGCGGCGGCCTGGCTATTCTTGCCTTGCCTGTCAATCAGTTCCCCAATATCGCCGCCCCAGCAATCCAGATTTCCGTCAGTTATCCCGGTGCCTCGGCGCCAACGGTGCAGGAGACGGTGGTGCAGGTCATCGAGCAGCAGCTCAATGGACTCGACGGACTGCGCTATATCTCGTCGAACAGTAATTCCGATGGCAGCCTGCAGATCACCGTGACCTTCGACCAGGGCACCGACCCCGATATCGCTCAGGTCCAGGTACAGAACAAGCTGCAACTGGCGATCCCGATGCTGCCCGAGATGGTGCAGCGCCAGGGCATCCGGGTGGTCAAGTACCAGATTAACTTCATGCTGGTCATGGCGCTGGTTTCCACTGATGGGCGGATGTCCAGCGGGGACATGGGCAACTACATCGTCTCCAGCTTCCAGGACCCGATCTCGCGGGTCAAAGGAGTCGGCGATTTCATGATCGTGGGCACCCAGAACGCCATGCGCATCTGGCTGGACCCGCAGAAACTCAACAGCTACCAGCTCACGCCGCAGGATGTGGTCGCTGCAGTCAGCGCCCAGAACGTGCAGATTTCCTCCGGTCAGCTCGGCGGCCTGCCGGCGCACAAGGGCATACGGCTGAACGCCACCGTGATCGGCAAAATGCGCATGCGCAGCATCGACGAGTTCCGTGAGATCCTGCTCAAGGTCAACCCGGATGGTTCGCAGATCCGCCTGAGAAATGTCGCCGAGGTCGAGCTGGGCAGCGAAGATTATTCCCTGTCCAGTCTATACGGCGGCAAACCGGCAGCCGGGATCGCCCTGCGCCTGGCCACCGGGGCCAACCTGCTGGATACGGTAAAGGCCGTGCGTCAGGTGGTGGCCGAGCTCGAGCCTTATCTGCCGGATGGCGTGGAGACCAGTTTCCCCTATGACACCTCGCCGATGGTGTCTGCTTCGATCGAGGCGGTCCTGCATACCTTGTTCGAAGCCATCGTACTGGTGTTCCTGGTGATGTATCTGTTCTTGCAGAATTTCCGGGCGACCCTGATTCCGTCCCTGGCCGTGCCAGTGGTGTTGCTGGCCACCTTTGGCGTGCTGTTCGCCTGCGGCTTCACCATCAACGTGATGACTATGTTCGCCATGGTGCTGGCCATCGGTCTGTTGGTGGACGATGCCATCGTGGTGGTGGAAAACGTCGAGCGAATCATGGCCGAGGAGGGGCTCTCGCCGAAGGAGGCCACGCGCAAGTCCATGGACCAGATTTCCGGCGCGCTGGTGGGCATCGGTCTGGTGATTTCCGCGGTCTTCCTGCCGATGGCCTTCTTCGGTGGCTCCGCCGGGGTGATCTATCGGCAGTTCGCTATCACCATCATCGCAGCCATGAGCTTTTCGGTGCTGGTGGCGTTGATCTTTACCCCGGCGCTCTGCGCGACCCTGCTCAAGCCGGTCGAAGCCGGCGCGCACCATGAGAAGAGGGGGTTCTTCGGCTGGTTCAACCGTACCTTCGAGCGCGGTGCCGACCGCTATCGCAATGGCGTGGCCGGTATTCTCACCCATCGCTGGCAATTCATGCTGGTCTACCTGCTGCTGGTCGCAGCGGTGGCATTGCTGTTCGGCAAGGTACCCAGTGCCTTCTTGCCTGAAGAGGATCAGGGCAAGATGTTCGTGCAGTTGCAGATGCCGCCCAACTCCAGTGCCGAACAGACTGGACGGATACTTGCCGAGATCAGCGATTATCTGCTGCATGAGGAGGGTGATACGGTGGCCACCACCTATGCCATCACCGGTTTCAACTTCGCTGGGCGTGGGCAGAGTTCGGGGATGATCTTCGTCGATCTGAAACCCTTCGAGGAGCGCCAGCAGCCTGCGCAGAGCGTCTTTGCCCTGGCCCAGCGGGCGGGGGCGCGATTCGCGCAAATCAAGGAAGCAACGGTGATCCCCATCGTGCCGCCGGCCATTCTGGAAATGGGCAATGCCTCCGGCTTCGACTTGTTCCTGCAGGATCATGCCAGGCTGGGCCACGCGGCTTTGATGGAAGCTCGCGACCAGTTCCTGCAACTGGCCAGCCGGGACCCGGTACTTGCCATGGTTCGCCCAAATGGCCTGAACGATGAAGCCCAGTACCAGGTAACCGTCGACGACGAGAAGATTCGCACCCTGCAAGTGCCCATCGAGGACGTCAACCAGACCATGTCCGTGGCCTGGGGCTCGACCTACGTTAACGACTTTATCGACCGCGACCGGGTGAAGAAGGTCTATGTGCAGGGCAACCAAGATTCCCGCCTGGCGCCCGAGGATTTCGACAAATGGTATGTGCGTAACCTCAAGGGCGAGATGGTGCCGTTCTCGGCCTTCACCAGCGGCCAGTGGATCTACGGTTCGCCGAAGCTGGAGCGCTACAACGGGATTGCCTCGGTGGAAGTGCTCGGCATGCCCGCACCCGGCTACAGTACCGGCGATGCCATGGCGGCAGTCGAGCGTATCGCCAGCCAGCTGCCCCCAGGCATTGGCATTACCTATACCGGGCTGTCCTACGAGGAGCGGGCTGCCGGTTCACAGGCTGCGGCGCTCTATGGGTTGTCACTGCTGATCGTGTTCCTGTGTCTGGCAGCGCTCTACGAAAGCTGGTCGGTACCGATTTCCGTGATGCTGGTGGTGCCGCTGGGCGTACTCGGCGCGGTTACGGCCACCCTGCTGCGCGAGCTGTCCAACGATGTGTTCTTCCAGGTCGGCATGCTCACCACCATGGGGCTGGCGGCGAAGAACGCCATTCTCATCGTGGAATTCGCCAAGAATCTGCACGAACACCAGGGCCGCAGCCTGATCCAGGCTGCCATCGAAGCGGCGCGGCTGCGCCTGCGGCCGATCATCATGACGTCGATCGCCTTCGTCCTCGGGGTGCTGCCGCTGGTTGTCGCCAAGGGGGCCAGCAGCGGCAGCCAGCATTCGATTGGCACCGGTGTGCTCGGTGGGACTCTGGCGGCGACTTTCCTGGCGATTTTCTTCGTACCGCTGTTCTACGTTGTGGTGATCAGCTTGTTCGAGAGAAAACCCACAGTATCCGAAGCGCAGGATGCAGAAGGAGTAACGGCATGAGGCAAAGGCATCTATGGCTGGCGATAAGCTGCGCCCTGGCTCTGCCGGGCTGCAGCCTGATTCCCGACTATCGGCGCCCGGATGCGCCGGTCGCTGGCGCCTGGCCGCAGGGAGAGGCCTATCGCCAGGAGACGACGAGCGGCCAGCCAATGGCTGCCGAACTCGGCTGGCAGCAGTTCTTCCGCGACCCGGCGTTGCAACGGATGGTCAGGCTGGCACTGGAAAACAACCGTGATCTGCGCCAGGCGGTGATCAATGTAGAAGCCTATCGGGCGTTGTATCGCACACAGCGCTCCGAGCTGTTTCCGCAGTTCGATACGGAAGCGGTCAGCAGTCGCCAGCGCTGGCCCGCCGACTACAGTCGTGGCGGTGGTGGCGGCTCCGGTAGCAATGGCAGCGGCTCCAGCGGTGGTGGCGGTGGTGGTGGCCAGACGGGCGGCGGCAGCTTCATCCAGAGTCATTACTCCATAACCCTGGGGACCAGCACCTGGGAAGCGGATTTGTTCGGCCGCATCCGCAGCCTGACCCAGGCGGCGTTGGAAGACTATCTGGCCACCGAGGAAACCTGGCGCAGCGTACATATCGCTCTGGTCGGCGACGTTGCGACCGCCTATTTCGCCTGGCGCACCGACCAGGCCCTGCTGGAGCTGACCAAGGCTACTCTGGCCAGCTATCAGGAAAGCCTGGCATTGATCGACGCCAGCGAAAGCGCCGGCGTCGCCTCGCAGCTCGATGTACGCCAGGCCCACACTCTGGTGGACCAGGCACGGGCGCAGAAAGCCCTCTATACCCGGCAGATCGCCGAGGATGCCAATGCCCTGCAACTGTTGCTGGGCGGCGCCATTCCGGCAGATTTGCCACCAGGGCTCGATATCAACGGGCGGATGCTGGCCGACTTTCCCGCTGGCCTGCCGTCCGATCTGCTGCTGCAACGGCCGGACATCCGTGCTGCCGAACATCGCCTGTTGGCTGCCAACGCCAATATCGGCGCAGCCCGCGCCGCTTTCTTCCCGACTATCAGCCTGACTGCCCGCGCCGGCACTGCCAGCCGTCAGTTGGATGGCCTGTTCGATGCCGGTTCCGGCACCTGGAGCTTCGTACCGACGATCAATTTGCCCATCTTCACCTTTGGCCGGCTCGAAGCGAACCTGGAATACGCCAAACTGCGCATGGATGCCGATGTCGCGCGCTACGAATACAGCATCCAGACTGCCTTCCGTGACGTTGCCAACGGCCTAGCCGCACGCGGCACCTACGGCGAGCAGTTGCAGGCTCAGGGCGAACTGGTCGACAACAACCAGACCTACTACGAATTGGCCCGCCAACGCTATGACGAGGGCGTCGACAACTACCTGACAGTGCTTGACGCCCAACGCGAGCTGTTCACCGCTCAGCAGCGGCTGCTCAGCGATCGGCTGTTGCAACTGGATCGTGAAGTCGGCCTGTACAAGGCGCTCGGCGGCGGCTGGCAGCAGGATAGCGTCGCTGGCGGCAGCCTGGCTCAGGCTACGACGAATCCGGCACCGCTATAAC
Organism: Azomonas macrocytogenes; assembly: GCF_014191985.1. Lineage (GTDB taxonomy): Bacteria > Pseudomonadota > Gammaproteobacteria > Pseudomonadales > Pseudomonadaceae > Azomonas > Azomonas macrocytogenes. Next base: position 174,322 of record NZ_JACHXI010000005.1, read on the forward strand.
AAGCTGTTTTGCGCAGGGTAGTGGATGGAGTCTTGTTGCATCGCCCTTGTTTATCTCTGGATGAACAGGGCGATGACCGGTCGTCCGGTTGCGGCAGGTGTCACATGGCCGACTATTGGCCGATCAGGCTTTGCACGGCGTGAACGGCCGCCATGGCGCAAACGACATCCTGCTGCTCGGAGCCACCCGATATGCCAATGGCGCCCAGGGCCACACCCTGATACAGGAACGGCTCTCCGCCACCGAACAACACGACTCTATCCTGCAATGGCAGGCCCTGGCGTACCGCTGCCGAGCGGGTTGTCAGGCGCTCTTCCCAGGCACTGGTGGAAATACCGAAACCGACGGCTGTCAGGGCCTTGTTCAAGGCGATGTCGCGACTCTGCAGCGTCGCCCCATCCATGTGTGCCAGGTGAATCAGATTGCCACTCGCATCGACGATGCTGACGTTGATGCGTATCGAGAGTTCGGTGGCTTTATCCAGCGCGGCCTGCAGCGCGCGCATGGCCAGTGGCAGGGTAATGGTATCTATCTGGCGCACGTAGCGGGGCTCGATCTCCCGCGCACGGTTATCGAAAGCGTTCATAGGCGGAACCTTTGCAAGTCAGGAAGGCGGTGGCAGTATCGATGGGGTTCGAGAGCGGGGACCGGGTCCCGCGCTCTCGAAGCCGGTGCCGGATCGGCTCCGGCAGTGCCGCCAGGGATCAGAACGATTTCTGGGCGACAGGGGTGGCATCGCGATGGGTGGCATCGTGTGGATCGTCCAGGTCGCGGTTCAGCGTTTCCGGCATCTTGAACGTCGTGTAGAGCGTGATCAGGGTCAGCAATGACAGGTAGCAGGCGATGGGGAACCAGGCGCCGACTGCCGCGTTTGGATCGTTGGCATTCAAGGCGACAACTACCGCGATGATTCCCGCACCGACCATGGGCGCAATGCCACCGGCGACAGCTGCGGACGCTTCCCGGGCTACGGATACGCCCATGTAGCGATGGCGTGATCCGAACAACTCCGGCATGAGCGCCGCTTGCGTGCCGAACATACCCCAGGTGCCGATGCCTAGCGCGATGGCGACGGCAACGACACTGGCTGCAGTATTGCCCTGGCTGAGAATCCACCAGGTCGGAAAGGCCAGCGCCAGTTGCAGGAAGGCGAAGCTGCGATACACGATGACCCGGCCGAATCTATCGCTCAGCTTGCCGGCGATCGGCACGGTGAAGGAGCCCACGATGGCCGCGCAGATCAATGTGATGACTCCGACCGGTCCCTGCAGGCCCATGACCCCGACCATGAAGCTGATGGCTAGCGCCTGGTAGATCGAGGAGCCGCCGTTTTCCGCCAAGCGCAGGCCGACACCGATCAGCAGCGGGCGCCGGGATTCGGTGAGCACGCTTTTCAGCGGGTTGGCGACGGTCTTCCGGTGCGATTGCAGCTTGATGAAAGTCGGTGACTCTTTCAGTCGCAGACGCATCCAGAGGCCGACCGCGATGATGATGACACTGAGCAGGAATGGTACGCGCCACAACCAGGTTTCCGTTATCTGGGCAGGGTCGCTGCTCATGAGCAGATATACCCCGGCAGCGAGCAGCGTGCCGAGCTGAATGCCCAGAAATGGCAATGCTGCGTAGAAACCACGCCGGCCGGGAGGTGCATACTCGGTCATCATGACCGCGGCGCCCGCCTGCTCTGCTCCGGCACCGAGCCCTTGCAGCAGCCGCAGGACGACGAGCAGGATCGGCGCCAGGTAGCCGGCCGTCTCGAAGGTCGGCAGAACGCCGATCAGGGCACTCGATACCCCCATCAGCAGGACGGTGGCCGCGAGCACGAACTTGCGGCCCACGCGATCCCCGAGTATGCCGAACAGGATGCCGCCCACCGGGCGTACGGCAAACCCCAGGAAATAGGTGCCGAAGCTGGCGATCAAGCGCATCTCCGGCGTTTGCTCGGGAAAGAACAGCGGGCCGAAGATCAGCGCCGCCGCCAGGGTATACAGCGCAAAGTCGTAATATTCCAGAGCACTGCCGAGCGAGCAGGCCCAGGCCGCGCGGCGCAGGTCTTTTTCCCGGATTTCGTGATCCGTTTCGCTGGTGGTCTGTTGGTCGTCGGCGTGCGACAGTGGATTGGCTATCGTTGGATTTGTAATTGTCATAGCGTTTTCTCAAAGAGCCCTGAAAGGCTTTATCGGGTTGGAAATGAAACCGGTTACAAACGCAAGCGTTGGATCTCCTTCAGCATTGCTTGTTCCATCACCTGGATCGGCGCCTCATGGCCGGTATACAGCTCGATTTGTCGACAGGCTTGGTGCAGCAGCATGCGCGTACCTGTGACGACAATGCAACCCAGTTTTCGTGCCTGTTGTAGCAGGGCCGTTTCGGTTGGAATGAAGGCAACATCCATCACGATCAGGTGCGGTGCCAACTTTCCATCCAGTGGATTTACCTCAGGCTGCCGGAAGCCGACAGATGTCGCGTTGATAACGATATCAAAGGCCTGGGCTTCAAACTTGTCGATCGATCCAGCGAAGCCGACATCCAGCGTCGCGGCCAGCTCCTGGCCGCGTTCGGCACTACGATTGAAGACCTGGACCTTGGCGCCAGCCTGGCGGCAGCCATGGACGACCGCCCGTGCCGCGCCACCCGCGCCGATGATCGCGACCCGTTTGCCATTCAGGTTGGTCGCCTCCTGCAGGGCACGCACCGCACCGATGAAATCGGTGTTGTAGCCGGTGAGTACGCCATCCACGTTATTGATCGTGTTGACTGCGCCGATGACCTGGGCCGACTCGTCGATGGCATCGAGAAAAGCCATCACGACCGACTTGTAGGGCATGGATACGTTCATGCCGCGGATTCCCAGCGTACGGATCGCCTGGACCGCGCCCTGGGGATCTTCGACGCCGAAGCAGACGAATGTGTAATCGAGGCCGAGCGCCTGATAGGCCGCGTTATGGATTTTTTCGCCCAGCGAAAACGGCTCGCCCATGATTGAACCGCATAGGGTGGGAAGGGATCTAGGCATCGCATTTCTCCAAATTGTTGTTATCGCCAGAAAGGATGGCTGTGGGCAGCTAGACGACGCTGGTCAGCCCGCCGTCCACGTAAAGCGTCTGGCCGTTGACGAAATCGGCTGCGGACGAGGCCAGGAACACGGCTGCGCCGCACAGCTCCTCGACATTGCCCCAGCGGCCGGCCGGCGTGCGTTTGCATAGCCAGGCCGAAAACTCCTGGTCATCGACCAGTGCACGGTTGAGTTCGGTCCGAAAATAGCCGGGTGCCAGGGCATTGGCCTGGATTCCGTACCTGGCCCAGTCGGCGCACATGCCACGGGTGAGCATGCGCACCGCACCTTTGGTTGCCGCGTAGGGTGCAATCGATGGCCGTGCCAGCTCGCTCTGTACCGAGCCGATGTTGATGATCTTGCCGTGCCGCCGGTCGATCATGTGACGGGCGACGGCCTGGGATACATGAAAAACGCCATCGAGATTGGTGCGCATGAGTTCGTCCCAGTGCTCGGGCGCGAACGTTTCCAGCGGGGCGCGCCGCTGGATACCGGCATTGTTGACCAGTATCTCGATGGGGCCGAGCCGGCTTTCCAGCGCGTCGACGGCCGCCTGCACCTGTTCGCGTTCGGTCACATCGAATGCGCTGGATTCGGCCTCGATACCTTCCTCGCGCAACTGCGCGCATACCACCCGAGTCCGCTCGGCATCGCGGCCGTTGATCACCACCGATGCACCTGCCCGCGCCAGGCCGCGGGCCAGTTCGAGGCCAACCCCTTGGCACGATCCGGTAATCAGCGCTCGGCGGCCATCGAGTCGAAACGGATCAATTTGCAGTGCCATTGATAATTCCTGGTGAAAAGTGGTTAATCATCCCCATTGGCCTTCTGGATGGGGGCTGGACACACTTCACCGCAGTATCAGGTGGTCGTCCAATTGTCTTTGCTGATGCTGTTATCACCAATCAAGATCACGCCAAGAGCATGGTGGAGTGAGAGAAAAAGATGGAGTTCAAGCATCTGCGAGCCTTTATCGTGCTGGCGGAGGAACTGCATTTCGGTCGTGCGGCCCAGCGCCTGTCGATCGTGCAGCCGGCGCTCAGCATGCAGATCAAGGCCCTGGAAGACGAGCTGGGCGTAAGCTTGTTCGACCGGGACCGGCGCTCGGTTTCGCTCAGCGAAGTCGGCCGCATCTTCCTGCCCGAAGCGCGGGCAGCCGTGCACCAATCGATCCGCGCGATGGACATCGCCCGCTCCTCGGGACGAGGTGAAATCGGCCGTATCCGTATCGCCTTCGTTTCCTCGGTGCTGCCCAATGTGCTGCCGACACTGATCCGCGCCATCTACGCCCGCTTTCCCCGGATCGAGTTCGAACTCAAGGACATGTCCACGCCCGACCAATTGGCAGCACTGCACAATGGATTGCTCGATTTCGGCCTGGTACGTCTTCCCGTTCCGGGTGCTGGAGTCAAGACCCGGGTCATCTTGCGGGAATCCTTCGTCATCGCTTTGCCGGCCGGGCATTCACTGGCTGCACAGCATTCGCTGCAACCGGCCGACCTGGCGCAAGCGTCGCTGTTTTTGCTGGCCCGGCGTTATGCGCCCGGTTTCTACAATGAGCTGATCGCGGCGCTGGAGCGACACGGCGTTGCCTTGCGGATCGCCGCTGAACTCGGTGAATTCACCACTATGCTGGCGCTGGTCTCGGCTGGCCTCGGCCTGGGCTTGCTACCGTCCGAAGCGGCGCTGGCCTTGCCGCCGAATGTGGTGGCAAGGCCCGTCGAGCTGGGCGATCATCGGGCAGAAATCGGTCTGGCCTGGGTCGCGTTGGATACACCGCTCAAAAACACGCTGTTCGATCTGTTCCAGGCACTTTTCCCCTTGTCGACTACCGAACTGTCGGAAGAATGAAATAACCAGAGAGGACCGCATGAAAATCGTGATCGCCCCCGATTCCTTCAAGGAAAGCCTATCGGCACCGGACGTGGCCGCAGCCATCGCCGAAGGGCTGCGTGAGGTCTGGCCGGATGCCGAGTTGCGGTGCCGGCCGATGGCCGACGGCGGGGAAGGAACCGTGGCGGCGATCCTGGCCGCGACCGGCGGTGAGCAGCGTTCGGCTAGCGTGCGCGGTCCGCTCGGTGAGCCGGTACAGGCGCACTGGGGCTGGCTGGAAGATGATGCCACGGCGGTCATTGAAATGGCGGCGGCCAGCGGCCTGCATCTGGTCCCGCGCGAGCGGCGCGACGCCCGGCGCAGTTCTACCTACGGTACCGGCCAGTTGATCGCTGCCGCGCTGGAGGCCGGCGCGCGCCGAATCATCCTGGGCTTTGGCGGCAGTGCCACCAATGATGGCGGTAGCGGCATGTTGCGAGCCCTGGGCGCACGCCTGCACGATGCCACGGGCCAGGAACTGGAACCTGGCGGCGCTGCCCTGGCGAGTCTTCAACAGTTGGATCTGTCCGATTTCGACAAGCGTCTGGATGCGGTCTCCTTCGAGGTGGCCTGCGATGTGGATAACCCGCTCTGCGGCCCTCAGGGGGCTTCTCATGTTTTCGGTCCACAGAAGGGGGCCAGCACGCAGGATGTGCTCGATCTGGATGCCGCGCTGGGCCATTACGCGGAGATTTGCGCTGCCACGCTCGGGCGCGACGAGCGCGCATTTCCCGGCAGCGGCGCGGCCGGCGGAATTGGCTATGCTGCCAAAGCCTTTCTTGGCGCGACATTCCGTCCGGGCATTGAACTGGTCGCCGAACTGAGTAGGTTGGATGAAGCGATCCAGGGTGCCGACCTGGTGATCACCGGCGAAGGCAAGCTCGACGAGCAGACCCTGCACGGCAAGACACCGGCGGGCGTGGCAGCAATTGCCAAGCGCCATGGGGTTCCCGTCATCGCTCTGGCCGGCATGTTGGGCGATGGTTACCAGAAGCTCTATGGGCGCGGCATCGAAGCGGCATTCAGCATCGCGCCGGGGCCGGTCACGCTGGAACAGTGCTGTACCGACGCGGGCCGTCTGCTGCGCGAGCGGGCCTGTGACGTGGCACGCCTGTGGCGATTGGCGGCCGGGCGCTGAACGGACAGGCCCAGTTCAAGCTGTCTTGTGGAGGCAGCGCTCGGCTGTTGGCGGTGGTTTTGCGGATTTCGCTTGAGGCTTTTCTAGCTGCTGTTTATGGCCACTGCCGGTCATGCGGATAAGTTGGCGGGTCAGGAAGATGCTCAGCAGGACCACGCAGAACAGGCGCAGGGTCTGCATGGCCAATACCAGGCCAACGTCGGCGTGAGTATCGATGGCGATGATGGCCATCGCGTCCAGGCCTCCGGGGCTGGTGGCCAGATAAACCGAAAGAAAGTCCTTGTCGAGCAGGTGCGCGATCCCCCAGGCGGATACCGCGCACAGTGCGATCAGTACGAGAGTACTGGCAACGATGGCCGGCAGACGTCGCCAGATGTATTGGATCGTGGCGCGGTCGAAGCGCAGGCCGACATAGCAACCGATAGTGCCGTAGGCCAGGGCCAGCATCCAGTCCGGCAGGTTGATATGCAGCACACCGACCAGTTGCAGGGCACCGCCGATCAGCATCGGCAGCAGCAAGGCGCCGGCCGGGATGCGTGAACCAGCGTACAGGCCGAGCAGGACCACCGCCAGAATCAGGGCCAGATTGAGTGGCCCCTGGTGTTCCGGCAGGGGCACGGTCTGCACCTGACCGATCACTTCATGGATGCCGAACAGGTGGCTGACCAGCGAACCCAGCACTACCACGCAGACCACGCGCACGTATTGCATGGTAGCCACTGCCCGGGCGTCGGCACCATGCTCCTCGGCCAGCGATACCATGGCCGAGGCGGCACCGGGGGCCATGCCCCAGAGCGCAGTGGTACTGGATATATCGGTGAAGCGCGCCAAGCCCAGGCTGACCAGACCGCTGAGCGAGATGGTCAGAAGGGTCGCCAACACAATGATGAACCAGGAATCGGCCAGGGTCCCCAGTACCGACAGACTTATCGAATGGGCCAACAGGATGCCGATGCAGCCTTGACTCAACTGGAACGGATAGCGAGTGATCCGCACGCGCAGGCCATGTACGCCCAGATAGATGGCCACCAGCATCGGCCCCAGAAAATGGGCGGCTGGCAGCCCGATCCATGCAAGCAACTGCCCGCCCAGGGCTGCAGTCGACACGAGTACCAGCCATTGCAGCGAAGCTGGCCAGGAACCGAACGACGAAGAGGGAAGGGGCTGCGACAATTGGGCTGCTCCAATAAAATGGTGATTTGATGTGCAATGACAGATTAACGAGAGCCTATTCATCAAGTCCATTTTATAGTAGGCATGAATTGATAACCTTGATTCATGAGTCATGGACTTTCGCGACCTCACCTACTTCGAAACCATTGCCGAGCTGGGGCATGTCGGCAAGGCAGCGGAAAAGCTCAATCGCAGCCAACCGGCGTTGACCAAGAGCATTCAGCGGCTCGAGGAATCCCTGGGTACCAGGCTGTTCCAACGTGATGGCCGAGGCATCAGGCTCACCGCCGCGGGTGAGTTGCTGCTGGCGCGCGGCCGGCAATTGAGCCAGAACGTTGCCGAAATCCAGCGAGAAATTCGTGATTTCGCCAGCGGGGCGGTGGGCAATGTCCGGCTTGGCTGCGCGGCGAGCATGGCCGAATACCTGTTGCCGCAATTGACCGCCGCTCTTCTGCAGCGAACCCCCGATGTCACCTTGAGCCTGGTCATCGGCCAGGACGATCTGTTGAAGGAATCGCTGTGCGCCGGACGCCTGGACATGATCATTTGTCCGATGATCGCCAGTGATCCTCGGTTGACCAGCCATTCCATCCTGGAAGACGAAATGATCATCGTCGCCAGCCGGCAGCATCCGGTTTTCCAGCGTCCGCTGCGACTGGAGGAGCTTTGCCAGTATCGCTGGATTTTACCGGGGAGCGCGGTTTCCGCCCGCCGCTGGGTGGACAATCTCTTCCTTTCCCGACAGTTACCGACGCCTTTCGTGCAAATCGAGACGAATTCCATCTCATTGCTGCCCAGGTTGATTGCCCTTACCAACCTGCTCAGCTTCATCGCCCGCGAGACACTGGAATGCGGCCAGGGCATGGCGCGTTTGCGCGAGGTTCCACTGGACGAGGCAACCCTGACCCGAACCATCGGAGTATCGACCAGAGCCGGCGGCTACCTGTCGCCGGCCGCCCAGGCCATGCTGCAGTTGCTCAAGGAGAACGGGAAAAGTTTTTTCAGCAAGGCTTGAGGAGTTACTCATGAAAACGGGGCCGCCAGGGCCCCGTTCCGTCGCCGCTTGTTATTGATTCACTGGCCAGGAATCTCCTTGCGCAGTTTGACCGGTTCGATCGGTTCTCCATGCTTCTTCCTGGCCATCGCGGTGCGCAGACGGATATTGACCGCTTCCACCGCCAGCGAGAATGCCATGGCGAAGTAGACGTAGCCCTTGGGTACGTGTACGTCGAAGCTATCCGCGATTAGCACGGTGCCCACCACAATCAAGAATGACAGGGCGAGCATTTTCAGGCTCGGGTGCTTGTCGATGAAGTCGCTGATGGCGCCGGAGGCCCACATCATCACCAGCACGGCGACGACGATTGCGGCGACCATCACCGGCACGTGGGAAACCATGCCGACAGCCGTGATCACCGAATCCAGCGAGAACACGATGTCGATGATGGCGATCTGGATGATGGTGCCGATAAAGTTGCCACCACCCTTGGGGCCATCGCCGGTTTCATCTTCGCCTTCCAGCCCGTGATAGATCTCGGTGCTGCTCTTCCACAAGAGGAACAGGCCGCCGAAAAACAGGATCAGGTCACGACCGGAAATACCCTGGCCGAAGACCGTGAACAGGTCGCTGGTCAGACGCATGATCCAACTGATCGACAGCAGCAGCAGGATTCGCGTGACCATGGCCAGCGCCAGGCCGAACAGGCGGGTACGCTTCTGCAGGTGCTTGGGCATACGACTGACCAGGATCGAAATCATGATGATGTTGTCGATACCAAGCACGATTTCGAGTGCGGTCAGGGTAAAAAAGGCAACCCAGATTTCCGGGTTGGTCAGCCATTCCATATCGTTTCCTTACCAAAAGAAAGTAGTTAAGCGGCCGGCAGTATCGCGTTTACCGCTTGTCCGAGCTTTATAAAAAATTGTCGGCAGCGACCGTTATCGACCGAACAACGGGAAGATGCCCAGAGCAAGAGCAGTAACCTTGACTTCCTCCCCGCCGTGAAGAGGCTGTCGCGAAAGTCCATTACCGCATTTTATCGACAATGGACTTTCGCGACAGCCTCTAAAAGTACGGGGTTTCTCGCGTAAATATGATGATCATGGCGAAGCCGAGGACAGTCAGCATGACGAGTGCTCCAGAAGTGAGAAAATAGGCGCGGATTCAGCGAATGGCGCAGGGTGATCGGCAGGCATGGATGAACCGTTCCGTGGTGATCCTGCATGACCAAGCTTTCAGATAGCTTTCGGCGGGGCAGGCAGTGTTTATGTGAAGTGCAGACAAAGTGGGAAGAAAGGTTTTGCCAACTGTTTGGGCGAAAATCGTGCTGCTACGCTTGGCTGTATGGCGAGTCGACGCCGTGTTGGGATAGGCTTTGGCCGTGTCAATCTGCCTGATCGCAAGGAATAACCATGAGTACTCAAGTCGCTGCAAAGACGGTTGTCTTCTACGAAAAACCCGGCTGTGCGGGTAACCGCCGGCAGAAGGACTTGCTTCAGGAGCACGGCATTGCGCTGGATGTCCGGGACATGAGCAAAGGTTCCTGGACCAAAGAGAAGCTGGAAGCTTATTTTGGCGACAAGCCGAACGAGGCCATCGTCAACACCTCGTCGCCGTTGATCAAGTCAGGTGACGTCGACCCCGCGGCGCTGAGCCGGGATGAGCTGATCGAGAAGATGCTCACGACCCCGCTATTGATCAAACGCCCGCTGATCGAATTCGGTGACACCCTGCTCTGTGGTTTCGACATCCCGCGTCTGAACTCGCTGTTGGGCATTCAGATGCCGGTTCCCGAAACCATCAACAGTTGCCTCTCCACTGACAAGTGCTCGCATCACGCGCATTGATCGGCACGCTTTAATGTACGGCCTGTTCATTCGAGCAAGCCGTTTTTCCTGAGCCTTCTACATCCGCCACTGCACCCCCATGTACAGGCTGCGCCCGTCGCCCGGCAGGAACTGGGCGCTGTCCTGCCCCTTGGCATCGGCGATCACGCCTGTAGTGGAGCTGTAGGTGCGGTCCGACAGGTTGCGGCCTTCGATGAAAAAGCCGAAGCCTTTATCGGGCCGGTAACCGGCCTTCAACCCCCAGAGCGCATAGGCATCGGCGTAGAGTGTTTCTGCATGGTCAACGTTGTAATGGGTCGGCACCCACTCGAAGGTCGGGCCGGCATACCAGCCGTTGCGCTGCCACATGACTTCGCCCTTGAGAAACTGCTTCGGCATGCCTGCGATTTGATGGTCGCCATAGACCTTGTCGTTGTCGAAGCGGAAATCGTTGTACAGATACTGGCCGCGCAGGGCGAACTGGCCGAGGGTCAGTGCGCCGCCCAGCTCAAGGCCCTGATGGATGGTTTTGTCGGCATTGAGCGTGCCCAGTGGCTGGCCGGTGCTGTCGTTGAGCGAGAGTAGCTCGTCGCGCAGCTCGCTGCGGTAGATGGCCAGATCCAGATCGAGGCTGCCGTGCGAGAAGCGCATGCCGGCTTCGAATGTTCGTGCCCGCTGGGCATCGTTGCTGGTCAAGACCTGTCCGCCGGTGAGTTCGCTGAAGGTCGGTGGTTCGTAGCTCTGGCTGAAGTTGGCGAATAACTGCACGTTTTCAGCCAGGTCATAGCGCAGGCCGAGTCGACCGATACGGCCCACATAGGTCTTGTTGAAGGATTCGTCCTGATACACGCAGGACGTACTGACGGCAGCGTTGCATCTGAGCCGGTCGTCGACGTCGCGTTCCTGGTGAATCCAGGTCAGCCCGCCGATCAGTGCCCAGCGCTCAGCCAGCGGGATTTCCAGCTCACCGAAGACGCTCATGTTGCGGGCGGTCTGGATGAATTCGTTGACTTTGCGGCCCTTGTGTCCGCGAACGTTCAGGTAGCGTGAATCGTGGTTGCGGCCATGGGTGAGGTCGATTCCGCCGTTCCAGCGCCAGCCTCGGTCGTTCTGCCATTTGTGGGTCAGACGCAGGCCGTAGTCATCGCTATCGACATCCAATACCTGGTAGATCGGATGCAGCAACGACTTGTGGCTATAGAAGGTCGCCAGGCTCAGGCTATGCCCGCCGTCCAGTTCGAGGACGCTGATGTTGCCGACGCGATTGAGGGTGAAGTCGCGCTTCTGGTCGCCGCTGATATTGCTCGCTGCCGCCTGTTCACGGTCCTTGCGCAGCTGCTTCTTGGTCAGATTGCCGGGCAGCTCGGAGTCGGTTTCCACGTGGGTCAGGTAGAAGCGGGTTGCCAGGCGTTCGCCAAGACGGCCACCAAGGTTGGCGAAATAACGCTGGTTGTCCTGGCGGGAATGGTCGCGAAAGCCATCCTGAATGGAATCGGATAGGCTGACGAAGGCATCCCAGTTGCCGAAATCCTGACCGAAAGCAGCGTAGGTGCGGTGATAGTCGAAGCTGCCTTGTTCGTAACGGACATCGGCAGTTGGTGCTGTCTTGCCGGTGGGTGTGACGAAATTGACCGAGCCGCCCAGGCTGGTTACGCCGTAGCGCCAGGCGTTGGCGCCGCGCAGCACTTCGATGTACTGCGTGGCCAGGGGCTCGATGACCTGGAAATCGAAGCTGCCATCGCCCAGGTTGACCGGCGCGCCGTCCTGCATCAGCAGGATGCCGCGTCCGTGAAAGGTACGTTGCAGACCCGAGCCGCGAATGGACAATCGCGACTCTTCAGAGCCGAAGCGCGGTTGCACGAATACTCCGGTCGCCAGACCCAGAGCATCCTGTACCGTGCTGCTGCGGCCACTTTTGTAGGTTTCGGCGTCGACCACATTCGCGCCGCCGGGCACCTTGGCCAGGTCGGCTTTCTTTTCCGCCAGGGTCGGCGCGGTCGGATCCGGCTTGTGCGTGCCGGCAATGGTGGTCTGGTCGAGTTCGAGCTGCTCGGCCTGGGCCACTGCAGCGAAGCTGATGCACAGGGTCAGCAGGCCCTGTGTGGAAAGGTGGCGCATGGCGCACTCCTGGAATCGTATCGTCGGTGTTCTGGTTGTCGAAACAGACATTCCGCAGTTACGCGAACCGGTATGAAAACCGCAGGCGAGCCAAAGGATCGCCTGCAGGGTTACCGGTCAGCGGTGCGGGTGGACGAGCCGAAGCGCTAGGGCGCGCAGGGGTTGGCCGGAGGCCAGGCCTGGCGAGGGCGGGGTTTGTGGCATGGGGGGCGGCGCAAGCGTTTGTCGCCGCAGTAGCGCAACCAGCCCAGGCAGATCAGGGCAATGGCGCCGAAAACGAAGGCGGAGCAGAACGGGCAGTCGCCCGGCGCTTGTTTGAACGACAGGTCGTCTTGTAGATCCAGATCGAGCCCCGGCCCGGCGTGGCCTTCGGCCGAACAGAACAGCCCGCCGCCAGCGTTGAGCTGTAATCCGCTCAGTTGACCATGCGTGATGCTGCAGGCGAGCGCACTGAACAGGACGCAGACATAGAGCATCCAGGCAATCAGCGAACGGTCGGTACGGGCAGGATTCATGAGGGCGACTCTAGCATTACGCCGTAGCAGATGAGCAGCCCGCTATGATTTGTCGCAGGTTGATCTTGAATGTTCGGGCTGGCCGAGTCCTGCTGCAAAAATGACCGAACAGGGACGGCCGGATGCCGAATCAAGCGGCTCATACAGGGCTTCGAGCCGCAATCCGGCCGTAACCAATAGCTTGATCCAGGCGCCCAGTGGGCGGAAATACCAGGGAGCGGCACGGCCAAAAGCGCCGGGACAGCCTGCCCAGCTACCCTGGCGCCAGCCTTCGCGATAATCCTGCCCAGGCATGCCGACTGCCAGCGGATGCAGGGTCTGGATCAGCAGCGTTCCATTCGGCTGTAGAAGTTGCGGGACACGACCGATTACCCCACAGGTGGATTCGTTTCCAAGCAGGGAAAAATTGCACACGACCATCTCTACGCAAGCAAGCGGTGCTCCGGCAGCCAGGGCTGCGTAGGTCATTTCCTCGTAAGTACCGGGACTCGAGGCCCTGGCTTTTTCCAGCAAGGTCGGAACGCCATCGATGCCATGGATTTCTATCCGGTCTGCAGCCAGCGCTCGCCCCAACCAGCCTTCGCCGCAACCCATGTCCAACAAGGTTGTCGGCGCCCGTTCACGGATGGCAGCCAGGATGGCGGCATTGGTCACTTCGACCCGGCTGGCGATGCGGTCGGTCGCAATCGCTTCAGCCCAGGCTTCGGCATTTTCATGCCATGTCTCGATGATGGTGTGTTCTTCGGGTGAAGACATCAGGTTTGCCACTGAGCGTAGATATTTCGATAGATCGTTTATTTATTACAACTTATGGATGATTGAAAAAAACAATTATTTCCAGACATTCAATAGTGAATGTCGCATGTGGCGCTTTTTCAGGTGTTCTAGTCGGGGTAATTTGTAACCAAATAATAAAAAACCTTTCCAGGCCACTGATATTTCAAGCCGTAGCCAAGGCAATTGACGAGAAATACCTTTGGCGCACCTGATAAATGAGGTTATCCATGAAAAGATCAGTCTTTTTATTGTTGGTATCGCTGTCCGGATTCGCCATGGCGGATTCTTCCATTCCTGCTGATGCTTCCGCACAACAGCCTGTATTACCGACAGTGCAGGCAACGCATCAGCACGCTGCCGGTTCGTCCGGGCAGCCGGTGAAAACCGAGCAGTACGAATACGGCATGAAGCTGGATATCCACCACCCGGTCACCAAGTACGGCAGTAACTACGCAACCCAGTGCGGTGCCGTCCCGGCGCACATGTACTACGACGATTCGCAAGGACAGCACCATGACCTGGCCTACATGGTCCAGGGCCAGGGTTGTAATGGCAGCTGATCGAAAGCAGCCGGATGCTTTGCACACTTCAGGCCGACCGAGCCCGGTCGGTCCCGGCCCCCTGGTTTGTGCCATGTTCGATTTTCTCAGGCCGGTACTGGCTTCAACTGCCGATAGCCGCTGGGTGAAGCGGATAACACAGCCTCTCATTGCGCTCCGAAACCGCTTTGCATAACCACATTCGCTATTGAGCGAATGGATTTGTTACCAGGCATTCAACAGTGCATGTCGCATGTAGTGCTTACTCGGCATGAATCACGCGAATTAGAGTTACATCAGAAAAATAAGACCTTCTCTTTCATTCAACTGTACTTCCAGGCGTAGCCAAGGCACCTGACGAACCTGCCTTCGGTGTGCCTGATAAATGAGGTTCATCATGAAAAGGTTGGTTTTTTTGTTGTTGGTATCCCTATCCGGATTCGCCATGGCGGATTCTCAAGTTCCCGATCAGGCTGCCCAGCCGGCTGTGAAAACCGAGCAGTACGAATACGGTATGAAGTTGGATGTACATAATCCTGTCACGCATTACGGCAGTAATTACAGAACCAGCTGCGGTGTGGTGCCAGCGCGTATGACCTATGAAGATTCGCAAGGCCAGCGCCATGAAATCACCTATACGGTTGCTGGCATGGGCTGGGGTTGCAGCGGTAGCTGAGTAGCTGTCAGCCAGTTCGAGCGGTCACGGACGTCTATTTCCGAGACGTCCGCCGAACCTACCGCCAGGATCGCCCTGAGTCATCTCGCTTCCATGGATTTCGACCGCTGCAAGGGCGGATCGAATTGTTCGTTTCCTGCCTGCCGTCTCCTCCTTACCGGCCTGAAAGGCTGCATTACTACGATTGCCCGAGAGCCGCATAACCGGGCAGGCTTTCCTGCTTTAACGCCCGAATTTGCCTGCCATCCGCTTTGGCGAGAGGGTATCGGCCTGCCTCGAAATTGCAGCAACGGGATAATAATGAGGACGACGAGCCCTGGAATTCCCGAACCGGCTCGGGAAAAAGTCTTCGAGCGCTTTCACCGGCTTGACTCCAGGCGCGGTGGTGCCGGGCTGGGGCTGCGCCGGCATGTTGCCGAGCGTTCGACTCCGGCACGGTAGCCATTGCAGCATGCTTGACGGAAAATGCCGGCGTTTGCCCGATCTTGCACATTGAAATGGTCGAACGCATGGCCGTGAAGTACGTCCATATGACTTCGCCCGACCCACGATGAAGCAGTTTCGCAGCACCGTGATGTCTGGCGAAGCGCCTGTCTTGCAAGCGGCAATGAGCCGAGGATACAACGAAGCCCCGCTCCGATTGCCGAATAATGGAGTTATCGCTACGAATAGCGACGGAGTAGCGCAATTTTCATCGAATTCTTGCGGATTTCGGCACTAACCAAGAAAGTGTTCATTGGCAAGACGAATGTCCCGAAATCGTTCAAGCGGAGCGGCGTGTGCTTTGCATGACGCTTGAAAAATCACTGGCCGCCAGGTTTTTCGACGATCAGCCAATCAGTACAAAATATGAGGTGGATGATATGGAAGAAATCATCGAACAGTTGCGAGAACTCAACGAGCCAGTCCCGGTTCCCCTGGAACTGCCCGATGACGATTTGCTGGTGGCGATCGAAGAGGAACTGTTGATCAACCTGCCCTTCGAACTTCGCGAGTTTCTGCTCAAAGTCAGTGATGTGGTCTACGGTCGGCTGGAGCCGGTGACAGTCACCGATCCGCAGTCGCACACGTATCTGCCGGAAGTGGCTGCCAACGCTTGGGATGCCGGCGTGCCACGCGATTTGTTGCCAATCTGCCAGGATGGCGAGGATTACTATGTTGTCGATATTGAAAACCAGGTACTGCTCTGGTCTGGTGACGAGGAGAACCTGACTGACAAGGTATGGGATTCGGTCTGGCACTGGGTCAGGGATGTCTGGCTGGAAAGTTAGTTGGAATAAAATCGAATTTTGTTTTCGGTGAACGCCATGATGAATGTGGAAAGTCTGATCCTGCTAGTGACGGTAGCCGCTGGTGCCTTCTGGCTCTGGCATTCCTATGGCATTCGCGAACACGCCCTGGCGGCGGTGCGCCGGCACTGCGCCAGGGAAGAGGTCGAACTGTTGGACGACAACGTAGCCTTCCAGCGTATCGGCATGCTGCCGGACAGGCACGGTAGAAAGCGCCTGGGGCGGCTTTATGGCTTCGAATTCACCGTGACCGGCGAGCAGCGTTATCCGGGGCAGATTGTCATGTTCGGTAGCCTGGTCGGCAGTATCGAATTCGCGCCGCATGTCGCCAGGTTATTGATCGATACCGGTTCCGCTGCGGCCATGCCGATGCCGATGCCGGCGGTTCCCGCACCGACTCCGACCCGCAAGGGCGAAGTGATCCGCCTGGAGGACTGGCGCAAGCTGCACGGAACCCGGCAGACGCCGCGCAAGTAAGGCCGTGTTCTCAGGCGATTCGACAGGCAGCCAGCCTGGCCGTGAGCCAGGCTTCGACCTGCGGCTGCTCGAAAATCAGTTCGAGGCGGGAATCCCGGCGCCATTCGCTGGGCTTGAATTCGGGTGCTTGCCCCGCAACCGCATTGGCGGAGCACCAGCCTTGCCCGGTATGCAGGACCAGCTTGGCGCGGCGCCAGGACAGCTCTGCCAGCCAGTCCTGTAAGCGTGCGCAATCGAAGCGCTGGCTCGGGTGCCAGCGCCAGCCGATGCTCCAGCCCTCGGTGCTGCCGTGGCTCTGACAAACCGGCTGATCCGGATTGAGCCACACGAAAGGCGCCATGTGCATCGTTTGCGATTTCTGGCCGGGCGGGTTTGCCGCTTGCCTATGTATGCCTGGCAGCTCGGCGAGCGCCAACTGTGCCTGGCTGGTCCAACGCTGAGCAGTGTCCGGCAGCCGGCTGGCCAGATGCTGGCGTGCCGCCTGGTCCAGCGCTTCGCTCTTGTTCAGCACCAGCAGGCCCGCTGTCGCGAGGACGTCCTGCTGGCTGGCCGGCAATGCCTGACCGGCAGCGAGCGCAGCAGCATCCACGACCAGCACCAGAGGTTGCAATGCCAGGATTGCGTCCCAGGGCGCTGCGGCCAACTGGTGCAGCAGTTCGCCTGGGTGCCCGAGGCCGGATGGTTCGATCAGCAGCCGCTGCGGCCGAGCTTGACGCAGGAGCTTGCCCAATCCGACCTGAAAGGGCAGGCCATTGACACAACAAAGGCAGCCACCGGCTATTTCGGCGAGCTCGACGCCCTCCGCCGTGCGCTCCAGCAGGGCGGCATCCAGACCGATCTGGCCGAACTCGTTGAGCAGCACTGCCCAGCGTTCGTGCGCCGGCTTCTGTTCCAGCAGGCAGCGGATCAGGCTGGTCTTGCCGGCACCCAGCGGCCCGGCGATCAAGTGGGTTGGAATGTCCTTCAGCATGGGTATCCGTCGGTATCTGGCTGCATGCTAGAGTGACACGTTTTTAGCGGGTGGCGACGTTTCGGCAGCGCTGTGCTGGAGTGTCGAGAGGTTTGGGGAGGGTTATCCATGCGCCTGTCGTTGGTCTTGTTGCTGTTGGTTCTTGGCGACTGGGCGCTGGCCGATGCCTGTGTCGTCCATAGCCAGGGCAAGGAGCTGGATGTGAAAGTCTGCCAGCAAAACCGCAGCATTCCGCCGAACATGTTCCGCTCGGGGTTCTGCCAGCCACGGCTGAAAGGGCAGAAGGTCGAGGTGACTTTCGTCGAGCAATGCCCTGTCGGCTTTTTCGGCACCTGTCGCAATGCCAGGATCAACGGCACTCCCTACCAGCAGGATATCTACTATTATGGTGTCGCCAGCGATGCGCGCTTCCTGAAACCGGCCTGCGAACGGCAGAGCAGGGGAACCTGGTTCGACTGACCGGCAAGTATTCGCTACAGCGATACCATTGCCAGGTCGAATAGATGCGGCCGGATTCGAGATCATATCGATGTATGCCAGACTGCATGAACAGGTCACGACCACCCCGAGGGTTCGTGCCGAGATACAGGTTGCTCCGCACTCAACAAACGATCGAGCACTGGCAGAACCCCCACCGGGTCAGTATCTGCGCCATTCAACGCTGAAGCTGTTTTAAAATCATGTAAAACATATTTCTATTCTTTATAAAAATTATGATTTCCATGGTCTGAACCTGGCTTTTTGTTTGACCCATTCGATACGCTGATTTTGTCTTGCTTTGAGTGGAGTAGCATATTCCATATTACAAATGCCATTGATTTTTAATGATGATATTTCTTTTAAATAAAAGCCAAATATCTCTTTCATGGATTTTCAATAGTTTCTGAGAGACATGGGATTAATCGATTGAAATGTTGCCGATTAGATATTTTATTGATATATAAATTTAACTGATAAAATTAATTAATTTATGGTTGGAATTGTGATTTAGATAAACTATTTCTTAATAACATAGTTATTGAAATAATTCTCATATATAAGCCGATAATGTCTGTTACATTGATGAAATTGCTTTGTATTTATAAATGCATTCTCATTGAGAAAATTTTGTGAAAAAAATGTTAAATAAATCTATTCTGGTGGACTTAATAATTTGTTAAGGATTCGCTAATCATCATGTAAACATTCCTTCTCTTGAGGATTGTTTGCATGATGCTGTCGAAGATTCGGCAACTAGAAGCGTTTGCCAAGATAGGTAATATTGCTTCACTAAATGTATGCCTGCACGCACCAATCACAACTCCAGCTCGACAGCAAGTTGAGCAATTTATTCATCATCGTTTCGCTTCTCATTATCAAGCTAATGTGCAGCATTTCATGCCAGTTCTTTTGGCAATGCAGAATACCGAAGGAGAAATTCAAGGTGCGGTAGGGCTTCGTCAGGCTAATGAGCCATTTTTCCTCGAGCGTTATTTGGATAAGGCTATAGAACAGCTCATTGTAAATAGTTGTGATCTTTCAATGAGTCGGGCACAAATCCTTAAAATTGGAAACTTCGCTGCAATCGGAGCAGCATCGATCCCTTTTTTAATTATTGTGTTAACCGAGCTATTAGCCGCGCTGAATTACCGTTGGGTTGCCTTTACGGGTACTCCAATGTTGATCAACAGTTTAGCCGTCTGAAGATGGATCTTCTTCCTCTTATGCCTGCTGATCCGCGGCGCATGGGTTCAGAGCTGGCTGATGGGGGTAACTATTACGATTGCAATCCATGGGTCATAGCAATTGATGTGCAGCATGCACATCGCATGCTGCTTTCAGCGTCATGCTCGCCAAAAATATAAACAGAATGGCTAATCCGCTGATTCTGGAAAATATACGGGCAGTTAATTTTTGCCAATAGTAACTTGCGTGCGAAAATTAACTTAGAGTCATGATTATAAAGATATAGGTTTGTTCTCTAATCACACTGATAGTTATTTTAAAAACCTGTCTTTTTTAGGAGGCCGGACCACATATTTTACTTCTGGTACACCTGGTGAAAGTTACACGTCTGCTCTATCGAGGATTTGAAGGAAGCACTTACAGGCATCCCTATGATTTTTAAAAAATATTAATCATAGAGCTAAAGAACTTTCTTAATAAATGGATCTTCTCTGTAGTTGAGGAAATAATCTTGAATTGCTCAATGACAATAAAACAGCCCAGTCGACTGGATTGGGCTGGACTAGGCTGGATGTTCCTATTCTTCTGGTATTTTTCAGGCGTTACGCAGCTTCTGATTTTGCTATCGGACTCTGCTGGATTTACTGGTTTCCGCCAATCTGCACTGGTTAGCACCTTATGGATGATTCCATTGATACTGTTTCCAGCCCGGATGCGGTGGTTGGCTGCCATGATAGGCATTCCCCTCTGGATATGCTCATTAGCAGGGTTTGGCTATTTCTTGGTTTACGGGCAGGAATTCTCCCAAAGCGTCATTTTTATCATGTTCGAGTCCAACCAGAGCGAAGCCAGTGAATATTTGATGCAGTATTTTGCTTGGTGGATGGTGCCGCTTTTTATCGGTTACGGATTGGGCGCCTGGTTGTTATGGCGGAAATTACGCCCCGTCTACCTGCCATGGCCCAAAGCCATATTTGCTTGTCTTCTGCTCTTTACCCTTTCACTGGGTTATACCGTGACCCGGCAGTTGATCATAAATGCAGACAGCCACCGTGCACTGGATAAAATCGAAGACCGCTTGGAGCCTGCTACTCCTTGGCAGTTGATCGTAGGATATCACCAGTATCGGCAGCAGCTAAGCAACATGCAGGCAATGCTGAAAAACAAGAATAGCGTTGCACCTGTCAAACATCTGAGCGATGCCCGAGCAGGGTTACCCTCCACACTCGTGTTAGTCATTGGCGAATCGACTAACCGGCAGCGCATGAGCCTGTACGGATATCCGCGTCAGACCACGCCCAATCTGGATCGGCTGCGCAACCAACTGGATGTGTTTGATAACGTCGTAACGCCTCGCCCTTATACGATTGAAGCGCTACAGCAAATACTGACCTTTGCCGATCAGGAAAACCCGGATCGCTATCTGACCACACCTTCAGTGGTCAATTTAATGAAACAGGCCGGCTATAAAACTTTCTGGATCACTAATCAGCAGACCATGACTAAACGCAACACCATGCTTACTACGCTTTCACAAGAGGCGGACAAGCAGGTTTATCTGAACAATAACCGTGAACAGAACGCCCGTCAGTACGATGACGATGTACTGAAACCCTTTGATAACGTACTAGCTGATCCTGCTCTACGTAAATTCGTAGTCGTACATTTATTGGGTACGCACATGAACTATCAGTACCGCTATCCGCCCGAGTATGAGTTTTTCACTGATCGTCGCGGTGTACCGCCAAATGTAACCGACCATCAACTATCCACTTACAATAGCTATGACAATGCTGTGCGTTTCAATGACCAGGTGGTGTCCACCCTGATTGAGCACTTTGCAGCAACCAAGCCAGATGGTTTCTTGCTCTACCTCTCCGACCATGGCGAAGCCGTCTTCGACCCTGATCACCCCGATGTTTTAGGCCGTAGCGAAGGGGCGCCTACCGCACCGATGTATACCGTCCCGTTCATTATCTGGCGCTCGCCCAGTTGGAAAGCTCATCAGCAACTCGATCTGGCATCGATGACATCGAGGCCCTATAGCAGCGCCCATTTCATCCATACGTGGGCAAACCTTGCAGGATTACACTTTGACGAGCTCGACTATAGTAAAAGCCTGGTCAGCACCCAATACCAGGTACATCCCTTATTGATCGGCAATCCTGAGCATCCCAAGAATCTGATCGATTTCAGCGAGATTTCGCCTGGACTCTCTCAGCCATTAGCGAGAGAAAAAGAGATAGCCAAGTCTGCCAGAAGAAAAACCATCAATTCGCATCTGTAAAAGCGCCGATAAGGCCGTGGCATCGATCAAGCATTGGCCGGTATCACCCCTTCACACATACCACTTGCCGCAGCGTGTGTACGATTTCCACCAACTCGCGCTGGGCAGCCATGACGTTATCGATGTCCTTGTAGGCCATGGGGATTTCGTCAATTACAGCGGCGTCCTTGCGGCATTCCACATGGGCGGTGGCACGGATCTGGTCTTCGATGCTGAATAGCTTCTTGGCCTGGGTCCGGCTCAGGGTGCGGCCGGCGCCGTGGCTGCAGGAGCAGAAGGATTCTGGGTTGCCCCGCCCTCGGACGATGAAGCTCTTGGCACCCATGGAGCCGGGGATGATGCCCAATTCGCCTTTTCGCGCCGATACTGCGCCCTTGCGGGTTACCAGGACTTCTTCGCCGAAATGGCGCTCCTTCTGCACGTAGTTGTGATGGCAGTTCACTGCCTCCAGAGCAGCATCGAAGGGCTTGGCGATGACTTGGCGTGCCGCGGCAATCACTGCCTGCATCATCACGTTGCGATTCTGCCGAGCGAAATCCTGCGCCCAGCCGACCGCTTCGAGGTAATCCGCGAAATGCCGGCTGCCTTCCTCGAAATACGCCAGATCGCGGTCCGGCAGATTGGCGAGGTGCTGACGCATATCGGCCTGGGCCAGTTCGATGAACAGGCTGCCGATGGCATTGCCGACGCCGCGTGAGCCGCTGTGCAGCATGAACCAGACGCGCTCGGTCTCGTCGAGGCAGACTTCAATGAAATGATTGCCGGTGCCCAGCGTACCCAAATGATGGCGGTTATTGGTTTTTTCCAGGCGCGGGTACTTGTCGACGAGGGTCTTGAAGCCTGCTTGCAGAGCCGACCAGGCTTGCTCGACCGGCGTTGGCAGGTTTTCCCAGGCGCCTTTGTCGTGCCTGCCGCGCCCGGTGGTTCGCCCATGCGGTACCGCTTTTTCGATGGCACTGCGCAGGCCGTGCAGGTTGTCCGGCAGATCGGCGGCACTCAGTGAGGTACGCGCGGCGATCATTCCGCAGCCGATATCCACGCCGACCGACGCTGGAATGACTGCGCCGACAGTGGGTATCACGCTGCCGATGGTCGACCCCTTGCCCAGATGCACATCCGGCATTACCGCCAGGTGTTTGAAGATGAACGGCATCCTGGCGGTATTCAGCAATTGCCGCTTGGCATCCTCTTCTACCGGCACGCCTTGGGTCCAGAGTTTGACGGGCTTGCCGCCTGTGATTTCCAACTGTTGGTAGGTGGCTTGGTGCATGGCTTGATTCCTGACGCTACCGGGATCGGCAAAGGTACGAGGCCATCGCTGGAGTAATCTCGGTAGCAAACGACTCAACTCCAAGGCTTGGAACGGCACGTTATCCAGCCACCGTTTCGCCGTGTATGGCGGGCGAGCAGGACATTCTCCAGCCTACGCTTGAGCAAGCCTGGGTGGAAATACCTCAGGTCGGCCAGGTTCAGGCCAGGTATTCGAGTGAGGTGGGGTCATGCTTTACGCGCCATGTCCGATGCTGTGCAGCAAGCCTGCACACATGTTGGTCGAGACCGAGCCGGGATTGGCGGCGATGGCTTGGGGTGAATGATTCAGTGCCGAGTCGAATCCCTGGCTGAATTCGATGCCGTAGTCCTCTGCTTCACCATATATCAACTGGCCAGCCTGACGGTTGCGCACCTTATAGGCTGCCAGGTCTTCACTGGACGCTCCGCAGATTTTCGCTTTCGCGTAATGGGTGCCGATCAGACTGCCCCAGTCGGTGGCCGGAGTGATCGTCTGGGCGAAAGTGGAATTGGCAGCCAGGCATAGCAGGGCGGCGATGATGATTTTGTACATGGCTGGTTCCTCTGGAGGTTGATCGTTTGCTCCAGTTCAGAATGCCAAGGCGAGCTTGCTTGAAAATTAATCTTGGGCTTTCGGCTTTGGGGGGGCGTTGCGTTCCGTTTTCCATGGCGGCAAATATTGTCGCAACGGACTGTCGAACAGCCGCTGCAGCACACGCACGAGGCGTTCCGTGCCAGCGAAGCCGATCGTGGCGCGGTTCAGTTCGGCGCGGGCGTGGTCGTCCAGCACGGCATAGCCGTGCCTGCGCCAGAACGTACCGTCCTGAGCCAGGCCGTCCAGCAGATCGGGTTGAGCCTGTTTCAATAATGCCGTCACCTGCTCGGGTGCCATGTCCTGATAGCGCAGGTGGCGTTCGGGAAGGCGCCAGCGACCGTCTACATCCACCCAACCTTGCAGGGCGCTGCCAACCCGGATGCCGGCTTCGGTGAACACCCGGATGTCGCGTGGCTGCAGCGGCGCGAAGGAGAAATACAGGCGTCCGGCCAGGCTGTCCCGGCATGTGGCCAAGCGGGCTATGGCGCTGGGGGCCTGGCTCTCGATCAGGGCTTCGGTGCGTTGTGCGATCCGCTCGTCGAAACGCGCCGCGATGGCTCGCAAGCTGGCCGCGGTGGCGTTGGGGCCACGAAAATCCGCTTCGATCCAGGATTGGCCGGATTGCTGTTGGAGGCGTTTGGACCAGTATTCCATGTCGATACCGATGGTCAGTCGACTGTTGCCCAGCCGGGCGATCTGTCTCCGGTCGCTGCCGGCGGGCCAGCGGGCGACGACGTTCAGGCCGATTGCTTCGAGCTGGCGGACGATCCCGCGCCAGGCTCCCTCCATTTCCCGGCAGAGCAGGGTGATGTCATAGGGACCGGCTGTCGCCGACGGATTCGCCCAGCTTTGCCAGGTGCCGGTGAGGGTGGCGTGGGTATCGCCGATGCCATCGCCTCGGCGAAAACCGGCGCAGTGTACCGGCACCACGGGTTTGCCAAGAGCGCTGCGCTGTTGCCGGGCCACACTGTCGAGGTCATCGCCGATCAACGCGATGGGGCAGGTGGAGAGCAAGGTCATGCCTCGATGCAGGGGAAACAGACGATCCGCTTCGAGAATGGCCCGGGCCAGCTTGCGTTCGCCGCCGAACACCACATCCCGTTCCTGGAAATCGGTGCCCAGGTTGAGGCCGGAAAATCGCTCCAATCCCATGGGGCCAGTCGCCTGGGGCCGATTGGCGTGGCCGTAGACGCCACAGCCCACCGGGCCGTTGGTAATCTGCAGCAGATCCTGCTGCGGCGCCCAGAAGGTCGCGGTCTGACCACCGTAGAGGCAGTTGCCGATGGCCTGGCGCCCGGTCTGGATACGATTCAGCGTCCGGTTCCAGGCCGGCAGGCTGAGCGGTGGGCAGCCCGCTGCCAGTGGCGGGTACTGGATGGCTTGCCGGTGCAGTTTTTCCGATAAGGGCTGGATGTCGTTCATATCAGTTGTTCATCTCGTTGTGGCGACGGCCGTCCGGCCCCTTGCCTTGCAGCATCAGCTCCAGTTCCTGGTCGGACAATGCGTAGCGGTAGAAGCGAGCGTAATAGGTGCGGATTTCCTGGCGCAGATCGAGATCGGCGAACAACTGCGGATAAAGCTCCTTGGCCAGGTAGAGCATCAGCAGCACACCCTCGGTGGAGCCATCCCAGTAGAAGACGCCTTCGGGCAGTTCCTGGACGCGGCCGTCGCGGACCGCCGCGATCTGCTTCCAGCGCGGGTTTGCGGTCACCCGTTCGGCGGAGTACTGGCGACCGATATTGATCACCTGCGGGTTCCAGTTCAGCAGTTCTTCCATGGCGACACTGCCTCTGCCGGCCAGCCGGGTGCGGTCGATGACCATGTCGGCCCCGGCGATCACGCCGTACCAGTAGGTATTGGAGGTCAGGCCCTGGGTATCGGTGGCTGCCGGGCCGCGGACATGGAACAGGCGGATCTTCTGCGCGCTGGGAATTTGCGCGGTCCGCTCCCTGACCATGGCGACCAGACGGTCGTGATAGGCGCACCATTCTTCGGCGCGCGCGGCATATTGCGGACCGAGCACCGCGCCGAAGAGGCGCAGCATCCGTTTGCGCGATTCGACAAAGGCTTCGATGCTGTCGATTGCCCCCACTGGCTGCGAAACCAGGGTGGGGATACCCATCTCGGCAAGGCGTTCGATTTTGCCCGGCGCCGGATAGCCGTAAGTATGAAAGACCACGTCCACCTGGCGGCGCAGCAGTTCTTCGCTGTCGGGATCGGAGCCCAGTTGCTGGATGCTATCGAGCGCGGGGTTGGTCTGGCGCATCCAGGGCGCGTTGGTGCGGATCATCATGGCGATCCGCTCGCTGGCACCGAGCAGGAACAGCTTTTCGTAGCAGAGCACTTCCAGGCAGGCGATGCTGCGGATGGTTTCGGGAACGGCGACCGTCCGGCCCGCCATGTCCACTACCTGCCGGCTGGCGACAGGTGCGGTGGGCGAGGGTTTATCGCAGGCGCCGAGCAAGAGCGGCAACAGGACCAGCAGCGGAGCGATTCGCATCCGGGTCACCAGTCCAGCTTGGCGGTGAAGGAGGTCATGCGCGGCGCGCCCAGTAGCAGGCCATCGCCGGTGCGGTAATAGCTCCAGTAGTCCTTGTCGAACAGATTATTGACGAACAGGTTGAACGTCAGCCGATGCCCGGCGAATTCCGGCTGGTAACGGATGCCGGCGTCGTAGGTGGTGGAGCTGTGCAGGTAGTCGTTGTTGGCCGCATCCACCGGGCGTCTACCGGAGTAATTGGCGGCGCCGCTCAGCGTCACGTCGGGTAGCTGCAACTGACTCAGGTTGTATTCCACATAAAGGCGCCCCTGTTTCTCCGGCACGTTGACCGGAATGTTGCCTTCCAGGGATTTGTTGTTTTTGGCCTTGGTGACTTCCGCCGTCATCAGGGTATAGCCGCCAACCAGGGTCAGGTTGTCGGTGAGTTTGCCAGTGGCGGTGAACTCGATGCCCTTGTGGACTTCCCGACCATCCTTTTTATACGTGTTGTCCGCCGGGTCGGTGTACTCGTTGACCTTGTCGATATGGAACAGCGCCAGCGTCAGATCCATCCGGCCCACGGTGGCTTTGGCACCGATCTCATATTGCTCGCTCTTGCTCGGCGAGAGAATTTCATAGGCATTGGCGGCGGTAGCGGGAGCCGAGCCACCGTTGACCAATCCCTCCATATAGGTGACGTAAGTGGTAAGCGTCGGAATCGGTTTGTAGATCAGCGAGTAGCTGGGCGTGGTCTTGCGCTGGGTGTATTTCGCCGTCCCCAGGCTGGTGCCGCTGCCCCAGGTTTTCTGACGGATTTCGGCGCGGTTGAAGCCGATGACGGCCGACCAGGCGTCGTTGAATTCCAGGCGGTCGCCGATTACCCAGTTGCGATAGAACTGCTTGTACCAGACATTGGTCGGGCCGATGTTCTGGATGGGGCGGGCATAGGTGGTCGGTGCGTCGATAGTGGACATGCCGAGCGCCGTGGTCACGTCATTGCCGCGGGTGTACTGGTACTTGTGTCCGGTAAAACCCATGGTCAGCTTGTGCCCGATGAAGCCGGTGCGGAAATTGGCGTCCAGCAGGGCAAAGCCCGAATAAGTACGTTCCGTCTGGCGGGTGCTGCCGCGCGCCGTTTCCCGGTAGTTGCCGTCGTTATCGGTCAGCGTGGCAGTGGTGTATTGGTAAGCACGCCACATATTGCCGTAGCGAAAGGACGAGCGCAGGGTGAAGACCTCGTTGAGGTTCGATTCGAAGCCGATGCCCGACAGGGTCTTGTGCGATTTGTTGTAGCTCCAGTCCTGCCCGTACTGGGTTTCTGCATCGAAATGCCGGGCCGAGGGTACCTTGATCCCGCCTGCCGGGTTCACATTGATGTAGGTCTGCAACCCGCGCATATCCAGATCCTGATACCAGATATCGGCGAACACGCGGGTATCCGGCGTCAGTTGGTAGCTCAGCACGCCGGAAACCAGGCTGCGTTCCTGGTGACTGCCTTCGACATAGGTATCGCCGCTTTCATCGTAGAGATTGAGCCGATAGCTCAGTCGGCCAGCCTGATCGATGGGGCCGCCAAGGTCGACATGCTGGTAGTCGATGCCGCCGCCGTAGCGCCCGACGGCCAGGCTGGCCAGCGGTGCGGCGGTCGGCTGCTTACTGACATAGTTGAGCGAGCCGCCCAGAGAGGTGAAACCATAGAGAAAGCTGGACAAGCCATTGAGCACTTCGATGCGCTCGACGTTTTCCAGCGGAACGAAGGTGAAACTGCGGTCGACCACCCCATCACGAAAGTCGCCCTGATCTCCGGCGGTGAAGCCCCGGATCATCACCCGCGACAGGCCACTGTAGGTGTTGGATTCCGCCAGTGTGGAGACCGTCGGATTGGTTTTCAGCGCCTGGGAAACCGTATGCGCGCCACGGTTTTCGAACAGTTCTCTTGACGTCACATTCAACGAGTAGGGGGTATCCTTGAGCGGTACTTTACCCAGCGGACCGGCGGTAGCGGTGCTGGTGCGGTAGCCGCTTTGTGCCGAACCCTCGCTTTGCTCCTGCTGTGCACCGATTTGCATCGTGCTCAGCTCCAGCTTTTCGTTGCGTTCCTCTTCCTCGGCATCTTCGGCATGCGCCAGCGGTAGAACGAGACTGGCGGCCACCAGCGAAATCCAGTGGCCCGGATGCGTAATTTTGAACATTCAGTGCTATCCCTCTTGCTGATCTGTAGATGCTCTGGAGCGGACATCTCGGAGCAGGGCACAGGGCAAGCTTTGTACCAGCGATTTTTTCGCACCTGCGGGTACGGAGGATGCGCTTGGTACATGGATGTATGGAAAATCATTCTCATTAAGGCGAGTGCCAATACGAAAATGTAAGCGGTGCTGCCGTAATGTTCGAGACGGTACGTGAGGCGTGGGAAGCGCTCGTCCGGCTATCTGCCCGAGCTTCCCTTGGCGTCTTGTTGCGAGCCGCCCAGCAGGCTATCCGCATCGCCGCAGAACATCTGAATCCGCGAGCGCAGCCAGCGTTCGGCCGGGTCGTTGTCCTGGGTGCCGCGCCAGACCATGTGCAGTTCGAAAGACGGTGTAGCCAGCGGCAGCGCCTCGGCCCGCAGGCCACCGGCAGCGGTCAGCGCGGCCGCGGCATAGTCGGGCACGCTGGCGACGATATCGGTGCCGGCGAGCAGGTTGGCCAGCCCGTTGAATTGCGGCACAGCCAGTACCACACGGCGAGTGCAGCCGAGCTTGGCCAATTCCTCGTCGACGAACCCGGAGAGATCCCCGGCGAACGAAACCAGCGCATGTGGCCGCTGGCAGTAGTCCTGCAGGCTCAGCGCACCGGGTATGGCATCGGCGCGCAGCAGCCGGGGCGCGCTTTTGCGCAGCACCTTGCGCTTGGCGTTGGCTGGCAGTTCCTCGGTATAGCTGACGCCGACCGAAATCTCCCCGGAAGCCAGCAACTGCGGCATCAGCAGATAATTGGCCCGCCGCACCACCAGGGTGATGCCTGGCGCCTCGGCACGCAGGCGGCGCAGCAGGGACGGCAGCAAGGCGAACTCCACATCGTCGGACAGGCCGACCCGGAACACTGCCGTGCTGGTCGCCGGGTCGAACTCGGCGGCGCGGCTCACAGCGGTGGAGATGGAGTCCAGCGCCGGCGAAAGCAGGGCGAAGATTTCCCTGGCCCGGGTCGTCGGCTCCATGCTGCGGCCGGTCCGCACGAACAGCGGATCGTCGAACAGGCTGCGCAGTCGCGCCAGCGCCGCGCTGATCGCCGGCTGGCCGAGAAAAAGCTTTTCCGCCGCACGGGTCACGCTGCGTTCGTGCATCAGCGTCTCGAAGACGATCAGCAGGTTCAGGTCGAGGCGGCGCAGATCGTTGCGGTTCACGGCATTCATTCGCTTGGAGTCGAAAGGAAAGGTGCCGGGTGGGCGGGGTATGCGTCAAGCGCAAGGCCTACCCGCGAGAAACGTCCGGCCTCGGTAGGGGTCGGATGAAGCCAGAAGGGGAGTGCGGATCACTGGTGTGCATGTCCACTATTGTCCCGGATCGATAGCGTCATCCGTCAACCCCAGATAGAGTTCGGAGCACGTTTCTCTCTGCGAGGTGGACGATGTCCCGCATGATTCGCTTCCACACATTCGGTGCCGCCGACGTGCTCTGTCTGGAGCAGTCGCCCACGCCAGCGCCGGGAGCCGGCGAGGTATTGGTGCGAACCCGGGCGCTGGGCATGGGTTGGCAGGATACGTTGTGGCGGCAGAACCTGGCCGCCGAGCCGGTGCGCCTGCCGGCCGGGCTTGGTTGCGAACTGGCTGGAGTGGTCGATGCGGTGGGGCCGGAGGTGGAAGACCTGGCGCCGGGCATGCCCGTGGCCAGCTTTCCCGCCTTCTCGCCCAATCGTTATCCCGCCTGGGGCGATCTGGTAGTGATGCCGCGTGCGGGGCTGACGCGTTACCCCGAGATACTTTCCCCGCAACAGGCGGCGGTACATTACACACCTTATCTAAGCGCCTACTTCGGCCTGATCGTGCGCGCGGGCCTGCGCTCCGGCCAGAGCGTGCTGATCACCGAAGCCGGGCATTGCTTCGCGCCACAGGCGGTGCAACTGGCCAAGGCGCTCGGCGCCGAGGTGATCGGCTCCACCAGCAAGCCGGGCAGCCGTGATTTCATTCGAGCCATGGGCGCCGACCGAGTGATTCTCACCAGCGAACAGGATCTGGTGCTGGAAGTGGAGCGGCATACCGGCGGCAAGGGTGTCGATGTGATCCTCGATCAATGTGCCGGCCCGCAAATGAAACTGCTCGGCGATCTGGCGGCGGTACGCGGCAAGCTGGTGCTCTGCGGCCTGCACGGCGGCAACGACGCGAGCTTCCCGGCCAGCGCGGCTTTTCGCAAGCATCTGCAGTTCTTCCGCCACTGTATTCTCGACTTCACCGGCCACCCGGACCTTGGTATCGAACCGGACCGCAAGGCCGTCGAGTGCGCCCTCTGGCATATCAACGAACTGACCGCCCAGGGGCTGCTCGCCGCCCCCATCGACCGGGTATTCCCGTTCGAGGAATTCGTCGAAGCCAATCGTTACCTGGAACTCTGCCCGAGCCGGGGGCGGGTAGTGCTTGAGCTGGAGGCTCAGGGGTAGCTGCTGGCCCGCACGAGCAGCCTGACCAGTTCCGCCTGCCGTTCCGTACCGGTTTTGCGAAACAGGGCCCGCAGTTGGCTGCGCACGGTCGTGATCGAAACGCCCAATTGCGTGGCGCAGACGTCCGGTGTGTGGCCTTTGGCGAGCAGTTCGGCCAGGCGGCATTCGGCTGGCGTGAACTGGAAGATTTCAGCGAGTTGCTGTGTGCGCAGCCGATTATCCAGCAGGGCGACCAGTGCCAGCGGTTCCTGGAGCATCCGGTTGAACTGGGCCTGGGCACTGACTGGCGCGACCAGCAGTTCGCGGCCCGAGCCATCGGCCAGGTGCAGCCAGCCGGCCCGTTGTGGCCGCAGGCCGTGCGGATCAAGGCGGGTAGCGCGCTGGCTGAATCACGCGCCTGCAGGCGGTTTTGCCGCTCCCTGAGCATGAAGGCCGGCTCGGTCTGGCTGCGTTCGGCCGCCGGGTTGCAGAACAGTACCGTGCTGCGCTTGTTCACCAGCCACAGCGGTATCTCGCTCTGAGCCAGCAGCAGGTCGCGTTTTTGCAATTCCAGGTCCAGCCGGTCGAGCTTGCGCGCCAGGGTAGCTGCGCGCGCCAGATGTGGCGCGATCAGCTGCAACAAATGATTGCGCCACTCGGGCAGGCTGGCCGGGTCACGGTCGTTGTCCAGCCCGAGATAAATGGCCGATTCATGATTTTTGAATAATTTGCTGCAAGAGATGCTGCGAATACCCCATTTACGCAGATGTTCCTGATGGAATATGCCCTTGTCGAGGATCTCGGCATCGAAACACTGCGTGTCATGATGGAAAAGGCCGGGTGATTGTTTGGGAATGTAGCCGCTCCAGGGATCGTATTGGTGATAGTAGGCGTTGTAATCCCTGACCAACTTGGGGTCGCAGCAGTGGATTCCGGTTATCTGCTGGCCGCCCGGTGTGGGACCTTCGAACAAGACCATGGCGCCATGCAGGCGCCCGGTCCCTTCTACCAAACGGTCCAACAGGTCGGGCCAGGTAGATTCGTTCAGCACGCATTCGTAAGTCAGGGCGACCAGATCGTCGTATAGCTTGTCCATTTTCGCCGGAATCCTTCGACATGAGCTGCCTGGTTTTTCATCTTGTGCAGCCAAATGAAAGTGCAATCAGGCATGGTCGTCTATTTTAAAGCGCACCTGCTTGCGACCCGTAGCCGCTGGGATTCCGGCTATGGGGGCTTTCGCTATAGTGCAGGCCTTTCTTGAACATTCATGAACGAAGAGGTCTCCATGCGGGATAAATGGATGTGGTTCGGCATGGCATTGACTATGGCGCTGCTCACCGGCTGCGAGCAGCCGCAGACTGATCCGGCCAGTTCCGCTGCGCCGGCAACGGTAGCAGCGCCTGTGGAACCAGCCAGGCCGCCGCTGGACCGCGCCGCACTGGCCAAACGCTACGCCGGGCGCGAACTGAACGTGGTGGATGTTTCCGAAATCCAGGTGGATGGCGCCAGTACGCTATCTGTGAGTGTTTCGGTGCCGCTCGATCCGGAGCAGGATTTCGCGGCGCGGTTGCATCTGGTCGATGCCCGGGACGGCAAGGTGGATGGCGCCTGGGAGTTGAGCGATAACCTGCTGGAGCTGCGCCTGCGCTACTTGCAGCCCAAGCGCAAGCTGGTGCTGACGGTGGATCCCGGGCTGCGCGCCCTGACCGGTAGTACGCTGCCCAGAGAACATATCGCGCAGTTGGAAACCCGCGACTTGCAACCCAGCGTCGGCTTCGCCAGTCGTGGCTCCCTGTTGCCGACCCGGCTGGCCGAAGGGCTGCCGGTGCTGGCGCTGAATGTCGGCAAGGTCGATGTGGATTTCTTCCGGATAAAAACTGCGTCGCTGCCGGCGTTCCTGACGCGCTGGCAGCGGCGCGGCATGCTGGGCAGCTGGGAATCGCAGGAAATCTTGCCGATGGCCGAACTGGTCTACAGCGGGCGCTTCGATCTGGCGGCCCGGCCCAATATCCAGGAAACCCTGCTCCTGCCATTGTCCGGCCTCGAACCGCTCAAGCAGCCGGGCGTCTACGTCGCGGTGATGCGCCAGGCCGGGACGTATGACTACCAGCAGCCGGCCACCCTGTTCACCCTGAGCGATATCGGCCTGTCCGCGCACCGCTCCCGTGAGCAAATCGATGTCTTTACCCAGGCGCTCGCCGGCGGCCAGGCCCAGGCCGGCGTCACCCTGACACTACTGGATGCCGAAGGGCATTCGCTGGCCGAAGGCCAGAGCGATAACCGTGGTCATGCCCGGTTGCCGAACTCGCCGAAGGCTTCGCTGTTGCTGGCTCGCCAGGGTGGACAGACCAGCCTGCTGCGTCTGGATGGCGCGGCGCTGGATCTGGCCGAATTCGACATCGGTGGGGCCATCGCCCAGCCCTTGCAATTCTTCATCTTCGGCCCGCGCGATCTCTATCGCCCCGGCGAAACCGTGCTGCTCAATGCGCTGTTGCGTGACGCCGATGGCCGGGCGCTCAAGGCGCAGCCCGTCAGCGTGGAAGTCCGGCGACCGGACAACCAGACCAGCCGCAGCTTCGTCTGGCAGCCGGATGCCGACGGCCTTTACCAGTATCGCCTGCCGCTCGGCAGCGAAGCGCCCACCGGCCGCTGGCAATTGCTGATGAACCTGGGGGGCGGCAAGCCACCGCTGTACGAGTTTTCCGTCGAGGACTTCCTGCCGGAGCGTCTGGCCCTGGAACTCAAAGGCAGCGCCGAGCCACTGGTGCCGGCGGACCCGCTGAGCGTCGCAGTCAATGGCCGCTACCTGTACGGTGCGCCGGCCAGCGGCAATCTGGTCAGCGGCCAGCTGTACGTCCGGCCACTGCGCGAGGCGGTGGCGGCCCTGCCGGGTTATCAGTTCGGCTCGGTCACCGAAGCCGACCTCAAGCAAAGCATTACTCTCGACGACTTGACGCTGGATGAGCGCGGCCATGGACAGATCGAGCTGGAGTCGCGCTGGCGCGACGCTCGCTCGCCGCTGCAGCTCACCGTGCAGGCGAGCCTGCAGGAGTCCGGTGGCCGGCCGGTGACCCGGCGCCTCGAACAGCCGGTCTGGCCCGCCCAGCGCCTGCCCGGCATCCGCGCCCTGTTCGACGGTGAGCAAATCGATGCCGACAGCCAGGCGGAATTTGAACTGCTGATCGCCGATGCCCAGGGCCACAGGCTGGCCGCAGACGCGGTGAAAGTGCGTCTGATCCGCGAACGCCGCGACTATTACTGGCAGTTCTCCGAAGGTGATGGCTGGAGCAGCCAATACAACGAAAAATTCCTGACCCTGGCCGAAGAGACGCTGAATCTGGCCCAGGACGGCAGTGCCAAACTCGGGTTTCCGGTGGAATGGGGCCCCTATCGCGTCGAAGTGGAAGACCCGCAGACCGGGCTGGTCAGCAGCCTGCGCTTCTGGGCCGGCTATCGCTGGCAGGACAATACCGAAGGCGGTGCGGTGCGCCCGGATCAGGTCAAGCTGGCGCTGGACAAACCCGCCTATGCCGAAGGCGAAACGGCGCGCATCACGGTAACACCGCCCGCGGCCGGCAACGGCTATCTGCTGCTGGAGTCCGCTGCCGGGCCGCTCTGGTGGCAACCTATCGAAGTCCCGGTCCAAGGCAAGACTTTCGAACTGCCCATCGACAAGACCTGGGCGCGGCACGATCTCTACGTGAGCGCGCTGGTGGTGCGACCGGGCGAGCGCCAGGCCCAGATCACGCCCAAGCGCGCGGTGGGTCTGCTGCATCTGCCGCTGGCCCGGGAGCAGCGCAAGCTGGCCCTGACGCTCGCTGCACCGACGCAGATGCGCCCCAGCCAGCCGCTCAAGGTGCGCGTCAAGGCGAGAAACGCCGACGGCAGTCTGCCGCAACAGGTGCATGTACTGGTCTCGGCGGTGGATACCGGCATCCTGAACATCACTGATTACCGCACGCCCGATCCGTTCCAGGGCTTCTTCGGTCGCAAGGCCTATGCTGCCGATCAGTTCGACGTCTATGGCCAACTGATCGAAGCGGGCCAGGGACGGCTGGCGAGCCTGACTTTCGGCGGTGACGATGCCGAGCTGAGCAAGGGCGGCAAGCCGCCGCTCACCAAGGTCACCCTCGTCGCACAGCAAAGCCAGCCGCTGAGCCTGGACGCCAACGGGGAAGGCGAGGTTGCGCTGCAGATCCCGGACTTCAATGGCGAATTGCGCCTGATGGCCCAAGCCTGGACCGACGAGCGCTACGGTTCTGCCGAAGCGAAAACTGTCGTGGCCGCACCGCTGGTCGCCGAACTGGCGGCCCCGCGCTTTCTGGCCGGCGGCGACGAGACGACCCTGGCGCTGGACCTCACCAACCTGACCGAACAGTTGCAGACCCTGACCGCGCAGCTTGCGGTGACGGGGCAATTGGCCCTGCCGAACGGCAGCGGACAATCGGTCACCCTCAAGGCCGGCGAGCGCCAGACTCTGCGCATTCCGGTGCGGGCGCTGGGCGGCTACGGCCAGGGCCAGATAAACCTGCGGGTCAGCGGCGTCCAACTGCCGGGCGAAACCCTGCCGGATCTCGAACGGCAATGGACGTTGGGCGTGCGCCCGGCCTGGCCGGCGCGACGCGAGCATGTGCGTGCCGTGTTGCCGCCTGGGGCAGACTGGACGCTGGCACCGTCCGTGCTGGCCACGTTCGATCCGGCCAGCCGCGAGGCTTTCGTCAACCTCTCCAGTCGCCCGCCGCTCAATCTGGCCGAGCATATCCAGGCGCTCGAAGCCTATCCCTATGGCTGCCTGGAACAGATCACCAGTGGCCTGTATCCAGCGCTGTATGCGGATGCGGCGACCCTCGCCCGACTCGGTCTGAAAGGGGAAAGCGACAGCGTGCGGCAGCAGAAGATCGAAACCGGCATCGAACGGCTGCTGGGCATGCAGCGTTACAACGGTGGTTTCGGCTTGTGGAGTGCGGACAGCCCGGAAGAATTCTGGCTGACCGCCTACGTGACCGACTTTCTCCTGCGGGCCCGTGAACGGGGTTTTTCCGTGCCGGAGACGGCCCTGAAGAAGGCCAGCGAGAGGCTGCTGCGCTATATGCAGGAACCCAACCTGATCGAGACCGGCTACTCGCAGAACGACAAGCATGACCGGTTCGCCGTGCAAGCCTATGCCGGCTACGTCCTGGCGCGCAGCCAACAGGCGCCGCTGGGCGCGCTGCGCACCCTGTTCGAGCGCCGGGCCGATGCCGCTTCCGGGCTGCCGTTGGTGCACCTGGCCATCGCCCTGCAGCGCATGGGCGACGCGCCGCGCGCCCGGGAAGCGCTCCAGGCTGGGCTGCAGCAGACCCGGACAACCAACCAGTGGCTGCACGACTACGGCAGCCCGCTGCGTGACCAGGCGCTGATCTACGCGCTGCTGCAGGAGCACGATCTTGACGCCGGAGCGCGTGAAACTCGCTTGTTCGGCCTGGCCGATCTGCTGGCGGCCCGGCGCTGGCTCTCGACCCAGGAGCGCAACGCCCTGTTCCTCGCCGGTCGCCGCCTGCTCGATATGGCAGAACCGGCCTGGCAGGCCGAACTAGTGCAGGGAGCGCAGACCCGGCCGCTCGCCGGCGAGCGCAGCCTGAACCTGACCCTGGACAGCGCCGCGCTTGGCTCGTCGCTCACCATTCGCAACCTGGACGTAACGCCGTTGTACCAGCAGGTCACCGTGGCGGGTTATCCGGATCGCCCGCTGCCGGTCAGCAGCGACAATCTGAAAATCCACCGCGAATTCCTCGGTACGAACGGTACGCCGCTGGCGTTGGACGAGGTTCGCAGCGGCCAGTTGATCGTCGTGCACCTGGCGGTCACCGCCAAGGAGCGGATTCCCGATGCGCTGGTGGTGGATCTGTTGCCGGCAGGGCTGGAGCTGGAGAACCAGAACCTGGCACAAAGCTCGGCCAGCCTGAAAGATGCCAGCCCCGGTTTCGCTGGCTGGCTGCGCGAGATGCAGGACGGACGCATCAAGCACCAGGAATTTCGCGACGACCGCTACGTGGCGGCGGTGGACCTGAACGGCTATGGCACAACCCATCTGCTCTATCTGGCGCGGGCGGTGACGCCGGGCCACTACGTCGTCCCGCAGCCCCAGGTCGAGTCCATGTACCGGCCGGATCTCCAGGCGGTCGGCGAACCTGGCGGAGCACTGACGGTGAAGGAGCGCTGAACGCGGTCGAGGGGCATTTTTTCAAATTCGGCAACGTCATCCGGGTTGGCGGCATACTAGACCGCTAAGGGCGCACGACGGTCTTCTGCAGGACGCGCAGGATAATCACCCCCAGTTCCTTTTGGACGGCGGCTGCGTAGTTGTCCGACAGGTAGCGCAAAAAACAGGAAGGACAGCATGTAATCGCGCCACGCAGTTAGTCGGCAATGCCCTAGAGGGTATTGCCCAGTTGTTTCTGATCCTGTTCAGTCATGCGTCTTTTCTTCCAAGGCATTCTCGCGCAGCTCTTGCGCTGACACATGCACCAGCTTCCCATCCCGAACGATGACGATACCTGTCTCTGTCTGGATGGCCGTTTTGCGGGCCAATTCTGCAGCCCGCTGGATGGCCGCCAGCGAGGCGCGCAAGTCTGGGTTCTCGGCTTTGGAAATATCCTGTGCTTTCATGCGTTTTCTCCCCAGTCCAGCAGCACCGGCGATACACCGGCGTTGTCGTATTTGGCCCAGGTATCCACCCGAGCCTTGTAGCGTTGGTCAACATTGCGCAGACCTGCCGCAAAGCGGCGGCGGATCACGGGTTCAGGAATGTCATGTCCACCTTGCCGGACGCGCTCGGCCACCCGGGCAATGGCTGTTTCTGCATTGGGTAGCGCCAGGAAATACAGGCCGACACGGTAGCCCAACCCGCGCCAGTGTGCGATATGCCGTAGATAGCCCAAGCCGGACAAGGTGGTTTCAAATGCGAAGCTGTCGCCGCGCCGCACACAGGCTGCAATTTCCTCCAGCATCAAGCGCCCCGCCTTGATGGCGGCTGCCTCCGGCGCAAAAGGCGACAGACCGAATGAATAATTGCCGTGACTGAAGATATTGATCAGCCGCGCATGCAGAACGCTATCCGGGTCATCGTCATCCTGTTTGATGCAGGCAGAGACGTTCTTGAAACCATGGAAACGGGTTAATTCTATAGTCTTTGCTCGTTTTAAGAGCACCTCCGAGAATACCGGACGCCTCCGAAATGGGGCGTCGTCCTGTAGCCGTGCCAAGGGTTTTGAATGTGAGCTCGTGGCCGAAAGCTACTGGAGGTGGCAAGCCCGCCCCTAAGTACTGGCCCTGAAACTGGTGGACCATAGAGCCGACAATGCCTATGTTATAGTGTAACGAAATGGCTGGATTTTTCGGTTCTCTCATGTGCTATCGACTACTTGCCCTTCTGCTGTTACTGCAACTATCCATCACCCAGGCCCATGCGAGCCATGAGCACGCCAGCCTCGGTGCGCATGAACATGGCGCCGCGACGTTGAACGTGGTTCTGGAAGACCGGACTCTGGAGGTGGAGCTGGAAACTCCAGCGATGAACCTTGTCGGCTTCGAACATGCGGCCACTAGCGCTGCCGACAAAGCCAGGGTCGTGCAGGTGAAGGAGCGCCTGCGAGATCCCGTGGCGCTGTTCGGTGTGCCGGTTGCCGCCGGATGTAGAGCGACTGCCACAAAGCTTGACGGAGCGTTGCTTGAAGAAGAAGGCCCGGTCCATGAGGACGAACATGAGGACGCAGCTGAAGAGCATGGGCACAGCGATATCCAGGCACGTTACAAGCTGGTCTGCCAACATCCCGAAAGCCTCACAGCGCTCGATCTGACGCGCTTTTTCGAGCTGTTTCCGGATACGCACAAAGTCTCTGTGCAATCGATAGGGCCGAGTGGACAGCATGGCTTCGAGGCCACACCGGGCAATCCACAGCTAGCGCTTTGAGTGCCGCCCTGCGTGGTTTGAGTGGGCGCGGTGGCGACCAAAAACCTGGCGCTGGTTGGCAGCGGATGGTTTTGCCGCCATTCTCGCCAGCCTCGATAGCGCCATAGGTCGATGAGCATGTTCCGTCAACTGAATACCAGGCTCTGGCCGATCCTGTCGCTGCTGCTGGCGATGCCGGTCTGGTCGGCTGAGATTCGCGATCTACGCTGGGCGG
This sequence comes from Azomonas macrocytogenes, assembly GCF_014191985.1. Classification (GTDB taxonomy): domain Bacteria; phylum Pseudomonadota; class Gammaproteobacteria; order Pseudomonadales; family Pseudomonadaceae; genus Azomonas; species Azomonas macrocytogenes. The sequence continues at coordinate 212,839 of NZ_JACHXI010000005.1, forward strand.
AAATGATTCCACCGCATGCGCGCCTGTTGCCGCCCCCGGTTCCCTTGCACGATCTTTCCCAACTGGCCAATGTACTGGCTGCCGAATCCGGCCCTGCTGCGGTACAGCAGGCACCGGCCGCTCCCGTCGTGGAGTCGCTCGACGGGGCGTGGGTAAAGCTGCCTGGCTATATCGTGCCGCTGGAGTTTTCCGCCGAAAACCGGGCGGTCGACTTTCTGTTGGTTCCCTATCTCGGTGCCTGTATCCATGTACCGCCGCCGCCCTCGAATCAGATCGTTCATGTGAGAACCGAACTGGGCGTGTTGGTGAACGATCTCGATCAACCGTTCTGGGTTGAAGGTATTTTGCAGGTCAAGCACAGCAGTAGCGAGCTGGCCGAGGCTGGCTATGCCATGGAGGCGGACAAGATTTATCTCTATGGTTCAGCTGAACGCTGAAGACGAAGGAATTCTTTGAGTTCGGAGCGCTACCGCATTTCCATCGAATAGGGGATCAGGTGAAATAGTGAAGCGAATTTCCGCTTTTCATCACCAAGGATCGCCTGCAGTGAGAGTCACCCCTCGGGTCCGATGGCGCTGGCTGCTGTTTCCATTATTGGCGGCCGCGATGCTCTGGTGCGCCGACCGCCTCTGGCCGTTGCCGCTGCCGGACGATGGGCTGGCCCGCGTGGTGCTGGCCGAGGATGGCACGCCGCTGTACCGCTTTGCCGATAGCGAAGGCGTATGGCGCTATCCGGCAACGCCGGAAGTGGTATCGCCGTATTACCAGCAGGCGCTGCTGGCCTATGAGGATCGCTGGTTCTATCGCCATCCCGGGATCAATCCGCTGGCCCTGTTGCGTGCCGCCTGGCTCAACGTGCGCAGTGGGCGGATCGTTTCCGGCGGTAGCACACTGTCCATGCAGGTGGCGCGGCTGCTCGATCCGCATGCGCGTACGCTGGGCGGCAAGCTGCGCCAGCTGTGGCGCACGCTGCAACTGGAGTGGCATCTTTCCAAGCGCGAGATTCTTACGCTTTATCTCAACCGGGCGCCGTTCGGCGGCACCCTGGAAGGCGTGGCGGCGGCCAGTTGGGCCTACCTGGGCAAGCCGCCAGCGCAGTTGACCCGCGCCGAGGCAGCGTTGCTGGCGGTGTTGCCCCAGGCACCCAGCCGGCTACGCCCGGATCGCTATCCCGAACGCGCCCAGGCAGCCCGGGACAAGGTGCTGCAGCGGCTGGCCGAGGAGCACATCTGGTCGGCCGCCAGCGTGCGCGAGGCGCGGGAGGAGCCGGTCCTGCTACCTCCACGCCAGGCGCCGGATCTGGCTCCGCTGCTGGCGCGCCGGCTCAATCAGGCAAGCCGTGCGCCAGTGATCCGTACCACTCTCGATGCCGCCTTGCAGCGGCGGCTGGAGGATCTGCTGAACGGCTGGCATGCGCGCCTGCCGGAACGCACATCGGCGGCGATCCTGGTGGTGGAGGCGCAGAACATGGCCGTGCGCGCCTATCTCGGCTCGGCGGATATCGCCAATCCTGTGCGTTACGGTCATGTGGACATGATCACGGCGGTGCGCTCGCCGGGATCAACCCTCAAGCCCTTCCTGTATGCGGCGGCGCTGGATGCCGGACTGATTCATTCCGAATCGCTGTTGCAGGATGTGCCCCGGCGTTTCGGCGACTACCGGCCCGGTAATTTTGCCGAAGGCTTCAGCGGCCCGGTTTCTGCCAGCGAAGCCTTGAGCCGTTCGCTCAACCTGCCTGCCGTGCAGCTACTGGAAGCGTACGGACCGAAGCGTTTTTCCGGTGAATTGCGGGCGGCGGGCCTTGCGCTGGTCTATCCACGCGCCGCCGAGCCGAACCTGGCGCTGATCCTGGGCGGCGTCGGGGCGCGGCTGGAGGATCTGGTCGCTGGCTACAGCGCCTTCGCCCGTGCCGGGCGCATTGCCCGACCGCGCTTGCAACCGGAAGCGCCGCTGCTGGAGCGCCGTTTCATGTCGCCGGGGGCCGCCTGGATCGTCCGCCAGATCCTGGCCGGGCAGGCCGATCCGGCGCAGGCGAACGTTCTGCTGCGCCCCGCACTGGCCTTCAAGACCGGCACCAGCTACGGTTTTCGCGATGCCTGGGCGATTGGCGTGGGGCCGCGCTACCTGATCGGCGTCTGGATCGGTCGCCCGGACGGTACGCCGGTGGCCGGGCAATTCGGTCTGGCCTCGGCAGCGCCGCTGCTGCATCAGGTGCATGACATTCTGCTCAATCGCGATGGGCAACGGGGGGTTGCCCAACCGCTGCCGCCGCGCCCGGCTGCGGTCGGTTCCGCGGCGATCTGCTGGCCGGGCGGGCAGCCGTTGCCGCGTGGCGACGACAATTGCCGCCAACGCCGTCAGGCCTGGACTCTGGACGGTACGGCACCGCCGACCCTGCTGGCGGTAGATCAGCTGCTGGGGCAGGGCTTGACCGAGACGTTATGGGTGGATGCTGCCGGACTGCAGGTAAACGCCGGCTGCCCCACGGCTCGGGCGCACACCTTCATCCGTTGGCCCGTGCCGTTGGAACCCTGGTTGCCCCGCCGCGAGCGGGCCGAGGCGCGCTTGCCGGCGGTCTCGCCGCAGTGTCCGCCGGTGGCGCGAAGCACTGGCGGGCGACTGCTGCTCAGCGGGGTCCGTGACGGTGACCGGCTGCGCCGCCTGGCCGGGCAGACGCCGTTGCGCTTGAAGCTGCTGGCCCTCGGCGGCACGGGCAAGCGCTGGTGGTTCATGAACGGCCAGCCGCTGGCCGAAGGCGAGATGATCGAGCAGGTTTTCCAGCAGGCCGGGCACTATCAACTGAGCGTACTCGACGAAGCCGGGCAGACCACGCAGGTGAGCTTCGAGGTGATCGAGTGAGTCAGGCAGCGCGGGTTTCCGGCAGAGGAGAAGCGCACCGCCCTCGCCATTCTTTCAAGGCTCGGCCGTATGTGGCTGCCGCTCCAGCAGGCGATAACCCATGCCGGCCACGGTCTGGATCAGGGAATAGGCAAAGCCGGCATCGAGTTTTTTCCGTAAGCGATGGATGTGTTTGTCGATCACGTTATCCAGGGGATCGAAGACATAATCCCAGGCACTTTCCAGCAGCATGCTGCGGCTGACGACCTCATTGCTGTGGCGCATGAGCTTTTCGAGGATCAGGGACTCGCGGTGCTGCAGGGCGATGGTCCTGCCCTGGCGGACGACGGTGCGGGCGGCGCAATCGAGTTGCAGTTCTCCAACGCGCAGGATGCGTGCCGGACCGGGCAGTTGATGGCGGGTACGCAGCAGGGCATCGAGCCGGGCAAGCAGTTCGACAAAGGCGTAGGGCTTGCCCAGGTAATCGTCGCAACCGGCTTCGAGCCCCTCGACCCGCTGCAGGGTCGAGGCCAGGGCGCTGAGCATCAGGATCGGCGTTTGCAAGCCGGCCTGGCGCGCCTGGCGCACGAGGGCCACGCCATCCAGCCCGGGCAGGAGACGATCGACGATCAGCACATCGTAGATACCTTCCAGGGCCTGTTCCAGCCCGGTACGGCCCTCTGCTGCGCTATCCACGACATGGCCGGCTTCGCTGAGCCCGCGCTGCAGATAATTCGCCGTCCGGGCATCATCCTCGATTACCAGAATCCGCATACTGGACCCTGCGGCGAAGCTGAATTTTTTTTCATGGTTCTGCGATCTTCCGTCTATCCAGGTTTTGACACACTAGGCGCCACCACAACCATTGCGTGATCTTGAGGGAGCCCGTCAGATCTTATGACCCATGTATTGATCGTCGAGGACGACCTTATCACCGCCAGAGAAATCGAGGCAGCGCTGAAGGACCATGGCTTCGAGGTGACCTGTATCGATAATGGCCGCGATGCCTTGCTGCGGGCAATCAGCGAAACCTTCGATGCCATTGTGCTCGACCGTATGCTGCCCGGCAGCCTGGATGGCCTGGGGGTGCTCACGGCCTTGCGCGCGGCGGGGATTGCCACGCCGGTGCTGATTCTCAGCGCCCTTGGCGAGCTGGATGAGCGCGTTCGCGGCTTGCGGGCCGGCGGTGATGATTATCTGACCAAACCGTTCGAATTCATCGAGCTTACCGCCCGCCTCGATGCGCTGTTGCGGCGTTTTGTGGGGCAAGGCCAGGAGCATGACAACCAACTGCGGGTCGGCAACCTGAGTATCGACCTGCTGCGCCGCAAAGTGCGCCGTGGCGAGCGCCCGATCGACCTGCTGCCGCGTGAATACGCGTTGCTCGAATACCTGGCCCGGCACGCCAATCAGGTCGTGACCCGCACCATGCTGTTCGAGGCGGTCTGGCAATACAGTTACGGCGAGCGCACCAATGTCATCGAAGTGCACATGAGCCGCCTGCGCCGCAAGATCGACGGGGAAGGCGAAGAACAGATGATCCACACCATTCGCGGAGCCGGCTATGCCCTTCGTTCGCCTGCGTGAAATCCCGCGCACGATCAGCTTCCGTACCGCGTTGATGTCGCTGGCGCTGTTCGGTTTTTCCTTCCTGGCGTTGTTCGGCTATGTCTACTGGCAGACCGCCGGCTATCTGGCGCACCAGACTGACAAGAGGCTCGAGCGGCAGATCGAGTCGCGCAGCCAGCAACCGCCGAAAATGCGCCTGCATGAGCTGCAGGAGCATATCGAGCAGGACCGCAAGAGCCACAGTCCCCACACGCTGTTCGATGCCCAGGGCCGGCCGATCATGGGGGCGGTCCAGAAACTGCCGTCATTCAACGGCTATGACGAGCCCCATGAATTCGTCTGGCACAAACCCAATGGCCACCGGCGACCGATCCGCTTCATGGTCCATCCCTTGGAGGATGGCATGCTGCTACTGGTCGGCGAGGATATCCATAGCATCCAGGAATTCGACGAACTGCTGGTCAATGCCCTGCTTTCCGGTGGCGCGGTGCTGCTGGTCGTCGGCCTGTTGGGCGCGGTGTTGCTCGGTTATTTGGCCGGCCGCCGGCTCGATGCGCTCAGCCGGTCAATCGAGCGCATCATCAAGGGCGATCTGAGCAATCGCCTGCCGACCCGGGGCAACGACGACGATATCGATCGCATTGCCACCATCGTCAACGGCATGCTGGATGAGCTTGAACGACTGATGAGTGAAGTCAAAGGCGTTTGTGACGACATCGCCCATGATTTACGCACCCCCCTGACGCGCTTGCTGGCCGGGCTGGAACGGACTCAGCGGCATGCCTTGAGCCAGGAGCAATACGCCCGCGCCATCGAAGCCGCCATTGCCGAGGCGCAGGGTTTATTGCAGACCTTCCGGGCCTTGCTGCGCATCACGGAAATCGAAGACAGCGCCCGCCGCCGCAATTTCACCCAGGTGGATCTCGACCGGATCGGCGCCGATGCCTCGGAGTTCTTCGAACCGCTGGCCGAGGCGCGCGGCATCGCCCTGGAATTCTCGCCTGCGCCGGTTCCCAGCCGCCTGGCGGGCGATGCGCAATTGCTCTTCGACGCCACCTGCAACCTGCTCGACAATGCCATCAAGTTTTCACCCGACAATGGTTGGATACAGGTCAAGATCATCGCCGAACAGGGTCGCATCGGGCTGCGGATCACCGACAATGGCCCCGGCATCCCGGAGGCGGAGCGCGAAGCCGTGTTCCGGCGTCTCTACCGCTGCGAATCCAGTCGCCATACCGCCGGTAACGGGCTTGGCCTGAGCATGGTGGCGGCCGTCGCCCGCCTGCATGACATGATCCTGGAAGTGCATGATGCCCAGCCGGGTTGCCGGATCGACCTGATCCAGGCCAGTCAGGGCTAGCCGTGTAAACCCCGCATGTTGTTCAGGGGTAGGGCGAGTCGCGTCAGAACGGGTCACGCCAGACCGGGTCGCGCCAGACCGGGTGCAACCCGCCGGTGGGATGCCGGATCAGGGCATCGCGGGCAGCGGGGTGGCGTTCCCGGATTGAAAGGCGTTACGAATCGCTCGTCCGCACTGCGCGCTGAGCCAGTAGGCGCTGTTTGTCGGGTAGCGTGTGGACAGCACAGGGCTCAGCGAGTTGGAGGTGTGGGCCACGAGGCCATAATGCGTCTTGTCGGCCACAATCCACGGGTAAAAACCCAGCAGACCGGGGCTGCTGAAGCTGCCGTCGTCCTCGACCCAGTGGTTCAAGCTGTAGTGCCAGGGCGCGGGTATCGGGCTCTGCTTCGCATTCGGACAACTGCCGGGCAGTGTGCAGATCAGCCGGGTGCCGAGAAAATCCTTCATGACCAACTGGCCGGACACGATACGGCGCAGGAACAGGCCGAAATCGGCCGGGCTGGAGAGGAGCCCACCGGCGAGCTGTGGCGATTTATAGTAGAAGTTAAGATCGCCGCCAAGGCGAGTGCGGATTTCCTGCGTCAGGCCGTTGGCGTCCAGCTCACCGAGGCCGAGCTCCACGGCGAGTTTTTGCGAATGGCCGCTGCCGTACCAGAAAAGACCCCGATCCTCGCTGTGGTAACGGTCGTTTCGCCCATGCAGGGCGTGTGCTGTCAGGCAGCCTGCGACAGTCGGGGTCTGGCGGCAAGCGATCGGATTGAAAGAAGTATAGCCGGATTTCATCTGCAATTCGTCGAGCATGTCCGGCGACAGCTCGCCGTCTCTGCCGATGCGCTCTAGCACATAGGCACCGAATACGAGTTTCGACGCCGAGGCGACTCTCATCACTTCGGTAGCGCTGTAGCCCGTACCGACAGTGCCACTGGCCACGACGCCGTTGCTGTCGCCAATCTCCCAGTAGAAATTGCCGACCGCGACGCAAGCCGGAGCGTGCGCTGCGGCAGTCTGGGCGGCGGAAATGCTCGCGGTGGTGTCGGCGCGCGCGGCTACAGGCAGGACGGCGATCAGCGCGAGCATGAGGCGCTGGCCCTGGCGGCGGAAAGAAACGAAGGTGCGGCTAGACGGCGTCGATGCTGGCATACGGAACGCTCCGGCGAAGGGAATCGGTTCGTCCGCGCGATGGCGAAGGTCTCGCAGCCAGCGCATCGAAGACCTGTTTTGCGTGTGCGACGATAGTTTTACAAGGCAAATGCAAGCCTTTGTTAATATCTTGAATCAATTATGGCCGATGGATCGCCAGGCATGGCAATAAAGCAGCATCGAGCCACTCTTGTGACTAGTGAAAGCGGCGGTCCGCCAGGGCCTGCCGATGTGGCCGCGCCTGGCCCTGTTTATGGCCCCAGGGCGCGACCCTGGGCGCCATCGGTGTCTCGGTCTCGGGGAGCTCATCCACTGCGCCGACTGCCAGGTTTTCACGCAGTCCGTCGAGCAGGGTTTCCCGAGTGTTCTGGATACCGGCTGAAACGCCTGCCGCTTTATGAACGCACCTTGACAATGGCCATCAGCACGGCCGACGACAGGACACAGACCGTCATGAATATATAGGCCGCCCCCGGATTGCCTGTCAGGCCGATGAGATAACCGACTATCCACGATCCCAGAAACGCACCGAGCGCCCCACAGGCGTTAATCAGCCCCATGGCTCCACCGAATACATTCGCCGGCAAAATTTCTGGAATCAGCGCGAAGAAAGGACCGTAGGGAGCATACATTGCCGCACCGGCGACGCTCAGCAGAATGAACGACATCCATAAGTGGTCGGCACCGAGCAGATAGGAAAGCAAAAAGGCCAGCGCGCCGATACCCAATAGTGGCCAGACGAAGATCTTGCGCCGTTGCGAGCGGTCCGAAGCCCACGACACCGCCAGCATCGTTATGACGGCAACCATGTACGGAACGGCGCTCAACCAACCCACCGTCACGATATCGATGGCCGCCGCCTGCTTGATGATCGACGGCAGCCACATGATAAAGCCGTACATGCCCACGCTCCAAAGTGCATGTACCAGACAGAGTCGGATGACCACGGGAGTCATGAAGGCTTGGCGGTAATTACGGATCACCGGCATGCTTTTCTGTTCATTCTCCAGAATGCTCGTCAGTCGTGCCTTCTCCTGATCGGTCAGCCAGTCGACCTGGGTTGGCCGGTCGCGTACCTGGCGCCACCAGACAAAGGCCCAGAGAATCGCCGGCGCGCCCTCGATCACGAACATTTCGCGCCAGCCCCAGGCATCGATCAGGTACCCGGAAACCACCGACATCCACAATACGGTGATCGGATTGCCCAGTACCAGAAAAGTATTGGCGCGAGAACGCTCCTGCCGAGTGAACCAGTTACTGATGAGAATAAGCATCGCCGGCATGACCGACGCTTCGACGATTCCCAACGAAACCCGGATCACCATCAGCATGGGGATACTGGTGACCAGCCCCGTGGCCACGGCGCACAGGCCCCATAGAATCAGGCTCCAGAATACCAACGTACGCACGCTGTATTTCTGTGCATAAATGGCGCCCGGTACCTGAAAGAAAAAGTAGCCGAAAAAGAACAGCGAACCGATCAGTGAGGACATGCCATGCGTGATCCCCAGATCGTGTTCGATACCGGCGGCACTGGCGAAGCCATAGTTGGCCCGGTCCAGGTAGGCGAGGCTGTAAGTAATGAAAATCAGCGGAATCAGGTATAACCAACGCTTCGGCGCCAGGGCTTCCGAACGGAGAGTTCGGACATCGATGGCAAGGGGCGGATTTCTGTCGATATCGATACCACCGAGCATTGCTTCTTTGAAGTCGGCCATGTGAGTTTCCTTGTTTTTATAAATATGCCGTTCGTAGCAAAGTGCTCAAACCACGCTGGTCAGACCGCCATCGACATAGAGCATCTGGCCGTTGACGAAATCGGAGGCGGACGAGGCGAGGAAAATGGCGGCGCCGCACAACTCCTCAACCTGGCCCCAGCGGCCGGCCGGCGTGCGCTTGCATAACCAATCGGAGAATTCCCGATCCTCCACCAGGGCGCGGTTGAGCTCCGTCTGGAAATACCCCGGAGCAAGACCATTGGTTTGAATGCTGTAACGAGCCCAATCCGCGCACATGCCCCGCGTCAGCATGCGCACTGCACCTTTGCTGGCCGCATAAGGCGTGATCGAGGGGCGTGCCAGTTCGCTTTGCACCGAACCGATGTTGATGATCTTGCCGCGTTTGCGGTCGATCATATGACGGGCGACCGCCTGAGATACGTAGAAGACCGCATCGAGATTGGTCTGCATGAGTTCACGCCATTTTTCAGGGGCGAACTCTTCCAATGGAGCACGATGCTGAATGCCGGCATTGTTGACCAATATATCAATGGGACCGAGGCGTTTTTCCACATCGTCGATCGCGGTTTTGGATTGCCCGTAATCGGTCACGTCGAAAACTACCGCTTCCGCCATGAGGCCTTCATCGCGAAGTTTTGCGCAGGCGGCATGCGTGCGCTCCTTATCGCGTCCATTGATAAGTACTTTTGCTCCGGCCTGCCCCAAACCACGAGCCAGTTCGAAGCCGATACCGCGACAGGAACCCGTCAGAAGAGCCCGCCGACCATCGAGACAAAACGGATTGATGCGAGTCGACATAAAAACTCCTTATATTGTTATTGGAAGTTTCGTATTGCTCGCAGCCATTTCAGCGCAACTTTTCAGAAGTCGTCCAATTGTCATGCCTGATTTAATGATCAGAAACCCTGATCACAAAAGTAATGGGCGAAGGACGAATGCGACTATGGCTATCGATCCGCGGGATCGATACTTCGAAAGCGAACGTTTGTCCGGCCTGCACGCCTGCCGGAACGCACGTCGGCGTCGATGCTGGCATACGGAACGCTCCGGCGAAGGGAACCGGTCCGTCCGCGCGACGGCGAAGGTCTCGCAGCCAGCGCATCGAAGACCTGTTTTGCATGTGCGACGATAGTTTTACAAGGCAAATGCAAGCCTTTGTTAATATCTTGAATCAATTATGGCCGATGGATCGCCAGGCATGGCAATAAAGCAGCATCGAGCCACTCTTGTGACTAGTGAAAGCGGCGGCCATGCACACCTGCACGGAATCGGACCTGTCTTTAGATGACCACTTTGCCTCCTTTGCTGGCCTATGAACGGTCGGTCGAATCCAGCGGCTATTACCAGGATGAATCGCAACGGCAGGCCGCCGAACGGCTCCAGAGCTGTTACGAGCAACTGCAGCAAGCCACCTCGGCAACCCAGCCAGTCACCGGCGTGTATTTGTGGGGGCCGGTCGGGCGAGGCAAGACCTGGTTGATGGATCTGTTCTACCAAAGCCTGCAGCTTCCGGCCCGCCGACAGCATTTTCACCACTTCATGCAGTGGGTTCATCAGCGGCTGTTTGAATTGACCGGAACGGCAGATCCCCTGGCGGCACTCGCCAAAGAGTTGCACCAGGATATTCGCGTCCTGTGTTTCGATGAGCTGTTCGTCAATGACATTGGCGATGCCATCATCCTGGGGCGCTTGTTCGAGGTGATGTTCGAGCAGGGCGTCGTCGTGGTTGCCACATCCAACCAGCCGCCCGAACAACTCTATAGCGACGGATTCAATCGTGAGCGCTTTCTTCCGGCCATCGCGGCCCTGAACCGGCATATGCAGGTGGTGAAGGTCGATGGTGGGGAAGATCATCGATTGCATCCGGGCCTGCCGCAGCAGCGTTATTGGGTCCGGCAGGCCGGCCAGGCCGCCAGTAGCCTGAGTGGCGTATTTGATCAACTCAATGCAGGCAAGCCTTTCTCGACCGAGCCGATCTGGATTGGCTCGCGCTCGATTCACGTCGTCCAGCACAGTGATACTGTCGTCTGGTGTCGTTATGCCGAGCTATGCGAAAAACCTCTCGCGGCCCTGGATTTCATTGGCTTGTGTGATCGGTTTACCGCCATTCTGCTGAGCGAGGTTCCGCAACTGGGCGCCGAGCCGAACGGCAAGCCGCTGGCCAGGGGGACGGAAGATGGGGTGGAACGAGTCGTCGCCGGTGATCGGCAACAACTGCAGCTCTCCCGGAGCGATGACGGTACTCGGCGGTTCATTGCTCTGGTGGATGAATGCTACGACCGCAAGATTCCACTCTATATCGAAGCAGAAGTGCCGCTTGAAGCGCTGTATACGCAAGGCTATTTGTCGTTTCCGTTTCGCCGGACCTTGAGCCGCCTGAAAGAAATGCAACTGGAGCGTTTTGCCAGAGGGCTTGCGCCTGTTGCCAGCATCGGTTGAATGCTGGCTCACCTCTCGGTGGCGGGTTACCTCGGCAAGGCCCGATCACCAATCAAGGCAGCGGCTTTGTCGTCATCGAATCCTTCTTCCTTCAATGGCAAGAGTTCTCCTCTGAATGAGTGTCAGAGGTCAGTAGATTGCTACCTGCCTTTTTGTAGGCTTCAGCTAACGTAAACGGGGTCAGGCAGACAATTTCAGGCTGCCGTTCAACGGGCTGTAATGAAAGGAGAAGCAATGAGCATGCTTGACGCTACGCTTGCAGAGCTCTGGCAGACCGGACAATGGCAGATGGGCTTGGCCGCCCTGCGCATCGCGCATCATGTGCCAGGGCGTATTCGTCTCAAATTAAGGACTTCAGCCGGCCTGGACGGATTGCCCCAGGCTTCCCTGATGTCCTGGGTGAGCCTGCTGACGCGCGTGCTGGAGCATACGGCGGGTGTGCGCTCGGTTCACCTTAATCTCCTGGCGCGCTCCTGTGTTCTGGAGTACGACCCCGCCGTCATTCCCCAGCAAGCCTGGACTGAGCTGTTGGCTGGCGTTGATTCGGCAGCCGCCGGGGTTCTGCAAGCTCATTTGCTCAACAGCTATAGGGAGGTTGTCCATGCAAAACTATGATGAGCAGATTTTGCGCAGCCGACGGCTCGATCCTCAGGCGCCTTACCCGCTTTTGCATCAGGCGGTGCGTATTGCGTTGTTTGATGAATATGCAGCGCGCAGTTTTTACCGGCGGGTCATCGAGGCTTTTGGCTCGCGGCCGCCTTTCACCGAGATTCTGAACTCCGAGGAGCGCCATATTGCGGCGCTGTCAGGGTTGTGCGAGCAACTGGGGGTGGCCAGGCCTCTGGACCCTTTTCCGGCGGAAACCAGCACTGAGCCAACCTGGCTGGCCAATTGTAGCCGCGCGGTCGCGGGCGAGGTCGCCAAGGTGCGTCTTTACAACGCGTTGTTGCCGGTGGTCATCGAGCCGGAGGCGCGGTCTGTGTTTCTGAATCTACAGGCAAGCGCCTATGAACGGCATCTCCCCGCCTTTCGGGAAGCAGTGCTCAGTGCGCTGGATCAGGAGCGCTACCATGCCGCCATGGGGGTTTCGCCCCAGCAAGCCTATGTCAAGCATGGCCCTTTTTCCGACTTCATCGAGCGGGCCCTGGTTCAGGTCGCCGGGCGTGGTGGCATGTTCGGTCTGTTGAGTCCGCTGTTGCGTAATAGCCATCCGGCGTTATTGACGGGGCTGGCGGTTGGCGGGACAGGTGTGTATCTGCTCAAGAAAAAATCCGGTCGAGGCCGGAGGGAGAACTGAAATGCTGCCACTGATTCCCTTTGCTGTGGGTGTTGTAACTGGCGCCGTGGTCTTGCGTCTTTTTAAAACCCGGACGTCTAAAGAAGCGCTGGAAAAAGTGCAAAGCCATTTGCAGGGGACCACAAGGTCCAGCCCGGAAACGGTTTCCAGTGCTTCAGAGCGCATGCGAGCCCGTCTGATCGCGGAAGAACAACCTGAAGCGCAGCAAACCAGGGACTTGACTCCCGCTGCGACGCAACGGCCGGTCGTGGAGCCACCCAGTGATCCTTCTATTTCGGTCAAGGAGTGATTCAGATGTATCCCATCGTCGTTACGCGCCCCACCGGGGTGGCCCAAATTATTAACCCGGATGGCAGTTTTACCCGAGGGTTCGTGGCTACGGCCTGTCTTTCGGCTTGTCAAGATAACGGCCTTGCGCAATCGCCAGAGCAGATCAAACGTATTCTGAAACACGCTCTGCAAGGTGGGACGGCCCTGGCGGCTGGCTCGCACGCGGCTGTGGCTGTGCAGCGCAAAGATTATCTGGGGGCATTGCTGGCCACCACGGCAGGCGCCGCTGGAGTACTGCTTGTCGAACGTTTGTTGCGCGAGCACGCGCAGACTGCTCAGGAGGTAACGGATGGCCAAGAAGCGTAAGAAAAACCGGCAACCCCAGATGGCTTATGTGAATGCCCCGAACCCGGGTGCTTACAACGGCGGCGGGTATCCACCCTATGGCTATGGTGCGAGTACGAATGGTGCCGGGACCATGGGGGCCGCTACCGATCCGCTCGGTGTGGGCGCTGCCGGCTATTCCGCCTACGGCGCTCAAAGCGGGTTGGCAGCGGGTCAGAGCGTACCTGATCCACGTTTGGCTGGCGTGAATGCAGCCGGACAGCCAGCTACGGCATTTCTGGGGGCGGCAGGCTTCGACGCGGGATTGTTGCAAGGGCTGCCCACTATGCTGCGCTCACGGCATACGGAGCAATTTCTGTTGGGGTTGTTGATGGGGGGCGCCGCCGCCTGGGTACTCAGTGACGAGGAGTTGCGCAATAAGGTGCTGAAGACGGGTCTGAAGCTCTACTCGAGCGTGATGGGGGGGCTGGAGGAGATCAAGGAGCAGGTGGCCGATGTCCGTGCGGAACTGGATGCGGAGCAGCACGGAGGCTCCTGAAATGACGATCTGGTTCTCCCGGCTCGATAAGCAGCACGCCACCCGGCAGCGGGTTCGCTTTGGATACCGCTGCGAAAGCCCTCGCGGTGCCCAGGTCATCCAGCAGGCCATCGGCGCGATCAAAGGCGTGCGTACGGTCAGGGTCAATACGGCCATTCACATGCTGGTCATCGAGTTCGAGAGCGACCAGACCAGTGTCGAACACCTGGGGGCGGCCATTCTGGCGTTGAGTCCTCCCGTGCGTAGCCAGCAGAAGACGCACACCGAGCCGGAAGAGGCTTTACTGGGCAGATTGGCCATCAGCACTGCCACGCTGTTGGCGACCCGCAGCCTGCAACCGTCATTGAAGGCTCCGTTGTCCCTGGTGACGGCTGTTCCACTGCTTGGCGAGGCGCTGGATAACTTTATCGAAAAAGGCATCACCTCCCATGTACTGGAAGCATTGGCCGTAGCCATTTCCATTGGGCGCAAGGATTTTCTGGCCGCCAATACCACCTTGTTTCTATTGGCGCTGGGCGAATACCTGGAGCACTCCATCGAGCGCCGCTCGGACAATCTGCTCAAGCAACTGTTACGCCCCGACAGCGGCGATATTTGGGTAGAGCGCAATGGTCTGGAGGTACTGATCGATGCCCGGGAACTTCAGGTAGGGGACACCGTGATTGCCGCCACGGGCAAAGTCGTTCCCGTGGATGGTACGGTGCTGGGCGGCGAAGCATTGATCAACGAAGCCACCATGACCGGTGAAAGTGTACCCGTGGCACGGCGTCGCGGTGACCGGGTACTGGCCGGAACCCTGGTCGAGGAAGGGCGGATACGCATTTATGCCGAGCAGGTGGGCCAAAATGCGGCGGCCGCCCGAATTGCCGATTTTGTCGAGCAATCGCTGGATGCCAAGAGTACGACCCAGTTGCAGGCCGCCCAACTGGCCGATCGCCTGGTACCCATGGTGCTGGGGTTGGCAGGAGGAACCTGGCTATTGTCTCGCGACTGGGAGCGGGTCAGTGCCGTCTTGCAGGCTGATTACTCCTGTGCTCTGAAACTGGCGACACCGGTAGCGTTCAAATCCGCTTTGTACCGGAGCGGGCAGGCCGGCATTCTGGTGAAAAGCGCTACGGCGCTGGAGCGTCTGGCCGAGGCGGATACCTTCGTCTTCGATAAAACCGGCACCCTGACCAGTGGCGTTTTGCAGGTAACAGACTCCATTGCTTTTTCGGCCACTTACGGCTCAGAAGACTTGATTAACCTGGCCGCCTCGGTGGAGGAGCATTATTTCCATCCACTGGCCATGGCGGTGGTCGAGGCGGCCCGCAAACTGGAACACCATCGGCACTTCAACCACAAGGAAGTTGAATTCATTGTGGCCCATGGGGTGGCCAGCGTCATCGATGGCCAGCGTATTCTGGTGGGCTCGCGACATTTCCTGGAAGATGACGAAGGCATCTCCATCCAGGCCCACGCCGAGGTTATCGACCGCCTGCATGAGGAGGGCAAGACCCTGCTCTACATCGGTTTTGGTGGCGAACTGATCGGCGTACTGGCCCTGAAAGACACGCCGCGTCCCAACAGTGGGGCAACAGTGGCCCGCTTGCGTACGCTGGGTGTCAAACGCATCCTGATGCTGACTGGCGACCACCCCGAGCGCGCCAGATCCCTGGCTGAAGAGCTGGGGCTGGACGACTTCCGTGCCGGTTTATTGCCCCATGAAAAAGCCGCCGTGCTACAGGAACTGGCCGCCCAGGGAGCGCGAATCGCCTTTGTGGGAGATGGGGTAAACGATGCACCAGCCCTGTCTGGCGCTCAGGTTGGCATTTCCATGCACAACGGAGCGGATATTGCGCGACTGGCTTCAGACGTCACCCTGTTGGAGGACGACCTGGCGCTGGTGGCAGAGGTCCGGGCGCTGGCGCTGTCAACGCGCCGTCTGATTCACTCCAACTTCAACCTGACCCTGGGCCTGAATACCAGCATCCTGTCGGCGGCGGCACTGGGTTTGTTGAAACCTGTTTCTGCCTCGATGCTGCATAACGGTGCGACCATTGCCATTCTTTTGCGGGCTTTGGCGGGAGCCGGATTACCACGCTACTCCGCAGCCGCCACCCAGGCTAAACCAGTGCTCCCCTGAATAAGGGAGCATCATGAGCACGGCATGCGGTTCGATCGATTTCCCGCTGGCTCAGGCTTGGTTTTTCAAAGAGACGAAAGGTCTACAGACGCTACCCAGTATGTCGGTGGCGGGTTTCACTCGCCCTCCAAGATTGACGCTCTGGCAAGAAGCGTCACGTGGCCGAGTGCTTGAATATTCCCGGCGGATCGCCATGCATTGCCAGAAGAAGGCCAACCATATTCAAGGGAATATTGATCTTTGCCGCCATTCTGTCCTGTTATGGCTACCTTAATACATTGACAGGCTTTGATTGGAATCGAAACTTCCTACTTATAAAAAGTAATAATTAATATATTGAGCAGTTTGTCTTTGGTTTTCCAGATATTACGAACAGGTAGTGGGTACAGGAAAAACTTTGTTTTAATTTTATCCATAAAAAGCAATTAATTATTTTTAAACAATTTTTATACCGTTGATTTTTATAGTTTTTTATATCCTGTTTAATTATTTTTATGTTTGTTTTTATTTGTTTTTGATGATCTTGCTATCGGCCTTGTCATATATTTTAAATATTTGTTTAACATATCTTTAATATGCCAAAAACATATTCGCTTCGCTCAATCTGAAGCGAATCCCGAGGCAATTAAAGATGATGCCAATAAGTTCAAAGGCTGCTGTCTTTGCAGTTTTAGGTATGATTTCCGCCACTGGCATGGCAAAAACAACAGGGCCAGCCATGGAATTATATGTCGATCGAAAAACCAAACAGATTTTCGCCGAGCCCGGCCCTAATAGGGTCAAATTGGGGCTTTTCCAGCAGGTCGACCCACTCCAGACCGCAAGCCTTTCCGATGAACCCAGCGATGCAAAAGCCTTGGCAGATGAATTGGCCCGGATGCAGCAAAACCTGGCTTTGAAGCAACGGGAGCTGGATGCAAGGTTGGACCAGATAGCCAAAGTCTCGGCACCCAAACAATCGTCTTCCAGCAAGAAAACCTGGCTGGACACCATGAGCATACGTGGCTACGTGCAGGTCCGAAACAACATGACCCTGGGCGGCGACCGTCATATCAGGCACCAGGCGGACCGCTCAGTCGGCGAAAATACCAACTTCATCATCCGCCGGGCCCGGCTGGTTTTTTCCGGCGATGTGAGCGACCGTCTTTCCTATTACTTCCAGCCGGATTTCGCCAGCAGCAGCGGCGACACCGGCAACATAGCGCAGCTGCGCGACGCCTATGGCGACATTCATCTGACAACTGACCGGGTACACCGGCTGCGCGTGGGACAATCGAAGATTCCATTCGGTTTTGAAAATCTTCAATCGAGTCAGAACCGGGTAGCGCTTGATCGAGCCGATGCCATAAACAGCTGTTGCAAGGATGAGCGTGACCAGGGCGTGTTTTATTACTATACCCCGCAAGACAAACAGGAAATGTTCAAGTATCTGACTTCGAACAACCTGAAAGGATCGGGCAACTACGGACTGTTTGCCCTGGGTGTGTATAACGGAACTGGTGCGAACCGTTCGGAAAACAACAGCAGCCTGCACGTCGTTTCTCGTTTCACCTACCCCATGAAACTGGATAACGGGCAAATCATCGAGGCAGGTATTTCCGCGCATACAGGAACCTTCAAACCCAATCGGAGCGCTATTGGCGGCATAACGCCAACCGCGCGCTCCAAAACGGATGGATTCAGCGACAAACGCGTCGGACTGCACGCAGTGCTCTATCCGCAACCCTTCGGGTTACAGGCGGAATGGAACTGGGGACGTGGTCCACAGTTGAATGACGAGAGAACGGAAATCAAGGAAAGCTCCCTGGATGGCGGCTATGTCCAGGCCATGTACAAGATCGACAATTTGGGCGGACGCTTCGGTACGTTGATCCCCTTTGTCAAATGGCAGTACTTCGACGGCGGGCAGAAGTTTGAAACCAACGCACCGCGCAACAAAGTCAACGATTGGGAATTGGGCTTCGAATGGCAGCCGGTTCCCGAAATCGAATTTACCGCTTATTACTCGGCGCTGGATCGAACCAACGTCCAGTCCAGCCCCTATGAAAAATACAACAGTGATCTTCTGCGGATGCAGCTTCAGTACAATTTCTGACAGAAGAATTTTCAGCCCGCGTCATGCGGGCTTTCTGCTCGAGATAATGAATAAGGCGGGTTTCACTTGCCATACAAGACCGGAAGCGAATCGCCTAAGGGTTTTGAGGGAAAGCCGCAGGCCGTGTTCGGCGAAGACCACCGGACAAGCGAGAATCCCGCCCGTTCAATGGGCCCGATGTCAAAGCGACAGCGAACGCTCCGCCGACGACACCGAGGAGGCTGTGGTCCCCCACCGAGGAAGTTTCCAAGAGATTTGCGGCAGCTTTCGGGGGCGTTTTCGATTTCAGATTTTGCAACCCTCCGCAAAAGGCTGAGCCCAGTCATTTGCAACAAGCCCCCGCAGCCGCGATGGTGAACACGAGTCCATTACGTATGATGGGTCTTCTGGAATCGAACTCTTGAGGACGGTCGACGAACGCTGCTGGCGTAGAGGACGCCGTCAAACCTAAGGTTGAGTGCCCCATGGAACAAACTGAACTGACGAACAAGCGTGTAGGCGTAGCCGGGCTGGGCGTGATGGGAAGCGCAATCGCGCGGCGCCTGCTGGAATGCGGGCACATGGTATCGGTCACGTCGCGCCGTCGCGCCGCCGCAGACTCGTTGCTGGA
>NZ_JACHXI010000006.1 GCF_014191985.1 Azomonas macrocytogenes
CATGGTTGGCCGATTCATCGGCTCGCTGCTGCTGCGTAAATTCGCCCCGGGAAAACTGCTTGCCTGTGCCGCCGCGATAGTGATTGTGCTGATAATCCTGTCTGCCAACTCTACAGGTTTCGTTGCCGGCTGGTCGTTGCTGGCGGTTGGATTGTTCAACTCCATCATGTTCCCGACCATCTTCACACTGGCTTCCGAAGGACTTGGCGAGCGTGCCGCTGAAGGCTCGGGCTTGATCTGCTGTGCCATCGTCGGCGGCGCGATCGTGCCTCCTTTGACCGGCTATGCGGCAGACTTGACTACTCTCGCTGCTTCCCTTGCCATCCCGGCAATCTGCTATGCCGGTATCAGCGGCTATGGCTGGTATGCGCGCCGTCCCAAAGTGATCGCTTGATCTTTACAGGATGACTCGCTAGCAACGCCTGCGACCGTAACGCAGCCGATCCACGGATCGGTGTTACGGTCGCTTTACAAGCATCAATCAAATATCAGTGGCTGGTTGTGATTTTCTGTGGATACAGGTCCAACAGTTTCAGCGTTACGCCATTGGTCCAGCCGAAACCGTCTTGCAGTTCGTATTCGCCGCCACCGCCTTCGCCGGAACCTTCCACATCGTATTTTTCCACCAGCTTGTGCTTGGCCTTGAATAAGGTGTTTATCCGGCCAAGAAAATTCTCGCCGATGGTTTGTGCCAACTGGTTCTGGTCATAACGGCGCAGGCCGGACACTGCGATCCATTGCAGGGGAGCCCAGCCGTTAGGCGCATCCCATTGCTGATCGTTCTTGATTTGGGTCGTTGCCAGCCCGCCCGGTTTGAGCAGGCTTGCCTGCACCGTCTTTGCCGTCAGGCTGGCGTGTTCGGGAGAAGCCACGCCGGTAAACAGAGGGTACAGAGTGGCAGCAGTGATCTGATTGCTGAGCTGGCCTTTCTTCCAGTCGTAATCGGCGTAATAACCTCCGTTGTTCCAAAGGTGCCGTTCGATAGCCCGCTTTCGCCGGTCGGCATGCGCGCTGTATGTTTGCGTGCAACTTTGCATGGCGTTTTTCTGGCAGGCCAGGGCAATGGTGGTTTCCAACTGATACATCAGGCTGTTCAGGTCGATCGGGACAATCGCTGTGGTGCGGATCGTTGCCAGGGTCTTGCGATCGCCCAGCCAGCGGGAGGAGAAATCCCAGCCGCTTTCGGCACCGGCGCGCAGGTCCCGGTAGACTTCGCTGGCGGGGCGGTTGCTGGCTTGCCTGGCGGTATCGCGATCGTGCCGCCAGGATTCCTGGCGTGGTGCATCGCTGGCATCCCAGTAGCGGTTGAATAGCGTGCCATCGGCCAGCTTCACGACGTGACGGATTGCCGTACCGTTGTTGAGAGTTTGTGCGCCCTCCATCCAGTAGGCGTATTCCTTTTGCAATTGTGGCAGATAACGGCGATAGGCCTCGTCTCCTTCGAGCTGGGCTGCCAGTTCGACCATCAGCGAGAAGAACGGTGGTTGCGAACGGGTCAGGTAGTAGCTGCGGTTGCCGTTGGGAATATGGCCGTAGGTGTCGATGAGGTAGGCGAAGTTGTCGAGCATCTGCCGGATCAGTTGCCGTTCGCCACTTTCGGCCAGCCCCAGCATGGTGAAGTAGGAATCCCAGTAGTACAGCTCGCGGAAGCGTCCGCCGGGTACTACATAAGGGTAGGGCAGTGGCAGCATGCTGCTGTACACCGGAACCTGCTCGTAATGCCGAGTCAGCACCGGCCAGAGGCTATCGATATGCGCACGCAGACTGGCGTTCGATTGAGTCGGGTGGGTTTCGGCCGGTGGCGGTATTTCGAAGTGATCGGCCACGAAGCGTTTCAGCTCGAACCCTTTGCGCTGGTATTGCGCCAGGTAGTCGGCTCGGATAGTGGCGGGACTCTGTAGCGGCACGGCATCCACGATCTGTTTCTGGTCATCGAACACACCCTGATCCTGGATCGACTGGAATAATTCCGGATAGGCTTGATCGGGCGGAATTACCGGTCTTGAGCTGACATCCTGGTAAGTCCAGTCGTACCTGGCGGATGTGCAGGCAGCGGCCAGCAGGATGGAGAAGGAGAGTGCGAAGAAGCGTTTCTGACGTTGCGGTTGAGGGAGTCGACGCATGCTTTGTCCTCACGCGGAAACAGCCCGCCCAGGCAGTTTCCTACCACCGGAAAACAGCGGGAAATTCCCTTGTTTATTGTTGTGATCTTTTCAGGGCAACTGCTCCTACGAATAGGAACGCCTGCCTGGATGGCTTTCTACCGTTCGGTTCGACAAAGCCTTTTGCGAGCAGTGCCGAACAATCGCTGGGGCCATTGTCCGGCACGCTATAAGACGCTGCGAATCAGTGCTGCTGCAGCTTTTGCGGGACGATAGGATAGTCATCCCAGAGCGCCTGGTCGGTCAGGGAGCGAACCAGCTTGATGTATTCCGCATGGCTCCAGGCCAGGGGCGTGGCGGAATCCGTGCCTTTTCCCTTCACATAGTTATGTCGGCTATTGTTACCCACGCCGTCCCAGATCTGCTCCGACAGCATCAGGCCTTCGTTGGCGAACAGTTCCATGGCCTTGACGTAGGTGTTTTTGAGCTGTGCCAGCTGCTCGGCACTCAACGCCTTGTTTCCCTCCGCCAGCCGGGCCTTGGCGAGCGCCAGTTCGTAATGACCACGCTCACCGGTAAAGATCGGCCAGACGCGGCCTCGCAGGCCAGAGTTCGGTACGGGAGCCTCGGTGGCCGGGAAGTTGATGGCAGAAACCTCGCTCTCGCCGTAGCCGTCGTTGCCGTAGCGGCGCCAGCCGGGAAATTCGCCTTCGACTCCTGGGTAAGTGAAGCTGTACTTGACCTTCAGGTTCTCGGGTAACTCCTGGCTGTCGAGTTCGTCCAGACTGCCGACAATATTCGGATCGTTGGCGGGGCGGACGCCGTAACGCACCAGTTCGAGAAAGCCGGCGTCGAGAATCTGGTTCTCCGGCAGTCCGGGACGGCTGTTGTTGTCGGTCAGCGGCTGGCCGTCGTTGGGGTTGTCGTTATGGGTGATGCGCAGGTAATAGCGCCCATCGCCCAGGCCGCCGTTCTGGGTGACCATGTTGGCTTCCACCTTGTCTGAGTAGCCTTTCGCCGCGCTCAGGAAGCGCTGTGCCGCCTCGGCGTCACCGGCATGCCCGGCAAGTTCGGAAGCAGCTACCAATCCTGTGATGATGGCGGCGGTGGTCGATGGCGAGTAACCCGATTGTTCCTCCCAGCGCTCCTGCTGAGTTTGGGGCGGGACGACCTTCCACTTGTTCCAGCCGATGTTCACCTGACCGCCCTTGACCAGAAATTCCGCCGCCGGCTTGAGCATGTCCTGATACCACTGCTTGACCTGGGCGTCGTCCAGTATCCCGGCCTGCCACAGTTTCCAGCCCAGCATGATGGGCATGGCAGTCTGGTCGAGCTGCACTCCGACCCATTCGATTTCGCCATCGACATGGGTCTTCTGCAGGAACCAACCGGTGGTACCGGGGGTATTCGTTTCGACTTGTTCGCCCTGCTTCTGCTCATGGATATAAGCCGAAGAATCAGCTTGCAAGGGTGGCGTATCCTGCGTGACCTGGACTTTTTTCAGGTATTCGAAAGCCACTTTCGGCGTCTGGCGGTCGCCAAGGGCGAGCAGCGCCATCGCACACTGATAGAAATCCCGCGGCCAGACTGCCTTATAGCCAGTAGTGCCTTTCTCGGCGGGCACCGTTTCGCCCCAGGGGTTGGACAGCGAGGCGATCAAGGCGCCGGCGTTGCTCTTGTCTTCCTGGGCCTTGAGCACCATGGCACTCACATTGAGCAGCTTGCCCGCGTCCGCTGTCTGGGCCTGCATCTCTGCAAGGCCGGAGAGGGAAGCCAGGTAGTCTTGCCAGCCGATGGCGTCGCCGTCTCCGTTGTAATGGGCCAATACCTTGTCGTAACCGCGTTCGAGAGTCTTGTCCGCCGCCTGATCGGCTGCCTGCCGATTACTGCCGAAGCCTACGGCCAGATCGATGGTCGTGGTGTCACCGGTCCTGGGAATGCGCGCCAGCATGGCGACATTGCCCGCCTCGGAGCCAGTCGTCCGGTACAGTTTCTCAAGCTTTCCGGTCTCGCGCAGTTCGCTCAGGCCATCGGAGACGCCCACGAAACCGGCCGTGGGATTTTCCAGGGGGCTGCTTGCCTTGACGACCAGCGTCGTTTCCTTTTCCTGGGCGTACAGCGCCTGGTTTTCGACAAAAGCGCTATCGCCACCGCCGCTATTGCCCATGGCCGGGTCGATATAGATATAGGGTTGGATTTGTGGATCTTTGCTGCGGAAAATGACCCGCATCATCAAGGTATTGGCGTCGGGATCGGTGAAGACGTGCTTCTCGATTTCGTACAGGCCTTCCTTGTCGCGGTTGATGATCCGGTAGGCCAGGGAAGTCGGGCGGCCTTGGTCATCGAGCGCCAGATACTGTGTTTCGCTCTGGGTATCTTCCGTTTCCAGGTCCACGAAGCCCGGCCCTTGGATGACTAGCTGCATTTCTCTGAGCTGGGCTTCGTGGATCAACCCGAACATGGTTTCGGTGACGGCTCCCTTGGCCAGGGAAAACCAGACTTTCGACACCTCACCCGTCGCTGCTGCGGAAGCATACTGGCCATCGCGGTATTGTTCGTAGGAAGTACCGATCCCGGTCTTGCCCGAGTAGGACCAGAACGAGGCCTTGCCCGGTGCTCCCGGTGCTGTTTGTGCGGCGGAATTCAAAGTGCTGTCGGCGGCTATCGCTTGGTAGATCCCGAGCGTGCTTATTGCCACACTCAACAAACTTTTATGAAATAAATTTTTACAAAGTATTAGTGCGTGCATATGACCTTCTTTTTTTTCTGGTTGATCGGATCTATTGCCTGGTCGTGATGTTCTTCATCACTTGGAATCTGGATGAGCCGAATACCTGAAAGGTCTTCAATGTCAGGTTTTCATTATCCTTCCAAGCCTTAGGGTAGTGATAATTTAATCCTTATAACTTTTTGAAAAACAAATACATTTTCTGTTTTCTGGGGGAGTCTGTGGTAACCGGGAAAGTTTTTCGACCACCGAAAATTTTCGGTGTCCGTTCCCGGGCTTTAATTTCCAGCAGAAACAATGTGTTCGTCGATATAGACCGGCTTTTAAATTTTTTCAACCGGTGGGTTCACAGCTTTTTCAATCTTCTGCTCTATGCTGCTCAAGAGATGAACATTGATGAAAAATTTATTGATGAAACGTTTTACCTATGATTTTATTTTCATGTTTTCATAAAAATAACAACATCAAAGAGTGTCATGAACTCATGCTCAAACAGCGCCATCCCGTTTTTTTCGAGCTCCCAGCCGGCCTCTCGACAGGCAATCAACTTTCCCCTGCGAATCCCGACGATGCGCGGTTTCAGACTCGCTCGCTCTGGTCGAACCTGAAAGATTATTGGCCACATCGCCAGCCCAGGCGAAAGGTGGCGAGGCTAGCGGGCTTATTGCCCAGGCCAGGTTTTCATGATCTAGGGATGGAATCTCGCAGAGCGGAACGTTTTCTAGCTTGGCCGAACCTGCTAGATACGAATTTCGGTAGACGCCGGCCTGCAGCCGGATATACCCGGCGCTTTTGTCGTTCGGGAAAGCAGCTGATCTCGACCTTTTCCTGTTGTCTCGCCCTGTCATTGCCGGCGGAAGCGGCTCAGCTCACTGATCTTCATTTCACAGGCTACATCCGGACGGGCGTGGGCGGTAACTCCAAGGGAGGGACCCAATCCTGCTTCCAGCTACCCGGTGCGCACAGCAAATACCGGCTCGGTAACGAATGCGAGCAGTGGAGCGAACTTGCTCTGGAACAAGGTATTAAATTTACCGATGGATCGACGCTTAGCGCCATGGTCATGGGCGGTTTTTACAATCCCTATGGGCATACGCCCAAGTTCAAGGATTCCAACGAACATGGCGGTGGCCGCTCCCGGATCCAGCAGATGTTCATCAAGTGGGCAAACATGCCCATTCTGAATGGTGGCAATTTCTGGCTTGGCCGGCGCTACTACAAACGAAACGATATCCACATGACCGACTTCTATTACTGGAACCAGAGCGCCACCGGTTTCGGTATCGATGAAGTCCCGATTGGATATCTTCGCTACAGCTACGTGTTTTCGCGCAAGGATAACTACGATCAGGAACCCTACATCAATCGCCACGACTTCAACGTCGCCGGCTTCAAGACCAACCCCGGTGGTGAGGTGGAGGTCGGTCTGAGTTATATCCAGAAGCCGGACAGCTCCAATTCGCACAATGGCTGGGCAATCAGCGCCCAGCACAAACAGTTGGATGTCCTGGGGACCGGTACCAACACTTTTGCCCTGCAATATGGCCGTGGGCCGGGCACCGGGCTTGGTTACACCGGCGATCCGACATTGGGCGAGAGCAACAAGAGCTGGCGTCTGGTCGAGCATATGGTCTGGCAAATCACGCCGCGCTTCAGTGGCCAGCTCCAGGTGGTTTACCAGAAGGATATTCGCACCGATGGCGATGATCAGCGCTGGCTTTCCACCGGTATTCGGCCAATCTATGCCTTTACCGAGCACTTCAAGCTGCAGGGTGAGATCGGACGCGACCAGATCAAGGCACCGGACGGTACCCGGAAACTGACCAAGTTCACTATCGCGCCGACCTGGGCATTCGGCGGCATGGACTTCTGGGCCCGGCCGGAACTTCGCCTGTATTACACCTACGCGAGCTGGAACAAAGCGGCCCAGCGGGCAGCCGATGTAAGCCATCCGGATACGGCATTGTCCAGCACTGGCGAATTCGGCACTGACCGGCATGGTTCCAACTTCGGGGTACAGTTCGAATACTGGTGGAAGTGATTTCCATGGATGTGAACGTAGCGGTCTGACTTTCAGGGTTTTCGATTTTGGGGAAAGAGCAACATAGATAGGTTTTTATCTCGCTTGCTTGGCAACATCGACTGACAATAAATCCAATAGAAACAGGAAGATAATAAATGCCATTTCGTCGTAAGCTTTTGCGCTCCTTCGTCGTTGCTGCCATGGGGCTTTCCATGGCTTCCTTTCAGGGCAATGCGTTTGCCGAGCAAGCAGCCGGCGCCGACAGTAGTGCCAAGCCAGCGGATTGGTCACGCAATGCCGTCATCTATCAGGTTTATCCGCGCTCTTTTGCCGATTCCGATGGCGATGGCATTGGCGATCTGCCAGGTGTTACTTCGCGCCTGCCTTACCTGGGTAAGCTGGGTGTGGATGCCGTGTGGCTGTCGCCTTTCTATAAGTCGCCTCAGGCCGATGCCGGCTACGATGTAACCGATTACCGAGTCGTCGATCCCATGTTCGGCAAGCTGGAAGATTTCGACGAGATGCTGAAAAAAGCCCATGCGATGGGCATCAAGATAATCGTCGACCTGGTTCCGAACCATACCTCCGACGAGCATGTCTGGTTCCAGGAAGCGCTGAAATCGCCACCCGGCAGCCCCGAGCGTGCTCGCTACATCTTCCGCGACGGCAAGGGCAAAGACGGTGAGCTGCCGCCCAACAACTGGCCCAGCGTGTTCGGCAAGGCTGCCTGGGATCGTGTGCCGGGCGAAAAGCAATGGTATCTGCATCTATTCGACAGCAAGCAGCCAGACCTGAACTGGGACAATCCGGAGGTTCGCGCCGAGTTCGAGAAGGTGCTGCGCTTCTGGCTGGATCGTGGCGTGGATGGCTTCCGGGTCGATGTGGCGCACGGCCTGATCAAGGTGCAAGGCTTGCCTGACATAGACATCAAGGAAGGCCAGGAGAACGCCGGTGCGCTGGTTGGCCCAATGTGGGACCAGGATGGCGTTCACGAGATCTACCGTTCCTGGCGCAAGGTCCTGGATAGCTATCCTGGCAAGCGCATCATGGTGGCCGAGGCCTGGGTCAACCCGAAAGAGCGGTTGGCTCACTATATCCGGCCCGATGAAATGAACCAGGCATTCAACTTCGACTATCTGATGACGAAATGGGACGCCAAAGCCTTCAAGGAGGTCATCGATTATTCCCTCGCGCTGTCGGCCTCGGTAAACGCACCGACCACCTGGGTTACTTCCAACCATGACACAGTACGCGCGACTTCGCGCTATGGCCTGAAGGAGCTGGGTGCTCATGCCCTGCCGGGCAATGGTATCGGCCCCAAGAGCCCGCAACCCGACGAAGCGCTGGGCCTGCGCCGGGCTCGCGCCCTGGCCATGCTAACCATGGCATTGCCTGGATCGAGCTACATCTATCAGGGAGAAGAATTGGGTCTGCCCGAACATACCACCCTGGAAGCGAAGTACCGCCAGGATCCGATGTTCATCCGTACCAAGGGTGGGGAAATCGGCCGCGATGGTTGCCGTATTCCGTTGCCCTGGAAGGCCGATGCGCCGTCCTTCGGCTTCGGCCCAAGCAATAAAACCTGGCTGCCGCAGCCGGCATCCTATGCGAAATATGCCGTGGATCGCGAGGAAAGTGCGCCGGATTCCACTCTGAAGCTGTACCGGCAGATCCTGGAACTGCGTCGTGAATACAAGCTGGGCGACGGCAAACTCAGCTGGGTAGATTCCGGCAAGAAAGATGTGCTGACCTTTGACAATGGCGACGTTCGTGTCGTGATCAACCTGGGCGAGCAGAGCGTGCCGTTCCCGGCTGGCGGCACGCTGGTGCTATCCAGCGAGCCGCTGAAGGATCAGGACACGCTGCCGGGCAATACGGCGGTTTGGCTGACGCGCTCGTAAGTTTCTCCCATGCCTCAACCGGCCTCCAAGCTCGGCAGCCCGTTACGGGGTTTATCCAGGCTGGAGGCTTTTTCATTTCCTAGAATAAGAAAGGTCGAAGATATGCTACAGATAATCGGTTTTCGAAAGACCCTGTTGAGCGCTCTGGTGGGTGCCTTGGGTATCTGTCAAACCATGGGCGCCACTGCTGAGCCGGGCGTCGCTACAGAGAAGCTGGCACCGATGAAGCAAACCACCAAAGCTCCGGTATCTGGTCCCGCCTGGTGGAAAGAGGCAGTGGTCTACCAGATTTATCCCCGCTCGTTCAACGACTCGAATGGTGATGGCGTCGGCGATCTGAATGGCATCACCGCGAAGCTCGATTATTTGCAGACGCTGGGCGTGGATGTGATCTGGCTGAGCCCGCATTTCGATTCGCCCAACGCCGACAACGGCTATGACATCCGCGATTATCGCAAGGTAATGGCCGAGTTCGGTAGCATGGATGACTTCGATCGCATGCTCGCCGAGATGAAAAAACGCGGTATGCGCCTGATTATCGATCTGGTGGTCAACCATACGAGCGACGAGCATCGCTGGTTCGTCGAAAGTCGCAAATCGAAGGATAACCCTTGCCGCGACTACTACATCTGGCGCGATGGCAAGGATGGCGGAGCACCGAACAATTACCCATCCTTCTTCGGTGGTTCGGCCTGGGAAAAAGACGAAGCCACCGGGCAGTACTATCTTCACTACTTCGCCAAGAAGCAGCCCGATCTGAACTGGGAAAACCCCAAGGTCCGCGCCGAAGTCTACGACACCATGCGTTTCTGGCTGGACAAAGGTGTGTCGGGCTTTCGCATGGACGTCATCCCGTTCATTTCCAAGCAGGATGGCCTGCCCGATCTACCTGCGGACAGGCTTGGCCATCCCGAATTCGTCTACTCGAACGGGCCGCGTGTCCATCAATTTCTCCAGGAAATGAATCGCGAGGTTCTCTCGCACTACGACACGATGTCCGTCGGTGAAGCCTTCGGCGTCACCTTCGAGCAGGCGTCGTTGTTCACGGACGCCCGCCGCCAAGAGCTCAACATGATTTTTCATTTTGACATTGTTCGGCTCGACCGCGATGGCTGGCGCAAGAAGGACTGGACGCTGCCTCAACTTAAAGCAGCTTATGTACAAATCGATCGCACGGGTGGTGCTCATGGTTGGAACACCAGTTTCTTGAGCAACCACGACAATCCCCGCGCTGTTTCCCATTTCGGTGACGACAGTCCCGAATGGCGCACCGTCTCGGCCAAGGCGCTGGCCACGCTGATGCTGACTCAGCGTGCCACGCCGTTTCTTTTCCAGGGCGACGAACTGGGCATGACCAACTATCCGTTCCGTGGCCTGGAGGATTACGACGATATCGAAGTGAAGGGCGACTGGCATGATTTCGTGGAAAGCGGCAAGGTTCCGGCGGAGGAATACCTTTCCGATCTACGCCAGACCAGTCGCGACAATGCGCGTACCCCGATGCAATGGAGCAGCGCACCGAATGGTGGTTTCACCACCGGCAAGCCCTGGCTCGCAGTCAATCCGAATTATGCGCAGATCAACGCGGCGACACAGGTCGACGACCCGGCCTCGGTCTACAACCATCACCGCCGATTGATGGCGCTGCGGCAGCAGATCCCGGCGCTCATCTATGGCGAATACCGGGATATCGACCCCAACAACCCCAAGGTCTTCGCCTATACGCGCATCCAGGGCGACAAGCGCTATCTCGTCGCGATCAATTTTACCCATGAGACAGTCGCCTACACGCTTCCGGATGGATTGAAGGTTGCCGCGACGCTGCTGGACAACGGTGCTGCGCAGCAACCGGCACAGCCCGGCGCTACCCAGCTATCTCTCCAACCCTGGCAGGCGACCATCTACGAGCTTTGAGTTCGTAGCATGGCTGGACGGGCGATGCGATTGTGGCGGTGAAAGGGATGGGTACCGGGTTTTCCGGTCAATCGGCCGCAGCAACCCGGAATGCTGGGCTGTCATGGGTGTCGGTCCGGCTGCCAGCCAGGCCTCCTGAATGGAACATGCGGTCTTCGGCGCGCATGGCATGGGCGGGCGTGGTGCGTTCCGCGAGCATCCGTTCGAGCGGTGCCAGGGCGGCGACCGCACGGGCATTACCAACCCGGTCGAGGGCGTTGCACGCAGCTTCCAGCACCGTGCGGGCACCGGCATGGATATCGTCGTCAGCGAAGCCGGTGAGCGCCGCACGCTGGTACAGCGCCACATTGGATACTTCGCTGCGGCCTCGCAGGGTTTTGCTCAGGCACATGCCGACCAGCAGGTAACTGCAGGCTGTGAGCAGCTCCACCGAGGGCATGGCATCGAAGGCCTTGAATTCGATGCGCCCGGCTTCTCGCGCCAGACGGGCCGGGCGGACCAGCACGGAGTAATCAGCCATGATCGGCAATTCTTCCGGTTCGAGAAACAGCTTGACTGCGGGACGGATCTCGCAGCGCATCCAGGTGCGCCGCGACAGGCCGTGCCAGGGTGCGCCGGCGAAAAATGGCGAACCAAAGCTGAATGGCACGATATAGGGGGCGTAGTAGTTGAGTTTGCGAGCGGCATCCAGGTTGTGCCACATGTCCCACTCGGGCAGTGAGAGGTTGATGTCCGGGCCGTAAGTCAGGGTGGAAATGTCGGTGCCGTCGTATTCATGATCTTCGGCGCGCAGCTTCTTCTCGAAATCGTTGAGGGGTGGTGAGTAGTCGTAGCTTGCCCGCAGTGGGTTGAGTGCCGTGATGGCCAGGCCGAATCCGTGCAGTTCCAGGCGCTGGGCAAGTTGCCTCTCGATTTCGAGCAGGCGGGCGACAGCCGCTTCGACGCTGTCTTCAGGTGGCGTGCGGATTTCCACGCCTTTCACCGCGAAGGTGTTGAAACTGCCATCGGCGTGAAAGCGCTCATCACCCTCGATGTACCAATAGCCGCTGCGCACGCCCATGTCGCCGGTGGCCAACTGGCCGTCTTCGCGACCGGGCTTGTCTTCCAGGATCTGACTGATGTGTGTGAAATCGAGGTTGGTGAAATCGCGCAGGCAACCGGCTTGCGGGCCATGGCGATCGACCAGCATATATTCGAATTCGATACCGCACTTTACCGGGGGCATGGTAACGAGATCAGTCATCGTGCGTTTCCTTACACCCACGTTACATAGTCGTGCGGATTCTCGACGGGAAGCCGTCCCGATTCCGCATGTGCCGGTGTACCGAGATAGAGAAAGCCGACGATGCGCTCGTGTTCGCCCAGCGCCAGCTCGCGGTGGAGCACTTCATCGTACATCAGCCAGCCGGAGCGCCATACGCCGCCGTAGCCGAGTGCGCGGGCGGCCATCTGCATCATCAGTACGGTACTGCCGGCACAGAGTTCCTGGTCGAACGGCGGTACCGTGTTGTTTGGTTTCAGGCTGGCGACCACGGTGATCAGCAGTGGCGCCCGATGCGGCATGCGTGGCGCCCGATCGATGATTGTCGCGTCTTTGCCGGCGGCGATGGCGGCACGCTGCATGGCCTGGCCGAGCCGATCCAGCCCTTCGTCCTGGGCGATCAGAAAGCGAAACGGCCGCAGGCGCAGGAAGTCCGGTGCGCGCAACGCCGCCTGCAGAATCAGTTGCAGCTCGGCTTCGTTCGGTCCGGGAGCTCGCACCTTGTGACAGGAGTGGCGCCCGAGCAGGAACGCCAGCACCGGGTTGTCCCGTATGCTGCCTGGCTCAGCGGCATTCAGTTCGGCCATGCAATGTCCTCTTCGATGCGCTGTCCGCCGCGCAAGCGCTCGCGGATGTCCATCAATGTCGCGTCGATACGTTCGATATGACGTAGATTCTGCCGTTCACGTTCACTGGTCTCGATCACTTCGGCGATGCCGCCGTTGCGGATCACCAGCCGGCGCGAACCGCGCAGCGCCAGGAGCGGGTCATGGGTGGAAATCAGGACGATCTTCTCGCCACGGGTCAATAATTCAAGTGCCTGGCGGCGGTCGACCCCGGCGTTCTCGATTTCATCGATCAGCACGACTGGCGAGGCCGATAGCAGCGCGGCGTCGGCGATCATCAGTGCACGGGTCTGTCCACCGGACAGTTGGGTGACTGACACATCGGCGGAGAATTTTTCGCCGGTCAGGGCATTGGCGCAAGCAATCACGGTGTCCGCCATCTGCTCCGGCGCACTGACCAGGCGGCAGTGCGCGTGCATGGCGATCAACTCGCGCACGCTCAGATCGACGACGAAATTCATGTTCTGTGAGAGTTGTGCAACCAGCTTGCGATCAGGGGCATAACGCCGATCGTCGTCCGGCTCGGTGCCGTTGATCAGCACGCGTCGGCCAGTCGGCGTATCGCCCTGGGCCAGGCATTCAATATCGCCCAGCAGGCGGCTTTTGCCGGAGCCGGTCGGGCCGACGATGCAGACGATCTCACCGGCACGGAACGTCAGTTCGAGGTTTTCCGCCCGCCCGCTCTTGTCGCGACCGCCGATCAGCGTGACGCTGTCGATGCGCTCTGCGTGACGATCCGCCATGAGTTGGACTTCAGCCACCAGACGCTGCAGGTGATCGAGTATCTGCCCGCGCTCCATCCCGGCATCGAACAGTGCCTCGTCGGGCAGTTCGGCCAGCCATTGGCTAAGGCTGATGTGCTCGTCGGGCGCTGAAAATCCCAGCGCGGTGACAAAGTCGGCCACCATCGGGTGTTGTTCCAGCACCGTGGTAAGTGGCTGTTTGCCAAGCTCCAGTGCCTTCATCGAGGCGTCTCCAGGTCGACAAAGCGCATCTTTTTCACATTGCCGCGCTGATGGGTTTCACCGATGCAGGTCTCGCCAACGCAATAGGGGCAAACGGCCGCCGGCATCGAGAAGCGCAGGCGGCTGCCATCCAGGCTCTCGGTCGTCTCGGCAGCACGCAGGTGGCGGACGATATCGGTGGCGCCTTGCCCGGTGATGCCATTGCAGAACAGCGCCCGCGCACCGGGATTGGCCAGGCGGACATGGAAAGCGAACACCTCACGCTCGACCTGGGAAACAATGTCGCCCTTGGTGATGACCACCACGTCGGCCAGGCGCAGCATCGGCCCGATTTTCTTGGGCGTGTGTACGCCGGCCAGGGCATCGACCACGCAGACGGCCAGCACGCCATCGATATGCGGCGAGCAGCGATTGCATAATCCGGCACTCTCGCTGATCAGTACATCCAGCGCCTGGCGTGCGCCCCAGGCCAGGCAGTCCTCGATGTTGGAAACGAAGTAGTGGTCCGGACACAACGAGCCGGCCAGGCCGACGGCCACTGGAATATCCTTCTGGGCATAAAGCTTGTCGTCGGAGGTCGATAGCGCGTCGAATTTGGCCACGCCGACTTTGCGGCCCTCCTGGCGCAGCAGTTCGGCCACGCGCAGGATGACCGAAGTCTTGCCGACGGAGGGCGAGCCCGCCACGGTAATCAGTTGCATGCCTGTACTCCTTGCTGGCCGTGGCCGGCAGCGAAGAACAACTCCGCCGCCAGGCGCTCCTCGGCGGCGAAATCCCGATGACGAAAGAATTCCCAGCCCGGCCACTTGAGCCGTGCGCCAGCAGGGAAAGCGTTTTTCGCCGCGGCATTCACCGGTGGATAGCAATTGCGCGTCAGTACCGCGCCGAGTTCCGGGCCGGTGAGGTAGTCCACCAACGGCGCCAATCGCTCCTGCGCGCGTGCCTGGGCGAGAAAACCGATGGGCATGGCCAGTGCGCCGTCTTCCGGCCAGATTACCTGGGTGCGCTCGCGACGCGGGCAAAGTTCGGCCTGCAGCCAGGGCAGGATGGCGATGGTACCAACGTCGCGGCTGTTGGAACCGGCCTGGGTTGCGGTACGCACGTTGTGCTGCAGGTGGCGGACATTGGCGGCGAAGGCTTGCAATCCGGCCTGGCCAAACTCGCGATAGAGCATCAGCAGCAGGTAGGCGTTGTAATCCTGATAGGGCACCTGTGCATTCGGTCGCCAGCCGCCGAAGACGATTTCGCCAGCCCAGCACGGGTCGAGCAGATCGCTCCATACCCGAGGTTGCGGGCGACCTTTCAGGCGTCGCTGGTCCACCAGCCAGACGAAGGGAATCACCGAGAATACGCGAAACACCCCGAGCGGATCGGCGATACCGGCCTCGATGCAGGCCGGATGCAGCTCCGGTAACGGCCGGGTAGCGGCGTCCGGCTGGTAATGCGCCAGCAGGCGCGGGTCCAGTACATCATGGTAGATGGTGGAGACCAGCATGCCCGGCAACCGGGCGGGGTCGGTTTCATCTGCCAGGGTATCGAACGGGCTATACCATTCACCGCCACCCAGGCAGCAGCAGTTCAGGGTTTCCCCGGTCGCCGTGCGATTCGCCGCCACGGTGCGGTCGATGCCGACCTTGAACGGTCGGCGCAATGGGATCGGCATGCGTCCCAGCAGATCCAGAGCGCCCAGTTCATCGGGGGCCGGTAGGTCGTGATGGCGACCAGGGTCGTATACGGTTTGCGGGTAAGCTCGAGTCACGCTGCCCTCCTCGTTCCGGCCGAAGCTGTTGTTCGTATGGTTTAGGTGCGAGATTCGGGCCAGCTTGCGGCGAAGGAGGCTTCAAGCTCGCCATGGCGGGACTGTCCGCCATCCAGGTGATTCTCGAATCGGCCAGCGAGAAGTTCCGGAAGGTACATTTAGACGCCGATGAAGTACTTCGACGAACCCTCTGGTGTGCTGTTTGTCGCGTCAGTCCGTGCCGTAAAACCCTGGCGACAGCTCTGCGCGGTGCTAGGGATGGATCTGGCACGCCGCTGGCATCGCCAACGTCGACAAGAAGCGGGCGTCGCCCCTTCACGCACTTAGCGACAAGGACTCATTCCATGAAGACGCGCGGCATCGTCAATGCTACTCGCCGCTTGATCGGCGCTCGCAAACTGGGGAGTAACGCCCTGACCGCCAAGGCTGAAGAGGAGGCCCGGCACATCCTGACCCAGGCGTTGGTCTGGATCGAGCGCAGCAAGGAGAAACCGGCTGCTGACCAGGCGGCTGAAGACAATCGCCGGTCCATTGCCGAGGCGGTCCAGATTCTGCAGAAGACCTTGCTGGAAGAGGCTGCCGGACACTGAAAAGAGTTTACCGGACCAGCTATCACCGCTGTGTCGGCAGGCCGTTGATCTTCAGTTGTTTGTCGCGGTGTGCCGCAATTGTCCGATAGTGTTTGAGCAGGACAAAGGCATTTGGCGCCATATACTGGTATTGGTACCAGCCTTTGTCCAGATCGATTCACCGCTATTCTTTAATATGGCAATCAATCTCGTGCCCATGGACATTCCATTTAGCCCTGCTCGAATTTCCTGAACCACTTCTTTCTCCTCGATCAAGTCGTCTCTTTCAAGAGCGGGAACCCCTGTAAAGGTGAGGCGATTCAGTTTCTGTCGGCCCTATGGCATAGTCCGCTCCTTTTTTTATGCGTGGAGCAATCCCGGCGCCAGGCGCGGCAATCGAGAAACTCATGACAATAATGAAATCTGCACTCGCCAGGCGTACCGGCACCGATTGGGCCGGGTTTGGCTGGATGTTTCTGTTTTTCTGGTACTTCTCCGGGGTTACCCAGACGCTGATTGCGTTTTCAGGGGTTGCCGGGTTTCAAGGTTTGCGCCAAGCCTCGATGGCCAGCGCCCTGTGGCTGATACCGCTATTGTTGTTTCCAGCGCGGACGAAGCTGCTCGCCGGGATGATCGGTACACTCCTCTGGCTATGCTCCCTGGCTGGCTTTGGCTATTTCCTGGTATATGGCCAGGAGTTTTCCCAGAGCGTCATCTTCATCATGTTCGAGTCGAATGTGAGCGAAGCGACCGAGTATCTGGAGCATTACTTCTCCTGGTCGATAGTGTTCGCTGCCGTCGCCTACGGTTTTGGCGGATGGCTGCTGTGGCGCAAGGTACGCCCGGTCTATCTGCCACGTCAGACGGCACGCGTGGCCTGCTTGCTGCCTGTTTGTCCTGTCGATGGGTTACGAAGCGACGCGCCAGTACTTCAAGCGCCCGGATCTACAGACGGCTATCGATGAATTCGAAGAGAACATCGAGGCGGCCTCGCCCTGGCAGTTATTGGTTGGCTATCACCAATATCGCCGGCAACTGGAAAACATGGAAGGCCTGCTGGCCAGCCAGGAGCGAATTCCGCCGCTGGAGCATCTGGTCGATGCCCATGCCGGACAGCCAGCGACCCTGGTGCTGGTTATCGGTGAATCGACCAACCGCCAGCGCCAGAGCCTCTATGGTTATCCACGGCCGACTACGCCCAATCTCGACAAGATGCGTAGTGAGTTGCAGGTGTTCGATAACGTGGTCACCCCACGTCCTTACACTATCGAAGCGCTGGAGCAGGTGCTGACCTTCGCCGATCAGGAGCATCCCGACCTCTATCTGACCACCCCATCGCTGATCAGTCTGATGAAACAGGCCGGTTACAAGACCTACTGGATCACCAATCAGCAGACCATTACCAAGCGCAATACCATGCTCACCACTTTTTCCAAGCAAGCGGATGAGCAGTTCTATCTGAATAACAACCGCGATCAGAATCTCACCAGTAAATACGATGGCGACGTGTTCGAACCCTTCGCCCAGTTACTGGCCGAGGATGCACCACGCAAATTCGTGATAGTGCATCTGCTGGGTACCCACATGCGCTACCACTATCGCTATCCAGAAGAATTTAACCGCTTCACTGATCGCACTGGCGTGCCGGCCAACGTCACTGATGACCAGTTGCCGACTTACAACAGTTATGACAATGCCGTGCTGTACAACGATTATGTGGTTTCTTCGTTAATTGAACGCTTGCGCGCCACTGATCCCAACGGCTTTTTGCTGTATCTGTCCGATCACGGCGAGGCGGTGTTCGACGCCGCCAATCCCGACATACTCGGGCGTAACGAAGAGGCGCCGACCGGGCCGATGTACACAGTGCCTTTCATCGTCTGGAGTTCGCCAAGATGGCAGGCGCAACAGGCCTGGGATTTCAGCGCCAGTCTGCACCGTCCTTATAGTAGCTCGCACTTCATCCACACCTGGGCGGATCTGGCCGGTCTGCGCTTCGACGAATTCGACCCGAGCAAGAGTCTGGTGAACGCCGAATTCAAAGCGCGGCCGTTGCTGATAGGCAATCCTCAACATCCGAAGAGTCTGATCGATTTCAGCCTGATCAAGCCGAAGAAGCCTAAAGAGCTTGTTCAACAAAAGCGGGAAACTGAAGATCGGACGCTGTAGGCCTCTTCATCTCCACTTCTTCTGTTGGGATCTTCCTACCCGCGACGGTATGCACGGGAGGAGGTGAGCCAGCAGGCGCAGAGCCATGGCAAGGAACTTCGCCACCCGAAACTCTCGCAATAAGGATGAGGCGGCTATTGCCGAGCCGGAGAGTTCTGCTGATTGCCGTCAACGTGCATCCGAAAAAACGCTTACGTCGATCATGCCCGGGGCTGGCTTGATAGCGCCCCGCCTGACTATTTTTTTGCAGAGAGTATTTGGCAGAGAGCATGCCAAACAAACAGGGATAACTTTTCAGGCGATTTTTAAAATCGAGGATGGGTCGATGAAACTTTGAACTAAACGTTTTGTCGTTTTTCTATACATAAAAGTCTACCGATCAATTACAGAATCGCGTATTTTCGTCCGCCAGTGTTGGTGCTTTACAAGTTTTCTATAATTAAACAAGCGGCTTATCTATACAAGGGTAAATTTCCAGTTTTATTCGAAGAAAATCCCTGGGTAGCTGTTCGGTCGGTATTTATTAGGTAGGGGTACAGGAGAGGCGAATGACTACGATAAAAGCGCCACTGCCACTGTTGGTCAAATTGACCGCTGCAGTGGTGGTGTTGTTGGGAGCAGCATTGACGTTCGGAGGCGGTTATCTGGTAGTACTAGGGGGTTCCTGGTACTACCTGCTCGCTGGTCTCGGACTGTTGGCTGTGGGTGTTTTGATATTTGCCCAGCGGCGCCTGGCAATTTGGTTGTATGCCATATTGCTGCTCGCGACGCTGGTTTGGACGATCTATGAAGTACGCTTCGATTGGTGGCAGTTAGCGCCTCGTATCGACTTGTGGCTAGCGTTGGGCGCCTGGCTGCTATTGCCTGTCGTCAATCGCTATATCGGTAATTTGCCAAACTGGCGGGATGGTGCCAGTGGCCTGCTTGGCATTGGTGTAATACTCGGTGTGCTGATGGGCGGTTATTCGCTGACTCAGGACTACTCGAGTATTACCGGTGAGTTCAGTGATGAGCGAATGCTCGGCAAAACCTCGGGAGAGCAGACTGGCTATTCGGCGAACGAATGGTTGGCATATGGCGGCTCGGCTCGTGCTGACCGCTATTCTCCAGCCGATTTGATCACACCCGAAAATGTCGGACGGCTGAAGAAAGCATGGGAATACCACACCGGTGATTGGCCGCGCGAGGGTGATCCTGGTGAACTGACCAATCAAGTCACTCCCTTGAAGGTGGGTGACAACTTGTTCATCTGTACCCCCCATAGTATTGCCATTGCCTTGAATGCAGACAGTGGTGAGGAGCTGTGGCGTTTCGATCCCAATATCAACCGTGATGCCAAGTACTATCAGCATATGACTTGCCGCGGTCTGTCCTATCACGATGCCACCGCCTACTCTAAGACGAGCGAGGCCGTTGCCAGCGCTGACGAGCCTCGTCAGGCAGCCGTTGCCCGCTGTACTCGCAGGATCTTTCTGCCCACCAACGATGCTACGCTGTTCGCCTTGGACCCCGTAGATGGCCGGCCATGTGAAGATTTCGGCACAGGCGGCATGATCGATTTGAAAGTGGGTATGGGTGACGACGCCCGGGGGATATACCTGCCGACTTCGCCACCGGTGGTGACCGAAAAGCTAGTGATCGTCGGTGGTTCGGTGACCGATAACGGTTCGGTGGATTCTCCCGGTGGTGTGATTCGTGCCTACGATGTACGTACCGGCGAGTTGGTATGGAACTGGGATCCGGGCAATCCTGATGCTACCGAGCCATTGCCGGCAGGTGCTGCCTACGTACGCAGCACACCAAACTCCTGGACCATTGCCACGGCCGACGAGCAGTTGGGGCTGGTTTACATCCCTACCGGCAATCAGACGCCGGATCAATGGGGCGTGCAGCGCTCGCCGGAAACCGAACGCTTCACCGCTGCCCTAGTGGCGCTTGATTTGGCTACTGGCAAGGTGCGTTGGGAATTCCAAACCGTGCATCATGACCTCTGGGATCGTGACCTGCCATCGCAACCCACGCTGGTCGATATCGATGGCCCGCAGGGTGACAAGGTGCCGGCAATCATCCAGGCGACCAAGCGCGGTGACCTGTTCGTGCTGGATCGGCGCACTGGCAAGCCTATAGTGCCGGTAACTGAGATTCCCGTACCGCAAGGCGCGGTCGAAGGCGATTTCACCGCCCCGACCCAGCCCGTCTCTGCACTTAGCTACGCGCCGACGGAACCCTTGCGCGAACGCGACATGTGGGGTGGTACACCGCTCGACCAGCTGATATGTCGCATTCAATTCCGCAAGCTGCGTTACGAGGGAGATTTCACGCCACCGAGCGAACAGGGTTCGTTGATCTATCCGGGTAACGTCGGAACCTTTAACTGGTCATCGTTGGCAGTCGATCCAGTGCGGCAACTCATGTTCGGCACGCCGAACTACCTGGCCTTCGTCTCGAAGTTGGTCAAGCGCGACGAAATCGATGTCAAAGAAGAGCACAGAGGGGGTGGCGAAGTCGGTCTGCAACCTAATCTTGGCGCGCCTTATATGGTGCATCTGGGACCATTCATGTCTCCGGTGGGCTTGCCTTGCCAGACACCACCGTGGGGTTACGTTACGGCTGTGGATCTGCGCACCATGAAACCGGTGTGGATGCACAAGAACGGTACCAGTCGCGATAATGCACCTTTTATTCCGTTCCCGTTGGGAGTTCCTGCGCTGGGTGGCCCTGTGATTACCGCTGGTGGCGTGGCATTTCTCAGCGGCACTTTGGACTATTACATGCGTGCTTACGATGTGCGTAATGGCAAAGAGCTATGGAAAGGGCGTTTACCCGCAGGTGGTCAGGCGACGCCAATAACCTATGTGTCGGAGAAAACAGGCCGGCAGTTTGTCGTGGGGATGGCTGGAGGGCATGGCTCGTTCGGCACTAAAATTGGCGATTCGCTGGTTGCCTGGGTATTGGAGGATGAACAAGAGCGCTAGGCATTTCAGCTAGCGCATACCAGTGCTGTACAGAGGGCAGGTGAACCCTGCCCTCTATTGCTTTAGCCATGACGTGCATGATGTCCATTCCCGCCTGTAGGTACAGCAGCAGTTCTTGAACACGAGCATGCGCTGTGCGATTCGTTTGATTACCCGATGTAGCCTGACCTCAGATACTGCCAGAGGAGTATGGCGCTCTGCGTTGATCGCTTGCCGACTCCTGAATAGGCAAGGCAGCTTTTCACAAATCACAAGATAGACAGTTCATGGGGCAATACGGCTGAGAGCCGGGAGCGCTGATAATCCAGGATTACCCGCTGTACTGCTTGCAGAGCTGTTGCCTGGATATCGACATAAGGCTGGCTGGCATCGAGCTCAATAATCGTGGCGCCATTGAAATTAAGCAGAGGCGTAACGGCTACCTTTTCGCGCAGTAACACCAGCTCATGATCCGGCTTGCGGGCATAAGCGGTTTCGGCATCGATATTCAAGCGGATGACCAATGTCGGTCGATAACCAGCCATGTGTTCGTACAGTTTTCGCTCCCGCTTGGCGAGCCAGGCGGTAAAAGGCCCGGTTGCGCGCGCTGCCGAAAGACCCGGGCCATCGTAGAAGCCTGGAATATCCACCTGTGGGTACCGGTCACAAATCATGACATGACCCTGCTTTCGCAGCTTCAACATCCGTTTGAAGCGAAAAACGCGTAATTTGGAGAAACAAAAAATTACCAGCGCGGTCAAATTCCCCGGGATGCGTTCACCCTTGGTGCGTGCCTGTCGTGCCTTGCTGGAAAGATAACGTACCAGCAGCTTTCCGATCAGCGGCCAGGTTTCGATCCGCGAAGCAATGCCACGCGATCCAAGACCGAGATAGCAGGATCTGGCCGAATAGCTGTGCAGGGCTGAACATATCCCGGATGCCAGAGTCGTCTTTCCCGAACCATCGCATCCTATGATGGCGATCAGCGGTGCCATGCCAACGTCAGCCTGGGCACGATCAGTGGTAATGGCTTGAGTATTCATATTCATAAAGCTACCCCTAGAGCCTGGTTGAATTTCGTCGCAGGCCGTGTCTGGTGGTAAACAATGCCGCGCAACTCGCAAGGACGGTTTGTGCTGAAACGCCAACAAGCTCTGGGCCGTTGAAAAATTCAGCACCCATTACTTCAACCTGCCAGATTCGTCGTTTTGCAAGCGCTCAGGCTCGACCCTCTCTCCTGGAAGAGCGGTTCATTAGCCGATTTCTGCACGATGTTCCTGGCGCAACCCGCTTTACACATGCGAGCCGCGCCGCGATCTCGATCGGCTACCCGGTTCGATCGATCAGCTTGCTATGCGGTCTTTTGAGTTTTCAACGGCCTGCCAGGCAAGCGGTTATGGCTTGTTTTGCTTTCGCAATGACATCTGCCAGTGGCTCTCGGCTATCGAGATCCACAATACGTGCACCTCGGTATTCCAGCTGCGGTACTGCGGCAATCTTGATGGCCAAGGATTCGTAACGATGATCCGGTTTGCGCGCGTAGGCCGTTTCGAGGTCAACGTTCAAACGAATCACAAGGTCAGGGCGGTAGCTGGTCATATAGGCGTAAAGCGCTTTTTCGCGCCGGGCCAGAAAGCGGACAATGGCATTGCGGTAGGGAACGGCAGATAGACCGGGGCCATCGATTTTCATTTGAGGTACGGCTATCTGTGGATAGCGGTCGGCCACAATGGCCATGCCTCTGCGGCGCAATCTCATCATTTTTTGGTAACGGTACCAGCGCCGTAGCGAGAGAAGATAAATCGCCACTGCTGCCAGTGTCGTGGGCCCCTTGTCCTCCATCTCCTGTGCATCCTTGTTCCCGCGCTTGGAGTTAAGCGCGATCAAGTGCTCGATATGCTGACCGACCAATGGCAGCTTCACGAGAGCCAGACCGATCGTCTTGGATTGGATACCCAAGTGACAGGCTTCGGTGATACGCGATTCCTGCATCCACGAAAGAATGGCTTCAGAAACCGTCGATTTGCCTGCTCCGTCACAGCCGACAACGGCAATCAAGGGGGCGAGCTTGCGATCTCCGGGGGAACGCCTTGAAATAGCCTGGCGGATATATTCGTAAAGTGCTACGAACCGGGATGCTCTGGCCGCACCAGATCGCTGGCGCAGAAATTCTTCTTTATGGATCGAGAACCGCATAGCACGCATGGCAATAGTCAACCGTAAGTAGAGGTGGTCACGCAGCAAGTCTTATCTGGTGGGCAAGAAATGGTTTTTTCACACTGGGCCCGCACGAAGAGAAAACTGATCACGTTTCCAGATATTATCTTTTATTAAGGTTTTCTTAAAGTTCATTTAATTAAGTATTACATTACCATGCTAAGTATGTATAAATGTTTCATCGCGCTTTGGTCTAATTGGCGAGGGGAGATCGCTGCATCAAAACCGGAAACAGGCTGCCAAGCCGGGTAAGCAGCACTGTCGCCATAACCGGCGGTGGTCGCGCGCGCATGGGCTGGTATTGCGAGGTGTATGGCCAGGACCGCGGTCAGGGGCTATTCGTTACCGGGCTCGAAGGTAATCGTACTGCCAGGTTGTGCCGGCCAGGCCTGGATATGAGGGCGATACCGTCGCGTTTTCCACTATCGAGGCTGCCA
Source organism: Azomonas macrocytogenes (assembly GCF_014191985.1). GTDB lineage: Bacteria > Pseudomonadota > Gammaproteobacteria > Pseudomonadales > Pseudomonadaceae > Azomonas > Azomonas macrocytogenes. The sequence goes on from NZ_JACHXI010000006.1 coordinate 23,626, forward strand.
GGGTCAAACTGCGCAGGCCGTATCCCCGGATTCAGGTGAACCAGAATGTTGAAACCGTCTTCCAGGCGGAAGACGGCAGAGGAGCCTGGTTAAGCCGGGAGAGCCTGGAAATCAAAGAGGAGTGATACCGTGCTCGGCGTAGATTTCGTCCTGCGCCTTGCGGAATTCGTTCATGTCGAATTCATAGCCCTGTGCCTTCAACAGCGCCCAGCTGGCTTCTTCATCTTCGGAAACCTCATTGACCCTATGCCGGAATGCTTCGTCGGTACGCATGCGGTTGATATAAGACTTGGCGGATTCGATGCTCATGGGGAGCCTCCTTTCATGCAGTGGTGTAATCGAGAAAACGGCGGCGGATATAGGCGCCGAGCAGGTTGACAACCGTGACCAGTGCCAGCAGGACACCGATCAATGCCAGTGCTTCACGGTATTCGAACAGATGGAAGGCGGTGATGATTTCCAGTCCCAGGCCGCCCGCGCCGATGACACCCAAGGTGGTTGCGGCACGAATGTTGTGTTCCCAACGGTAGAGGCTGACGTCGACCAGCCGCGGCAATACTTGCGGCAATACGCCAAAGCGCAGTACGCCCAGGATCGTGACGCCCTGGCTGCGCAGCGCATCTACCGGAGCGCGATCGACATGCTCGAAAATCTCGGCGAAGAACTTGCCGAGCATGCCGGCTGAATGACAGGCCAGTGCCAGCGCTCCTGGCAGTGGGCCGAAACCGACCGAGGCAACGAAGATGATGCCCCAGAGCAAACCGGGGATGGAGCGCACTGTGTTGAGTAGCAGCATCACCAGATGCCGTACCGGCGCCGGAGCCAGGCCGCGGGCAGCCAGGGCACCAAGCGGCAAGGCTGCCAGCACGCCGCCAGCAGTACCGGCAACGCTCATGGCCAGGGTATCCAGCAGGGGTTTGCCCCAGTTCGGCAGCCGTTCGAAGTCCGGTGGCCAGGCATCCGTGGCAAGCGTCCAGAGCGTTGGCAGCATTTCCCGGTAGCGCTCGGGATCGAGCGCTCCGGCCCAGTGGGCGGCCAGCAGTACGCAACCGATACAAGCCACCAGCAGCAGGCGCGACAGCCATTCGCGCCGGAATGCGGTATGCAGGATGGTTCGTTGCTGCATGGCGGCGGGACTCACTTCGCGTTCACCACGGCATCTTCCGGATGATCTTTCTCGACCACCGAAATCCAGGTGCGCACGCGATCCACGTCGGAATCGACGCAGGGGATGAAGGCCTGAGCCCGGAATACGGCCAGGGCTGCCGGGTCGGTGGTACCGATGAAAGCCTGGCGGATCTTCTCTTTCACTTCGGGGTCCAGCCCTTCGCGGAAGGTCCACATATATTCCGGGATCGGCGTCGAATCTTCGAGAATACGCACGCTATCAGCCTTGATCTTGCCCTCTTTCAGTAGGCGCTCGTAGACCGGTTTGGAGATCCCACCGGCTGCAAGCTTCTTGCTCGCCACGGCGAGTGCGACGGCATCGTGGGCACCCAGGACGCGCAGGGTGTAGTCGCGGCCGGAGATCAGGCCCTGTTCGGCCAGCATGTAGCGTGGCACCCAAGTGCCTGAGGTGGACGCCGGGTCGCCGAAACCAATTTCCTTGCCCTTCAGATCCTTCAGGGTCTTGGCCGGGCTGTCGGCCGGGACGATGATCGAGGCCAGGAAGGTCGGGCCGACGTTAGCGTGGGTCGGGCGGGCGAAGGGTTCGAGCTGAACCTTGCGGCTCTGCAGGATGTAGGTGATCGGGCCCAGATAGGCGATATCGATGCGACCGAAACGCAGCGCTTCGCTGGTGGCCGCATAGTTGGCGCCGACCATCAGTTCGACGGGAATGCCGAGGGTCTTTTCCAGATGCTGGCGCAGTGGTTCGTTCAAGCGCATCACGGTGGGGGCGGACTCACCGGGCAAAAGGCCGACAACCAGTTTCTTGGGCATGCCGGAATTGGCGGCCTGAGCGGAAAGTATAGGCAGGAGAGCCACCAGGACCAGTGGCCAGAAACGTTTCAGAAGACGCGACATCAGTGTTCCATCCTTGTGTTTTAGTGGTTGGCTATGGTTACAACATCGGGAAAATCCGGGCTTGGGCGGTAGCATCGAAGGTGTCGGGTTCACCCTCGAAGGCAATGCGGCCATCAGTGATACCGACGATGCGATCGGCCAGTTGGCGCGCCAGGTCGAGCTGATGCAGGACAATGACCAGGGTCAGCGAATGCTCATGGACCAACCGGCGGAATTCATCGGCCATGCGCTCGGTCAGCGTCGGGTCGACCGAGGCGAATGGCTCGTCGGCCAGCAACAGCACAGGGCGGCGAACCAGGGCGCGGGCGATGCCGACGCGCTGGCGCTCGCCACCGCTGAGGCGGGCTACCGGCTTCAGTGCCTTGTCCAGCAGGCCGACCTCGGCCAGTGCGGCGATGGCCTGTTCGCGCAGCGCTCGTGGCCAGGGCAGCAGCGAGAACGGATTGCGCCGGTCGGCCAGGCCGAGCAGGACGTTATCCAGCGCCGACAGCCGCGCGATCAGCGCGTGTTCCTGGAATACGGTGGCGGTGCGCCGGCGATGGGCGAGCAGGCTGGCGGCCGAGTCCAGACGGCCGATACCGGCTGCACTGAGCAAGCCGGCACTGGGTTGCAGCAGGCCATTGAGGGTGGCCATGAGGGTACTCTTGCCGGCGCCGGAGGGGCCGACGATAGCGGTGATGCTGCCGCACGGCAGATCGAGGCTGATGTCGCTCAGCACGTTGCTGGTGCCGCGCTTCACCGATACTCGATCAAGCACCAGTAGCGCCGCTGGGCCGCATTCGGTGCCACTCGCAGCGGATTTGGTTGTCTGCTCCGCGACGGACTGTCCGGTATCGAGCTCTTGCGTACCGAATAGTCTGCGCGTCTCGATCATGCTTCGCGCTCAATCAGGAATTCCGCATTGCGCAGGCCGTAGCCCAGGGCTTTACGCAGCCACAGCGGCGGATTGCTGCGCATCATCGATTGCAGCTGATCGATCACTTCCTGAACTTCACGGCTCTGCTGCATTTTCACGGGAAACACACCGGCATTCTTCACGTTGACGGCGGCGAAATCGCTGAGCGCCAGGGTAAACAGCACCGCACAGCCTTCCAGTGCATCGACGCGCAGCTGGATCTGGTCGACTGCCGCACCACCGGTGGGGTCGCCCATGGAACAGCCGGAGCCGCCGCCAGGCCCGCGCTTGGCTCCACCACCCTTGACCCCACCGCCCTTGAACTGGACACAATCGACGAATTCGGCATCGTCGTAGCTGACGTCATAGAAGACGATCTGCTTGGCCGTGGCGAAGTTGGCGTCGACTTGCAGCAGGTCGTTGGTCGTAATGGCGATCTTGATATGCCCGATTTCACTCATGTCCAAGCTCCTTGCATCGATGGGGGTGCAGATCCGGGCAAGGCCCGTTCCGCTCAGGTCATCGGCATGCCGACGACGTTTTTCTCGTGGGCGAAGCGCAGGCGGAAGGCATCCGGCAGGGCTGCTCCCTCGGCGGTACGGGCCCGCCACTTGCCCAGGTCAGCGGTCGCGATGCGTCCGTCGCGCAAGGCTTCCACCGGTACGATGAACAGGTCGGCGTCGAGGCTGATGTAGCAATCAATCGGATAACGGGCCGGATCATTGCCGTATTTGCCGATATCGACGAGGTAATGTCCTTCTTCGTGTTGTAGGCGCGGGTTATCGAATTCCAGGCGGAAGTGCCGGTTGAACCAGGCTTTCTGGCGGAATTGATAGAGAATCCGGTCATCGTCGCTGAAGCCGCGGATTTCGGCGACGATGTCGGCAAAATACTGGCCGAGCATCAATTCGACGTAGGCTTCGCTATGTGGCTGGTCGAGCGATTCCAGATACCAGGCGACGCTGGAGACCAGCAATTCGAGGCCGGCCTGGGTGATCAACAGACTCAACGCACAATAGTTGTAACTGCAACTGGCGCGGATCAGGCCATCCTCGCGGATTTCGATTAACCCGCCTTTCTGGATCGCCGAAGTGCGAAAAACCCGCAGGATGCGAAAGATTTCCGCCGCCAGCTTCTCTGTGGCGCTGCGCTTGGGTAATGCAAGGTAGCGTTGCCAACTGCCGAGCGTGGCAAGCTCGGGGTTCTGGCACTCCTGCCAATCGGCAAGCAGTGCATAGGCGCTGGTCAGGGCCAGCACCAGGCTGCCCGGCAGGCGAGGTTCTTCCTGCACGGCCAGTGGTTGGAAATTCAGGCGCTTGGGCCGGGTATAGGGTTCGATATGCCGATGTTCCGGCTGGCTGCAGTGCTCACCGAAACAAGCACGATATTGAGTGACCATCTCCTGCAACTGTCGCATGGCGACACTCCTTCGATACGGCACGACGTTCGGGGGAAAAAGGGCCGGTGTCTCCCACCCCCGAGATGGAGACACCCGCAAGTCGTTCGGCAAGCCCGGGCCGTTCGGTGTCGAACGCACGAATCAGCCGGTTGGGCCACCGTTACAGCGAATTACCACGTATTGAGGAGCCACTCTTTGTTACGGGTGTACTCCATATGAGCGAACAGGGTATTGGCGATGGTTTCGGCCAGCTCCATGGCACCCTGATAGCCAATGGATGGCTTGCGGTAGAGACCGGCGCGGTCGAAAGTCGGGAAACCGACGCGAACCATCGGGATGTTGGCTTCGATGGCGACGTAGCGGCCTTTGGAGTGCCCCATGATCAGGTCCAGTTTCAGGCCGTTGTTGATGCGTTTTTCCAGTTCCCACAAATCGGCGTTGTGCACGATGTCGATGTCGAAGTGTGCGGCGTCCCTGAGTTCCTGGATGCGCGGATCCTTCTTGTACTTGTTGCCCTGGTCATCACCGATCAGCAACAGCACGGGTTCCAGTTCGATTTCCATGCAGAACTGAGCCATGCCCAGGACCATGTCCGGGTGACCGAAGATGGCGACCTTCTTGTTGGCGAAGAACATGTGTGCCAGGTCGGCCAGGGCGTCGAGGGCGATGCCGCGCTCGTGGACCAGCGACTCGGGGATTTCCTTGCCGGTCAGGTCGGCGATCTTGCGCAGCATGTCGTCGGTGTTCTTGATACCGTACGGGGTGTTCACCAGGTTGTGCGGCACATCGTAGGTTTTTTTCAACAGCTCGCTGGTGGTCGCGCCTTCGTAGCGGGCCAGAGCCAGGGAAGCCAGGGCGTTGGCGCTGTCGGCGATGTCCTCGATAGTGGTGCGGCCATGGGTCTCGATGCTCTTGTTCGGCAGCATCGGCGAGTCGAAGTCTTCGGTATCCATGAAGATGGTACCTTCGACGCCCATTTCCTTCAGGTAGCGCTTGAGCAGTACGACGTCGCCCGGGTTGACCCAGCCTGGGAAGATGTTGAGCTTGCCAGTGGCTTCACCCTTACCTTTCTCGGCAGTGATGGTCTTGAATACGGACTTCACGCACTCGGCATAGCCGGTTACATGGCTGCCCTTGAAGCTCGGCGTGTGGACGGGTGCCAGGTAGATCTTGCGCTCCGGAAATTCGGCTTCCAGCAACTTGTTACAAACGCGGATAATACCTTCGATATCATCACCGATGACTTCGGTCGAACAGGTGGTGATGATCGGAATCACGCGCAGGTTCGGGTAACGGCGCGCCAGAACCAACACACCTTCTTCGACTCGCTTGGCGCCACCGAATACCGCCGACTCTTCGTGCAGCGAGGTCGAGGCGATATCGAAGTTTTCCTTGAAGTGCTGGGCGAACAGCAGGCGGACGAACATCGTGCAGCCCTGGCCGCCATGGACCAGCGGGATGCAGTCCTTGATGCCGATACCGGCATACTGCGCACCGGCGGGCTGGCAGTCGTACATCGGGTTGATGATGCCTTCACGGTCACGCGGGGTCAGCTTGACGTCCGGCGGGGTGATCGTGACTACGTCGCAATTGCTCATGAAAAGCTCCTTCGAGAGCGGAGCGCAGGGTAGCGCTCCGCGTCATCGACTTAATAAAGGTGGTGGGTCAGTTCGCGGTTGGTCGAGCGTGTGATGGTCACGTCGACCAAGCGGGCTTTGAGGCCGCTGATCAGGGAGTCGACTTCTTCCTTGGTGATCTGCGAAGCCCACGAAAAACGCTCGCGGATATCGTTGGTCATGGTCAGGGCATCGGCGTAGAACAGGCGCTCCTGCGGCGTGTCGCGAACCGGCTCCTGGCCGGTCAGCAGGCGAGCGACCTGATTGAGTACGCCCTCGATGTTTTCCTCACGGTCCCAGGTGCGCGAGAAGAACTGCCACAGGCAACGCTCCTCGGTGTAGGCGAATACATCGTCGAGATGGGACTGGCTCATCAGGCAGCACCTCGCACGATGACCGGCGTTTCCTGGGAGCGGTCGCGAATATCTACCCCAGCCAGGTGACGCAGCGGGTTGTGTACGGCGTTGTAGGTATCGCGGGCCAGGTTGACGAAGCCCTCGAAGCCCATGTACGGACCATTGTGGTAGCCGTGGCCGTTGACGTAGGGAATGTGCAGCTTCTTGACCAGCTCGCCGACGCGCGGACCGGTGAAGATCACGTCAGGCTTGACCAGGTCGATGATTTCGAAGAATTCCAGCTCGTTGCCGTCGTCGATGTAGTAGGTGCCTTCCTTGCCGCGGGCGATGACTTTCTCGAAGTCTTCCTCGTGGCCGAACTTGGAGGACATGGCGACTACTTGAATGCCCAGATCGTCTTCAACCGACTTGGTCCAGTGCCACAAACGCGGGCCGCCGGTCCAGATGGCCATTTTCTTGCCTTGCAGACGCTCTTTGTACCAGTCGAGCTTCGGCTTCCACTTGGCGTATTCCTCGGCGATCAACGCTTCGCCTTTCTCTTCGATGCCGAAGAAGGCGCAGATCTTGCGGATACCTTCGGCCATGTAGCTGAAGCCCCAGGAGTCGATATCCAGACGCGGGATGCCATAGCGCTTTTTCAGCTCGTTGGCGATGTAGCCGGAAGAACGGGCGCAGTTGACGACGTTCAGCTGGGCCTGATGCATGCAGCGCAGGTCGTCGTAGGTGCCGTTGCCGGTAAAGTGGGCGACAACCTGGATGCCCAGGCGATCCCAGTAGGTTTGCAGCAGTTGAGTGTCGCCCTGGATGTTGAAATCACCGATGAAGTTCATCGTGTATTCGCTGGTGATTTCTTTCTCCATCGTATCGACTTTCTCGTTGATCCAGCCGATGTTCAGGACATGGTGACCCTTGGACTGGGATACACCGGAGAAGCCGGGGCACTCGACGGTGAAGATGTCCACCTCGGGACGCTCTTTCATCACTTTCTTGGTGACGGCCTTGATGTCGTCGCCGATCAGTGCGGTCGGGCAGGTTGTGTAGACGATCATGCGCTTGATGTCAGGCATTTCGTCGAAGGCTTCGTGGATGCTTTTCTCCAGGCGCTTCTCGCCGCCGAATACGACATGGCTTTCTTTCATGTCGGTCGACCACACGTACTTCATGTTGAAGTGGCCGTTGTCGGTCGGATAGCGCTTGGTGTGCCAGGTGTCGTAGGCGCAGCCGAGCGGACCGTGGATCATCTGGATGGTATCTTTCAGCACGCCACCGATTACCAGCTTGGCACCGCAGAACGCACATCCGCGCTCGGACAGCGTGCCGGGGATGGTTGCCGCGTTGGCGATCGGCAGGAACTCGCGGGTGTCTTCGTTGGGTGCTTTCAGATAAATGTGCTTTTGACGGTCAGGAATATCTTTGTCGCACTCCAGCAGTACCATTGGCATGGCTCTGTCTCCTTCGTAGGCGTTATTTAGCAGCCCGTAACCGGCGCCCGATTGAGGGGCCTGGCAGAACGGTTGGCAGGATATGAATGGCAGGATGTATGCCATGTGTAGCCGAGCCTGCTTCAGGAGATGCCGCAAGTTATTGGAAAACGGCGGTATTTTTATTTATAAACAATACTTTATAAGTAATCGAAAAATTTCCGGGGTACCTTGCCGCACGCATTTCGCAAGCTTGCCGGTGACTGTCGCAGGCAGACGAGCTGCAATGCCAAAGGCTGTTTCGTTCGGCTGGGTACGGAACCCCCCCTCTCTGTACACTCAGGTGCGTGAAAAGGCTGAATGTGGCGGAACTCATGCGAATTCGGCGAACGGATCGACCTTGAGCCGGATATGCTGGTCGAAGCCTGCATTCGTAAAGAAGCGAAGGCCCATCATGGCTGTCCGGGCGTTGGCGTTCGGGCCGTAAACAATTCCTGAAACAAGATTGCGCAAGCAGAGGAAGAAAAACATGTCAACGACTACCACTCGCTTTGTCGTTCTTGCCGAGTTCAACCTCAAGCCCGGTACGCTGGATGCCTTCCTGGAGTTGGCCAATGCCGATGCCCGCGAATCACTGGCCAACGAGGAACATTGCTATGCCTTCGACGTGTTGATCCACGAAGGCAACGCCGACACGGTGGTGCTGCATGAGGTCTACCGCGACCGCAATGCCTTCGAATACCACCAGACGATGCCGCATTACGCCCCGTTCAAGCAGGGCAGTGCGCCGCTGCTGGCCGGAGAGCCCAGCGTGCGCTTCTTTCAGGGGATCATTCATCCCGAATGAGTGTGCCAGGTCGCCGGCCTTGTCTGGCGGCGACCTTTTCGTACGGCTCCAGCACGGCTATTTCCGTTTTTGTACATCGGCGAATGGACGCGCAGGCGAGTAACCACTTTCCTGAGGCAACTTCAGTCTGGCGCTCTTTATATCGAAAGAATCATCGCTTCAGCGCTATCGATCCTTTCGGCTGCTTGGCTGAGTCTGGATTGCCTGTTGCCAGGCCTCTGGAAAAGGCGATGGTTATCCGGTGACTAGGTTTCTTCACAGATTCTGATAACGGTTCATGTCCAAGGCTCCGGCCTCCTGCGGCCTGGTTTCCTGCTGATAGGTATTGAGGTCGTTGAAGTAGCGCCAGAACTCGGGGTGCGTGCGACGAATACCCCAGCGGCTCACTACCCGTTCGAAATCGGTATTTCCATGCACCGCCTGAAGCTTGGCTACAAACTGCGGCATGTCACCGGCCGGTATGTTGAAGATAAAGTTGGGGTAGCTGCTCAGCAGGCCGGGATAGAGGGTCAGGGTATCCAGCGCTGGTTGCAGCCGGTAGGACTCGCCCAGCATGAACGCCACATTGGTATGGGCCCGGTTGCGCAGCAGACTGTAGATCTCGCGTTTTCCTCCCGGGCTTTCCACCCGCAGGACAGTGGCTTCCGGTAGCTGTTCGATCAGTTGCAAGCGACTGGCAGGCTTTCCGGTCAAGGTGCTCAGGAGCTGCTCTGCCCGGGCCAGGTCAGAGGGCAGGCCGGGCCTGTGGCACACCGCGGCCTGGCAACGGTTTATGGGGTCCGGGCTGGCATTGACGGCCGCCGAGCGCGCCAGCAAGGCGTTGGCAAAATCCTGCTTGGCATTCTGCCCTGATAATTCCAGACCACTCGGCGTCTTGCTGTCGACCGTCGGGTAATCCAGCCACAGGCGCAGCTTGCCGTCTCCCTGGTACCAGTCGTCCAACAGCGGCTGGCGCTGATCGGCCGGGAGCAAGCGCAGAAAATTCTGCTCGGCGCCATTGCGCAGCATGTCGAAATGCAGTCGGGTCAGTGCCTGATGCGCCACATTGCCGAATACATCGAAGTTCACCACCAGCAGGTAGTAGATCCGCTCCAGCAGTGGGAAATCCAGCAGCCACAGGGTCTGGGGAATCTCGCCGATCAAGCCCTTCTGCACCGAGGCACTGTCGTACTGACGGAAAATCGTCAGCAGGGCGTTCTCGTTGCCTAGCCAGAGATGCGACCAGTCCGGTGCTGGTGCCTTGGCATACGCCATCCGGCGCAGGTTGAGATAGGTATTGCGTTGGGCGCGGAAGCGTTGCCAGATATTGGGGATTTCCCCCAGCGTGCCAAACTCTCCCGGCAAGGTCAGAAAGGGAGTGGTGCGAATGCGATAGGCCGGGTCGGTAAGATACAGGTCCTGCTGAGGTGCCTGGAAGAGCACCCAGAAGTTGTCGCGGATGACATCCGTGGCGATTTGCCCCCGGCATACCGGGCCGCGAATGAAGGTCCGGACGAAATATTCGGCGTTCTCCAGCAGAAATTGGTAGCGGGCCAGGGCCGGGATGGCGGCAAAGGTCGCCAGGGGACTTGTCCGATGATAAGGACTGTAATCGGGTATCCGGTCGGCCGACCAATTGTCAGCCAAAAACAATTCGCGTATCCGCTTGAGCCCGTGCTCGCTCAAGGGATAGGTAATATGGGTTTTGCGGACGATCACACCCTGTACGGGACGCAAGCGGTAATAAAAAGTCGGGCCGGGGTCATCGTTGGGTCGTCGGGTGGCCACTGGCACTACCGGCTGGCCACTGGGAGTACTGGAACGTACCCACTCGAAAAAATGCCCTGCCTCTCCCTCTTCGAAATACAGGTGCGCCAGAAACAAGTGTTCATAGAGCCAGCGACTGACCAACTCCTGGCGCGGATCGAGAGCATTGAAGAAGGTTTCCCAGTCGGCGATTTGCTGCTGTTCGTGGGGGGAGGGTTGGATCGGGTGCTCATCCACTACCGCGCCCTGATCCAGCCATTGCTGCAAGGTGGCGTATTCACCCGTGGTCAGGCCGGTAACGGCGAAGGGCATGCCCAGTTGCGGATTGTCGTGGGCGAAGGTTTCCAGTTCACCCGGTACCGGGCAGATGTTCCGCCGAGTGATGCTGGTATCCAGCCCATCCGGTAACCGGCTGTTGGGCTGCCATTGTTGATCGTGCCCGCGTTCCAGCATGCGCTCGAGCAAGGCGACCTGCTGGCCGGTGGCCGGCTCTGGATCCAGCACTGAATAGAATCCCTTGCGCCGCCATTCGGACTCATCCATCGCATCAATGAACAGCCGAGTGGTCGCCTGGGGCTCGCTGCGCGTGCCGTCATATACCGGTAACTTGGTAGCACCACGCAGTAATCCTGCGGAACTGCCAAGATTCAGTTGGCAGGGCGAATCGTAGCAGGCATGGCAGGCCACACATTTGGCCGTCAGGATCGGCTGGATATCATGCTGGAAGGACAGTGGCCCAGCGGCCACGCCCATGGAACACAACAGCCACGACAGCCAGGCGAAACGTAACGACATGGATGAACAGCCTCCCGGATCATCCATACGAAACGCGGTAAAAGCTTCGCCGATGATGTACGTTGTATAAACGAACTAACGTTCGGCATTGTCGGTGTTTCCGGGTTTCACCGAAAGCGATAGAGGCGTTGCGCGAATGCCTTCCCGGTTTACCGGGAAGGTTACGGAGGGCTACTCAGGCCGGTTCCAGCATTTGCTGCAAGGCAACACCCGCGCCTTCCAGTCCGGGATAGCTGGCAGTTACCAGCCAGACGGGGACGCCCTTGAGATAGCCGCTCATGCAACCCTTGCTGCTCAGGCTGCTGGCAAAGCCGCTGGTTTGGAAGAACGCCGCAAAGCGAGGAATGACCCCACCGACTATATAGACGCCGCCGCGCGCACCCAGGGTCAGGACGTTGTTGCCGGCGACTCGCCCGAGCCAGACGCAAAACAGCTGCAGGACTTCTTCCGCAATCGGATCACCAGCCAGGGCAGCTGTGCTGACTTCAGCGGGTGTCGTCAGGTTCGGTGCATGGTTGTCCAGGGCGCAGATCGAGCGATAGAGCCGCATCAGGCCACTGCCGCTGAGGATATCTTCGGCGCGTACATGGCCAAGCTCGCCGAAGAGCTGTTGCCACAGTGCGGCCTCGCGCAGGCTGCCGATCGGCAGATCGACATGTCCTCCTTCGCCCGGCAGCACTTTCCACTGTTCATTGCCTTGAGGCAGCAGGGTGCTGACACCAAGCCCGGTACCCGGGCCGATTACCAGTGACGGGCTATCGGATTCCGGTTCTCCGGGGCAGATCTGGATACGCTCGTCTTCACGCAGGCGCGTCATGCCCAGTGCCATGGCCGTGAAATCATTGATCAACAGCATATTGTCCAGCTGCAACGCCTGGCGGAACGTGGTGCGATTGAGATGCCAGTGGTTATTGGTGAAACGGAAATCTTCACCGGAGACCGGTCCAGCACAGGCCAGGCAGACATCGGACAGGCTATCCGGTGCCAGCCCCAAGGTGGACAGGTAATGGATGACGGCTTGCTCCGGTGTGGGAAAATCGGCTGCGGCCAGGGTTTGAACCGACTCTATCCGGTCATTGTTCCACAGGGCGAATCGTGCATTCGTTCCACCAATATCACCAACAAGCGCCATATTCATTTAAGTCGCTCCAGCAAGGCTGCATCGATATTCGACAGGGGGGCAGACATTGAAACGCAAGAGGAATAATTTTCTGGAGGGATCATGGAGAGAATCACTATTTTGTTTTTTTGATGATTACGCCCATAAAATCATAAAAATGATCCTATGATCAATAAAGTGTAGTAATAAAACAAATATGAAAGTAAGCATCCGGTTGTAAGCAAATAAAGAGATCGGTAGGCATCGCATCCTTCAAACGATAACTGCAGCCGGATATGCAGCCTTGTACATGCCCGGGCTCGATGGAGTTTTCCCGCTCAATCGGGTAAGGTTGCCGCCTCTTTGGGGAGTAGCCTGCTTCTGGATTCCAGAAGAGCCCGTGTCAACATTCTCGGCGTTTTGCCGTGGCACGAGCGCCTTCCGGTTGGCGAGACCATCGACATTCCCGTGCCAGGGTCGGGCGCGCGGGGCTGTCGTGGATCAGCGCCCGGCCGGTATCTGTTCATGAATTTCACCTCGATCATCTTCCTTGCCTTCGCCATGTCCACGGACGCATTCGCCGCTGCCGTAGGCAAAGGTGCTGCCCTGTGCAAGCCGCCACTGAAGGAGGCCTTGCGTACCGGCATTATTTTCGGCTCCATCGAAACCATCATGCCGCTTATTGGTTGGTCGCTCGGCCTGGTCGCATCGCAATACCTGGCCCAGTGGGATCACTGGATCGCCTTCACACTCCTGCTGTGCCTGGGTGTGCATATGATCTGGGCCGGCTTCGGCGAGCCAGAGGAAGAAGAGGAGCCGAAGACCAGTCATTCATTCTGGGTTTTGGCCCTCACTGGGATTGCTACCAGTATTGACGCCCTGGCTGTCGGAGTAACGCTGGCCTTCGTCGATGTCAGCATCGTCGAGACCGCACTCGCCATCGGCCTGGCGACTACGCTGATGGTCACCATTGGCGTGATGCTGGGACATACCATCGGTGCGGTGATCGGCAAGCGTGCGGAAATCCTGGGAGGCATCGTGCTGATCGCGGTCGGTGCAGCGGTGCTGTTCGAACACTTGTCGGCCGGCGAGGCGAGCGAAATGGTTTCGTTCTTTCGCTAAAATCTCCGTAAGGTGGATAAATAAAGCGCGATCCACCTTACGCTTTCCGAGTCAATTCTGTCGAAAGCACTTTGATAGCGGTTTTACCGGAACCGGACTTCAGCAGTCGTTAGAAGTCTCGCAAAAGGCCCCGCCAGCGTCAGGTTGTGATGCCTGACTATCGCTTCGGCAGAAAGCCCTCCCGCATCCATGCAGGTATGCGCATCGGCTATGAGAACGGGACGGTAGCCTAATTCAGCGGCGGCACGGCAGGTCGTATCGACGCAATATTGCGTCTTCATTCCAGCGATAAGCAGATGGGTAATACCTGCCGCGCCCAGCATGTCATGTAACGCCGTATCGGCGAAGCAGCTAGGTTTGTGTTTCTCAAATACTCGATCTTCGCTCGTCTCGAGCGCAAGCCCTGGTAATAATGTCCAGCCAGGGCTGCCGCGCTCGGCTGGCGAGCCCTGCGGACCTGTATGCTGCGCGGCGAAAATCGGTGCTTGAGCCAGGCGAGCTCGCTGAATCAGCGTATTGATATTTTCCAGGACTTGAGCACCGCGCCAGGGTGCATCCGGTCCTTGATACATCGCTACCTGCATATCGATGATCAGCAGGGCAGCTTTTTCGAGAACAGAATCTTGCATGGCAGTTTCTCCGTATGAGCCAGTCTGGACGGAGAAATGACAAAGTCCCGTCCATCGCTGGCGGGGTCTTGGTTGATACGCTATTTCATTTGCACGTAGTCATCCACGCCCGCCCTTGGCGGTCGTGGTAGTAGTCAAGGTGTCGACGTGTTTGAAAGAGGTCATGGGCGGATGGTGGCGACTGGCGTGGCGAACGTCAACCCGTCACGGCGCCCTCGGCGCGAACATGATGATGGCCATGCCAGTCAGTGCCACCAGTGTGCCGAGGATGTCCCAGCCGCTGGGTTTGATCCCGTCGACCAGCCACAGCCAGAGGATCGCGACGAAGATATAGACGCCGCCGTAAGCCGCATAGACCCGGCCGGCGGCAGTCGGGTGCAGGCTGAGTAGCCAGGCGAATAAAGTCAGGCTGAGTGCTGCCGGTATCAGCAGCCAGATGGATTTGCCTTGCCGCAGCCAGAGATACGGCAGGTAGCAGCCGACGATTTCGGCAATGGCGGTGAGCAGAAACAGCAGCGTGGTCTTGGCTTCGGGCATCAGCGGCTCGCAAATGGCGGGACTGGATAGGCTCTCCGGCACGTAAGGTTGAACGAGAACAGCGCCCCGTCAACTCCCGATCCGCTCGCTTACCAACTTCAGCAATTCCTTCGTCTCCGGTAGATAGTCGGTGATGTACCAGCAGTGCAGCATGCCGTCATATTCGTGGTAGTCGAGCCTGGCGCGGGCCGTCTTGGCTTGGGCGGCCAATTTACGGGCATCGGCAATGAAGACGTCGTGAGTGCCCATGAACAGCATGATCGGCGCGAGTCCTTCCAGGTTGCCGTAGATCGGGCTGACCTGATAGTCCGTGAGCGGATGCGTCCCGGCCCAGGCTTTGCCCGCGTCCTGCAACCCTTGTACATTGAGGATCGGGTCCAGCTTGTCCGCCTCGGCGATAGCGGGATTATTCATCGTCACATCGAGCCAGGGCGAGAGCAGGATCAAATCGGCAGGCTGTTCAAGGTCTGCTTCGCGCAGGCGCATCGCCAGGGCGAGCGCGAGCCCGCCACCGGAGGATTCACCCAGCAATGTCAGGTGGGTGGCACCGTTCATTTCCACCAGCTCCCCATAGAGCGGCAGCAGCATGGCGAGGGCATCATCGACCGTATGCTGTGGCGCGAGCGGGTAGTCCGGCATGATGAACGTACACTGGCAATGGTCGATGAAGGCGGCGACGGAGTTCCAGTGCATTTCGGCAATACCTGCGACATAGGCGCCGCCATGCAGGTAAAGGACTTGCCTCTCCGTCGCCCCCGTGCGCGGTGCGATGGTCCAGACCGTATGACCCCCGGCTTGTTTCGAGCTGATAGCATAACGCGCCTGCAACTCCGGCGACGGGCCGATGCTGGTATGAGGCGCAGCGTTCTGTTGCAGCAGCAGGGCGTTCTGCTGTTTCACGTCGGTACGCCAGACCAGGGTTTCGAAGATCCGGCCTTGAATGCTCGGGCGCAGCATCGAGCCGACGCCATAGGCGGCGATGAGCCCGATGCCGAGAATCGCGAGGGTCAGAAAAACCTTTTTCCACATATAGTTGCCCTGCTTGCGTGTGAGGCGTCTACGGCTTGAACGAAGTCATGCCGGCATAAGGCATGGACTTTATTCGAATATCGATTCGTCGACTCCGGCCATAAGCTCTGCCGGTTGCGCGCGCAGCTCCGACGGTTGGTTCGTCAGGATTGTGCATAGTCTTCGACATCCGCCGTGCGTTCTGCGTACCCTGGCTGCAAGGCAGCGCGTTCGCGCATGCCTATGGGCCGTGCGCCACTCCGGGCGCGGCAGGCCTTTTTCGGTCGGGCAGCGCGCGGCGGTGCCGCTGCCCGACCAGCCAGGAATGTTCCCGATGAGACTCTACAACCTGACTAGGCGCATGTGTGAGTGGGACGAGCTGGAGATGTGGCGAGGACGGATCCTGTCGATTGTCGCGCGCGGCGAGGCAAGTACGATTTCGCCGTTCATATTGCTGGCCATGCCGCAAGTGAGTGCCATCGAGCAGCGTGCCTGCGCCGATCTCTGGATGAAAACGCGGCTCGCCGATTCCGCGGCCAAGCGCGATGCCTTGGCATTTCGCTTTCGCGAAGGCGTGCGCACGAAGATCCGTATCGGCTATCTGTCCTGTGATTTTCATGAGCATGCCACATCATTGTTGTTGATCGAGCTCTTCGAAGGCCATGACGACGAGCGCTTCGAGATATTTGCCTATTCCTACGGTGCGGATGACGGCAAGGGTATGCGCCAGCGGCTGGAAAAGAGCTTCGAGCGCTTCGTCGATATCGAGGCGCTGTCGATTGCCGAGGCGGCCGAGGCCATCCATCGGGATGGTATCGATATCCTCATCGACCTCAAGGGGTATACGCGCAATACCCGCACCGAAATCCTGACCTTTCGCCCGGCGCCGGTCCAGGTCAACTACCTGGGCTATCCGGGCACCCTGGGCGGCGATTTCTGCGACTACATCATTACCGACCGCTTTCTCACTCCGCCGGACAGCGCTGCCGCCTACAGCGAGTCTTTTGCCTATCTGCCCGATTCCTACCAGCCGCACAGCCGTTACAGTGCCATCGGAGCATTACCCAGTCGCGCGGCGGCCGGGTTGCCGGAGGAGGGTTTCGTGTTCTGCTGCTTCAACCAGGCGTACAAGATCACCCCGGAGATTTTCGCGCTCTGGTGCCGCTTGCTGGCCGGTTGTCCGGGCAGCGTGCTGTGGCTGCTGAAGGACGCCATGGCCGAAGGCAATCTGCGCAACCTGGCTTTCCAGCACGGTATCGAGCCGAGCCGCCTGCTGTTCGCCGAAGCCAAGCCGCAGATCGAACATCTGGGTCGCCTGCAACTGGCGGATCTGGTGCTCGACACCTTGCCCTACAACGCCCACACCACCGCCAGCGACGCCCTGTGGGTGGGCGTACCGATCGTGACCTGCGCCGGCGATACCTTCGCCTCGCGGGTAGCGGGTAGCCTGCTGCATGCCATCGACCTGCCGGAATTGATCACGACCAACCTGCACGGTTATTTCGAGCTGGCCCTGTCGCTCGCCACTAAACCTGCGCAATTGGCGCAGCTCAAGCAGCGGTTGCTGACGAACCGACTGACGACCCCGCTATTCGATATTCTTGCCTACACACGCAACCTCGAAGGACTATTCGAAGCGATGTGGCAGCGGCACCTCGCTGGCCAGGCACCTGCTGCCATCGGCGCGGTTTAGTTACAGCGGCACCGGTGTGAGCGGCGCCTGGCCAGCGAGGTGCGCTTCGATATTGGCCAGTACGCCAGCCTCTTGCGCGTGGGCGGCTTCGAGGGTGCTCCCGCCGATATGTGGCGTCAGCGTCACATGGGCCAGTTGGAACAGCTCGGCGGGAATCTGCGGCTCGTGTTCGTACACATCGAGCCCCGCTCCGGCGATCCGGCCTGTCGTCAGGGCCTCGATCAGCGCGACTTCATCCACGGTCGAGCCGCGTGAGACATTGATCAGATAGCCTTCCGGCCCCAGTGCTTGCAGAACCTTCGCATCGATTGCATGAAAGGTGCTGGCATCTGCTCGCAGGGCAACCACCAGGACATCCGCCCAGTCGGCGAGCGCCAGGATCGAGGTGTGATAGCGATAGGCGACATCCTTGCGCGCGTGTCGACTGTGATAGCCGACCTCCATATCGAAAGCGGCGGCACGCCGAGCCACGTGCAGGCCAATCGCGCCCAACCCACAGATACCCACCTTGCGGCCAGTCAGGCCGCGCACCGGCTGCATACGCTCACCGGCATTCCCTTGCCAGCGCCCTGCCTCCAGGTACTGACGGGCATGGGGCAGATTTCGCACACTGGAGATCAGCAGCCCCAGTGCCAGGTCCGCGACACTCTGCGCATTGGCACTGGGGCTGTTGGTCACCCACAGGCCGCGCTGTTTCGCATAGGCCAGATCGATGCCATCGTAGCCACTGCCCAGGCAGCAGATGAGGCCAAGCCGGGGAAGCCGATCCAGGGCGGTGTTCGGCATGCGCACCGAACCAAAGGCGACGATGATGCCGATCGCGTTGCGCTGTGACTCGCAAAGTGCGTCAAGCGCGTCGGCGAACCCCGGCACACCGGCCTCGACAAGAGTGGCGCAACTGGCCAGTTGCTCACGAAACGCTGTGGAAATACGCGAAGCCAGGAAGATCGTCGGTTTCATCGGAAAACGCTCGCCATGATCGGTAAAGGAAGGGCCAGTGTCCCAGGTTTTACCCGGCCTCAGTGCAGGCCTTGCCAGAAAACGGTCGGCAAGGCCAAAACAGAGTGGAAGTGCTTAATCTGGCAAGATTTATTGTTTATGAGTAGGATTTTTTTGCAGTAGGCTTTCAGCATTCTTTCTTGGTGGGCGGGCGGTTCGGCATGAAGCACTTCTACATCGGTATGGCAACCCTGGCGCTGCTCGGTTGCGCGGCGACCACGGCCAACTTCTATCCGCACGAAATCAAGGAAGCCGAATCGGTCAAGGCTTATCCGGCATCCGTCACCCCGCCCAGACATACCGTCATCCGGGATATCGAAAGCAATTCATGCGATAGCAAGGCCGCCATACGTTATCCCCATACCAAAGGGGAATCTCTGTGGTTGCTCAAACTGAGGGCCGTCCGCCTAGGTGGTGACGCAGTGGTCGAGTATTCCTGCCACCGGGAGAACTACGACCTGATCAGCCGCTGCATGGAATCCATGCGCTGCGAAGGAAAGGCGGCCAAGCTGGATTGACCGCCTCTCGAACCGTCAACAAGAACCTAGGGCTGGTCCAGCCCTTGTGGTCCATCGGACGCCAGCGCCATCTGCCGGGCTAGCCGTTTCTCCTTCCAGCCCTGCACCAGTACATAGAACACCGGTGTCAGCAGCAGGCCGAAGAAGGTCACGCCGATCATCCCGCTGAACACCGCCACCCCCATGGCGTGGCGCATCTCGGCGCCGGCGCCGCTGGAAAACACCAGCGGCACCACGCCCATGATGAAGGCGATGGAGGTCATCAGGATCGGCCGCAGGCGCAGGCGACAGGCTTCCAGCACGGCAGCGACGCGGTCCATGCCTTCGTCTTCGTGTTTCTCCTTGGCGAATTCGACGATCAGGATGGCATTCTTGCAGGCCAGACCGACCAGCACGATCAGGCCGATCTGGGTGAACACATTGTTGTCGCTGCCGGCGATGGTCAGCCCGGCGATGGCCGACAGCAGGGTCATCGGCACGATCAGGATCACCGCCAGCGGCAAGCCCCAGCTCTCGTACTGCGCGGCGAGCACCAGAAAAGCCAGCAGCACGCAGAGCGGGAAGACGAAGATCGCGGTGTTGCCGGCGAGGATCTGCTGGTAGGTCAGTTCGGTCCATTCGAAGCTCATGCCGTTGGGCAGTTCTTCGCGCAGCAATTTCTCCATCGCAGCTTCGGCCTGCCCGGAGCTGTAGCCGGGGGCGGCGGCGCCGTTGATCTCGGCGGTGAGAAAGCCGTTGTAGTGCATCACCCGGTCGGGGCCGGCGCTGTCCTTGACCGTGACGAAGGTGGACAGCGGCACCATTTCGCCACGGTCATTGCGGACCTTGAGCCGGCCGATCTGTTCGGGCTCCAGGCGAAAACGCTGTTCGGCCTGGACGTTGACCTGATAGGTGCGGCCGAAGCGGTTGAAGTCGTTGGCGTACAGCGAGCCCAGGTAGACCTGCAAGGTATCGAAGATGGCGTCGATGGGCACGCCGTGGGTCCTGGCCTTTTCGCGGTCGACGTCGGCGTCGATCTGCGGCACGTTGAACTGGTAGCTGGTGAACAGCCCGGCCAGCTCCGGCACATTGCGACTCTTGGCGATGAGGTTCTGCACTTCCTGGTACAGCGCCTGGTAGCCGAGTTCGCCGCGATCCTGGATCTGCACGCGAAAGCCGCCGATGGTGCCAAGACCCATCACCGGCGGCGGTGGGAAGATGGCGATGTAGGCATCCTGGATGTCGGCGAAATGGCCGTTCAGCTCGGCGGCGATGGCGTTGCCGGACAGACTCGGGTCACGACGCTCCTCGAAGGATTTCAGGGCGACGAAGACGATGCCGCTGTTGGGACTGTTGGTGAAGCCGTTGATGGACAGGCCGGGGAAGGCCACGGTATTGGCCACGCCCGGATGCGCGCCGGCGATTTCCGCCATGCGCTGGATCACCGCGTCGCTGCGGTCCAGGGTGGCGGCGTCCGGCAACTGGGCGAAGGCCACCAGATATTGCTTGTCCTGCGGCGGCACGAAGCCGGTCGGCGTGTTGGCGAAACCCAGCCAGGTCAGCACCATCATTCCGGCGTACAGCAGCAGGGCGATGGAACTGCCGCGCAGCACGCGGCGGACGACGCCAACGTAACCATGGCTGGCGCGTTCGAACAGGCGGTTGAAGGGATTGAACAGCCAGCCGCCGAACAAGCGTTCCAGTAGCCGCGAGAAACCGTCCTTGGGTGCGTGGTGCCCCTTGAGCAGCACCGCCGACAGCGCCGGAGAGAGGGTCAGCGAGTTGAACGCGGAAATCACCGTGGAAATCGCGATGGTCAGGGCGAACTGCTGGTAGAACTGTCCGGTCAGGCCGGAGATGAAGGCGGTCGGCACGAACACCGCGCAGAGTACCAGCGCGGTGGCGATGATCGGCCCGGTCACTTCCTTCATCGCCTGGCGGGTCGCCTCCAGCGGCTCCTTGCCCAGGGCGATATTGCGTTCGACGTTCTCCACCACCACGATGGCGTCGTCCACCACGATCCCGATGGCCAGCACCAGGCCGAACAGCGACAGCGCGTTGAGTGAGAAGCCGAACAGGTGCATCACCGCGAAGGTGCCGATCAGCGACACTGGCACGGCGGCCAGGGGGATGATCGAGGCGCGCCAGGTTTGCAGGAACAGGATCACCACCAGCACCACCAGCACGATGGCCTCGAACAGGGTATGCACCACCGCTTCGATGGAGCCGCGCACGAACACGGTCGGGTCGTAGGCGATGGCGTAGTCGACGCCCTGCGGGAAGCTCTGCTTCAGCTCGGCCATGCGCTGGCGCACCGCGTTGGAGATGTCGATGGCGTTGGAGCCGGGCCGCTGGAAGATTGGCATGGCCACTGCCGGCTGGTTGTCCAGTTGCGAGCGCAGGGCGTACTGGCTGGAGCCCAGTTCGATGCGGGCGATGTCCTTCAGGCGAGTGATCTCGCCGTGTTCGCCAGTGTGGACGATGATGTTCTCGAATTCCTCCTCGGCGATCAGCCGGCCCTGGGTATTGATCGACAATTGGAAGCTGGTATCGCCCGGCGTCGGCGGTGCACCAAGGGAACCGGCGGCGACCTGGCGATTCTGCTCACGGATCGCCGCCACCACATCGCTGGCGGTGAGGTTGCGCGAAGCCACCTGATGCGGGTCGAGCCAGACGCGCAGCGAATAGTCGCCGAGGCCGAACAGTTGCACATCGCCCACGCCGTCCAGCCGTGCCAGCTCGTCCTTGACGTTGATGGTCGCGTAGTTGGAGAGATACAGCATGTCGTAGCGCTGATCCGGCGAGGTCAGGTGCACCACCATGGTCAGGTCGGGCGAGGCCTTGTCCACGGTGATCCCCAGGCGCGTCACCTCCTCGGGCAGCTTGGGCTGGGTGCGCGTCACGCGGTTCTGCACCTGCACCTGGGCGTTGTCCAGATCGGTGCCGAGGGCGAAGGTGATGGTCAGGGTCATCTTGCCGTCGGCGGTGGCTTGGGACGACATGTAGAGCATGCCTTCGACGCCGACG
This sequence comes from Azomonas macrocytogenes, assembly GCF_014191985.1. Taxonomy (GTDB): domain Bacteria; phylum Pseudomonadota; class Gammaproteobacteria; order Pseudomonadales; family Pseudomonadaceae; genus Azomonas; species Azomonas macrocytogenes. The sequence continues at coordinate 45,337 of NZ_JACHXI010000006.1, forward strand.
ATGGCCTGCTCCAGCGGCGCGGCGACTGTTTCGCCGATCACCTTGGGGTTGGCGCCGGGGAAGTTGGCGCGCACCACCACGGTGGGCGGCACCACTTCCGGGTACTCGCTGATCGGCAACTGGAATAGCGCGATGCCGCCGGCGATCAGAATCACCAGGGACAGTACGGCGGCGAAGATCGGCCGCCTGATGAAGAACTGGGAAAAATTCATAGAGCATTCCTTGGATAAGCCAAGCGTCACGGCGCGTTCCCTCTCCCTTTGGAAGAGGGTAGGGGTATCTGGCCTGAGTGAGTGGGCTTATCAGACCGGGTTTATCGCTTGCGCAGGGAGAGGCGCCTTTGATGCTTACTTCAGCCCGACTTTCAGCGCTTCCGGTGTGCGGGCGGCGGCCAGTGCCTCGCGTTGTCGTGCGAGGGCGGCAAGGGTCTTGGCATCGGCCATCGGTACATCCTGCGGATCGACCGTCGAGCCCGGAGCGGCCCGCTGCAACCCGTTAATCACAATCCGCTCGCCCGGTTGCAATCCGCCGCGCACGATGCGCAAGCCTTCCAGTTTCGGGCCCAGTTCGACGGCGCGATAGGCCACTTTATGGTCCGTACCCAGCACCAGCACGAATTTGCGGCCCAGGTCGGTGCCAACCGCGCCATCCTGAATCAGCATGGCCTCGTAATTCTCGCTGCCGACCAGCTTCACCCGTACATAGAGGCCTGGCGTGAAGCGGCCATTGGCGTTATCCAGCACGGCGCGGCCGCGAATGGTTCCGGTGCGTGGATTGATCCGATTGTCGAGAAAATCCAGCCGACCTTGATGCGGCGTACCGTCCTCGCCAGATAAGCCGAGGTAAACCGGGCTGGCATCGCGAACTGTCTTGCCGGATTTTTGTGCCAACTCACCGTACTTGAGGAACTGGCGCTCGTCGGCATCGAAATAGGCATAGACCCGGTCAGTCGAAACCACGCTGGTCAGCAGCGATTCGCCAGCGTTGACCAGATTGCCGGCGGTAATCTCGGCACGGCTGACCCGTCCGGTGATGGGTGACACAATACGCGTGAACCCGAGATCGAGTCGCGCATTGTCCAGCTCGGCCTGGATCGCCGCGACCGACGCCTTGGCTTCCAGTGCCGCACTGCTGCGTGCATCGGCTTGCTCGGCAGAAATGGCCCGGCCCTGACGCAGCGACTCGCCGCGCTGGGCTTCGGCAAGCGTGCGCTTGAGTAGCGCGCGAGCTTGTTGCAGGCGTGCTTCCTGCTGCTTGACCTCTGCCTCGAACGGCCGTGGATCGATCTGGAACAGTAACTGTCCCTTTTCCACCAACCCACCCTCTTCGAATGCCACCCGGTCGATATAACCCGACACACGTGGCCGCACTTCTACATACTCCGGTGCTTCCAGGCGCCCGCTCAGCTCGTCCCACTCGACAATCGGCTGATGCAGCACCTCGGCCACACTGACCTTGGCTGGCGGTGGCGCCTGGTTGCTTTGTGGCGCCTTGCCGCAGGCATTCAGTACCAGCATGGCGACAATGGCTGTGGGCAGGCGCCAGGAGCGAAAGGTTGTGTCTTCCATGGGAATTCGCCATCCGGTTGATTGGAGGGTGGAGTCTGGCGAGTGGAGTGCACGCAGACGAATCGAATGGCGCGAAACTGATTATCAGAGGGAATGATGAAAGGTCATCATTGCTTCGTTAATTAGCGTCGCCGGTGATAAAGCTGCCCGACAGGACTATTGCATGGTTTTGCGATATCTCTCCGGCTTGAGCCGCTTTTTATGCCTTCCGGGCGAGCTGAACAAGGGTTCATTCGCCAAGAACTTCTTTTTTCAAAAATGTTGCGATACACCAGTTGATTGAATAATACAAAGCTACATAAATAGCTTTTTAATCATATGGTTATTAGCCATTTTGTGACTGTTCAGGCCGCTCATGAACATGACTTGTATTATCAGACATTTGCGCTAAAGTCATGAAAGCCCTCAAATGAGAATGATAATTTTTGCGAATAGTCGTCACGCGAAATGCATAAGTACTGCGTAATGTGAAAATTTCTTACTCTCGATGATTTGTTGAGCAGCAGATTTACTGACGCTGGATTGGTTTCTGGCCGGCTCTTTCGACAAATATTTTCAAATGGATTGCCCTGTACCCGGATTGTCCCTATCCGCCCAGAAGTTAATCGGTCGGCAGAACAGACGCATGACAAGCCAGCCAAGGCATGGATTTTCTGCGCAATTCAAAAAAACTGACTAGCTGGACAAGAAATACATGTCTAACTATGCTGCTGATGAACTGAATCAAGACCACGACCAATAGCCGTAGCTGGAATCGGGAAGCTGTGAGAAATGGCAACTAATATAAGCCGAGTATTCGGTGTGGATTTCTACACTGAGAGTAAAACGGAGTTATTAGCCGACATTCAGAAGGGGATCAATCAGCCATATTCATATGTGGTAACGCCAAATAATGTAGATCATCTGATACAGCAGCATGACAAAGTTTTGCGCAAGGCTTATACCAAGGCACGTTTAAAGCTTTGCGACAGTCGCATCCTGCAACCTGTGATGCATAGCTTGGAAGTTGATAGTGAAGCAGCTATTCCTAGCAGTGACTTGACCCTCGACTTACTGCGCCGGGCTAATAATGAATGCTTGCGCTTGGTTATTATTGATATATCCAAGGAAAACTACGTTCAATAGCTATTTGATTTGGCAATAAAGTTTAGATGTCTTTATTAAAAAATATGCTCTGAAAAATAATCCTGACAAGCGAAATTCTCAATGATTGAAAGAAGTTCATGGGTCGATTACGCAAAGGCAGTAGGAATAATTTTAGTAGTGTATGGGCATGTAGCTCGTGGTTTGCTAAATGCGAAGCTTCCGTTGGATGAGCACGCGTTTTTATTGATAGATAGCATCATTTACACATTTCATATGCCGTTGTTTTTCTTTTTGTCCGGGCGCTTCTTCTATAAAACGCTGGAAAAGCATGGTAGGGCAGGCTTGCTTCTTAACAAAGCCGATACGATTTTATATCCATTTGTCATATGGTCTCTATTGCAAGGCTCTTTTGAGGTGGCCCTGTCAAGTTATACGAATAATAATGTAACTTTTAATGATGTCTTTTCCTTGTTTTGGCGACCTAGAGCGCAGTTCTGGTTCTTGTATGCTCTTTTTCTGGTTTTCGTTGTTAGCTCAATTGTTTATCCATTAATTGACCGAGCACGCTCATCATTACTGGTTCTTGTATTCGGAGCGCTTTTCATCTGCAAAGATGATCTGGCCTTTAATCCAGCTACCAGGTTCATTTTTGAGAATATGGTTTTTTTTGCCTTGGGAGTCTGGTTTAACGAAGTCAAAGATCTCTTCAAGGAAAAATGCAAGAAACTGATTTTTATCTTCTTGATCTTCTTCCTGTGTGGACAGTATATATTTCATGTCGTGTTAGGGCTGACCTACGAAACAGGTGGTGCTATGCAGCTGGCATTGGCAATCATTTCGATTTTTTTCATAGTTGCGCTTTCGATGTGCTTGGAGTCTGTTCGACTTGAATGGCTTACGTATATTGGAGCCTCTTCAATGACCATCTATCTAATGCATATTCTGGCTGGAAGTGGCATCCGGATAGTTCTCAATAAGCTGATGGGAATAGACTCGATAGCCATTCACCTGGTTCTTGGCGTTTTAATCGGTATAGGTGCGCCCTTGTTGGCTCAAGTCATTATCAGACAGTGCGGCCTGAACTTTCTTTTAGCTCCACCGAAATCGATTGCTGTGAGTTCTTTTCGGTATACAGCGTAATTGGCGTCCTGAAGCGCTCATCCCGTTTGAACTCCATCTGCCATCCGCAATACCGGCTGGCAGCACAACGCCAGGGAAGCTTCGCAGTGTTTGTGAACGCTTTCGACTGTCTCTGATTGCTGCCCGCCTGCCTGCCTGCCTGCCTGCCGCTCTGCTCAAGCGACTTTATCTGCGATACCCATGCGCCTTGCCTTGAAGGTAACAGAAAAGAGCACTTCAAACGTTGGAATGCCGCCGAGCAGAGGTGGCGGCGATGGCGTGCGTGTGGGTGCTTCACCAGCAACCGATTGGTCGCCATAGCATGGTTTGGTTACAAGCTTATGACGATTGTTTCCAGATAAGTAAATATGCTTCCTGATCTTGCTGCTTATTCAGCTGAACCGAGGTTCCTAGAATAGCTACTGCCAACAAGGCAAATCTCTCTGGATTCGATAAACGATATTTTTCGAGCATCACGGAAATTCTGTGTAAGGGTGCCGTTTTGCCTGGAAAAAGTGGAGAAAATCATGAAAAATCTTGCGATGCTGATGGTGGCTGCTCTTCCTTGCCTGGCTATGGCTGATTCTTCAAGTGCTGGCGAAGAGACCGTGGCCGAGGAACCTGCCCTTGTCTCTACAAAAAATCAAATTGAGCTGAATACGGAAAGTATTATTTCCGATAAGCCAGATGATGTACTCGACGAAAATAATCCTGAAGCCCTTGAGGTCGAGGAGTATCACTACGGCATGAAGCCGGATATAGAGAAAGTCATTTCGGTCAAGAGTGACTCGACCGTTTGCGGCGTCGTTCCTGCCTATATGCTTTATGAAGACTCGCATGGCGAAAGACATTTGCTGCGCTATCAAGTCATGGGTGGTGGTTGTAACGACAACGGTTGATTCGACCAATGCTCTATCATTCACTGGTAATTCAGTTACTTACCAAGTGACCGAGGTGGTTGCTCCGTACTTTGGAAATATGGCTATATCATATCGCCCGGAGTAAAAATCCCGGTAATCTGGCCTATCTGTAGCCAGGCAACTTGAATCAGTTGTGCAGCCTCTTGATCTGGATGCGCCGGTACCATATGGATTTCCTGGCTGCCACTTTCTTCTTTTCTTTTCGGTAATCTGGCGAAGAATATTTTTATCCAACAATAGAATGGAGAATTATATTCATGGATTTCGAAGATTAAGTAATACCTGAGTTAATCAATTTTAACTGTACAGGTCACTGGCGCATTTATTTCCGCAAATTGGTACGTTTTGCAAAATAAAAGTTGAACGCCAGGTGTTTTTAATTTGAGCCAATCAATGCCTGCCGGCTATGGAAGCCGCTGGAGGCTGGCTGGTCTTTATCCAGCCTCCAGCCTCCAGCCTCCAGCCTCCAGCCTTTAGCGGTTTCCAGGAAAAGACCCAGTCGCGCTATTCAGCGTAGCGAGTGTTCCGCCGTGATCAATGAACGAACGGCTTCCAGTGCTCGCAAACGCGAAGATGCCAGTAATTGGGGAGACACTCCTGAAGGTTGCTGCAAACCCTCGATAAGCGGGCCGATACCCAAGGCGGTATGCACCAGCTCTACCTGACGACCGCGTTTGTTAAAGCCTGCCGCTATGCCGGCATAGTAGAAGCGCTCCAGCTTGTTCTGTTGCCGAGGTGTGCCGCGTATACCGACTCCCCTGTCGACGACACCCAGGCGCTGTTCCAGGGCATGGCGCAATCGGGCCTTGAAGCGGCGGAATACCGGTAACGGGAATAGCGCTATGGGGCGGTCGGTCATCCGGGCTTCGGTAAGCATGGAGACGCTTTCACCGGTGACGATGAAGGCATCGGCCAGCCTCAATAGCGCCGGGTAGGGATTTTCACTGATTTTCGAGTGCTCGAAACGGTAGGCCAGGTGCGGTACATCGATGGCCGACAGCAGGGCATTGGTTACTTCGGTGGCAGAGCGCGGGCTGGTCGAAATCAACAGGGAACCACCCTGGGCCTTGATGATGGCGCTGGCTTGCTGTCCCAATTGTCTGGCCGTTTCCGCATCGAGAATGTTAGGTGCGCGGCTGCCGCCCATCAGCAAGGCAACCCAGGGGCGCGGCAGTTTTTCGAAGCGCTCCTGCCATATCGCCAGCGAGTTTTCATCCAGAGTGCGCGGCTCTATATAGGGAGCCGGCATATCGATCATGTTTTCTTTGAGCGGCAGGTCGTATTGGGGCGTCGTCAGAATCAGATCGAATTTGGAAAGCATGGCCCGTGGCCGGCCGATTGCCACGATTCGTGTTTTTCCTCCCGAGCAACGCTTGATCCATTGTGCAACCGGAGCGGAACGATAGCCTGCGCTCAAGACCAGGTCGGGCCAGGGTGCTTCCAGGCCCGGAGCGGCTTTCGATAGCGGTTTGTGCAGCAGGATATCGGGGATGAATTTGTATTTGTTCGGATCAAAGCTGGATTGCCGGTACTCATAGGGCCAGCCCAGGGCTTTGGCTATGGCCACGAGCTGGTCGTTGTCGCCGGTATTCTGGCCAAGCAGCACCCACACCTTGGGCGTCTGCCCCGCCTTCTGCCGTAGCGGAAAATCTGCCCGGAACCTCTGGGTCTGGCCATCGGGGCCCTGGCAATCCAGCTGCCAGCAGCGCTCGGGATAACGCTGGGCAATCCGCCGTACCAGGGTCCGCCAGCCATTGATAGTGCTGGTGACGGCGCCATTCGACGTGAGGCTGCCCTGGATGAAGACCATTTTGCGGCTTAGTGCAAAGAGCCGGTCGATTATCCAGGGAAGGTCTTCCGGCGGAAGTAATTCCAGCTGCGTGGCAGCGATAAGATCCAGGGCCGTCAGTTCCGTTTGCGGTAGCTGCCGGAACGACCAGCGCTCGACCGCCAGTCCGGTTACTGCAGATTTATACCATGCCCCCACCAGGCCGGAGCTGGTGCAGCCGAGCATCCGGGCAAAGGCTGCGACCTCGGCAGGCAGCAATGCCGTCCCGCTGTCCCCTGGCGTGGCCTGGGCCTGGCAGGCAGGGATGAAGTCGGGGCTGGGATGGGTTGCCGTGTAGATTTCATAGCCGCTGGCATCGGCGCCTTGTTCGAGGCTGAGAAAGTATTCGGCATAGGGGTGAATCTGATAGGTGTACTGCTCCGGCGTCGGGCGCCAGGGTTGCAAATGCAGAGTCGTATAATGCAGCAGCTTGGATTCGCCATGCCGGTATTCCATATCCCGGGCATGCCATGCGGGGTCGAGCGAACCCCAGCGGCCCGGTTCGGAATTGGCCTGGACCAGCAGCGTCTTCTTGCTCTTTTGGCTCGCGGAGTCGAAATTCCAGCAACTGACCATGCGTTCGCAATCGATCAGCATGACTGCCGTATCTTCCGGCGAGAGCGCCAGGTATCCATGTTTGCTCATGGATTGGTCGAACAGCTCGGCCGGGTCTGCGGTGAATATCTGGTCCACATCGGTATAGATGGCCTTTCCCTGGCAACCGGCCAGATCGGGAATGGCAAAACGGTAATTGGTAAAACCGGTTCGCCAGCGCTCCTGGTTGAAGCCGGGGAGGCCGGTCATGCGGTAGACCTCGTAGCGCCGGTCAGGATTGCGGACCTGTTCGAGAGAATGGAAAAAGACCCGCTCGGCACGGTATTGCGCCAGCTCGGTGCCTAGAAATATCCGCACAGCGGTTGCCTGAGGAGCTCCGGGCCGGGCTTCCAGCACTACTGGCTGGATCTGCGGGACAGCGGTCGATGGTTCGACATTGGCATTGGCAGACGATGAGGGAAACGACGGTTGGGGCTGTGCGGAAGAAGTCATATGTCCTCTTGTTCTTGCATCCGGTGGATGAAGACTCTCCAGATTAAGGCGATCGGTAATATAGCCAAAGAATGAGGTATAAAAGCCATAGTGCAATCGCGCCAGGAATGACGCTTGCCGGCATGAAATATCCTTCGCTGCATGATCGGTTGCAGGCAACCGCAAACATGCTGCAAGCCTAGACCAAATCAGTGATGCAAGCACATCCGGGCAAGTGACGCAGCCCTTCGCCGAAACCCTGCAACTGGCCAATTGTGCTACCTTGCCGGGCTTTCAGTACCGTTCAGATGTTTCAGTGTCGGCTTGTCTGTTTGGAAATCTCGCCATGTCCTCAATACCGCGTGTGACGGTCTTCATTCCAGTCCATAACCGCCAGCACTACATCACGACTGCTGTCGACAGCATCCTGGCGCAGACATTCGAGGACTTCGAACTCCTGGTCGTCGATGACGGCTCCACCGACGCGACTCTTGAAATGCTGTCACGCTATCGCGATCCACGCCTGCGAGTGGAGTGCAATCCACGCAACCTGGGCCTTCCCGGAACCCGGAATCGTGGCCTGGAGCTGGCGCGCGGCGAATACATCGCCCTGCTCGATAGTGACGACAAGGCCTGGCCGACTCGCCTGGCCCGGCAGGTCGCGGTTCTCGACAGGCATCCCGAACTGGTGCAGATCGGCAGCGCCTGCGATTTCATGGACGCCAACGGCCAGCGCATCAACCGGGTCCGGCGCAGGCCGTTGGATGCCGATGACGTGGACGCCAGCCTGCTGTTCTATTGTGCCCTGACCAACCGTACGATCATGGGCCGTACTGCCATTTTGCGCGAATATGGCTATAGCGACGACTTCCCGAGCTGTGAGGATTACGAGCTGCATCTGCGCCTGGCTCGCACATACCGCATGGCCAATCTTGCGGATGTCCTCGTCTGCGGGCGCGAGCACAGTGGCCGTTTCACCCGGCAGAACTACGACCTGGGCCATGACCGCAAGCGGGAAATCAGCCGCCGGGCGCTGCTCGAAATCGGCATCACTCCCGGCGAAGAGGATCTCGACCGCCACTATGCCTTGTCGCGCCCCCGCCGGCTCGGCGCCTCCTTGAACCAGGATTACCTCGACTGGACCGAGCAGTGGCTGATCCGGCTCGCGGCTGCCAACCGTCGCACCCGGCGCTATGCTCCCGAGGCGCTCACGCGCGCCATGACCGGACTCTGGATCGACATGTGCCTGCATGCGCGCCGTCGGCTCGGGATGGCCGCCTACCTGCGCCTGCTGCGCTCACCGCTGGCCCGGGGGGTACCCGGGACACTGTGGCACTCTTTGCGCAAGCCGCGCCCGGTATCGACCTGAACTGGCAGCGATCTTGAACAAGCAATTGTGCTGATTCTGTAAAAAGGAGCATGAAATGCGCTATCTGGATCTCGCGGCCCTGGAGCACATGGATACCCAGGCGTTCCAGCAGCAGTACCCCTATCCCTGGGTCAATCCGGCCGGCCTGCTGACCGAGGAAGGCTACGCGGCCCTGCGCCAAAGCCTGCCCGCTATCGAGCAACTCACGCCAGTGTTCGGCAAGCCCCGCCGCTACGGCCAGCGCTCCCACGACCGCCTGGCGCTGGAATACTCGCCGAACGTCGAGCTTTCGCCACACTGGCAAGCGTTCATGGCTGAGTTGACCGGTTCGCACTACCGGCAATTCATTTCCCGCATGCTCGGTACACGCGCCTTCAGGCTACGCTTTCACTGGCACTACACCCCGGCGAGCTGCTCGGTTTCGCCACACTGCGATGCCCACGAAAAGCTGGGCTCGCATATCTTTTATTTCAACACCGAAGACGACTGGCAAGCGGCCTGGGGTGGGCAGACGATCGTGCTCGACGATGGCGGCCGCTTCGCCGCCAAAAGCGCACCGGCTTTCGAAGACTTCGACAGCGCCACCGAATCGCAGGCCATCGGCAACTACAGCCTGTTGTTCAGCCGGCGCGGCAACTCATGGCATGGCGTGCGCGAAATCAGCTGCCCGCCGGGACATTACCGCAAGGTTTTTATCGTGGTCATCGACGAATATCGCCCGTTCAAGCGATTCGCCAAGAAGCTCAAGGGCCTGTTCAAGCCGGCGGCCTGATCGCTTCGGCGGACAGCTGCCATTGCCGGGTGAAGCGTAGAAGCCGGGGCTCACTGCACCGGCTTCACCGCACCGCAATCGGCCTGCAGCCAGCGGCTATGGGTTTCCACCTTGCCGCTGCGCTCGACATTGCCGGTGGTGAAGGTGCTGTCGATTGTGGTCTGGAACTCCTTGCTGCTGATGAAGCGGGCTTCTCCTGTTCCCCGAGTATCGGGGCATTCGAAGCGGAACTTCCAGGCACTGGCGTTCCGGTCGGTGATCTGCTGGCGGCAGCCGGACTGGGGGTCTTGCAACGGCAGTTCATTGGCTTCGACCTGCTCTCTGGTCAGGCAGACCCGCACGTCCTGGCCGGCCAGTTCGACGCCGCGTTGACGCAAGATGCCTTCCATGTTCTGGCGCTGTTCCTGGGGCAGACTGCCGAGGATTTCCGGCACGCTGGGCATTTTCCAGCCATCGATTTCCATGTTCGGCGAGGTGATCTCCCACAGGCCGGGGTCGATGACCTGGGCCTGGAGAGGCGTGGCACTCAGGCAGGCAACCAGCGTCAGTGTGGTGATACGAATCTTCATGCAGCATCCTTTGGTGTGGTAGCCAGGTCGCCGGAATGGCGCAGCGGCGATTCAGGCCGATTCGACCAGCGAACATCCCCAAAGCTCCGGCATCGGCCATTCGATACTGGCTGGTCGAGTCGATCCGCCGGATGATCGGTCGCTGATACCAACCAGACGAATGTACGGCGGACCGGGACAGTCAGCAGGAAACCTGCACGGACTGTACCGTCGATTGATAATCGGCCGGACCTACCCAGGATCTGTGAGATCTATTCACGAATCTTCAAGAGGAAAAACTGGCTCAGGTTGAGAGGCGCCGAGAGTTCCGATCGGTTTGTGATACCGTTTCACCGCTCGCCAAACTGCCGAACGAGAGGAAACGCATGGATAACCGGGTCGGGGAGATGCAGGTATTCGTGCGGGTCGTGGATACCGGCAGTTTTTCGACGGCTGCTCGCCAGTTGCTGAGCAGCCCCTCGACCATCAGCAAGCTTGTCCACCGAATCGAGCAACGGCTGGGCGTGCGCCTGCTGGAGCGTTCCACCCGCAAGCTGTCGTTGACTGACGAAGGGCGTCTCTATTACGAACGCAGCCAGGCATTGCTCGCCGAACTGGACGATATCGAGCAGACCCTGGCGCAGGGTGCGCAGAACGCCTGCGGCACGGTGCGGGTGAATGCCTCGGTGGGCTTTGGCATCTGGGGGATCGAGCCGTTGCTACCGGCCTTCTGGGAAGCTCATCCCGGTATCTTGGTGGACCTGTCGCTATCGGACGATATCGTCGATCTCTATCTCGAACGCACCGATATCGCCTTTCGCATCGGCGCGCTGAGCGATTCGACGCTGCGCGCGCGACGAATCGGTGTGGCCCGGCGGCGGATGGTCGCCGCTCCGGCTTATCTGGAACGGCACGGCGTGCCCACGGCTATCGAGGATCTCGATCGGCACAACTGCCTGGGTTTCAATTTCCAGCGCACGGCTCCGGTCTGGCCGCTGCGGCAGGGAGGGCGCATCCTTGACCGCATGGTGCGCGGCAACCTGCTGGCCAACAACGGTGAGACGGTCCGCCGCCTGGCCATCGCCGGGGTGGGTATCGCCCGGCTGGCCGATTTCCATGTCGACCGGGATATCGCTGCCGGCCGCCTGGTAGAGGTGCTAGCCGAAAGCGGCCACGACTGCGAGGAAGTCCATGCGCTCTATCCAGGTGGGCGCTACGTTCCACAACGGGTACGGGTCTTCCTCGACTTTATGGTTCCGCGCCTGCAGGCATTCATGCAGGGTGCGTGACGGCTCAGTGCGCTTCGACCAACGCCTTCAACTGTTCCAGTCCGGCGCGATAGAAGCCTTCAAGGTCTGCGATGATCCCGGCTTCGTCGGAACCCGTGTTGCGAAAGCGGCTGGACCAGGTCGCCAGCGCCTGGCCTGTTCCGGTATCGCGAACCGCTACCCGGGCGACGTAGTCGGCTACCGGGAGCGCGCTTTCGACCAGGGCATAGCTGTAGTGGCGTTCGTTTTCGCTGAACTCCAGCAGGCGCTCGACGATGGCCGAGCCATCAGCCATCACCAGATGACGCAGGCGGCCACCGTCATCGAGGCGGCTGCTGGTGATGGATTCGATCCAGCGGGGCAGCAGGTCGAATCCGCCGAGAAGTGCCCAAACTTCTGCGGCCGGGCGGGCAATGCTGGTGGAAACGCTGACTTCGATCGTTTTCAATTTTCCGTTCCTTGCATGGTGAAGATCACTGGATCTGCGGGATGATCCGCTACAGCCGCCAGGGATGCCGGCGCTGCAGCGTCATGAAGAGTGAAATTGCGGCAATACTTGTTCGGCCAATTCCTCGATTACTTCGTGCAGGTCGCGCTCGCAGTGACGTAGCTGCAGGCCGATGTGCTGCACGCCGAGCGCCTGCAACTCCCGAAGTTCGTCGATCAATGCCAGGCGTCCGCAGCGCCCGCCGAAGCGTATCCGCTGTAGCGGCGCGGCGGGATTGGCGTCCAGGTCGAGATGGAAAAAGCTGACATAGGGTTTGTCGCCTGCGGCCTCGCGCCAGCGGGCGAGACGGCGCTGGTGATCCTCGGGCGTTCCCGGATAGCTCAGCCAGCCGTCCAGTTGTGCCCCGATCCATGCTGGCGACTGCTGGGCCAGGCCCGCCGCCAGCAGTGGGGCGCGCTCGGCGGATTCGGGCAGCAGGCGTGCGCCCTCTGGCAGACGACCCCGGCCACGCTCGCGCAGCAGTTCGACGGTGTCGCGGAACGCCTGGCCGCGCCCGGCGAAGTCGATGCCGAACAGGGGGTATTCCATGGGGCGGTCGCCACTGGCGACACCCAGCAGCAGGCGTCCGCCACTCAGCGCATCGACGGATTCGGCAGCCTTGAGGGTCAGCCAGGGCTGGCGCAGCGGCAGCACCACGGCCGCGCTGCCGAGCAGGATGTCATCGGTGATGCCGGCCAGATAGCCAAGATAAGTGAAGATCTCGAAGACCTGCGCGGCATCGCCGAAAGCCGGATCGTAGAGCGGCACATCGCGTACCCAGAGCGCGCGGAAACCGCTGCGATCGGCCAGCCGGGCCAGCTCGGCGTGCCGGCTCAGATCAGGCACGCCGAAGGGGCGCCCATCTTCCTGGCGCAGTCGTTGGCCGTTGCTGGACCAGTCGTTGTCCAGCGGCAGTTCAAGACCTATGGAAAAACCCTGGCTGCCCAGCAGCCGTTGCAAGCGAGGATGCATAGCGAACTCCAGCATCCCGTCGTGGACGGGATGGATATGGGGAGCAGAGCGCTCTAGAACGTGCCGGGATAATGGCCGCCGTCGAGCAGCAGGTTCTGGCCGGTCATGTAGCCGGCGTGGGCACTGCAGAGGAAGGCGCAGAAGGCACCGAATTCGTCGGCAGAGCCGAAACGGCCAGCCGGAATGCCGCGTTGACGCTGTTCGGCGATGGCCGTGGAGCTCTGGGCGCTGGCCCGAGCGGCGGCGTCCAGGGTCTGGCGCAGGCGGTCGGTGTCGAAGGCTCCAGGCAGCAGGTTGTTGATTGTGACGTTGCGCCCGGCCAGATGCGGTTGGCGGGCCAGGCCGGCAATGAAACCGGTCAGGCCGCTGCGTGCGCCATTGGAGAGACCGAGGATGTCGATCGGTGCTTTCACTGCCGCCGAGGTGATGTTCACCACCCGGCCGAAACCGCGTGCGGCCATGCCGTCCACCGTGGCCTTGATCAGCTCGATGGGCGTGAGCATGTTGATTTCCACCGCCTGCAGCCAGTCTTCGCGGCTCCAGTCGCGAAAGTCGCCCGGCGGCGGGCCGCCGGCATTGTTGACCAGAATATCGATCTGCGGGCCGGCGGCGAGCGCGGCCTGGCGCACGTCGTCGCGGCTGATATCGCCGGCTACGCTGCGCACTTCGATGGCTGGATGCAGTGCGCGCAATTGTGCTGCGGTCGCTTCCAGCACCTCGAGTTTGCGGGCGTTGACCACCAGATTCACTCCTTCCCGGGCCAGGGCGGCGGCGCAGCCTTTACCAAGCCCCTTGCTGGCGGCGCAGACCAGCGCCCAGCGTCCGGCGATACCCAGTTCCATGCTGTTTCTCCTCTATGGGTTGAGATGGGGAATGCTGGCTGGTGCCTGCAGGTGCGTAACCCACTTGCCATTGCTGCTGCCATCCTTGAGTGTCCGCAAGGCATCGGGCAGGGCCTCGAAGGCGAAGACGCTGCGCTGCGGTGCTCGCAGACTGCCGTCGGCCAGTGCCTGCAACAGCCGCTCCCCGGTCTGGCGCAAGTTTTGTCGGTCGAGGCGGCTGCCGTGTTCGTGAATGCTGTTCAGGGCGACTTCGTGCAGTGACAGGGCGGTGCCGAAGGCCGGCAGAGGCGCTGTCTCCAGGCGATCCTGAATGCACACCAGGTGGCCGTTGTAGCCCAGCAAGGACGCGAGTGCCGCGGCGTGCCGGCCACTGACCGTATCGAACAGCGCATGCAGCCGTCGCTCGCCCAGTCGTTTGTACAGGCCGGCCGACCAGTCACCCTGGCGATAATCGAATACGCCGACGACCCCCAATTCGAGCAGCCGCTGGTGATGGCCGGGGGCCGCCGTGGCCCAGACACGCCAGCCGCGTTGCAGGGCGAACTGGACGAGAAATAGGCCGACCGCACCGCCAGCACCGACCACCAGCACATCGCGGGCCGGTGCGAGCGGGACCTTTTCCAGGGCCTGCCAGGCAGTCAGACCGGGGCAGGGCAGGCAGGCGGCCGCGGCATCGGCAAGGGCGGCTGGCACGCGCAGGACTGCCTCGGCCGTGACGCGGCAATACTCGGCGAAACTGCCATCGCGGCCGAGCGCCTGGTGATAGGCCACGCGGGTTCCTGGCAGAAGGTCGACGCCGCTGCCGACGGCCGCCACCACGCCCACGCCATCGACGCCGGGCACCTGGCCGTCGCGCCAGGCCGGATGGCCCCACTCAATCATCTTCCAGTCGACCGGGTTCAGCGCCAGCGCCCGGTTGGCGATCAGGACCTCGCCCGCGGCGGGCTGCTGCAGAGGGCGGCGGACCTGCCGCAGGCCGTCGATCCCAAGACCTGGTGTCCAGCTCCAGGCAGCGTAATCGGTGTGCAGCATGCTCGAACTCCTTGCGTCAGTGGATGGCAACCGGATTGATCGTCACCTGAGTCGTTCCGGTATAGCGCGGCTGGCCAAGGACGAAAAGAAATTCCCAGACCCGGTCCCGGACCAGCGCGCGACTGTCAATCAGTTCTAGGTTGTAGACACCGTTTTTGGCCAGCATCAATTGATTGACCGGAAATACCGCGTCACTGTCGCCTGGTACTGCCTCCAGAGCCCAGGTATCGCCACCGATGGCGACTACGCCGCGGTCGATCAGGTACTGGGCGGCCTCCAGGCCGATACCGGGTTCGCCGGCGAGAAAGCGCGTGTTGTCCTTGCCGATCAGTTCGAGCCAGCCGGTGTTGAACAGCACCACGTCGCCCTTGCCGATCTCGATGCCCTGTTTCTGCAACACCGCCTCGATATCGGCCACGCTGAAGAGGGTGCCTTCGGGAACGATGTCCTGGCCGTAATGGGCCGTCATGTCCAGCACCACTCCTCGGGTCACCAGCGGCGGGACTTTCTCCAGGCCAAGCTTTTTCACGCCTTCCATGGTGACGATATCGGCGGCGCGGTTGCCGTTGTAGTAGACATTGTCGATGCCGATATGGCCGATACCGTTGAGCTGGGTACCGACGCCAGTCCAGGCCACCACCAGCTCATCATTGAAGGTGAACTGGTTGGGCCCCATGGTCAGCCCGGCCTGCTCGCCCGGCTGGACGTTGTAGAGCTTGAAGCTGCGGTGCTGGAAGGCCGGCAGGTCTTTGTTGATCTCGATGCCCAGGGCATAAGTCTTGCCCGTCTTCACCAATTTCGCCGCGTTCAGCACGAGTTCGGGAGTCAGCAGGTTGGCCGCGCCGATCTCATCGGCCGCGCCGTACCGCGAGGGATACCAGGCGGCCGCTGGCGTCGGTTCCGCAGCCTGGGCGAATGCCGCAGTGACGGTGAGGGGCAGGGCGAGGGACAGGGCGAGTTTCTTGAACATCTTGGCGGACCGTGGCTGCGGAATCGGGAATATCCGGCAGTATCCTCAGAAGCGTTCGTCGGAAAAATGCCTGGCCCGCCACAAGAAATTTGAAACCGAATCACCAATCGGTCACGGCCGCTGACCTACCTGGGTAGATTCTTCCCTGCCGTGGCGACGACAGTCTGGTGGTTCAGTCGTCGTTGCTGCAGGCGTTGGCCCGCGTCTGGACAAGGCCTGGGCGTTGGGGGCGGCGGTCTGTCATTTGCATATCGATAGCCGATTTAGGTCTTTCCCACAGCCATAAAACACTTTTTAACATTAGCTCTGCGAATCAGTGCATTCACTATTCTGGAGAGCCAGCAGATGACTAAACCCCAATCCGAAGCCGAATATGCGGCTGCGTTAGAGAGCTTGCCAAGCGCCACGCATACGCGAGAACCCTTGGTCCTGGAAGCCGCCACCGAGGCCGTTGGCCGCAATGCGCGCTACTGGGCTATTCGCGTGGTCCCGATCTTTATCCTGCTGCTGGCGGGCGGGCTGGGTTATTTCCTGCCCAGCGGCTGGGAAACACTTCTGGGTGATCTGGGGGCGGGCCTGCAATCCCGATCCTTTTGGACGGCGGCGGCAGTGGGCCTGGGTGCCCAAATTGTCGATGGCGCGCTGGGCATGGCCTATGGCGTGACCTCGACTACCTTTCTGCTCTCTGCTGGGGTGCCTCCCGCAGCGGCCTCGGGTTCGGTGCATATCGCCGAAATCTTCACTACCGGATTCTCGGGCCTGTCGCATTGGAAACTGGGCAATGTCAACAAGGCGCTGTTCAAGCGGCTGTTGATCCCCGGCATCATCGGCGCGGTGACCGGTGCCTATATCGTGACGTCGATCGACGGCGACGTTCTCAAACCCTGGATTTCGGGTTACTTGTTGCTGATCGGCATTTATATTCTGTCGAAGCTGTGGGGCCAACTGCGCGTGCAGACCGAGCCACCGAAGTATGTGGCACCGCTGGCGCTCACTGGCGGCTTTGTCGATGCGGTGGGCGGTGGCGGTTGGGGGCCGGTCGTCACCACCTCGCTGCTGGGCAGCGGGCACGATCCACGCACCACCATTGGCTCGGTCAATGCCGCGGAGTTCTTCCTGGCGATTACTGGTGGTGTCTCCTTTGCGGTGCTGGGCGGCTTCACGCATTGGTCGGTGATCGCCGGTCTGATCTTCGGTGGCCTGTTCGCGGCGCCTTTCGCCGCCGTGCTGACCAAGTACGCGCCACCGAAGGTGCTGCTGGCCATCGTTGGGGTACTGATCTCGAGCTTGAGTCTCTACAATCTCAGCAAGCTGTGGTGAGTCACTGCCCGGTCTGACGTTTCCTCATCATCATGCTCCGGTTGCCCGGGCAGAATTGCCCGGCACCGCGCCTGCACTCCCTCCCTCCCGATACCCTGCCGTTGTTCCGCTAGCGGATCTTCAATCCTTTGTCCTGGTTTCGCCTGGCCAGCGGGCGCTGCTCAGGCGGAGCCGAACCTGAGGGCCGGATTGTTCGTGCCGGTTGAATACTGCTGTCCACTTGGATGGATTGATCGCAGGGATGATTTACAAGGATGATTTCACTGGGGCAATGGATGAAGGACAGTAGTACCGGATGGATATTCATAATAGGTTGATAGCAACGCTGTGCCGCTGTGCAGTTTTGGGGGGTGCCCTGATGGCTGCCGTACCTTCGCAGGCCGCTGGCATGCCATTGGGGCAGCTGCGGTTCGAGGATTATCAGTACGATACCTTGCAGTGGCTGGAGCGCCATCGGGTATTCCAGACCCAGAATCGCTCGGCCGAACTGAGCTGGAATGCACCGCAGCAATGGCGTCCGCAGGGCAAGCCCCGGCGGGGTATCCTGCTGATTCATGGGCTGGGCGATTCGCCCTGGTCGTTCCACGATGTCGGTGCTCGCCTGGCGGAGCAGGGATTTCTGGCCAGATCGATACTGTTGCCCGGC
The DNA here is from genome assembly GCF_014191985.1 of Azomonas macrocytogenes. Classification (GTDB taxonomy): domain Bacteria; phylum Pseudomonadota; class Gammaproteobacteria; order Pseudomonadales; family Pseudomonadaceae; genus Azomonas; species Azomonas macrocytogenes. Next base: position 63,110 of record NZ_JACHXI010000006.1, read on the forward strand.
CATGGCACGCAGCCGGCCGATCTGCTGGAAACCAGCCTGGAAGACTGGCGGCGCGTCGTTGCCGAGCAGGTCGCGATCCTGCAGCGGGAGGTGGGGCAGGTCTATCTGGGCGGATTTTCCACAGGGGCGAATCTGGCCCTCGAATATGCCTATGCGCATCCGGAAATTGCCGGCCTGCTGCTGTTTTCGCCAGCGTTCAAATCCGACAGCCTTTACGACTGGCTGACGCCATGGATCAGCTGGATCCGGCCATGGGTGCTCGGCTCGAATAGCGAGCGGCCCATGCAGAATGCCGTGCGCTACCTGACGGTCCCGACCAACGGCTTCGCCCAGTTTTATCGCAGCAGCCGCGTCGCCCGCCGGGAGCTGCAGCAGCGCTCCTACGACAAGCCCGTCTTCATGGTGGTGGTCCGCCACGATTCGGTGCTGGATACGGCTTATCTCATGGAAAGTTTCCAGACGCGCTTCACCCATCCGGCCAGCCGGCTGGTCTGGTATGGCGAGCCGCCAGTGGCAGCGGCTGCCGACGATCCACGGGTGCTGGTGCGCTCGGATGCCCTGCCCGAGCGGCGAATTAGCCAGTTCTCGCACATGGGGCTACTGTTTTCGCCCGAGAATCCACTCTATGGCCAGGATGGTAGTCTGCGCATTTGCTGGAACGGTCAGGATGAAGCCGCGACCGCAGCCTGCGAGCGGGGCGCACCGGTCTGGTTCTCGGATTGGGGCTATCGGGAAGACGGCAAGGTCCACGCACGCCTGACCTACAATCCCTATTTCGACTGGCAGACACAGGTGATGGCCGAAGTGCTGGAGCAGGGCGCGACACCCGTCCGGATGATCCAGGCGACCAAGGCACCCTGAGCATGGCTTCGAAGGCTCAGGCGAAGCCGCCATTGGCGCGCAGCACCTGGGAATTCACCCAGGCGCCGTCCGAGCCTGCCAGAAACGCCACCACGCTGGCGATATCGTCGGGCTGACCAATCCGTTCGAGCGGTGCCTGCTTGACGATCTGAGCGATCTGTTCCTCGCTCTTGCCTTGGCGGAACAGTTCGGTCGCCACCGGACCGGGAGCCACTGCGTTGACCGTGATGCCGCGTCCGCGCAGTTCGTTGGCGAACACATGGACGAGACCCTCGACGCCCGCCTTGGAAGCGATGTACGGCCCGTAACCCGGGAAATTTTTGGCCAGCACGCTGGAGGATAGTGCGATGAAGCGGCCACCTTCACCCAGGTGTCTGGCCGCATGGGCCATCATCAGAAAGGTGCCGTGCAGATTGGTAGCGACCGCCTGGTAGAGCTCGGGCAGGCTTTCGAGCGCAATAGGCGCGACAGGCATGACTCCGGCATTGTTGACCACGACATCGATACGGCTGAAGGCCTCTTGGGCACTCTCGTACAGCGCGGCTACCTGTTCGGGATCGCTGATATCAGCCTGGGTAGCGATGGCCGTACCGCCCTGGGCGCGAATGGTCGATACGGTTTCTTGCGCCCTGGCTGCATTACCGGCATAGCCGACCACAACGGCGAAGCCGTCGGCGGCCAGACGTTTGGCGATAGCCTGACCGATGCCGCGAGAGCCTCCGGTGACAATGGCAGTTTTGCTGGCAGTGTTCATGCAATGCTCCTTCTGTGTCGTATGGCCAGAAGCGGCCGGACTTGCTGGATAGGCATTCTTCATGTTGTGCCATTCGGGATAAATCGCTATTAATTGGCAACACAATTCAAAATAAATAAACAATAGCCGACATGGACCGCTTCGACTCCCTGCAACTGTTCGCCCGTATTGTGGAAATGGGCAGCTTCACCCGTGCTGCGGGTGCCCTGGATATTCCGCGCGCCACGGCGACCCACGCCATCAAGGAGCTGGAAGCGCGGCTGGGGGCCCGTTTGCTGGAACGGACCACACGGCAGGTACAACCCACGCTGGACGGACAGGCTTTCTATGAGCGCTGCGTTCGCATCCTCGGCGAGCTGGAGGATGCCGAATCATCGTTGCAGCACGTAGCCGCCAATCCGCGTGGCGTGCTGCGCCTGGATCTGCATGGCATCCATGCAACCCGGATCGTACTGCCGAGAATCGATGAATTTCGGGCTCGTTATCCGAGCATCGATCTGGTAGTCAGCGGCGGAGATCGCCTGGTGGACCTGATTCAGGAAGGCATCGATTGCGTCGTGCGCGCGGGCAATCCGCGCGATTCGTCGCTTGTGGCGCGCCGATTGGCAGTTATGCCGCAGGTCATCTGCGCCAGCCCTCTCTACCTGGAACGCTTCGGTGTTCCGCAGCACCCGGACGATCTGCCTGCCCATCAGGCGGTAGGTTTCTTTTCCAGTACCCGGCACACCCACTATCCATTCGAATTGCTCATCGCTGGGCAGTTGCAGGCGTTTTCGCTGGGGGGCTGGATTTCGGTTAACGACGCCGAGAACTATGTCGTCTGCGCCTTGCGCGGTGGCGGCCTGATCCAGCTACCGCGCTTCCATGTGGAAGAAGAACTGCGCCAGGGCCGCCTGGTAGCGGTACTGGACGACTGGAAGAGCCCGGACTTGCCCGTCTCAGCCCTGTATCCCTACCACCGGCAATTGTCGCCACGGGTCCGGGTGTTCATCGATTGGGTCGGCAAGCTGTACGAAGAGCGTTTCGGTCCTGTCCCTGCATCGGTCTGAGCATAAGCGTGCGAGGCAGTCGTTCCCGTCAAGGCCTCATTGAACATGCAATACGCCATACCGCGGCCTGTCTCAGTGCCGCGCAAAGTCCCGCAGGATATCGCTGCGCAGCTCGTGCAGGCGTGGATGGTCGCGGTGGCGCGGGTGCGGCAGGTCCACCTCGACGATGCGCCCGATCTTGCCGGGGCGCGGTTGCATCACCACCACGCGATCACCCAGGAACACGGCTTCGTCCACATCGTGGGTGACCAGCACGGTGGTGATGCCCTCGGCCAGCCAGATCCGCGCCAGTTCTTCCTGCAACTGGGCGCGGGTCAGGGCATCGAGGGCGCCGAAGGGTTCGTCCAGCAGCAGGATCTTCGGTCGATTGACCAGCCCGCGGGCAATCGCCACCCGTTGGCTCATGCCGCCGGAGAGCTGCGCCGGCCAGGCTCTAGCGAAGGCTTCCAGGCCCACCAGGCGCAGATGTTCATGTACCCGCTGCAGGCGCTCGGCCTTGCTCAGTGGCGAGTTGAGCAGCGCCAGCAGAACGTTGTCCTCCACGGTCAGCCAGGGATACAGGCGGTGATCCTGGAAGACGATGCCGCGTTCGGGGTCCGTGCCTTCGATCGGTGCGCCATCCAGTTGCAGGCTGCCACCCGAAGCCTGCTCCAGGCCGACCAGCAGGCGCAGCAGGGTAGATTTGCCGCAACCGCTGCCGCCGACGATGCTGATGAATTCACCCTGGCGGATATTCAGGGAAATATCGTCGAGCACATGCAGTTCGCCATCTTCGACCGGAAAGCGCTTGTCGACCTGGCGCAGGCTGAGAAAGTCGCTTCGCATGGCATAGCTCCTCAATGATGATGTGGCTCGCGCCAGGCCAGGGCGCGTTTTTCGATCCAACCAGCCAGATGGTTGAGCACGATGCCAACGCAACCGACCACCACCAGGCCATAGATCACCTGATCCATCGCGAAATGTTCGCGTCCATCGATCATGGTGTTGCCGATGCCGGGCGCAGCAGAAAAGAAGTATTCGGCGCCCAGCGTCGTCAGCCAGGCGTAGATCAACCCCAGGTGCAGACCGGCGAAGATCGCCGGTGCGGCGGAAGGCAGGAGCAACTTGAACAGCCGCTGCGTCGAGGTCAGCCCGAGCACCTGTGCCACCTCATAGAGTTCGCGGCGCGTGGCGCGGATGCCTTCGAAGCTGTTCAGCGCCACCGGATAGAACACCGCAAGGCTGATGAACGCCACCTTGGCCGCTTCACCGAAGCCAAACCAGGCCGACAGCAGCGGAATCCAGGCGAACGGGGCGATCTGCTTGAGCGTGTGGAAGGTCGGTCCGACCAGCCGTTCGGCCAGCCGCGACAACCCGAGCAGGCAACCGCAGGCCAGGCCCAGGGACGCGCCCAGTGCAAAACCGGTCAGGTTGCGTTGCAGGCTGGCCGCAAGGTTCTGCCACAACTCGCCGCTGATCGCTGCCTGCCAGGCCGCCTCGGCCACGGCAACCGGGCTGGCGACGAGGCGGGTATCCACCCATTCCGCTGCCGTAGCCAGCCACCAGAGCGCAAGCAGCCCGAGCGGAACCACCCAGCCGCGCAGGTCGAAACGTTTCTTCAAGTGCTGGGCGGGCATGCGCGAATCTCCTTCAGAACGCCTGGCGCTGCCAGCGCTGCAGGCGGGTTTCGAGCAGTGCCAGCCCCTTGTCCAGCACCAGGCCGACCAGCCCGACCATCAGCATGGCGACGATCACCTGGTCGAGCTGGAACATTTGCCGGCCGTCGACCATCAGGTAGCCGAGGCCTTCGCTGGAGGCCAGCAGCTCGACCGTGACCAGTGCAATCCAGCCTTTGGTCAGGGCGAAGCGCAGGCCGGTGAAGAGGCTCGGCAGCGCCGCCGGCAGGATGACCCGGCGCAGCCGCTGAGCCAGGTTGAAGCGGTACACCTGGGCCACTTCCAGGTAACTCGGTGGAATCGCGCGGATGCCGGAAAAGGTATTGATGGTCAACGGCACCAGCACCGCATGGGCGATCACCAGGTATTTCAGGGTTTCATCGATACCGACCAGCATCATCAACAGCGGAATCCAGCCCAGCACCGGCACCTGGCTGATGGCCTGAAACAGCGGCAACAGATAGGCTTCGACGCGCCGCGAAAGCCCCATCGACAGGCCGAGCAACAGACCCAGCACGCTACCCATGGCCGCGCCGATCAATACCCGCTGCAGGCTGATGGACAGCTCGAACCACAGATCACCGCTGTGCCAGAGCGTAAGCAGGGTTTCCAGCACCAGCGACGGCGGCGGCAGAATCTGCGCCGAAACCCATTGCCGCACGACCGCCGTGTGCCAGAGCAGCAGCAGGGCCGCCGGTAGCAGCAGGGCACAGCTCTTGAGGGCGAGCCAGCGCAGTGGCGGTACGAGGTTTGGCCAGCGTCGGCCAGCAAACAACGGCGAACGGACGAGCGTCGTGTTCATCGGTCCGTGTCCCTGGCGGCGGATTCCTGCACATGCGGCCGGTTATCGGCGTCGTACACTGGCCACAACTGCTGCAGGCCGAGCTGGGCGATGGCGTTATCCACATACTTCGGCTCGACCCAGCTCGCTACGTCGACATCGCCGCGCAACAACCCCAACTCGCGGGATTCGGTCACCGTGGCGCGATAGCGGTCGATGAAGAAACCATCGATCCGTGGCGAATAGCGGCGCGCCAGCGATTGACCCTCCTGCACCGCGCGCAGCGCCGAGACAGGTGTGCCGGAGTTGGCCCACAAGGCGATGGCAGCCTCGCGATTTTCCGCCGCCGAGGTCCAGGCGGCGGTCTTGACCAGGCCGTTGACCACTTTCTGCACGATCTCTGGATGCTGCTGCTCGAAATCACCATCCACCAGTACATGGGCCTGGCGGGTCAGGCGCGGGTCCTGCGCGCGGATGTCGTAGATGATCCGGCCGGTGCCATTGGCCTGGAGCAGAAAGGCTTCCGAACTGAACCAACCGGCATCGATATCCTTTGCTGCCAGCGCGGCGCCTATGGTGGCCAGGTCCATGTTGATGATGCGGAAATCCCGTTCGCGCAAACCCTGGGCCTTCAGCGCCCGAGCCACCGAAAGCTGCATGTTGGTGCCCTTGAACAGCCCTACGCGTTTGCCTTTGAGGTCCGCCAGGGTTTTTGCCGTGGATTCCGGCGGTACCACCAGATAAGTCGAAATAAGCAGCGAATCGGCGGTGATCAAGCGGGTGTTCAGGCCACCGGCCTTGCCGATCACGGCCGGCAGATCGCCCTGCATGGAAAAATCCAGCTGCTTGTTGGCCAGCGCCTCGTTGACGGCGGGACCCGCGCCCTTGAAGTAGATCCACTCGACCTCGATGCCGTCGCCTTTCAGTTCCTCCTCGATGGCATGGCGTTGATGAGCCAGGCCAGACACGTTGTCGGACGCGTACGGAATGCCACCCTTGCCGACGGTCGCCATACCGAAGCGAATCACCTTCGGCGGATCGGCCGCTTCGGCCGGGATCGACCAGACTGCGGCGAATACCAGCGGCAGGGAAGACAACAGCGTGCGTTTCATCGATCGAGGTTCCTTTTCCTGTTTTTGTCGGCGCCGGCCGGTTGTGCAAGGTCGGCCAGGAGCGAAAAGGAAGCGTGCACGGCTTATGCCATAATTTTCATTTTTATAATATTGAAATGCCATAGCGATATAGCACGCTGCGCCAGCGCCTTGCACCAGACGCCCGCGGCTTGCCTTGCCAAGGCCCGCTTGCCCCGCAGAATGCGGCGCAGCAAGCCGCCGCGCACCAGAGCCGCGCCGAGTAACTGTGGGAAATCCGGCAGATAGTGGCCCGTGCTGTTTGAAACGGCACAGGCCGGGCTCGGGAGCGAGTACCTTTCGGCGCGCTGATACAATCCCGCCGCCATCGCACACCATCGCCTGACGGTAAGCTGCGCTCCGACCTCGACGCTGCCGTAGAACAAACCCGGCAAGGACAAGCCCGAAGAAATGCGCTCGGTCGGCTGGCTGATCGACAACGCCATGGAAGCCGTCGAACGCGAGAATGCCCGTCTGAAAAACGTGCTCAACAAAGACTTCGCCCGTGTCCAGCTCGACTCCAGGAAACTGGCTGGGTTTGCCAGGAATGATGGGTAAACCGTCCTTGTTGAAGGTAGTAGAAGAACTCGGCGGCATTAAAAAACAACTATCCGAAATAACTTCCTGGGAACATTCAATAGTTGATCTGATTGACGCCACCAAGCCTGATCAGGCTATACGGGCATTGTTGCTTGCAAAGCATTTCCCTACAGATGTTAAAGGCGCTGAATAATACATGACGACTTATCTGCCCCCCTACACCCTCACCAGCGACATCGTTTCGCTGGTCGCCGCCATTGCGGAGCAGGTGGGGCGGTTGAGTGCCTTGCCGGAGCAGGGGCTGGGTTTACGTCTGCGCCGTATCAATCGCATTCGCACGGTAACCGGCTCGCTGGCGATCGAGGGCAATACCCTGTCGGAAGAGCAGATCACGGCATTGCTGGAGGGTAAAACCGTACTGGCTCCGCCGCGTGAGTTGCAGGAAGCCCGCAATGCACTGGCGGTTTATGAACAACTGCCGAACTGCAATGGACTGAAAGAAGCGGATTTATTGGCAGCGCACCAGTTGCTGATGAAAGGTCTGCCGGATCATCCAGGGAATTACCGCAGTGGTGGTGTGGGCGTGATGGCAGGCAAGGAAATATTGCACATGGCACCGCCAGCCAACCGGGTACCTGAACTGATGCAGCAGTTGTTTGGCTGGTTGAAAAATACCCGTGAACATCCATTGATTGCCAGTTCGGTGTTTCATTAGGAGTTTGAATTTATCCATCCTTTTGCCGATGGCAATGGGCGCATGGGGCGATTATGGCAAACGCTGCTGCTTTCCCATTGGCAGCTAGCCTTTGCCTGGTTGCCGGTGGAGAGCCTGATTCATCGGCAACAGGCCGCCTATTATCAGGCGTTGAATGACAGTACGGCAGCAACGGATTGCGCGCCCTTTATCCGCTTCATGCTGGAGTGCAGTGATCGGACGTTGCAGACGACTACCCCGCAAGATTCCCCGCAAGTTGAATCCTTGCTGCGGGCGCTCACCGGCGAGATGGCGCGGCAGGAAATGCAGGCGGTGCTGGGGCTGGTCGAGATGACTCTGCCTGACAAACCCAACAGCAGAAACCAGCGTTATCGCCTGACTGGCCCCGGTTTACAAAAACGAGCGGCCTTGCAGGACGGCAGTTACAGGTAATACAGGGAGGTAATCGACAATGAACAGACAACACATCCAGATTTTCACCAGTGCCGATGGCCAGGCGCAGCTTGATGTGGCTCTGGATAAAGAAACCGTCTGGCTGACGCAGGAGCAGATGTGCGAACTGTTCGGGCGGGAGCGTTCGGTCATCACCAAGCACATTCTCAATGTGTTCAAGGAGGGGGAACTGGTGCGCGATTCAGTATGTGCAAAATTTGCACGTACTGCCGAGGATGGCAAAACCTACCAGACGCAGTTCTACAACCTCGACGTCATCATCTCGGTTGGCTATCGGATCAAGTCCCCACGTGGCGTGCAGTTCCGCCAATGGGCCACCGGTGTGCTGCGCCAGCATCTGGTCGATGGCTATACGCTGAACCAGCGCCGTTTGGCCGAGCGCGGCATCGAGTTCGAGCAGGCGGTGAGCCTGCTGTCGCGCACGTTGGCCAACCAGCAGCTTGTCTCGGATGAAGGTCGCGCCGTGTTGCAGGTGATTGGCGACTACGCCCGCAGTTGGAGCCTGCTGCAAGGCTGTGACGAGCAGAGTTTGCAAGAACAGAACGCCCGTCAGAACGGCATGCTGGCGCTGGACGATGCGCTGGCGGCCATTGCGCAATTGAAGGCGGAACTGATCGCCAAGGGCGAGGCCACGGAGTTGTTCGGCCAGTTGCGTGGCGAGGGGTTGGCTTCCGCCATTGCCACCATCGAGCAGGGTTTTGGCGATGAGCTGTTCTACCCTAACGTGGCCAGCCGGGCGGCGCATCTGCTGTATTTCGTCATCAAGAACCACCCACTGGCCGATGGCAACAAGCGTACGGGTTCGTTTCTGTTCCTGTGGTATCTGCGCTTGAACCAGCAACTGCTGGCGCAGCCTGTGAGCGGTTGATCAACGACCAATACCTTGGTGGCGCTGGCCCTGTTGGTGGCCGAAAGTCTGCCCGAGCAGAAGGAATTGATGGTTCGCCTGATCGAGCATTTCGTGCTGCTCAGGGCGGATACGGAAGGGGAACACCCGTGAGCGAGACTGAATAACAACGCGAAGACCTTCTGCCCCATCACCCTCTGATCAACCTTCGCGGAACGGACCTCCGATGCACTCATTGCTTTGCCTGTTGCTGACCATGCTCGCGCCTTTCGCCTTCGCCCAGGCCATCCTCAACAGCAGCGCCGAGCTGGATACCCCCACCGGAACGCTGCACAGCAGCCTGATGCTGCCCAAGTCCGAGCAACGCCTGCCGGTCGCACTGCTGATTGCCGGCTCCGGCCCGACCGATCACAATGGCAACGATCCACAAATGCGCAACGACAGCCTTAAGCGCCTGGCCCAGGTGCTGGCCAGAAGCGGCATCGCCAGCCTGCGCTACGACAAGCGCGGTATTGCCGCCATCCAGGCCGCAGGGCCGGACGAGCGTGCTCTGAGCGTCGAGCGTTACGCCGAGGATGCCATCGCCTGGAACTGGCAATTGAAGGCCGATCCACGTTTCGGCCAGTTGATCTTGATCGGCCACAGCAAAGGCGCCCTGATCGCCAGCCTCGCCGTGCAGGAAGGACGCAGCTGCCACTGGCCAACGTGCTGGGTAACGGCGTCGTCGAGTTCATCAAGCGCACGCTTGCCTACCATGATCGCGAAAGCGGCTGATAAGAAGCTGGATATCGTCAAGTTCACCACGGTGGACCGCAAGCGTTCCGACGCGGACAGGAACAGTGCGCTCAAGTAGATCCTGGACAATGCCATCGTGGCAGTGGAGACGGCGCGGGTCATCGAGGAACTGATCCAGATGGCCAAGGACTTCCAGGCAGCACTGGAACGCGAAGCTGCGCTGGGGCTGAATCCGGACGAGATCGCCTTCTACGATGCACTGGCCAACAATGAAAGCGCGGTACGGGAGCTGGGCGATGAAATCCTCAAGAAGATCGCCGTCGAGATCACCGAGAAGCTGCGGGGTAGCACCACGGTGGATTGGCAGGTGCGCGAGAGTGTGCGCGCCCGGCTGCGAATTCTGGTGCGGCGGACTTTGCAGAAGTGGAAGTACCCGCCCGACCAGCAACCCGATGCGGTTGAGTTGGTACTCAAGCAGGCGGAATCGTTATCGAACGAGTGGTCGAAATAAGTTGATGCAGGGCGAGGCGAGCCGAAACGGCATCTGCTATCGACGATGACTGAGCGTTGGAACTTCCGGAAGATACAAAACAGGCCCATGGCGTGGCATGGGCCTGTTTGCGGCAGGCGGCCCGGAGTCGGGCGCTGCCACGTGAGGTCAGGTGTTCTGGCGGACGCCGGCGACCAGCCAGGGCTGGTTTTCACCCTGGGTCCGTTCCATGCGCCAGCTTTCGCTGAACGGTTCGCCCTGGTCGAAGCGCGAGGTCTTGGCGGTACCGCTGAAGGTTACGGTAGCGACGGTTTTGTCGGCCAGGTCGTCGACGCCATCGAGCTGGACCTGCAGGTTGTCGATGTAGGTCGCTTGATAGCCGTCACCCAGTTCCTGGCGTTCTTTTTTGAGCAGTTGCAGCATCTGCGGCGTGACGAACTCGGCGATCTTGTCCATCTCGTTGGTATCCCAATGCTGCTGCAGGGCCATGAAGTGGGTGCGTGCGTTCTCGACGAAGCGCTGTTCGCTGAACCAGGCCGGGGCCTTGATCAGCGCCGCGCCGGGGGCACGCGACGTACCACCAGGCACCTGCTGTTGCGGCATCTGCCGTTGCAGTGGCGCATGTCCGGCCATGGCCGGCTGATGCTGGCGACGCTTGCGCGCGATGATGAAGCGGAACACCAGAAAGGCGACCAGTGCGATAAGGAGGATATCCAGGAGCTGGATGCCTTCGAAGCCGTCGCCCATGAACATCGAAGCGAGCAGGCCACCGGCGGCAATGCCGGCCAGCGGACCGAGCCAGCGCGAAGCACCGCTGGGCGCAGGTTGTTGCGGTGGCGCGGCAGGGTTGGCGTGAGGTTGCTGCTGCGGGGCCTGGCGAGTCTGGTGGCTGGGCGCCGAGCCCATGCTTTGGCCGCCGCCGAAGCGCTTGGCGGAAGCCTCCAGGCTCAGGGTCAGAGCGAGGCAGAAGACCATGAAGATACTGAGAAAACGTTGCATGGCAGTTTCCCGATTAATGAGTCACGCCGCCATGTTGCCCAGCATTACGAGGGAAAAGCCAAAGATAAATGTATCCGTCTTTTACCCTTGCGGTTCGCTTGGCGGGGGTGTACTCGCCTATTCGTATTCTGCCGGAATCCGCTATTGCGCCGCCCGCAGCGTCACGCCGGCATTCACCAACCCGTCACCCATGCGCTGCAGATTGCTTCGGTCCAGCTGTATGCCTTGCCTTTGCAGCTCCGCCAACCAGCTCAGCAGGGTCACGGCAGCAGCATTGGGTAGATTGATGGTCAGGGTGCCATCGCCGCCATTGTCGAGGCTTTCCACGATCAGGCCGCGTTGCTGGGCCGTCTGGGTGACCAGCCCCTGCAGTTGCTCGGGCGCTACGGTGGGGTGCGGGATGCGGGACATTTGCCGGGCCAGGTCGGTGTTCTGCTCGATGTGGGCGTGCAGGTCGCGTTGTTGCTGGTAATAGCTGCGCGCCTCGATCAACGAGCGCTGTGCCGGCTGCCAGACGGCGAGATAGAGGACCAGCGCCAACAGCACGGCGCCGAGCAGGATGAGGGCCTGGCGGTCGCGGGTAGGCAGTTTCTGCCAGCGCTGCCAGAGCGGCGACTGCTCGAGCGCGGTGTTCAGCTGTTCCTGGAAGCGCATCGTTAACCTCCTATCGTGACGCGGGCGCTGACGAGATTGCCGTCGCGGTTGGCCGAGCCCAGTTGCACGGCCTGGCCGTTCTCGCCCAGCTGCTGGCGAAATTGCTCCAGCGTGGCGAAATCCGGGGCGCTGACCTGCAGCACCAGCCCGCCACCCTGCAGGTTGTAATCCAGTTGCTGGATGACCACCGGCGTGCCGGCGGCGATCACCATGGCGGTCTGTTCCAGCAGGCCCAGGAAGTTTGCCGAGGATTGGGTGGTCATGTTCAGGTGTTCGTCGAACTGCGTCCGCAGGTTGATGATTCGGTGATCCTCGGGGAATAGCTCACGATACTGCGCCAGGCTGGCGTCGGCATAGCGATCGCCCTGGTGGCGCAGGTACCAGCTCTGGCCGAGGGTGAAGCCGAGCTGGATCAACAGGAGCAGGCCGAGCAGCGCCAGCACCGGTTTCCAGCGGTCGAGCCCTTGCCCGGTGCTGCGTGTGGCGAATTCGCCCTGGGCCAGGTTCACCGCTGCCGCGCGCCCGGCGGCGAGCCAGCGATAAGGCTCGTCCAGCAGGTGATATGTCTCGACCTGTTCCGGGGGTTCGGCTGTAGTGCCCTGGGCGTGGCGCGGCTGCGGACACTGCTCGGCGAGCAGCGGCCAGTTGGCCGTGGCGAATGCCAGGCGCACCTCCTGGCTGCCACCGAGCAGGCCGCGTGTGCCGAGAAACAGCAGTTGCGTAGCTTCGCGGGGTAGCAGGTCGGCATCTACATGGATGGTCGTCGCCTCCAGACCCAGTACGTTCAACTGGCCGAGCCAGTGCGCCAGCAGGCTGCGGCGAATGGCCACGACTCGGTTGCGGCCGTCGGCCAGCAGCTCGCCACGCGCCAGATGCAGTTCGTCGACGTTCTCTGCCAGCAACTCCTCGACGGCGTAGGCCGTTGCCTGCTCGACCCAGCGTGCCTTGCGGGTCGGCAGTTGCACGGCGAAGAAGCTGCAGCTTTCCACCGGAATCACCAGCGCCAGCGGGCCACGTGCGGCGGCGGCGCATTCGGTCAGGTTCAGCGTCGCGCCGGGACCGTCGTCGGGCAACCAGTACACAGGGGTTTCGGCCGTGAGCCTGGTGCCCGCGTCGGCGGGTAGGAACAGCATGTCCATGGACGGGTCAGTCTCCTTCGTTGAGCAGGCGCGGCGGTTGCCCGAAATTACGCTGTAGTACGCGAATGCTGCCGTCGTCCTCGCGCTTGAGCAGGCTGGCCAGCACCAGCCGCCGTCCACCCAGGCGCACCTCGCTGGTGACCTGGAAGTATTGACTCTTCACCGCCAGTTGCGTGCCTTTCAGTTCGGTGCCACTCAAGGCTGGTTGGGCGAGAAAGCTGGCGATATCGCGAAAGCCTTTGGCCGGGCGTTCCTGCAGGGCGGCGGCGATGGTATCCAGTGACAGCTTATCGTCAAGGCTGGCGATCACCGGGGCGCTGGCGGTATTGATATTGATCGCTGCATCCTCTGGCAAGGCGCTGACGAGGGGCGCCAGGCGCTGGTAGTCCGCGTCACGCATGTCCAGCAGCAGGCGCAGTTCGGAAACGTCGTACAACCGGCGGTCGGCCGTGCGGTAGGGCGGGTCGAGGCGCTGGTATTCGAGATCCTCGGCGCCGTAGAGCTGGCCCGGGCTCTGGTCACGGTCCTGCCAGTCGACCAGTCGCTCAGCATAGGGCGCCTCAATGCCCAGTTGCAGCAACAGGCGGCGGAACTGGGCGATGGCGGCGGTATTGGGTTGCTGGTTCTGTACCAGACTATTGAGATTGAAGCGCCCGGCCAGATCCTCGATACGCACGTTGATCGCGCCGGCCTCGATGGGCAAGGCCGGCAGCGGTCGCGCCCAGGCTTCGCCGAGGTGATCGATGGAGCCATTGGTCTTGTCCGCTTGTGTATCACGGCGCAGGATCGCCTTGGCCAGCACCTCGCCGCCCAGCGCATAGTGCCAGGCCTGGCGGGCCAGTACCTGGTTGGCCGTGGTGCGGATCGCCAGATGCTGGCGGGCGATCATGCTGGCGCAGACCACGGTGACGATGACCACGATCAGCAGCACGGTAATCAGGGCGACGCCGCGTTGTTTTCTCACTGGCGCCCAGCCCATGGCGGTAGGCCGTCGTGGGTATTGGCCGTCTCGCGGCGCGGCAGCGGGTCGGGCAGGCGCAACAGGCGGGTAATGCTGCCGTAGCGCGCGTGCTGGAAGGTTATTTCGAGTGCACGCGGCAGGCGCTCGGCAGCCACGGTGGGGTCGACGACCCTGGCGCGATCATAAGGTGGCCATTCCTGATGCCAGGTGGCATTTTCGTCCTGGTAGCGCAGCTGCATGTCGAGTACGCCGTCGAGCAGGCGTTGAATACGCGGCTGGCTATCCACTTCCCGGTCGAGCACGACCCAATAGAGACGCTCAAGATGCTGGTCGCTCAGGCGCCAGCGCACCCGCTGCAGTTCCGCCCGTGGCAGACCGGTCGGGTTGCGCCAGCCGCTGCGGGTGAATTCCAGCACCATGCCGCCTTCCTTGCTGTCGTGCTGAGCGATGAAGGCAACGCGCTCGTCGCCGAAGTTGTCGCGGATCGCCCGTGGTGTAATTTGCTGTATGTCGCGCTCGAAGGCCCAGACGGCACGGCTCAGTTCGCGCAGGTACTGTTCCTGGGTCAGCGTGGCCGCATCGCTGCGCAGCACGGCTTCGAGCATGCGGTAGGTGCCGAGCCCGAGCAGGGCGAACAGGGCGATGGCAATCAGCACTTCCAGCAGCGTGAAGCCGGCCTGGTGTTCAGTGCGCGGTAGCGGCATCGGGCGCCTCCTGCTCTTGCTGCTCTTGCTGCTCTTGGTCCTGCTCGGTTACCTCAAGAAAGCCGGTCAGGCTGGTGAGCGCATGCGCGCTGGGCGAGCTTCTGGAGCGGCTGGGTATGGCAACCCAGACAGTCGCCCGCAGCAGGCTCGGATCGCTGGTGGCCTCGATCAGGCTTTCCGTTGCCCAGCGGCGGTCGGCGTAATCCAGCTCGTGTTTTTCCCGCCCGGTGCCGGGTACGGGTTTGGCCAGTTGCAGTTCGGTGAGGCGGTTATCGGCGACCCAGCCGGCCAGGGTCAGGTCGGTGAGCCGGGCGGAGTTGGTCAGCGCCCGACTGGTGGCGGTGAGCACTGCGGCGGCGACGATGGCAAAGATGGCCAGGGCGACCATCACTTCGAGCAGGGTGAAACCGCCTGATCGGCGTGTCATCGGCGTTTTTCCAGCCGTTGCGCCTGGGGCAGACGGAAACCGTCGCTGGCCAGCTGCCAGGTGTTGCCGCCGCTGCGGCGTTCAGAGAGTTGCAGGGTGAACGGCGAAAGCTCACCACTGGAGAGAATCAGCAGTTGCGGCTGCGGTCCCTTGGCTTGCCGCCGGCGCTCGGGCGGGCGAGTGAAATCCGTGTCCGTTGGCAGCGGCGCGGCCAGTTGCAGCGGAGTGCCGTCGAGTTGCAGGTCGAGCCGGGCCCAGCCCGGCAACTGGTGCAACGCGCCTTGCTCGGTGTCGAGCCAGCCGGCTCTGGCATCGTCGTAGCGCAGCACGCGGTAGCTCTGGTTATCCATCAGCAGGCCATATTCGCGGTTGTCCAGCACCGCTTCGTCGACCAGTACACCGATCAGGCCGGCAAGCTGGCGGGCTTCGTCGCCCAGCTCGCGGGAGGTGCTGCCGCCGCTGCCGGCCAGTACCGCCAGGCTGACCAGGATGCCGAGAATGACCAGCACCACCATCAGCTCGATCAGGGTGAAGCCGCGTTCCTGGCCGCCACGTATAGGGCGACGGCGCAGGGCCGGCTGCCGGTACACGGTCACTGATCCCAGTTGCCGATGTCGGCGTTCAGGTCGGCGCCGCCGTCCCGGCCGTCGGCGCCCAGCGAGTAAAGATCGAAAGTGGTGCCATGGGTACCTGGCGAGAGGTACTGGTAATCATTGCCCCAGGGATCTTTCGGCAGGCGCTTGAGGTAACCGTCCGGGTTCCAGTTCTTGGGTGACGGGCTGCCGGCCGGTTTCTTCACCAGGGCATCCAGGCCCTGCTGTGTGCTGGGGTAGCTGAAGTTGTCCAGCTTGTACATGTCCAGCGCCGCCGCGACCGCCTTGATATCGCCCTTGGCCACGGTGACCTTGGCCTGGTCCGGGCGGCTCATCACCTGGGGTACGACCAGGGCCGCGAGAATGCCCAGGATCACCACGACCACCATGATTTCGATGAGGGTGAAGCCACCCTGTTTGCGCACACGCATTGTCATTACCCTACGAGTTGGTTGAGAGAAAGAATAGGCATCAGGATCGCCAGCACGATGACCAGCACCACCGCTCCCATGAAGACCAGCATGAAGGGTTCGAACAGGCCGACCAGCAGGGCGATCTGCGCGGCCAGGTCGTTTTCCTGGTTGCGTGCGGTGCGCGCCAGCATCTGTTCCAGCTCGCCGGATTTCTCGCCGCTGGCGATCATGTGCAGCATCATCGGCGGGAACTCGCCGGTGCCTTCCAGGGCGCGGGTCAGACTGCGGCCTTCGCGCACCTTCTGCGCCGCCTCGACCACCTTGTCGCGGATACGCAGGTTGCCGATCACCGCCGCCGCGATGGCCAGCGCCTCCACCAGCGGCACGCCGCTGCGGGTGAGAATCGCCAGCGTCGAGGCGAAACGGGCAGTGTTGGTCGCCCGGCTGAGCCGGCCGATCAGCGGCAGACGCAAGATGAAACCGTGCCAGCGCCGCTGGCGAGCGGGATCGCGCAGCAACTGGCGCATGCCCAGCAGCACACCGGCGGTCGTCAGCACCAACAGCCAGCCCCAGGCCTTGACCAGATCGCTGACGGCAATCAGCCCGCTGGTCAGCGCCGGCAGTGCCTGGCCGCTGTCGATGAACACCCGTACCACGTCCGGCACCACATAGCCGAGCAAAAAGCCAACGATGGTCAGCGAGGCGACCATCAGGATGATCGGATAGAGCAGCGCCAACTGGATCTTCTGCCGCGATTGCTGGCGCTGGTCGGTGTAGTCGGCCAACTGATCGAGCACCGGTCCGAGATGCCCGGCATGCTCGCCGGCCGAGACCGTGGCGCGGTACAGCTCGGGGAAGGCCGAGGGATAGGCGGCCAGGCTCGCCGCCAGGGTATGGCCCTCGGTCACTCGCGCGCGCACGGCCAGCAGCATGGATTTGATCTTCTGCGACGTGGCTTGCGCGGCGGCGGCGCGCAGGGCTTCCTCGATGGGCAGCGCCGCCTGGACCAGGGTCGACAGCTGGCGGGTCACCAGCGCCAGATCGCGCGCCGATAGCCCCTTGCCGAAGCTGCCGGAGGGGCCCCGTTCTTCCCTGGCGCGGGCCGGTTTCACGTCGAGTGGTGCCAACTGGCGTTCGCGCAATAGCTGGCGCGCCTGGCGGCCGCTGTCCGCCTCGATCACACCTTTTTGCTCGTGCCCGCGTGGGTCGAGTGCCTTGTATTCGAAAGCGGCCATTATTCTTCTCGCGTTACCCGCAGGACTTCTTCAAGCGTTGTCGCGCCTTCGCGCACCTTGCGCATGCCGTCGGCGCGAATGCTGGGGCCGAGCAGCCGCGCATGGCGGATCATCTCCTGCTCGGACAGGCGGGTATGGATCATGCTGCGCAGGGTATCGTCGATCAACACCAGCTCGTAGATGCCGGTCCGGCCGCGATAACCGAGCTGGCGGCAGGCGTCGCACCCTTCGGCGTGGTAGAGCGTCGGTGCCGCTACGGGATCGACGCCCAGCAACGCGCATTCGGCAGCGTCGGCGACATAGGGGCGCTTGCAGTCATTGCACAGTACCCGCACCAGCCGCTGGGCCAATACAGCCAGCAGTGAGGACGAAATCAGGAAGGGCTCGACGCCCATGTCCACCAGCCGCGTGACCGCACCGATGGCGCTGTTGGTGTGCAGGGTGGAGAGCACCAGGTGGCCGGTGAGCGAGGCCTGTACGGCCATGTCGGCGGTTTCCTGGTCGCGGATCTCGCCGACCATCACCACGTCCGGGTCCTGGCGCAGGATGGCGCGCAGGCCGCGGGCGAAAGTCATATCCACCTTGGGGTTGACCTGGGTCTGGCCGATGCCTTCGAGGTGATATTCGATGGGGTCCTCGACGGTAAGGATGTTGCGCGACCGGTCGTTCAACGTGGTCAGGCTGGCGTACAGCGTGGTGGTCTTGCCTGAGCCGGTGGGGCCGGTGACCAGGATGATACCGTGCGGCTTGACCACCGCTTCCTGCAGACGCGAGCGGTCCGTATCGCTCATTCCCAGGTGGCCGAGGGTCAGGCGCCCGGCCTGCTTGTCCAAAAGACGCAGCACCACTCGCTCGCCGTTGGCCGAGGGCAGGGTGGAGACGCGGATATCCACTTCGCGCCCGCCGACCCGCAGGGAAATGCGCCCGTCCTGCGGCACACGCTTCTCGGCGATGTCCAGGCGCGCCATGACCTTGATCCGCGAGACCAGCAAGGCCGCCAGCTCGCGCTTGGGCTGCACGATCTCGCGCAGGATGCCGTCGATCCGAAAGCGCACGACCAGGCGTTTCTCGAAGGTTTCGATATGGATGTCCGAAGCATTCTCGTTGATCGCTTCGCCGAGGATGGCGTTAATCAGGCGGATGATCGGCGCGTCGTCTTCCTGCTCCAGCAGGTCTTCGGTCTTGGGCATGTGCTCGGCCAGGCTGGCCAGATCCAGGTCGCTGCCCAGATCCTCGGCCATCATCGCCGCCGCCGACCCTTCGTGCTGGTAGGTCGCGCCGAGGGCTTGATCGTATTCGGTCTCCGTAAGCCAGCTTACCGGTAATGCGGCGCCCGCCAGCCGCTGGGCTTCCTGCAGGGCGGTCAGCGGGGCGCCCTGGCGCGCATAAATACACGGACCTTGCAGGTCGTCCTCATGCGGGCCACCCGGATGCGGGCTACCCTGTTCCAGCAGCAGGACGCCATGGCGCCGGGCAAAGGCGAAAGGCAGGCGTCGGGATACCGGGATGTGCGGGGCCTGCGGTGCGATCAGATCCGGATCGGGCATGGGGTAGTTACCTGTTCGGGCGAGCGCCGGTGTTACGGGGCTGCGAGCCGATCTGGCCGAGTACGAAGCGTCGGACACGCAGCCTGCGATGCGACCATTCATTGAAGCCGAACTTCATTGCAAAAACATTGACGCTTGTTTGTTTTACTGACTGCTGCCACGTCAATTTATCGATTCCTGTTATCCGCCATTCACTTCGAATCGGGGTGGACCGTGAAAAAGTTGACGTTTCCAGCCTGTTTCAATCAGGGTAAACGGGAGTTACAGTGCATCGAGCAAACTCTGTACCGTTACCCGATTTCAGCGGATGAATGGTTCGACGCGATAACCCAGGGAGATTTCCTCATGTCTCGATATTTATATTTATTGGCCATCCTCTGCTCCGCCACTTTATTCCAGGCCGGAACGGCTTCGGCTTCCAGTTTTACCGCGATGACCGACTGGACATCCGCGCGTATCACCGATTCGACCAATGGTACCACCGAATCCTTCGAGGACGACAAGATCGTGCAGGAGGCCCACGACGATGCTGCCCGTTTCGTAGCCAGCAACGGCGAGCAGCGCGGCGTCCGCCTGGAAGCCGCCCTTGCGCACATCCGCACGAAAGCACCGCACCTGGCAGAAGCCAGTGATCTGCAACTCGCCCAGGCCATCATGACCCTCTGAACTGTGCCGCCATGACGCTGGATCATGGCGCTGCGTTTGATTAGCCTTGCAGGGTTTTTTTTGCCCCGAACCTATCATGCGAACGTTACCTTTCGTTTTTGCCGTGGCCGGCAGCTTCTGCGCTACGGTCCAGGCCTTCGATGCCACCACCGATGCCACCGTGCGTACCGTTTACGTCACCAGCAAGATCAGCAGCTCGCCCTTCGACAACAAGCTGATCCTGGAGGCCCGCGACGATGCGGCGAGCTTCGTCGCCAGCGGTGGCGCGCTGCGTGGCGCGCGACTGGAAGCAGCGCTGCACCGCCTGCGCGAAAAATGGTCCAAACAGGACAGTGATATGGAACTGGCTGAAGCCATTCTTTTCTCGTCCCTGCCCATTGACGCCAAGGAGTAACCATCTTGCGCAAGCTCGTGATTTCCACCGCTACGCTGCTGACGGTGCTGGCCGGCACTGTCGAGGCCCACAGTCTGGAGCGGCTGTTCAACATTTCCACCCGCTCCACCGATCGCACCCTCGACTTCACTTCCGATACCACCACTTCGGTCCGCGATATGAAGGTGGTAGTCCAGGCGCGGGCGGAGGCGGCCAGCTTCGTCGCCACTAACGGCGATATTCGTGGCGCGCAGCTCGAAGCCGCGCTCAAGGCCCTGCGCGAGCGCTTCCCGCAGGCTCGTGAAGCCAGCGATCTGACCCTGGCCGAAACCATCCTGGCCTTGTGAGTCGACGCCGGACCTGGTTGTTGGCCGGCTGTCTGACGCTGGCGGCAGGCGGCACCCAGGCCGAGCTGCGGCTGGTTCTGCAGACTACCGATCTGGACCCGGCCCAGCGCCAGGCCAGCCAGACCCTGCTGGACGAGGCCCTGGCGGCATTACCGCCGGTTTTTGTCGAACGCCTCGACCGCCAGGTGCAGGTCCGGTGGCGCGCCGACCTGCCCGGCAACGTCTACGGCCGTGCCGGCGGCAATACACTCGAACTGGATCGCCGCCTCTTGCCAGCCTTGGCCGACGGTTCCGCCGCTCGCCAGAGCACCGGCCGCATCCACGGCACACTGCGCCGCGAACTGCTGGCCACCGTGCTGCACGAATTGACCCACCTGTATGACCGCGCCCGACTCTGGCAGGCGCAGACCGCGCCAGTTCTGGCGCGTTGCCGGCAGGCGGCGGACAGCCTCGGCCAGATCGGGCAGGCGCAAGCCTGCCTTGGCCAGGACCAGCGCCGTTTCAGCCTGAGCGACGATCCGCGCCTGCTCGATCTCGCCGGCTGGCAGCGGCGGATTGGCTGGCGCGGCGAGCGCGAGCATGAGAACGGCCTGGTGGCACGCAACCCGGATGCCTACGAGCTGAGCAATCCGCGCGAGTTCGTCGCCGTCAACATGGAGTATTTCCTGCTCGACCCCGACTATGCCTGCCGCCGGCCTTCGCTGTACCGCTACTTCAGCGAGCATTTCGCCTGGCAGCCATACCGGAAAACCTGCGCCGCGGATTTCCCGATCCTCAACGCCGGCCGCGACTTCGCCCATACCCCGCTGCTGCGCCTCGACCCGGAGCGAATCCTCGAAGTGGACTATCTGTTCGCCGAAGCCAACCAGGACTGGGCCAGCCGCTGGGGCCACAGCATGCTGCGATTGATCATCTGCGCGCCGGGCCGCCCGCGCGGGCCGGATTGCCGGCTGGACCTGAATCAGCATCTGGTGCTGTCCTTTCGCGCCTTTGTCGACGATGTGCAGCTCTCCAGCTGGCGCGGCCTGACCGGGGAATACCCCTCGCGTCTGTTCGTGCTGCCGCTGGATCAGGTGATCGACGAGTACACCAAGATGGAACTGCGCGGCCTGACCTCGGTGCCGCTGCGTCTGTCCCGGGCGGAAATCCGCGCCTTCGTCGAGCGGAGCGCCGAACTGCACTGGAGCTATGACGGCAACTACTACTTCCTTTCCAACAACTGCGCGGTGGAAACCTTGTCGCTACTGCGTGGCGGCGTCGACCGCCAGGAACTGTCGCGATTGGAAACCATCATGCCCAACGGCCTGCTGGAACTTTTGCTGGCCCATGGCCTGGCCGACGCCGACAAACTGAAAGACCCGCGCGAAGCCTTGCGCCTGGGCTATCGCTTCGACTCCTACCGCGAG
Source organism: Azomonas macrocytogenes (assembly GCF_014191985.1). Classification (GTDB taxonomy): domain Bacteria; phylum Pseudomonadota; class Gammaproteobacteria; order Pseudomonadales; family Pseudomonadaceae; genus Azomonas; species Azomonas macrocytogenes. The sequence goes on from NZ_JACHXI010000006.1 coordinate 84,584, forward strand.
CGCTATCAAGCCATGTTCGAGGTGATCAAAAGCCGGCTCGGTGTCCCCGAGGACAGCGTCGAACAATGGCTGGACACCAAGGCCAGCGACCGCCGCCGCTGGTTCGTGCGCGCCGACCTGCGTACCGCCGCCGCCTTGCTGCTGGTGGAACAGGCTGCTCAGTTTCGCCAATTGCTTTTGAGCCGCGACGAGCTCAAGCGCCGTTACCTGAGCAATCGCGAGCAACCCGGCGACGGCATGGCCAGGGCCGACGCCATGCTTAAGGAAATTCTCGCCAGTAGCAGCTACCTGAGCCGTCCGGCCGAACTGCTCGACGACGAAGGTTACGGCCTGCCCCAGGCCAGCGAATGGCAGCGCCTGGAAAAGGCCAGCGGCGAACGCCAGGCTCGCATGAACCGTCTCGCCGATATGCTCGACAAGGAAGTGCGCTTGCTGGTGAACGCCGATAGGCGTGCCGAGTTGGAGAATATCGAGGGCAATCTGGCCGAGCTGGGCAAGCATCTGCGCCAGTTGCACAAGGCCGGAGGCGGGCTGGTGTTGCCGTAATGCAGAACATCTGCGGCCACGGTTCGGGATGGCCGTGTCGTGGACGTTTGGGCGCTAGCGAGGATATTCGTTGGGCTGGCTCCAGCCCATCAGGTTTTGAAAAGCTCCGTGCCCATGAAGTCGATGAACACTCGCAGCTTCGGTGCCAGATGCTTGCTGGATGGCCAGAGCATACGGAAGGTGCCCTGGTGCTGGTTGAAGTCGTCCAGCACCGTGACCAGTTCGCCCGCCACGATGGCATCGCGGACCATGAAGTCCGGCAGGCAGGCAATCCCCAACCCGTCGCGGGCGACGTGAATCAGTGCTTCGGTGGTGTTGCTCACCATCGAGACCGGAAGGATGGGTTCTGCAGTTCCCGCCGGCATCCGCAATGGCCACGGCTCGAGCTTGCCGGTACTCGGGAATTTGTGTTGCAGGCAGGCATGCTGCGCCAGGTCGGCGGGCACGCGGGGAATGCCATGCCTGGAGAAGTACCGGGGCGAGCCAACCAACAGCAATTTGAACGTTCCCAACTGGCGGGACATCAGCCGGGAGTCCGCCAGCTCACCGGTACGGATGACCGCATCGAAGCCTTCTTCGATCACATCCACCATCCGGTCCGAGAAATCCACATCCAGTTCGATGGCCGGGTAGCGATGCATGAATGCCGTCAGCGCTGGCATGACCAGCCCGCTGACCAGCGGCAGGCTCACGCGCAGCTTGCCTTGCGGGGCCAGCCGGGTTTCCGACAGTTCCAATTCCGCCGCCTCGACCTCGCAGAGAATGCGCCGGCAGCGCTCAAGAAACAGCGCGCCCTCGGCGGTCAGGGTGATGCTGCGCGTGCTGCGATGAAACAGGCGTACGCCCAGCCGTTCCTCCAGTCGCGCCACGCTCTTGCCCACGGCGGAAGACGAGATGCCAAGCACGCGCCCGGCCTCCGAAAAGCTGCGGGTTTCCGCCGCCTGCACGAAGAACGCGATGCCGTTGAGTGATTCCATCGTTGCGCCTATTCAAGAATATTTGTCCGATATGTTGTGAGCATTAGCATTATTGTCTTGCTTGGCCCCTCCACCCAAGATGATCGCCTGTTCTCACTGTGTGATGGGCTGCGCCGTTTGGCGTGTCATCAGCACTCCAAACAGGCGAAACCATGACAACTTCAACAGGAACAAGCACCCTCAACGAGAGCGGCGGCGCGGATCAAACATCGGCGCGGCTACCCATCGCATCGCTACTGGCACTGGCTCTGGCAGGGTTCGTCACGATCTTGACCGAAGCCCTGCCGGCCGGTTTGCTGCCGCAGATCAGTGCCAGGCTGATGATTTCCGAGGCGCTGGCTGGCCAACTCGTCACGATCTATGCCATCGGCTCGCTGGTCGCGGCCATTCCGTTGACTGCCGCCACGCAGGGAGCACGGCGCAGGCCGTTGCTGCTGGCCGCTATCGCCGGTTTTGCCGTCGCCAACACGGTTACGACGCTCTCCACCATCTATGCTCTGACGATGGTGGCCCGATTTCTGGCGGGCGTCTCGGCGGGACTGCTTTGGGCGCTGCTGGCGGGCTATGCCGCCCGCATGGTGCCCGAGCACCAAAAGGGGCGAGCCATCGCCGTTGCGATGGTCGGTACGCCACTGGCACTGTCCCTTGGCGTGCCGGCCGGCACCTTTCTCGGTAATCTGGTGGGCTGGCGCATGTGCTTCGGCATCATGAGCTTGCTGGCGCTGATGCTGATGGCTTGGGTACGCATCAAGGTGCCTGATTTCGCCGGGCAGGCCACGGGCAAGCGGCTGTCGCTGGGGTATGTGTTCACCTTGCCGGGCATTCGCCCGGTGTTGTTCGTGGTGTTGGCCTTCGTCCTCGCGCACAACATCCTCTATACCTACATCGCTCCGTTTCTGGCGACGGCCGGCATGGCGGAACGGACGGATCTGGTACTGCTGGTGTTTGGCGTCACATCGTTGCTGGGTATCTGGATCATTGGCGTGCTGATCGACCGCCATTTGCGGGCGTTGACCCTCGCCAGCACGGCCTTGTTCGGAATATCGGCACTGGCGCTGGGGCTGACGGGCAACGAGCCTGCCGCCGTTTATACGGCGGTCGGTGCCTGGGGCCTTGCCTTCGGTGGTGCTGCGACCCTGTTTCAGACAGCGCTCGCCAAGACGGCCGGGGAAGCGGCGGATGTTGCGCAGTCCATGTTGGTGACGGCCTGGAACATAGCTATTGCGGGCGGCGGCATCGTCGGCGGCGTATTGCTGGATCACTTCGGCGTCGGTGCGTTTTCTCCTGCACTACTGGTGCTGCTGCTGGCAACGTTGGTCGTGGCGTGGTCTGCCAAGCATCGCGGTTTCCCGGCGCTGGGGAAATGAAGCCAGATAAGCAAGCCCGCTAGTCTAGAGCGTGGCAAGGGCCCAGTCTTCATCGGAAATGTCGGTCGGATACAGGAGGCGTTGGGTCATCCGCACCCACTGGTTACTGTGAATCAAAGTTCATAATACGTTCTAAATCACTGACTTGACCTGCATTCGAAGGCCGGCCTATACTTTTGATAACGTTAAAAGTTAAGTGTGACGGCGGCTTACCTTCTCTGACCCCGTTCCAGGCCATGCGTCGAACGTGTCGGAAAGTGGCCTCTTTACTTGAATAAAGTGCTTCTTTCATATGAATGGGAGTGCCAAGAGCCTGTTCACGATCTCGCGAGCGAGAGCTAAACGGCGGCGAAAACGGCTGAGGAAGCGGACCGGGCTCGCGTGCGAGTTTACGGGTGGTAAATGAGCATTTCGACCGGGCTGGCGATCCAGGCTGGTTTCAACGCCGTTTGGCCGACGCGCAGCAGATCGTCAACAGGTTCTAAGACACCCCCTACTGTTTCCACGATGCGGCACGGATTCAATTTCAGGCAACGGGTGTCTCGAAGCGCGAGAACCTCCCGCGAGAGTCCGCGGATTCGCATCAGCTCGCAGGTGATCGCGCGCTCAGCGGAATCCGATCCACTGAGAGCGGAGCCTCTCATTTTGCAAATCGATTTGGAGTTGGCCAGCGTAGCCGAGGATTCCTCGAGTGACGCATCTGCTCCCCAAGTTCTGTTGCGAAGACGCATCGAGGGTTTCGATGAACGCTTCGGCAGCAAGCTCTGATAGGTGCTCGACACCCAACACGGAGAATCATGAACTGCAATCTCATCTCGAAGCGCGCATCGGTCTGCGCGCTTGCCGCGCTGCTCATCACCGTGACCGTGGCGATGCTCGTGTTCGCGTCCGGTCCGGCGACCCCGCCGCCAACCGAGTCATCCAGGTTCACGCGGCCGGCCGACTGGTCGCTCCACCGGCCCGCTGTACACCTTACCCCCGCCAAGCACTGGATAAACGATCCTCAGCGCCCGATCCTGATCGACGGCGTCTGGCACTTCTACTACCTCTACAACGCTGATTACCCCAAGGGAAACGGCACTGAGTGGTACCACGCGACCTCGACCGACCTGGTGCACTGGCAGGATCATGGCGTCGCGATCGACAAGTACAAGAACGGCCTCGGCGACATCGAAACCGGCAGCGCCGTGATCGACACCAAGAACACCGCGGGCTTTGGCGCCGGCGCGGTGATCGCCATCATGACCCAGCAGCACGAGGGCGTGCAGCGGCAGTCGCTCTTCGTCTCGACCGACGGCGGCTACCGCTTCAAGGCGTACGACGGCAATCCCGTCATGGACAATCCGGGCGTCGACGACTGGCGTGACCCGAAGATCATCTGGGACGATGCCCGCAACGAATGGCTCATGGCGCTCGCCGAGGGCCACAAGATCGGCTTCTATACTTCGCCCGACCTAAAGCGCTGGACGTACCGATCGGACTTCAAGCGCGACGACCTCGGACTCCTTGAGTGCCCCGACCTGTTCCGCATGTCGGTCGACGGTGATCCGGCGAACACGCGATGGGTGCTCGTGACAGGCGCGAACGGTGCCGACATGGGCATGACCACGGGAACCGTGTACTGGACCGGCAACTGGGACGGCGAGCGTTTCACCGCGGATCGCGACAAACCGCGATGGCTCGACTCGGGCGCCGATTTCTACGCTACCGTGACGTGGGATGACCCGCGACAGGGCGCCGCCGAACGCCTTGCTTCCCGCTACGCCATCGGCTGGCTCAACAACTGGGCCTACGCCACCAAGTTGCCGACCGACGACTGGCACGGCGGCGCCGACTCGATCGTGCGACGCATCAAGCTGCGATCGGTCGACGGCGAGCCGATGCTCGTCTCGCAGCCCATCGACGCGCTCGACAAGCTCGAGGGTGGCGCCGAGGTGCGTTCCAAGGTACGCGTGACAAAAGCCTCGGGGGCGAAGCTCCCCCAGCCGAAATCCGATGCCTACCGACTCCGGGTCCAGCTCGACGCGGCCTCGAGCGCCGACGAGGTGCGCTTTCGCATCAAAGAGGGTGGCGGGCACTTCACGACCGTCGGGTACGACTTTGTGCACGGCATCGCCTTCGTCGCGCGCGACGCGGATGCGGCGGCCGGCCGGATGCCCGAGGTCTACCGCAAGGTTCGTACAGTGCCGGCGCCGGCCCGCAACGGTGTCGTCACCCTTGATGTCATCGTCGATGCGGCCTCGGTCGAGGTCTTCGTGAACGACGGCGAGGCCGTGCTCTCGAATCTCGCGTTCGGGGCCCCCGGCGCGAACGGGCTCTCGGTTGAGTCGCTCGGCGGCGACACCGAACTGCGTTCCTTCCGACTCGCGCCGCTCGCGATCGCGCCGATCGAGCGGCATGATGGAGCAGGCACTCCAAGGCGACGGTGAGTCACTTGGTGAGCCAGTGGTGCCTGTAGGCTGAGTGCAGAGCCGGTGCCACGTCGCTCCCTTCCCTGCTGAAGGCCGCATCTCCGTTCCGTCAACCTGCCAGCAACGTGACAGTACCTCCTCGGCCGCCGCCTGAAGTCGCGTTCTAGTTCTACATTAGGCACCGAGTAGGACCAGGCGGGATGCGACAGCTGTTGACGCCGCATCCTACCCTTCTCAAGTCCAGGCACACACAAAGAGACGCCCGGTTGGAAATCCAGCCGGGCGTCTCTTCGTGAGATCCGTTAATGCAGTCGCTTGATCAGCTGCTCGAGCAGCAGTTTGATCTGCTGCTTGATCTGCTCGACCGGATTCACATTGCGGTTCGCCGGGATGTCGGCCCAGCCACCCAGTCCGTTGCCGTTGGAACCGTAGGAGTGGTCAACCGCCGACGACGCCCCTTCGATATCGATCTTCACGGTCGGTGCGAGGGTGCCGCCGCGCCGGAAGTTACCCTCGGTGCCGATCGTATCGATGAACGACTGCACCAGGCCGCCCGGCATTACGTAGTGCGAGTACGCCTGGAAGTGGCCTAAGGGCTGGTTATAGTCGGGAGCGTACGGGAACCCGGCGTTGAAGTTGAGGTTCGTCGGGTTGCCGAGCACCAGCCCGGATCCCTGGTTCATCGGCTGGTAATCGCTGCGGATCCCGTTGCCCACGAAGCCGTACACGCCCTCGGGGCCATCAAGGCCGGCTGCGTAGGTGCCGCGGTGGCTGATGGTGAAGAGGTAGTACTTGCCGTCCTTCATGTAGATCTGCGGCCGTTCGGTCTGGTCGGTCACGCAGTTCGCCGAGAGGATCGGCGGCAGGAATTCCCACTTGGTGAGGTCTTTGTTCTTCGCCCTCGCCAAACCGATGTTGCCGATCTGGTAGGTCGCACCCGACGCGTTCACCTGCTCGACGGTCTCGGCGTAGGGGTCACCTGCCTGGTAGCCGAGGTCTTTTGCGGTGCACACGGCAGACTCTCGCGGCATGGCCGAGTTGCCCTCGAAAACCATGAAGGTCTCGCCCGGGTGGGCCGGGTCCTCGAAGGTGAACGGGTCACGGAAGTTGAAGTACGGGTTCTGCTCACCGGTCTGGTAGTACGTGCCATCGGCCGACAGGAGCGGAATAACATTCTTGAAGCCGGTGAACCACACGCCTTTCTTCTTGTTGGCGTGCACCATGCCGACGCTGAGCGCGATCTGCGGGTCGTACGGCTTGATGTCCTTGCCCTCAGCGTCACGATAGAACGCGACATCCGTAAAGAACAGCTTGATCTCGCCACCTGGGAAGATGCGCGCCGAGCCCGACCACTGCGTCTGATGGCTGTACGACTGATCCTTGAAGATCTTGCCGGTAACGCCCTCGTCGAAGACGAGACCGCCGTAGGTCCAGCCGCCGTTGGTTGGCCGTAGGTTGGCGGGAATGCCGGCCGGGCGATAGAAGTAGCCGATCTTCGCGAACACGTGGCGATCATCGAAGCCGAGGTTCCGGTCGGCGACGAGCGAGAAGATGATCTCCTGCCCATTAACGCTGTACTGGTTCGCGTTGGCGTCGGTCAGGGGCCAGGTATCCCACACCCAGACCTGCTCGTTCGACATGTCGGGGAAGTCCTGCGGGACGTTGGGCATGGTGTATTCCGCAGGCATCGAGCTCTGACGCGAGCCGGCCCCCGGGTCCGACATCCGCTTGATCTGACGTGCATCGGCACGAGTCCACTTCGCTGTGAAGGTGTCCTGGGGCGCGAATGCTTTCTGCGTGTGCACCGCAGGTTCAGGGCCGGGTTGCAGGTAGGGAACCGCAACGGCTGCTGTGGCGCTGCTGAACAGCGTCGTCGCAGCGATTCCGCTGACGAAAGATCGCCGAATACGTTGATTGATGATTAACATCAAATATTTCCTTTTTTTAAAAGCGGACGAGATGATGGCACGTACTATTTTCTTATTTTTTTTGAAAACGGACTCGATGCTAAAAACGTAAAAAGTGTTATGAACTTTAATCTGCGGCAGCTAGTGGATACGGATGACACAGCGCCGCCTGTATCCGCTGATGAGAGATCGCCGAATAGGTTGATCGATGATTAACATCAGAATATTTCCCTTTTTTGAAAGCGGACGCGATGCTAGCAATTAGAACGTGTTATGAACTTTGATCTGTGGCAGCTAATGTGTGCGGATGACACAGCGCCGCCCGTATTCGACCGACATTTTGAAGACTGGGCCTTTGCTGCGCTGTACCTAATGTTGATAGACCAGCAGGCTGCTTAGCGCAAGTACGAGCTGCGCTCGAAAGGAGCAACCAAGGTTCTGATCGCGTTCGATACCCATCGAATTACCCGTTATTGCTGCTCGACACGCCGCAATGCGTTTTCGTTTCCGGTGGTTTTCACGCAGGTTTCCTAAAAACGCCCACCAGCGCGGCAGCACCCGCACCAGTTCGCCCGACTCCAGCCACGGCAGCGCATCGGGTACTGCGAGCAAGGCAACACTCAGGCCCAGCCTGGCCGACTCCCGCAGCGCGGCCACGATGGCCTCGCGCATCACGGCGGCAGACTCCTCGCCTTGTACGTTGCAACAGCCGCTGCCCACGCTCAATCTGGGATTCATTCGCCAAGGCCCGCGCCGCCGTGGATGCCTGTTGGAAGGCTTTGGGTCGCATGCGCCGCGAAAGCGGCCTGATCAACGGACAGAGAAAATCGTGTAAATCCGGCCCGGACTGCCAGCCTCAGACGGCGTTGAAGGCGTCCAGGCCGGTCTTGATGATCAGGGCGGTCACCACCAGGATAAACACACCGCGCACAAAGCCGGCGCCGTGCTTGAGCGCCAGTCGGGTGCCGAGCAGGCTGCCGGCGATGTTGGCCACTGCCATCACCACCACGAAGTGCCACCACACATGGCCCTTGAGTGTGAACAGCAGCAGCGCGGCCAGGTTGGTAGCGGTATTGAGCACCTTGGCCGAAGCCGATGCGTGCAGGAAGTCGTAGCCCAGCAGACGCACGAACAGGAAGACAAAAAAGCTGCCGGTGCCAGGACCAAAGAAACCATCGTAGAAACCGATCAGCAGGCCGATGCCCGAAGCCACCAGGGTTTCGGCACGGCCTTCGAGGCGCGGTGCATGGTTGCGGCCCAGGTCCTTGCGCGCCACGGTGTAGGCCAGCACGGCGATCAGCACGCAAGGCAGCAGTTTGCGCAGGAAGTCGGGGCTGATCAGTGTGACCGTCCAGGCGCCGAGAAAAGCGCCCGCCAGCCCGGCCAGCGTGGCCGGCCAGAGACTGGCCCAGCGCATCTGTACACGCCGGCTGAACTGGGCTGCCGCCACGGCGGTGCCGGCGATACCGGTGCCCTTGTTGATGCCCAGCAGCGTGGCCGGATGCACACCGGGCAAGCCGGCAAACAGCGCGGGCACCAGAATCAGGCCGCCGCCACCCACGATGGCATCGACGAAACCGGCGAACAGGGCCGCACCCGACAGGAAAATCAGTTCGAAGGACATGGGCCTGGATTGTAAGTACGCGGTCACCCCTGTGCCAGGGCCGAGCGTGTGATGGCCGGCTGTGGACCGATGGCGCCGATCGAGGTGGTCGAATCGATGGCGGGGCCAATCCCGAGCGACTCAAGGAGCTGCGCCAGCAGTGCGGAATGAGTTCGCTTGCCTTGAGCCGTCTTTTGCGAATGAGAGGTTCACGGAATATTGGACGGTCGTGCACTCCGACTGCTCTGGTTCCGGCACAACCGTGGATGGCGGTAAATCCCTGTCTGTCGCCATCCTATCCGCGCAGATGGTGGCAATCGCCAGCTCCACCGAGCCGTCGCTCAAGGCTTCGACGATGCCGCCTTCGCCGATCACCAGGGACGCATCAGCGAGGGGCCAGATCTGGAATCTGGCGTTCTGGGACGGCAGCACGGAGGCACGGTCTTTCCTGGAACTGCTGCACCGGGCCTACCAGGCCGAACCACCCATTTCACTGGCACCGCCTCCCGGCTTGTGCCCATGACGGCTGATGCGGTAGCGATGCGCTTGTCAGGCCGCATCCCACGGTGCATCCCGCCAGCGTTCCAGCAGGAAATCGCTGAACACCATCAACCGGCGCGGCACGGGTTCCCGCCGTGCCCGCACGAGGCTGATCTTCGAGGGCGTGGCTTCCCATTCCGGCAGCACGCGCACCAGCCGTCCGTCGCGCAGTTCCTCATGGATGTCCCAGGTCTCGCGCAGCGAGATGCCCAGTCCGGCCAGGCACCACGCGTGCAGCACGTCGCCGTTGTCGCTGCATAGCGTGCCACCGACCGCGACGGGCTTTTCCCGGCGGCCCTTGCGCAGCGGCCAGATGTTCTGCAACAGGCCCGGATAGGCGAACACCAGGCAGTTGTGTCGTGCCAGATCTTCCGGCTGCGCGGGGCTGCCCTGTGCTTTCAGGTAAGCGGGGGAGGCCGCCAATATCCGCCGATTGTCGGCCACGCGCCGCGCGACCAACCGTGAGTCGGCCATCTCGCCCATGCGAATCGCTAGATCCAGGTCGCCGCTGTAGAGGTCCTGCACCTGGTCGGACAAGCGCAGGTCGAAGCCAACCCCGGGATGCAGGCGGCAGAAGTCGTGGATCGCCGAGGCCACGTACTTGCGCCCGAAAGGTGTGGGCGCGGTCAGGCGGATGCTGCCGCGCAGATCGCGGCTGCCGCCGGTCGCCAGTTCCTGCACTTCTTCCAGTACGCCCAGCGCGACTCGTGCCCGTTCGGCGATGGCGCGACCCTCGTCGGTGATTCGCAGGTTGCGGGTGTTGCGCTCGAACAGGGTGGTGCCCAGCGCCTGTTCCAGCCGGGCAATCTGCTTGCTCACCGTCTTGGGGGCGAGGTGCAGGTCGCGGGCGGCAGCGGAAAAGCTATGGCGCTCCACCACCTGCACGAACACCGCTAGGTCATCCAGGTTGCGCAAGGCCATTTGGGTCATTCCAGAGAAAGTATTTGTTTATTTTGGTCAGTTCCAAGAGTAACCCCCTCTCTCCAGAATGACGATCCAGGCCCAGCATGCCGTCGCTATTGGCGGCGTGTTCCATTTGATTTTAGGAGTTCGTTATGTCCCTGCACCTTCTTCTTGCGATGGACATTGAGTCATGACCCTGCGCATGCCCTTCGTCATCTACGTCTTCGCGCTTTGCGCGTTCGCCCTGGGCTTCACCGAGTTCGTCACCATTGGGCTGGTTTCGACCATCTCTGCCGACCTGCATGCCAGTGTCAGCCAGGTGGGCACAGCGGTTACGGCCTATGCGCTGGGTGCGGTGATCGGCGCGCCGGGCCTCACGGCGCTCGCCACACACTGGCCGCGCAAGCGCCTGTTGCTGGTGGCGATGGCGCTGTTCACGCTGGGCAATGCGGTGGTCAGCCTGTCCGCTGCGCTGACGCCGATGCTGGTGGCGCGCTTTGCCTCAGGCCTCGGGCATGGCGTGTTCCTGGCCGTGGCCTCCAGCGTCGCCACGCAGTTGGCCGGGCGGCATCGGGCCGGGGCGGCAGTGGCCGTGGTGTTCGGCGGCTTGACGCTGGCCCTGGCGCTGGGGGTGCCGCTCGGCACTTGGCTGGGCAGTGTGCTGAGCTGGCAAGTCATCTTTATGGCCGTGGCCGCGAGTGGCGCCATCGGCTTCCTGGGCCTGTTGGTCCTGATGCCAACGGACCGAAACGCTACCTCAATGCAGGCCAAGGCGCTGGACGGCCTGAAAGCGCTGTTCAACCCGCCCCTGCTGGCCGGGGCGGGTATCACGGTGTTGGCCTATGCCGGCTCGTTCACCCTCTACACTTATATCTCGCCGATCTTGTTGCAGGTGACGAAGATCAGCGAAGGCTCGGCCAGCCTGTTGATGCTGGGCTATGGCGTGATGGCGGCCATCGGCAACGTCTGGGGCGGCCGCCTGACCGATCGCAAGGGGGCGGAGCACGCAGTGATGACGGTGCTGGTCGGCCTGACGGCGGTGTTGCTGGCGATCTGGCTGTCGGCGGCGTCGCTAGTGCTGATGGTGCTGCTGACGGGATTGCTGGGTGCGCTGACCTACGCCGCAGTGCCGGCCTTGCAGGCGCGGGTGATCGGGCTGTCGCATATCCATGCGCCGCAGGCGCCGGCGGTGGCCGCCGGGCTGAACATCGCCGGTTTCAATGGCGGTATCGCGCTGGGTTCGCTGCTGGGCGGGGCCACCCTGGAGGCGCTGGGCCTGACCAGCAACGCCTGGGTCGGCGCGGCAGTCGTGGGTCTGGGCATCGTCTGGATGCGTTGGCAGATGCGGCGGGACGAAGCGCTGAGGGCCCAGGCTAATAGTGAATCCGCTTAATCTCTCGGAAAACTCGCGGTGATGGGCCTGGCGCAGACCAGCCACGTTCAATGCTGGAGTCCGCATGCAATAAAAAACCTCGAACTTCAGTGGGGATAGAAGTTCGAGGTTCAAGTCCGGACCGCTAGGGTTTGGGCCCGGAATCTGCCAGCACTTAACACAATTAAAGAGCATCGAGAGGCTTTTACAAGCCGCTCCCTGTGTTTGACTTGATAGTTCGGGGATTGGTTCAGCCGGGAGCCGCGCGGGTCGTTATCAGTGCGCCTCGTCCCAATTGTTGCCGATGCCTGTCTCGACCAGCAGCGGTACGGCCAGGTCGGCGGCCTGACTCATCAGCGGGGCGAGTTTTTCCCGCACTTCCTCCACATGCTGCTCGTGTACTTCCAGCACCAGCTCATCGTGGACCTGCAGGATGATCCGGGCATCCAGGCCGCTGTCCTGCAGCCAGTGATCCACCGCGACCATGGCGCGCTTGATGATGTCCGCTGCAGTGCCCTGCATGGGTGCGTTGATGGCGGTGCGCTCGGCGGCCTTGCGCAGGTTGCCGTTCTTCGACTGGATTTCCGGCAGGTACAGGCGCCGGCCGAACAGCGTCTCGACGTAACCCTGCTCGGCGGCCTGCGCGCGAGTGCGTTCCATGTAGGCGAGCACGCCGGGGTAGCGGGCGAAGTAGCGGTCGATATAGGCCTGGGCTTCCGGCCGGCCGACGCCGATCTGTTTGGCCAGACCGAAGGCGCTCATGCCGTAGATCAGGCCGAAGTTGATGGCCTTGGCGCGGCGGCGCTGTTCATTGCTGACTTCTTCCAGCGGCACGCCCATGATTTCGGCGGCGGTGGCGCGATGGATGTCCAGGTCGTTCTGGAAGGCATGCAGCAGGCTTTCGTCGCGGGCCAGGTGCGCCATGATGCGTAGTTCGATCTGCGAATAGTCCGCCGCCAGCAACCGGTAGCCTTCGGGGGCAATGAAGGCCTGGCGGATACGCCGGCCTTCGGCGGTACGGATCGGGATGTTCTGCAGGTTCGGGTCGCTCGAGGACAGCCGTCCGGTGGCGGTGACCGCCTGGTGATAGCTGGTGTGGATGCGCCCGGTGCGCGGGTTGATCTGCTGCGGCAGTTTGTCGGTGTAGGTGCCCTTGAGCTTGCTCAGGGTGCGATGCTGCATGATCACCTTGGGGAGCGGGTAATCCTGCTCGGCCAGGTCGGCCAGTACGCTTTCGGCGGTGGAAGGCTGGCCACCGGCGGTCTTGGACAGTACCGGGCAGCCGAGTTTTTCATAGAGGATGGCGCCGAGCTGCTTGGGCGAACCCAGGTTGAATTCCTGCCCGGCGATGGCATGGGCCTCTTTCTCCAGCTCGATCAGCTTCTCGCCCAGCTCGCGGCTTTGCACGCCGAGCAGCTCAGCATCGACCAGCGCGCCGTTGCGCTCGATGCGCGCCAGTACCGGTACCAGCGGCATTTCGATGTCGGTCAGCACCTTGGCCAGCGACGGTATGGCTTCGAGTCTTTCCCACAGCGTCCGGTGCAGGCGCAGGGTGATATCGGCATCCTCGGCGGCGTAGGGCCCCGCCTGCTCGATGGCGATCTGATCGAAAGTCAGCTGCTTGGCACCCTTGCCGGCGATGTCTTCGAAGCGGATGGTACCGCGGCCAAGGTACTTCAGCGCCAGGCTATCCATGTCGTGGCGGGTCGCGGTGGCGTCCAGCACATAGGATTCGAGCATGGTGTCGTAGGCCTGTCCGCGCAGTTCGATGCCGTAACGGATCAGTACGTTCATGTCGTACTTGCCGTGCTGGCAGATTTTCGTTTTTTGCGGGTCTTCCAGCAGCGGCTTGAGCGCGGCGAGCACTGTATCCAGGTCGAGTTGCTCCGGCGCGCCCATATAGCGGTGCGTCAGCGGTACATAGGCCGCTTCGTTCTCAGTGACGGCGAACGACACGCCGACCAGCTCGGCGCGCTGGGCATCGATGCTGGTGGTTTCGGTATCAACCGCAAACAGCGTGGCGGCTTTGAGTTTTTCCAGCCAGGCGGCGAAATCGACCGGTTCGAGGATGGTGGTGTACTGCGCCTGGGCCTGGATCGATTCACCGTCCGAGTCGTCCTGGCTGGCAGCTGCCTCGCGCAGCAGTTCATCCAGCCAGGCCTTGAACTCCAGCTCCCGGTAGAGCGCAATCAGCGCCTCGCGGTGCGGCGCCTCGGGCAGCAGGGCATCGATCTCGATATCCAGTGGTACGTCGAGCTTGATGGTCGCCAGTTCATAAGAGAGAAAGGCGGCGTCGCGGTGTTCTTCCAGCTTGGCGGCCAGCGACTTGGCGCCGCGAATCGACAGGCCGGCTACCTGGTCGAGGTTGGCGTAGATGCCTTGCAAGCCGCCATTGATCCCGGTGAGCAGGCCGCAGGCGGTTTTTTCGCCCACGCCCGGCACGCCGGGAATGTTGTCCACTTTGTCGCCCATCAGCGCGAGAAAATCGATGATCAGCTCCGGGCCGACGCCGAACCTGGTCTTTACGCCCTCGATGTCGTAGACGCTGCCGGTCATGGTGTTGACCAGGGTGACGTGCGGACAGACCAACTGGGCCATGTCCTTGTCGCCGGTGGAGATCACCACGTCGCGCCCGGCGCCGGCGCATTGCCGGGCCAGGGTGCCGATCACGTCATCGGCTTCCACGCCATCGACGCACAACAGCGGCAGGCCCAGGGCGCGGATGCTGGCATGCAGTGGCTCTACCTGAGCGCGCAGATCATCCGGCATCGGCGGACGGTGGGATTTATAGTGGGCGAAGAGTTCATCACGAAAGGTCTTGCCTTTGGCGTCGAAGACCACTGCGAAGGGGCTTTGCGGATACTGGCGGCGCAGGCTGAGCAACATGTTCAGCACACCTTTCACCGCACCGGTCGGCTTGCCGGTGGAGGTGGTCAGCGGGGGTAGGGCATGGAAGGCGCGATACAGGTAGGACGAACCGTCCACCAGAACGAGAGGCGCTTGGTTCATGGGTAGAATCAACCTTTTCGGCGGGTCCGGCGCTAAAATGGAAGGACCACTCAGTAAAGGAGCAAGGTTAGCATGCGCGCTCTCAAACACTTGATGCTGGTTGCTGTGCTGGCAAGCGTGCAACTGCCGGCCATTGCCCAGCAAGAGCAATTACCCTCCATGGCCCCGGACCCGCAGTCACCAGGCGATCCGGACGTGACCATCCGTACGGAAGGCGACCGCACCATCGAGGAATATCGTCTCAATGGCATCCTCTATGCCGTGAAAGTCACACCCACGTATGGCAAGCCCTATTTCCTGGTGCGTGCCGACGGTGACAATAATTTCGTCAATTCCGAAAAGCCGGGCATGTTGATTCCTGCCTGGAAAATCTTCAGTTGGTAAGCAGAAAACCCTTATGTCCGTATTTACGCCGCTGGAACGCCACGAACTCGATGTTTTTCTCGCCCCTTACCGGCTTGGCCGGCTGCGCGATTTCCAGGGGATCGCCGAAGGCAGCGAGAACAGCAATTTCTTCGTCAGCCTGGAGCAGGGCGAATTCGTCCTGACCCTGGTGGAGCGCGGTCCGGTCGACGATCTGCCGTTTTTCATCGAGCTGCTTGAAGTCTTGCACCAGGCCGGGTTGCCGGTGCCCTACGCCTTGCCCGACGAAAACGGCAATACCTTGCGTTCGCTGGCGGAAAAACCGGCGCTGCTGCAACCGCGCCTGCCCGGCAAGCACATTGCCGAGCCGAACGCCCATCACTGTGCCGAAGTCGGCCGGTTGCTGGCGCGGCTGCATCTGGCTACCCGCGACCATATTCTCGAACGGCGCAGCGACCGGGGCCTGGTGTGGATGCTGCGGGAAGGTCCGCTGCTCGCCATGAGCCTGCCGGACACGCAGTTGCCGGCCCTGCGCGAGGCGCTGGTGGAGGCCGAAACCCTGCAGAAACGCGTGCAGGAACTGCCACGTGCCAACCTGCACGCCGACCTATTTCTCGACAATGTGCTGTTCGACGGCCCGCATCTTTCCGGCGTGATCGATTTTTACAACGCCTGCTCGGGGCCGATGCTCTATGACCTGGCGATCACCTTGAACGACTGGTGCTCGAACCCCGACGGCTCGCTCGATCTGCCGCGTGCCCAGGCGTTGCTGGCAGCCTATTCGAGCCTGCGCCGCTTTACGCCGGTCGAGGCCGAGCTATGGCCATCGATGCTGCGCATCGCCTGCCTGCGCTTCTGGCTGTCGCGCCTGATCGCCGTCCAGGAACATGCCGGCCGCGAGGTGCTGATCAAGAATCCGGACGAGTTCTATCATCGTCTGCTGGCGCGGCGGGATGAGGAAGTCAGGCTGCCGTTCGCACTTTGAAAGGCTTCAATTCCAGGTTTTCAGGACCGGGATCGTGCCGCTGGAGCCTCTGGCCAGCGGTACGTAATCAGGCCGCCGTACCCAGGTGCGCCGCCAGGTAGTCGAGGAACGCGCGTACGCGCAGCGTAAGGTGGCGCCTGTGCGGGTAGATGGCATGCAGCGGGGCGGCGGGAATCGGATAGTCGGCCAGAACCTGTACCAGACGACCGACGCGCAGATCCTCGGCCACATCCCAGATGGACTTGCGCGCAATGCCATGCCCGGCCAGCGCCCATTGGTGTACGGCGTCGCCGTCGTTGGCCACCAGCGTGGCCGCGATCTTCACCGTCACGGGTTCGTCGCCCTCGAAACGCCACTCCGTCTGCGTCTGATGTCCGATCTGCAGGCACTGGTGGTGGACCAGTTCCGTTGGATGACGCGGTTCGCCATGGTGCTGTAGATAGTCCGGCGAAGCGCACAGTATCCGGTGGTTGGGCGCCAATGGCTGGGAGATGTAGGACGAATCGTCCAGAGCGCCGTAACGTACGGCTAGATCCACGCCGGACTCGACCAGATCGAGCACCGTGTCGGTGAGTTCGAGCTGCACGTGCAATTGCGGATGCAAGGCGCGGAACTCTGCCAGCAGCGGAGTGATGCGCCGACGTCCCAGGGCTACCGGGGCGGTCACCCGCAAGTGCCCCGATACCGTTGCGCTGTGCCGGGACAACTGCTGCTCGACCTGCTCCAGATCGGCCAGTATCTGCACGGCACGCTGATAGAAAAGCCTGCCCTCGGCGGTAAGCGATTGGCGTCGCGTAGTCCGCTGCAGCAGGCGTGCGCCCAGATTATTTTCCAACAGGCGAAGCCGCCGACTGACCACCGGCAGCGAGATGTTCAATTTGCGCGCCGTCGCCGACAGTGTTCCTGCTTCCACCACCTGCACGAACAGGCGCAACAAGGACAGGTCATTGATGGCCATCGATTGTTTCTTCCTGCGGCAATAGTTCATTAGGTTTCCTGTCAATCATTAGCACAGAAAACCTATCTACACTCGATTTACATACCGTGCGTATTGTTTAAGGAATGCTCCGATGCTATCCCGACGTCGTTTCGTTTCCGGCTGTGCGTTGGCCTCGGCGGGCCTTGCCGTCGCTGGCTCTACGCGTTTCGCCCTTGGCGCTGTGCCCGCTACCCAGGCGTTGCAGATGCGCGCCATTCCTTCTACCGGCGAACGCCTGCCGGTGATTGGCATGGGGAGCTCCGGCAGTTTCGATGTCGGTAACAGTGCCGCCGAGCTCGATCCGCTGCGTGAAGTGCTGCGGCGTTTCTTCGCTGCCGGCGCAACGCTGATCGACACGGCCCCTGGCTACGGCAATGCCGAGGCGGTCCTTGGCCGGCTGCTGGCGGAACTTGAGCTGCGCTCCAGGGCATTTCTGGCCACCAAGATCGGCGCCACCGGCCGCGCAGCCGGACTGGCGCAGTTCCAGCGCTCCTTGCAGTTGCTGCAGACCGATAAGGTCGAACTGCTGCAGGTGCACAGCCTGCAAGACTGGAAGACGCAGATCGAGGTGATCAACGAACTCAAGGCCCAGGGCAAGACCCGCTACACCGGTGTCACCCACTGGCTGGACAGCGGGCACGACGAACTGGCCGAGGTGGTCCGAGCGGTCAAGCCGGACTTTTTGCAAGTCAACTACTCGGTCATTTCGCGCAGTGCCGAAACCAGGATATTCCCGATAGCCAAGGAGCTGGGCGTAGCCGTACTGGTCAATCGTGCCTTCGACGATGGCCGGTTGTTCGCCAGAGTCAAGGGCAAGGCGTTGCCGGCCTGGGCCGCCGAGGCCGGCATCACTTCCTGGGCACAGGCGTTTCTCCAGTTCGCCCTCAGTGATCCGGCGGTCACCGCAGTGATCCCGGCCACCGGCAAGCCGGACCGGCAGACTGACAATCTCAAGGCTGGCAGCGAAGCGGTGCTGACGGCTGCGCAGCGACAGTCACTGATCGATCTGGTCGGTTGAGGGCTACCTGATGAACACACCTTCGGCACCGCTTCGCCGCCTGACCAAACTGCTCAATCTGGAACCCCGCGAAGCGCCTGCCGTGCTGGCGGGACTGTTGATGTTTTTCCTGCTGTTCACCGGCTATTTCATGCTGCGACCGGTTCGCGAGACGATGGGCGTGGCCGGCGGGGTGGAGAATCTGCAATGGCTGTTTACCGGCACCTTCGTCGCCACACTGGTGGCGCTGCCGTTGTTCGGCTGGCTGGCCTCCAAGGTGTCGCGCCGGCGCATCGTGCCTTGGGTGTACGGTTTCTTCGTGCTCAATCTGCTGGGTTTTGCCGTGGCCCTGGCGAGCCGTCCGGATGATCCCTGGATCGCGCGCGCGTTCTATATCTGGTTGTCGGTGTTCAACATGCTGACGATCTCGCTGGCCTGGAGCGTGATGGCCGATATATTCGTCACCGGCGAGGCGAAACGCCTGTTCGCATTGATCGCAGGCGGTGCCAGCCTCGGCGGCCTGACTGGCCCGATCCTGGGGACACTGCTGGTCGCGCCGCTCGGTCATGCCGGCCTGCTCGTGCTATCTGCAGTACTTTTGGCCAGCAGTGCGCTGGCGGCGGTGTGGCTGCATCGCTGGCGCGATCACCATCCGGTCGAGGCAGGCGCGAGTACGGATGAGCCGGTGCGGCGCAAGCCCCTGGGCGGCAATCCGTTTGCCGGTGCCACGGCGGTATTTCACTCACGCTATCTGCTGGGCATCGCGGTCTTCGTGGTGCTGCTGGCCAGTGTCACCACCTTCCTGTACTTCGAGCAGGCGCGGATGGTCGCCGAATACTTTCCCGACCGCGTTCGCCAGACCCAGGTATTCGGGCTGATCGATACCGTGGTGCAAACGCTGGCCATCCTGACTCAGGTGTTTTTGACCGGGCGCATTGCGCAGAAACTGGGTGTGGGGGTATTGCTGGTGGCCGTGCCGCTAGTGATGGCCGCCGGTTTCCTGTGGCTGGCACTGGCCCCCGTGTTCGCCGTATTCGTGGTGGTGATGGTGGTGCGCCGCGCCGGCGAATACGCACTGGTGCGGCCGGGCCGGGAGATGCTTTACACCGTGGTGCCGGCCGAACAGAAGTACAAGGCCAAGAACTTCATCGACACCGTGGTCTACCGCGGCGGCGATGCCGCCAGCGGGTGGGTCAAGCGCGGTCTCGATTTGATCGGCGAGCATCCGGCGCTGGCGATGATCATCGGTGCGGCGCTGGCACTGGTATGGGCGCTGACGGGCGTCGGCCTCGGGCGTGCACAGCAGCGCCGCGAGGCTGGCGAGACGGCCCGGTCTTCTGCATCGCCGCCGGTTGAAGGTTCTGCATGAACCTTGTCGCGGGCCTGACGCGATTGCCTGATTCATTCACCGTGGCTTGCCTTGCAAGCCCATGTGGCGGCGATCCGCCAAGACCAGGAGGTAAATACATGCGCATTCCCGCTCTGCCAACGGCCTTTTTTGTCCTGCTCTGCTATTGGGGGCTGGCCTTTGTCCAGCCTGCAGCCGCGGCCCCGCCGGAAGCACGGACGGTGCTGATCACCGGTGCCACATCCGGCATCGGAGCGACCACGGCGCGCCGTTTCGCGGCCGAAGGCTGGAAGGTGGTCGCTACCGGCCGCCGCGCAGAGCGCCTGCAACCGCTGGTCGAGGAATTCGGGGCTGACCGTGTGTATCCGGCGGTTTTCGATATGCGCGATGCGCCAGCCATGGACAAGGCTCTGGATGCTTTGCCCAAAGACTTCCGCGAGATCGACCTGCTGATCAACAACGCCGGCCTTTCGCTCGGCACCGGGCCGGCACAGCAGGCCAATCTGGAGGATTGGCGCACGATGATCGATACCAATATCACCGCTCTGGTCACGCTGACTCACCACCTGCTGCCAAAACTGATCGAACGCCATGGTCAGATCATCAACATCGGCTCGGTCGCCGGCAACTACCCCTATCCCGGCAGTAACGTCTATGGCGGTACCAAGGCGTTCGTCGATCAGTTCTCGATGGGGCTGCGCAGCGATTTGCGCGGGACTGGCGTGCGTGTGACCGTGGTCCAGCCCGGAATGGTCGAAACGGAATTCACCCAGGTCCGCACCAAGGGCGACGCAGAGGCTTCCAAGCGTACCTATCAGGACGCCAACCCGATGACCCCGCAAGACATCGCCGAAAGCCTGTTCTGGCTGGCCTCACTACCACCGCGTATGAACGTGAACCGACTTGAAGTGGTCGCGACGTCGCAGTCATTTGCGCGTCTGGAGGTGACTCGCGATGCTCCCTGAATCGACAGCGTCGACCCCACGGTTCCGGTGGCAGAAACAGACATCGTGAAGGCTGCGTGATCGACTGTGCGCAACTGTGCGATCGATTCCCGATTGGCGCAGCAAACGGAGACCATGAGCCGGATGAAACGGCGCAAGCTATTGGCCCTGGCTGGTTCGACGTTGGCAATGACGGCCTTCGGTCGGCCCGCATTCGCGGTGCAAGGGGGGGATATCCTGGTCCTCGTCGAAAAGGACATGCCTGCCGTGAGCTTCTATGCACTGCCACAAGGCCGGCGGCTGAGTAGTATCCCGCTGCCGGCGCAACCGCATGAAATTGCCGTCGATGCGCAGGGCCGCTATGCCTACATTGCCCAGTACGGCGTGGCGCGTTGGCGTGGTCCGGGAGTTGGCGGTGATCGCGTGTTCGTGATCGACCTGGTTGGTCGCCGTTTGCACCGTACTATCGACCTGTCGCCATTCCGGCGTTTGCACGGCATCCGTATGGATCAGGCTGGCCGGCTATACGTGCTGGCTGAGCTCGACTCGGTACTGATTCGCTTCGACGACCCAGCAAACAGCGATGTGCCCGATCAGGCGGTGCCGCTGGGTGGACTGCGCAGCCATTACCTGGTGATCAGACGCGACGGTCGGCGCGCCTATGTAGCAGATACGCTCAGCGGCATGGTGATCCTGGCCGATCCCCACGATCCTTCCGTGGCGCCGGTCAAGCGTTTCAGCGGCAAGGGGCCGGAAGGCTGCTGTCTGAGCCCCGATGAAGCCACCTTCTACGTCATCAACCGCTACGGTAGCGACATCGTCGCCTACGACGCGCACGACATGCGCGAGCTGCGCCGGATGCCGACGCGTGGCGAAGCCGTGCGCGTGGTTTCCCTACCCGATGGAAAACTGCTCGTATCCAACGAGGCCGACCGCAGCCTGTCGCTGCTGCGACCGGACACCCTGGCCGAGGAGCGCCGTTTGCCGCTGGGCGTGGCAGCACCAGGTCTGAACCTTGCTGCCGATGGCCGTTGGTTGTATGCCGCACTCGATGACGATCACGTGGCCGTGATCGATCTGCTTGCATGGAAAATCGAAACCCGTTTCGCGACATGGGCCGGCCCGGATGCCGCCATCATGCTGCCGGCTGGCGCGCAAATCCAACGGTAAGCGGCAGACATGAAAAGTCTTTGCTCGCGGTGTGTCTTGAATGGCCATGGACCCGGGGGCTGTTGCAATAATCTGGCAACATGTAGAGATGGCACATTCACCTGTTTACGAACGGGCGTTCACCCTTCCAACAGCACGCACTGGTTGCGACCGTTGCTCTTGGCTTGATAGAGCGCCTGGTCGGCGCGCTGCAGCAGTTGCTGGTAGTCGGGATGGCCGTCGTGGGGAGCGATCCCGACGCTGACGGTGATGTGCAACTCCCGGTCCTGTGGCAGTTTGAAGCGTTCGCTTTCGATCAGCTGGCGCAGCTTTTCGGCGGCCAGCAGGGCTTTTTCCGGAATGATGTCCACTAGGATCACGAGAAACTCCTCGCCACCCATGCGGAAGGCGTAGTCGCCACCACGGGTATTGGACGAGAGGATTCCAGCGACTTGTTGCAGGACCAGATCGCCTGCTTCGTGGCCGTAGGTGTCGTTGATCGACTTGAAATGGTCCACGTCCAGCATCAGTACGGCGAAGCTCTGCCCCGAGGTACGGCTGTAGTGCATTTCCTTGCCCATGACCACCGGCAGGAATTTACGGTTCAGCAGCCGGGTCAGCACATCGCGACCGGCTTCCAGTTCACCGGCCTGTTCGAACAGGCTGTCCAGCAGGTATTTGATCGAGCGGGTTCGTTCCCGGATCTGACGCAGGGTATCGATCCCGCTGTTGGTATCGGCCAGTTTCGGCAGATAGTGGTCGATTTCGTGGATCAGTTGCAGGACGTTGTTGCTCTCGGGTGAACCCTGGAAGGCATGGGAGGCCTTGTGCCGGAACCACAGACCGAATTCGGCTCCGGTGAGCGTTGACAGGGTTTCGGGTGTGTTGCCGGTAGCCAGGTCGAACATCAGCTGGTTTTCCCAGTCCAGCAGAGCGGCGCGCTGGCGTTCTTTCTCGACGCGGATGTTGTGCGAGATGGAAAACAGGCGGTAGGCCTCCTCGGCTCGAGAGCTGCGATCGTGGGACTGGGAGAAGGCCAGGCACATGATTTCCAGCGCCAGATCGATGAGGCCATAGCACAGGCTGCTCGCCTCGCGGCGCCGGGTATCGTCCAGATTGCGTTCTTCGAGCAGTTCGACCAGGTGGTTCTTCAGCAGGCGACCGCCGCGCAGGACCAGGCTGACGGGGATTTCCACGCGTGCATGCACCTGACCAATGCTCTTTTGCTGTTCGATGTTGTGTTTCAGCTCCTCGGGCGTCGTGACCGAGAACAGCGCGATGATCCATTGCTGCAGCGAGTGACTCAGGTGGTTCTTGACTTGTTCGTGGCTGAGAAAGCTGGCCGAGGCAGGGTCTTTGAGCATTTCCCGGTAGAACAACGCTGTCAGCTCGGCGGCATGCTGCCTGGCCAGCACCCGTACCTCGTCGCGGGCTTCGGCCGAAGTGCGGGCGATCAGGTTTCGCCATTCGGTGGTCAGCTGTTCGGTCTGGGGCTGCTGCATGAGTACGCCTTCCTTAAAAGCGCAGGTCGAGGTTGCGCTTGTCGATATTGAGGGTACGGGCACCGGTCACGCCTGGTTGATCGATCACACCTGGCTTTCCAGCTCCTTGACGGTTGCGTGAATCCATTGTTCTGCGCGCTGATTGAGTTCCGCGATGGCACGTGGGCCTTCACCTTCGGCCAGCAGCGGTGGGCCGATGACTACCTGGATGGTGCCCGGGCGCTTGCTCCAGCCGGTGCGCGGCCAGAAACTGCCGGCGTTGTGTGCTATCGGCAGGATCGGCAGTCCGGCATTCGCGGCAAGCGCTGCGCCACTACGGGAAAACTTGCCCGGTTCGCCGACCGGTACGCGCGTGCCTTCGGGAAAGATCAGCACCCAGATGCCTTGTTGTAGGCGCTCATGGCCTTGGATTGCAACCTGCTTGAGCGCCATCTTGGGGTTGTCGCGGTCGATGGCGATGGGCTTGATCAAGCGTATCGCCCAGCCGAAAAATGGAATGTCGAGCAGTTCGCGTTTGAGTACCTGGGTCAGCGGCGAGAAGAAGCTGCCGGTGAGAAAGAAGGTCTCCCAGGCGCTCTGGTGATTGGCGAGAATCACGCAAGGTCGCTCGGGAATGTTCTCCTGACCAATGACCCGGTAGTCGATATCGACCAACACCTGTGTGGCACGGATCGCGTTGTGGCACCAACTATGGGCGACCAGGCGGTAGCGGCGATAGGTCGAGAGGAAGGGCGCGCAGGTCACGCCGACCAGGCACCAGAGGCCGGCGGTCAGGCCAAAATAGGCATAGAGCAGGACGATGCGCAGCTTGTACGTGAGGGTCATCGGGAGGTTCCGAGTAGATGGTCGACGACTGCTGCGAGGTCCGCGAAGACCTGAGTACCGACCGGCAATTGCTGTTGCCGGGTGTGCTGGCCCTTGCCGGTTTCGACCAGGTAGGGCGTTCCCTGCAGCGCCAGTCCGGCCTGCAGATCACGCAGGCTATCGCCTATCACCGGTACGCCGGCCAGATCCTCTCGTTCGAAGTGTTCGGCAATCTGGCGATAGAGGCCGGGAAGCGGCTTGCGGCAGTCGCATCCCTCGTCCGGGCCGTGCGGGCAGTGCACGATCAGGTTGATGCAACCACCTGCTTCCATGGCCAGTTGCTGCATCTTGAAATGCATGCGCTCCAGTTCCGCGCGGGTGAACAGGCCACGGGCGACCCCTGACTGGTTGGTCGCGACGGCCACGGTCCAGCCGGCCTGGCACAGGCGGGCGATGGCTTCCAGCGAGCCGGGAATGGGTATCCAGGCTTCCGGTGACTTGATGTAGTCGTCGGAGTCTTCATTGATGACCCCGTCGCGATCGAGCACGATCAGTTTCGAGGCGTTCTGGTGTCTCATCGGTCGTTCCTGGCAAAGATGATGCGTTCGGTCGGCTGGCTCCACGCCCGGGCAGCGTGGAGTCTTGGGCGAAAGCCCGTCAGCCGAGCGCAGAAATGTCGGCGACACCCAGGAACAGGCCGCGCAGCCTGGCCAGCAGGGCGTAGCGGTTGGCCCGCACGGCTTGGTCCTCGGCATTGACCAGCACCGCCTCGAAGAAGGCATCCACCGGCCCGCGCAGGCTGGCCAGGCGCTCCAGCGCTTCGCGGTAACGGCGCTCGGCAGCCAGCGGTGCCACGGTGTGGTCGGCCTGCTGGATCGCCGAGTACAGCGAGAACTCGGTGGCATTGTCGAAGAAGCGCGGATCGATACTGGTCGGCAGTTTGCCTTCGTATTTGTCCAGCAGGTTGGACACGCGCTTGTTGGCCGCCGCCAGGGCTTCGGCGCCCGGCAGCTTGCGGAAGGCCCGCACGGCCTGCACGCGCTGGTCGAAATCCAGTGCCGAGACCGGTTGCACGGCGCGTACCGCGAGATACACGGGCACTTGTACGCCTTCATCTTCATAACGGGCCCGCAGGCGGTCGAAGATGAATTCCACCACCTGCTCGCTCAGGCCCTGTGCCTTGATCCGGTCGCCGTACTGGGCGACCGCGACGTCTACGGCCTTGCTCAGGTTCAGTTCCAGTTCTTTCTCGATCAGGATGCGCAGTACGCCCAGCGCGGCACGGCGCAGGGCGTAAGGGTCCTTGCTGCCGGTCGGCGGCATGCCGATACCGAAGATGCCAGCCAGCGTATCCAGTTTATCGGCCACCGCCACGGCGGCACCGGTCAGGGTCGTCGGCAGTTCGGCCCCGGCGCCGCGTGGCATGTACTGCTCGTTCAGGGCCAGGGCGATATCTTCCGCTTCGCCATCGTTGCGAGCATAGTAATAACCGGCAACGCCCTGCATTTCCGGGAACTCGCCGACCATCTCGCTGGCCAGATCGCACTTGGAGAGAAGGCCCGCCCGGGCGGCGTGCGTGGCGTCGCCGCCGATGCGCTCAGCGATCCAGGCGGCAAGTCTGGAGACTCGTTCGGCCTTCTCGTAAACTGTGCCCAACTGTGCCTGGAACACCACTTTCGACAGGCGCTGGTTGAAGCTTTCCAGCGACTGCTTCTGGTCCTGGTTGAAAAAGAATTCGGCGTCGGTCAGGCGCGGGCGCACGACCTTTTCGTTACCGGAAACGATCTGGCCTGGGTCGCGGCTTTCCAGGTTGGCAACGGTGATGAAGCGCGGCAACAGCTTGCCGGATTCGTCCAGCAGGCAGAAGTATTTCTGGTTGTCCTGCATGGTGGAGATCAACGCTTCCTGCGGTACGGCGAGGAAGCGTTCCTCGAAAGAGCAGGCCAGCGGCACTGGCCACTCGACCAGCGCGGTAACTTCATCGAGCAGCGCTGGCGGCACGATGGCCTTGCCCTTCTGTTCGCTGGCCAGTTGCTCGACGCCCTTGGCGATACGGTCGCGGCGCTCCTTGAAGTCGGCGATCACGTAGGCGGAGCGCAGGTCTTCGGCATAGGTGGCTGGCGAGCTGATCCGCACTTCGCCCGGATGGTGGAAACGGTGTCCACGCGAGGTGCGGCCGGCGGTCTGGGCGAGGATTTCGCACTCGATCACGTTATCGCCGAACAGCATCACCAGCCACTGGGTCGGCCGGACAAACTCATCCTTGCGCGCGGCCCAGCGCATGCGCTTGGGAATCGGCAGGGCAGCCAGGGCGGCCTCGACGATACCGGGCAGCAGGCTGCTGGCAGGCTGGCCGGGAATCTGGCGGTTGAATTTCAGTTTGGCGCCGCTGCGGTCGATTTCGGCCAGATCGACGCCGCACTTGCGGGCAAAGCCGAGCGCGGCCTGGGTCGGCTGGCCTTCTTCGTCGAACGCGGCCTGGGTCGGTGGGCCGTCCAGGTTCACCGAGCGATCCGGTTGCTGGATCGCCAGGCGCTTGACCAGCACAGCCAGGCGCCGGGGTGCGGCGTAGACCAGCGCGCCATGGTAGCTCAGCCCGGCGTCCTTGATGCCTTTTTCGACCCCGGCAAGGAAGGCGTCGCCCAGGTTTTTTAGGGCCTTGGGTGGCAGTTCCTCGGTACCCAGTTCGACCAGAAAGTCTTGCGTGTTCATTCGGCTGCCTCCAGCTTGGCCAGGACTTCGTCGCGTAGTTCCGGCGTGGCCATCGGAAAGCCGAGACGCGCCCGCGCCTGCAGGTAGCTCTGCGCCACGGCGCGGGCCAGGGTGCGCACGCGCAGGATGTAGCGCTGGCGCTCGGTGACCGAGATGGCGCGGCGCGCATCCAGCAGGTTGAAGGTGTGCGAAGCCTTGACCACCATTTCGTAGGTTGGCAGCGACAGTTCGAGGTCGATCAGGCGATTGGCCTCGCTTTCATAGAAGTCGAATAGTTCGAACAGCTTCGCCACGTTGGCGTGCTCGAAGTTATAGGTGGACTGCTCGACTTCGTTCTGATGGAACACGTCGCCATAGGTCACCTTGCCGAACGGGCCGTCCGAATAAATCAGGTCATACACCGAATCGACACCCTGCAGGTACATGGCCAGGCGTTCGAGACCGTAGGTGATCTCGCCGGTGACCGGATAGCATTCGATGCCGCCGACCTGCTGGAAGTAGGTGAACTGGGTGACTTCCATGCCGTTCAGCCAGACCTCCCAGCCCAGGCCCCAGGCGCCGAGCGTGGGCGATTCCCAGTTGTCCTCGACGAAACGGATGTCGTGCACCAGCGGATCGACACCGATGGCTTGCAGCGAGCCGAGGTACAGCTCCTGGATATTCTCGGGGTTGGGTTTGAGTACCACCTGGAACTGATAGTAGTGCTGCAGGCGGTTGGGGTTCTCGCCATAGCGGCCATCGGCCGGGCGGCGCGATGGTTGGACATAGGCGGCGTTCCAGGCCTCGGGACCGATGGCGCGCAGGAAAGTAGCGGTATGAAAGGTACCTGCGCCCATTTCCATGTCGTAGGGCTGCAGCACCACGCAGCCCTGCTCGGCCCAGTAATGCTGCAGGGCGAGAATGAGGTCTTGGAAGGTGCGCACGGCGGGCGTAGTCTGACTCAAGAGTTCACCTGTGCAGGGCTTCGACAGAAAGCCGGTAAGTATACGCGATTGCACCGTTTCGGGTGCTTCCCCATCTGTTGAGAACGCTAATATGCCTCGTTGTGCCTGGTGCGGCAGCGATCCGCTGTATATCGACTACCACGACCACGAGTGGGGCGTGCCGTTACGCGAGCCGCGCGCGCTGTTCGAGCTGTTGCTGCTGGAAGGCTTCCAGGCTGGTCTGGCCTGGATCACCGTGCTGAGAAAGCGCGAGCGCTACCGCCAAGTGTTGTTCGGCTTCGATCCGCAGCGCCTGGCGTGCATGAGCGATGCGCAGATCGAGACGCTGTTGCAGGACCCCGGCATCATCCGCCACCGGCGCAAGCTGGAGGCTGCGCGCAGCAACGCCCGGGCCTGGTTGCGCCTGGATGATCCGGTCGCGTGGCTCTGGTCATTCGTCGGCGGTATGCCACGGATCAATCGTTTTGCCTCGCTCGCCGAGGTGCCGGCTGTCACGCTGGAGGCCGAGGCGATGAGCAAAGCGTTGAAAAAGGCTGGCTTCACCTTTGTCGGGCCGACGATCTGCTACGCCTTCATGCAGGCGAGCGGGATGGTGATGGATCATATCCTCGACTGCGAGCGCCACGCCGAACTGGCGGGCTGATCCACCTCTATTATGGGTGCCGAATTATACAAGGCCCGGCACCGTGCGGCTGTCAGAACCACAGGCGTATGCCGGCGACGAAGCGCCATTCTTCGACAGCTTCGCCTTCTTCACGAAGCATGTTGGCCGTGCCGTCGTAGGAACGGCTCCAATTGACCCCGATATAGGGTGCGAACTGGCGGACGAATTCGTAGCGCAGGCGCAGGCCGGCTTCGATCTCGGACAGGCCGGCACCCACGCCACGGCTTTCGTCGTTGCGGCCGTAGACATTGATTTCCGTCGTGGGTTGCAGGATCAGGCGGTTGGTGAGCAGCAGGTCGTAGGTGGCTTCGAAACGGGCCGAGGTCTGGCCGTTTTCGCCATAGTAGCCGGTGGCTTCGATATCGATATTGTAGAAGGTGCCCTGGGCGCCCAGGGCAGCCCAGGTCTGGGCCGATTCCGGTTTGAAGTCGTGGCGTACTCCACCAACCAGATCCCAATTGTTGTTCAGGGCATGGCCCCACATGGCATGGATTTCCGCCTGCTCGGTGAGGCCGTTGCTGCGCTCGCCTTGAGAGCGCAGCACCAGTCGGTCGACATCGCCGCCGATCCAGCCTTGCGCATCCCAGTTCAGGGCGCTGCCGTCGTCGGCATCCTGGTATTCCAGCTTTTCGAACAGAAAAAAACGGCGAATCGCACTGTCGTGCAAGGTATGGCCGGATACATGGGGAAAGGCGGCTCGGCGGTCCGCGGCGGTGATCGGTGCAATGGGCGTCCGGCTTTGGGCTGTGGCGGTGCCATCGTCATGCGTCATACCGTGGTGATCCATGGCGTGAGCGGCATTGCCCGTTCCTGCGTGCGTGCCCATGGATGATCTGCCGGAATGATGCTTGTGGTCGTCTTCGGCCAAGGCGACGGGGACCTGGGCGACCCCCAGCAGACCGAGGGCGAAAGCGCTGCCCAGTAGCGGCTTGTGGCTGAAAGATAGGTTCATGGCGATCTCACTCGTCCACGATCACTTCGCGGAACATGCCCATTTCCATGTGGTACAGCATGTGGCAGTGATAAGCCCAGCGACCCAGCGCGTCGGCTGTCACGCGATAGCTGCGCTTGGTGCCGGGCGGCATGTCGATGGTGTGTTTGCGCACCAGGAAATTGCCGTGCTCGTCTTCAAGGTCGCTCCACATGCCATGCAGGTGGATGGGGTGGGCCATCATGGTGTCGTTGACCAGAGTGATGCGCAGGCGCTCGCCGTATTTCAGGCGCAGTGGCTGGGCAGCGGAGAACTTGATGCCGTCGAAGGACCAGGCGAAGCGCTCCATGTTGCCGGTCAGGTGCAGTTCGAGGGTGCGGCCGGGCTCGCGGCCGTCCGGATCGGCGAAGCGGCTGCGCAGGTCCGCATAACGCAGCACGCGCCGGCCGTTGTCGCGCAGACCGATGCCCGGATCGTCCAGCTTGGGCTGGGGATACAGGGTTTGCATGTCGACCAGTGGGTTGTGGGATTCCGAGGCGGGATGCTGTTGCATCTGGCCACCCATACTGCCGTGGTCCATCCCACCGTGCCCGCTGTCAGCCATGTCGCTGTGGTGCATGCCCACATCGTTCATGGTGAGTACCGGGCGCGGGTCCATCTCGGGAACTGCCGCGCTCAAGCCTTCGCGAACGGCCAGGGTGCCGCGCGCATGGCCGGTGCGATCCATGGACTGGGCGAAGAGGGTGTAGGCCTCGGCCTGGGGTTCGACGATCACGTCGAAGGTTTCTGCGACCGCGATGCGCAACTCGTCGACCTCGACCGGTTCGACCGGTTGGCCGTCGGCTGCCACGACAGTCAGCTTCAGGCCCGGAATGCGTAGGTCGAAGTAGGTCATGGACGAACCATTGATGAATCGCAGGCGGATCTTCTCACCCGGTTGGAAGAGCGCGGTCCAGTTGTCGTCGGGTGCCCGGCCGTTGAGCAGATAGGTGTAGGTATAGCCGCTGACGTCGGAAATGTCGGTGGGGTTCATGGTCATCCTGGCCCAGCCCATGCGCTCGGAGAGGGTCGACAGCCAGCCGTGCTCGCTCACATCGTGGATGAAATCGAACACGGTGCGCTGCTGGTAGTTGTAGTAGTCGGACTGTTTCTTGAGTTTGGACAAGACCCGCTCCGGGTTCTCATCGGTCCAGTCGGTGAGCATCACCACGTAGTCGCGGTCGCAGTGCCAAGGCTCTGCCGTGCTGGGTTCGATCACCAGCGCGCCGTAGACGCCCGATTGCTCCTGCAGCGCCGAATGGCTGTGATACCAGTAGGTGCCGTGCTGGCGGACCTTGAAGTGGTATTCGTACAGGCCGCCCGGGGCTATGCCGTCGAAGCTCATGCCGGGCACGCCGTCCATGTTGGCTGGCAGGAGGATGCCGTGCCAATGGATCGAACCGGGTGCGTCCAGCCGGTTCCTGACCCGCAGCGTGACGGTATCGCCTTCGCGCCAGCGCAAGGTCGGGCCGGGCAGGGTGCCGTTGATGGTCATGGCACGGTGGCTGGCGCCGGCGAAATCGACACTGGTTTGCGCCAGCAGCAGATCGAATTCGTTGCCTGTCAGTATGGCCGGGCGGTGCCGTCGGCCTGTTGCCTGCAGCGGTGCGTGCCACAGGCCGAGCTGCGCGAGCAGGCCGCCGGCGGCCAGGCTTTTGACGAAAGTCCGGCGCAAAATCTTGTCTTGCATAGGGTGATCCGGGCTGCAGGTTTCGTGGTTGGAACGAGCAAAGTCGTTATGGCAAGGCAGGGTTGGGCAGCGCAACGCCGTAATAGTGCGCAGCGCTGTATGGAATCGGCTGGTATCGCCGGCAAACAGCCGAGGTCAGGCCGAACGCAGCTGCGCCACGATCTCGAAGGCCCGGTGGCGATCGTTCGGCTCGTACATGTCGTTGGTGAAGATCAACTCATCGGCCCGAGTCTGCTCCAGCAACACCTCCAGGCGCGCGCGGACCTTGCGCGGGCCGCCGATCAGCGCCATGCCCAGGAAGTTGCCCACCGCATCCTGCTCGTGCGGCAGCCAGACGCCCTGCATGCTCTTGATCGGCGGACGCAGTACCCGGCTCTGGCTGCGCAGCAGCGCCAGTACTCGCTGAAAGGCCGTGGTGGCCAGGTATTCGGCGCGCTCGTCGCTGTCGGCGGCATACAGCGGTACGCCAAGCATCACATAGGGTTTGTCCAGGGCTTCGGATGGCTGGAACTGGTCGCGATAGAGCCTGATCGCCTCATGCACATAAAGCGGTGCGAAATGCGAGGCGAAGGCATAAGGCAGCCCCATGGAGGCCGCCAACTGTGCGCTGAACAGGCTGGAACCGAGCAACCAGAGGGGGACGCGGGTATTGGTTCCGGGAATGGCGAATACCCGCTGATTCGGTTGCGGCGGGCCGAGCAGTGCCCGGACCTGCGCGACATCGGCAGGGAATTCGTCGTCGTCGTCGCTGCTCCGGTTTCGCCGCAGGGCCTGCATGGTGTAGCGATCGGTACCTGGCGCGCGCCCGAGCCCCAGGTCGATGCGTCCCGGATAGAGGGTTTCCAGGGTGCCGAACTGTTCGGCGATCACCAGTGGTGAGTGGTTCGACAGCATCACGCCACCCGCGCCAACTCGGATGCGCGAGGTGCCGGCCGCCAGATAGCCGATCAGGACCGAGGTGGCCGAACTGGCGATGCCGTCCATGTTGTGATGCTCGGCGACCCAGAAACGCTCGAAACCCAGTCCTTCCACATGACGGGCCAGGGCCAGGGAGTTATGCAGGGCCTGGGCCGGGCTACCATCGTCACGAATGGGCGCGAGGTCCAGGGTGGAAAAACGGATCTGATCGAGTCGTGGCATGGTCAAGCTCGCGTTTTCCGCGATTCGCGGTACGGATGAAAGATGATCCGGCGCCGGGCCGGATCTGCTGCAGGATACGGCGGCGACACTTAGAACCTGTTCACGATCTGCTGCGCGTCGGCCAAACGGCGTTGAAACCAGCCTGGATCGCCAGCCCGGTCGAAATGCTCATTTACCATTCGTAAACTCGCACGCGAGCCCGGTCCGCTTCCTCTGCCGTTTTCGCCACCGTTTGGCTCTAGCTCGCGAGATCGTGAACAGGTTCTCACGGCCAGCAGTAGACCATTTCTGCCTCTGCCAGATCTTGATGCGCGGCATCTTGCAGGAAGGCATAAGGGTTGAATCCCAGCGAGTACGCTGCGATACGGTAACGCTGCCCGGCCTGGAATGCATCGTAGTGGACCACCAGCTGGCAACTGCGACGATATTTGCCGGTATCCCGTCCACCCCCGCCTATGACTTCGAAGTCGTAACGCACTTCGAGTTCATGAGCACCAGGGGTTACCTGGAAATAACGCCCATCGTCGACCCGTGTTTCATCCAGCCGGTCGGCCATCAGATAGTCGCTCGGCGGCTTGCTCATGTCGACCCAGGCCTGTTTGAGGTCGGGCTCGGGCAATGGCCCGGCACAACCGGCCAGGGCCATCGGCAGTAGCGCGATAGCCAGTCTGGCCAGGTCGCCAGGCTTCAGGACGCGCCGCCGCATCCCCGCTCCGTGGCACGGGCCAGCAGGTTATTGTTTGCATCGTAGAGCTTGGCCCACGGGCGGAAACCGAGGCCGCCGGCGACCAGGCGATAGCGGCTGCCGGCACTGAAATCGGCATATTCGAGGCTCAGCCGGCAGTCGCGCTGGAGCGGCTCGGTACCGCCCACATTGGCGGCATTGACGGTGAAGCGAGTGCGCATGTCCAGGCGGCGGCTACCAGGGTCGACCTGGAAATAACGGGTGTCACGCAGTTGCTCCTGATCCACCGCAAGGGCTTCGAGCTGAGTCTGGTTTTGCGGCTGCAAGTCGATCCACGCCTGGTCGGGGTTGGGGGTTGGTATCCACAGCGAACAACCGCCAAGGGAAAGCAATACCAGTCCGGGCATCAAGCCGCGCATGTCGAAACTCCTGAATCGTCACTGTCGATAAGGATGTCGCGTTCGATTACCAGGTACGCCAGGTTCCCTACGAAAACGGCCAGCACCGAGCGATACCGCATGAAAAGAGACTCGTGCGCACGGCGTTGCTCGTTTAACCTCGCTTACCTGCTGCCTGCCTCTATGGCCCGAACTGCGCTCGCCGATTTCGTATAGAACCTACTTTGGCCCGAATGCGACATATTTTCGTTCTACTTTATCATTTGCTACTGCGCCGGATTTTCCTGCTGTCGGTTTTGTTGCTAAGTGGTTGTGCCAGCTACTATGGCCAGCTCGCCTCGGGGCAGCTTTCGCTGCTCCAGTCGCGCCAGTCCATCGACACGCTGATCGGCGACCCTGGGCAGGACGCCGAACTGCGCCAGCGCCTGGCCTTGCTGCTCAAGGCCCGCGCCTTCGCCAGCAGCAATCTCGGCCTGCCGGATAACGCCAGCTACCGGCAATACGCGGACATCCAGCGTTCCTATGTCGTATGGAACGTCTTTGCCACTCCCGAGTTCTCGGTCGAGCCGCTGCAACACTGCTTCCCCATTGCCGGCTGCGTCGCCTATCGCGGCTATTTCCACCAGAGCGCCGCGCGGGCAACAGCGGCCGAACTGAGCCTGACCGGCCTGGACACCCTGGTCGCCGGCGTGGATGCCTATTCCACCCTCGGCTGGTTCGCCGATCCGGTACTCAGCTCCATGCTGCGCCGCAACGATGAACAGCTCGCGGCCCTGGTTTTCCACGAACTTGCGCATCAGCGGCTGTATCTGCCGGGCGATACCGCCTTCAACGAGTCCTATGCCAGCTTCGTCGAACAGGAAGGTTTGCGCGAATGGCAGGCGCTGCGCGGTCTGCCGCCGCCGCGTGCGGAACGGGAGCGCGCTTACCGGCAACTGGTGGAACTGGTGCTGGCAACCCGTGAACGGCTGCGCGTGCTCTATGCCTCCGGCCAGCCGGAAGCGATCATGCGGACGAACAAACAGGCCGAATTCATGCGCCTGCGGCAAGCCTACCATCGGCTGCGCGAGCGGGACTGGAAAGGCCAGGGCTACTTCGATCACTGGATCAACCAGCCGCTGAACAATGCCACACTGCTGCCGTTCGGCCTCTACGATGGCTGGACGCCCGCCTTCGCGCGCCTGTTCGAACAGAGTGGGCGCAACTGGCCCGAATTCCATGCCGCCGTCGAAAAGCTCGCCCAATTGACTGACAGCGAACGCAATCGCCAGCTACAGGCGCTGATGACAGAGCAGGGACAGCAGACGCAAACCGCTGGAACCTGATTACGCAAGCCCGTTTCGCGCCCGGATGGCTCAGGCGGCACTCTCGTGACCATTGCGCAACGGCGGCGGCAGAAGCCGCGGTTCTGCATTCCTGAGTTGCCGCGCCAGTTTCAGCAGATCCTGTTTTTCCATATACGGCACGGATAGGGTGGGTTTCTGGAGACTGTCATGGATGTATTTCACATGGCTGGAAGACATGGCGATTTCCTCTTTACTGTATTTTTATACAGTATTGCTTCCAGGCGCAATCGGCAAGCCCGATCTGCTTCCCTGCCAGCAGGGCAGGGTGGAATGCCTGCCACGTTTGAGCGCTCTGTCCCGGTTAGGAAAAGCGCTTTGCTATCTAATTCGCTGCCATGAAGACGTTGCGAGACTTGCTCTATGGCGAACTATTACGGTTTCTTCAAAAAAACGGGAGCTGGATTGTTCTTACTGAACTTTGTTGATTCGGAGTCGCGATGAGTGTTCCACCTTCTTATACAGCTCACTATCGTAAATCTGACGATACGTGGCAGCCTCTTTCCGAGCATTTATTTGGTGCAGCCGCTTGGGCCAGAATTTTTGCCCGGAAACTGGGCATGGAGCACTTGGGTGAATTGCTGGGCTTGTTGCACGATCTCGGCAAATACAGTCAGGAATTTCCGGCTTATATCAAGTCAGCTATCGGCTTGCTGAAGTCGCGCCCCACGCGGGCGCGCGGATTGAAACGTCGTGCTCTCGAGTAGAGAGAGGACCATTGGCAGGTCGTGCCCCGCGCGGGCGTCGGTATTCTCGCAACCACCAGTCCATGCTATGGCCGCGGTGGGGAGGGTAGCAGGTCGTGGCGTTTCATCAGGGTGCGCAGGGTGTGCCGGCTGATGCCGAGGCGGTCGGCGCTGTGTACCTGGTTGTAGCGGTGACGCCTGAGCGTGGTTTCCAGAAGCAGTGATTCCCAGCGTGCGAGAAGGCTGTCGTCGCCGCGTTCCAGCAGTTCGGCCAGTTGGCGCTGGATGTCTTGCCAGAGGGTATCGCTGGGTGTGATGCCGGTTCGTTCGATGGATGAAGGGCTGGCCGTCCGGCGCTGCAGTTGCAGGTGCCAGGTTTCGATCAGTGGCCCTTCGCTCTGTAGGGCAGCGCTCAGCAGCGTGTTTTCCAACTCGCGGATATTGCCCGGCCAGTCGTGTGCCAGTAGGCACTGCATGGCCTCCATCGAGAGCCAGGGTTCTTTACGGGTATGTTCGCGGGCGAACTGGCCGAGGAAGTGGCGGGCCAGCGGCAGGATGTCACCAGGGCGTTCGCGCAAGGGGGGAATGCGCAGGGTGACGATATTGAGGCGGTAGAAGAGGTCTTCGCGAAAGCGTCCGCTGGCGATGGCTGCTTGCAGGTCTACATGGGTGGCACTGATCAGGCGGACGTCGATGGGGATCGGCTTGCGTCCGCCGACCCGTACGACTTCGCGTTCTTGCAGCACGCGTAGCAGTTTGACCTGCAGTATCAGCGGCAGGTCGCCGATTTCGTCGAGGAACAGGGTGCCGCCGTGGGCTGCTTCGAACCAACCTTCGCGCCGGCCGATGGCACCGGTGAAGGCGCCGGCTTCGTGGCCGAAGAATTCGCTTTCGGCCAGGCTTTCGGTGATGGCTGCGCCATTCACGGCAATGAATGGCCCTTTGCGTCCGCTGCATTTGTGAATATGGCGCGCCAGCAGTTCCTTGCCGGTACCGGTTTCACCCTGGATCAGTACGGCGACCGAGCTGTCGGCTACTCGCTCGGTCTGCGCCAGGAGTTGCTGCGAGCGCTCATCGGCAAATAGCAAGGCTTTGGCGCGGATTTCTTCACGACTGTTTTCATGGTCGGCCAGGGTCAGGATGGGGACGTTCATGAGGGCCTCGTGTTGAATGCTTTCAAGGCAATCTAGCGAGCTCTTCTTATGTTTAAAAATAATCAAATAAGCTTTGATTATTCTTTTTTTACAAAAAATCGACTCCGCCTACTGCGGCGAACCCGGCAGATCGCGCCGATCGCTGCGTTGAATCCAACAGTGGGTGCAGGTTTCCCTGACTTGCAAAAAGCTCTGCAGGCCGCATGAATCCTGGCGTTGAGTGTATGCTGCGAATGACGGCACGCTTTCTGCTTTGTCCCTTGTACCGCGAACTTGCCGATGGTCATCGCGGCTCGCCAGGGTCTTCCCCTCCCATGGCCAATATTCCAATCACGACCCGGCAAATTCTGGAGGAGAACCGATATGAGCCTGAATATTCAGCCTGTAACCGCCCGTATTGGCGCCGTCGTTGAAGGCGTGCGCCTGACCGATCTGAGTGATGCGCAGTTTGCCGAACTGCAGCAGGCCGTACTCAAGTACAAGGCGTTGTTCTTCCGCGACCAGCATCTAAGCGACGCCGAGCAGGAAGCCTTCACCCAGCGTTTCGGTGAACTGGTGGTCCATCCTACCATTCCGACAGTGGAGCACACGCAGGGTATCTTCGATGTCGATTCCGAGCGTTCACGCGCCAACTCGTGGCATAGCGATATCACTTTCGTGGTCGATTATCCGAAGATCAGTGTGCTGCGGGGCGAAGTGATCCCTGCGTTCGGCGGTGATACGGTGTTCGCCAATGCTGCCACCGCCTACCAGGATCTGCCGGAACCGCTGCGTAACCTCGCCGACAGCCTCTGGGCGCTGCATACCAACGATTATGACTATGCCGCGCCGAAGCAGATCGAGGCGGTAGCCACCAATCGCTTCCGGAACGAGTTCACTTCCACCGTCTATGAGACCGAGCATCCTTTGGTGCGCGTACATCCCGAGACCGGCGAGAAGGCTTTAGTGCTCGGGCATTTCGTCCAGCGGCTCGTCGGCCTCAGTAGCCATGATTCACAGCAACTGCTGAGGATTTTCCAGCAGCATGTCGTCAGCCTGGAGAATACCGTGCGCTGGCGCTGGCGGCAGGGTGATGTGGCCATCTGGGACAATCGTGCCACCCAGCATGTTGCAGTCGATGATTATGGCGATGCCCGCCGTATCGTGCGCCGTACCACTGTGGCCGGTGAGATTCCGGTATCGGTCAACGGTGAATCCAGCCGGGCGCTCAAACCTTCGCCGGAGAGCCGCATACCGCACAGCGAGCAAGCCAAGCTGGGGCTGAAAAAAGCCAGCTGATTTTCCTTGGTCCTTCGCAGGGGCTTCTGGGGCGATATTCGCCCCTTTTTTATTTCCTGAGTCTGGCTGCCGCAGGTACATTCGCCGGGCACTGTTTGTTCCTGCTACCGGTCATATCCGAAACACGGCCCGGCAGGGCCGGGATCTTGGTGCCGGTACGCGAAACGACAGGAGATTTCGCCCATGCATGCCGAACTGATTTTCGATGCCCGCAACGAAGCAGGGGCAAGCCCGATCTGGAGCGTAGTCGAGCAGGCGCTCTACTGGGTCGATATTCCGGAACGGCGGCTGCATCGCTGGTCCGCTGTGGACAGCGCGCTGGACAGCTGGCAGGCCGAAGAGATGCTCGGTGGCATCGCCCGTTGCGCTGCGCGGGGAAATGGCTGGATCGCCGGCTTGCAGAGTGGGGTGTTCGAGCTGCGCCCCGTTGCGCACGGCAAACTTGCGACGACTCGCCTGGCCGCTGTCGAGCATACCGCCGGGCACATGCGTTTCAATGAGGGCCGTTGCGACCGCCAGGGGCGCTTCTGGGCCAGCACCATGCATCTGGATACGGCGAATGCGCATCGGGTCGGCGCGCTTTACCGTTATTCGGTCGATATCCATGGCGCACGGCTGGTGCCCTACCTGCAAGGCTTTATCGTTCCCAACGGCCTGGCCTTCAGCCCGGACGGGAGAACCATGTACCTCTCCGATTCACATCCGATCGTGCGCTCGATCTGGACTTTCGACTACGACATCGACGCTGGCATCCCGCATAACCGGCGCCTGCTGGTGGATCTGAGTCATCATTCGGGCTGCCCGGATGGCGCAGCGGTGGATGAGGACGGGTGCTACTGGAGCTGCGGCCATGGTGCTGGCGTCGTTTATCGTTTCACGCCGGATGGCCGCCTCGACCGCACACTGGAGTTGCCGGTGAAGAACGTAACCATGTGCGCCTTCGGTGGCGCAAACCTGGATACGCTGTTCGTCACCTCGGCGCGCGCACTAGAAAAGGATTTGCACGATCAGCCCCTGGCTGGCGGGCTGTTCGCGGTGTATCCGGGCGTGAAAGGTCTGGAGGAGCCGGCGTTTCAGGGGTGAGGGCGGGTAGTGCAAGGTTGTTTCATTCATTGCCCTACGGTTTTGCGCCTTGCAGCGGTCCTACTTGCCGATCAGCAGCAGTTTCCCCGTCTGCGGGTCGCGATAGACTTGGCCGACGCTTTCCAGCCCCTGGCCTGCGCTGCCTTCGAGCGAGTCAGGCAGGGTTGGCAATTCACGGCCACGTTCGACCGCTACCGGCTGGCGCTGGATCTTCAGCTGTTCCAGCAAATCGGTCTTGGCCACCAGGGCGGCGATCAGGCCACAGGCGAACACCAGGATCACATCGGCCAGGTTGGCCAGCGAGCCGAGTGGGTCGTCGTCGGCCTCAAAGCGTCTAGAGCGCCAGCGCTGGTTCATCGCGATGCTCCCTGGCCATGTCGGCCTCCAGTTGATCGAGCAGGTCGTCGTACCAGCGCCGCCGCAGACGGCTCAGGACGAAGCCGATGGCACCGGTGAAAAGGCCGAGTACGGTGGTATCGAAGGCCACGCGCATGGCCACGCTGAGAATTTGCACATCGCCTGCGCCGAGCGCCGACAGGCCTGGACCGAGTGGGATCAGCGTTCCCATCAGGCCGAGCATCGGGCCGATCCGGGCGACCACCTCGGCACGCCCCAGACGCTTGCGGGCACGCCGCTCGATGTCGTCCAATGGCAGGTTGCGCCAGCTTTTCAGCCCGCCGAAGCGTTCACCGAGGGCGATGCCGGTGTCGCAAAGCGCCAGCGCTACCAGGCCGAACAGGGCCCAGGTCACCGGTTCCAGCAACCAGCCGACCAGCAGGTGCAGCCAGCTGAACAGTTGACTCTCGAACATTCCTATTTATCTCCTGATACTTGTTGTCCGCGGCCGCGCCAGAAGCCCATGCCGACCAGCGCCAGCAACAGCAGCAGGGCCAGCCAGATTTTCGGGTCCAACTGCTGGTCTTGACCGGTGTCGCCAGCGGCCTGTTGGGCCTGTTCGTTCGCGCTCTGCTCGGCCTGGATCTCGCTGATGCTGCTCGGTGCCGCAGCAGTTTCTGCGCTTGGCCGCAGTGCTGCCTGCAAGCGTGCATCGAGCGCGCTGCGCAACGCTTGCGGCAACTGCGGCAACAGCCACTGGAACATGGGGTGATCCGGCCGGGTATGGCCGCTGCCGGGCAGACCGTGGGCGGCGACCAGGCGGGCGAACTGCTTGCCGAGTTCCTGCACGGTGGCCGCATCAGCCTGCCAGAAGCCTTTGTGGATCGCCACCAGCATGATTGCCAGCATGTTGCTCTTCACATGGACGTTGGCGCCCTGTTCGAGGAACTGGTCGAGCTTCAATTGGTAGCGATCATCGAGGTAGACCGCCTTGACCTCTGCCCAGGCGCTATCCTTGATGATCTCCGGGTTGGTGACCTGCCAGCCCCAGAGGTATTCGAGGAATTCGCTGCCCATGGTCCGCGCGCCGGCGTAGTCATGCTGCATCAGCGCCTTGATCCAGACCGGGTTGAGGAAACGTCCGCGCAACTCGGCGAGCAGTGCCTGTTGCAAGGGTTCCAGGCGCACCTGTTGCGGGTCGTTGTGCCAGCTGACGTAATTTTCCGGTGTCTGCCCGGCCAACTGTTCCACGGCCATGCTCAGGCCGCCGAGATAGTCGAAGGCATCATTGTTGTCCATCAGTCCGTAGAGGTTGCTGGAGCGTCCGAGATAGGTGCGCTTGACGTGCTTGAGATTGTCCGCGAATACCGCCTGAACCGGCTCGCCCTGATGGCCCAGGCCATAGGCATGACCCATGCGGTTGACGTAGTAGCCCGCCAGCTCACTGCGATTCTGCCAACTGCCGGAGCGCTCGACCAGATTGTTGATGCCTGCGCCGTAGGCACCTGGGGCCACCCCGAACAGCCGCAGCGATGCCAGCGTACCAGCCTGTTGCGCGGAGAGCCCGGTATCCAGCCGGCGCGCGGCATCCTTCACCCAGTTGGCGGCGACCCGGTTGATGGCGAGGTTTTCGCTGCCGCCCAGGGCCTCTGGACCGAGCGGTTCCAGCGCGGCGTCGAGGGCGGCGCGCAGAGCCGGATAATCGCGGCGGATAGTCTCACTGGCGCCGTCCAGGGCCAGCAGCACGCCACGTTCGAGCAGCGCCAACTGATCGGCGTAGAGGTCGCGGAACAGGCCGGACGTCGTGAACAGCAGATCGCGCCGCTCGCGGCCATTTTCCAGCGGCAGGCGCCGAATGCCTTGGACGATGCCGCGGCTGTTCCAGGTGGGTTCGAGGCCGAGCAGGTCGAGGCCGAAAGCGATCATCGCGCCTTCGTCACGTACCGTGTCCGAGGCCCAGAGGATCACTGCTTCGCGACCATCCTCGGCCAGCGGCCGCTGGCGGGCCTTTTCCGCTAAATCATGGCCGACACCCCAGCCGATGCGACTCGGCAGCAGGCTGCTGTCCAGCGCATGGAAGTTGCGTCCGGTAGGCAAGGCTTCGGGGGTGCGGATCGGGTCATTGCCCTTGCCCGGCATAACGAAATGGCCGTTCAGCGCATTGATCAGTGCCTGCATCTCGGCCGCTGGCGAGTCGATCAAGGCCTGGCGCGCCTGTTCGCTGCCCATGGATTTGAGCAAGGTATCCACTGCCTCGGGCGCCCAGGGTTTGCCGAAGACATGCAGGCCCATGGGCATGAAACGCTCCTGGATGGCGGTCAGGTAATGGCCGACCTCGTGTACCAGCAGTTCGTCGTCCACGTCCTTGAAACCGATACCACGCGCCGCCAGCGGTTCGGCCATGGATTGGCGCAGCTCCGGTTCCAGCCCGGAACTGCCCAGAATGCGCTTGATCTCGGCGATGGTCGCCTGGCGTGCCGGCCCGTTCACTTGACCACTGCCGGTTTCGAAGCTTTCGATCAACTGGCGCAGTTTGAGCAGGTCGTCATACAGCGGCGTGGCCACCAGTGGCGGCGTGAGGTGATCGATCATCACTGCCAGACCGCGGCGCTTGGCCTGGATGCCTTCGCCGACGCCGTCGACGATGTATGGATAGATGCTCGGCAGGTCACCGATGATCTGCTGCGAGTAGTCTTCGGCATTCAGGCCCACACGCCGGCGCGGCAGGAATTCGTAGGTGGAATGGCGGCCCAGATGGATCAGCGCATCGACCTGGAAGTCGTCGCGCAGCCAGTGATAGAAGGCCAGGTATTGGTGCGGTGGGGGGAAGACCAGATTGGCGTGCAGCAGCTCTTCATCGACTTCCCAGCCGCGCGGCGGTTGCGGGCCGACGAAGATCTTGCCAAAGCGCAGGCCGGGGAAGATCAGCCGGCCATTGTCGACCATCACCTTGCCCGGTGCTTCGCCCCAGCCGCGTAGGCCCTCGATACCGGTCGCGGCGAGCGCCCGGATCAGCGTCTCGGCCTGCTGCCAGTCGACTTGGCCAGGTTGCTCCAGGGCCTGTCGATAAATGGCTTCCAGTTGTTCCAGCAGATTCAGGGCACGTGCCCGCGCCGGGTGGTTGACGCCGTCCAGTACGTGATGCAGCTCACTGGAGCCATTGGCCAGGATATCTCGGGCCATTTCGAGGTGCGCGGCCTCCAGCGCCCGGCGTAGCTGGGCGTTCCAGTAGCCCAAGGGTCCCTGCTGCATTTCCGCTTGCAGGGCGGTGGGCAGGGTGGTGAACCAGCGTTGGTAATCCTCACCGTATAGACCTTGCACCTGGCTGGCCATCCTGGCCAGCGCGTCGCCCTGCTCCGGCAGGTTGACCCCGCGCTCCTCGAGCATTTCCAGCAGTTGTTGCGGGGTTTGCGGCAATACATCGGTGTCGTAGCCCTCGGCTTCGAGGCGTTTAAGGATCTCGAACAGCGAACGCGCCACGTCGAGGTTGTCCGCGCCGATGTTGTGTCGTCCCGGCGGATGGTTGTAGTAGATAATTGCCAGGCGTTTGTCTTCGTTGGCTTCGTTACGCAAGCGCTGCCAGCGCTGGATGCGTGATACCAGCGCCTCGACCTGGGTTGCCAGCGGCTGGCTGAAGCCGAAGCGGATGCCCGATACTGGGTCGATCTGGGCGGCCTGCCAGTCGGCCAGCACCAACGGTTGACCCGTGCCTTGCAGTTCCGGCATGGCCAGCTGGTAATGCACCTTGTCGCGGGCCAGGCCGTCGTTGGAGAGCAGCCAGGCCGCCTCGTTACGGTCATCCAGGCGCAGCCCCTTGAGTACCGGCACGTTCAATTTGCCCAGCAACTGCGTTGCTTGCTCACGGCCTTCGCCGCCGCCCATGACGAAATCCTGCAGCGCTACAATTGCCAGCAGTTTCGGATGCTCGGCGTCTTTCAGCCACTGCAACGCTTGCACAGTACCCGCGCCCCAGTCGGCGAACAGGCTGATGCAGGCCAGA
The DNA here is from genome assembly GCF_014191985.1 of Azomonas macrocytogenes. Taxonomy (GTDB): domain Bacteria; phylum Pseudomonadota; class Gammaproteobacteria; order Pseudomonadales; family Pseudomonadaceae; genus Azomonas; species Azomonas macrocytogenes. Next base: position 127,373 of record NZ_JACHXI010000006.1, read on the forward strand.
TCGCGCTGTTCCAGCATATTGCAGATGGCATCGTTGAGATCGCGATCACCGCTGCGGTCGGCGCGGCCATGGTCGATCAAGGCGACCAGGCCTCTGCCGTGCCAGTTCAGCTCATGCGGCTCGCGCACCTGTCCCCGTTGATAGAAACGCAGTACCGGCCGAGCTTGTGGCGCCTGTGTCTGAATTGTCGAGTCCTGCCGCGCTGCCAGCCAGCCGAGCAGCCGGGCGATATTCTCGCTGCCACCGGCCAGCCAGTAACTGCGCGCCGTGATCCAGTCGGCCTGGCGCGGATGCGCTGTGCTCAGTTCATGCACCCAGCCGGCCAGGTCTGCGGCGGGCTTCTGCGCGCCAAGTTGCTCGGCTTCGGTGGGGGTGGCGAACACCCTCTGCCCGCCGATCCGGCTCAGGGTCACCAGGGCCTGGTCGCTGTGCAGGATGAAGCGCTCACCGTGGTCCCACTCGGCCAGCAGTGGTTGCAGCCGTTCGGCCTCGACGCCGAACAGTCCGACGCCGAACAGCGTCGTGCCCGTAGCCAGCCAGGCGCGCACGCCCGCTTCGTCCAGTTCCGCCAGTTGTTCGGGAGTACGGGCACTGATGTGGTAATCCGGGTGCTGTGTCTTGAACAGGGCGACCGCCGCCGCGAATTCCGCAGCGCTGTATTGCGAGACAATGGCGTTGAGTTGTGGCCCGGCAGGCTGGCTGGCGGCAAATGTTGTATTGCCAGGCAGTGCAGAGGCGAGGACCAGCAGCGCCAGACCCAGGCGCTGGATGAGAGATGGCATGCCCACTCCGAAGTTTTCCAGATGCGTGGGCACGGCATGTCGTCAGGCCAGGCCTGTGCAGCATGCCGGGAAGGTCGCCCACCGCGACAATCCTTGGGAAGAATGGGCTGGTATCGGGCTCGATTGCATACTCATGCAACTCTACCGTTGCGGGGGCAGCATCGGCTTCGAACCGAATTTCCCATTCAACCCGGATCGATCCGGGCACCGCATTCTCCATTTTACCGACTGCAAGGCCGGCAGGGCGCCACCTTACGAGCTGGGATAGGGAAAGTTCAAGCAGGATCAGTGGCGTAGCGCTGCGAAACGCTCACTAGCTCGACGAATGTCGCCGCTGGCGGATAGGCAAGACGAATGTCGCAGGATTTTCACCAACATTCGTTGTATAGAATGCCAGACTCCATTTTTCATCCTCATGGGAATAGTGCCGTGACTAAACGTAAGTATCCTGCATGCCGTATCGCTGTTCTGACTTGTACGCTGCTGGCTGGCAGCGGCGTGCACGCCGCCGGGATTCTCGACTCGGTGGGCGGTACTCTTGGCAAGAGTGACGCTGAAAAAACCTTGGCCACCGACGCTGGTTCCGCCTTGACCGGGTTGGCGGGGAACTCGGTACCTGCCCTGGATTCCGTCGGCACCGGAAACCTGGCCGGTGTGCTCCAGTACTGCGTCAAGAACAAGTTTTTGGGCAGCGATGCGGTCTCTGTCGGTAGCCAGCTCACCGAGCTGGCCGGCGGAAAGCAGAAGCTTGAGGCGGACCCTGGCTACAAGGAAGGGCTCAGCGGAGTCCTGGGGGGGGACAGCGACACCAATATCGATCTGAGCAGCGCCGGGATCAAGCAGCAACTCACCGACAAGCTGTGCGACAAGGTCCTGGACTACAGCAAATCGTTGCTCTGAGCATCTGCCGGTACGAACCAGGGCCGGATGGCCGGCTCCGGTTCGCGGTTTTCGCTCAATGGCTGACGGCGGTGATGTTGTCTACGCGGAAGGCGAAGTCGTTGTCCACCAGAATGGGTTCGTAGACGAAATCGCTCGGCGTATCTTCGCGCCAGATCAGTACGCCGTTGGCCGAATAGTCGGTGGCTTTCAGCAGGCCGCGCCGTTCCAGCGTGCCGAGCAGGGTCGGATCGATTACCGTCATGTCTTCGAGGGTCAGCCACATATGCACATCCAGTGGCTGGTCAGGCTGGATACCCTGGTTGATCAGTTTCTTCAGCCCGGCCTTGCTCTGCCGGTAGAGCGGATCGCCCTTGTAGCTGAAGTTGCCAATGGTGGTGTTGAGGGCGAAGGTCTTGCCGAAGCCGTTTTGCTGGAAGGCTTCCCAGAACCCCAGAAGCACAGTATGGGGACGATCGATGGCATGTTCCGGCGGGATGGACTGGACGTATTCCGCCGCCAGGGTCTGGATCAGACGGGCCACCCTGGCATAGGTTTCCCGGCGTTTTTCCACCTGTAATTCCAGCAGCTCCTTGCGTAGCACCTGGAAATCCGGGTCCTGCTTCCTGTAATCGTCGTTGAATCTGGTGAGGAATTTCAGGGCTTCGATGTATTGATCCAGGTACTTCATCATTTCCGCTTTCCCGACTTTTTATAGGGGCGCACAGGCACCGTTGCGGCCTGTGCGAGGACAACGCTACGCCGATCCGCCTGGCTTGCTCAACACCAGCCGACGATCTTCCAGATGATTGCGTTTGCGGCGGCAATCTCTTCTGGGCATAGCAATGCAATTCATGAGCGACAACGCGCCCGGATACTGCTTGACTGATTTATAGCAAGCCTTGGTTCAGCCGTTTTGGCGATGCTCTAGAATGAGTTCGATTCAAGAGAATCAATACCGGTCTGCCCAGAACGGTTTCCCGGTTCCAACGCAGGAGTTCATCCATGAAAGTCGCAGTATTCAGTGCACAACCTTATGACCAGCGTTTTTTCGACGAGGTCTTGCAGCGCGAGTACGCTTCCAGCGGTTTCGAGCTGATCTACCAGAAGGCTGCGCTCACCGATAAGACCGTGAGCCTGGCCCAGGGCTGCACGGCCATTTGCGCCTTCGTCAACGATCAGCTCGATGCCGCCTTGCTGGAACAGCTTGCAGACTACGGCGTGCGTGCGATTCTGCTGCGTTGCGCCGGATTCAACAACATCGATCTGCCCGTTGCCGAGCGGCTCGGACTATTCGTCGCACGGGTGCCGGCCTATTCGCCGGAGGCGGTGGCCGAACATGCCATCGCGCTGGTCATGACCCTCAACCGGAATATCCACCGGGCCTATAACCGGGTTCGCGAGGGTAATTTCATGCTTGACGGCCTGCTCGGCTTCAACCTGCACGGCAAGACCGTGGGAATCGTCGGCACCGGCAAGATCGGCCTGGCCACGGCGCGTATCTTCAAGGGTTTCGGCTGTCGGGTGCTGGGCTATGATCCTTATCAGACGGCCGATTTTTCCACCGTCGGCGAATACGTCCCACTCGATACGCTGCTGGCCGAGGCTGATGTAGTCAGCCTGCATTGCCCGCTGACTGAGGCGACCCGGCATCTGATCAATGCCGACAGCCTGGCCCGCATGAAGTTGGGCGCCATGCTGGTCAATACCTCGCGAGGCATGCTGATCGATACCAAGGCGGTAATCGGTGCCTTGAAATCACGGCGTTTGCGCGCATTGGCCATCGATGTATATGAGCAGGAAAGCCAACTGTTCTTCCAGGACCGCTCCTCGGATCTGATCGACGATGAAGTGTTCCTGCGCCTGACGACCTTCCCCAACGTGATCATCACGGGCCACCAGGGCTTTTTCACCATTGAGGCCCTGCGCGAGATCGCCGAAGTGACCCTCCACAACCTGGATTGTTTCGCCAACGATCGTGCCTGCGGAAACATTCTGCCGATCAAGGCCTGAGCCGCGGGACACTGGACCGATTTTCTCGATTTGCGGCTTGCAGCAACTGGCCATGTTTACCCAATAGAATAGGAAGGAATCCTCATTCATGTGGCAACAGATTTACGATCCTCTCGGTAACCCTTATCTATCCGCTCTGTTAGCGGCGATTCCCATCCTGTTCTTCCTGCTGGCCCTGACGCTACTCAAGTTGAAGGGCCTTACCGCTTCCATGCTGGCGCTGGTCGTGGCGGTGCTGACCGCCTTACTGGTGTTCGGCATGCCGCTGCACAGTATCGTCGGGGCAACGATATTCGGCATCCTCAGCGGTCTGTGGCCTATCGGCTACATCGTGCTGATGGCCGTGTGGCTGTACAAGCTGGCGGTCAAGAGCGGCAAGTTCGAGGTGATTCGCGGCAGTATCGCGACCGTTTCCGAGGATCAGCGTATCCAGGTCATTCTCATCGCCTTCTGCTTCGGTGCCTTTCTCGAAGGTGCGGCCGGTTTCGGCGTGCCCATTGCCATCTGTGCCGCCCTGCTGGTGGAGCTGGGCTTCAAGCCGCTGAAGGCGGCGATGCTTTGCCTGCTGGCCAACGCGGCTTCGGGGGCCTACGGGGCCATTGGCATTCCGGTGATCGTCGGGGCGCAGCAAGGTGGTGTAGCGCTGGCCGATATGTCGCTGATGATGATCGCCATCGTGCAACTGTCGACCCTGTTCGTACCGGCCTTGCTGGTCGCCGTGCTGGATGGGTGGCGCGGTGTGCGCGAGACCTGGCCGGTGCTGCTGGTGATCGGTGTGCTGTTCAGCCTGATCCAGACCCTGACGCTCTATCTGCTGGGCCCCGAGCTGGTGGATATCCTCGCGCCGCTGGTGTGCATGGGGACGCTGGCGGCGTTCATGCAGTTCTGGCGACCTGCGCACATCTATCGCGAGGAGGGGGCGCCGCCGATGTCCGACCAGCGCTGGTCGCTGCGGGAAGTCATCGCCGCCTGGTCGCCGTTCTACATCCTGACCGGGGTGATCCTGCTCTGGAGCCTGCCGGCGTTCAAGGCATTGTTCGCTGCCGATGGATTGCTGGCCGGGACAGTGCTGCGCTGGTCCATCCCTTTCCTGCACTTGCAGGTCCAGGAGTTGCCGCCCATCGTCGCGAGCGCCCACGAACTGCCGGCCATCTGGAGCGTGGCGCTGATCAGTGCGCCGGGCACCGCCATCCTGATTGCCGTATTGCTGACCGTGTTGCTGACGCCTCGCCTGTCGTGGCAGGCAGCGGGTGAGCAATTCCGGTTGACCCTGACGGAACTGTGGCGACCGCTCACCATGATCTGCCTGATCATGGCGGTCGCCTATATCGCCAACTTTTCCGGCACTTCGTCCACCATCGGCCTGGCGCTGGCGGAAGTCGGGCAGGTGTTCCCGCTGATTTCCCCGATCATCGGCTGGCTCGGCGTGTTCATTACCGGCTCGGTGGTCAACAGCAACACCTTGTTCGCCCACTTGCAGGCGGTGACTGCAACGCAGATTGGCACCAGCCAGGCGCTGCTGGTGGCAGCCAACACCTGCGGCGGGGTGATGGGCAAACTGATTTCGCCGCAGTCCATCGCCATCGCTGCCGCAGCGGTGGGGCAGGTCGGCGGCGAGTCGGCGATCATGCGTCTGACCCTGGGCTACAGCCTGGCGCTGCTGGCCTATGTCTGCGTCTGGACGTTCGGGCTGTCGCTGCTGCTGTAGCGCGCCTGAGAAGGGCAGCCGGTCGGGCATCCACTCGACCGGCTCCGCCTGCTGTTGTATACAGGGCGCTTTTGCGCGCTGCGTGGCCCTTGGCATCGTGGCCCGCCGGGAATTCTTTCGACACAGGGCTGTGACATGACGCTCGACCTTCTGCACGACGCTTTCAGCGGCCGTTCGCTGATCGAAGCCAGTGCCGGGACCGGCAAGACCTGGACGCTCACTGCACTCTACGCACGCCTGTTACTGGAACGGCAATTGTCCGTGGGGCAGATCCTGGTGGTCACCTACACCAAGGCTGCTACTGCCGAACTGCGCGAGCGTATCCGCGCCCGGCTGGCCGAGTTGCTGGCGGTCTACGAAGGGCAGCCGAGCGCGGATGCTTTTCTCAATGGCTTGCAGGCCCGCTACTGCGATCCGGCGTCCTATCGCCGCCTGTTGCTGGCAGTGCACGGTTTCGACGAAGCGGCGATTTTCACTATCCACGGTTTCTGCCAGCGCGCCCTGCAGGATGTCGCTTTCGAGGCCGGTGGGGATTTCGACAGCGAACTGACCAACGATGACCGCGAGGTACTCGATGCCCTACTGGCAGATGCCTGGCGCAGCGAGTTGGCCGCCGCCGATCCGGCCTGGGCGCGCTTTCTGGCCAAATCCAAAATTACTCCGGCCTGGTTGCGCGAGCGGCTGCGCAGCCACTTGGGCAAGCCTTATCTGCGCGTCGAACCCGGCGAGTCGCCGCCGCTGGCCGACTTATCCTCAGTCGATACTGCCTGGGGTGTGGCCGCTCGCTTGTGGCGCCAGGAAGGCAACCGCTGGGTCGAGACGCTGGCTGCCCACGGTGGCCTGAATCAGGTCACGCACAAGACTGCCAGATTCGCTGAATGGCAGGCAGAGCTGGACGGCTATTTCGTCGATGTGGCCATGGTCTTCGAAATGCCTGAATGCCTGCTCAAGTTCGGTGCCGCGGCACTGGCCAAGGCCTGCAAGAAGGGCCATGAACCACTGATCTGCGAACTGGCCGAAGCACTCGATGCCCTGGCTGCCGCGCTAGAGCTGGCCGAGCCGGTGGGCCAGCAGCGGCTGATCCGCTTGCAGGTGGACTTGCTGCGTCGGCTCGACCGCGAGCTGCCGGTGCGCAAGGCGGCGCAGCGGCTGTTGGCTTTCGACGACCTGCTCAATCGCCTGCAACTGGCGCTGGAGAGTCCGGGGGGCGCGCAATTGGCGGATACGCTGCGCGAGAAGTATCCGCTGGCATTGATCGACGAATTCCAGGATACCGACCCGATCCAATACGCGATTTTCAACCGGATCTATACCGCCACAGCCGAAGCAGCAGGCGGCGACCTCTGTTTTGTCGGTGACCCCAAGCAGGCCATCTACGCCTTTCGTGGCGCCGATCTGCTGACTTACCTGGCCGCTCGTGAGCAGGCCGCCCGCCGCTACAGCCTACCGACCAACTACCGCTCGACTGCCCAATTGATCGATGCGCTGAATCGTCTGTTCGACCGGCCACGGCCCTTTGCCGAAGCCGGTCTGGAGTATCCGCCAGTCAACGCGGCCGCCAGCAAGCGAGCCCGCCTGGTCTTGCCCGAGACTGCTGGCGAGGCGCCGCTGTCGCTGATCTGGTTGGGCGACCAAGCACTTGCCAAAGGTCAGGCTGAACAACGGGCCGCTGGCGATACGGCGCGGCGCATTGCCCTGCTGTTGGCGGCGAGTGCGGATGGCGAGGCGGGCTTCGAAGAGGATGGTGTTCTCTCGCCGCTCAAAGGTGGCGATATCGCCGTACTGGTCGCCAACCATCGGCAAGCGGCCTTGGTTGCCGAAGCGCTGGCGGCCCGCGATGTGCCCAGCGTGCGGCGTGGGCGCGATAGTGTCTGGCAGACCGAAGAGGCCGAAGAACTGGCGGCGGTGCTGGCCGCCTATGCCGAACCCGGTCGCGAGGGACTGCTGCGCCATGCCCTGGCGACGCGCCTGCTGGGGCGCAATGCGGCAGATCTGGCGCGCAGCCAGAACATCCAGCAGGAATGGGATCGCGAACGCGAAGCCGTCGAGCGCTATCACCAGCTCTGGCAGCAGCAGGGCTTTTTGCGCCTGTTCCGCAGTTGGCTGGACGAGCAGAGCGTGGCTGCGCGCCTGCTGGCACGGATCGACGGCGAGCGGCGGCTGACCAACCTGCTGCACCTGGGCGAATTGTTGCAGACGCAAAGTCTGCGCCGGCCCGGCATGGAACCGTTGCTTGCCTGGTTCGCCGAGCAGCGTGGCAGCGGGAACAGTGGCGACGAGGCCCTGTTGCGCCTGGAAAGCGATGCCGAGCGAGTACAGATCGTCACCATCCATACCAGCAAGGGGCTGGAGTATCCGTTGGTGTTCTGCCCGTTTCTCTGGGACGGCAGATTGCTTGGCAAGCAGCGCGACAGCGCTCGTTGCCACGATGATCAGGGCCAGCCGCTGGTGGACCTGGGCAGCGATGTACTGGAGCACAACCTGCAGCGGGCTCGCGCCGAAGTCTTCGCCGAGCAGCTGCGGCTGGTCTATGTCGCCCTGACTCGCCCGCGCAACCGGCTCTGGCTGCACTGGGGGCCGGTCAATCTGTGCAAGCCGAAAAAAGATGGCAGCCTGGCCGACGAAGGCCTGCACACTAGCGCCCTGGCCTGGCTGCTGCACGGTCGCGATTTGGCGGGAGATAACGCCCTGAGCGAGCTGGCGGGTCATCTGGCTGGGTTGGATGAAACCGGATTGCGGGCGGAAATCGAGGAACTGGTCGCGCTCTGCGGCGGCAGCATGGCGTGTCTGGAGCTGGAAACCCGTGACGCCAGCGCTGCCGGACCGGGCCGCGCCGCGCCGGCGCAGCAGTTGTCGGTGCTGCCGCGCACGCTCTACAGCGCCTGGCGCATCGGCAGTTTCTCTGGGCTTGCCGCCGGGCAGCACATGGAAGCCCCCGATCGCGACGCGCTGGCTTTGCCCGACCCCGGCGAGCCGGGCACGGGCTTCTTCGCCTTCCCGCGCGGCGCCCGCGCCGGCACTTGCCTGCATGCGATCATGGAAAGCTGGGCGCGTGGCAAGGGTACGTTGGACGAATTGATCGAACCGGCGCTCAAGGCCCACGGCTTGCCGGAGAACAGCGCGCCGCTGGTGCGTGAGCAGCTCGAACGGGTGCTGGCATGCGATCTGGATGGCCGGGGCCTGCGCCTGGCAGCGCTCGATCCGGCCAGGCGCCTGCCCGAACTGGGTTTCACCTTTCCCGTGGGGTTGCTGGAGGTTTCGCGATTGCGCGCCCTGCTGGTCGAGCCAGCCCACGGCCTGCCGGAGCCACTGCGCCAGGCCGCGGCACGGCTGGAGTTCGACAGCCTTCGAGGGTTTCTCAAAGGCTTCATCGACCTGACCTTCGAGCATGAAGGGCGCTGGTACATCGCCGACTACAAATCCAACTGGCTCGGCCCGGACGCCAGTCATTACGGCGGCGAGCGGCTGCTCCAGGCGCTCGCTGGCGAACATTACTACCTGCAATACCTGATCTATCTGGTGGCGTTGCGCCGTTTCTTGCGCCAGCGGCTGGCGGATTTTTGTGACGAGCAACTGGGTGGGGTGTTCTACCTGTTCCTGCGTGGCATGCCCGAGGCCGGAGTATTCTTTGCCCGCCCGCCGGACAGCCTGCTGGATGCGCTGGACCGCCTGTTCGAGGAAGGACGATGAACCTGTCCGATCTACCGCTGGGTCCGCTGGAGCGGGCGTTCATCGCCAGCTTGCGGCGTCTCGATCCTCAAGCGGCGCCGCCAGTACTGCTCGCCGCCGCACTCTGCTGCGAGGCACTGGCGCGCGGTGATGTCTGCCTGCCACTGGGCCGCGTGGCTGGGCAGCGACCCTGGCCGGACAGCAATGCCAGCCTGCCGCCGCTGGCGGATTGGCAGCGCCAGCTGCAAACATCCACCCTGGTCTGCGGGATGGAAGGCTATGCGCCGCTGGTACTGGTCGGCGAACGCCTGTATCTGGCGCGCTACCATGCCTACGAGCGCGAACTGGCCGAGCGGCTGCTGGTACTTGATGCCGAGCGCCCGCAGGTCGATGAAACGCAGCTGGCCGAAAGTCTCGGACGCTTGTTCGCCTTCAACCAGCAAAGCCCGGATTGGCAACGCCTCGCCGCCGCCCAGGCGGTACGCCGGTGCCTGGCGGTGATTTCCGGCGGGCCAGGCACCGGCAAGACCACCACGGTGGTGCGCCTGCTCGCTGCATTGCTGGAGCAACCTGGCGGCGAGCGCCTGGCCATCGGTCTGGCTGCGCCCACCGGCAAGGCAGCAGCCCGCATGGCCGAGGCGATCCGCGCCGCCAAGGCCGCTCTGCCGGTAAGCGAGCCGATCAAGCAGGCGCTACCCGACGATGCCCGCACCCTGCATCGCCTGCTCGGCAGCCGTGGCGATAGCCCGAAGGTGCGCCATCACGCCGGTAATCCATTGCCGCTGGATGTGCTGGTCGTGGACGAAGCTTCGATGGTCGATCTGGCCCTGATGGCCCGGCTGACTGCCGCACTACCGCCCGGCGCCCGGCTGATCCTGCTCGGGGACAAGGATCAGTTGGCGGCGGTGGAGGCTGGCGCCGTCTTCGCCGAACTGTGCGCCGGGGGTGGTTTCGCTGGAGAGACCGCCGCTGAGCTGCAGCGTCTGATTGGCCAGCCGGTGCCAAGCGGAGCACCGCGTTCACAGATCGGCGAGGCGGTGGTGCTCCTGACTCACAGCCATCGGTTCGCCGGCGACAGTGGCATCGGCGAACTGGCCCGGCGCATCAATGCCGGCGATGCCCAGGGTACCCGGCGCGTGCTGCTGGACGCGCGTCCCGATCTGGCCTGGAACCCGGCGCCCACCCCTGCCGCGCTGCTGGAACGCCTGGAAAACGGCTACGCTGCCTATCTGCAAATGGCCAAGGCCGGCGAACCAGCGCAGGCTTTCACCCGCTTCAATAGCTTTCGCATTCTGAGCGCCCAGCGTGAAGGCGCCTTCGGTGTCAACAATCTGAACGAAGCACTGGAGGCGCGGTTCAAGCGCCGATTGGGGATGCCGGCGCGGGAACGCTGGTATCCAGGGCGGGCCGTGATGGTCCGGCAGAACGACTATGCCCTCGATCTGTTCAATGGCGATATCGGCCTGTGCCTGAACACGCCGCAGGGGCTGCGGGTATTCTTCGAATGCGAGCAGGGGCATCGCTCCTTCTCCCCAGCGCGCCTGCCGAGCCACGACAGCGCCTTCGCCATGACCGTGCACAAGAGCCAGGGCTCGGAATTCGACGAGGTACTGCTGGTGCTGCCGGAACAACCCGGCCCGCTGCTGACCCGCGCGCTGTTCTACACCGGCATCACCCGCGCTCGGCAGCGGGTCGAGATCTGGGCGCTGCCTGAACGCCTGAACGAAGCGGTGGAAACCTGCGCCGACTATGCCGCCGGCCTGGCCGAGCGACTGGCGCTGGTTGCTGCGGAGGAGGTGCAGGTAGTTACAGGCAACCAGCTGCGCCTGTTCTGAGGCTTGCAAGCAAGTCGGCTGCAGCTTCCTCAAATCAAAGCCTGCCGATCCGGGCTATTTCTGCCTTGAGCTGTGCGTGGTCGAGAGAGTCGAAGGGCAGTTTGATAAAGGCCTGGATGCGCGTCCTTATCTTGTCCAGGGTGCTCATGAAGGCAGCCCGGATTTCTTGCTCGGAGCCGTTCGTCGCAGAGGGATCGGCCAGGCCCCAGTGAGCCTTGAGTGACGGGCCAAAGAACAGGGGACAGACTTCTCCCGCAGCGCGGTCGCAAACGGTGATGACGATGTCGGGTGGCGAATGCTCGAATTCGTCCGAGGCTTTGCTGTAAAGACCCGTGGTGGGAATGCCGGCCGCTTCGAGTATCTCGAGGGCCCGCGGATTGACCTGCCCGCTAGGGTGGCTGCCCGAGCTGATGGCCTGCATGCCCGCAGGTGCGAAGTGGTTGAACAAGGCCTCGGACAGGATGCTGCGGCAGCTGTTGTGGGTGCACATGAACAGGACTTTCATGACGATTCTCCAAGTCAGCTGCCGAGACGAATGGCCAGGGCTGCCAGGGTAGCCAGCAGAATAGGCAGGGTCAGTACCAGGCCGGTGCGCAAGTAGTAGCCCCAGGTGATCCGGATGCCCTTGCGCGCCAGCACATGCAGCCACAGCAGCGTGGCCAGGCTGCCGATGGGCGTAATTTTCGGCCCCAGGTCGCAGCCGATGACGTTGGCGTACACCATGGCCTGGCGGATGATGCCGTCGGCGGCGCTGGCGTCGATGGATAGCGCGCCGACCAGGACGGTGGGCATGTTGTTCATGATCGATGACAGCAGCGCTGCCACTAGCCCCGTGCCCAGCACGGCGCTCCAGAGCCCCTGCGCGGCGAATGCATCGAGCAAGCGAGTGAGATAGGCGGTGAGCCCGGCATTGCTCAGCCCGTACACCACCAGATACATCCCGAGTGAGAAGATCACGACCTGCCAGGGCGCTTCCTTGAAAACCTTGGCAGTTGAAATGACATGGCCACGGGCAGCGATGACGAACAGGAGCGCGGCGCAGGGGGCAGCGATCAGGCTGATCGGCACACCCAGCGGCTCGATGACGAAGCAGCCGACCAGCAATAGCGCCAGCACCCACCAGCCGGCCAGGAAAGTCGCCCGGTCGCGGATGGCCTGTTGCGGGCGTTTGAGTTGCGCTACCGCGTAGGTACCTGGAATTTCCCGGCGGAAGAACCACATGAGCATCAGCAGGGTGGCGGCGATACTGACGACATCGACCGGAACCATCACGGCGGCGTATTCGCTGAAACCCAGCCCGAAATAGTCCGCCGAAACGATATTGACCAGGTTCGAGACCACCAGCGGCAGGCTGGACGTATCGGCGATAAACCCTGCGGCCATGACGAAGGCCAGGGTGGCTGCGCTGGAAAAGCGCAGCGCCAGGAGCATGGCAATGACGATGGGCGTCAGGATCAAGGCTGCCCCGTCGTTGGCGAACAGTGCCGACACCGCTGCGCCCAGCAGGACGATGAAGGCAAACAAGCGGGGACCGCTGCCGTTGCCCCAGCGCGCCACATGCAGCGCGGCCCATTCGAAGAAACCAGCCTCGTCCAGCAGCAGGCTGATGATAATGATAGCGATGAACGTCGCTGTGGCATTCCAGACGATGTGCCAGACCACGGGAATATCCGCCGGAGTCACGACACCGCTGAGCAAGGCGAGGATGGCACCCAGCGAGGCGCTCCACCCGACGCCAAGTCCCCTGGGTTGCCAGATGACCAGAATGAGGGTGAACAGGAAAATCGCAGAGGCTATCAGCATGGTGGCAGGTCGTTGTCCGAAGGGGTGGATCGATTGCATAGCGCACTGCGTGCAGGCCGGTCACCCAAGGCGTCGAGCCGCTGTGAATCGGCAGTGAAGTATGGCGGGCTGGCGGCGAGAAGATTCTCCAGCAGGGCGCAGGCCCAGTCGGGCAGATCGGGATGCAGCCGGTAATACACCCACTGGCCCTGGCGCCGGTCGGCCAGCAACCCGCAACTGCGCAGTTGGGCCAGATGGCGGGAAATCTTGGGCTGGCTTTCGTCCAGTGCTGCAGTCAGCTCACAGACGCACAGCTCTTTTTCACGGGCGATGAGCAGCGCCAGCCGGATACGTGTTTCATCGGCCAGGCATTTGAAGATTTGCACGGGAGTCGGGGAATCGGTCATCGTTTATTCTGAAGGATATATTTGTTTATCCGTATATACGATATTGCATATATATTGAGGCATGCAAGACCATCACTTATTCATGTGTGGCTGTATAACCAGCCGTACCGCTTGACTGGCTTTCGGTCACCACAGAGTCAATCAAATGACCAGATCGACTATACTTCTCAAGCTCATCCGTCCTAGGGGCCAAACGTGGAAAAGCTAAGTCTTCAAGCCAAAAAGGCTTATTTCGCCAAGCAGCGCAAATCCAACTACGCGGCCAGTCTTCGTCTTGAAGGCTTCAAAGCCTCTCTAAACGATAGCGATCACCCGTTGCCTACCCGCGAAGCCGCGCTCAATGCCGTTCGGCAAACCAAAGCTTGAGCCCCGACAAATACTGCGTTAGCCAGGACCCGGACTGCTATCCGGGGACTGATGTCCTCGAAAACCTGCTCGATTTGCATGACGAAGAGGATCTCAACGAGGCCGAGCGTTATCTCTCCGGGATTGCCGCAGAGCGGCTTGAGTTTGTGGAGCCGCCTTACGGTCTGGGTAACCTGAAGTACATTCATCGCACCCTGTTTTCGGAGATTTACAGCTGGGCCGGTGAAATTCGGCGGTTGAAGATCAGCAAGGGGGGAAATCAGTTCTGCGTGCCGGATCGCATCGAACCGGAAGCGGCAAAAGCGTTTGGCAAGATGAATTCTGCAGGTTGGTTCGAAGGCTATCCACGCGATTCGCTGGTTAACGCGTCCTCTTCGAATGGATCATCGTCAACGCCGGATATGAGATCAACTGGTGGATGGTCGACCGGCAAGCGTGGATCGAGGCGAATATCTCCTCTTTTTACAGCGACGATGGCCACCTGAGCCAGATCTTCGACCGCTGTATCGGTCGCCCGATTCAGGAAGACATCGATTCCCAGCCTATTCTTTAGGCTTTATTCGGATTTCCATCCAATGCCTGTGGCAGCACCCGTTTGCAGCGCAGTCGGACGGCCCGACTGCGCTGGCGGATCAGTTGTGGAGGTTACTTCTCTGGCTCTTCCTGGATCGGTTCTTCGTTACGGGTTTTCCACAATGACAGCAGGATGCCGCCGGCCAGCAGACCGAAGGTCACGCCAAGCGATACCGGGGCCGGGATCTTGCCGACGATATCGACCAGGAAGATCTTGCAGCCGATGAAGATCAACACCAGGGCCAGGGCGTACTTCAGGTAGGCAAAGCGATGGATCAGCGCGGCCAGGGCGAAATACAGGGCGCGCAGGCCGAGGACGGCGAAGATGTTCGAGGTGTAGACGATGAAAGGATCGAGGGTGATGGCGAAGATGGCCGGTACGCTGTCCACGGCAAACACTACGTCGGCACATTCGATCAGGATCAGGGCCAGCAGCAGGGGCGTTATCCAGAGCACTTCTTTACCGCTGGCGTTGGGTTGGCGCACGAAGAATCGATCTTCGTGCAGTTCCTGGGTCACACGCAGATGGCGGCGCAGGAAGCCGAGGAACCTGTTGTGTTCCAGATCCGGTTCGTCGTCGGCTTTGGAGAACAGCATCTTCAGGCCGGTAAGCACCAGGAAGGCGCCGAAGACGAACAGCATCCAGTGGAACTGGGCAATCATCGCGGTACCCAGGCCGATCATCAGGGCCCGCAGCACGATGACACCGAGGATGCCCCAGAACAGTACCTCATGTTGGTATTTGCGCGGAATGTGGAGGTAACTGAAGATCATCGCCATGACGAACACGTTGTCCATCGATAGCGATTTTTCGATCAGAAAGCCGGTGTAGTACTCCAGGCTGGCGTCGTGGCCTTTCCAGTGCCAGACCAGCAGGCCGAATAGCAGGCCGGCGGTGATGTAGCCGGCCGATAGCAGCAGGCTTTCCTTGACGTCGATGGCGTGATGATCGCGATGCAGCACTCCGAGGTCGAAGGCCAGCAGGGCGATGACGATGGTGATGAACAGCAGCCAGAACCAGGTGGCCGTACCGAGGAATGTGGTCGTGGCAAATGCTAGCAGAGCTTCCATGAGCCCCTCCTTGCAGTCGAGTTGTACAAGCTATGACTCCGACATGGCGGTGTGAACCGTCAGAGGGGCCCGGCGTCATGCAATCAGGCTATTGGTCTTGTGCAAGGCATTCAAGTTCGCAGACGTTGCCGGGGGTTTCAGGCCGGGCGAGGTGAAATTTTGCCCGCCAGCCGGAAAGGGGGAGTCTTGCTCAGCCTTTGGCCGCTATCTGTCGCGAATGCCGGCAGACAGCACGGTATCACTCTAACTGGCCGGTGGCACAGTGTCCGCTCTCTCCACGGCTTGGTTATCCTCCGTGGTGACGCCCTGAAAACGGGGCAGATACAGCTCGGCCGTCGAGCCTTTGCCCACCTCGGAATGAATTTGCGCATGTCCGCCCGACTGCTGGGCGAAGCCATAGATCATCGACAGCCCGAGTCCCGTACCCTTGCCGATGGGCTTGGTCGTGAAAAAGGGTTCGAAGGCTCGCTCGATCACATTGTGCGGCATTCCAGTGCCGGTATCGCTGACCGCGATGCGGACATATTGGCCGGGACTGAGATTGTGGTTTTGCGCGGCGTAGAGCCTGTCGATGTGCACATTGTCGATGGCAATGACGAGGTGCCCGCCATCGGGCATGGCATCGCGAGAGTTGATCGCCAGATTGAGTATCGCGCTTTCCAACTGGCTGGGATCGCACTGGATCGTCCATAGATCCTGGGCAATCGCGAATTCCATATGGATCGCTTCGCCAAGGGTACGGCTCAGCAGGTCTTCGAGCGAGGCAATCAGTCGCTCGACTTCGACCACCTTCGGTGACAACGGCTGGCGCCGGGCAAAGGCCAGCAGCCGCTGGGTCAGCGCGGCGGCGCGATTGGCGGAAGTCTTGGCCAGTTGGGCGTAGCGGTCCAGATGCTCGGTCTTGCCCTGGGCAAGGCGAGCCAGCATCAAGTCCAGTGAGCCGACGATACTGCCCAGCAGGTTGTTGAAGTCGTGGGCGATACCGCCGGTCAGCTGCCCCAGCGCTTCCATCTTCTGCGCATGCCGCAAAGCGTCTTCAGCCAGGCGCAAGGCTTCGGCCTGCTCCTTTTGCGCAGTGATGTCGCGTCCGGCGGCATGAATGAAATGCTCATCCGGTACGGCGATCCAACTGATCCAGCGATAGGAGCCATTCCGGTGGCGCTGGCGATTTTCGAAGTGGACGGTGGGAATGCCCAGGGACAGCTGATGGGCATCGGCCAGGGTCGCTTCCAGATCGTCGGGATGGATGAAATCGATGTACTTATGACCGATCAGTTCTGTTTCCGACCAGCCCAACAGGTTGCTCCAGGCTGGATTGACAGCCGTGATCGTCGTATCGAGACGAGCTACCACCATGATGTCGGTGGTCAGCCGCCACATGCGGTCGCGCTCGGCGGTGCGCTCGGCGACCCGGGCCTCCAGGGTTTCGTTCAAGGTGCGCAGCGCCCGTTCGGCTTCCAGTCGCTCGATAATGGCTGCGGTGGAGCGGGCCAGGGTTTCGATCAGGGCTATTTCGGCGGATTCGGCTGCGTGCTGCGTAGCCCAGTAGATGCCGATGGCTGCGATACCTTTGTCGTTGCGAAGCATGGGGATGACCAGCAGGCTGCGCACGAAGGTGAGACGATACAGCTCCAGTTCATGCGGAGTGTGCTCGTCCTTGCGGATATCGGCGATGGCTACGTTCTGGCGATGCTGCATCGCCCAGCCGGAAATGCACGAGCTGAGCGCGAAGCGCTGCCCTTTCCACAAGGGTTGCATTGCGTTCTCGGCAGCGCAGTAGCAGTCGTTGCCCTCTCTGAGGATCACGCAGGCGCCATCGGCATCCACCAGACCACGGGCTGCCCAGGCGACGATATCCAGCAGCGCGTCGGGCGAATCGGCCGCATGAGTCCGCTCGATGGTCTGGGCCAGCAATTCGAGACGGGCGTTGCGATCACGCGCCAACTGCTCGGCCCGCCTGCGTTCGGCGATCTCGTGCTGCGAGGCGCGAAAGAGCCAGGCATTGTCGATGGCGATCGCCGCCTGGCCGGCGATGCCGCTCAGCAGCTGCTCGTGCTCGTGGGTGAATATTTCCGTTCTTTCATGGCCGAAGAGCAACCTGCCCAATACATTGCCGGAACGCGAAACAACGGGAACGGTCAGGTAGCTGCGAATCGGCAGATCGCCTGGCGGCATGCCCAGGTACGGAACGTTCGTGCCGCAGCGGGGGTCGCGAGTAATATCGTCGGAGCGCAGGATGCCCCGGTCTGCGAAGGCTATGTCGAATGGTTCGGTGTTATGTGGCATCGAGATGTTCGCGAACACTTCCAGCGATACACCCGACAGTGAGTACAGGGTGTAACGCTTGCCCTGCTCGTCGAGCACGTTGTAGACGAACGCGCCGAACTGGGCGCCGATCAGCTCGACTCCGGCATCGGTGGTTTCCTGGGCGAGTTTTTCGAGGTCAAGCTCGGCCGCCAGGCGGGCACCGATCCGGTTGAGGATCGTCAGGCGATCGGTTTCTTGGCTAAGTGCATCCTGCATGCTGGCGACCGGCTCTATGCTGAAGTCTGGGAAAGAGCAAATACAGGCAAGTCCCTATCCATTTGCCTGGTAATTCATCACGACAAGCGATGTGGCCTTGTGAGATTCTGCACTAAGACAAAACAGCTGTTTTTTGTGCAGGAGTTCACAGTTTGAACATTACAGGCAATGCCTGTCCAATGCTTCCGATATCGAACCTTTATTGGCCTGCGCAGGCCTGCTGCAATCGGCCTGATCCGCACGCTGACGAGCCGTGCGAATGCAGAAACGGGAGGTGTTTGCCTGCCAGCTCCCGTGTCCTGCAGGCGTATTGCCGAAGCTCAGGTACTTTCCCGCAAGACCAGCTCGAAGCCCATGTCCTGTACCGGCTCGGCAATTGTTTTGCCGGCGATCAAATCGAGCAGTTGCTCGGCTGCACGCCGGCCGATTATCTCACGTGGCGTGCGGATGCTGCTGAGCCTGGGCACCATGAAGGCCGAGCTGGGCAGGTCGTTGAAACCGAGTACGGCCACCTGTTCGGGAACCTTCACACCGTGTCGTGCCGCCTCGAGCAAGGCCCCCTGGGCCAGGTCGTCGTTACAGAAGAAAATACCATCGATTTGCGGTTGCGCGGCCAGCAACTGGGCGAACAGCTCGCTGCCCAGGCCGACGGAGGAAGGGCGTGGGGTCAATATTTCGAAAGCCGGGTCGTAACGGCCGGCCTGCTGCAAGGTGCGCCGGAAGCCATCGCCGCGCAGCAAGGTGCGCTGGTCGAGCTGAGCGGCAACGAAGGCGATCCGCTGGCGTCCACGGGAAAGCAGATGCCTGGCCGCCGCCGCCCCGGCATTCACTTGCGAAAAACCCACGCAATGCAGTCCGGACCCGGAGTCCAGATCCATCATGTAGACGCATGGCAGACCACTCGCCTCGATCATCCGGCGCGAGCTTTCCGTGCGCTCGAAGCCAGTGAGCAGCAGCCCGCGTGGCTGATAGGCGAGATAGTTGCGCAGCAGGTCTTCCTCTTCCTCGCGGGAATAGTGGAAGTTGCCGATCACCACTTCCAGCCCCTTTGGCCGCAGTACGCTATGGATGGCTTCCAAAGTATCGATGAATAGCTGGTTGGCCAGTGATGGCACCAGTACCAGAACCGACTGGCTGTGGGCCGAAGCCAGGGCCCTGGCGGCCGGGTTGGCAATATAGCCCAGCTCGCGGGCGGCTTCCTCTACCTTGCGTACCAGTTCCTCGGCAACCGTGGCGACGCCGCGCAGTGCCCGCGAGGCAGTAATGGGACTGACCCCGGCCCGGTGTGCCACTTCATTGAGCGTTGGCCGGCCTTTCGTACGTGAGCGTCTGTCGTTTTTGTTGTATGCCATGAGGGGTCTTACTTGAAAATTGTTATATGTAAAGAATACGCTGGAGGCCGCTATTCATTGTTGCCAAATAAAAAACCCGACCATAGGATAGCGCTGTCTTTGCGAACGATCATTGTCTTGCTCCAAGATAAATATCGTTTGCCATGATTATTAGCCCTGGTTGCAACCAGAATAACGACAATAGATCAATGATAGTCTGCCCGGTTTTGCAGGCAGTGCTATCCAGGCTATCCCGAGGTGACTCATGGCTTCACCTATCAATGCGCTCGTGATCATGGGCGTTGCCGGTTGCGGAAAATCCAGTGTCGCCCAGGCCATTTGCCGACTCAGTGGCGCCACTGCTATCGAAGGCGATGCCTTTCACCCTCCGCAGAACATCGACAAGATGAGCGCTGGCATTCCTCTTACCGACGAAGACCGCAGCGGCTGGCTGGCGCGCCTGGGCGACGAGTTGCGCGCCACTCTCGCTGCTGGCCAGAGGCCAGTGCTATCCTGCTCGGCGCTCAAGCTCAGTTATCGTGACATACTGCGCAGCGCCGTTCCCGGACTCGGCTTCGTCTTCCTCCAGCTGCCTCCCGACGTGGCGGCCCGGCGGGTTGCCGAACGGCCTGACCATTTCATGCCAGCCAGCATGATCGACAGCCAGTTCAAGACGCTGGAGCCACCGTTCGGCGAACCCCTCACGCTGGTGCTGGACGCCAGTTCCCAGGACATCGAGGAACTGGCGACGGCCGCCAACGACTGGTGGGTGCAGCCTTCCCTACACTGAATCATTGGCTAATCTATGCAGACAGCGCTACCTCAGCCGTTCGTTCTTAACCGTCCTGCTCCATAACAAAGACAATTCAGGAGGCCCCCATGCTGGGTATGTCCCACGATGCGTTTCTGCTTGCCAGCGCTGTGATCACTGTCGTCGGCCTGATTCTGCTGATCACCCGCTTCAAGCTGCATCCATTCATCTCGCTGACCGTTGCTGCCCTATTCCTCGGACTGGTCTCGGGCATGCCGGTGGAAAAGGTCGTCAAATCCTTTCAGGGCGGCTTCGGTAGTGTGCTCGGCTTCGTCGGGGTGATCCTCGCGCTGGGCACCATGCTCGGCAAGATGATGGCCGAATCCGGCGGTGCCGACCAGATTGCCCATACCCTGATCCAGGCCTTCGGCCGGGCGCGTGTGCAGTGGGCGATGATGTTCGCTGCCTTTCTCGTTGGCCTGCCGCTGTTCTTTGAGATCGGCTTCGTACTGCTGGTGCCCTTGGTCTTCATCGTCGCCCGGCGCACCGGTGTCTCACTAATCAAGCTCGGCATCCCGCTGCTCGCCGGCTTGTCCGCTGTGCATGGGTTGGTACCGCCGCACCCTGGCCCGCTACTGGCTATCGGCGTGTTCGGTGCGGACATCGGCAAGACCATCCTCTATGGCCTGATCGTCGCCCTGCCCAGCGCCATCATCGCCGGCCCCCTGTATGGCTCTTTTATTGCCCGCTACATTCCCGGCAAGCTGCCGGAGGAGCTGGCCGAACAGCTGGCCCACGAACCGGAAACCAGCAACCTGCCCAGCTTCGGTGTCACCCTGGCAACCGTACTGTTGCCGGTCTTTTTGATGCTGCTGAAGACCTTCGCCGATCTGATTTTCTCTGAAGGGCACGTCATCCGGGTCTGGATGGATCTGCTCGGTGATCCCATCAGCGCACTGTTGCTGGCCCTGCTGCTATCGTTGTACACCTTTGGCTATGCTCGTGGCTTTTCCGCGAAGCAGGTCTACAAACTGGTCGAGGAAAGTCTGGCTCCGACTGCCGCTATCATTCTGATCATCGGCGCCGGCGGCGGCTTCAAGCAGATGTTGGTGGCCAGCGGGGTGGGCGATGTGATCGGGCACATGGCCGTTGGCGCGCAGGTTTCGCCGATCCTGCTGGCCTGGCTGGTCGCGGCGGTGATTCGTATCGCCACCGGTTCGGCCACGGTTGCTACCATCACTGGAGCGGGAATCGTGGCGCCGGTGGTTGGGCTGATCCCGGGAGTCAACCGGGAGTTGCTGGTGCTGGCGACCGGTGCCGGTTCGGTGGTGCTCTCGCACGTCAACGATGCCGGTTTCTGGCTGATCAAGCAGTACTTCAACATGAGCGTCAGCGAGACCTTCAAGACCTGGAGCATGATGGAAACCATTCTGTCAGTGGTCGCCCTGGGGTTCATCCTGCTGCTGTCGCTGGTGGTGTAAGCCTGCGCTGGTGCTGTGCAATGCCCAAGCCCGGAAAATCAGCCGGATCGGGATAATGGTGGCAGGCATGGCGAATTTATCGTCATGCCTGGGTCTGGTGGAGCGGTTGCTTGATAGGCTGATCTGGCCAACCAGGTTCGTCACTATTCTGGTTTCCCGGTTGCTATGCCTGCCCGATATCGCCTGGCGCTATCAGGCAAGGCATCGGCGGTATCGGGTTGCTCAGGCAAAGGCCAGGTCTTCAGTGCTGCCAAGCCGTCTCGTTTTTCTGCTCGTAATCGCGGAACGCTTTCGATAGCCCCACAAGCACTTCTGCCGAAGTCTCGAACATGGCCTGAAGCTGCGGTTCATCGACTTTATCAATGTCGGAACGAAGATGATCGATCATCTCCTGGAAGCGCTGCTGCATGTTCTGGGTGTGATGGAGAGGATTTCTGTCTTGCTGGAGTTGAGTTTCCATAACGCTACTCCTGGTAAATATCGCCCGTGTTTTTCATGGGGCGCGATAGGAACGACAGCGCCGGTTCCCACTCGGAAATGGCGAAGGAGAGCCGTTGGCGCTACTTCATGCATGCATGAACGCATGCCCCTCGCTGGTTCGAACCGGGACTCTGTACATGGTTCTGCGCGAAAAATCCGTTCGGACGATCGGTCTGGACCGGCTTTTTGTCTGTCGGTGAAAAAGCTGCCTCAGCTCTTGAGTATGGTACGGGCAAGAGAAGAAGAGGCTGGATGCTTCCAGCCTCCAGTTTTCGGTCAGACCGGCTTCGGCAAGGGCGCATCCTCGGCGATCAGCTTCTGCTGCTTGAGTTCGCTCCAGAAATCGGCGGGGATCGCGACGCTCATCGAGGCGACGTTGGCGCGCGCTTGCTCCGGCGTGCGCGCACCGGGGATGACGGCAGATACGACATCGGGTGCGGCAGCGAATTGCAGGGCCGCAGTGCGGATATCGATGCCGTGCGCCTGGGCGATGGCCGCGACCTGCTCGCGCTTGGCGGGTGCCCAGTCCGGGATGGTGCCGCGGTACAAGTAGCGGTCGCGTCCCGCCAGGTAACCGGCCAGCAACGGTGAGCCGACCACCACTGAAATATCGCGTTCGGCCAGTTTCGGGAAGGTGTCGCGCAGGGTCTTTTCGTGATCCAGCAACGAGTACTGGCAGGCCAGCAGGAAGATATCCGGGTCGGCCTCGGCAACGCAGCGTAGCGCCGGTTCGGCATCGTTGACGCCCATGCCCCATGCCTTGATCAAGCCCTCCTCGCGCATCTTGGTCAGTTCCGGCATCGCGCCCTTGACGGCCTGCGCGAAGTATTCGGTCCAGCGCTCGCCCAGGTCGCCATTGCTGGGCGCCAGGTCGTGGATGAAGACGATGTCGATCTGCGAGACACCCAGGCGTTGCAGGCTGTCTTCCACTGAACGGCGTACGCCGGCAGCACTGTAGTCATAGCGATAATCGAACGGTGAGGGGTTGTGCCACATCGTCTTCGGCAGCTTGTGAGTGGCGGTCAACAGGCGCCCTACCTTGGTGGACAGCACGTAGTCGTCGGCTTTGCGAGTATGCAGAAAGTGCCCGAAACGGCGCTCGCTGAGCCCCAGACCATACCAGGGCGAGGTATCGAAATAGCGGACACCGGCCGCATAGGCCGCCGCCAGCGTCGCCTGGCTTTGCTCATCCGTGCTTTCGGCGAACGCGTTGCCGATGGCCACACCGCCCAGGCCCAGGCGCGTCATGGGACGAAAGCGCTTGCCAGCCTTGTTCACCGGCAGCGGCCGGCCGGTGGTTTCGCCAAGCGTCGGCATCAGCGTGGCAGGTGGCATGTTTAAGCCGGCGCGTTGCGCGGGGACAGTCAAGGTATCAGGCTGCGTGGCTTGCGCCAGCAATGGCGCGGCGGCGAAAGTGGCGGCACCGGCGGCGGCCACGGTAAGAAATTGACGACGGGTATTCATTGAGTCCTCTTCTGGTCATGTGTATCAATCGGAATCTAGCGGCCGAAGCGTTCCGGGCTTGGCGCAACCTGGATTCAGTCCTTTCGTTCGCTTTGGCCAGAGCCCTGAGCGTGTGGCCGGAAAGTCATGGATAGATAGAACACGATACCTGGCAGACGTTGCCTTTGCGGGTACCCGAATCGACCACCTATGATTCATAGCACATCGCATGATCCGATTTGCTTGCTGGAGGTAGCATTTCCTGTCGCGGTTGAGCTGAGTCGTGGTGAAGATTTTCTTGTCTTTATTGCCATGGACCGGCTGTGGTCCACCGTTCATTTCCAATCCATGCTATCTGCCGGCCGCTGAATAGCGGCAGGGCGAGCTTCGGGAGGCGCTTTATGTTCGCTGCGAAGAACGTGGCTCTGGTCGTCGGAGCCAGCGGCATCATCGGCAATGCACTGGTTGAGACCTTGAAAGCCAGTCCCGACTGGCATATACGCGCGGTACGACGCACCTTCGTAGCGGAAATCGAGACCATCGACCTCGATCTTGCCGATGCCATGCAGACCCGGCAGGCACTGGAAGTCGCTGGCGACACGACGCATGTGTTCTACGCCGCTTTGTGTCCGGACAGCAATCTGGCCAAGGAAGCCGAGATCAACGGCGCCATGCTGCGCAATCTGCTTGATGGCTTGAAAGCGGCAGGCGCGCCCTTGCAGCGAGTGGTGCACTATCAGGGAGCCAAGGTCTATGGCGTGCATCTGGGGCCGGTCGGCGCGCCCTTCTACGAGGATGAAGCGCCGCGCCATCTGGCGCCCAACTTCTATTTCGATCAGGAAGACTTGCTGCGTGAACGCGCCGGGTTGGGTGAGTTCGACTGGGCCATCCTGCGCCCCGATGTGGTGGTGGGCGACATTGCCGGGAATCCAATGAATATCGCCATGGTGATCGGCGCCTTTGCCGCACTGAGCCGGCGAGCCGGTGTGCCGCTACGTTTTCCCGGTTCGGTGCGTACTTACCGGGACGTGTTTGCCCAGGTCACCGATGCCCATTGGCTGGCCCGCGCCAGTCTCTGGGCGGCACAGGCACCAGCCGCACGCAATCAGGCGTTCAATCTGGTTGGTGAGTCGTTCCGCTGGGAGCGCCTCTGGCACAAGGTAGGGGTGGCACTGAGTATCGAGGTCGCCGAGCCGCAACCGTTTTCCCTGGCCCGATTGATGCCGGAGCAGGCCGGTGCATGGCGGCAACTCGCCGAACAGCACGGTTTGCAGCCTATGCCTTACGAGAAACTGGTGGGCTGGGCGTTCGGTGATTTCGTCTTCAACACCGAGTTCGACATGGTCTCGGACATGGGCAAGATCCGCCGTGCAGGTTTCACTGAAGCCGTCAGCAGCGAGGATTGCCTGATCGGTGCCATCCAGCGATTGGCCGAGCAAGGCTATCTGCCAAAATCCCCGGAAACCCTGTTCGATATTCGCAGCGTGCCCTGAACGGCGACCGCCTGCTGAGGGTCAGTCCTTGTCTACCCAGCCTTGCAGCGTTTTTTGCAGCACCGTGACACTATCGGCCAGCGTACCGCTGTTGTCATGGCGCAGCAGGTCGGTGTGGCTGTCAAGTCCGTCGGGACGACGGATCAGGCGTTGTTCGATCTCCGCCGTGCTTTCCCGTCCACGGGCCAGCAGGCGCTGGCGGATCACCTGCGGTTCGGCTACTACCAGCAAGGGCAGCAAACGCGCACCGAAGCGCTGGCGGGCTGCCGGCAGGTGCAGGCGGCTGCCATTGACGATGACCAGTTCAGCCTGCGCCAACCAGTCTTCGGTTTCATGGCCGATGCCATAACTGAGCCCATGGGCCTGCCAGTCCAGGCAGAACAGCCCGGCCTTGCGCCGCCAGTCGAACTCGGCTTCGCTGAGGGTTATACAGTTTTCGCTGGCCGTGCTGGCCCGGGTGATATAGCGGTGTGCCACTGGCCAGTCCGGCTGCAACTCGCGCAGGGCGGCCAGCAGGCTGTCCTTGCCGACGCCACTGGCGCCCATCAGATAGACCAGACGGCCCATGACAACTCTTCCTCGGTCGACGATATCGCCACCGATGCGGGGCGACGATCTGGAGAGAGTATGCCAGCCCGGTGCTCGCCAGGCGTCGTTTGCAGGTACAAGATCGAGGAATTCTTGCCGGATCGGCTCCTCTATTGGGCAGCTTACCGGGTTGGTCGGTATTGCAGGGCTTCGGCCAGGTGTCGACGTTCGATATTCGCAGCCTGTTCTAGATCTGCCAGGGTGCGCGAGACTTTGAGCAGCCGGTGGGCCGCACGCAGGGATAATCCGAGTCGCTCGCACGCTTGCTCCAGCCAGGGTTGATCGGTGGCGGAGAGCACACAATGCTGGCGCAAACCGCTCAGATCGAGAAAGGCATTGGCGCAGCCCTGACGCTGTTGCTGACGTTGGCGGGCCTGGGCAACGTGTGCCGCGACCCTGGCGCTGTTTTCACCTGCTGTAGGCGTTGCGCCGAGGGCGGTCGCCTCGCGGGCTACGGTCAGATGCAGGTCGATGCGGTCGAGCAGCGGACCGGAGAGCTTGGCCCGGTAGCGCTGGATCTGCTCGGGCGTGCAGCGGCAACGGCCAGCGGGATCGCCGAGGTAGCCGCAAGGGCAGGGATTCATGGCGGCAACCAGTTGGAAGCGTGCCGGAAAGCGTACCCGGTCACGAGCCCGAGCGATGACAATCTCGCCACTTTCCAGCGGTTCACGCAGGACTTCCAGGACCTTGCGGTCGAATTCGGGCAATTCGTCAAGAAACAGTACGCCCTGGTGCGCCAGGGTGATTTCGCCGGGGCGCGGCTTGCTGCCACCGCCGACCAGCGCCGGGCCGGATGCGCTGTGATGCGGTTGGCGAAAAGGGCGTTGCGGCCAATGGTGCAAGGGCCCCTGGCTGGCAATGGAGTGGATCGAGGCCACTTCCAGGGCTTCCTGTTCGTCCAGCGGCGGCAACAGTCCCGGCAAGCGGCTGGCGAGCAGCGTCTTACCGGTGCCTGGGGGGCCGCTCAACAGCAGGTTGTGAGCCCCGGCTGCAGCGATCAGCAAAGCGCGTTTGGCGGCTGCCTGACCCTGGACATCGGCCAGGTCGGGGTATGGCAGCGTCTGGCGCAGCAAGCCTTGTGCCTGATAGGGAAGGAGTGGCGTCTGGCCGCTGAAGTGCGCGGCGACTTCCAGCAAGTGATCGGCGGCGAAGACCTCAAGACCGGATGCCAGGCTGGCCTCTTCGGCATTGGCGCGTGGCACCAGCAGGGAGCGGCCGGCTGCGCGAGCGGCGAGGGCGGCTGGCAGCACGCCTTGTACCGGTCGCAGGGCACCGGAGAGTGCCAGTTCTCCCAGGCATTCGAGTCGTTCGAGCGTCTGGGCCGGTATCTGGCCGCTGGCGGCGAGGATGCCGAGGGCGATAGCCAGGTCGAAACGGCCGCCCTCCTTGGGCAGATCCGCCGGGGCGAGGCTGAGGGTGATGCGGCGGGCAGGAAAATCGAAACCACAGGTCAGGATGGCGCTGCGCACGCGGTCCTTGCTTTCCTTGACGGCGGTTTCCGGCAGGCCGACCAGCGCCAGTGAAGGCAGGCCGTTGGCCAGATGCGCTTCGACCGTTACGGCAGGTGCTTCGACACCGACCTGGGCACGGCTGTGGACCAGGGCCAGGGACATTCGATCACTCCTTGATCGGGTCGCCGTTGCCGCTTATTCGGCAGCGGGCGGGGCGGTTTGCTTTTCCAGTTCGGCCACTTTGGCTTCCAGTGCTTCCAGGCGAGCGCGGGTATGGGCCAGGACGGCCATCTGGCTGTCGAATTCCTCGCGGCTCACGACATCGAGCCGACTCAACGCACCTTGGACCAGGGCCTTGAACTGAGCTTCGAATTCCCCGCGCGACAGAGGGTTTTCGCCATTGAACAGGCGCGAGGCCTGGGAGCTGATGGCATCGATGAAGGCTTTGGGCGGCAGCATGAAGAGTTCCTGTATCTGGCTCCCGGGCAGTCTAACACTGGCAGTCGTGCTGCGCATGCCATCAGGCGGGTGCCGGCAATAGCGATACCTTTGCGCATGTCCGGTTCATTTTCAGTGCAAAGCAGTGCAATATCTGCCAGCCTGAAACGTCAGGTGGACAGGTCCGCGGCTGGGCTGGTCCTGCATGATAGAAGAATCTGGCGCTTTTTTTGCGTGTACCCTTGCTGTTCAAGGTGCAAAAGCGGAACTGCGGGCTGTGCCTTCGCGGTCATACAAAGAGTGGGTGAGGTCGTCGGATCGAAGACCTTGCTTTAGAGCCAGACACTGCAATTTGGATCTGAACCGGATGTTGCGTGTTCCGGAGTAGACCGTTCAACGGGAGAGTTCCTCATGAAGCTAGTCACTGCCATTATCAAGCCGTTCAAACTGGACGACGTGCGCGAGTCCCTGTCGGACATCGGCGTGCAGGGTATTACCGTCACCGAAGTGAAAGGTTTCGGTCGGCAGAAAGGCCACACTGAACTGTATCGCGGCGCCGAATACGTAGTCGACTTCCTGCCGAAAGTGAAGATCGAGGTAGCGATTGCCGACGATCAGCTGGATCGGGTCATCGAATCCATTAGCAAGGCCGCCAACACCGGCAAGATCGGCGATGGCAAGATCTTCGTCGTCAACTTGGAACAAGCCATTCGTATCCGCACCGGCGAGGCCGGCACCGATGCCATTTAACGGGTGATCCGTTTTACCCCAGGAGAGAAACAACTATGAGACTGCGGAAGATCGCAGGACAGGGAGCTCTTTTATCTTTATTGCTGCCAGGTCTGGCGATGGCCCAGGAAGCCGCGCCGGATTCGGGAGATACGGCCTGGATGCTTACCGCTACCGCGCTGGTGCTGTTCATGACGATTCCGGGCCTGGCGCTGTTCTATGGCGGCATGGTCCGTTCAAAGAATATCCTTTCGGTCATGATGCAATGCTTCCTCAGCACCGGCCTGATCAGCATCCTCTGGATGGTCTATGGCTACAGTCTGGCGTTCGATACCGAAGGTAGCCTGCATACCTTTGTCGGTGGCCTGGGCAGGGTTTTCCTCAGCGGCCTCGATACCGAAAGCTTGACCGGGACCATACCGGAAAGCGTCTTCATCACCTTCCAGATGACCTTCGCCATCATCACTCCGGCGCTGATCGTCGGTGCCTTTGCCGAGCGCATGAAGTTTTCCGCGACGCTGTTGTTCATGGGGATCTGGTTCACCCTGGTCTATGCGCCCATCGCGCATATGGTCTGGGGTGGCGATGGCACGCTGATGTGGGATTGGGGCGTGCTTGATTTCGCCGGCGGCACCGTGGTGCATATCAATGCCGGGATCGCTGGCCTGGTGACCTGCCTGGTACTGGGGCCGCGCAAAGGCTATGGGGAGGTCGCCATGACGCCGCATAACCTGGGCTATACCCTGATCGGCGCGGCCATGCTCTGGGTCGGCTGGTTCGGCTTCAACGCCGGCTCCGCCGCGGCGGCCAACGGCACTGCCGGCATGGCCATGCTGGTCACGCAAATCGCCACTGCCGCCGCAGCGCTGGGCTGGATGGCGGTCGAGTGGAAAATCCATGGCAAGGCGAGTGCCCTGGGCATCGCGTCCGGCGTGGTGGCCGGTCTGGTCGCCATTACCCCGGCTGCCGGTACTGTCGGCCCGGTGGGAGCCTTGGTCATCGGTCTGGCTTCCGGGGTGACCTGCTTTTTCTGCGCCACCAGCCTGAAGCGCCGCCTTGGCTATGATGATTCCCTGGATGCCTTTGGCGTGCATGGTGTCGGCGGTATCGTGGGAGCGATCCTGACCGGCCTGTTCGCGGCGCCGTCCATGGGGGGCTTCGGTGAGGTGGAGAATATCGGCCTGCAGCTCTGGATCCAGTTCAAGGGGGTGCTCTTTACCGTGGTCTATACCGCCGTCGTTACTTTCGTGATCCTCAAGGTGATCGATCTTGTCGTCGGTTTGCGCGTCACTGAAGATCAGGAAGAAGAAGGCCTGGATATTTCGCAGCATAACGAACGTGGTTACAGTCTTTGACAGCCGCATCTTTGGACAAGACCTGCCAGGAAGCTTCCAGCCGGTAGTGTCGATTCCATAATACGAAGGGCGCCTTTTGGCGCCCTTTGTTTTTCCGGCATGCGCGCTAAAATGCGCCGACACGACGACTGGGCCAGGACAAGTCGCCGGCAGGTGCCAAGCCAGGTGCTCGCGAAAAATATCCACACGTCCGATTCCCGTATTCACTACTGCCTGGCCGCAGGAGATAGCGTCATGTGGCAACAACGCTCAATCATTTTGCAAGAACGCCCGCGTGGCTTTCATCTAATCACCGATGAGCTGCTCGATGCTTTGCCGGAACTGTCGCTTTGCAAGGTGGGTCTGTTGAACCTGCTGCTGCAGCATACCTCGGCATCGCTGACGCTCAACGAGAATGCCGATCCGGCGGTCCGGCGCGATTTCAGGCGCTTCTTCAACCGCCTGGTGCCGCAGGACCAGGCCGGTTACGAGCATGACTATGAAGGGCCGGACGACTTACCTGCGCACTTCAAGGCCAGCCTGCTGGGGTGCCAACTGACCCTGCCGGTACAGGATGGCGCCCTTGCCCTCGGTATCTGGCAGGGTATCTATCTCGGCGAGCACCGGGATCAGGGCGGCCCGAGACGGTTGATCGCCACGCTGCAAGGCGAACAGTAAAGCTATTTTTGGCACTGCCGATGGCGGTGCTGCGATGACCAACCTGCGTTCAATGCCATTGGGGTGGAACATGAGCGACGAAGAACTGGAACAAGACGATCTGGAAATACACGATGAGGAGACTGGCGAAGAGCTGTCTGCGGTAGAAGGAGACGATGCCGGCGAGGAAGAGCAGGCTTCCGAAGCCTCCGAGCGTCCAGCCAAGAAAGCCAAGCTCAGCGAGCCTGAAGAACTGCCGAGCGTGGAAGCCAAGCAGCGCGAGCGCGATGAGCTGGCTCGTGCCATGGAGGCATTCCTGGCTCAAGGCGGCAGGGTGCAGGAAATCGAACCCAATGTGGTTTCCGATCCACCGAAGAAGCCGGACAGCAAGTACGGTAGCCGTCCGATCTGAACGGGCGTTTCAGCAGCCGTGGCGGCTGGGCGAAAGTCGATCATCGTCCAGCCGCCAGCCTTTAAATCAGTCCGCCCAGCTTTCGATCAGCCCCGGTATTTCTGTCAGGCTGCGTATCTCCGCGTCCGGCCGATTGTCGCCTTGCCAGGATAGGGCTCCGGGATTGAACCAGACGGCGCGAACGCCGGCGCTCTGCGCTCCGCCGATATCGTCAATCGGATTATCGCCAATATGCACGGCCTGCCTGGCCGAGAAACCGCTCCGGCGTAGTGCTTCCTGGAACGGATGTGGATCGGGCTTGCCGATACCCAGCTCTTCGGCGCAAAGGATGAAGTGAAAATAGTCGGCCAGGCCCAGGCGCCGTACGTCGGCGTTGCCGTTGGTCAGCACCGCGAGGGTATAACGATTGGCCAAGGTTTCCAGGGTCGGTTGAACCTCGGGAAACACCTCGATCAGATGGCGGGCGGCCAGGAAGACCTGGAAAGCCTGCTCCGACAGCTCGGTCGCCTCGGCAATGGGATAGCCAGCTGCTTCCAGCGCATGGCAGAGAATACGCCGGCGCAATTCGCTGACCCGATGCTTGAGTCGCGGATCGTGCTCCACCAGTTGCCGCCGGATCGTGGCCAACGCTTCGCTGGAAAACTCGCCCAGGCGGGGCGTGTTCGCAGCCAGCCAATTGCGCAGCTCCGTTTCCGCTTTGGCGATCACCGGGGCGGTGTTCCAGAAGGTGTCGTCGAGGTCGAATGTGATCAATCGAATGCTCATTCGTTCTCTCGCTTGCGTTTCGCGCGCGGATGCGCCTGGTCGTAGATCTTGGCCAGATGCTGAAAATCCAGATGGGTGTAAATCTGCGTCGTGCCGATATCGGCATGGCCGAGCAGTTCCTGCACGGCGCGCAGGTCTTGGGAGGACTCCAGCAGATGGCTGGCGAAGCTGTGGCGCAGCATGTGCGGGTGCAGGTGCTGGCCCAGCTCCGTGACGCCGGCCTGGCGTACCCGCAACTGAATCGCCCGTGGGGTCAGACGCTTGCCCTGACGGCTGATGAAGATCGCGCTGTCGGCAGGATTGGCCTGCCGGCGTAGCGGTAACCAGAGCGTCAGCGCGTCCTTGGCCTTGCGTCCGACCGGTAGCACGCGCGCTTTGCCGCCTTTGCCCTGGACCTGGACGAGCCCTTCGGCAAGATCGAGCTGCTGCAGATCCAGTCCGACCAGCTCGGACAGGCGCAGCCCCGAGGAGTAGAACAGCTCCAGCATGGCCTGGTCGCGGCGGGCGATGAAGTCATCTTCCACGGCGCCGTCGAGTAATTGCATGGCGCGGTCGGTGTCCAGCAAGCGCGGCAGTCGCCGTTCGCCCTTGGGTGGAGAAAGGCCGGCAGCCGGGTCGTGCTGGCAATGGCCTTCGCGGATCAGGTAATCGTAGAAGCCACGCACAGCGGAAAGCAGTCGCGCCAGGCTGCGGCTGGACAGCCCTTTGGCATGCAATCTGGCGATCAGTTGGCGCAGCTGCGCCTGGTTCAGGCTTGCCCAGCCTTCCAGTTGCAGCGTACGGCAATGGGCAAACAATTTGCCAAGGTCGCGCCGGTAGCCATCCAGGGTATGTGCCGATACCTGGCGCTCGTAGCGCAGGTGGTCGAGATAGGCATCCAGGGCGGCTTGCATGGGGCTTCCTCGGTTTTTCCAGGCGTAACGGCCTATTTGATCGGGCGCAGCGACTGGCCGGCATGGGCCAAGACTCGCGCCAGCGCTTCGGCGATATAACCGATGAACAGGGTTCCCAGCGAACTCTTGTAGTGCTGTGGATCAGGACTGCCGATGGCCAGGATGCCGTGCGTGCCGATTGTCGAGACGGCTGCCGAGCCGATCTGCCGGGCGTCTTCGCCGAACAGGAAGTCCAGTTCATACGGGCGCAGCATGCCGCAAATGCTCTTGCTCTCGACCAGCAGATCCCCGATCGCTTTTTGCGCTTCGGCCAGGGGGGTACTGCGGCCTACCGGCAATGGCGTCTCGTTGAACAGAATCAGGCTGACGTAAGGCACCTGGAACTGATAACGCAGGCTGTCATCGAGCGCTCCGACGATTTCCTCCAGGTTACCTGCATCGAGCAGATCCAGGACCAGGCGGCGGGTCTTGTCGAACAGGCGGTCATTTTCCCGCGCCACTTCCATGATTTGCGCCAGGCGCTGGGCCAACTCGTCGTTGCGCTTGCGCAGGATGTCGAGCTGCCGCTCCACCAGCGAGATGGCGCCAGCCGGCTTGTGCGGCACCTGGATTCGCGCCAGCAGTTCGTCGCGGTCGATGAAGAACGTCGGGTTCTCCTTGAGATAGGCCGCCACACGTTCGGCATCCAGAGTCTGCTCCGTACCGGAGCAAACCTTTCCCGACCGCTTTCTGGGCGAGGGTGGATTGCTCTTTTCTTTGCTCATAGGCGTACCTGTCCTTCGAAAACGCGTACGGCGGGGCCGGTCATCATGACTGATTGCGCCGCGCCTGCCCATTCGATGGAAAGAGTGCCTCCGGGCAGTTCGATCCGTACCGGTGAATCCATCCAGCCCTGGCGAATCGCTGCAACCGCTGCCGCACAGGCACCCGTACCGCAGGCCTGGGTCTCGCCGGCGCCGCGCTCCCAGACCCGTAGACGTGCGTATTGACGGTCGATCACTTGCAGAAAACCGACGTTGACCCGCTGTGGAAAGCGTGGATGGTGCTCGATCTTCGGTCCCCATTCGGTGACCGGCGCCAGGCTCAGATCCGCGACCCGCAGCACAGCGTGTGGATTGCCCATGGAAAGGGCCGCCAACTCGACAGTCTGGCCCTCCACTTCGAGCGGATAGCTCAGCGCCTGCGTGTCGGCGAGGAACGGAATGTTGTCCGGTTCGAGCCGTGGTGGCCCCATCGCCACCCGTACCTGGCCATCCTGGCGGATATCCAGTTCGATGATGCCGCCCTTGGTCTCGACCCGGATCTGGCGTTTGGTGGTCAGGCGCTTGTCCAGCACGAAACGGGCGAAGCAGCGCGCGCCGTTACCGCATTGTTCTACTTCCGAACCGTCGGAGTTGAAGATCCGGTAGCGGAAGTCCACGTCAGGCATCTGCGGTGGTTCGACGAGTAGCAACTGGTCGAAGCCGATACCGGTGTGCCGGTCGCCCCACTGCCTGGCATGCTTGGGCTGGATATGCGCATGCTGGCTGACCAGATCGATGACCATGAAGTCATTGCCCAGCCCGTGCATTTTGGTGAAACGCAGCAGCATGGCTTACTCCGGCAGCAGGCTTTCGCCAGCGTACAACTCCGCGAGGGTTTCGCGGCGGCGCACTTCGAAAGCCTGTGCCCCATCTACCAGCACTTCGGCAGCGCGACCACGGGTGTTGTAATTGGAACTCATGACGAAGCCATAGGCACCTGCCGAGCACACTGCCAGCAAATCGCCTTCGGCCAGCGCCAACTCGCGGTCCTTGGCGAGAAAATCGCCGGTTTCGCAGATGGGTCCGACAACATCGTAGTGCTGCGCCGCTTGCTGGCGCGGTTGCACGGGTACCAGCCCCATCCAGGCTTGATACAGCGAAGGGCGAGCCATGTCGTTCATTGCGGCGTCGACGATGGCGAAGTTTTTGTGAGCAGTGTGCTTGAGGTACTCCACCCGGGTCAGCAGCACGCCGGCGTTGGCCACGATGGAACGGCCCGGTTCGAACACCAGGGCCAGCGGGCGATCCCCGAGGCGCTGGCGCACGGCCCGGATATAGTCGCCGGGCGAGGGTGGTTGTTCGTCCCGGTAGCGCACGCCGAGACCGCCGCCCAGGTCCAGGTGGCGGATATGGATGCCCTGTGCAGCGAGACGGTCGACCAGCGCCAGCAGACGGTCGAGCGCATCGAGAAACGGTGCCAGGTTGGTCAGTTGCGAGCCGATATGGCAATCGACCCCGATCACTTGCAGGTTCGGCAGCTCGGCGGCGCGCCGGTAGGCCGCTTCGGCCTGGTCGATGGCGATACCGAATTTGTTTTCCTTGAGGCCCGTGGAAATGTACGGATGAGTCAAGGCGTCCACGTCGGGATTGACCCGCAGCGAAACCGGTGCGATCAGGCCCAGCCTGGCAGCCACCTGCTGCAGGCGCTCCAGTTCGTCGGTGGATTCGACGTTGAAGCAATGCACGCCGACCTCCAGGGCGCGGCGCATATCGTCACGGCTCTTGCCTACGCCGGAAAAGACTATCTTGTCCGGCTCGCCACCGGCGGCCAGTACCCGCTCCAGTTCACCACGCGAGACGATATCGAAACCCGCACCCAGACGCGCCAGCACATTCAGCACGCCAAGATTGGAGTTGGCCTTGACCGCGAAGCAGACCAGGTGCGGCATACCGGCCAGCGCAGCAGCGTAGGCCTGATACTGTGCCTGGATCTGCGCACGGGAATAGACGTAGGTGGGCGTGCCGAAACGTTCGGCGATGGCAGACAATGCCACATCTTCCGCGAACAGTTGGCCATCGCGGTAGCAGAAGGCTTCCATGAATTGTTTACCTAGAATTCGAAGCGGTCTTTGTGGCGCTCTTTGGCGGTTTCACTTCCCGGCAGGTACAGTGGGCCTTTCTGGCCGCAGCCAACCATGCTGCCAGCCGTTATCACCAGGGCGAGTAAGAGAAGCAATGGACGCTTCATGGCTCGAAAATCCTTGAAAAATCGAATGATCGGAGTATACCGGGCACCCGGCAGATTGCCTACGAGCCCCTGTGCTGGTCGCGACCGGTTGTCCTGTGTCCGCGCCGTTGCCTGGCGCGCATCCCGCCCATCCAACTGTGTAGGAATGTTTCCATGAGCATGAGCGAAGCCCGCTTTCACGATCTTGTCGATGCTGCCCAGCAGGCGCTCGAAGATATCTTCGACGACAGTTCTCTGGATGTCGATCTGGAAAACAGCGCAGGTGTACTGACGGTGCGCTTCGACAATGGCAGTCAACTGATCCTCAGTCGCCAGCCGGCGCTGCGCCAGTTGTGGGTTGCCGCGCGTTGCGGCGGTTTTCACTTCGATTACGACGAAGCCATCGAGCGCTGGATCTGCGACAGCGACGACGAAGCCCTGGGTGAATTACTGGCCCGGGCGACGCTGGAGCAGAGCGGTGAAGAACTGGATTTCGATCCACTCTGAGTAGACGGGAGCACGGCTTGCCGGTTCCGGATCGATCAAGTAGTGGCAGTGAACCACCGAGCGCCCGCGCTCGAGAGTGGCCGCTGCCAGGCTAGATCTGCCGTCGCCGCCGGAAGCGGTGTACCGCGAAGGCCAGCAGCGCGATCCAGGCCGCAATCACCAGCAGCCAGATTTCCAGCCGGGGATGTCCTGCGAAGATCCGGTGCAGGACATCGCCCACCCAATACCCCAATACGACCACCGTCACTGCCCAGAGCACCGTTCCCAGCATGTTGAGCAGCAGGAAGCGGCGTACCGGTATGCCGCTCGAACCGATGATGATCGGCCCGATGATCCGGAATCCATAGGCGAATCGCAGGCCGATGATCCACAGCCGTTCGTGCCGCAGGATCAGGCTGCGGGCCCGTTCGATGCGTTCCCGGTGCTTGCTGAAGCGCCTGATGATGGCATCGCCATAACGGCGTCCGACGAAATAGAGACCGATATCGCTGAGTGCCCCACCCAACGCCGTTGCGACGATGGTGAACAGCAGATTCAGATAACCATGCCGGGCCGCGATCCCGGCCAGCACGGCGATGCCGTCACCCTCGATGGCGGTCCCGATCAGGACTGCCAAGTAGCCGTACTGATCGATCCATTCGTTTGCGCTAGTCATGCGTTACGTCCGATGGTTGCGGAACATCATTATCCCGCAGGTTGTGCGGATCGAGTCTTCCAGAGGCCGTAGGATTTGCACACCAGGATTATTGTCTGCCCGGCCGGGGCTGTTCACTACTCAGGGGAAGTGCACGTGGCACTCGCCGCGATTACATTAAGACTGTCATAAAATACATCAGTAATTCTTATGTATTTATAAGGATTGCAAATTGCAATCTTGGATTATTTTTAATAAATACAATGAGTTATTTTTTACTTGGGGGAATAAAAAATATTATTTATATAATATTATAAACTAATTGAATTTCATCAACCGAACTGTCGTTCCTAGCATGCCGCCTCCATCCAACCCTTCCAGAGGCGGCAGTTCAATGAGTTATCCACCGCTTGATACCAGCGTTTCGACCTTCACCGTGCCAGTGTGCGGCGCGGACCGAACCATCGCCATGCTAGCCGCCATGCTGGCCATCCTGGGCGCGCAACCCGCTACTGCCGCCGGATTCATCGAAGACAGCAAAGCTACGCTTTCGCTGCGCAACTTCTACTTCAATCAGGATAACCGCAATGGCGGTGGTCCCAGGTCCGAGGAGTGGGGCCAGGCTTTCTTCCTTGACTACAAGTCCGGCTTCACCGAGGGTCCGGTCGGTTTCGGCCTCGACGTGCTGGCCATGCACGGCATCCGCCTGGATGGTGGCGGTCGCTCTGGCAAAGCGAACGCCGAGCGCACTCCCGGCGCCCTGTTCCCGCTGGAAAGCAACGGCAAGGCGAAGACCGACTTCGGTCGGGTCGGGGTGACCGGCAAGCTGCGTTTTTCCAAGACCGAGGCCCGCCTCGGCACCCTGCTGCCGAAGATGCCAGTGCTGATTTACAACGACGGTCGCCTGCTGCCGCAGTTGTTCCACGGTACCCAAATCACCTCCAACGAGGTCAAGGATCTAACCCTGACCGCAGGTAAAATCGAGCATTCCACCGAGCGTAACTCCAGCGATAGCTACGGTCTGTCCATCGCTGGCGCCAATAGCGGCAGCCAGGCTCGGTTCAGCAATAAATTCTATTTCGCCGGTGCCGACTACAAGGCTACCAAGGATCTAACGCTGCAGTATTACTTCGGCAACCTGAAGGATTTCTATAAGCAGCACTTCGTCGGCCTGATCCATAACTGGATCCTGCCGGCAGGGTCGCTGAAAACCGATCTGCGTTATTTCGACAGCGACTCCGACAGCAAGAACGCCAGCCGCTCTGGACGCGCCGAAGGATATCGCAGCAGTGGATACTGGCGCGCTGGAGATTCCAGAAGCGGCGAGGTAGACAATAGGCTCTGGAGCGCGATGTTCACATATGACCTGTCGGGCCATTCGCTGGGTATTGGCTACCAAAAAGTTACCGGCAACAGTGACTGGCCACGCATCAACCTGGGTACAGGCCAGACGGTCTACCTGATCACCAACCTGCAGAACAGCAAATTCGCCAGTGCCGGCGAACGTTCCTGGGTTGGTCGGTACGCCTATGACTTCGCAGCGGTCGGCGTACCGGGCCTTGCGACCAGCCTGACCTATGTCAGCGGTAGAGGTATCGACGCCACAGGGAGCGACAACAAAGAATGGGAACGCGACTTCCGCCTGGATTATGTGGTGCAAGGCGGCCCACTCAAGGGACTCGGTTTCAGCTGGCGGAATGCCACATTACGCGGCAATGACACGACCGATCGTGACGAAAACCGACTGATCGTCACTTACAAGCTTTCCATACTCTGACGGCTACAGCGCGATGCTGCAATTGCCAGAAGCCTGTTGGCTCTTGGCTCTTGGCTCTTGGCGTTCCAATCAATGATCGCCTGTGGGTGACATTCCAGAACGCCGGTTGGCTCATCCGCCCTGGGGATTTCATGACGGAGATGGTACGGGCCTGCGGATGGATCTGAGGCATCAGGACACCTCCCGGACAAGCGCTTCGAAAGGGCGCCTGCTGCGCTATTGCCCGGCTTGCCTGATCCCAATGACGTCTCGCAACCTGACAACTGGTAGTTTTATAAATATAAAAAATAAAAACTATGTGTTCTTGTCATCCATTAGCGCTATCCGCTATCCGCTATCCGCTATCCGCTATCCGCTATCCGCTATCTGCTTGCGCCGGCCGCTTCGATAGACGGCCTCATGATTGCTGCGGATAAGGTCATAGGCCTTGCGTACCAGAGAATTGTGCGTGTTTGGCCTGATCCATAGGTGATAGGTGACGTCCGGCAGACGCGGCAACCCCTCTTGCTCTCCTAGGACACGCATGTCTGGTCCGAGCAGTTCCATGCTGCGAGCGGTGACGCCCAGGCCGGCACGAATGGCCGCCTTGACGCCGATCAGATTCGAGGCCAGGTAGGCCTGGCGCCAGGGTATGCGCTGCTGTTCGAGCGCTTCGAGAGCGTAGCGGCGGTAAATGCTCGGCTCGTCGATCAAGATCAGCGGTAGAGGCGCGTGGGGCATGTGCAGGTATTGCGCAGAACAGATCCACCAGACCGGAGAGGTACGCAGGGGAAAGCCTTCGAGGGTCGGGTCCTCGCGCGTGGAAATGATCATGTCGACCCGTCCTCGGTGCAGATCTTCCATCAGGAAGGGACTGCGGCCCACGTCGATCTCCAAGCGCAGACGTGGTGCGGAGCGGGCGATGTGGCTGAGGATCGGCGGCAGGATGGTGTCGGCGACATCGTGCGGCGAGCCGATCCGGAGCACGCCGCTCAGGCCGTCTTCGCGCAGGGAATTCAGCGCATCGTCGTTGAGCGCGAGCATTTCCCGGGCGCGACGCAGCAGTTGCCGGCCGGCGTCGGTGAGCTGCTTCTGGCGGCCCTGTTTCTGGAACAGGGCGACGCCGACCGATTGTTCGAGACGCTGCATCTGCTGAGTGACGGACGATTGGGTCCGCGCCAGTTGCTGTCCCGCTTCGGCGAAGCTCTGGCTATCCGCCACGGCGATGAAGGTCCTCAGCAATTCCAGGTCCAGGGTCGAAGAGGGAGGCATGGGCGGTTTCCCGTTCGCTATTCATCATGACTGTCACGTAAAACATCATATTTCATAATGTATTTGAAGTGATTTCATGTTGGGTTTTTCAAAAAAATCAATTAATACAATAAGTTGATTTTTAATTAAGTGAATAAAAAATATACCGAATATAACCATATTATTTAATAGAATTTCACTGCCTTAACTGTTGTTCCTAGCATCCCTCCGATTCGATCGACCCGCACCGATCTGGCGAGAGGGAAATTTCATGTTTTTCAGGCACGCTCATTCATCTTCCGGCCACCCCGCGCTCAAGGCGCTGGCTGCCCTGTTCGGTGTGACGCTGCTGGCCGTTGCCGGCACCGCGGCGCACGCCGATGCGACGCTGGATAAGATTGGGGAGCGTCACAAGATCAGCGTCGGGGTGATCCTCAGCGGGCCGCCGTTCGGCACCATCGATCCGCTCACCCGCGCGCACCTCGGCTACAATGTCGAACTGGCCAAGGGCATTGCCCAGGCGCTTGGCGTCGAGCTGGAAACGGTCTCGGTGCTGGCACCCAACCGTATCCAGTTCCTGCAGCAGGGCAAGGTCGACATCCTGATCGCCAACATGCAGCTGACCGAGGAGCGCACCCGGATCCTCGACTACGTGCCGACCCCCTACGAGGAAGTGGGCGGCGCCGCGCTGATCCGCAAGGGCAGCGGTATCGCGCGCTGGGAAGACCTCAAGGGCCAGCCGGTGTGCGTGTCCCAGGGCAGCAACTTCATCAAGCCGCTGGTGGAGATCTACGGCGCCGAGATCAAGGCGTTCCGCAGCCAGTCGGAATCGCTGCTCTCGCTGCGCGGCAACGGCTGCGTCGCTTCCGTGCATGTCAGTCCGACCATGCACACCCTGCTCGAGGAACCGGAGTGGGCCGATTACGAGATCCCGCTGCCGAACGATCTGATCCCGTCGCCTTCGGTGATCTGGGTGCGCAAGGGCGAGAAAGACATCCAGGCCCGACTCGATGCAGTCATCCGCGACTGGCACCGCAGCGGCTGGCTGCTCGAAGTCGGTGAGCGCAACGGTATGCATCCATCGCAGGCACTGCGCGACCTGCACGAGAAATACCGCAACGCCGCGCCTCTGGCGGATAGCCGGAAATGAGCGGGCTGGTTACCACTGTCACGAGCAGCTCCATGCTGGTGCCACCTGGTGCCCGCGTGCTGTCGCCGAAGGTCGCCCGATGACGCTGTTCAGCGAATTGCAGCAACTCCTGGGCGCCGACCGGGTGCAAGATTCCGCGCAGGCCGAGGCCTTGCTGCGCGACCGGCACGGACGCTTCGTCGGCCGGGTCGTGGCGGCGGTGCACCCGCGCGATACCGCCGAAGTCGCCGCCGTGGTGCGCCTGTGCGGGCGGCACACGGCGCCCATCGTGGTACAGGGCGGCAATACCGGGCTGATGGGCGCGGCGACTCCCGACGCCAGCGGCCGGGCCGTGCTGCTGCTGCTCGACCGGCTGAACCGCGTGCGGCAGGTCGATACCGACAACGACACCCTGACCGTCGAGGCTGGCTGCATCCTGCAGCATGTGCAGGAGGCGGCCCGCGCCGCCAGCCGGCTGTTCCCGCTCAGCCTGGGTGCCGAGGGCAGTTGCACCCTGGGCGGCAACCTGGGCACCAATGCCGGCGGCGTCGCGGTGCTGCGCTACGGCAACGCCCGCGAACTGACCCTGGGACTCGAAGTAGTCACCGCCGACGGACAGATCTGGGACGGCCTGCGCGGTCTGCGCAAGGACAACACCGGCTACGACCTGCGCGACCTGTTCATCGGCAGCGAAGGTACCCTGGGCATCATTACCGCGGCCACGCTCAAACTGTTCCCCTTGCCCGCAGCGCAATGCACGGCCTTTCTCGCCTTCGCCTCGCTGGCCCGGGCGGTGGCCTTCCTGTCTCATGCCCGGCGGGGCTTCAGCGCCGGCCTGACGGCCTTCGAACTGCTCTCGGTGGATTGCCTGCGTCTGCTGCGCGAGCAGTTTCCCGCCAGCCCCTTGCCGTTCCCGGAGTTGGAGCAGCCCTGGTATGCCCTGCTGGAGCTGTCCGACCATCAGGACGAAGCCCATGCCCGCGCGCTGTTCGAACGGGTGCTGGGCGATGCGCTGGAAAACGACCTGCTGGTCGATGCGTGGATCGCCGAGAGCCTGGCGCAGAGCGAGGCGCTGTGGTGCCTGCGGGAAACCATGAGCGACGCCCAGAAGTGCGCCGGGCAGAACATGAAGCACGACATCTCGGTGCCGGTTTCGCAGATTGTCGCCTTCGTCGAAAGCACCGACGCGCTGCTGCAGCAGCATTTCCCTGGGGTGCGCAATTACACTTTCGGCCATCTTGGCGACGGCAACCTGCACTACAACGTGGCCCATGCGCCCGGCCGGAGCGTGGCCGAGCACATGGCCAACTACGCGGCATTGAGCCAACTGGTGCACGACAGCGCGCATGCCCACGGCGGTTCGATCAGCGCCGAACACGGCATCGGCCAGCGCAAGCGCGACCTGCTGGCCCGCTACAAGAGCCCGGTCGAACTGGAGCTGATGCACCGTATCAAGCAGGCGCTGGACCCGCGCGGGCTGCTCAATCCCGGAAAGGTTCTGCCGGAGGCTTCCGCATGAGTATTCACCTGTCCCGGCGCGTGCGCCGCGTATCGCTGTCGGCCAATGCCGCTGCCAAGTTGAAGACCACCGCGCTGCGCGAAGCCGGTCGCGACATCCTCGATCTGACCACCGGCGAGCCGGATTTCGACACCCCCGAACACATCAAGCGGGCAGCCTGCGCGGCCATCGCCGCTGGCGCCACCAAGTACACCCCGACCGCTGGCGTGCGCGCGCTGCGCGAGGCGGTGCGGCGCAAGCTGGCCGCCGAGAACCGGCTGGACTACCCGCTGGCTGGCATCATGGTCGCCAACGGCGCCAAGCAGATCATCTTCAATGCCTTCGCCGCGACCCT
Organism: Azomonas macrocytogenes; assembly: GCF_014191985.1. GTDB lineage: Bacteria > Pseudomonadota > Gammaproteobacteria > Pseudomonadales > Pseudomonadaceae > Azomonas > Azomonas macrocytogenes. Next base: position 169,327 of record NZ_JACHXI010000006.1, read on the forward strand.
GGACGAGGGCGACGAGGTGTTGGTTCCGGTGCCCTACTGGCCGTCGTTCCCGGATATCGTGCGCTTCAACGACGGCACCCCGGTATTCCTCGAATGCCCGCTGGAGCAGCACTACAAGCTGACCCCGGCGCAACTGGAGGCACATATCGGGCCACGCACCCGCTGGCTGATCCTCAACAGCCCGGGCAACCCGAGCGGCGCGCTGTACAACGAGGCCGAGCTGGCGGCGCTGGCCGCCGTGCTGCGCCGTCATCCGCAGGTGCTGATCCTGCTCGACGAGCTGTACGAGCACATCCGTTTCGACGCGCGTCCGCCGCAGGGACTGCTGAACGTGGCCCCGGATCTGCAGGCGCGCAGCCTGCTGGTCGGCGGCGTGTCCAAGACCTATGCCATGACCGGCTGGCGGGTCGGCTTCGGCGCCGGACCCGAAGCCCTGGCGACGGCGCTGACCATAGTGCAGTCCCAGGCTGCCTCCGGCGCTTCCTCGGTCGGCCAGGCCGCCGCGCTGGCCGCCTTCGAGGATGGCCTGGCGTTCTTGCCGGCCCAGGTGACCGCCTACCGCGAGCGGCGCGACCTGCTGGTCGAGGCGCTGGCACCGGTGGACGGGCTGGAGGTGCTGGCGCCACAGGGCGGCTTCTTCGTCTTCGTGCGCTGCGCCGGCCTGCTCGGCCGCCTGCGCCCGGACGGCCGCCGCCTGGACGGCGAGGCGGACGTGCTGGACTACCTGCTGGAATCCGGCGTGTCCGGGGTCGCCGGCAGCGCCTACGGGCTTTCGCCGTATTTCCGCCTGTCCATCGCCACGGCGACCGACATCGTCGTCGAAGCGGGTCGGCGCATCGCCCGGGCCTGCGCGGCGCTGCGTGCGGAACTGCCGGCATGAATGCCTGGCTCGACGCCTTCGTACAGTGGACAGCCTGGCTGGGGCTCGACTACCACTTCCTGCTCGATACCTACGAGCGCGACTCTTTCGTCGCGGGGGCCTGGGTCACCGTCCAGTTGTGCCTATGCACCATGGCCGGCAGCCTGGCGGTCGGCGTGGCACTGGCCGCCGCGCTGGTGTCCGGGCGTCCCTGGCTGGCGGGGCCGGCCCGGCTGTTCGTCGAGGTCACTCGCAACACGCCGACCCTGGTACAGCTCTATTGCGCTTTCCTGGTGCTCAACATGCTGATCACCGAGGTTATCGGCGGCGCCAATCCGTTCACGCCCTTCGCCTGGGTAGTGATCGTCATTTCCCTGCACAAGGGCGTGTTCCACGCCGAAGCCCTGCGCGCCGGCCTCGAAGCGGTGCCGCAGGTGACTCTGGAAGCCGCGACCTCGCTGGGTTTCAGCCGCCGCCAGCGGCTCTGGCGGGTCGAACTGCCGCTGGCCGTGCGCGTCGCCCTGCCGTCGCTGGTGAACAACCTGATCGAGATGGTGAAGATGACCGCCGTGGCCTCGGCCATCGCCGTGGGCGATATCACCTACGCCTCGATCCTGATCTGGACCCAGCGCGACAACGTGCTGGAGCTGATGATCCTGATCCTGCTGTTCTTCGGCCTGTTGAGCTTCATTGTCAACTGCCTGGGACGCGGTCTGGAAGCGCGCCTGAGGATGCCCGGCTATGGCCACTGAACTGTCGTTGACCCGCCGCTGCGCGCCCGGCCGCCATCCAGGCAAGGTGCTGGCCCTGGCCACGCTGTTGGTCTGGCTGGCCGCCGGGGCACCGCCCCGCGAGGTGTTCGCGCCGCTGCTGGAGTGGTCGCCGGCGCTGGCCAAGGGCTTCGCGCTGAACATCCTCATCAGCCTGCTGGCCATCGGCCTGGGCACCCTGCTGGGGCTCGCTATCGGCGCGCTCAACCTGTCGCCGCTGCGACTGCTGCGGCTGCCCGGCCGGCTCTGGGTGCAGGTGTTCCGCAACGCGCCCTGGCTGGTGCTGATCTACTTCACCACCTATGTGTTCCCCTTCGAGATCCGCGTCGCCGGGCATTACCTGCCGTTTCCCGACTGGCTCAAGGTCACCCTCGGCCTGGCTCTGCCGGCCAGCGCCAATGTCGCCGAGGTGTTTCGCGGCGCGGTTGCCTCGATTCCCGGCACTCAGTGGGAAGCCGCCCGTTCGCTGGGATTCAGTCGCGGGCAGATTCTGCGCACGATCATCCTGCCGCAGTGCTGCAAGCGCATGCTGCCGCCGTGGATGAACCTCTACGCGGTCATCACCATGGGCACGGCGCTGTCTTCGCTGGTGGGCGTGCACGATTTGCTCGATACCGCGCAGATCGCCAGCAATACGGTGAACCGGGTCGGTTTCACGGTGCTGATCTACTTCAGCGTGCTGGCGCTGTTCTTCGCCTATTGCTACCCGATTTCCCGATTCACCCGGTACCTGGAGCGCCGCTATGCCTTCCGCTGACCTTTCCGCCCCCCTGATCGCGCTGCGCGATGTGCACCTGAGCTTCGCCGACACCCCGGTGCTGCGCGGCATCGACCTGGACGTGCAGCGTGGCCAGGCGGTATCCATCATCGGCCCGTCCGGCTCCGGCAAGTCCACCTTGCTGCGCTGCATCACCGGGCTGCTGCGGCCGCAGCGCGGGCAGATTCGCGTGGACGACACGGCGGTGCACGCGCTGCACAGCGATGCCGAGTTCATCGCCCTGCGCAAGCGGGTCGGCTTCGTGTTCCAGCAGTACAACCTGTTCCCGCACCTGTCGGTGCTGGAAAACCTGACCATCGCCCCCTGCAAGGTGCTGGGCCGCGAGCGCCGCGAGGCGCAGGACGAGGCCCTGCGCCTGCTCGGCAAGGTGTGCCTGGAACACAAGGCGCGCGCCTATCCCGGCGAGCTGTCCGGCGGCCAGCAGCAGCGGGTGGCCATCGCCCGGGCGCTGGCCATGCGCCCGGAGCTGATCCTGTTCGACGAGGTGACCTCGGCGCTCGACCCGGAGACGGTCGGCGAGGTGCTGCGGGTGATCCGCGAACTGATCGAGGAGGGCATGACCTGCGTGCTGGTCACTCACGAAATGCGCTTCGCCGAGGAGATCAGCGATGCGGTGTATTTCACCGAGCACGGCGTGATCGTCGAACACGGCAGCCCCCGGCAACTGTTCAACGAGCCGCGCAGTCCGCGCACCCGCGCCTTTCTCCAGCACACGCTGGGGCGCGGCGAACAGGATCGGCGGCCGTTCGTCCCGGCCGTCGCGGCCGCACGCTGATCGACGATTTCAAGGATTTCACCCGATGGCCCGCAAAAGCCGTCGCCAACCACCCCAGATAAGGAAAAAACCCATGAGTAGCAAAGAAGTCGGTCAGGCGGTCGCCGCTCTTCTCGAGCAGGTGCGTGCGATCCAGGCGCGCGGCATCGACCGGGAGAGCCTGCCGGAAATCGTCAGCCTGCTGGAGAAGCTGGCCGAGCGTCGCGATTTCTTCAACTTCGCCAGCTTTCCGCCACCGGCTGCGGCTGCCAGCGAAGGCAAGACTGCGATCCGCTATCGCCTCAACGACGATGGCGACGACAGCCCGACGCTGTACCTGAATTCCCTGCTGCCGGGCAAGCAGACGCCGCCGCATAACCACGAGACCTGGGCGATCATCGTCGCGGTCGAGGGCACCGAGTTCAACCGGGTCTACCTGCGCACCGACGACGGCAGCGATCCGGAATTCGCCACGCTGCAACTGGAGCGCGAAATCACCGTACAGCCCGGCGCGCCTATCGCCTTCCTCGGCGACGACATCCACGACATCCGCGTCGAGGGCGAGCGGCCGACACTGCACTTCCACCTCTACGGCCGCCCGCTGGAGGCGCTGAGCGGACGTTTCGCCGTACAGCCCGACGGCCGGCTGAAAAACTACAACCGCAACCATATGGAGCCTTCGGCAGCGGTCGTCTACGCATGATCGATCTCTACTACTGGCCGACCGCCAACGGCCTCAAGGCGGCCATCCTGCTGGAAGAGCTGGGCCTGGAGCATCGCCTGCTGCCGGTGAACATCCGCGCCGGCGAACAACAAGACACGGCCTTCCAGCGCATCAGCGCCAACGGACGCATCCCGGCCATCGTCGATCACGCGCCGCAGGGTGGCGGCGAACCCTTCGCGTTGTTCGAGTCCGGCGCCATTCTGGGCTATCTGGCCGACAAGACCGGGCGCTTCCAGGACGACCGTCATCGGGTGCAGGAATGGCTGTTCTGGCAGGCCGGGCACATCACGCCTTACCTCAGCCAGTTGCAGGTGTTCCGCGAGCGGGCGCCGGAGCCGCTGCCCTACGCGCTGGAACTGCTCGACAAGGAGGCCGAGCGGCTGTACGGCGTGCTGGAGCGGCGCCTGGGCGAGGTGGATTACGTCGCTGGCGCCTATTCGATCGCCGACATGGCGATCTTCCCGTGGATCCAGCCGCAGCGTCAGGGCCGGAGCCTCGCCGACTACCCACGGATTGATGCCTGGCGCGAACGCCTGAAAGCGCGACCGGCCGTCCAGCGCGCCTATGCCAAGGGGCGCGAACTGGCACCGGCGGAGCGTTCCCTGGCTCTCGAATGAGGGCCATCTTTTTATGCAGACGAGACTCTCATGACCCAGACCATAACGCCGCAGCAGTTGCAGCAATGGCTGCACAACGGGCGGGAAATCGCCCTGTTCGATGTACGCGAACACGGACAGTACGGTGCGGCGCACCTCTTCTATGGCGTGTCGCTGCCCTATAGCCGGCTGGAGCTGGATGCCGTGCGACTGGCGCCGAACCCGGCGGTACGCCTGGTGATCTGCGACGAAACCGGCGGCGCACTGGCCGAGCGTGCCGCCCAGCGCTTGCAGGCGCTGGGCTACCAGCGGCTGCACATCCTCGAAGGCGGCGTCCAGGGCTGGCGGGCCGCCGGCTTCGAGCTGTTCGCCGGGGTCAACGTGCCGTCCAAGGCGTTCGGCGAGCAGGTCGAGCTGGCCTGCGCCACGCCGCACATCTCGGCACCCGAGCTGGCCGCCCGGCAGGCGCGCGGCGAGCGGCTGCTGGTACTGGACGGCCGGCCGTTCGAGGAATACCACAAGATGAACATTCCCGGTGCCATCTGTTGTCCCAACGGCGAACTGGGCTACCGGCTGGGCGATCTGCTTGCCGACGAACGGACCACCATCGTGGTCAACTGTGCCGGGCGCACGCGCAGCATCATCGGTGCGCAGACCCTGATCAACCTGGGGGTGAAGAATCCCGTCTACGCGCTGGAAAACGGCACCCAGGGCTGGTTCCTCGCCGACCTGCCGCTGGAACACGGCAGCACGCGGCGCTACCCGGAATCGACCCATCCGACCGGTCTCGCCGAACGACGCGAGGCCGCGCAGCGACTGGCGGCGCGGGCCGGGGTGCGTGCGCTGACAGCGGAGCAGGTGGCGGCCTGGGCCGACGATCCGCAGCGCAGCCTGTTCCTCCTCGATGTGCGCAGCGCCGAGGAATTCGCCGCCGGCAGCCTGGCGGGCGCCCGCCACGCGCCGGGCGGGCAATTGATCCAGGCAACCGACCAGTATATCGGCGTGCGCCAGGCGCGGATCGTGTTGTTCGATGCCGAAGACATCCGCGCACCCATCGTAGCCAGTTGGCTGCGCCAGGCGGGCCATGATGCCCATGTGCTGGCCGATGGCTTGGGCAGCAGGTTGGCGATGCCAGACCGCGCGCCGGCATTCGAGCCGCCGGTGGTGGCGGAAGTGGATACTGCGACCCTGGTGGATGAACTGGCACGGGATGCCGTGCGGCTGTTCGACCTGCGCCCGAGCATGGCCTACCGCGCTGTGCATATAAAAGGTGCGAACTGGTCGATTCGCCCGCTGCTGGCTGCCGCCGCGGCCGGCGAAACGCGTCCGCTGCGGCTGCTCGCCGACGATCCGCAGCTCGCGCATCTGGCCGCCCTGGAGTTGCCCGAGGCGCAGCACGAGAACGTGCGGATCTGCCGTGCCGATCCAGATCTCTGGCATGCCGCCGGACTGGCGCTGGAGGAGGGCGGCACGCAGCCGCCGGACGGGGAATGCATCGACTTCCTGTTCTTCGTCCATGACCGGCATGCCGGCAACAAGGCGGCCGCGCGCCAGTACCTGGCCTGGGAACTGGGCCTGCTGGCGCAGCTCAATGCGCGCGAACTGGCCGCTTTCCGCCCATTGGTCGCGGAGGAACGGTCATGAGCGACGACCCGCGTACCCGTCTGGTGCACGCCGCCCGGCCGCCGAAAGGCTCCGGCGGGCGCCCGGTCAATCCGCCGCTGACGCGCCTGAGCACCGTGCTGTTCGACAGCGTCGGGGAAATGCAGGCAGTCCGTGGCCGCCGCGACAGCGAGCGCGTCCTGAGCTACGACGCCCGCGGCAACCCGACCGCCTTCGCTTTGGAGGATCTGATCAGCGAACTGGAAGGCGGTTACCGCACCAAGCTGTTCCCCACCGGGCTGGCCGCGGCAGCGCAGGCGCTGCTGAGTTACCTGCGGCCGGGCGATCACGTATTGATCACCGAATCGGTCTATGCGCCGGTGCGCCGCGTGGCCCGCGAACTGCTCGAACCCTTCGGCATCGAGGTCGGCTATTTCGCCCCGGACGGCCGGGATCTCGAAGCGCACCTGCAAGCCAACACGCGCCTGGTCTACACCGAAATGCCCGGCTCGCTGCTCTACGAACTGTGCGACCTGCCGGCCATCGCCGCCCTGTGCCGGCCGCGCGGCATTCTGCTGGCGGTCGACAACACCTGGGGCTCCGCCTACCTGTACCGGCCGCTGGCGCTGGGCGCGGACATCTCCATCATGGCGCTGACCAAGTACCTGGGCGGACACGGCGATGTGGTCATGGGTAGCGTCTGCACCCGCGAGGAGGTCTGGCAACCGCTGTCGCGCCTGAGCGATGCCCTCGGCATCACCGTCAGCCCGGACGATGCTTGGCTGGTGCTGCGCGGCGCACGGACGCTGGCGGCACGCCTGGAAGTGCATGAACGTCAGGCGCTGGAAATCGCCCGCTGGTTGCAGCGGCGCCCGGAGGTCGGTCGCGTCTACCATCCGGCCTTGCCCGAGCACCCAGGCCACGCGCTCTGGCGCCGCGATTTCACCGGCAGCAACGGGCTGCTGTCGTTCGAATTCGCCGAGGATGACCCGGCGCTGGCCGCCCGCTTCATTGATGCGCTGCGCCTGTTCGGCATCGGCGCCTCCTGGGGCGGCTACGAAAGCCTGGCGATCCTCGCCGAACTGAGCGGACGCGGCGCCTTGCCGACGACCTCCAGTTGCATCGTGCGTCTGCATATCGGCCTGGACGACAGCGCTTCCCTGATCGCCGATTTGGAACAGGCGCTGGCGGTAACGACGGCTCGCTGAGCCACTGGCTCAATCTTGCCTATTTACGATGGCGTGAATTTAACGGCCGAATTAATAGTATTCCAGCGGAACAAGGACATCCTATGCCTGACCTTCTTTTGTCCAACGGTACGCACCTGCATTATCAGTGTCATGGTAGAGGACCTGCCCTACTTGCTCTGGCACCCGGCGGGTTACATTCACGCTCCGAACTCTGGGCGTACGTGAAGACGGTACACCTCGTGGCATTGTTGATCCGCGACAAGCCTTTGCCGACCGTTACACTGTGATCAGTGTTGATCAGCGTAATGCCGGTCGTTCCATGGCACCGATCACAGCCAGGGACGGGTGGGATAACTATGCTATTGATAATTTGCTACTAATGGATTCTCTGGGCATCGACCACTTTCACGTGCTAGGGGCCTGCATCGGGCCTTCCTTTGCGCTTAAGCTGATCGAGCTCGTACCGGATCGAGTGTCGAGTGCAGTATTGCAGCAGCCGATCCGCCAACAACGTTGTATTGCGCAGTGAGTCCTTTGCCACTTGGGCCGGGGGCTTACGCCACCGCGGACTGTTGTCAACAGGCCCTACATCAGTTCCGCTCAGTCGATGGTGCGCCACTTTCAGACGGTGCCCTGGAGGTTTGCCATGTCCACTCTGCCTGTCCTGTTCGTTTCCCACGGTGCGCCGACTTTCGCTCTCGAGCCGGGGTTGGCCGGGCCGTTGCTCGCCGCGCTGGGGCGCAACTTGCCCGAGCCGGAAGCGGTGCTGGTGGTTTCGCCGCACTGGATGACCCAGGGCGACGTCATGGTGACTGGCACGGCGCAGCCGGAGACCATCCACGACTTCGGCGGCTTTGCCCGGCAACTCTACGAGCTGGAATATCCGGCGCCAGGGCATCCGCAGCTCGCGGCGCGTACCGTGGAACTGCTGCGCCAGGCCGGCTGGCAAGCCGGGCTCGACAGGCAGCGCGGCCTTGACCATGGCGCCTGGGTACCCTTGCTGCACCTGCTGCCGAAGGCGAAGGTGCCGGTCTTCCAGGTTTCGCTGCCTTATCCATTACGTCCACAGGATGCCTTTCGGTTCGGACAGGCATTGGCTCCGCTACGTGAAGAGGGTGTGCTACTCGTCTGCTCGGGCAGCCTGACCCATAATCTGCATGAATGGCGCCGCCGCCCCGATAGTGAAGCTGCCTATGTGAAGGCATTCGCTACCTGGGTACGGGAAGCGCTGGCGGCTGGTGATACACGGCGCCTGGTGGACTATGTGCACCTGGCACCGGAAGCCGAGCGCGCTCACCCCACCGATGAGCATTTCTTGCCGCTGCTGGTGGCGTTGGGTGCCCGGCGTGCCGACGATGCGCTGCAAGTGCTGGATGGCGGCATTGTCCACGGCGTCCTGGCGATGGATTCCTATTTGTTCGGCCAGGCGTGTGCCGCTGCTTGAGAGAGGCACCGCCTTTCCCTGCTGCCGGCTTGGCTTGTCCGCTCTGGGTGTGCTCGGTAGACTCGGGCGCATGAAGATCTTTCTGCGCCTTTTCCTCATGCTGTTGCTCGGCCTCGCATTGCCCCTCAATGGCATGGCGAGTGCCTTGGCATCCGTGCAGCCCTGCCTGCAGCAGCATGGGCAGACGCATGCCATGCACGGCAGCATGAATGCCGATCTGCAGATGGCCGCAGGCACGCACGATTGTTGCGATCACCAGAAGGGGTCGCAAAAGGTGCAGAAAGAGATGGTCAAACTGTGCAAGCATGGCCACGAGTGCAAGTCGAGTAATCCCCTGCAAGTCTCGGTGATCCGGTCGCCGTTATTGCCGCCAGCCCGTTTCGGCGCGCCTTCCTTCAGTTTCGCTGCTCCCTTGCCTGCCTTCGATTCCTTCTGGCGCCCTCCGCGCGCCTGATTCCTGTCGTGTCCTGAATTCCGTCCAGCAGCCTCTTTGGCTGCCGGCGAGTTTGCGTGTCGCCATCTGGCACGCATTGGATCATCACTGGAATCCCGATCATGCCCTTTCGATCCTTCAGGGGCCGCCCGTGCGTGGCCGCTCTGTTGGCGGGCGCGCTGGCCTGGCCCTGGCCGGCCGCCGCCCTGACTCTCGATGAAGCCTTGCGCCTGGCCGAACGCGAGGCCCCGACGCTCGCGGCCCAGGCCGCCAGTCAGCAGGCCGCCCGTAGCGCAGCCATTCCCGCCGGCGAGCTGCCGGACCCCAAACTGACCCTGGGCGTGCAGAATCTGCCCATCGAGGAAGACGACCGCTGGAGTGTCAACCGTGACTCCATGAGCATGCGCATGATCGGCGTCATGCAGGAAATGACCAACGGCGACAAGCGCCAGGCCCGGGTCGAAGTGGCCCAGGCCGGGATCGAGGTGGCGGATGCCGAGCAGCGTATCGCCCTGCTCACCGTGCGCCGGCAGACCGCCCTGGCCTGGATCGCCAATCTGGCGGTCGAGCGCAAGCTGGCGTTGTTCCAGGAGCTTTATACGGAGAACCGCCTGTTCGAGCGCACCGTGCGGGCGCGAATCGCCGGGGGGAAAGGGCTAGCCGCCGATGCTGTGCTGCCGCGTCAGGAAAAAGCCCTGTTGGACGAACAGCAAGATGAACTGCAGCAAGCCCGCAGCAGTGCCCGTGCGGCGTTGCGCCGCTGGATCGGCGCGGCCGCCGGGCAAGTGCTACAGGGTGATTGGCCGCGCTGGCCGACTGATACCGCGCACTACCAACACAATCTGCAGCGTCACCCGGAACTGGCTGTGTTCGCACCGCAGACGCGCCAGGCCGAGGCACGCGTGCGGGAGGCCATTGCCGCGAAGAAACCGGACTGGGGCTGGGAGCTGGATTACCTCAAGCGTGGCAACCACTACAGCGACATGGTGAATCTGAAGTTCACCTTCGACCTGCCGTTGTTCACTGGTTCGCGCCAGGATCCGAAGATCGCCGTCGAGCGTGCCCGCGTCACCCAACTGGAAGCCGAGCGTGAAGCGCGGGTGCGCGAGCACACCTGGGCGCTGGAAGACGAGCTGGCCGGCTACCAGCGCCTGGACCAGGCCTTGAAACGCCTCGACCAGACCCTGCTGCCGCTGGCCGAGGAAAAGGTCCGCCTGGCGCTGGCCGACTACAGCGGCGGCAAAGGCTCGCTGGAGGCGGTGGTCGAGGCCCGCCAGGAACGGATACGCACATGCCTGCGGCGCATCGACCTTGCCGAACAATACGCCGCCAGCGGCGCCGGCCTGCATTTCGCCTTCGGAGATATCGAGCCATGAACACTCGGCTACCCTGGCTCATTGCCGTCATCAGCCTGCTCGTCGCGCTGGCAGCAATGGCCTATGCCTTCTACCCACGTCATGCGCAGTCGCCGGCAGCGCATCCACCGGCCATGCCTGACGAACCCAAGGTGCTCTACTGGTACGATCCCATGGCTCCGCAGCAGCATTTCGACCGGCCCGGCAAATCGCCCTTCATGGATATGGACCTGGTGCCGCGTTACGCCGAGGGCGAGGCCGAAAGCCCGGGTATTCGTGTCGACGCCAACGTAGCGCAGAATCTTGGTATGCGCCTGGCCAGGGTCACGCAACAACACTTCAGCCAGACGCTGGACGTCAGCGGTGTGTTGACCTTCGACGCGCGTAATGTCGCCTTGGTGCAGGCGCGTAGTAATGGCTTCGTCGAGCGTGTCTATGCCCGCGCCCCGGAGGATCTGGTTGCCAAAGGCGCGCCGCTGGCCGATTTGCTGGTGCCCGAATGGGGGGCGGTGCAGGAGGAATTCCTGGCCCTGCGCGGGTTGGGTCAGCCGGCCTTGCTGACCGCCGCGCGCCAGCGCATGCGTCTGGCCGGGATGCCGGGCGAACTGATCGCTCGTGTCGAGAAAACCGGCAAGGTGCAGGCGATCTGGACCGTTACCGCGCCGATTGCCGGGGTGCTGGAAAGCCTCGAGGTGCGCGAAGGCATGACCCTGGTAGCCGGTCAGCCGCTGGCGCGAATCAATGGCTTGAGCACCGTCTGGCTAGAGATCGCGGTGCCCGAGGCGCAAAGCGCCGGGCTGGCTGCCGGCCAAACGGTCGAGGCGCATTTACCGGCGCTTCCCGGTGAAATCTTGCACGGGCGTATCGCGGCCCTGTTGCCCCTGGCGAGTCTGGATAGCCGCAGTGTGCGGATACGGGTCGAGCTGCCCAATACACACGCACGGTTGCGACCCGGTATGACGGCGCAGGTACAACTGCAGCCGGGTTCCGAGCGCAGCGTGTTGGTCGTGCCCAGCGAAGCGGTAATCCGCACCGGCAAGCGCAATCTGGTCATGCTGGCTGAAGCGGCAGGCCGCTATCGGCCGGTGGAAATCCGTATCGGTCGCGACACCGGTGATTTCACCGAAGTGCTGGACGGTCTTGCCGAAGGCCAGCAGGTGGTGGCCTCCGGGCAGTTTCTGCTGGACTCCGAAGCCAGCCTGCGCGGCCTTGGCGTCCCGTCGTCGGACCGGCGAGCGGTAGCCGCGCAACCGGCACTGCATGAGTCCGAGGGCACCATTGTCGGCCTGGAGGGCGGCCTGATCGCTATTTCCCATGGCCCGTTCAAGAGCCTTGGCATGCCTGGCATGAGTATGCCGTTTCCGCTGGCCGATCCGGCGCTGGCCACGGGGCTGGCGGTGGGAGACCGGGTTCGTTTCGCCGTCGAGCAGACTGATGACGGGCTCTTGATTCGGCGGATCGAGAAGCTGCCCGCCGTTGGCCACGAGGGACACCAGCCATGATTGCCGCATTGATTCGCTGGTCGATCGGTAATCGCTTGCTGGTCTTGCTGGCGACGCTGTTCGTGGTCGCCTGGGGCATCTGGGCGGTGCGACAGACGCCGGTCGATGCGTTGCCTGATCTTTCCGACGTGCAGGTGATCGTACGCACACCGTTTCCCGGTCAAGCGCCGCAGATCGTCGAGAATCAAATCACCTATCCGCTGACCACCACCATGCTGTCGGTGCCGGGTGCCAAGACCGTGCGCGGTTATTCCTTCTTCGGCGACAGCTACGTCTACGTCCTGTTCGAGGATGGCACCGACCTTTATTGGGCACGCTCGCGGGTGCTGGAATACCTGAGCCAGGTACAAAGCCGCCTGCCGGCTGGCGTAACCCCGGCACTGGGGCCGGATGCCACCGGCGTTGGCTGGATTTACCAATATGCCCTGGTGGATCGCCGTGGCGGGCACGATCTGGCCCAGTTGCGTTCGTTGCAGGACTGGTTTCTGCGCTTTGAGCTGAAAACCCTGCCCAACGTCGCCGAAGTGGCGGCTATTGGCGGCATGGTGCGCCAGTATCAGGTGCAGCTCGATCCGCTGAAGATGGCCAGCCTCGGTATTACCCAGCAGCAGATTGCCCAGGCAATCCAGGCCGCCAACCAGGAAACCGGCGGCAGCGTGGTGGAACTGGCCGAGGCCGAATACATGGTGCGGGCCTCTGGCTATCTGCAAACACTGGCGGACTTTCGCGCCATCCCGCTACGGCTGGATACCAATGGCGTTCCGGTGACCCTGGGCGAGGTCGCCACAATCCGGCTCGGCCCGGAAATGCGCCGGGGCATCGCGGAGCTGGACGGCGAAGGCGAAGTGGCCGGCGGTGTGGTGATTCTGCGCAGCGGCAAGAACGCCCGTGCCACCATCGAAGCGGTGCGCAGCAAACTGGCCGAATTGCAGAAAAGCCTGCCGGACGGAGTGGAAATCGTCACCACCTATGACCGCGGCCAACTGATCGACCGCGCCGTGGACAACCTCAGCCACAAGCTGGTCGAGGAGTTCATCGTGGTGGCGCTGGTCTGCGGACTGTTTCTCTGGCACCTGCGCTCGTCGCTGGTGGCCATCGTCTCGCTGCCGGTGGGCGTGCTGATCGCCTTCATCGTCATGCAGCGCCAGGGCGTGAATGCCAACATCATGTCGCTGGGCGGGATTGCCATCGCCGTCGGTGCCATGGTCGATGCCGCCCTGGTAATGATCGAAAACGCCCATAAGCACATCGAAGCCTGGCGCGCGGCTAATCCGAAACAGGCGTTGCAGGGCGCGGCGCACTGGCAGGTGATCGCCGAAGCGGCAGTGGAAGTCGGACCGGCGTTGTTCTTCAGTTTGCTGATCATCACCCTGTCGTTCATCCCGGTGTTTACTCTGGAGGCGCAGGAAGGCCGTCTGTTCGGCCCGCTGGCCTTCACCAAGACTTACGCCATGGCGGCGGCAGCGGCGCTGTCGGTGACGCTGGTGCCGGTGCTGATGGGATACTGGATTCGCGGCAAGATTCCGAATGAGGCGCGCAACCCGCTCAACCGGTTGCTGATTCACCTCTACCGACCGGCACTGGACCGCGTACTGCGCTGGCCGAAGCTCACCCTGGCGGTGGCGTTGCTGGCCCTGCTCACCACACTCTGGCCCGCATCGCGACTGGGCGGGGAGTTCCTGCCACCCCTGGACGAGGGCGATCTGCTCTATATGCCCACAGCCTTGCCGGGCCTGTCGGCACGCAAGGCCGGTGAATTGCTGCAACAGACCGACCGATTGATCAGGAGCGTACCGGAAGTGGCGCAAGTGTTCGGCAAGGCCGGGCGGGCTGACAGCGCCACCGATCCGGCACCCTTGGAAATGTTCGAAACCACTATCCAGTTCAAGCCGCGTGACCAGTGGCGGCCTGGCATGACTGCGGAACAACTGATCGAGGAACTGGACCGCCGGGTACGCGTGCCGGGGCTGGCGAATTTGTGGGTTCCACCGATCCGCAACCGCATCGACATGCTCGCCACCGGGATCAAGAGTCCCATCGGGGTCAAAGTCGCGGGTAGTCATCTGGCGCAGATCGATGCGGCCACCCAGCACATCGAACATATCGCCAAAAACGTATCCGGGGTCACCTCGGCGCTGGCCGAGCGGTTGACTGGCGGGCGTTACCTCGATGTGCAGATCGACCGCGCCAGGGCTGCTCGTTATGGCCTGAATATCGACGCTGTGCAGGCCATCGTCGCTGGTGCCGTGGGCGGGCAGAATGTTGGCGAGACGGTGGAAGGGCTGGCGCGCTATCCGATCAACCTGCGCTATCCCCGCGAATGGCGCGATTCGCTGGACGGCTTGCGTCAATTGCCGATCTACACGCCGCAGGGTAGTCAGATCACCCTGGGCACAGTGGCGAAGGTCGAGATCAGTGACGGCCCGCCGATGCTGAAAAGCGAAAATGCGCGACTGTCCGGCTGGGTCTATATCGACGTGCGTGGCCGCGATCTGGCCTCGGTGGTCGCCGACCTGCGCCAGGCCATCGCCGCGCAAATCCAGCTGGAACCGGGCATGAGCCTGAGCTATTCCGGCCAGTTCGAATACCTGGAGCGCGCCACCGCTCGCCTGCAACTGGTGGTACCGGCGACCCTGGCGATCATTCTGGTGCTGCTCTATCTGACCTTCGGCAGCGTCGGCGAGGCGCTCCTGATCATGGTGACCTTGCCGTTCGCCTTGATCGGTGGGATCTGGCTGCTCTACCTGCTGGGTTATCACCTGTCGGCGGCCACCGGGGTCGGTTTCATCGCCCTGGCCGGGGTTGCCGCCGAGTTCGGCGTGATCATGCTGCTTTACCTGAAACACGCCTGGGCCGAGCAACGTGCCGCCGGGCGCGGCGATGAAGTCGCGCTGCTCGCGGCCATCCGCATCGGTGCCGTGCAGCGCGTGCGGCCCAAGGCGATGACGGTGGCCACCATCGTCGCCGGCCTGCTGCCAATCCTTTTAGCCAGCGGTACCGGCAGCGAAATCATGAGCCGCATCGCCGCACCCATGGTCGGCGGCATGCTCAGCGCACCGCTGCTATCTCTTTTTGTCTTGCCGGCGGCCTATCGACTGATCGAGCGCCGGCGTCTTTCCCACACTACTTCGATCACTGAAACAGGAGTCCTTCCATGAACATCCTCATCCCCATTTTTGCTTCGCTTGTTGTGCTGCCTGTTGCATACGCCGACCATCCGGAGCATGGAGACCATGCCTCGGTGGTGCAGAAAGCCGCCACTGAAACCGTCAGCACCAGCGGTACGGTAAAACAGATCGACAAGGAAAACGGCGCCCTCGTTATCGCCCACGAAGCAGTGCCGGCGCTGCAATGGCCGGCGATGACCATGCCGTTCAAAGCCACTGCTGAGCAACTGACGCAAGTCGAGGTGGGCGAAAAGGTGGATTTCGAATTCAGCACAGAGGGTGTGGCTTCCATCGTTTCCATCGGCGAAGCCGACTGATTCATCTCGCTAAAAGCCTGCTCTCTGCAGGTTCTTTCACCCGTGCGGGCGTGAGCACGTTGCGTGCGCCTGCCATTTTGCGGACGACTCAGGAGATGACTTCCGCTTGCCAGTTTGGGGGGGATTTCTTCTGGTGCCTGGATAAGCCGGATGATCGTGGTCGGCAACGGCTTGGGCAGGATGCTGGATTCGCAGAGAGAGTGGGGAGCCGGGTGAAAAGGACGGGTGGAAACGTCAGTTCGTCATATCGAATCCGGCTGGTGGAGCACCTGTAGCAGCCACCAGGCTGGATTCGATCATCACGACGCAGCCATTGGCAGGAGTGCCTCAGTTGATCTGAGGCTGAATCCGGCCACGTACCACATCGACGTCCTGACCGATTTGGTATTCCCGATTGGGCGAGCGAATCCACACATCCCGATTGTCTTCCGTGCGCACGATATAAGCCTTCTGGCTACCGCCCACGGCTTTCTGCGTTTCACCACCGGCGAAGAAACCCGCCACGCTGCCAGCTACCGCTCCGATCGGACCGCCAGCGGCAGCACCAAGCATCATGGTGGAGAGTGCGCCATAGCCTTTGCCGATGCTGGTATCTTCTTTTTCCATCATGATTTCAGCGGCGTTGGCGGTGACGCTTCCAGCAAGGAACATGTAGAGGGAGAGGTGAGCAAATTTCTTCATAGGAGAATTCCTTCTGCACAGTGGCGTTGTCGTCTTGTTCCGACTGATACAGAAACTGTGCCAAGTTGCCGCACATGAAAGAATGGGCCTTTCTGACTTAGATCAATGAAGTTTTCCTTTTGTTCGTTCGACAATGGTGCCTTTCCTAAACGGAATTAACCAAAACAGTGCGAAAATCGGAAAGTGGACTACTTTTAGCGCTTCCGATCCACGCTCTGGATGATGTCGGACCTGGTCTGCATTGCACGGACCGGCAGGTGCAGCGGATGCACCATAGGTTTCATTTCTTCTTTGCATGCCTGAAAAAAGATCAAGAATGACGGACAGGCTGCCGGCTGGACGCGCCAGATCTTCGGAACTGGCGGTGGACCGGGCCGAAGCGGGATGTGAAACCGTTTCTCTTCGTGGTTTTCGCCCGAATCCGGCGGTTGTCGGATTCGGGTTTTTTTTGCCTGCTGTTGGGTCGCTTCTATTTATTTATCGCGATCGACGGCAAAGCCTGCCCAGGCCTGACGGGTCGGCATGATTTCCAGGCGGTTGATGTTGATCTGCGGCGGCAGGCTGGCGACGTAGAAGATTTGCTCGGCGACATCTTCGGCGGAAAGCGGCGTCGTGCCTTGGTAGAGCGCAGCGGATGCTGCCTGGTCGCCCTTAGTCCGGACCAGGGTAAACTCGGTTTCTGCCATGCCCGGTTCGATATCGGTCACCCGCACGCCGGTGCCTAGCAGGTCGCAGCGCAGATTCAGGGAAAACTGGCGGACGAAAGCCTTGCTGGCGCCATACACATGGCTACCGGGATAGGGCCACGCGCCAGCCACCGAGCCGAGGTTGACGATGCTGGCACCGGCACCCGAACGAATCAGCGTCGGGAGCAGGCTGTGGGTGACATTGACCAGGCCGGTGACATTGGTATCGATCATGGTATGCCAGTCTGCCAGTTCCGTCTGTTGCGCCGCCTGCGGGGCGAGGGCCAGCCCGGCATTGTTGACCAGGCAATGGATGTCGCGAAAATCGTCGGGCAGCTCGGCGACGATCCGGGCGACAGCCTGGGCATCGCGTACATCCAGTGTGGCGATATGCACCGGCACCTTGCTGCCCAGTTCCTTCTGCAGCTCTTGCAGGCGTTCGACCCGCCGCCCGGTCAGCACCAATCCCCAGCCGGCTTCGGCAAAACGTCGTGCGCTGGCGCGCCCAAAACCGGATGTGGCACCGGTGATGAATACTGTCTTGCGAGTCATCTCATTCTCCGTTTTCGTGAAGTGAATACATCAGGGGGCAGCAGACGAGCCCTTTATGATGTGGCGACCAGCCAGTCTTCGGGGTGGTGCCGATCATGGCAAGTGTAGCGGTTCGCCTGGCCAACCCGGTTAGAATGCCGGTCATACCCCGGGAGTCCCGCTGATGATCAATGCCAAACTGCTCCAACTCGTGGTCGAAGCCAGTAATGACGGAATCGTGGTTACCGAACAGAAAGGTGACGACAATATCCTGATCTACGCCAATCCGGCTTTCGAGCGTTTGACCGGTTTTACGGCCGAGGAAATTCTTTACAAAGACTGCAGGTTTCTGCAGGGCGAGGAAGGTGGCCAGGCGAACGCTGCAGTGCTGCGCGAGGCGATCAGCAATCGTCAGCCATGCCGGCGCGTTATTCGCAACTACCGCAAGGACGGTACGCCGTTCTGGAACGAGCTGTCGATTTCACCGGTATTCAATGAAGGTGATTCGCTTACCTATTTCATTGGCATTCAGAAGGATGTTACCGCCGAGGTGGAGGCCATGGAGCGGGTGCAGCAGTTGGAGGCCGAGTTGCAGCGTCTCCAGTTCGAGCTGGCTGCTCTGCGCGCCCTGCTGTAGTCGGTTCAGGTATCCAGCTGTCCGGCCAGGAATCGCTGCAGGCGGTTCTGCAGACCCGGTCCGACCCGGCCCAGGCAGGCGATGGGGGTTCCGGCAAAGCTGTCCCGGCTCAGTTCGGCCGCTTCGCCGGCCAGGGCCAGCGGGCAGTCCAGGATCATGGCCAGTCTGGTGAGCTGGCGTGGCAAGTCGCTTGCGCCGGGATGGTTGGAATAGAGCACCAGCCCCTGTGGCCTGGTACGCTCGCAGACCAAGCCGAGTTCCTCCAGCGGTTGCCCCATGGCCAGCACGCCGACCGCCAGGCTGTCACCGGTCAGCAGCAGGCCGGCGACCAGCAATTCGAGTTCGTGGCAGTGGGTGGGAACCGCAGCCAGTAATACGCGATTGGCGGTTTGTGGCCGCGCCAGCAGCAATCGCTGCAGAACCCGTGCGCGGAGGAAGCCGTCAAGGAACAGCCATTCGCTGGTGCCGCCGAATTCGTGATGCCGCCGCGACAGGTCTTGCCAGACTGGCAGCAGGATTTCGTTGAATGCCAGGTGCGTCGGCCAGGTGGCGAATACCTGGCCGTAGATCCGCTCCAGGGCCGCTTCATCGAAGCCGCTCGTAGCGTGCCGGATCTGTACTTGCCACTCGCTCCATTCATGATTGGCGCTCTGCTGTCCGACCGGTCCGGGGCTGCCGGCACTGCTGCGTTCGAGGATGTCGCCGACCTTGCTGACCGGAACGCCGCGCTGGGTCCAGGCCTGGATGCTGCGGATCGCTTCGATATCTGCCAGTGAATATAGCCGATGACCGCTTTCGGTGCGGGTTGGTCGAATCAGACCGTAGCGCCGCTCCCAGGCCCGCAGGGTCACCGGGTTGATGCCGGTCAGGCGCGCCACTTCACGGATGGGGTAGAGCTCTTGCCGGTTCGGGGAGCCTGAGCCTGTGGGAGGAGCGGGGCCGGTCGGATCGTTCATATATGGGCACTGGTCTGGGGTGGCAGGTGTTGGGCATGGTTACCCCAGCTGATTGACGAGAGATTATACGGCAGTTGTACAGGCCGTCGGTCCGCAGAAAAGTGCAAATCCGCAAGGTTGGCTCAGGTGGCTTGCCGTGCGAATTCCCGGCTTGTCTGCCGGCACAGTATCGCCAGTGCCTGGACCCAGGATTCCTGCGTATTCAGGCAGGGCACCAGGATCAACTCTTCGCCGCCGGCAGCAAGGAACTGCTCGCGGCCGCGGATACCGATTTCCTCCAGGGTTTCGATACAGTCGGCGACGAAGGACGGGCACATCACCAGCAGTTTTTTCACGCCTTGTCGTGCCAGTTCGTCCAGGCGTGCATCGGTGTAGGGCTCGATCCATTTTGCCCGGCCCAGGCGTGACTGGAAGGCGACCGACCATTGCTCCGGGCGCAGACCGGCCCGCCTGGCGAAGCCGGTGCTGGTGCGGTAGCACTGGGCACGGTAGCACTGGGCAAGCACTTCGCCCTCGGCGCGTGCGCAGCAATCGGTGTCTTGCAGGCAATGCCCGCCGCTGGGGTCGCGCTTGCGCAAATGTCGCTCGGGCAGGCCGTGGTAGCTCAGCAGCAGGTGATCGAAGCCTTGCTGCAGATAGGGCTGTGCGCTGGCGACCAGTGCGTCGAGGTATGGCGGCTGTTCATAAAAAGGCTCGAGTATCGATAACTGCAAGGCCAGCCCATGTCGGCTCACGATCTGGCGTGCCTGCTGGATGGCTGTCGTGGTCGTGCTGTCCGCGAAATGCGGGTAGAGCGGTGCCAGAACCGCCTGTCCGATACCGCGCCTGGCCAGGTCGAGCAGGACGTTTTCGAGAGACGGATCGCCATAGCGCATCGCCAGCTCCACCGGGCCATCCACCCAGAGCGGCTGTAACGCTTCCTGCAGGCGGCGACTCAGGACGCTCAGCGGAGAACCTTCCGGCCACCAGATGGAGGCGTAGGCGTGCGCCGATTCGGCAGGCCGCCTGGCGAGGATCAGGGTAACCAGCAGGCGTCGCAGCGGCCAGGGCAGATCGATCACGTAGGGATCCATCAGGAACTGGTTCAGATAGCGACGTACATCGGCCACTTCAGTGGAGGCTGGGGAGCCCAGGTTGACCAGCAACAACGCCTGTTCTGCCATTGATTGTTCCATTTCCTCGCAAGCTGTCCCGGATCGGGTGATCAGGGTTAGTGTCGGTTTTCACCCAGTACGCTGGCCAGTGCCGCCGGCAGCTCAGGGTAACGAAAGGTGAAGCCAGCCTCCTGCAGGTGCGCCGGCAGGGCTTTCTGTCCGCCCAGCAACAGCGTGGACAGCTCGCCCAAAGTCAGTTTCAACAGCGGCGCCGGTACGGCAAGGATGGTCGGTCGATGCAGGGCCTGGCCCAAAGCTTGGCTGAATTCGGCATTGCGTACCGGTTGTGGGGCACAGGCATTATAAGGGCCACTGGCCGCAGGATGGTTGAGGAGGAAGTCGATCAGTGCAACCTGATCGTCCAGATGCACCCACGACATCCATTGCTGGCCACTGCCGATGCGCCCGCCCAGCCCCAGTCGATAGGCTGGTAGCAGTTTCTGCAAAAAGCCTCCGCCAGGGGCCAGGACCAGCCCGGTACGCACCAGCGCCACGCGGATACCCAGTGGCTCGGCGTGGCGCGCGGCAGCTTCCCAGGCCGCGCACAGTTGGCTGCCGAAATCATTGCCCGACTGGGCATCCTCCTGCAGCTCGCGTTCGCCGCCGTCACCGTAGAAACCTATCGCGGAACCAGAAATCAACACTGCCGGCTTCTGCTCGCGGCTGGCCAGCCACTCCACCAGGCGTTCGGTCAGCGTCACCCGGCTGTCCCACAGCAGGGTCCGCCGCTTTTGCGTCCAGGGTCGTTCGGCGATGGGCGCACCGGCCAGGTTGACCACGGCGTCCAGTGATTCGCCAGTCCATTCTTCGAGGCGAGCGATCCCCTGTACCTGCGGGCCGCACAGTTCTTTTACCCGCTGCGGTGTGCGACTTAATACCGCAAGCTGGTGCCCTTGGGTTGTCCAGTATCGGCAAAGTGCCTTGCCGATCAATCCTGTACCGCCAGTCAACAATATGTGCATGAATGTTATCTCCGCGCTATTCGATCCGCTCCGATCAAGGGATCTTGTAGAGGTTGTGAGGTTCTGCATTTATAGGAGTTGCAGGGCGATACATTCGATGCCGCCATCTGGATGGCGTGATCCTGTACAAGAGTAATTGTTTGTATGACTTTATGAGGCCTGAAACCATCAAGCGAGGTAAACCATGAATTCCGTTTTTGTCGCCATCATTGGTACCGGGATGGCCGGACTAACCGCCGCCCGTGCCCTGGACAAGGCTGGGATCGCCGTCCAGTTATTCGACAAGAGCCGCGGTAGCGGTGGCCGCATGGCCAGTAAACGCAGCGAAATTGGCACGTTGGACATGGGCACTCAATATTTCACTGCCCGTGACCGGAACTTTCGCACGGCTATCCGGGAATGGCAGGAACAAGGCTGGGTCGCTGAATGGAAACCCAATCTTTACCAGGCCCGCGAGGGTGTGCTGAGTGCATCGCCGGATGAACAGGAGCGCTGGGTCGGCATTCCGCACACCAGTGCGATTACCCGCGGCCTGCTCGGTGACCTACCGGTCACATTCAGCTGCCGCATCACCGAAGTGTTCCATGGCCCGACTCACTGGACCCTGCAGGATGCCAGCGGCCAAGGCCATGGACCGTTCAGCCATGTCATCATCGCCACGCCAGCACCGCAGGCCAGCGCCTTGCTGGCTGCGGTCCCGGTCCTGGCCAGCACGGCGACCAGCGCGACCATGGACCCGGTCTGGTCGGTGGCACTCGGGTTCGAAAAGCCGTTGCCTACTGAAGTGCAGGGCTGTTTCGTACAGGACGGCCCGCTCGAATGGATCGAGCGCGACCGTGGCAAGCCCGGGCGCGACAATCGCCTGGATACCTGGGGCCTACAGGCCTCCAGCAACTGGACCCGGAAAAATCTCGACCTGCCCAAGGAGGCGGTGATCGAGCAGTTGTATGGCGTATTCGCGGAACTGATCGGCTGCACTGTGCCGGCGCCAGCTTTTGCCCTGGCCCATCGTTGGCTATATGGCCGTCCGGCACAGCCGCACGAATGGGGCGTACTCGGTAATGCCGGCCTGGGTGTATACGCCTGCGGCGACTGGTGCCTGTCCGGTCGGGTCGAAGGAGCCTGGCTCAGTGGCAGTGAAGCGGCGCGGCGCCTGCTGGTGCAATTGTGAAGCGCTTGCGCGCACACCACCGGTACAGACCCGAACGGATAGTTTGCCGGCCCGGACTGGAACGGTTTTCCCGGTCGCCTGTCTGTCGCATGGTGAGCCAGGCAGGCTGTGGTAGAGGGAATCATCTGGAGCGAGTGGTCAATAAAAAATCGTTAATTAACTGGCGTCAATTACACGGCGGAATATACTAATAAGCAGTTCGAGCCGAGTACTAGAATCGCCATCTCCGTCTGGCCTCGCTCTGCGCTGCATGCCATGAGTTACGCCCATGTTGCTAACCCCATGGGTACAATATTTGTACGCAGATTATTTGTTTGTATAGTTATGGCTTGCCAAGGAAACTGGACGAGTCGAGTGGTAGTTTGCAAAGCACGCATAGGACGCCGAGGTTCATATGGAAAATCTCAACCGCCCCAAGATCAAGATCGCCATTAGTGCCTGCTTGTTAGGCGAGCCGGTGCGCTATAACGGGGGGCACAAGGAATCGCGCTTGTGCACGCAAACCCTGGCCCGGCATTTCGATTTCGTCCCGGTCTGTCCCGAGGTAGCGATTGGCCTTGGCACGCCGCGTGAGTCGATTCGCCTGGTGGGCGATCCGGAAAACCCGCGAGCGCAAGGCACCCTTCATCACGAGCACGACGTCACCGAGCCGCTGGCCGAGTATGGTCGACATATGGCTGGGCAACTGCGCGATGTTTGCGGCTACATCCTGATGCAGAAATCGCCTTCCTGCGGGATGGAGCGAGTCAAGGTCTATCAGGAAAACGGTTATTCCTCAGACAGTGCCTCCGGTATCTACGCGCAGGCCTTTCGCGGTGCCAGCCCGGATCTGCCGATGGAGGAGGACGGCCGCTTGAACGATCCGGTACTGCGCGAGAATTTCCTGGCCCGTGTATTCGCCTACGCGCGCTGGCAGCAACTGTTGAGCCTCGGTCTGACGCGCAAGGCTGTGCTGGATTTTCACTCCAGCTACAAATTCCAGCTGCTGGCTCACGATCCGCGCCAGTACCGCCAACTGGGGCGGCTGCTGGCCAGTATTGGCGAGCAGCCAATCGACCAGATCGGACCGCATTATTTCAGTCTGTTGATGCAGGCGCTGAAGAAAACCGCCACGCGCGGTACCCACGCCAATGTCCTGCAGCATATGTCCGGCTACCTGAAACAGTTTCTCGACCCCGGTGATCGCCGGGAAATCCAGAATCTGATCGCGCAATACCACCAGGGCACCGTCCCGCTGGTGGTCCCGCTGACCTTGCTCAAGCATCATTTACGCAAGCATCCCGACCCCTACCTGGGCCAGCAGGCCTACCTGCAGCCGCACCCGGATGATCTCAGTCTGCGCAATGCCATCTGAGCCATGCATGAGCGCGTGTCATGCGCCCGCCAATTGCCGATCCAGGTGGAAGTCGTGACTGATAGGTGATACGCCCTCTTGCCGGGAGAGGGCGGTGCGTGCATTACCATCCATGACCGTGCACGGGCGCAACCATCTCCCGATGTGCCGGTCGGACTCTGTTCCATGGCGATGTCTCGCCCCAGCCAGGCCAAGGAGAGCCTTTGCATGTCCACCGAACGCGAGCTGACGTTGCGCGCATTGCTCACCGGCATCCTGCTCGGCGCCATCCTGACCCCTTCCAACGTCTATTCCGGGTTACGGATCGGCTGGTCGTTCAATATGTCGATCATTTCCCTGCTGCTGGCCTTCGGTTTCTGGCGCCTGTATAGCCGCCAGCGTCAGGAGGCTGCCTGGACCCTGCGCGAGAGCAATATCTGCCAGACCACCGCTTCGGCCGCCGCCTCGATCATCTCCGGCGGGTTGGTCGCACCGATTCCGGCCTACACGCTGATCAGTGGCCAGCAGATCGACGCCGTACCGTTGATGGCTTGGGTGTTTTCGGTGAGTTTTCTCGGTGTCTGGGTTGCCTGGTATCTGCGCGGTCCGTTGCTTGATTCGGGGCTGCGCTTTCCGGAGGGCATGGCGACGCTGGAAACCATGCAGGACATCTTTCGCCATGGTGGTGAGGCCATAAAGCGCATCGCCGTACTGTTCTCTGCCGCGCTGGCCTCCGGCACGCTGAAATGGATCGACGATTTTGTCTGGCACCTGCCACGCTGGACACCGGGCGTTTATCTGGAACGCCTGACCTTCACGCTCGATCCATCCTTACTCTTGATCGGCTTCGGCGGCATCATCGGCCTGCGTGTCGGGTTATCGCTGCTGCTTGGCGCCGTGCTGGCCTGGGGCGGACTGGGTTCCTGGCTGCTGGACAGCGGGCATATTGTCCTGCTGCCGGACAGCCATGGCCCACAATTCAAGGCGCTGGTGGAATGGCTGCTCTGGCCCGGTGTGAGCCTTATGGTCAGCGCCACCCTGGCCAACCTGCTGGCCCGCTATCTGGTTCGTCTGCGCCGGGGCGAGGCCAATAATCCATCCATCGGCCTGCCGCCGCGTCCATCCGGTATCCCTTTGGTGGGGATGCTGGCAAGTAGTGCGCTGGTGGTGACGCTGCAGATTCTGCTGTTCGATATCGATCCGCTGATGGCGGTGCTGACCCTGCCGCTGGCCATGCTGCTGGCGCTGGTCGCGGCGCGGGTTGTCGGCGAGACGGCTATCTCGCCCATCGGTGCGGTCGGCAAGCTCTCGCAGTTGAGTTTTGGCCTGATCGCACCCGGCCAGCCTACGCTCAACTTGATGAGCGCCAACACGGCCGGCGGCGCTGCCGGGCAATGCGCCGATCTGATGAACGACTTCAAGGTGGGCCGTGCCATCGGCACCACGCCGGAGCGGCAGCTGTTTGCCCAGTGTGTCGGCATTTTTATCGGCAGCATCGTCGGGGTGCTCGCCTACCAGCTGTTGATTCCCGATCCGCAAGGCATGCTGTTGACCGAACAGTGGCCGGCGCCGGCCGTGGCTACCTGGAAAGCCGTGGCCGAAGCCCTGACCCAGGGGCTGGATTCGGTCGCACCGAGTGCCCGCTGGGCAATGCTGGCTGCGCTGCTGAGCGGCAGCCTGATCGGTGTTGGCGAAGGCTTGCTGCCGCCCGAACGCAGTCGATACCTGCCCAGTTGCGCGGCCGTCGGCCTGGCTTTCGTGATCCCGGCCTCGCTGTCCGTGATGATGGCCAGCGGCGCGTTGCTCGCTTGGCTGTGGATGTCGCGCTGGCGCAGTTTCGCCGAGCGTTTCGTGATCACCCTGGCAGCAGGTTTGGTGGCGGGAGAGAGTTTCGTCGGAGTGGGGGCGTCGCTCTGGCAAATTCTGCGGCACTGAACGGCGTGGCGGGGCCGGGCGAAGCATCGCGCTTGCGCCACGGCTGCAGCCGGTTCGGGTTAGCGACTGGCGCCCAGGCGGCTGTGCAATTGGGCGGGTGTCATGACCTGCTGGAACAGCGCGGTGCCTGGCTGGAACAGGCGTGCGCTTGCCAGTGGACCGACGACTACCGGTTCGAAACCGGCATCTTTGACCAGCGCCGAGGCTGCCGCCAGTGCTGCCTGATCGTCTCCGGCCAGCGGGATGCCGATGGTGGGCGAGGTTTTGTTGGCGTTACTGGCGACCGCACTGGCGTCGATCGAGTTGAAGCCGCGCACCAGCTGCGCGCCAGGGAAGTAACTGGCACTGGTCACCCCAGCGCCTTGTTGCTCGGCCAGTCGCGCTGGATCGCCGTCGCGCCACGGATAGGGGTTGGTCGCGTCGAGAATGACCTTACCGCGCAGCAGCGGTGCGAGATCGCGGCCTAGCTGGGGCAATGCGCCATAGGGGACCGCCAGGAGAATGATATCCCCAAAGCGTGCCGCGTCGGCCGGGCTGCCCGCACTGGCCCGCTTACCCAACTCGCTGACCAGCTCGTCGAGCTGATTCGGGTGACGGGACGAGAACAGCACCTGATGACCGCTGTCGATCCATAATCGGCCAAGCGTCGAGCCGACCTGCCCGGCCCCGATGATGCCGATCTTGGGTAGCTGCTGCTTCTGGGTCGGGGTAGCGGCCCAGGACGCGGGCATATTGGCGCTCGCACAGGTGAGCGCCAGCATCATGCCAGACAGGAACCGGAGTACTTTTCTACGCTGCGTGTCCATCTTCATCTCTTATTGTCTTGTTGTCTTGGGTTGAATGGCCTCGAAGCGAGGCAATGGTTGGTCTGCCGTGGCGTTTCAGGCCGATTGCCAGAGGTGCGTCAGGGGGCCGTTTCTACCAGCGACCGGATCGCTGTCCGGAAAGGGTAGCTGGCGAATACTTTGCAGGGCGGCTGGCGAAGGCGCCGAACGGCAGTTGTCCACCCGCTGATCGGGTGGATAGGCGCCAACCACCAGGAAATCGTCGGTCGAACTGAGCTCGCGGTGCCCAGTACCGGCCGGTAGCACCACGACATCCCCGGCGCTGACTTGTACGGTATGGCCTTCGGGGCCGCCGAGCATCAGCTGCGCCGAACCACTGGCGATGCCCAGCACTTCATGGGCGCTCGAATGGTAGTGATGGAAGGAATAGATACTGGCGCGCCAGCGCGGCGGCCAGCCAGTCCGCTCGAAGCGTTCTTCGAAATCCGCTGCCGGATTGCCGCCGTTTGCGGCGAGTACGCCACGGTATACCAGGACGGGCAGGTGATCGTTGTTGGGGACCCAGTCATTGCGCGATAGCAATAACGTTTCCGGCGGTGCACTGCTGGCGGGGTTGGTAGCGGTAGCCGCGAACAGCGCCTGGCCGGGAATTGCCAGGCCGAGGCTGGCGAGCATCCGGTTGAACCGGCGACGCGATAGGGATGTCATGGCATTGCCTCCTGATGAAAACGGTTTCAACTGAAAACATACGCTCCAGAATGTGAAGAATGAAGCCGAGGACAAGCGCAGTGCCTGATTTCGGTGCCCGAGGCGCCGATACTGCGTTGCCACTCCTCGCCATAGCTGGCTATGACTCGTCGTGGCGCCTTGTCTGGAAACCTCGGCCAGCCGAACTTGAGTTAACCCATCAACCGCACAGGCCACTAGAATGACTGGCCTTTTGTCTCTGGTGTTCCCCGATGTCCCGACTCAATCCCCGGCAACAGGAGGCCGTGTCCTATATCGGCGGCCCGTTGCTTGTGCTGGCTGGCGCCGGTTCCGGCAAGACCAGCGTCATCACTCGCAAGATCGCCTACCTGATTCAGCAGTGTGGCATTCGCGCCCAGTACATCTATGCGGTGACCTTCACCAACAAGGCGGCGCGGGAGATGAAGGCGCGGGTCGGCAGCCTGCTGCGCGGTGCCGAGAGCAAGGGGCTGACGGTCTCCACCTTCCACAACCTCGGCCTCAACATCATTCGCAAGGAACACGCGAAGCTGGGCTACAAGCCGGGGTTCTCGATCTTCGACGAGGGCGATATCAAGGCGCTGGTCAGCGACATCATGCAGAAGGAATACGCTGGCGACGACGGCACCGACGAGGTGCTGCGGCAGATCGGCAGTTGGAAGAACGATTTGATCCTGCCGGACGCGGCCCTGGCCAAGGCGCGCAATCCAAAGGAGCAGACTGCCGCCGTCGTCTACCTGCACTACCAGCGCACCCTGAAAGCCTACAATGCGGTGGATTTCGACGACCTGATCCTGCAGCCGGTCAAGCTGTTCCAGGAGCATCCCGAGGTGCTGGAGAAATGGCAGAATCGCGTGCGCTACCTGTTGGTGGACGAGTACCAGGACACCAACGCCAGCCAGTACCTGCTGGTGAAGCTGCTGGTGCAGGGACGCGCGCAGTTCACCGTGGTGGGCGATGACGATCAGTCGATCTACGCCTGGCGCGGTGCGCGGCCGGAAAACCTGATGCAGTTGAAGGAGGATTTTCCCTCGCTGAAGGTGGTGATGCTGGAGCAGAACTACCGCTCCACCAGCCGCATCCTCAAATGCGCCAACATCCTGATCGCCAACAACCCCCACGTGTTCGAGAAAGAACTGTGGAGCGACATGGGCCATGGTGACGCGATCCGTGTGATCCGCTGCCGCAACGAGGACGCCGAGTGTGAGCGCATCGCCCTGGAAATCCTCACCGAACACCTGAAGACCGACCGTCCCTACAGTGACTTCGCCATCCTCTATCGCGGCAACTACCAGGCCAAGCTGATGGAGCTGAAGCTGCAGCATCACCAGATTCCCTATCGCTTGTCCGGCGGCACCAGCTTCTTTGCCCGGCAGGAAGTGAAGGATCTGATGAGCTATTTTCGCCTGTTGGTGAACCCGGACGACGACAACGCCTTCCTGCGTGTCATCAACGTACCGCGCCGGGAGATCGGTTCGGCCACACTGGAAAAGCTTGGCAACTATGCCAGCGAGCGCGATCTGTCGCTCTATGCCGCCTGCGATGAGATCGGTTTGTCCGCCCAGCTCGATAGCCGCTTCACCGAGCGCCTGGTGCGCTTCAAGCGCTATATGGACCAACTCCGTCAGCACTGCGCGCAGAACGAACCCATCGCTGCCCTGCGTAGCATGGTGATGGATATCGATTATGAACACTGGGTGCGGCAGAACAGCTCCAGCGACAAGGCCGCCGACTTCCGGATGGGCAACGTCTGGTTCCTGATCGATGCGCTGAAGAACACCCTGGAAAAAGACGAAGACGGCGCCATGACCATCGAGCAGGCCATCGCCAAGCTGGTTTTGCGCGACATGCTCGAACGCCAGCAAGAGGAACAGGAGGGTGCCGACGGCGTGCAGATGATGACCTTGCACGCTTCCAAGGGCCTGGAGTTTCCCAGTGTCTACATCATGGGCATGGAAGAGGACATCCTCCCGCACCGCTCCAGCATCGAGGCCGATACCATCGAGGAAGAACGTCGCCTGGCCTATGTCGGCATCACCCGCGCCCGCCGCAACCTGGCGTTCACCTTCGCGGCCAGGCGCAAGCAGTACGGCGAAGTGCTCGACTGCCTGCCCAGCCGCTTTCTCGCTGAACTGTCGGCCGATGATCTGCAGTGGGAAGGTCAGGAAGATGCGCCGGTCGCGGTCAAGGCCGCGCGGGGAAACGAAGCGCTGGCGGGGATACGGTCGCTGTTGAAGAAGTAGAGAAACGGTTGCAGGTTACAGGCTCGGGCAAAACCGAGAAAAAGCCTGGCGGGAAGCGGCCTTCTCTTTCATCCAGCCTTGCTGGTCATCGGCTGTACCTGATGGAAATGCATCCGGTTTTTGCCTTGGCGCTTGGCGCAGTACAGGGCTTGGTCGGCCAGCTTGAACACCTCGTCCATGTTCATGGCATCGCGAGGCCACATGGCGCCGCCGATGCTGCAGCTCAGCCGGATGCTTTCGTGCCCTAGCTGGAAAGGCGCTTCGAAGGTATCGATCACGTGCTGGGCAATGCCATTGACGATGCCTTGCACCGCGCCGGTGGGGAAGGGCAGCAGCATGAGGAATTCGTCACCCCCCAGGCGCACCACCAGATCGGTGTCGCGGGAGCAGTGCTGCAGTCGCCGGGCAGCCTCCTGCAGAACCAGATCACCGGCGGCATGGCCGAGGCGGTCGTTGATGGGCTTGAACTCGTCCAGATCCAGGCAAAGGACAAACAGGCTGCCGCCCTGGTTATGGATGCGCTGCTCGACCTTGGCGAGATAGCCTTCCAGTGCCGCACGGTTGGCCAGCCCAGTCAGGGTGTCGCAATAGGCGATATTCTTCATCGCCCCCAGTTCGTGCTGCTGGCTGCTCAGGCTCTGGACCAGTTGATGAATGGCCTGACTGAGGCTTTGCACTTCGCTACTGCCGTACAGTTCGGGAATCGCGACTTTCTCGCCGGCGGCGATGCGCTTGGCGGCACTGGCGATCCGATCCAGCGGCTGGGTGATGAGGCCGGCGAGCAGCCAGCCCAGGCCAGCAAAAAACAGGGAAAGCACCACGCCCCAGTGGAGGATTTCCTCCTGCATGGCCCGGACCGGGGCATAAGCCTTGTCCAGCGGTTGCCGGGCCAGCACCGTCCAGCCAAGCCCCTGATAGTTCTGATGGCTACTATTGCCGGCGACGCCGATCAAATACTCCCTGCCATCTGGCCATTTCTGCACGCTCCAGGATTCGTGGTCGGTCCGCTGAATCTCGAGATTGAGCCTATGGCCGAGCAGCTCGGATGGGCCGAGCTGGACGGTCTGGTCCTTGCCCAGGATCAGAAACTCCTGTCCATCGAGAATACCCGGGGTGGATTCGAGCAGAGAGCGGCGTACCCATTCCGCCCAGGCCCTGGACAGGTAGCACACCAGCACACCTTGCAAGCGATCCTGGTCGTCGCGAATGGGCAGGCCGATTTCGACGAGGTTGTTGTTCATCTTGGTCGAAGATTGCATCGTTTCATGGGATGGACCAATGAAAAGTGCCTGTCGGGCATTCAGAAAGACCGGCAATCGCTCGATGCTGGTGCCTTCCAACTGGCCGTTGCCCGAGGCGAGTACCACGCCTGTGGCGTCCATCAGGCCGAGCCAGGCGATATCCACGAATTGTTCCTGGAACTGCTTGAGCAGCGCGCGCGCGTTATCGATATCGTCGAAGCTGCGTACCGTCTCGAGTCGCTTGAGCAGCCGCAGGTTCTGGGCCCGTTCGGCCATATCGCGATCCAGGCGTTCGATCATGAGAAAGGCAGAACTGGCCAGTTCACTACCGATGTTTTCCCGCAGACGGTTGAACGAGGCTTCGCTGATCAGCACACCGAAAACCCAGCTGAGAGAAATGATCAAAAGAGCGGCGATGAGTGCGAAGCGGGTTCGCAGGCTGGTCAGGATGGACATGTTCGGGCTGCAGGACGTATTCGAGCTCTTGGTGTCATTATGGTATCAAGACGCTATCGATTCTGTGCGCGCTGGCAAATGCTGAGGTATTCGATGGATGGATCGAAATAATAGGCGGCGTATATGAGAAACCTGCCATTTTGCATGGTCAATTACACAGCAAGCTTTTGGTATTGCCTTTTCGAACGATTTTCCAGGGTCTGGCGCGGTTTCGTTGCCGCTATGGCGAAATCGCGCCAAACCCATGGTGGCATGCGACCCGGACAGCGAGGTTCGGTCGGCAAATCCTGAAACGACCTTTATTAGGAGAAAGTTCATGGCTACTGCAACCGCCAAGCAAGAATTGAATAACGTCGAGAGCATCATGACCAAGGCCCGACAGGGCCGTGATGCGGATATTTCTTCCCGCGTAGAGATCGGCAAGGCGCTTTCCGTGCTGCTGGCCGATGTCTTCGCGCTGTACCTCAAGACCAAGAATTTCCACTGGCACATTTCCGGCCCGAACTTCCGTGACTATCACCTGCTGCTCGATGCGCAGGCAGCGCAACTGTTCGGCATCACCGATGCCATTGCCGAGCGGGGACGCAAGCTTGGCCAGCCGACCCTGCGCTCCGTTGAGCAGATTGTCGAGCGCAAACGCCTGGCCAGCAGTGAGGCCGAGCAGCTCAGCGCCGAGCAGATGCTCGCAGAGCTGTATGCCGACAACCAGTCCCTGGCTGCTTACATGCGCACCACCCATACCCTGACTTCGGACGGCAACGACGTGGCCACTACCAGTCTGCTGGAAGAGTGGATCGATCAGGCCGAAGAGCGTGTCTGGTTCCTGGGCCAGATCATTGGCCGTGACGATAATCGTCAATAGCTGCCTGCTGGCGGCAGGTTTGGCCTGCCCTTCGTGAAAGCCTTGCTGTCCCGCCTTGATGCTGCCGAGGCGGGACAGCTCCTCCAACTACAGCACCGGCGCTACCAGCCGTGCGACCCGCATCCCCAACTGCTGCAGGCGGCGCGGCTTCGGCATGTTCGCCGGAATGAGTTCCTGCGACTCGGCGAAATCCGCTTCCAGCATGCGCGCTACTTCGTCGGCGAAATTACTGTCGGCAACCAGCACCGTCACTTCGAAATTCAGCCGGAACGAGCGATTGTCCAGGTTGGCGCTGCCGACCGAAGCCATCTGGTCGTCGATCAGGACCACTTTCTGGTGCAGGAAACCCGGTAGATAGCGAAACACCCGCACGCCCATCTGTGCAGCTTCCAGGGCATAGAGCGAGGAGGCGGCATAGACCATGCGGTGATCCGGTCGCGAGGGCAGCAGCAGGCGTACTTCCACGCCGCGCAGCACCGCCAGGCGCATGGCGGCGAAGACCGCCTCGTCCGGCACGAAATACGGACTGGTCAGCCAGATCCGCTGCTGGGCCAGGTTGAGTGCCTGCACAAAGAACAGCGAAGCGGTTTCCATCGAGTCCGCCGGACCGCTGCAGATCGCCTGGCAGATCACCCCCTGGTCTTCCAGATAGCCTGCCGGCAGCAACAAGGGGGGTAACTGGCGGGTGGCCCAATACCAGTCCTCGGCGAAGGATTCCTGCAGGCACGCCAGTACCGGGCCGCTCAATTCGATATGGGTATCGCGCCAGGGCGACAGTTTGGGATCGTGGCCGAGGTACTCGTCACCCACGTTATGCCCGCCGACGAAACCGATTTGCCCATCTATCACCACGATCTTGCGATGGTTGCGAAAATTCAACTGGAAACGGTTGATGAAGCCGCCACGGGTGGAAAAGTCGTGTACCTGCACCCCAGCCTGACGTAGCCGGGTCGAATAGTGACGCGGCAGAGCGTGGCTGCCGACCGCATCATAGAGCAGATAGATTTGCACCCCGGCCGCCGCGCGTTCCAGCAGGGCAGCCTGCAAGCGCCGTCCCAGCTCGTCATCGTGGATGATGAAAAATTGCACCAGCACCACTTCGCGCGCCTTGGCAATGGCCTCGAAAATAGCTGAAAACGTCGCCTCGCCATTGACCAGCAGGCGTATCTGGTTACTGGCCAGGCTGGGCATTTCCGCCAGTTGGGCGAAGGGCCATAGCAGATCGGGCTTGTCTGGCGAATCGGTTACGGCCAGGGCCTCCTCGACCCAGGGCCGCCAGTCCAGCTCGGCCATCGCCTTGTGCATCTCTTCGTTGGCCTGGCGGCGGGCGCGAATATAGCCATCGAAGCTGCTGCGGCCGAATACCAAGTAAGGCAGTAAGGTCAGCAGCGGCATGAACACCAGCGACATCGCCCAGGCGATGGCTCCTTGTGAGGTCCTTACCGTGAATATCGCGTGGATCGCGGCCACCAGGCCGCAGACCTGCAGCACCGCCATGAAGTAACCGAACAGATAAAGTGCGTCGTACACCATGCGTTTGAATTCCTCCGAAGGAATTCAGCATAGCCGGTGAAGCCCGGGCAAGCATCCTTGATGGATGCTCCAGGATGTGTGCGCGGTTCGGCCGGTATCGCGCCGAACCTGCTGGTATGGCTCGGCTTTAACGGGGCGGCGTTCTGAGCGAACCTGGACCTGCTTCCAGTTGGATCGATGTTCCGCTGTCATGCAACTGGCCATCGCGGATTGCATAGATGGCCAACTGCTTCTCCACATTCAACTGAGCGATGATGTGGCGGTTATCCTGGGTGAAGACCAGGCCCTGGCCTGCTTCTGCGCAAGGAACCTCGGAAACCTGCATAGCCTGGCCATCCCTGATCGAGAATAGCGTCAGCTTGCCTTTCTCCTTGCGTCCCGGGTTGTCTTTGGGCAGATTCGAGCCGTCCATCGACAATACGGCGATCCAGCGTCCATCGGGTGAAATGGCGACGCTTTCCGGAACCGAAGGAACGTTCAGGTACTGCACGGTCTTGAAGGGCGTGCTCGATACATCGATAAGACTGACTGTATCCGCATCACCGACTTTTTTCGCATCGCCGGCCAGCCCGGCAAGGCCTACGTTGCTGACGACAGCCCAACGGCCATCGCTCGACACATCGATGGTGTAGGGGGCCACTCCGCTGCTCAGGCGGACCAGACTGTCTTCGATCGCCTGGCCCTTGATATCCACGACGGCTACTCCTTGCTGATCGCGTAGGGCAACCAGGGCATGCTGACCGTCATGGGTGAAGCTGAGGCCGGCGAGACGCCCGGAGCTGAGTTTGAGCGAGCCCTGCAAGGTGGCGTGTTTATCTTCGAGGCTGACGGCGTAGAGAGAGCCGTCTATGCCCGCGACCAGGGCCAGGTTTCCTGCAGGATTGATGGCAATGCCTTGCGGATGCGTAGGCAGCGGCAATTTCGTGATGGTTGGCGAAGCGGCTTGCAGATCGACGACTTGCAGGAAGTTGTCGGTCATCAACTTGCCGTTGGCGTGATCGTAGCGGGTTGGCGCGCCGACCAGGGCCAGTTGCCCGTCCGGGGTGATGGCCACCGCTTGCGGGGGACCCTGGATGCCGAACTGGACGGGAATCTCCTTGATTTTTCTGAAGGGAAACGTGCTGGTATCCAATACGGTCAGGGTGTCGCTCCCGGCCTCTTTGGGCCAGGTATCCTTACCTTCTACCCGTTGATACTTGCCATCGTTGGCCGAGACGACGAAGTCGGCGGCAGAGACAGAAAAAGGCAGCAAACCCAGAGTGAAACCCAGTATCGCTGTGCGCTTTGAGCAGTGAAATTGCAACATGCCGAACCCTCTTGTCTTTTCTTGTTGGTATGCAAATCGGCTGCAGTCTGCGTATGGCGGATTCCTCGGTCACGCCATTGTGAAAAGGTGCTCTGTCGTACCGCGCAAGCGTCGGTAAAGAAACGCTTGCGCGGTAGTGAGGCAGATTTCTGTCAGCGCTTGGCCCAGACGGCCGGATTGACCAGGTCGGCAGGGCGCTGACCGGCAAGTGCCGTGAGCAGATTCTCCACTGCGCAACGGGCCATGGCCTCACGGGTTTCATGGGTGGCCGAGCCGATATGCGGCGTGGCGACCACGTTGGACAGGCGCAGCAGAGGCGAATCGGCCGGTAGCGGCTCCTTCTCGAACACATCGAGCCCGGCGGCGCGAATGACGCCGTTCTGCAGGGCGGCGATCAGGGCTTGCTCATCGACCACCTTGCCGCGGGAGATATTGACGAAGATGGTCTGCGGCCCCATGCGAGCGAATTGCTCGGCACCGATCAAGCCTTCGGTTTCGGCCGTCAGCGGCAGGGTCAGACAGACGAAGTCCGCTTCTTCCAGCAACGCGTCCAGCGAGCGATAACCGGCGCCGAAGCGTTCCTCGACCTGCGGCTTGCGCGAGTGGCTGTGATAGAGGATCGGCATCCCGAAGCCGAAATGCCCGCGTTGCGCCAGTGCCTCGCCGATGCGGCCCATGCCGACGATACCCAGCGTCTTGCCATGCACGTCGCTACCGAAATGCGCGCTCCCCACGCTCTTCTGCCACTGGCCTGCGCGGACCCAGTCGGCCAGTTCGACCACACGCCGGGCTGTCGCCATAAGTAGCGCGAAGCCGGTATCGGCGGTGGTTTCAGTCAGCACGTCGGGCGTATTGCTGAGCAGGATGCCGCGTTTGGTCAGGTAATCCAGATCATAGTTGTCCACGCCTACCGAAACGCTGGCGATGGCTTCGAGTTGCGGCGCCAGATCGAGCAACCCGGCATCCAGCTTGAGGCTGGCGCCCAGCAGGCCATGGGCCTGCGGCAGGGCATCGCGCAGCCGGGCCAGGCCGTCGGGTTTCTTCGGATCCTCGATCAGCACGACTTCCGCTTGTTGCTGCAGACGAGTCATCAGCTCGGCGGAAAGCTTCTTGTACAACACAACGTTTTTCTTCATGGCCGATGATCCTTAATTATTGGTCGCCAGACGCGAATGTTGCGGCTGACGGGGCGAACGCTCGCCGGAGTTGGGGTTGAGAAAGAGGGTCAATGCCACCGAAACCAGCAACGAGCAGCTCATGAACAGGAAGGAAGCGGCAGGGCTGCCGGTCGCGCCATTGAGATAGCCGACGAACCAGGAGCCACCGAACGAGCCCAGTGCGCCCATGCTGTTGATCAACGCCATGGCACCGCCAGCGACGTTGGATGGCAGGATTTCCGGCACGATGGCGAAGAACGGACCGTAAGGCGCGTACATGCAGCCACCGGCGACGATCAGCAGTGCGTAGGACAGCCAGAAATGGTCGCTACCCAGCACATAGGAGCCATAGAAAGCCAGCGAAGCGATTAGCAGCGGCGGCCAGACGAAACGCTTGCGTTGTTGCGTGCGGTCCGACGCCCAGGACACGCCCAGCATGCCAATCGCGGCCGCCAGGTAAGGCAGGGCAGACAGCCAGCCGGCTTCGACGATGTCGAGGTCGGCGCCTTGCTTGAGGATCGACGGCAGCCAGAGGACGAAACCGTATACGCCGATGCTCCAGCAGAAGTATTGCAAGGACAGCACGATCACCTTGGGCGAGCGGAAGGCTTCGGCATAATTCTTCACTGGCTTGATGCCTTGTTGCTCGGCGATCAGCGCTTGTTGCAGATCGTCCTTGTCCTGTTCGCTGAGCCATTTGGCCTGGGCTGGACGGTCATCTACCAGGTGCCACCAGATAAAGGCCCACAACACTGCCGGCAAGCCTTCGATGATGAACATCCAGCGCCAATCGGTATTCTCGACCAGATAACCGGACACCACCGACATCCAGAGAATGGTCACAGGATTGCCCAGCATCAGAAAGGTATTGGCCCGTGAGCGCTCGGCACGGGTGAACCAGTGGCAGAGATAGATGAGCATCGCCGGCATCACGGCAGCCTCGACCACCCCGAGCACGAAGCGGATGACGACCAGCATGTAAAGGTTGTGCACCACGCCAGTCAGGGCCGCCAGACCGCCCCAGAGAATCAGGCTGACGAAGATCAGCTTCTTGACACTGCGTTTTTCCGCATAGATGGCACCCGGTACCTGGAAAAAGAAATAGCCAAGAAAGAACAGCGAGCCCAGCAGCGAAGACCAGCCCGGAGTGATGTTCAGATCCTCGGCCATTCCCGAGGCGGCGGCGAAACCGTAGTTGGCGCGGTCCAGGTAGGCCAGGCTGTAGGTGATGAAAACGATCGGGATGATGTACCACCAGCGGCGGCTGGCGAGCGCTTTCGTAGTCATGGAGATTCTCCTGAATTGTTGTTGTTGTTTCAGCTTTTCAATAATGGCCGCACGGTTTGGGCGGCCATGATTCCGGTCAGGCCAACTGGCGTTGGGCTGGCTCGATCAGTTCATGCCGGTACGGCAGTCCTTCCATGTCACCGATGCTCTGTACGGCGCGACTGCCGAAATCATTGCCGCGCGCCAGGGCTTGGGGGAGCTCGAATCCTTCGAGCAGGGCGCTGACCAGGCCGACGGCGAAGGCATCGCCGGCACCGACCGTATCCACTACGTTGCTGACCGGCACCCCGGGTACGACACCCTCGCCAGCGGCACTGCGGTAGTAGGCGCCTTCCGGGCCGAGCTTGATCGCGACTGCCTTGACGCCTTGATCCAGATAGAAGGCTGCGATATCGGCGGGCTTGTCATAGCCGGTGAGCAACCGGCCTTCGGCAAGACCGGGCATCACCCAGTCGGCGAGCACGGCGAGACTGTTGATTGTCTCGATCATGCGTTCCGGGCTTGGCCACAGGGAGGGCCGCAGGTTGGGATCGAAGGAGATCGTATGCCCGGCAGCGCGCATGCTGGTGAGCAGATGCCGTGACAACTCGTGGGCCGTTGGCGAAAGTGCCGGCGGGATGCCGGTGGCATGCAGGTGCTTGGCGCGCAGCAGGTTTTCATGGACATCCGCAGGCGACAGGTAGCTGGCTGCCGAACCGCGCCGAAAATATTCCACATGCGGATCACTACCATCGATTTCGCGCGATTTCATCTGGAAGCCAGTGCGGTGCTGCGGATCGACTGCGACATGCCGGCAATCCACTTTTTCGCGTTGCAGGGTATCGAGGATGAAACGGCCGAAGGAGTCATCGCCGACCCGGCTCAGCCAGGCGACTTGGAAACCGAGGCGGGCAAAACCGATGGCGACGTTGCTGTCGGCGCCGGCGATGCGTTTGTTGAAATGCTGGACATGCTGCAGGTTGCCCGGCTCGTCGGCGACGAACATGGTCATGGTTTCGCCGAAGCAGAGAATATCGAATTCAGGCATGGTGGCGCTCCTCGTGAAGTTGTCCGAGATTGGCGAGGTTCTCGACCTGCTGGGCAACCTCTTTGGCCAGGTTGTCGCCTTGCAGGGGGAATTCGATGGCACGCGGCAAATTGGTGCGGAAACAGGCGAACAGGGCCGTCCAGTCGGCCAGCTCCTCGACGCTCGGAGGCACTGCGTGCAGGCGCTCATTCACTTGGCGCACCGCTTTGCAATGCACGTATTCGACATGCCGGCCCAGTTGCATGGCAGCGAAGCTGGGCGTCTCCCGTTGCCAGTGCCAGTTGCCGATATCGAACGTCATGCCGATATCCAGTTGCTGCCGCTGTACCGCAGCGAAGAAATCCTGCAAGGGGGCAATACGTCCACCCTGCGCAGTCTGGTCGTTTTCCACCAGCAGGCGAACCGGATATCCGGCCAGGCAGATAGCGAGTTCAGCGAGGTTCTGACCGACGTAATAACCGATGGAAACCTTCAGCCAGCGGGCATTGAGGGATTGCGCTCTGCCCAGGGCGCGTTTCAGCGTAACCGTGTCGAGCTGCCCGTTTTCCTGCCAGAGCTGGAGCGGGCTGGAATAAATACACTGCAGCCGGTGAGTCTGAATGGCTTGCGCCAACGCCTGGAGATCTGGTTCTCCCGGGCCGAACAGCTCTTCGCGAACCTCTGCAAAGGTAGCGCCGCCGGCACTGACCAAAGGCAGGAAGCTGGCCTGGCCATGCTCCAGTACCGCGTGCGCCCCGAAGCTGGAGAGGCTGATGGAAACAGGTGGTCTTGGCATTATCATCTCCTGTTTGAAACCGGTTTCATGATGGTTCGGTCAAAGCCGCGTGACCACAATGGCGTCACGGCAAGTGGTTTATCGGTAGTACTCGTTCGGATTCAGGATATTCGTGGCTGGGTGGAGCCACGGATGCGCAGCTCTGCTGGAAACGCCATCCGCTGCGCGGCCGATCGACTGCCGTTGAGGCGCGCCAGCAGATATTCCAGGGCAGTGATGCCGATAGCCTCGGTCGGCTGGGCCAGGGCGGTGATGCCACCGTTGCCGACCAGCGGATACCAGTCGAGATCGTCGAGGGCAATCAGGCCGATGTCCTCGAACAACCGGCAACCCAGTTCCCGC
This sequence comes from Azomonas macrocytogenes, assembly GCF_014191985.1. Taxonomy (GTDB): domain Bacteria; phylum Pseudomonadota; class Gammaproteobacteria; order Pseudomonadales; family Pseudomonadaceae; genus Azomonas; species Azomonas macrocytogenes. The sequence goes on from NZ_JACHXI010000006.1 coordinate 208,604, forward strand.
AAGCTTGCGGTGCTGGTCAGCGCCGCCATGCCGTTGGCGGCGAACACGGCCTTGGGGCCCGGACCCGGTTCGGTGAGGAAGGTCTTGAGCTTGGCCGTGAAGTCACCATTGGTTTCCAGCAGGCGACCTTTCAGGGACGGATTGGCGGCGATTTGGGTGCGGAACGCCTGGGCACGCTCCTGACGCGAACTGGTGCCATCCAGCGGCTCGCTGACCAGTAGCAGGTCACGGTAACCGCGCTGTTGCAGGTGGTCGATGGCCTGGCGCACCGCTTGAGTATTGTCCAGGCCTACCAGGTCGGCCTCGAAGCCTTCCATCTGGCGGTCGACCAGTACCAGGGGCAACCTGTTCTGCAGATCCTTCAGCTCCCCGGCATGATGACCCAGGGTGTTCACGATCAAGCCTTCGACGTTGTAGGACTGCAGGGCGGCCAGATGGCGGCATTCCTGCTCATCGTCGCGATTGGTATTGCATACCACCAAGGTATAGCCGTGTCGCTGGCAGGCGGTTTCCACGCCATGCATCACGGCTACCGAATAGGGATTGAGGATGTCAGCCACCAGCATGCCGATCAGCCGTGTACGACCACGCTTGAGGCCGCGAGCCATCTGATTGGGGCGAAAGCCGAGCCGCTCGATGGTTTGCGCAATACGCTCGGCCGTGGCTTCGGCCAACAGCTGGCGGTCGCCGCCGATATAGCGCGACACGCTGGCTTTGGATACGCCGGCGGCACTGGCAACTTCACTGATGGTGACACGCCCGCGACTGGGCAGGAGAATGCTGTTCACGGCCTGGTTCCCTATTGTGGGTTCTTGGTGGTTTTCAGGCGTTGGTTGAAACCGGTTTCAGGAGATCATTCGGAGCCATCGATTGTCAAGCGGTAAATTCGAACGATATGCAGCCGGCGTAGAAACAGGGGAGTAGTCATCTTCATCGGTGGCTGGTCCGGTACGGTGCCTCGAAGATACTTGCTGCTGTTGCGCCGCGCAAAGTGATTTTTGCTCAGGCCTGCCAAGCAGTGGCTAGCCTTTTGTAGCCCGACCGCAATCTTGCAGATAATCCCACAGTCGTCCGGGTAAATGCGGCACTGCTGCGGGATGTTCGAGAAAGACTGCGACGGTCATCATCTGCCAGTACTGGCCTTCGTCGCCGAAGCGGATCTGGCGGATTTCTGCAGGCTCGATCTGCCCGGCGAAGAACCAGCTCGGTAGACGGCCGGCGCTGCGCGGTGGATAGAGGCGAGCCCATTCGAGGCGCTCGGCGGCTAGATGCAGGCCGAATTCCTCATGCAGTTCGCGCAAGGCGCATTCGATGGGTGTTTCCTCGTTTTCACGACCACCTCCGGGCAGATCCCAGCAGTTCGCGTATTCGAGGTCGGGTTTGCAGTCACGCCGATAGACCAGTAGTTCGTCGCCGTGCAACAGAGCCAGTTTGGCGCCGTTGAAAGGGGTATCGGTCATCGTCGACTCCTGTGCAAGTGGCAATAAATCACCAGAGTACGATAGCCATGGCTTGCCGGCTGGCTGCCATGGCTATCGCGGTCAAACCTCGACAGTCTCTGGCGTCGAGGCTTCTACTGGCGATAGAAACACTCTACCTGCTTGCTTTTCTGGCATTAAATTGGGCTATTTCATGGTCGGGGCTGGTTACCTTTATGTCAGGCAGATTGCCGCCGATGAGCTCGACGCTGCGTGAAGGAAAGGCGAACTTCACGTCCATGCTGCGCAATTCCTGCATCAGGGCCAGGTTGATCTCCTGCTGAATATCCATGTACAGGTTGAAGTCCGCAGCCTGCACGATGTAGACGACTTCGAAAGTCAGCTGGCTTTCATCGAATGCCGTGAAATGCGCCCGGTCGAAACGAACCTTTTCCTGTTGCTCGATGATGCGCCGAACGACACTGGAGACTTCGCGAACCTTTTCCGGTGGCGTGTCATAGGTGATACCGAACTTGAACACGATCCGGCGCGTTCCCATCCGCTTGTAGTTGTGCAGGATCTGCGATTGCAGGGTCGCGTTGGAGCAGACGATCTGTTCGCCGCTCAGGCTGCGAATGCGCGTGGTTTTCAGGCCGATGCTTTCGATGGTTCCGGCTACCTCGCCGAAGACTACGAAGTCGCCAACTTCGAAGGGTTTATCGAGCCCGATGGACAGCGAGGCGAAGACATCGCTGAGGACAGTCTGCACGGCAAGCGCGATGGCGATACCGCCAACCCCGAGACTGGCAACCATGGCCGTAATGTTGACGCCCAGGTTGGACAGCACCGACAGCAGCAACATTACCCAAACGATGCCGCGCAATATGACGCCCACGATGATGGTGGTGACGGGATTGCGCGCCCTGCCGCTGGCCGTCGTGGATGAAGACAGGCCGCTCATCCACAGGCGTATCCCCATGTCGAGCCAGATGGCTATCTGCAGGGACAGGGCGAAGAACCAGCCATGGCTGATATTGCTTTCCCAGCGATCTGCGAGCTTGATGACATGCAGGCCGAGCATGAGCGAGAAGGCAAAGATCAGCAGCCGGCTGGTATTGCCGAGCATTTCGGCGGCAAAACCGTAGATCTTGCCGTGCTTGCGCTCATAGAGCGTGTTCAGGCGGCGCGTGGCAAGCGCGAGCAATGCGCGAAGAATCAGATAGCTGGCAATGGTGATGCTCAGCAGAACGGCCAGGTTGATCCACAAGGTCTGATTGCTGATCACTGAGTGTTTGAACGCAATTACCTGACTGGTGAGATTATGCCAGGCGGTATTCCAGTCCAAAGTCTCTTCCATGGTTCCTCCATTTTGGGCTACGAAAAGTGGGCGGATTGGGGAAAGAGGGAGCGCGAGGCTACAGATTTCTGTAACTAATCATTACAGTAAGTTCCCGCTGGGGTTGGAAGCGAAGCAGGCCAGCAGGGCAATCGAGGTACGGGATCAGCGGTTTTGCCGCCATACAATCGGCCGGCAAGCACAACGCCGATGTGGCATGCCAGAGGTTCTGCCAAAGCAGGAAATGGCTGTGCACGCACCACACAAACGTTGCGCTTGGCTTGCATTCCAGGGGATATGGATCCCGATCCCGGCCAAGGTGATCCGCACGCACCGCAAGCCCCTGACGCCGGGCTGGGGTTGAACGATGCGTTTGATCGCTCGATGGATGCTGTTCGACGGTAGAAACGCTTTTCCCGGAGCAACTGGCAACCAGCTGCAGTATCCAGCGATCATGTGGCTGGATCGGTCGTATTGATGAACTCGGGAACTTCAGCCAGTGGAAACTGGCGAACCTGGTCACGCGTGGCCCGCTTGCTACGTGTCATGGGTTCCAGGGATTGCGGCTGGCCGGTTTCCAGAGCCCGTTCGACGGCAGCCAGTATCCGCACATCCAGCCAGCCTTCTTCGCCGTCTGGTTCAGGGGCCCGGTCGTTCAGGATGCAATCGGAAAAATACGCCGTTTCGCTACTGAATTGATCCACGATCGGATGTGTATGTTCTTTGACTTCCCCTTCCAGCGTAGCCCGGTAATTGATCGCCGTGCCTTCACCGAAGCCGTAACAAGGCGATGCCTCGATCTCGCCTTTGGTCCCCACCAGTTGGAAGCGATCGGTTGCCGCCGCGCTGTAGCTAAGGGTGAATTGAGCGTGCCGTTCGTCAGGGAAGCGCAGGACGACCGTCACCACATCCGGCGTTGCGATATTGCGCCCCGGCGTATGACTGCCTACCGCGTAGACCTCGATGGGCTCCAGGCCAAAAAGATTGCGTACGGCATTGATCGGGTAAGTTCCCATGTCCGGCACCGGACCAGCCCAATAGCCATGCTGCATACGATGATTTTCCGGCTTGATCATCTGGGTAAAGATTGAGGTGAACAGGCGCAGATCGCCGAATTCACCGCTGCGTGCCCGTTCAATCATTTCCAGCGTGCCCGGCTCGCAATGCAAGCGATAGGCAATCATCAATCTGGCGCCGGAGCGTTCGGCGGCGGCGCGTATGGCCTGGCAATCCTCTTCGCTGGTTGCCATGGGCTTTTCCAGCAAGACATGGATACCTGCTTCAAGGGCCGGAACGACGAACTGGCGATGCAGATGATTGGGGGTGGCCACATAAACGGCATCGATTTCCCCGGATCCGAGCAACTCGGAAAAATGATTGTAATGGTAGCTTTTCAACTGGTAGCGCTCAGCCAGCTTATCGGCCTTGGCCGGATCGGCAGTGACCAAGGCGGTCATCACGGAGTTGCCGGTCTGCTCGACTCCGGGCATGAATGCACCTTGCGATATCCAACCACCGGCCACCACGGCATAACGAACTTTGCCATCTGCTGAAAGCATCTTTATTTCTCCTCTGCTTGCTGAAGGGGCGATAGATCTCTCTGTTCAATCGGCCCTGCATACCGCAGCGAAGTTCCGGAAAATCTTCATGAAAAGCCGATTCAACTGAGTGAAAAGCTTCCATGGCCGCCTTTTCGAAGCGCCTACGCGTTTTTCTGCTGCTCGAATCGACAGGCCAGAAAAGCGTTATTGGCTGGGGCCGTCCCGCAAGGCGGGCTGGATGAAAGGATGGCAAGCAGGGCAACGGATTGAGAGGGCGCGCAATGGGCGTGGAATCCGGCTCGGCACGGTTGCGCCGGCCGGAATGCGTCGTGTTCGGTCTGGATGGGACCGGCCGGTTTTAGCGTCGGGCGCTACCTATCCCTTCCGCCAGTTCCTGGCACAGCTTCAGCACGCTTTCCACCGTCTGCTCGCTGGATTCGGCCTTGGCTATGCGATCCACCAGCGCCGAGCCCACTACCACGCCATCGGCCAGGCGGGCGACTGTGGCGGCATGCTCCGGCGTGCGGATGCCGAAACCGATACTGATGGGTAGGTCGGTGTGGCGGCGCAGGCGGGCCACGGCCTGTTCGACATGCTCCAGGGTTGCCGAGCCGGCGCCGGTCACTCCGGCCACCGAGACGTAGTAGACGAAGCCGGAACTGCCGTGTAGTACCTTGGGCAGGCGCTGGTCATCGGTGGTCGGGGTGGTCAGACGGATGAAGTCGATACCGGCGGCTTGTGCCGGTTCGCACAACTCGTCGTTATGCTCGGGCGGCAGGTCGACCACGATCAGGCCATCGACGCCGGCTTCCTGTGCGGCGGCGATGAAACGTTCGACGCCGTACTTGTGGATGGGGTTGTAATAGCCCATCAGCACCAGAGGCGTAGCCTGGTCGGTCTGGCGGAATTCACGGACCATCTGCAGCGTTTTCGCCAGCGTTTGCCCGTTCTGCAGGGCGCGAATATTGGCCAGCTGGATCGCCGGGCCGTCAGCCATCGGATCGGTGAAGGGCATGCCCAGTTCGATCACATCGGCACCGGCGGCAGGCAGTCCCCTGAGAATGGCCAGCGACGTATCGTAGTTCGGATCGCCAGCGGTGAGGAACGTGACCAGGGCAGCACGGTTGGCTTGTTTCAGCTCGGCGAAGCGGGGCTGGAGGCGGCTCATGCGGGCTTCTCCTCCAGGTTCAAGTGGTGCATGACGGTCTGCATATCCTTGTCGCCACGTCCCGAGAGGTTGACTACGAGCAGGTGATCGCTGGGTAACTGCGGAGCGCGCTTGAGTACTTCGGCCAGGGCGTGGGAGGACTCCAGCGCCGGAATGATGCCCTCCAGGCGGCAGCAGACATGGAAAGCCTGTAATGCTTCGTGGTCGGTGATGGAGGTGTATTCGACCCGGCCGATGTCGTATAGCCAGGCGTGTTCCGGGCCGATTCCTGGGTAATCCAGGCCAGCAGAAATGGAGTGAGCGTCAATGATCTGGCCGTCTTCATCCTGCAGCAGGAAAGTACGATTGCCATGCAGCACGCCGGGTACGCCGCCGTTGAGGCTGGCGGCATGCTTGCCGGTGTCGATGCCGTGGCCGGCTGCTTCCACGCCGATGATGTTCACACCCGGCTCATCGAGGAAGGGATGGAACAGGCCCATGGCATTGGAGCCACCGCCGATGCAGGCCACCAGCGAATCGGGCAGGCGGCCTTCTTTTTCCAGCAGTTGCTCACGGGTTTCCTGGCCGATTACGGCCTGGAAGTCACGCACCATCGCTGGATAGGGATGCGGACCGGCGACCGTGCCGATCAGGTAGAAGGTACTCTCGACGTTGGTCACCCAATCGCGCAACGCCTCGTTCATTGCATCCTTCAGCGTACCGGTGCCGGCGGTAACCGGGATCACTTCGGCACCCAGCAGCCTCATGCGAAAGACGTTGGCCTGCTGGCGGTCGATGTCGGTGGTGCCCATGTAGATCACGCATTGCAGGCCGAAGCGCGCCGCCACGGTGGCGGTGGCCACGCCGTGCATCCCGGCGCCGGTTTCGGCAATGATGCGTTTTTTCCCCATGCGCCGGGCCAGCAGGATCTGGCCGATGCAGTTGTTGATCTTGTGCGCGCCGGTGTGGTTCAGCTCTTCGCGCTTGAGGTAGATCTTCGCGCCACCCAAGTGCTCGGTGAGGCGTTCGGCAAAATACAGCGGGCTGGGGCGACCCACATAATCGCGCTGGAAGTAGGCCAGCTCTTGCTGGAATGCCGGATCATCCTTGGCTTTTTCGTATTCGGTGGCCAGATCGTTAATCAGCGGCATGAGGGTTTCGGCGACGAACTGGCCGCCAAAGTTGCCGAACAGGCCGCGCTCGTCGGGGCCGGAGCGGAAGGAATTCATGGCAATCTCCAGGGTTGATGATTCGTTCTTCCCAAAAACGCATGGCGTCATCCTACCCCCGCCACGGGTAATGAAAAGCGATAAGATTGCTACAACCTGTCAGAAAAACTCACTGATATGCCAATCGATCTTCCGCCGCTCAATGCCCTGCGTGCCTTCGAGGCTGCCGCCCGCCGGCAAAGCGTAACCCTTGCAGCTAATGAGCTGCATGTGACTCATGGGGCCATTAGTCGGCAACTGAAAGTGCTGGAAGAAGCCTTGGGCGTGGTCTTGTTCGTCAAGGATGGGCGTGGCGTGAAACTCACTGATGCCGGATTGCGTCTGCGCGAAGCGGCGGGCGAGGCGTTCGCGCGATTGCGTGATACCTGCGCCGAGTTGCAGCAACAGACCGCCGAAGCGCCGTTCGTGCTCGGTTGCCCCGGTAGCCTGTTGGCGCGCTGGTTCATTCCTCGGTTGGACCGCTTGCAGCGTGAACTGCCGGAACTGCGCCTGCAGCTTTCTGCCAGCGAAAGCGAGCCGGACCCGCGGCGCAGCGGGCTGGATGCGACGCTGTGGTATGCCGAACCGCCGTGGCCGGCGGACATGCAGGTGTTCGAACTGGCCGTGGAACGTATCGGACCGGTGCTGAGCCCGCTGCATCCACGTGGCGCCGAGCTGGGCAGACAGCCGGCCGGGAAACTACTCGACGAGCCGCTGCTGCACACTACCTCGCGCCCACAGGCCTGGCCGAGCTGGATCGCCAGCCAGAATCTGGCGCTGGAACGATTGCGTCTGGGGCAGGGCTTCGAGCATCTTTATTATTTGCTGGAGGCCGCGCTGACCGGGCTTGGCGTGGCTATCGCGCCGCAGCAGCTGGTCGCCGATGACCTGGCCAGTGGACGGCTGCTGGCCCCCTGGGGCTTCGTCGAGACCAGGGCCAGGTTGGCGCTTTGGGCGAGGCGCCCGGATTTGCGTGCCGAGCGATTGGCCACCTGGTTGCGACAAGAACTCGATGCAGCCGGCAACTGCTGAACGGACTCCCCTCGTTGGTCCGCTCCGGTAGAATGTGTGGCCTGTCGTCGTGGGCGATGCCAGCCGGGCAGTCAACTCCGGCAGTTCCTTCAATATCTGCCGCAGCCAGGGCTGCCGGTCTCTCCGGGAATAATGCCTTATGGATACCCTCTGGATCGTCGCGTTGGCGGTCGTCGCTCTTATTCTCGTGGCAATCATGCTCCATGCCGCTGCGAAGCCTCGCCGTTTCAAGCCCAAGAGCGAGGAATACTGGAAAGAGCAAGCCAGGCGCATGCAAAAGCGCTACACCGGACAGGTCATTGGCGGCGAAGCAGCCGCGAGCGGGAAAAGGCGCGCCAAGGCTGGATCAGTGCGCGGATTGGACAGATAGCGGCTGTCGTTTTCGGTATATTCAGTACTGCACGCCACGTTCTCCTGCAGATAGAAAGCCTCAAGCGCAATGCCGACCCGACTGACGGAACCCTGGGTCTTGCAGGGCCGTCCAGATGATGAATTAATTTGCAACACAAGCGCTGCGCCGCCTTTTCAGCCTGTTTTGAATTCTCTCGGTCCTTATGAACGCACCCGCTCCGAATTCCGCTCAAACTTCTTTGCTGCCCAGTCGGCCGCTGGCATTCCTCTGGTTCTACGTACGCAAGCGCCCCTGGCATTTCGGCGGGCTGCTGTTGCTGATTTGCGGCGCTGCATTTTCGGCGGTAGCAGTGCAATACGGCATGAAACTGCTGGTCGATGCCATGGCCGGCGAGCGCGACAGTGCCGATGTATGGACGCCGCTGACGCTGTTCCTCGGCCTGATCGTGCTGGAAAACCTGTTCTGGCGTGTCGGCGGCTGGCTGGGCTGTCGCTGCATCGTTGCCAGTTGCATGGATTTGCGCGTCGACCTGTTCCGCCATCTCACCGGTCATCCCATGCGCTATTTCAACGAACATTTCGCCGGTTCGCTGGGGAGCCGCATTTCGGCGGTGGGCAAGGCGGCAGAAGTCGTTTACGCCAGCATGACCTGGCGGATCATGCCGCCGGTGGTGGATTTTTTCGGGGCGCTGGTCGTGCTGCTGACGGTGGACTGGCGAATGGCGCTGGCGCTGGTCGTGTTTGTCAGCCTGATCGCTTCGCTGGTCACGCTTTTCGGCGTGCGTGGGCGCATGCGGCACCAACTGTACGCTGCGCAGGCCGCCCGCGTCGGTGGCGAACTGGTGGATGCGGTGTCCAATGTCTGGACTATCAAGGCGTTCGCCGCGCGCGAGCGGGAAAGCCTGCGCCTGGCCCGGGAGATCGGCCACGAGGCGCAGGCGCACCGCAGCAGTTGGATGTATCTGGAGCGGATGCGCTTTCTGCACGATATGTGCCTGGCCGTGATGGCTGGCGGCATGCTGGTCTGGGCCATTCTGCGCTGGCGCCAGGGCCTGGCGACGCCGGGTGATGTGGTGCTGGTCAGCGCGCTCACGTTCCGCATCCTGCATGGTTCGCGCGAGCTGGCCCTGGCGCTGGTGGAGAGTACCCAGCAGCTCGGGGCGATCGCCGATACCCTGCGCATCATCAATCAACCGCATGCGCTGGACGATGCTTCGATCCATCTGGAGCACGGGGCGGGGCGTATCGATTTCGAGGATGTCGGTTACCGCTATCCCGACCGGCGCCAGGTTTTCGAGCATTTCGCCCTGCATATTCCGGCCGGGCAGAAGGTCGGCATCGTCGGGACGTCCGGGGCCGGCAAGTCCACCTTGATCAGCCTGCTGCAGCGGCTGGACGATGTGCAAAGCGGGCGCATTCTGATCGATGGCCAGGATATCCGCAGTGTCAGCCAGGACAGCCTGCGCGAACGGATCGCGGTGGTTCCGCAGGAAACCGCGCTGTTCAACCGCAGTATTCGCGAGAACATCCGCTATGGCCGTCCGCAGGCCTCCGATGAGGAGGTCGAGGTGGCCGCCCGCCATGCCTATTGCGATACCTTTATCCGTGAATTGCCGCAGGGCTACGACACTCTGGTGGGCGAGCGCGGCGTGATGCTGTCCGGCGGCCAGCGCCAACGTCTGGGGATCGCCCGGGCGTTTCTCAAGGATGCGCCGATTCTGATTCTCGATGAGGCCACCTCGGCGCTGGATACCCATTCCGAACTGGAAATCCAGGCCGCGCTCAATGATCTGGTCCTGGGGCGCACGGTACTGGCCGTGGCGCATCGGCTGTCGACGCTGTCCGGCTTCGACCGTATCGTGGTGCTGAGCCACGGGCGGATCGCCGAAGATGGCCCGCCGCAAGAGCTGCGCAGCCGATCGGGTGGGGTTTTCGGGGGGCTGTGGCGGTTGCAGGCCGACAGTTTCGGCCAGGGTGGCGAGCCGGTCTGAAAGCAGAGCTTGCCTTCAGCAAAGCAACACTGGCACACCTCTTAGTCAGTGGGCGCTGCTGGCACTCTGCCGGGGAACCTCGGCGAGCAGTTTGCGATCGAGGCGCAGCATACGGGCTTCGCGAACGTCGAACAGGGTGCCGGGCTCCTGGCCTTCCGGGAGCCTGAGCAGTTGGCCGGCCAGGTTGAGCACCAGGGCTTCCGGAACGACGACGCCGTTCCAGAAGGAATAATAGGCGCCGATCAGTTGCCGCAGGTTGATGGGCAGCCGCCAGTGGGCGCGCAGGGCCGAACCGAAGCTGGCCCCGCGCCGTTCGATTATGTCGTTCCGTTGCGCTTCATCCAGCTCGCCGCCCTGGTCCTGCCACTTTTGCAGGTAGTGCAGGAGCACCAGTTCGCCCAGGTTGTGCAGCAAGCCTGCGGTGTAGCAGAGCTCGGCATCGAGCTTCAACTGCTTGGCCAGCCAGGCCGACGTTTGCGCCACCTGTATGGCTTGCTGGGTAAAGCCGCGGGCCTTGTCGGCCAGGCGGTGGTCGGCCAGCCTGGCGTGCTCTTCGAGAGTGGCCGAGAGAATCAGATTGAGGGTGCGTTTGATGCCGAGTCGTGCAAGGGCCTGGGGCAAGGTCGTGCATGGCGTGGCGGTATAGTAGACCGCGCTATTGGCCGCGTGGATCAGGTATGCCGTGATGTGCGGGTTTTGTTTGTAGATCTTCTCCAGGTCGTGTAGGTCATATTCGCCTGCTTGCAGGCATTGCGCCGTGGCGCTACGGATTTCCTCCAGGATCGGAGCCTTGCCGGGGGCTTCGCGCAGTTGTTCGAGAAAGTCGTCCAGCCGCTCCTGTTGCTGGCGAGGTGGCACCGGGGTATCCGTGGCCAGCAATTTGCCCAGGCGCTTGCGCAAATCGTCACGATCCAGTGGTTTGCTCAAGTATGCCGCTGGGTGCAGGGGTTGTGCGGCTCGCACATTGGCTGCGCTGGCTTTGCCATCGAGCAGGATGCAGGGCAGTCGCTGGGTCGGGCCATGGCCGCGCAGTTCGCGAAGCAGGCTCAGTCCGTCGAGGGTGGCAATGGCAACATCCGCGATGAGCAGGTCCGGCGTCTGGCGCTTGCAGGCGGTCAGTACCTTGCGACCGTCGTCCATGGCGATAGCGCGGGCGTCCGGTCGCACCTCGGCCACGATTCGGGCAAGCAGATCGGCAATTTCCGGGTCGTTGTCGGCGATGATGATCAATGGAGCGCTTGCGGAGGGTGGCACGTCGGCTTGACCTGCAGATGGGAATGTTTCTTGATAATTGAAGTATAGCTTTTTGTCGACTTGTTCTGGACTGCGCTCCCGCGGAAACATGCAGCGATATGTTGCTGCAATGCCGAAACCCTGTTCCTCAGTAGCCGACCGGCAGCAGCGCTGATTTTTCCCGCGCGGCAGTATTAACGGCCATAAAGGTTCATGATCGACTTATTACCCCAGAAGGAAACAGAGATGAATTTCAGAAGTCGCAAGATGGTTAAGGGCGAAGATCTCAACGGTGCCGGTAATCTCTTCGGTGGCCGGGCGCTGGCCTGGATCGATGAAGAAGCCGCGATTTTCGCCCATTGCCAACTGAAAACCGAAAGACTGGTCACCAAGGCGATGTCGGTCATCAACTTCAAATCGCCGGCCAGGCAGGGCGATATCATCGAGATCGGCTGCGCCGTGGTGCGCCTGGGCAATTCCTCGATCACCATTCGTTGCACCATGCGCAACAAGACCACCCACCATGAAATCGTCACGGTCGAGGAAATGGTGTTCGTCAACCTGGACGAGCACGGCAAGCCGGCCCCGCATGGCATTACCCAAGCGACCGAATGAGGCAGACAACGGTGTGGCCCGAATTCGCCGCAGCAGGCGGACCGAGTCATGCGGCCTGCCTGCTGCGGTGATTGCTGCTTACGGCCTGTAGCGAGCCCGGACGCCGGACAAGGCTCAAGCTTGACGGCCGAACAACTCGGCCAGCCAATCGACGAAGACCCTGACACGCGAGGACAGTTGCCGATGAGGCGGATAAGCCGCCGACAAGGGCAGCGGTGGAGGCCGGCAAGCGGGCAGCACTTCGCACAAGCGACCTTCTGCCAGCTGTGCCGAGACGTAAAGCGGTGCCTGGATCAAGCCAAGTCCTGCTTCGCAAGCTGCCACGTAAGCGCTGGCGCCGTTGACGGAAACCTGCCCGGGCAGCTCGCGGATGACCCGCTCGGCATCCACTTGAAACTCCAGGGGAAACTGCCGGCCGGTGGCGCCAGAAATATAATTCACGGCGCAGTGCCCTTCGAGCTGTCCGATCGTTCTCGGTATGCCGTGTTTCTCCAGGTATCCGGGGCTCGCGCAAGTGACCTGGGCGAGTTTGGTCAAGGGGCGGGCGACCAGGCTTTCATCCAGCACAGCGCCGGCGCGGAGCACACAGTCCACGCCTTCTCGGATCAAGTCGATCGGCCGGTCGTTACTGCTGATGATCAATTCGATGCCCGGATAGCGCTCGCAGAATTGCGGTAGCGACGGCATGACCAGCAATCTGCTGATTGAACCGGGCAGGTCCACCCGCAGCTTTCCCTGAGGATTTTTACGCGTCTGCGAAAAGAACGCTTCCGTTTCGTCCAGATCGGCCAAAAGGCGCACACACCGTTCGTAATAGGCCATGCCGTCCCGCGTCGGCGTTACCTGGCGCGTGGTTCTCTGCAGTAACTGTACGCCCAGATGGGCTTCGAGCTGCTTGATCAGGGTCGTGACTGTCGCTGGTGAAAGTTGCAGGCTTTCGCCTGCCCTGGCAAAACCCTGCAATTCGATAATCCGGGTGAAGACCCGCATGGCAAATAGTCGATCCATGAACTTATTTGGAAATTACAAATAGTGAATGCAGTTTTACCGCATTTATCTTTGAAGATTAAATAAACAGACTCGCCAAGGTTATCCAACGAGATTGAGCGAGGGGCAGCATATGAAAACGCGCCAACTGGGTCGCAACGGCCCGCAGGTTTCCGCAATCGGCTTGGGCTGCATGGGCATGAGCGACTTCTATGGCACTGACCGCGATGATAGAGAGTCGACCGCGACCCTGCATCGCGCACTCGAACTGGGGCTGAATTTTTTCGATACCGCGGATATGTACGGCCCCCATACCAATGAGGAACTGGTCGGCAAAGCCATCCGTGGCAAGCGCGAGCAGGTGTTCCTGGCCAGCAAGTTCGGCATTGTCCGGTCTGCCGATCCAGCGGCGCGGGGCACCAATGGTCGTCCCGACTATGTCCGCCAGGCCATCGAGGGCAGCTTGAAGCGTCTTGGCGTAGACCATCTGGATCTGTATTACCTGCATCGAGTCGATCCGCAGGTGCCTATTGAAGAGACCGTCGGCGCGATGGCCGATCTGGTACACGCCGGCAAGGTCCGTTATCTCGGCCTGAGCGAAGCGTCCGCCGCCACCCTTGAGCGGGTTCACAAGGTCCATCCGATCAATGCCTTGCAAACCGAATATTCCCTGTGGACGCGTGACCCGGAAGCGGAAGCGAATGGCAGCTTGGCAACCTGCCGCCGCCTGGGGATTGGCTTCGTCCCTTACAGCCCATTGGGACGAGGTGAACCTGCCCCACCAGAGCGGACGCCAGGAAGCGATACTTTGATCGCAACCTGGAGGTTCCCATGCAACGTATTACCCGTCGTCGCTACACCGA
>NZ_JACHXI010000007.1 GCF_014191985.1 Azomonas macrocytogenes
GCTCGGTTACTTCGATGATGCGAGAATGCATGGCGGGCTCCACGGCGTTGGATTTGTTTTGCCTGGAAACTATCAATGAAACAAGAAAAAGTCACGGTTAATTTGTGTATTTTTTGTTGTTTAAACAACAAAAACAGGCAGGAAAGATTATTGGAAGTGTAATTGCAATAAATACTTTTTTAATAAAAAGAATTTTTTGTTGTTCAAGTAGGCTTTTTAATAACCGCTTTGGGGGCTCGCCAGCAGGTCAAATCCGTTTTGCTGAAGAGGTCAAGGCCTCGCCAGTTATTTTGGGGGAAGGGGCTGTAGCTGCCCGGTAGCCTTGGTGGTGTGCCCGTTTATCGGTTGACTTGCGCCCAAAAATTGCGTCTGGATTTTCCCGGCCGGGTTCTGGTCTGGAGAATATGGGTCCCGTTGCGGCTTTTGCTTTTCACTCTTTGTTTCCGGGGCTCGACTCGAATACCGAATCGTTGACCGGGGCCAAATTGTGTCGGATCGATTTGGTTGACACTTTCGAGTCATGGGTTCCATCGGGACGCTGTTTGTTTCAAGATGCTTTGGCTTGTATTATTTTGTTACGTATCTTGAGGGCAGCAGTGAAATCCTCTTACAAAAAGAGTAGAAAACCATGAAAAAGCTCGAGATACCGAAGATTACTCCCAAATCGCAACAGGCCTGGCTCAAAGAACTCATGCTGGCCTTTTTTGTGCTACTTCTGGCACTGCCTTTCTGTTTTGTTCTTTACGAAACCATGGGTATGTCGCCGGCCATGACTCTGCCCACGATCATGATTGGTTGGGGGTTCGTGAGGACTTCCACCCGGGTATTCGAGGATTGACCTCGATACTGCGTAGAGCTTCACTTCACTTGGCGACGACCGCGGCGGATAAGCGGTCGGGGTGCCGGAAAACCGACCATTCTGGTTCGGCGCTTCTCCGATAGCTCCACCCAGGCAGATCATTTCTGTACGGATGAAGCTATCTCCTGCTCTTCTTACCAGATTCTCAGCACATCCAGCATACGATTGGCGAAGGCCCATTCGTTGTCGTACCAGGCCAGGACCTTGACCAGGTCGCCCTGCACGCGGGTGTGCTTGAGGTCCACCACGCAGGACACTGGATACCCTTTGAAGTCGCTGGAAACCAGCGGCAGCTCGTTGCATTCCATTACATCTTTGGGCATTTGTCCGGCACCTTCCTGTAGCAGGCGATTGACGGCCTCGGCGTTGGCCGGTGCACGCTCGACGGTACAGGTCAGGTCCAGCAGCGAGACGTCCGGGGTCGGTACGCGTATCGACAGGCCATCCAGCCGTCCGGCCAGTTCCGGTAGTACCAAGCCGATGGCCTTGGCCGCGCCGGTGGTGGTTGGGATCATCGACAATGCGGCGGCGCGGGCGCGGTAGGGGTCTTTGTGCGGCTTGTCCAGCAAGCTCTGGTCGTTGGTGTAGGAATGCACGGTATTGACCAGGCCTTGGCGAATGCCAAACGCCTCGTGCAGCACCTTGGCCACCGGTGCCAGGCAGTTGGTGGTGCAGGAGGCATTGGAGATCACCTGTTGGCCACCCAGAAGCTGATGGTTGACGCCGTACACCACCGTCAGGTCGGCATGGTCCAAAGGGTGTGAAGCGAATACCCGATTGGCGCCGGCCTTGAGGTGAGTTTCCGCTTCGAGGCGATGCTTGAAGTGGCCGGTACATTCCAGCACCGCGTCGATTTCCAGCTCTTTCCAGGGCAGCTTGCCCGGTTCCGGTTCGCGCAGCAGGCGGATCGGCTGATCGCGAATCGTCAGGTAATCATCCTGTAGCGATACTTCACCAGAAAAACGCCCGAATGTGGAGTCGAAGCGGGTCAGCTGCAGTAGCGTCTTGCCCTCGCTGAGGTCGTTGATAGCAATGATCTGGATTTCGCTGTCCAGGCCTCGCTCGAACAGGGCCCGGGTCACCGTACGGCCGATGCGGCCATAACCATTGATCGCGATACGCATCGCAGTTCTCCTCTGCCGGAATGGACTACCTTGAGCTTAGTCCACTCGTTGTTGCGGTGTTTCCATGTGGCAAGACACCACTGACCGGAGGTTGGCGAACCTGATCGCTGTCATTCAGTCGTAATTTCAAATGACCCCACGGATGCCCCGGGCCTGAATGGTTGCGGCTATCGCTGGCCGAGATGCAAGCAGTAACTACCTGGTTGAGGTTGAGATGGTATCCACGAAGACATGGCTCGATGCACACCAGTGGCGTGCCTGGCAAGGACAACAATTCCCCGAGGCCAGTTGGCGCTATGCCGGCGAAGAGCTCTGGGCGATCGCCGGAGCGCCGCAGGTCGGCCTGATTTCCCGAGAGTGCTATCGGGATTTTGCTTTTCGTTTCGAGTTTCGGTTACCTGCCGGTGGCCATTCCGGGGTGCTGTACCGGGTCGATGAGGCGGCTCAGGAAGCCTGGCAAAGCGGGCCGGAAATGCAATTGCTCGACGACGCTCGGCATCCTGCTGGCGGCAATCCGGCGACCAGCAACGGTGCGCTATGCCAGTTGCTGCCGCCCTGGCTCGCCACCGACCTGCGCGAAGGCCATTTCTTGCGCGGGCAGGTGATTGTGCGAGGCAATCGGGTCGAGCACTGGCTCAAAGACCGTCAGGTACTGGCCTACGATCTGGATGATCCGGCCTTGCGCCAGTGCATCGCGCATAGCGAGTTCGGTGATTTTCCCGATTTCGCCCGTGCGCCGCAGGGGCATCTGGTACTGCAGCATCATGGCGATGCGGTGTGCTTCAGGCGGCTGTCGGTCGAATTGCTGGGTTGAACGTCGCTGGCTGGAGGGATTCTCCTGTGGCTGGCGCAAGGGCGGGAGCCAGGCGACTCCCGCGCTGCTGGCATCTCACTCGGAGAGCAAAAGGACCGGTGCGGACAGGCTGGCGTTTATCTGCTCTTCGGTGAATGGCAGGGTGTGCCATTGCTGTCGGGAGAAACGCAAAGTCTGGTCGCGGTTGTGTGACGAGGTAGGGTCGGCGGATTGCGAGAACGACAGGATGCCGCGTGCTTGCGGCCCTGCGTCGGTGAAACGTACCAGTTGGATATGGCTGCTGCCGCCGATGACCTCCAGATAGCTGTCGCCTTCGGGCTGGCTTTCAATGGCGTTGTAAACCCCCAGGTTGCTGCCGCCGCCGGGAATCGGGATCTGTTCGTCGCCACGGGAGGATTTCTGCACCTCGCCCCAAGCGGCGTGTTCCGCGATGCCCAGTTCGTTCACTTCATCGCGCGCGATGTGTAGTGCCTGCAGAACCTGTTCTTTGACGTGCGGCTTGCTCAGCAGGATACCGCGCGGCGTGCCAATCGGATCGGCGGGATTGAAAGGAACGCGCCAGGCTGCTGGAATTTCCTGGAAATGCGTCATGAAACGCTGGAAATAGAGCAGGGCGCGGGCGTTGTCGCCCAGGTTGGCCTGGCGATTCCACCGATGGAAGCTGGTGCAGACATCTTGCGGCGCCTGGTCGGCCTGGCACAGGGTCAACAGGTTGGCCATCAGGACGTTGGCCATATAGACCTGATTGGCCGTCACCATGTGTTCCAGTTGCTGCGGGGTAATCTTGCCCTTGGCCAGGCGGGCTAGTTGGGTGAGGCCGAAGCGCGTTCTCGGATTGAGCTCTTTGGCCTGGCTGATCAGCGGCGAGAAGCCGGTCAGCGGTGCGGCGGGGTTAGTCATCCAGGCGCTGCTGTTGGAGTTCTGTACGAAGTCCCTGCGCTCAAGAACCGGTTGCTGGCTGACGGGCATGATGCCAGGCTGCGCGGCTTCCTTGTCGACTGTCCAGCGACAGGCGCTGCGTGAGCCGTCCAGCACGGGCAGGCCTTCTTTGGCCATGGCTTTGTCGAGGCAGTCGGCGGTCTGTTCGAGGGTTACGTTCGGCATCACTGCGGTATTCATGTACAGCGTCCGGCCCCGGTCATCGGCTGCCAGGGTGTTGACCCAGGGAATACCTTGCAGCCGTTCGATGGAGGCCTTGAACTCGGCGAGGCTGGTCGCTTCGTTCATCGCCACCCACTGCTGGATGGCGCGAGTATTGTCCAGGTTGGCGTCCTGCAGGGCGTAGGCCGTTTTGTCGTCCCAACCGAGCAGGCCGGGCCAGTTCAGCAGCGGGCCGTATTCGGACAGATATAGCGTGTGTTCGAGATTGGCGAGCATGCCATCCTCGTTGCGTACTTCGATATTGACGATGCGCTTTTCGAGCGGCCGGGACTGGCCGTCGACCAGATATCGAGAAGAGTCCTGGGGATCCAGTTGCAGGCGCTGCAGGGTGAAATGGCTGGACGTATCGACCGTGTGGCTCCAGGCGAAATGCTGGTTGAAGCCGATGTTGATGACTGGCATGCCAGGCAGGGCGGCACCCATGACGTCGAGCTTGCCGGGAATGGTCAGGTGCATCTGGTAGAAGCGGGCCGCACCGGACCAGGGAAAGTGCGGATTACCGAGCAGAATACCCTTGCCGTTGTCCGACAGGTCGCTACCGATGGCTACGGCGTTGCTGCCCGTCTGCTCGCCGAATTGCGCGCGGCGGCGGGCCGCCTGGGCGAAGTCCAGGTGCAGATTGGTGCTGGCGATCTGCTCCTGCCCCGGCGGGGCGGCGGCGATCAACGCCTCGACGAAATTGCCGAGGCCGCCTTCGACAATCAGGCGGCGGGCGAGGCGAATCAAATCTGCACTGGCAATCGGTCGCAGCCAGTCGCTGCCGGCACAGGCGGCCGGCTGTTCAGCCTCGGGAGTGTCGTTCAGGTAACGGTTGAAACCGGCGGCGTAGCCCTCCAGCAACTGCTGAATCGCGACGGGCTGGGCAACCCAGAAGCCTTCCACGGCAGCGTCGTCGTTCAGCCAGCGGAAAAAGAAATCCGAGGGGACATTGGCGATCCGGGCCGAGGATTTGCCATCGGGGCCGAAGAATCTCGAACGCTCGCCGCGTGCGGTGACGATTTCCTCTTCCAGCAGGCAAAGGTTGTCACGTGCGTAAGCGTAGCCGATGCCGTAGCCGAGCCCCCGTTCGTTGGCTGCCTTGATGTGTGGTACGCCGAAGGTGGTCCAACGGATTTCTGTTTCCGTGTCTGCCTCGTTTGTGGCCAGTATTTGCGTGGCCGTGCAAGCGAGCAGAGCTCCGACCATGGTTGCGAAAGTTCTACGCACTAATCCGTTCTCCTGAAAACTAGCGGTCTGTAGGGGACTGTGATCGGTCGTCCCGACAGCGAAAGATCGGTCCCCAGCATACCCTCGTCAGGGCTAAGTGCGGGGCTATCTATGTCTTGATGTCTTGCAAACTTTATCCGGGCACTGACGCAGAAACTGTTTGCTGTGTTGCCGGTGGGTATTAGCTGCAACGACAAAGGCAATAGCGTGGTCGTTCCCCTTTGATTCCGGCCATTGGTCAGGAAGTCCGCAGGCAAAAAGAAGGCCGCTTGTCGGCGGCCAGGAGGGGGTAATTCGGAAGACAGGGGAAGTCTGCTCCCGCTTCTGTCGTTTCGATGTGAACGGTTGGTGAAAAAAACATCAAATTACTCCGGTTCGGCTTTTACCTCGCCCAGGAAAAAACAACGTAAAACCCGTAAAAAGCGGTCTGAGCGGTGCTGTGAGGAGATATTTCAGTGGTGCGGGCGGGCGGTAAAGCATAATCAGGTAAAAGCTGTAGCAGACCGATCAGCGTCCACAGGTCCTGCGACAGGAGGGGCGCGCCTTGTGCCAGACGAAGAACAGTGCGTGCCGCTTCTATTATGATTGACGCAGCACGGGCCATGCCGGAAAGCCATGGATTTTCTCCGCCGCTCTTGCATTCAGGCAAGGTTATTACTTAGAAGGGAGGCCCGTTGCAGAGGTCAACCGATGAGCATCCCTCCCACTATTTCTTCTTCTTCCGCTTCGCCTCAGCCATCGCTGTTTCAACGATTGCATAACCACCGCAGACTTATCGGCATGGTGGCGATTTTCGTGGTGTTCGGGCTGGCGTTGGTTGCCTGTTTCCATCTGCTGCACGAAATTGACTTGCCGGCGCTGCTCGACGCTTTGACGTCGGTTTCCGGCTGGGCGCTACTCGGTGCAGTGCTGATGACGGTCATCGGTTTCGTCGCCATGCTCGGCTACGAATGGTCGGCGTGCCGCTATGCCGGCGTGTCCTTGCCGTGGAAGGTGCTGATGGCAGGAGGCTTCGGCGCGTTTGCCATCGGCAATGCAGTGGGGCTGGCCATGCTGTCCGGTGGTGCGGTGCGCCTGCGCAGCTATTCGCGCCATGGCCTGGGTACTGGCGAGGTGATGCGTATATCGCTGTTCGCCAGCCTGTCGCTGGGGTGCGTTTTGCCGCTGCTGGCGGCGCTGGCGGCGTTGAGTGACCTGTCGGGCACGGCGCTGGTCCTGCATCTGCCGCAAACGCTGATCGCGACGGTCGCTTCGCTCCTGCTGGCGGGTTATGCCTTGCTGGTTTTCGCGTTGCGGCGCTGGTGCCAGCCCGAGCAACCGGCCTCGGCCTGCGTGCTGTGCAAGATCGGCTCGCTGAACGTGCGCCTGCCGGGATTGCGCCTGACCGCGCTGCAACTGTTGATTACCGTGATCGATGTGGCTGCCGCCGCTGCCGTGCTTTATCTGCTGCTGCCGGCCAACCCGCCGTTCGGTGTCTTTTTGCTCGTCTATCTGCTGGCTTTGGTCGCCGGTGTCTTGAGCCATGTACCCGGTGGCGTGGGGGTGTTCGAAGCCGTCCTGCTGGCAGCTTTCGCCAACGAGCTGGGGACGGCGGCGCTGGCCGCGGCCCTGCTGCTCTACCGGTTGATCTATACCCTGCTGCCATTGCTGATCGCGTGCCTGATGCTGCTCTTTGCCGAGGCCCGGCGCTTGCTATCCGCCAGGCAGGCGGTGGAACTGGCTTCCGGCATGGCGGCGCCGATCCTGTCACTGCTGGTATTTCTGGCTGGCGTGGTACTGCTGTTCTCGGGGGTGACCCCATCCATTGATAGCCGCCTGCAGGCATTGAGCTTTCTGGTTCCCCAGCCGCTGATCGAGGCCTCGCACTTCATCGCCAGTCTGGTAGGGGTGTTCTGCCTGGTCCTGGCCAATGGTCTGTGGCGCCGGCTCTCCGCCGCCTGGGCACTGACCATCGTGCTCTTGCTGGTCGGTGCAACGATGTCCCTGCTCAAGGGCTTCGACTGGGAAGAGGCCATCGTCACGATGGTCATCGCCGCGTTGCTGGCGCTGTTCCGACCGGCCTTCTACCGGCCCAGCCGGCTGATGGTGCAACCGTTGGCACCGCTGTATCTGCTGGCCAGTAGTTGCGTGGTGGCGACATCGATCTGGCTTTTATTGTTTGCCTATCAGAGTGTGCCTTATAGCAATCAGCTCTGGTGGCAATTCGAATTGGATGGCGATGCGCCCCGCGGCCTGCGGGCGGCCCTGGGCAGTGCCTTGTTGCTGGCGGTGCTGATGCTGAGTTGGCTGCTGCGGGCCCGGCCGCCGGTCATTCCGGTGCCGTGTACGCAAGCGCTGGACAAGGCCGCTGCGATCGTCCGCCAGTCCTGCCAGCCGGACGGCGGCCTGGCACTGAGCGGCGACAAGGCACTGCTGTTCGATCCTGCGGGCCAGGCTTTTCTGATGTATGCGCGCCAGGGCCGCAGCATGATTGCACTGTTCGACCCCATCGGGCCGAGCCAGGTGCGCGCTGAGCTGGTCTGGCAGTTCCGTGATCTGTGCGATTTACATCACGCGCGGCCGGTGTTTTATCAGGTCCGGCCTGAGAACCTGCCGCTGTACATGGACATCGGCCTGATCGCGGTGAAACTGGGCGAGGAAGCGCGGGTCGATCTGCGCAGCTTCGAGCTGGAAAACAAAGGCAAGGAGATGAAGGATCTGCGCTACATCCGCAGCCGTGGCCTGCGCGACGGTTTACAGCTGGAGTTCCACGAACCCGGTCAGGCACCGCTGGAGGAATTGCAAGTGATTTCCGATGCCTGGCTGATCGGCAAACAGGTGCGCGAAAAGGGGTTTTCCCTGGGCCGTTTCACACCGGATTATCTGAATCGCTTCCGGATCGCGGTCGTGCGTTTCCAGGGCCGGGCGGTAGCCTTCGCCAATCTGCTGGAGACCGATATGGCCGAACTGGCCAGCCTGGATCTGATGCGGGTGCATCCGCAGGCACCAAAATTGACCATGGAATTCTTGATGCTCGGTCTGATCCTGCATTTCAAATCCCGCGACTACACGCAGTTCAGTCTGGGCATGGTGCCGCTCTCCGGCCTGCAGCCGCGCCGTGGCGCGCCCTTGTCTCAGCGGCTCGGCGCCCTGGTGTTCCAGCGTGGCGAGCAGTTCTACAATTTCCAGGGATTGCGCCGCTTCAAGGAGAAATTCCAGCCATACTGGGAGCCCCGCTATCTCGCCGTGCCGGCCGGCCTCGATCCGCTGGTGGCCATGGCCGATACCGCTGCCCTGATCGCGGGTGGCCTCACTGGATTGGTAAAACGCTGAGAATATGTTCATGAAGTTTCGCTGGCCGTTGCTCGTTCCGCTTGTGGCGCTTGTCCTCGCCGCGCTGTTCTTCTATTTCTGGCTGCCGCACGAAGCCCGCCTGGAGCACCGCAAAGGCCCCGACGGCAGTCCCATGATGCTTGCCATTCCCGCCAACGATCCCGCCGTGCGAGTTCTGATCGTTGCGACCGAAGCCCTGCGACTGAGCGACGAGCAGATGGCGAGCCTGGCCGAAGAAAATCAGGCGCGGGCTGTGCAACTGGTCTTCCCGGCGGATGACTGTGCCGCGCAACAACGGCAAATCGCTGCCAGCATCGACCTGCTGGGTGCTACGCCGGACCTGGTAGCGGGGATCGACAACGGCGCGGCCTACGCCTGGCGCTGGCTATCGACGCAGGGCAACGACAAGGCCAGGGCGATCTCGGTCGGTTTTTCCCTGGCCAGGCCGGACTGTTCCGCCAATCCGCTACCGACCTCGGCCACACACGGCGAATGGGTCACGGCTTGGAATGAAAACCCTGATCCCGATACTTCCCGCTTCGTCCGAGACCAGCCGCGTACGGAAAACGTGATCGGCAACTACGGCACACCACTGGTGCAGATTCTCTTCACCCAGCTCAAGCGTTCCCTGCAGGGGCAGGGCGATCCGGTTCCGGTGATCGAAGTCCCGGCCGCGAAGCCATCTGATCTCGTTACCTTCTTCTATTCCGGGGACGGCGGCTGGCGCGATCTGGATCGCGCTTCGGCGCAATACATGGCCAGCCAGGGTTACCCGGTGGTAGGAATCGATGCATTGCGTTATTTCTGGCAACACAAGAGCCCCGAGCAGGTCACGGCCGATCTTGAGCAATTGATGCAGACCTATCGTGACAAATGGGGCGCGAAGCGTTTTGTCCTGGCCGGTTATTCCTTCGGTGCGGATATCCTGCCGATTGTCTACAACCGGCTGCCGGCGCGAGACCAAGAGCAGGTTCAGGCCATGCTGTTGCTGGCCCTGGCGCGCACTGGCAGTTTCGAGATCGAGGTCCAGGGCTGGCTGGGCCAGGCCGGCGAGGAAACCGTCATCGGTCCGGAGCTGGCGAAAATTCCGGCGCAGAAGGTGTTCTGTGTCTATGGCAGCGAGGATGCCGACGACAGCGGTTGCACCCTGCCCGGAGCGCCCGGTGAAACGTTGCGCCTGCCTGGTGGCCATCACTTCGACGAGGATTACGAAGCCCTGGCCAGACACCTGCTGGATGCCATTCGGCAGCGCACGAAGGAGTGAAACGCAGCGGGCAGGGCATTTTCCGCCGTTTTGCGTTCAGGTGGCTTGGTCCGTACCGGTTCCGGCCAGTGCCGGTTGATGCGCCACCTGTAGTTTTCTCAACAGGTCCCGCTTTTTGTTGTGATGGGCGCGCATGCGCCGTAGCAGGTCGTCCAGCGTATGGACGGCTTTCAGTATATGCGGGCCTTTGTTGAGCATCACGCAGTCGGCGCGAACGCCCATCGCGGCATCGGTGATTTCCGCTCGCGATGGCGCACCTGTCTTGGCCAGCGTTTCGAGCACCTGGGTCGCCCAGATGACCGGGACATGCGCCGCTTCGCAGAGGCAGAGGATTTCCTCCTGTAATTCGGCCAGCCGTTCGAAACCGCTTTCCACGGCCAGATCGCCCCGGGCAATCATCACGCCGAAGCGCGGCTTGTGCATGCCGGCCAGTAGCAGGGCGGGGAGATTTTCGAAGCCACAACGGGTCTCGATTTTCAGCACCACGCCGCGGTCGCTGGCATCCAAGCGTTCGAGCTGTTCGAACAGCATGTGCACGTCCGCGACCCGATTGACGAAGGACAGCTCGATGACATCGGCATGGCGTGCGGCGAAATTCAGTGCCTGCCGGTCTTCTGCGGTCAGAGCGTCGAGTTCGAGTTTGGTCTGCGGCAGGTTGATGCCTTTGTCGCTGCGCAGTTTGACGCCGTCCGGTGCATGCTCGATGCGAACCCGCAGCGCCGCGTCGCTGACTGATTCGATCACGCCGCCGATCTTGCCGTCGTCGAACCAGATCGGTTCGCCGGCGCGCACCTGCGCGAAGACTTCCGGCAGGGTGCAGCCGATGGTGGCCGGGGTAAGTACCTGGCCGCTGCTGTCGAGCGTGGCGGGATGCCCATGCTGCATGTCGTGAGTAAGAATCAGGGTATCGCCTGCCCACAGGGAAATCGTCTGCTCACCCGACGCAAAGGGAGCAATGCGGGCTTTGTCGCCACGTTTGCCGCCTTGCAGGCGTAGTGGCAGGCCGGGAATGACATAGGCGGTCTTGCGTAGCTCGGCCCAGCAGCCGGCGGCGCTGGCGTCGACAATGTGCAGGCGGCGCCTGGACTTGCGGGCATCGCGCAGCGTCAGGGTGTCGCCGATCTTGCGGCGATGCAGCCACTCGCCTGGTAATTGGAGGCAGGCATCGGCTGGGGCAGGCGCAGGCGTGGGGTCTTCTTCGGCGCTGAGCCAGACCCGCGCCGGGTGCGTGACTCTGCCGAAGCTATCGCGTTTGGGACGGATACGCCGCACGGCGGGACCGGGGTCGATGTTTCCGGTGCGCAGCTTGGGGCCGGCCAGGTCCATCATGATTTGGCAAGCTTTGCCTTGGGTCTTTCCCGCATGCCGTAAGTGCTCGATCATTTTTTGCCAGGTGGCGGCATCGTCATGGGCACAATTGATGCGCATGCAGTTCATGCCGGCCGCCAGCAAGTCATGGATCATGGCGTAGTTCCAGGCTGCCTCAGTGGGCATGGTGACCATGATCCGTACGTCGCGCATGGCGGGTGGATTACCGAACAGGGCGCGGGTATGTTCGGCGAGCAGGCGCTCGGCCTGCTCCATATTCAGCGTCTGTGCCGGCCGTGATTGCGTTTCGCCACGGATCAGGCACTCCAGTATCCCGATGACATCGCTCAGGGCGACGTCAATGCTGGCTTCCGAACGACCCAGCGAGGAAAGTCCCTGGCGGGCCAGGCGGATCTGCAGCGGCCTGATATCGTGGCGGCGCAGAGCCAGGTAACTCAACAGGTTGCGGGCGCTTTCGGCATACGTCGGATGTATGCCTGCCGTTCCGGTTGGCAGCGGGGTGCGTTGCATTTCCTCGTGCAAGGCCACGAGCTGCGCCAGTAAAGTTTCCCGTTCGTGCGACGTATTCGGCTTGCCTCTGGCTTGGTTGCTGCGGCTGTTTTTCCTGTCGCTCAAGGCCCACCTCCGGGAATCGCTGGCGAATCGTCGGTAATGATCCTCAGACCCGGCGGGAGCGGAAATCTTTCATGAAACTTGTACGACAGGCCGGTGGCGTGATCGGTTGGCGCGAAACGGATCGGGTCTGTTGCGTGTCCCGGAAAGGTGGATCGTGCTTTCCACGGTGTTGCGAAGGGCCAAAAAAGAGGCCAGACGAGAAATGATTCCGTCTGGCCTTTGCAGAGAAACGTCAAAGCAAAATTGAAAGGCCGGTTCTGTTGTCGGCCATGAAATCGAATCAGGCGTGCGGATTGCCTTTCGCGTGCCCTTGGTGATCGTCTCGTAGATTGGAAAGGCTCATTGCCATCAAGGCGAGCGGGATGCCGAACAGCAGCCCAATCAGGCGGGTGTCCTGCGACCAGAACATGGGGTCCATTTTTTCTTCAACGAAACAGCCGGTGAAATAGACCAGTGCCAGCGCTATTACTGCCAATGACAGGGCGCGAATCATGCCGCACCTCCCGCTATGAAGTGAATCCGCCCGCAACGGGTTTGGCGGTGAAAAGCACCAAAACCAGGCATATACAGTGGGTTGTTGGGTCGATACTGCATGATTCATCTCCCTGCTACTGCTCGACGGTACCTGCCGCGCCGGTAGAAACCACGATTATCCTATCGGCTCCTGGGGGAAATACCGGGATAATGCTTTTCTATTGGCTTCATTAAATTTAAATCAGATGGCTAATAATGGCTAGATGATATCTTTCTGCCGATAAATGGGCCGCACTTCAAGGTTTATCTTTCCTCCGCATGAAACATCCTGTTTCAATGATGCCAGGGCCGGGCACCTGGGGGCATGCAGCGCGCTTCGAATGTGCTATATCAGCGCACTCGCAGAACTTTTGCCGTTACTGTCCATCAGTTTCCCAGCCCATAGCGCTGGACCCAGCCTGATGTCGGCCGCTCCGGTCTCAGGAGCAGGCATCGAGAATAAAGACGGAGTACAGGCATGTCGTCCGGATGCGTCACACTGGCTCGAAAGGTTTTTTATGCATCGTAGAGATTTCCTGAAAACATCCATGGCCCTGGCGGCTTACACTGGTTTGCCGATTGGCACTTTCTATGCTGGAAGTATCCTGGCACAAGAAGCTCCCGACGCGGCCAATGGCGAAGCCGAGCGCTTCGACTTCGAGACCCTCAAGGCCCAGGCCAAGGCGCTCGCCGGGCAGCCTTATGTCGATACTCGCCAGACGCTGCCGCCGACCCTGGCCGGCATGACTCCACTGCAGTTCAACGCTATTCAGTACGATTCCAACCGCTCACTGTGGAACGAGCTGCAAGGCCAGCTTGATGTGCAGTTCTTCCATGTCGGCATGGGCTTCAGGCAGCCGGTTCGGATGTACAACGTCAACCCCAGGACTGGCGAAGCGCGGGAAGTACACTTCCGTCCCGATCTGTTCAATTACGATAACAGCGGTGTGGATAAGTCCCAATTGACGGGCGATCTGGGCTTTGCCGGATTCAAAGTGTTCAAGGCACCGCAGATCGACAAGTACGATATCGTGTCCTTCCTCGGTGCCAGCTATTTCCGCGCAGTGGACAAGACTCAGCAGTACGGGCTGTCGGCGCGCGGTGTCGCGATCGACAGTTATTCCAACCAGCCTGAGGAGTTTCCGGATTTCACCAAGTTCTGGTTCGTCCAGCCGGCTCCGCGCAGCACGCGCTTTACCGTCTATGCGTTGCTGGATTCGCCCAGTGTCACGGGTGCCTATGCCTTCGATATCGATTGCCTGGCCGACCGGGTAGTGATGGCCATCGACGCGCATCTCAATGCACGCCGCGACATTACCCAGTTGGGCATCGCCCCCATGACCAGCATGTTCAGTTGTGGCGGCCACGAGCGCCGCATGTGCGACACGCTGCATCCGGAAATTCACGATTCGGATCGCCTGGCCATGTGGCGCGGCAACGAGGAATGGATTTGCCGGCCGTTGAACAATCCGCCACACATCCAGTTCAATACGTTCACCGACACCAACCCCAAGGGCTTCGGGCTGGTTCAAACCGATCACGATTTCCGCACCTACCAGGACACCGTGGACTGGTACAACCGCCGCCCGAGCCTGTGGGTGGAGCCGACTACCCCATGGGGTGAGGGTGCGATCTCGCTGCTGGAGTTGCCCACTACCGGCGAAACCCTGGACAACATCGTGTCCTTCTGGACGCCCAAGGAGCCGGTCAAGGCCGGACAGTCGCTGAATTTCGGCTACAAGCTGCACTGGAGCGACCTGCCACCGGTCAGAACCCCGTTGGCGCAGGTCCATTCCACCCGTTCCGGCATAGGTGGTTTCGTCGAAGGCTGGGCGCCTGGCGAACATTACCCGCATGTCTGGGCTCGGCGTTTTTCCATCGATTTCACCGGTGGTGGGCTGGAACTCTTGCCCGAAGGAACGGCCATCGAGCCGGTGCTGAGCGTTTCCAATGGCCGAACCCAGGATTTCCATGTCCTGAAGATTCCCGATACAAAGGGTTATCGAGTGCTGTTCGACTGGTATCCCACCGACGACAGTGTCGAGCCGGTAAATATGCGCCTGTTCATCCGCACCGCCGACCGTGCCCTGAGTGAAACCTGGTTGTATCAGTACTTCCCGCCGGCACCGGAGAAGCGCAATTACCCGAACTGGCCACAAAGCAATACCAAGTGGGGTTGATCTAGCCTTAGGCACCTGAGGCCCTTGGTGGCTTCAGGCGATTGCAGTGTGCGTTAGGGCCTGTTGACGCTACCGACACGGCCGCGCCGAGCCCATTTTTGTATAAGGCAAGGCGCGAGCCGCCATGTTTGGTGGCTCCAAACGTAACGTAAGGTGAGAAACGCAGCATCACCGACTCGGATGACATCCATGGCAGCCTCTGGCCCCACTTACCGCTACTACGACTTCGTGATGGCCGCGTTTGTCGCGGTGTTGCTGTGTTCCAACCTCATCGGGGCGGCCAAGGTGGCGCAAGTGACGCTGCCGTTACTGGGTACTGTCACCTTTGCCGCAGGTGTGCTGTTTTTCCCCATTTCCTACGTTTTCGGCGACATACTCACCGAAGTGTATGGCTATGGCCGTGACCGGCGTGTGATCTGGGCGGGTTTTGCCGCGCTGGTGTTCGCGGCGTTCATGTCGGCGACCGTGCTGGTGTTGCCCTCTGCTGCCGATCCGTTCAATGCCGGCTATCAGGTGCATCTGGAGGCGGTGTTCGGCAATACGCCGCGCATCGTGGCCGGTTCGGTGATTGCGTTCTGGTGTGGCAGTTTCGTCAACAGCTATGTGATGGCGCGCATGAAAGTCTGGATGCAAGGACGATCCTTATGGATGCGCACCATCGGTTCGACCCTATGTGGCGAGCTGGTGGATTCGAGCTTGTTCTATGTGATCGCCTTTGCCGGTATCTGGCCGAACGATCAATTGCTGACGGTGATCGTGGCGCAGTATGTCCTGAAGACGGCCTGGGAAGTGGTGATGACGCCGGTGACCTACCGGGTCGTCGCCTTTCTCAAGCACAAGGAAAACGAGGATTATTACGACCGGGATACCAACTTCAACCCGTTCCGGTTGAAGAGCTGAGGCTGAACCTCCGTCCAGCCTCCGTCTTGCTCAGTGCTGCAGGATCTTGGCGAGAAACTGCTGGGCACGTTCGCTGCGCGCAGTGGTATCGCCAAAGAAGGATTCCTTGGCGCAGTCCTCGATGATCTTTCCCTGGTCCATGAAGATCACGCGGCTGGCGACCTTGCGTGCAAAGCCCATCTCGTGGGTCACGCACATCATGGTCATGCCTTCCTGGGCCAGTTGCACCATCACATCCAGCACCTCGTTGACCATTTCCGGGTCCAGCGCCGAAGTCGGTTCGTCGAACAGCATCACGATCGGGTCCATCGCCAGTGCCCGGGCGATGGCCACACGCTGCTGCTGGCCGCCGGAAAGCTGGCCGGGATGCTTGCTGGCGTGATCCTTGAGGCCAACCCGTTCGAGCAGTTGATGCCCTTTCGCGACCGCTTCTGTCTTGTCGCGGCCCAACACCTTGACTGGTGCGATGGTCAGGTTGTCGATGATCGACAAGTGCGGGAACAGTTCGAAGTGCTGGAACACCATGCCCACCCGCGCGCGTAATTTCGGCAGATCGGTCTTCGGGTTGGCCAGCGAGACGCCGTCGACCGCGATATCGCCTTTCTGGAACGGCTCCAGCGCGTTGATGCATTTGATCAGTGTGGACTTGCCGGAGCCGGACGGGCCGCAGACCACGACCACTTCACCCTTCTGGACCTGGGTCGTGCAATCGGTCAGGACTTGGAAGTCACCGTACCATTTGCTCACTTTATCGATAGAAATCATACCGCTAGCCTTTTTTGCAGGTGCTTGACCAACCGCGAAGCGGCGAAGCTGATGAGAAAGTACACCAGGCCGGCAAAGATCAGGAATTCATGAGGCTGGCCGATGTTGTCGCCACGCGAGCGGGCTGTGTTGAGAAAATCCATCAAGCCCACGCTGTACACCAGCGAGGTATCCTGGAACAGGATGATGCTCTGCTGCAGGAGCAGTGGCGTCATCTTGCGAAATGCCTGGGGCAGGATCACCAGGCGCATGCTCTGCCCGTAGCTCATGCCCAGCGCTTGGGCCGCGCTGACCTGGCCCCGGGGAATCGACTGGATGCCGGCGCGGACGATCTCGCAGAAGAACGCTGCCTCGAACATGATGAATGCTGTCAGGCACGAGGCGAAGGCACCGACTGGCGTATCCGCGCCGGTGATCCAGCGCAGTACGAAAGGCACTGCCAGATAGAACCAGATGATCACCAGCAGCAGCGGAATGGAGCGGAAGATATTCACGTAGCCGGTCGCGATTCCCGCCAGCAGCCGGTTGTGCGACAGCCGCAGCAGCGCCAGCAGGGTGCCGAACAGAACGCCGCCCAGCACGCCAAGAACGGTCATCTTCAGCGTCAGTTGCATGCCTTCCCACATGGCCGGGAGTTCATTGGGGATCGGGCTGAAGTCCATCACTTGCCCCCCATGGCGATCAGTCCCGGCACGGCGACTTTTTTCTCCACATAGCGCATCAGCAGCATCAGGCTCATGTTCAGGCTGAAGTAGATCAGCGTGGTGAGAATGAAGGCTTCGAACAGATTGGCGGTGAACTCAGCCGTCTGCCGGGTTTGTGCCAGTAGTTCCATCAGGCCGATCAGCGAGGCTACCGAGGAATTCTTGAAGATATTGAGAAATTCCGACGTAAGCGGCGGAATGATGATGCGAAACGCCTGTGGCAGCAGCACCTGGCGATAGATCTGCGGCAGCCGGAAGCCCAATGCCAGGGCAGTGGAGCTCTGGCCTTTGGGTAACGCCTGGATGCCGGTGCGGACCAGTTCACAGACCCGTGCTGCAGTGAACAGGCCCAGGCAGATGACCACGCTCAAATAGGCCGAGGCGGCCGGACTGAGGTCCAGTTTGTACCATTGTTGGAGCGGCTCGGGCAGCAAATCCGGAATCAGGAAGTACCAGATGAACAGTTGCACCAGCAGTGGCACATTGCGAAAGATTTCCACGTAGACGGTGGCGATGCCGGACAGCCAGCGGTTCGGCACGGTGCGCAGCACGCCGAGCAGCGAGCCCAGCAGCAGGGCGATGGCCCAGCCGACCAGGGCAATGGCGATGGTCCAGCCGAGTCCGTAGATGAACCAGTCGAGGTAGATCTCGCCGGGTTCGAAGGTGGTTTCCCTGAAGAAGACGCCCCAGTCCCAGTTGTAATCCATGGGGGTTTCCCTCCAATCAGACGCAAAGGTGAATACCGCGCCGGCGTATTCCGGCACGCAAAGGCGGGTTACAGCTCTTCGGCGGATTTATCGCTTGGCTCGGCGATCAATTGCTTGAGCTCGTCGCTCATGGGGAAATTTAGATTCAGGCCTTTCGGTGGAATCGGGTGGGTGAACCACTTGGCATAAATGTCATTGATCTCACCAGACGTGTAGGTGGCGATGATGGCATCGTCGACCGCTTTCTTGAAGGCTGCATCTCCCTTGCGCAGCATGCAGGCGTAAATTTCGTGAGACTGTGGCTTGCCGACCACGGCCCAGTCATCGGGCTTGCGCGCCTTGGCCATTTCTCCGGCGAGCAGGGCGTCATCCATCATGAAGGCCACGGCGCGGCCGGATTCGAGCATCAAAAACGCCTCGCTGTGATCTTTGGCTGAGACGATCTTCATGCCCAGGTTCTGCTCGGTGTTGATCGAGCGCAGTATTCGCTCGGAGGTGGTACCGGCGGTGGTCACTACGTTCTTGCCCTTGAGATCGGGAAAATCGTTGATGCCGGAAGTCTTTTGGGTCAGTAGACGAGTACCGACCTCGAAGATGCCGACAGAAAAGTCCACCTGCTTCTGCCGCTCCAGGTTGTTGGTGGTGGAGCCACATTCGAGATCGACGGTGCCATTCTGTACCAGCGGAATCCGCGTCTGCGAGGTGACCAGCGTGTAGCGGGGTTTCAGGTTCGGTGCATCGAGCTGTTTTTTCAGCGCTTCGACGACCTTCAGTTGCAGGTCATGGGAATAACCGATCGGCTCGCGCGAGCTGCCGCCCAGGTAGGAAAAGGGAATGGAGGCGTCGCGGTGGCCAAGGGTGATGGTTCCGGAGTCCTTGATCTTCTTCAGCGTGCCGGTGAGTTCTTCTGCAGCGCAAGCCATGCCGGACGACAGGGTCAGGGCGATGGCGCTGCTCAGCAGGCAAGTGGCGATACGCATGAGTGTTTTCCTCTACTCGTTATGGTGACTGGCGGCGACAGACCGTCCGTCGATTTGGTCTCTTGCATTCGAAGACAGTTCAACTGCCGGAAAGCACCGGTTTTCCGGAAATCACTGTTTGATTCACTGCGGCATGGGTCGCGATAATCGAAGCGGCAGCCAAGCATACCCCATGAATATAGCGGTCCTGCTGCCGAGTGTAGACTCAGCGGCACACTATCATCGCCATGCAGCCGTTGTGCCGGACCGGCAGACTCGCTTGTCGTGTGTTCTGAAGCCGTAAAGGGAAATGCTGACCAGGGTTGATACGGGTACTGGCATCTGGTCTCTGTCGGCATGCGCGATTGCCCGATGGACATACACTGGGCAATCGCGACACGCCATTAAGGACTGAAGAAACATTACGAAAGCCAGGGAAGAGCGCTTTGAACAAGGAAATGCAGTACGACGAGCTGGTTGCTCTTACTTACGAGTGCGTGCTGGACGAAGGGGCCTGGGTGCGACTACTGGCGAGTCTGGCATCGGCGACGGGGCGAGCTCATTCCACTATTTTGTTTTGGAACAGTAAAACCGGCGAGATGCCGCGGATAGATGTCGGGCACTGCCCGATCGATGCCGTGGCTGCCTATAACACCTACTATGCAACGCTTGATCCCTGTCGGAATTTCATGGCTCCTCGCCGTGCCGGACACTGGTATCACGATGTCGAGGAGTTCGGGGCCAGGCGTATTGCCGGCGACCAGTTCTATCAGGATTTCATGAGGCCTTATGGCATGGGTGGAATTTCCTGCATCAAGCTGTATGAACTCGACAATCGCGGAGCCTATCTATCCCTGCTTTCAGCCATCAATGCCGCTGTGCCGGGCCAGGAACAGCAGCAACTGCTGCAACGGCTATCCCGTCATCTGGTGATGGCCGGGCGTTTGTTCGAGCATGTCCAGCAACTGGAGCTGGGCATCGGCAAACGTGATCTACTGCTGAACCAGCACCGGACGCCACTCTGGCTGGTGGATGCCCAAGGCCAACTATTCTTTTGCAACCATGCCGCCGAGCAGCATTTGCGCGAGCCGGCATTTCCCCTGTATCTGCGCCAGAACCAGCTGCTGGCGCGTCAGTCCGCCAGCGTGCTGAGGGCCATGATCCAGGTCGCTGGCGGTAAGCAGGGGCCCGCTCGGGCTGGCTGGTTGCGTCTGTCCGATAACGGGTGCCGCGAGTTACTGATCACGCCTGTGAATGCCGAGACCCGCTTCAATCTGCCGTTCCAGAAGCCACTGGTGATGGTTGCCCTGCTGGAGAATCGGCCCCGAATGCAATTGCTGGTCGACCTGTTTCGGTTGACCTCGGCCGAGATCCGGCTGGCCGAGTTGATCGCTCAGGGCCTTCCCCCCGAGGAATGCGCTGCACGCCTGGGTATCTCGATCAATACCGTACGCACCCAACTGCGCAGCCTGTTCCGCAAGACCGAGACTGAACGGCAGGTAGAGTTGGTGGGATTGTTCGCTCGCCTGGGTGCCTGACAACCAGGCTCTGTGCCAGTAAGGCGATGACTGTGCGACGCAATTGCTGCATGCAGAGCCGGTTCGTCGTGCCTGAACCTTCGACTGGCTGGCGACATGCCTGCCCGTGCCCGGGGTGCCGGTCGGCTGTAATCTTTTTGTCATATTTCGGTCATAGAGTCTTCACGGGGCCTGCCGATACTGGCTGCCAATGACCTGTTACATCCCCGCAAGGAGCAAGGTGAATGAAGCTGAACCGTTTGATGGCGACCCTGACTTTCGTCGCAGCCGGGATTGTCTCTGCCAGTGCCAGCGCCGCCGTCGATCCGGCGCTGAAGAGCTATGAAAAGACCTCCGGTGTTTCCGGCAACCTCTCCAGTGTCGGCTCCGATTCCCTGGCTAACCTGATGACGCTCTGGGCCGAAGAGTTCAAACGCACCTATCCGAACGTAAATGTGCAGATCCAGGCCGCCGGTTCTTCCACCGCGCCGCCGGCACTGACCGAAGGGACCGCCAACCTGGGTCCGATGAGCCGCGCGATGAAGGATAACGAGCTGCAGGCCTTCGAGCACAAGTATGGCTACAAGCCGACCGCGATTCCGGTCGCCATCGATGCCCTTGCCGTGTTCGTCCACAAGGACAACCCGATCAAGAGCCTGGATATCAAACAGGTCGATGCAATTTTCTCCAATACCCGTCTGTGCGGCGGCGAAAAGGACCTCAAGACCTGGGGCGACCTGGGCCTGAGCGGCGAATGGGCCAGCAAGCCGATCCAGCTGTTCGGTCGTAACTCGGTCTCCGGTACCTACGGCTACTTCAAGGAAGAAGCGCTGTGCAAGGGTGACTTCAAGGCCAACGTGAACGAGCAACCGGGTTCGGCTTCGGTGGTGCAGTCCATCTCCGGCACCGTCAATGCCATCGGCTATTCGGGTATCGGTTACCGCACTGCCAGCGTGCGCGCCGTGCCGCTGGTGGCCAAGAAAGGTGGGGAAATCGAAGAGGCCAGCGAGGCCAATGCCCTGTCCGGCAAGTATCCGCTGGCCCGCTTCTTCTATGTCTATGTGAACAAGGCGCCGAACAAGCCCTTGAGCCCGCTCGAAGCTGAATTCGCCAAGCTGGTGCTTTCCAAACAAGGCCAGGAAGTGGTCGTCAAGGACGGCTATATTCCGCTGCCGAAGAAAGTAGTCGACAAGACCCTGAA
The DNA here is from genome assembly GCF_014191985.1 of Azomonas macrocytogenes. Lineage (GTDB taxonomy): Bacteria > Pseudomonadota > Gammaproteobacteria > Pseudomonadales > Pseudomonadaceae > Azomonas > Azomonas macrocytogenes. The sequence continues at coordinate 21,131 of NZ_JACHXI010000007.1, forward strand.
AGACCTGGGGTTATAATGTCTGACCCGGCCCCATCGGCAGCGATGGGGCCAGCGTTTTGCCCACTGGCATCCTTGATGTCAGGGGGCTTTTTCATGCTTGAGTACTGTAACTTTTCTGTCATGTACCCGATCTACATCGACCATTCCGAATCCAGCCTGGGACTTTTGGCATGACTAACCTGGCTAACGAACACATGGATGCCCGGCCAAGCACCAACCGGCTGGATTTCAATACGCCGGCCCTGCGGCGCCAACGCCGGATCCGCACGCTCAAAGACCGCTTCGCTCGCTGGTATATCACCATCGGTGGAATGGCTGTCCTGGCGGCCATTACCCTGATCTTCTTCTATCTTGGGCAGGTGGTGATGCCGATGTTTCAAGGGGCGAAGATCGCCTCCCATGAATCGATCAAGCCGGCCTGGCTGGCGGCGGCCGGCGAGCCCTTGCTGCTGAGCGTGGAAGAGCAGAATCAGGTCGCCATGCGCCTGGGCAAGGACGGTCAGATACAGTTCTTCGATGTCACCAGCGGTGAATCCATCGCCCGCATGGCCCTGCCGTTGCCGGAGGGTACCCAAGTCGTTTCGTTCGGCGAGGATACGCCCGGCAGCCATCGTCTGGTTCTCGGCCTGAGCAACGGTCAGGCGCTGGTGGTCCAGCATGACTATAAGGTCACCTATCCAGATAATCGCAGAGCCATCACTCCGCAGCTTTCCTATCCTTTCGGCCAGGTACCCATCAGCCTCGACACGCAGGGGCGTCCGCTCGAACAGATCGGTTTCAGTGTGAATGGTTCCTCTCTGGTGCTGGCTGCTGCGACCGGCACTCAGTTGCATGCGCTGAGCCTTTCCAGCACTGAGAATCTGCTGACCGGCGAGACCAGCATCGATGAGGAACGTCTGGAGCTGCCGCAACTGGCCGAGCCTATCGAAAGCATCCTGGTCGATCCGCGCCAGCAATGGCTGTATGCCTTTCATGGCAACACGCACGTGAACGTCATAGACCTGAACCGCAAGCAGCTCAACGGCCGTTACACGCTGACCAGTGCGGGCGCAGTTACCACTGCCAGTCCGCTGCTGGGCGGGATCTCGCTGATGGTTGGCGACTCGGCCGGTACCATCGGCCAGTGGTTCATGGTGCGCGATGCCAACGGCAAACCCGAACTGAAGCTGATCCGCAGCTTCAACCTGGCGGGCAAGCCGATTGTCCAGATCATTCCCGAACAGCGCCGCAAGGGTTTCCTGGCGCTGGATTCGGCGGGCAATCTGGGTATCTTCCATAGTACCGCCCACCGCACCTTGCTGGTCGAGCCGATCACGGATGCTGAAAACACCGCGCTCGGTACGTTGTCGCCGCGCGCCGATCTGCTGCTGGTGGAAAACGGCGGGCAATTCCGCCGGATCGATATCCACAACCCGCACCCGGAAATTTCCTGGAGTGCCCTGTGGGGCAAAGTCTGGTACGAGAGCTACGACCAGCCGCGCTACGTTTGGCAGTCCACTGCGGCCAATACCGATTTCGAACCCAAACTGAGCCTGGCGCCGCTGGCCTTCGGCACCCTGAAGGCAGCCTTCTACGCCATGTTGCTGGCTGCACCGCTGGCGATTTGCGCGGCGATCTACACGGCCTACTTCATGGCGCCGACGATGCGCCGCAAGGTCAAGCCGGTCATCGAATTGATGGAAGCGTTACCGACGGTCATCCTCGGTTTCTTCGCCGGCCTGTTTCTGGCGCCCTATGTGGAAAGCAACCTGCCAGGCATCTTCAGCCTGTTGCTGCTGACGCCGCTCGGTATCCTGTGCGCCGCCTGGCTATGGAGCCGTGCACCGGAAAGCCTGCGCCTGCGAGTGCCGGACGGTTGGGAAAGCGCGCTGCTGATGCCGGTGGTGTTGCTGGTGGGCTTCTTCTCGCTGTCCATGAGCGGTTACCTGGAAAACTGGTTCTTCGGTGGCGACATGCGCCTGTGGCTGACCAACGACATGGGCATTCCCTTCGACCAGCGCAATGCCCTGGTAGTGGGGCTGGCCATGGGTTTTGCGGTGATCCCGAACATTTATTCGATCGCCGAAGACGCCATTTTCAGCGTCCCCCGGAGCCTGACCCTGGGCTCGCTGGCGCTGGGTGCCACACCCTGGCAGAGCCTGAGCCGCGTGGTGATTCTCACCGCCAGCCCGGGCATCTTCTCGGCATTGATGATTGGCATGGGCCGTGCGGTCGGCGAGACCATGATCGTGCTGATGGCCACCGGCAACACGCCGATCATGGATATGAATATCTTCGAAGGTCTGCGCACCCTGGCGGCTAACGTCGCGGTGGAAATGCCCGAATCCGAAGTTGGCAGCAGCCATTACCGCGTGTTGTTCCTGGCGGCACTGGTACTGCTGACCTTCACTTTCGTGATGAACACGCTGGCAGAGCTGATTCGTCAGCGTCTGCGCGGCAAATATGCATCGCTCTGAGGCAGGGAAGCTTATGTCCGCAAAGCAGAAAGACCTGAAAACCTGGTTCAGGAGCGGTGCCCCCTGGATCTGGATGAATGCCGGGGCGGTGACCATCGCCGTACTCATGACGCTGGGCCTGCTGTCGTTGATCGCCGTACGCGGCCTGGGGCATTTCTGGCCAGCTGATGTCATCGAGGCTGAATACCGTGTGCCGGGTCAGGAGAGCCGCTTGATTGCCGGCGAGGTGGTCGAGGCGGAACAGGTGCCGCGTGCGCGCCTGGCTGCTTCCGGCCTGCCGGTAGAAGCCGTGGGTGGTGAATTCATGACCCGCGAGTTGCTCAAGGTCGGCAACCGGGAAATCTACGGCGCCGATTTCACCTGGCTGATCGGCGAATGGCTGAGCAATCAGCAGAAACCGGATGGTCTGGTCGTCCTGGAGCGCCGCGAGTGGGGCAATTTCTACGGTTATCCACTGGCGCTCAAGGAAAACGGCCAGGTGGTTGCCGAAGGCGCCGCAATCATGCCCGAGCTGTTGAAGCGTATCGAGCGAACCAACGAACTGATCGAGCGACTCGCCATTCTTGAACGGGGCGACATCGGCCATATCAACCATGGCCTGGAACGACTGCGTCTGGAGCGTCGTTCGCTGGAACTGAAAGGCCGCTTGGATGCGGCTGTCGAAGCCGATCTCCAGGCCCGGCGGGCCGAATGGGATATCCGCTACCAGGCGTTGGAGTCGCAACTGACGGAACTGCACCGCGAGTTGTCCCGCGACAGCATGACGATGCGCACTACCGATGGTCGCGAGCAGGAAATCCAGGTCGCCAAGATCGTGCGCGCCTTCCAGCCGAACGCCATGTCGCTGCCGGCGAAACTGGGCCATTATTTCGTCAAGCTCTGGGAATTCGTCAGCGACGAGCCACGCGAGGCGAACACCGAAGGCGGGGTCTTCCCGGCGATCTTCGGTACGGTGCTGATGACCCTGATCATGGCAGTGATCGTCACGCCATTCGGGGTGGTCGCGGCCGTCTACCTGCGCGAATATGCCAAGCAAGGCTGGCTGACCCGCGTAATCCGCATTGCGGTGAACAACCTGGCCGGCGTACCGGCAATTGTCTACGGTGTGTTCGGCCTGGGCTTCTTCGTCTACGTGTTGGGCGGCTCCATCGATCGCTTGTTCTTCCCCGAAGCCTTGCCGGCACCGACCTTTGGCACGCCGGGCCTGATGTGGGCATCGGTGACCCTGGCGATCCTGACCCTGCCAGTGGTGATCGTCGCTACCGAAGAAGGTCTGGCGCGCATCCCGCGGATGATCCGCGAAGGTTCGCTGGCGCTTGGCGCGACCAAGTCGGAAACCCTCTGGCGCGTGGTCATCCCCATGGCCAGCCCGGCGATGATGACTGGCCTGATTCTGGCTGTGGCGCGTGCTGCCGGCGAAGTAGCGCCGCTGATGCTGGTCGGGGTGGTCAAGCTGGCACCGTCGCTGCCACTGAATGGCAACTACCCGTACCTACACCTGGACCAGAAGATCATGCACCTGGGCTTCCATATCTACGACGTCGGTTTCCAGAGCCCCAATGTCGAGGCTGCGCGTCCGCTGGTCTACGCTACGGCACTGCTGCTGGTGCTGGTTATCGCGTTGTTGAACCTGTCGGCGGTCTATATCCGCAACCACCTGCGGGAAAAGTACAAAGCTCTGGACCACTAAACCAGGAGTCGGATAACGCGCTGGAGGCTGGACGAGTCGCTTTTTCGTCCAACCGCCAGCCTCCAGCGACCTACGGAGGTATTCTCATGTCAGAAATGTCCAGCCACGGCATCGACATCTCCGCTCTCGGGCGGGACAAGCGCAATCTGAATCTGGAAAGCGAGTCGGTAGCCATCCAGGTCAATCACCTGAACCTGTTCTACGGACACAAGCAGGCGCTGTTCGATGTCTGCATGCCGATCTCCCGGCAGCGCGTGACGGCCTTCATCGGTCCGTCCGGTTGCGGCAAGTCCACGCTCTTGCGCTGTTTCAACCGGATGAACGATCTGGTCGACGGTTGTCGCATCGAGGGTGAGATCAATCTCGACGGTCACAACATCTACCGCAAAGGTGAAGATGTGACCGATCTGCGCCGGCGGGTCGGCATGGTATTCCAGAAGCCCAATCCGTTTCCCAAGAGCATCTACGAGAATGTGATCTACGGTCTGCGCATCCAGGGTATCAAGCAGAAGCGCGTGCTCGACGAAACCGTCGAATGGGCGCTCAAGGGCGCAGCGCTGTGGGACGAAGTGAAGGATCGCCTGCACGAGTCGGCACTGGGCTTGTCCGGCGGCCAACAGCAGCGCCTGGTGATTGCTCGTACCATCGCCGTGCAGCCGGAAGTACTGCTGCTCGACGAACCCAGCTCAGCGCTCGATCCGATCTCCTCGCTCAAGGTCGAGGAGCTGATCTACGAGCTGAAATCCAAGTACACCATCGTCATCGTCACCCACAACATGCAGCAGGCAGCGCGGGTGTCCGACTACACGGCCTTCATGTACATGGGCAAGCTGATCGAATACGGCGACACCGATACGCTGTTCACCAATCCGGCGAAGAAGCAGACGGAAGACTACATCACGGGCCGTTACGGTTAACGGTAACAGCACGATCAAAGGCGCTGGCGGCTGAAGGTTGGGCGAAGCGGCTTTTTCGTCCAGCCTTCAGCCGCCAGTCTTCAACGGCTCTTGGAGTTTTGACGATGAACAAAGACAGCCACACGCAACATATTTCCCAGCAGTTCAACACCGAGCTGGAAGAGGTTCGCAGCCATCTGCTGGCCATGGGCGGTCTGGTCGAGAAGCAGGTGAACGATGCCGTCAATGCGCTGATCCAGGCTGACTCGGGGCTGGCCGAGCAGGTGCGGGACATTGATGACCAGATCAACCTGATGGAGCGCAACATCGACGAGGAATGCGTACGCATCCTCGCCCGGCGCCAGCCGGCGGCGTCGGATCTGCGCTTGATCATCAGCATTTCCAAATCGGTGATCGACCTGGAGCGGATCGGCGACGAGGCGACCAAGATTGCCAAACGCGCCATCCTGCTGAGCGAGGAGGGCGAGGCACCGCGTGGCTACGTGGAGGTTCGTCATATCGGCGAGCAGGTGCGCAAGATGGTGCAGGAAGCATTGGACTCCTTTGCCCGCTTCGACGCCGAACTGGCATTGTCGGTCGTGCAGTACGACAAGAATGTCGACCGCGAGTACAAGACGGCCCTGCGCGAACTGGCGACCTACATGATGGAAGACCCGCGCTCGATCTCTCGCGTGCTCAACGTGATCTGGGCACTGCGTTCACTGGAGCGGATCGGTGACCATGCACGCAATATCGCCCAGCTGGTCATCTACCTGATTCGTGGCACCGATGTCCGTCATATGAAAATGGAAGAAAAGCGCAAAGAGGTCGAGGGCATCCTGCAAGACAAGGCTTGAGCTGGGCCTTGTGCCGATACCAGGGAGTCTCTGCAGCCATGCAGGTCATCCCTGAACCGGGAGTCTGCCTTGAAGCGGGGTGCCGATAGCCAGACACCCCGCTTCACCCGAAATCCAAGGCCTTGAGGCAAGGATTCGGGGTGGCAGCGGTCACTCGACCAGTGGAATATCGCGAGTGTTGGCCAGCAGGCTGATGGCGTCGAGCTGATCTTCTATTTGCAGGAAGCGCAGTGAGCGCTTCGGCGAGACTTCCTTGGCAATACGCTTGGCATATTTTTCTTTCAGCTCCTGGCGATCGTCCTGCAGATCGAGCAGCCTTTTCTGCAGCTTGGCGGCGGTTTCGTCATTCACCGAATCCGTATCGTAGACGCGAGCATAGTCGAGTATCAGGGCGATGGCCTCCTTGCTCAGCTTGTCCGCCTCGGTGCGATAGGTGTTGTAGATCGGCCAGAATGCCTCGCCCTCCTGGGCAGACAGATTCATGTTGGCCTCGACGATCTGCTTGCGCCGATAGTCGATGTCGGCGATCCGATTCTGGATGGCGGACTTGTTTTCCTGCATGACTTGCTTGGTGGTCGGCTCGTCGTCGGCGACGGCGAACAGGGGCAGGCTGGCAAAGGCGAGCAGGGCGAAGAGAGAGCGCTTGGACATGCGGGTTCCTTGTTTACGGATAAGATCTTTCAGTGATTTACGGTAGATAGTCTAGATCGCCTTGGGCGACTGGTTGGCTGACTTTGGTTGGGTTGTGCGGTAATGACTGATTCAGCATGGCCGATGGGCATGACGCTTTGGGCGTCTTGAAAAACGGTGAAAGAACGACCGACTTCACATTGGGAGCGTCGGTCGCTCGCCTGGAGCTGATGGCGCTGTTAGTGTCCGCTGCGAATTTTCAACCTTCAGATTGCAGTCATGCTGAAGCGAATCCTTCTTCTCGGTTTTCTGGCTGTACTGGCCACTCCAACCCCTGCCTTGACCATCTACAAGTACACCGACGCCAACGGTGTGGTGACTTATGGTGATCGCCCCGTATCCGGTGCGCAGATATTCGTCTTCCGGGATCGCATGGTCGAGCGCTTCGATACTCAGGTTCGCCTGGAAACGAGCAAACAAGGCGATGGCGAAATTCTCTCGGTGCGTAACGATTTGTTTGCGCCGGTGAATGTCGAGTTCAAGCTCACCAACGTGCGCAATGTCGACGGTGCATTAGGCAAGCCTATCCATCTGGTACTGGCTCCACGCAGCCGGGTCCGCCTGGCCGCACTGATGCCCCGCGATGCAAGCCAGCCGATGTTCTATACGCCGAAACTGCACCATTCGCTGGGGGACCCGCGTTTGCAGCCTTCGGCCTACCGCTACCCCCTGCCCTGGCGGGGTGGTCCGTTTCGCCTGACCCAGGGCGCCAACGGCCAGTACAGCCACTTCACGCCCAAGGGCCGTTACGCGCTGGATATCGCCATGCCGGAAGGGACACGGATCGTCGCCGCGCGCGCCGGCACGGTGGTGAAGATCGAAAACGACCAGAGCGGCAAAGGCCGTGACCCATCCGGCAACTTCGTGCGCGTGCTGCATGACGATGGCACGATGAGTGTCTATCTGCACTTGATGCACGGCTCGGTCAGCGTTCGGGAAGGCCAGTTGGTCGAGGTTGGCCAACCTATCGCGCGCTCCGGCAATACCGGCAACAGCACCGGGCCGCACTTGCACTTCGTCGTGCAGCGCAACGTCGGTGGGGAATTGTTATCCATCCCCTTCGAGTTCGCCCAGGCGGTGGATAGCCTGCCGAACTTCGCGGTGGGGGGAGAATAAGGTGGCAGGCCACAGGTTGCAGGTAAACGCAAAGAAAAAGCTTGAGCGATAAAGCCTTACTCGAGACTGAATGGCCTTTTCAGTCCAGCTTCAGCACCTTTGCCAGGACGATCTTCGGTCCTTTCATCTTCTTGACGATGATGCGCAGGCCGGCAACCTGGGTCACGTCGTCCGGTTCCGGGACTTTTCTCATCGTTTCGTAGATGAGGCCGGCCAGGGTTTCCGCCTCGATATCGTCCAGATCCACGCCCAGCAGGCGTTCGATCTTGAACAGGGGGGTATCGCCGCGTACCAGCAGCTTGCCGGGCTGATAGGCGAGGATGCTGCGCTCGGCCTTGCGGTGCTCGTCCTGGATATCGCCGACCAGCGCTTCCAGCACGTCCTCCATGGTCAGATAGCCGATCACCTTGCGGTCGCCTTCCTCGACCAGCGCAAAATGCGAGCCGCCCTGGCGGAAGCGGTCCAGCAGCTCGGACAGCGGCATGTGCTTGGAAACACGCTCGATCGGGTGTAGCAAATCGTCCAGTTTTAGCGCTGTGGGCAGCATTTCCAGCAGGGAAAGGTGCAGCAGCAGGTCTTTGATATGCAGCACGCCGACGTAATCGTTGGTGGCCTCGTCATAGACGGGATAACGACTGTACTTGTGTCGACGGAAGACGCTGAACACTTCATCGAGCGGTGAATTACGCTCCAGGGAGACGAGATCCTCGCGGGAATTGGCCCAGTCCACTACTTCCAGCTCGCCCAGCTCCACTGCCGAAGCCAGCACCCGCATATCCTGGTCGGTTGGATCGTGGGCGCGGTTGGAGTGAAGGATCAGCTTCAGCTCATCGCGGCTGTAATGATGCTCGTGGAGTCCTTCCTGCTCACCCTGGCCGACGATGCGCAGGATGGCGTTGGCGCTGGCGTTGAGCAGCCAGATCGCAGGAAACATCAGCCAGTAGAACAGGTACAGCGGAACGGCCGTCCATAGCGACAGCAATTCCGGCTTGCGGATCGCCCAGGATTTCGGTGCCAGCTCGCCGATCACGATATGCAGGTAGGAAATGATGAAAAAGGCAGCGATGAAGGCAGCGCTATGGATGAGCGCTTCCGAGGTGATGCCCAGCTTGACCATCAAGGGTTCGAGCAGATGGGCGAAAGCCGGTTCGCCGACCCAGCCGAGCCCTAGCGATGCCAGGGTAATGCCTAGCTGACAGGCTGACAGGTAGGCATCCAGTTGGCCGTGTACCTTGCGCAGGATATTGCCGCGCCAGCCGTGCCGGGCAGCGATGGCTTCCACCTTGGTCGCGCGCAGCTTGACCATGGCGAACTCGGCTGCAACGAAGAATCCGTTGAGCAGGACGAGGAAGAAGGCGAACAACAGCAGGCCGATATCGGCGTAATAGGTGAGGGTCGAGCTGGGAGAAGGGTCCATGGATGCGTCGATGAGTGAAGGTTACGTCCGCAAGATGAAGGCTGTACCTTTTTTATGCAAGAGGAACGATTCCGGTTCGTGGATATAAACCGATTTGTTTCGGTAATTCCCGGGACTTTCACCGTCGCCCGATCTTTTGCATCCGGGGTGCCCTGTATGCTTGCGGCACTTCTCCGGTCAGCCGTGACCGGGGGCGCGTCACGCCTGATATAACGGTTCCCGCTTGCCTGCGCTGCCCATCGCAGCGCTCAAGTATGACGCGATATCAGGTGGACTGCTGCGGCTGCCTGATTGAGCACTTGTCTCTTTGTCAGCTGTTCGGGTTGCGTGCCCGGGCGTCAAAATTCTTCTAGCACGATTTTTCCCTTTGCCTTGCCGCTTTCCAGCAAGGCGTGGGCGCGGCGCAGATTGGCAACGGTGATGGTCCCGAAGTGTTCGCTCAGGGTGGTTTGCAGCACACCTGTGTCGATCAGGATGGAAACGCGCTCCAGCAGTTCGTGCTGGCGGATCATGTCGGCCGTCTCGAACAGCGAGCGGGTAAACATGAATTCCCAATGCAACGCCAGGCATTTGCGTTTCATGGGCGCCACGTCAAGCTGTTCGGGGTCGTCGATCAGGGCCAGATGGCCTTGCGGCTTCAACACTTCGATCAGTTGCAGATAATGCGCATCCGTATGGGTCAGGCTGGCCACGTAGTCGACTTCCTTTATGCCGATACGCTGGAGCTCTTCCACCAATGGACGATGATGGTCGATGATCTGATGCGCCCCCAGCGCGTGGACCCACTGGCGGGTTTCTGGTCGCGACGCCGTGCCGATCACCTGCAGCCGGGTCAAACGGCGGGCCAGCTGGGTCAGCATGGAGCCGACGCCACCCGCCGCTCCGACGATCAGCAGCGTTGCGCCATCGCCGCCGTTTTCGGCAATGGCGAGCCGATCGAACAGCAGTTCCCAGGCCGTGATGGACGTCAGTGGCAGTGCAGCCGCCTGGGCGAAACCGATCGCGGTTGGCTTGTGGCCGACGATGCGTTCGTCCACCAGTTGAAACTCGCTGTTGCTGCCGGTACGGGTGAGCGATCCGGCGTAGAACACTTCATCGCCCGGCTTGAACAGGCTGACCGCAGCGCCGACTTCGCGCACTATGCCGGCGGCATCCCAGCCAAGCACACGCGGTTCGCTAACCGCCATGTTCCGGCGGACCTTGGTATCGACCGGATTGACCGAGACGGCGCGGACTTCTACCAGCAGGTCACGCGGCCCCGGTACGGGCCTGGGCAGTTCGATTTCGATCAACGCACGTGGGTCGTCGATGGCGAGGCCGTGCTGGGGGTAGGCGATAGCTTTCATACTTGATCTCCCTGAATCGCTCTGGAACTCTCTAGTGGTTTGTCTACACGATAGCCGGGGATCATGGTCGCGTGCATCGAGGCGGGTAAAAAGCCATAGGACCATGCAACACTTTCACTCAAGGAGTGTAAATGATCCGTCTGGAAGACCTCGCCTTGTTCGTACGCACGACTGCGCACGGCAGCTTTTCCGGCGCGGCGCGTGAAATGAATCTGTTGCCGGCACAGGTCAGCGCGGCGATCAAGCGTCTGGAGCGCGAACTCGATATCCGCCTGTTCGCCCGCTCGACCCGCAGCCTGCGCCTGACCGCCGAAGGCGAGCAGTACCTGCCCTATGCGCGCAAGATGCTCGATACCCTGCATGAAGCGCAGCAGTGCCTCCAGCGGGAAAAGACCGAGCTCCAGGGGACCCTGCAGATCGCTGCGCCCTCTGATTTCGGTCGCAACCTGCTGTTGCCCTGGCTGAGCGACTTGCGGCGCAACCATCCGCAGTTGTCCCTGCGGGTATTGCTGTCGGACCAGATTGCCGATGTCTTCCGCGCGCCGGTGGATGCGGCGATCCGTTACGGCCGAATCGCGGACGCCAGCTTCATCGCCCTGCCTCTGGCCCCGGACAATCAGCGGGTATTGGTGGCTGCACCGGCCTATCTCGAACACCACGGACAGCCCGCAACCCTGACGGCGTTGGCACAACATCGTTGCCTGTTGTTCCAGATTCGTGGCCGGGTTCACGACCGTTGGGTATTCCAGGAAAACGGTACGCAGCGCCAGGTAGTGGTATCCGGATCGATGATCAGCGACGACGCCGAAGTGGTTCGGCGCTGGGCGCTGGCCGGCGAAGGTATTGCCTACAAATCCTGGCTCGACGTCAGCCAGGACGTGCGTGAAGGGCGTTTGCAGGTTCTGCTCGAGCAGTGCGGCGGTGAACCGGCGCCGTTGCAGTTGGTCTGTCCGCATCGCCAGCAGTTCTCACCGGCGATCCAGCAGCTGTATGCCTTGGTGAAGGCGCGCTGTGCGCAGCTGACGAGAAATCCGTGAACCTGCGATCTATATCGGGTTTTCGAGTACCGGCCTGGCACGTCCCAGATACCGCAACAGGGCGAACAGCCCCAGCGAGACCAGCCCGAGCAGAAACGAGAGCACAGCGGCTCGCTCGAATTCGCCGCTGCTGACCGAATTGTAGATTTCCAGAGAAATGGTCGAGGTGCGGCCACTGACGTTGCCACCGATCATCAGGGTGATACCGACCTCGCCCAGTGAGCGACCGAGTGCGAGCAGCAGGCCGGTGATCAGTATCCGGCGGATATTGGGCAGCAATACCCGGAGAAAGATCTGCCATTCGTTCTTGCCCAAGACCCGCGCCGCCTCGGCCAGCCGGCCGGAGACATTTTCCAGCGCCGACTGGACCGGCTTGACCACCAGCGGCAGGCCGGCGACTACCGAGGCAATCAGCACGCCGCTGAAAGAGAACACCACTTCCGTATTCCAGTAGGTGCCCAGCCAGCCACCAACAGGCCCGCGCCGCCCAAGTAACATCAGCAGCAGAAAGCCAGTGGCGACCGGCGGGAACATCAATGGCAAGGTCACCAGCAGATCGACCAGCTCCCGGCCGAACCAGCGGGGCCGCGATAACGCATAGCCAAGCAGCAGGCCCAGGATCAGATGAATACCCAGCGTGGTAAGCGCCACCCTGGCAGTCAGGGACAGCGCGTGAATGACGTGTGGCTCGGTTAGTACCGTCGCGATGTCGTTCATGCCGGCTTTTATAGTCCATGCCTGGCGAGAATGGTCTTGGCTTCCGACGTTTCGAGGAATGCAGCCATCTCGCTGACGCCAGCAAGCTTCTCCCGCCCCGCAATGACTCCGCCGACGATGCGAATCTCGTCGTATAACCCGGGGTCGAGCTCCAGGTAGCCACCGATCTGATTGCGTATGCCGATTGCCTCGGTCAGGTTGATGAAACCGGCATCCACCTCGCCACTGACCAGATAGGCCGAGACCTGGGGTACGGTGGCGACGGTCAGCAGGTTGGCATGCAGTTGCGCCACCAGACCGCTACGCTCGAGATATTCGCTGCCGGCCTTGCCATAGATGGCATAGCGCAAATCGGGGATGGCGATTCGCTGAAAAGCCGGTTCGGCCAGATCCTCTGCCTTTTCCAGGGTCTTATCGGTCGGCCAGGCAATGACCAGTCGGCCACGACCCGCCGGCAAGAAGCGGGAAAACTTCAGCCGGTTATTGCTTTCCAGATAACTCTGGTCACCGAAGATCATCGACAACTGATCACTTTGCACCGCCTGAGTCAGGACTTGCCCCAGGTTGCCGAAATGATATTCCATCCGGATTCCCGAGCTATGTTCGAAAGCCGTGGCCAGTTCGCTGATCAGTCGCTTGTAGCCGGCGCCAGCGGCGACCGACAAGGTTTCGGCAGTGGCGTTCTGCCAGATGCTGCCAGCCAGCATCAATACAGCCACACCGAGCAAACGGCGCAGGCCGGAAAAGCCAGAGAGGGACATTCGTGAACTCCATTCATCGATATTGGAAATCGCTGCAGGGCCGGACAGTCCGAGCCGTGCCCCTTCGGCGACACGCGGTATATTGCCATATGGCGTTGGCGGCAACTTGATGCGAGTCGCGCCGTTGCCGTGCTCATAGACACCACCGAGCAGAACCATCCAAGGGTGATAACGAATACCTTCGCCTGATGGTCGATCTCCAGCTTTTCTCCTGGAGCCGTTATGCTCTGCCTTTTCCCAACCGACCGAGGTTCAGCGTGCGTCTGGCTATATTCGATCTCGACAACACCCTGCTGGCCGGCGACAGCGACCATGCCTGGGGCGAATACATCTGCAATCGGGGCCTGGTAGACACCGAAGCCTACCGGGCACGCAACAATGGCTTCTATCAGGATTACCAGGCCGGTAGGCTGGATGTGCTGGCCTATCAGTCGTTTTGCCAGGAAATTCTGAGTCGTAGCGACATGCACCAGCTACACGAATGGCATCGGGAGTTCATGCGCGATCATCTGGAGCCGATCATCCTGGCCAGGGGCGAGAGGCTGGTGCGCGAGCATCAGGAGGCTGGCGATCTGGTGATGATCATTACCGCCACCAATCGCTTCATCACTGGTCCCATCGCCACCCGCCTGGGCGTCGAAATCCTGCTCGCCACCGAATGCGAAATGCGCGATGGTCGCTATACCGGCCAGGTCACCGACGTGCCCTGCTACCAGGCCGGCAAGGTCACCCGCCTGGAACGCTGGCTGGCGCAAACCGGTCATGACCTGCACGACAGCTATTTCTACAGCGATTCGCACAACGACCTGCCCTTGCTGGAACGTGTCACGCACGCCGTGGCGGTCGACCCGGACCCGACCTTGCGCGTCGAAGCCGAAAAGCGCGGCTGGAAGGTGATTTCATTGAGGGAAGACCGCTAGCGGCAAGCTGCAGGCCGCTAGATTTTCAGCTTTTCCCGCAGCAGGTCCAGGATGCGCCGGACGACACCCTGTCCGGGGCAATCCTTTGGATCGAGCGGGCCGACATAGGGGTTGCCCCAGCCCATGGCGCAGCCGACCTGCCGGTTGCGCCAGCGCTCCCACTCGTTGACCGGGTACATGCGGTTCCAGGCTTCGTAGGTCTTGCGGTCCTGCGCGGACAGTCGCAGCTTGTAGCGGTCGGCCATATACAGATAGATCCGCGCCGAAGCGCCGCGTACCGCTTGCGGCGGCATGGCGGTTTTCTGTTCGGAGTCGATTACCATCTGGCAGGCGCCGTACTGGCTCGGTTTTTTCTCCAGCATGCCCAATGCATAGTTGGAGCGATCGCCGTTCACTTCGCCAATACTTGGCACCAGATTATGCAGATCGGCTTCGGCCGCGCTGAACACCGGATCGTTGGCCGAGCAGTTCTTGCGTCCGCCATGCTGCCAGCACTGGCGCTGATGGCCGATTACCCAGGCCGGCACGATATGCTCCCATTCCAGACGCGCCGCACGGGTGGGTTGCTTGCGTGGCTTGTAGCCACAACTGGCCAGATTCACCTTGTTGCCGTCGTAATGGCAGCCGCAATAGAAGGTGATCGGGCGCTTTTCATAGATCGTCTCGGCGATCTTCTTGGCTTCGCTGAAGGTTTTGGGTGGCTCCGGCTTTGCTCCGGTAAACACGATCGCCAGGATGGAAGCACCGAGGCCGAGCAGGGCGGTGAGGGTTGTGCGACGCATGGATGGCTCCGAAAAAGCTGCGAATCATAGAGCCTGACGGTCAACCCAGGAACAGTTTATAAGCTGGATTCTCGCTTTCATCCCAGTAGCGGTAGCCGATTTTCGTCAGTGCAGCCGTTACCAGATGACGTTCGTCGAGCGGAACTTGCAGGCCGGCGACCACCCGGCCGTCGGCCGCGCCATGGTTGCGATAATGGAACATGGAGATGTTCCAGCGTCCGCCGAGCTTATCGAGAAAGTTGAACAGCGCACCGGGACGCTCGGGGAATTCGAAACGCAGCACCATCTCGTCGCTGACACCCGTGGCATGCCCGCCAACCATATGCCGCAGGTGCAGCTTGGCCAGCTCATTGTCGGTCAGGTCGAGCACCGGGAAGCCTTTACCGCGCAGGTTTTCCAGCAGTGCCGCACGCGGGTCCAGCTCGGGATGGGTCTGGATGCCGACGAAGATATGCGCTTCGCTGCCGGTGCCGTAGCGGTAGTTGAACTCGGTGATCTGCCGCTTGCCGAGAGCTTCGCAGAAGGACTTGAAGCTACCCGGCTGCTCGGGAATGGTCACGGCGATGATCGCCTCGCGTTGCTCGCCCAGTTCGGCCCGCTCCGCTACATGGCGCAGGCGGTCGAAATTGATGTTGGCGCCGGAATCGATGGCTACCAGCACTTGCCCGCTCACTGCTTCGCGTTCCACATATTTCTTGATTCCGGCCACCGCCAGCGCTCCGGCCGGTTCGGTGATCGAGCGGGTATCGTCGTAGATATCCTTGATCGCTGCGCAGATCTCATCTGTATTGACCGTGACCACTTCGTCGACATAACGCCGACAGAGCTCGAAGGTGTGCTGGCCGATCTGGGCCACGGCGACGCCATCGGCGAACAGGCCGACCTGTCCCAGCACCACACGCTCGCCAGCGGCCATGGCTGCCTGCAGGCAGTTCGAATCGTCGGGTTCGACACCGATCACCTTGATTTCCGGGCGCAGGTATTTGATATAGGCAGCAATCCCGGCGACCAGCCCACCACCGCCCACCGGGACGAAGATGGCGTCCATGCGGCCCTGATGTTGGCGAAGAATTTCCATCGCCACGGTACCCTGGCCGGCAATGACGTCGGGATCGTCATAGGGGGGAATGTAGGTAAGCCCCTTTTCCTCGGCCAGCTTGAGCGCATGCGCCAGCGCATCGGGAAAGGCATCGCCGTGCA
Organism: Azomonas macrocytogenes; assembly: GCF_014191985.1. Classification (GTDB taxonomy): domain Bacteria; phylum Pseudomonadota; class Gammaproteobacteria; order Pseudomonadales; family Pseudomonadaceae; genus Azomonas; species Azomonas macrocytogenes. The sequence goes on from NZ_JACHXI010000007.1 coordinate 37,016, forward strand.
ACACAGCCTTGCCGCCCCGGGCACGCACGCCCTGCACCTTCAACTCGGGCGTCGTGCGTGGCATCACGATGGTCGCTTTGATACCCAGCTGGCGCGCCGCCAGCGCCACACCCTGCGCATGGTTGCCGGCTGAAGCGGTGATCACGCCACGTGCCAGTTCTTCGGGCGAAAGCTGCGCCATCTTGTTGTAGGCACCGCGCACCTTGAAGGAGAACACCGGTTGCAGGTCTTCGCGTTTGAGCAGGATTCGGTTACCGAGGCGCTCGGATAGCTGCCGGGCAGGTTGCAGAGGCGTTTCTACGGCTACGTCGTAGACGCGGGAAGTGAGGATCTTCTTGACGTATTGTTCGAGCATCGGCGGAGTCTGACAGGCTGGCGAGCGGAACCGCCGAGTGTACTCTGCATGGCGTACGCCGGCCAGAAAGCGCGGTACGGACGCAATCGACGGTCTTTGTGCGCAGACATGCCTGGCGTCGACGGGGCTATAATCTGCGGCCCGAATTTCCTGACCGGAATAGCCCATGAACCAGGATCAGCTCAAGCAGGCAGTGGCGCAGGCCGCCATCGACCATATCCTTCCGCAGCTCACCGCCAAGAGCATTGTCGGCGTCGGCACCGGCTCCACCGCCAACTTCTTCATCGACGCGCTGGCCAGGTACAAAATGGACTTCGACGGTGCCGTGGCCAGTTCCGAGGCGACCGCCGCACGCCTGCAGCAGCATGGCATTCCGGTATACGACCTGAATTCGGTAGCCGAGCTGGAGTTCTACGTGGATGGTGCCGACGAAGCCAACGCGAACCTCGAACTGATCAAAGGTGGTGGCGCTGCGCTGACGCGCGAGAAAATCGTTGCGGCAGTGGCGCAGACTTTCATCTGCATCGCCGACGAGAGCAAGCTGGTGCCGCAGCTCGGGGAGTTCCCGCTGCCAGTCGAGGTTATTCCGATGGCGCGCAGCCATGTGGCCCGCAAGCTGGTCGCTCTGGAAGGCGATCCGGTTTATCGTGAAGGTGTGCTCACCGATAACGGCAACGTTATCCTCGATGTCTACAATCTCGACATCCGCAACGCTCGCGAGCTGGAAGAGAAAATCAACAATATCGTCGGTGTGGTCAGCAACGGCCTGTTCGCCGCTCGGCCAGCCAACCTGCTGTTGCTCGGCACGGCCGCGGGGGTGAAAACGCTGAAGCGCTAATCGCTGTTTTGCCCGGTCTTTTTGAATACGTAGAACAGGTTCGGCTCGCTGACGATATACAGCGAGCCTTCCTCGTCTATCGTCAGTCCTTCGGCCTGTGGCACGCTGTAGCGCAGGCCATGCTGCCCACCGCTCAACGACAGGGTGCTGACTGGTCGGTTCTTTGCGTCCAGCTCCAGTACCAGCCGTGATTCGTCGGAAAGTACCAGCAAGTGGCCACTACCCTGGTCGTAACTCAGGCTGGATAGGTCACGGACGAAGAGGCGAGCATCACGCCGGCGGTTTTCGTTCACATGGACGAAACGAGCCTTGGACGTCGGGCTGAACGGAAAACCGTCGATTTCATAGATGCGCACCGGATCTCGTTCCTTGCCGACGAACAGACGCTGTCGTACGCGATCATAGCCGAGCGCTTCGAAACCCTTGTTGCTGCCATCGTTGTCGATACCCAAGGTGATTTGCTGCAAATGGCTGGCATCGATACTGCGGGTGTCGTCGTCCAGCGTTACCCTGAGCAGCCGTTGCTCGCGCTCATTGGCAACCACATAGACACCCGGAGCGATGTATTCGATGGCTTCGCAATCGCTGAAGCCGACCAGTTCGATGCTGCGCAGCAGGCGCCCGTCGAGCGCTAGTTCAACTATACGCGGCTGGCCGTTGGTTATGGCGAACAGGCTTTTGCGGTCAGGGTCGTAGGTCAACGCCGAGAGATTTTCGTCGATCCCCTCGATCTTGCGCCCTTCCACCACTACCCGGTAATCCGGCAGCCAGAGCGAACGGGCCTGCCAATCGTCGGCATGCCGCCATTCGCGCAGGTTGAACCAGGCACGCTCGAACAGACGGGACTTCTGAGCCGTGATCGTGATGGAGAGCAGGACACCCAGTAATACGAACACTGCCAGAGAGGATTTGAGATTGAAGGCGAAACGCATGGATAGGCACTCCAATAGGGATGATGGAGCAAAGATGCCATCAACAAGATTAAGCCGAACTTAATGCTGGCTGGTCAGCAATCAAAAAGGCCGAATGCAGAGTGTTGGCGCGGCTCGCCAGGAGCGACCGCGCCAAACGGAGAGAGTCAGAGCACCTGACTGTCGAAGCGGGATTGCCCGACCAGTTCCAGTACCAGTTTCTCGCCCGAATTCAATGGGCCGACGCCGGCTGGCGTTCCGGTGGAAATCACATCACCTGGTTGCAGGCTGAAATGCCCGGCGATATGCCGGATCAGCGGCAGGATCGGATAGAGCATATCGCGGCTGTTGCCATCCTGGCGTACCTGGCCATCGATGAGCAGGCGGATGCCGATGTCGGACAGGTTCTGGAAAGTATCGCCGGGAATGAACGGCGCCAGTACGAAGGCGCCATCGAACGCTTTCGCCAGCTCCCACGGGTAGCCCTTTTCCTTGAGTCTGGCCTGCACGTCGCGCAGGGTCAGGTCCAGGGCCGGCGCGAAACCGGAGATGGCATCGAGAATTTCTTCCTCGCTGGGCTCGCGCGACAGTGGTTTGCCGATCAGCACGGCAATTTCGGCCTCGTAATGCACCGAACCGCGCCCGGCCGGGATGGCGAATCCACCTTCCAGCGGAACGACGCAGCTGCCAGGCTTGATGAACAGAATAGGCTCGCTCGGTACCGGGTTGTTCAGCTCTTTGGCGTGCTCGGCGTAGTTGCGGCCAACGCAGACCACTTTGCCTAGTGGGTAGTGGATCCGGGTACCGTCGCTGTACTGGTGCTGGTAGCTCATTGCAGGCTCCTGGGTTGGCGGAAGCTGGTTGCCAGCCCGTTGTCGGGTCTTGCCGGCTACCGGCTTTCTTGTGAAAAGCCGACCATTTCCGCAGGGTTCTGTTTTCAGACGAAGATCTTGCCGGGGTTCATGATGCCATTCGGGTCGAATACTGCCTTGATTGCTTTCATACAGGCGATTTCAGCCGCTGAACGACTGTAGCCCAGATAGTCTCGCTTGGTCATGCCGACACCGTGTTCGGCGGAAATCGAACCGTTATAACGCTCGACGGTTTCGAACACCCACTTGTTGACGGTGGCGCACCTGGCGAAGAATTCGTCTCTGGACAGGTTGTCCGGCTTGAGGATGTTCAGGTGCAAGTTGCCATCGCCGATATGGCCGTACCAGAGCACCTCGAAGTCCGGGTAGTTCGCCGCGACGATGGCGTCGAGCTCCTTGAGGAAGGCCGGCACGCGGGAAACGGTGACCGAGATATCGTTCTTGTACGGGGTGAACGGGGCGATGGTCTCGGAAATATCCTCGCGCAGACGCCAGAGGTTTTTCAGTTGCTGCTCGCTCTGGCTGATCACGCCGTCGAGCACCCAGCCCTGTTCGACACAATGCTCGAACAGCTCCAGTGCGGCATTGGCGACTTCCTCGCTGAGTGCCTCGAATTCCAGCAGGGCATAGAAGGGGCAATGGCTTTCGAAGGGCGCCGGGATGTCGCCGCGGGCGAGGATCTTGTCCAGGCAGCGGTCGGAGAAGAACTCGAAGGCGGTCAGGTCCAGCCTGTTCTGGAACGCGTGCAGGGTTGGCATCAGCGCATCGAAATCGGGCAGGCCGAGAACCATGGCGGTCAGGTTCTTCGGCTGGCGCTCCAGGCGCATGGTTGCTTCGACGACGAAGCCCAGCGTACCTTCGGCACCGATGAACAGCTGGCGCAGGTCGTAGCCGGTGGCATTCTTGATCAGGCCCTTGTTCAGCTCCAGCAACTCACCGGCCCCGGTAATCACTTTCAGGCCGGCCACCCAGTTGCGCGTCATGCCGTAGCGGATCACCTTGATGCCACCGGCGTTGGTGCCGATGTTGCCGCCGATCTGGCTGGAACCGGCAGAAGCGAAATCCACCGGATAGTACAAGCGCTTTTCTTCGGCGAAATTTTGCAGTTGCTCGGTGACCACGCCCGGTTGGCAGGTCACGCTGCGATCGACTTCATCGAACGCGAGGATGCGGTTCATGTAGTCGAAGGCCACCACGACTTCACCATGGGCTGCCACCGCTGCTGCCGACAACCCGGTACGGCCGCCCGATGGCACCAAGGCAACCTTGTGCTGGTTGGCCCAGCGCACCACGGCCTGGACTTCTTCTATGCTCTTGGGGAAGACGATGGCCGCAGGGGCCGGAGCGAACTGCCTGGTCCAGTCCTTGCCGTAGGTGTTCAGCGAATCGGCGTCGGTCAGCACCTTGCCGGGTTCGACCAGGGTTTTCAGTTCGTCGATCAGGACGGCGTCGATCATGGCGGTAACTCTCGTTCGGTTCATGATCACCCTGAAGGCCCTTCAACCGGGGCCAGGGTGATTCGCAGGAGCCGTATGCTAGCATACGGCCTTTCGCAACGTGCCTCGGCAGCTCCCGAACCGCCCGTCTTCCGCGCGTTTCCAGACGCTTTCCTGTTGCTGGCGCCCAGTCCTTCTCTTTGGTTCACAAGGTTCGATCCCAGATGAGCAAGACCTCCCCCGACAAGAGCAAAACCTCCCTCGACAAGAGCAAGATCCGCTTTCTTCTTCTCGAAGGCGTCCACCAGACGGCCGTGGATACCATCAAGGCCTCTGGCTATACCAATATCGAGTACATTGCCAGCTCGATCCCGGATGCCGAATTGAAGGAAAAGATCGCTGACGCGCATTTTGTCGGCATTCGTTCGCGCACCCAGCTTACTGAAGAGGTCTTCGAGGCAGCCCGCAAGCTGATTGCAGTCGGCTGCTTCTGCATCGGCACCAACCAGGTCGACCTGGATGCGGCGCGCTTGCGCGGCATCCCGGTGTTCAACGCGCCTTATTCCAATACCCGTTCGGTAGCCGAACTGGTCCTGGCCGAAGCCATCCTGCTGCTGCGCGGGATCCCCGAGAAGAATGCTATCAGCCATCGCGGCGGTTGGCTCAAGACGGCGACCAACTCTTATGAGATCCGCGGCAAGAAGCTCGGCATCATTGGCTACGGCTCCATCGGTACCCAGTTATCCGTACTGGCCGAGGGTCTGGGCATGCGGGTGTCCTTCTATGATGTGGTCACCAAGCTGCCACTAGGCAACGCTAGCCAGGTGGGCAATCTCTACGAACTGCTCGGCGAAAGCGATATCGTCACTTTGCATGTACCGGAAACCGCTGCCACCAAGTGGATGATCGGCGAGAAGGAAATCCGGGCCATGAAAAAAGGTGCCATCCTGATCAATGCCGCGCGTGGCACCGTGGTGGATATCGATGCTCTGGCTGCTGCCCTCAAGGACCAGCATCTGAACGGCGCTGCCATCGACGTGTTTCCGGTGGAGCCGCGTTCCAACAAGGATGAATTCGTCAGCCCGCTGCGCGGCCTCGACAACGTGATCCTGACTCCGCATGTGGGCGGCTCGACCATGGAAGCGCAGGCCAATATCGGTATGGAAGTGGCGGAAAAGCTGGTCAAGTACAGTGACAATGGCACGTCCGTATCTTCGGTCAACTTCCCGGAGGTCGCCTTGCCGTCTCACCCCGGCAAGCATCGCCTGCTGCATATCCATCGCAACATTCCAGGCGTGATGAGCGAAATCAATAAAATCTTCGCCGAAAATGACATCAACGTGTCAGGACAATATCTGCAGACCAACGAGAAAGTCGGCTACGTAGTGATTGACGTGGACGCGACTTACTCCGACCTGGCCCTGCACAAGCTGCAGCAAGTCAACGGTACCATCCGCAGCCGGGTCTTGTTCTAATCGATCATTCACCGGGTGTAATGATAAAGAGTGGCTGCGGCCGCTCTTTCATCATCTAACCCTGTGAATCGAAAGGCGAAAAAATACGATGCTTTTCATCGCCAGCGGCGAACCAAAAATGCCTGATGATGTCCTGAATGTTCTGTAAATGGTTTTCTTGCACGCCAGACAAGACCAATCAGGACATAACACATGGAAGCAGCAGTCGCGCAAAGTGCTTATTCAGCCATTATTCTGGTCACGGGCAATGAGCTGTTGAAGCAGCTATTTCAACGCTCCCTGGGTGATCAGGCCAGTCTTCGGCTAACTCTTGCCGATCCCTCCAGCGCCAAGCTACGGGATACCGATCTGTTATTTCTCGACGCCGCCCAGGGCACAATGGAACAGCTGTCGCTATTGATCGGCACGCTGCCGCCGGATGTTCCCGTTGCCCTGGTGAATGTCGAACCGGAACAAGCCGAGCAACTGGCCGAACAATATCCTGCAATCCGTGGCGTGTTCTATGGCAACGCCTCACCCAAGCAACTGTTGGCTGGTACGCGCACCTTGCTGGCTGGCGGTGACTGGCTGCCGCGTCGGTTGATGGAATATCTGCTCGCCCAGTGGCGGCGGGCGCAACAGCAACCGACCAATGCCAGGACCGCCCTGACCATGCGCGAGAGGGAGATTCTCGGCCTGGCGAGCAAGGGCCTGTCGAACGCCGAGATCGCCACCAAGCTGTCTCTCAGCCCGCACACAATCAAAAGCCATGTTCACAATCTGTTGCGCAAGATTGGCGCAGCCAATCGCGCCGAAGCGGCATTTCTGCTGCGTGATCGCTTGGACTGGCCGGGATCGTGCCGGGCCTGACCCTGCATTCGCCGGCGGGCACACCGCTCGCTTCAGCGAAAATGTCGACCTGGATCGTCTTCGTCCATTTGCAGGGAAAGGCCATCGAGCTTGTCGGCAGAATCGCCTGCGGCTTCCGGTCCTAGTTTGATGAGCAGGCGCAGATCGTTGGCCGAATCCGCATGCCGCAGGGCATCTTCGTAAGTAATCTCGCCCTGCCGGTAAAGCTCATACAACGCCTGGTCGAAGGTCTGCATGCCATGCTCGGTCGAGCGCGCCATCAAATCCTTGAGCTCATGCACCTTGGCCTTGCGGATAAGATCGGCGACCAAGGGCGTGTTGAGCAAAACCTCGATGGCGGCACGCCGACCCTTGCCATCCGGCGTGGGCACAAGCTGCTGGGCGACGATGGCCTTGAGGTTGAGTGACAGGTCCATCCATACCTGGTTGTGCCGGTCCGGCGGGAAGAAGTTGATGATCCGATCCAGGGCCTGGTTGGCGTTGTTGGCATGCAGGGTAGCCAGGCACAGATGCCCGGTCTCGGCGAACACCACGGCATGGTCCATGGTCTCCCGGGTACGCACCTCGCCGATCAGGATCACATCCGGTGCCTGGCGCAAGGTATTTTTCAAGGCCACTTCGAACGATTCGGTATCCAGCCCCACCTCGCGCTGGGTGACGATGCAACTGCGGTGTTGATGCAGGAACTCGATAGGATCTTCGATGGTGATGATGTGGCCGCTGCTGTTGCGGTTGCGATGGCCGACCATGGCGGCCAGCGATGTGGATTTACCCGTACCGGTGGCCCCGACGAACAGCACCAGGCCACGTTTGGTCATGGCAATGTCCTTGAGCACTTCAGGCAGGTGAAGATCCTCAAGGGTCGGGATGTTGACCTCGATCCGCCGCAGCACCATGGCGACCATGTTGCGCTGATAGAAAGCGCTGACCCGAAAGCGGCCGATGCCCCGCGCACTGATGGCGAAATTGCACTCGTGATTTTCGATGAATTCATGGCGCTGCCGGTCGTTCATCAAGCCCAGTACGGTTTCGCGGGTGATTTCAGGCGATAGTGGCGTCTTGTTCACTGGCACGACCTTGCCGTTGACCTTCAGCGACGGTGGAATCCCTGCCGTGATGAACAGGTCGGATGCCTTGTTCTCCACCATCAGGCGCAGCAGCTTATCGAACTCCACAAGTATTCTCCTCCCAAGGGTAATGGCGGTTGCCGAGAAAGCCTGGCCGCCGGCGGCGAAATCAGAAATTGTCCTGGATCTTGGCTTTTTCGCGGGCGCTTTCGCGACTGATGAGCCCCTTGCTCAACAAGGTCTTGAGGCACATGTCCAGCGTCTGCATGCCCAGCGAGCCGCCGGTCTGGATTGCCGAATACATCTGCGCGATCTTGTCCTCGCGGATCAGGTTGCGGATCGCCGGGGTGCCGATCATGATTTCGTGGGCTGCCACCCGGCCGCCGCCGATTTTCTTCAGCAGGGTCTGGGAAATCACTGCCTGCAGCGATTCCGAAAGCATCGAGCGGACCATGGATTTTTCCTCGGCGGGAAACACGTCCACGACCCGGTCGATGGTCTTGGCGGCCGAGGTGGTGTGCAGGGTGCCGAACACCAGGTGACCGGTTTCCGCTGCGGTCAGCGCCAGGCGGATGGTTTCCAGGTCGCGCATCTCGCCCACCAGGATGATGTCCGGGTCTTCCCGCAGGGCCGAGCGCAGGGCTTCGGCGAAGCCCAGGGTATCGCGATGCACTTCGCGCTGGTTGACCAGGCACTTTTTCGATTCGTGGACGAATTCGATGGGGTCCTCGATGGTGAGGATATGGTGGTACTTGTTGCTGTTGATGTAGTCGAGAATCGCCGCCAGAGTGGTCGACTTGCCCGAACCGGTCGGCCCGGTAACCAGTACCAGCCCGCGCGGCACGCTGCTGATGCGCCGGAACACCTCGCCCATGCCGAGCTCTTCCATGCTCAGCACCCGGGAGGGAATGGTCCGGAATACCGCACCGGCGCCACGGTTCTGGTTGAAGGCGTTGACCCGGAAACGCGCCACGCCAGGTACTTCGAAGGAAAAATCGGTTTCGAGCTGTTCCTCGTAATCCTTGCGCTGCTTGTCGTTCATGATGTCGTAGATCAGCGCATGCACCTGATTGTGTTCCATCGGCGGCAGATTGATCCGGCGCACATCGCCATCGACACGAATAAGCGGCGGCAGGCCAGCGGAAAGGTGTAGATCCGATGCCCCTTGCTTGGCGCTAAAGGCCAGCAGTTCGGTAATATCCATGGGACTCCCCAATTACAAGCAAGCAGGTAGAATGCCGCGCAGACCTTTGGTCCATACGGAAAGTCGTCGAGCGAAGGTCGGGCCGCAACCGGACGGCTGCGCGAGGTAGCGGAGTTCGCCATGAGCAAATAAGTAGCCTGGCCATCCTTGACACGGTATTGCCGAACACGAACGCTTTTCCTTCGTACAAACCCCGGGTGGCGGGACGGATCAATGTCCACAATAGCGGAAAACATTGCAAAGGTCGGTGTGCGCATCCGTGAAGCAGCGCAAGCTGCGGCACGAGATTCCGGCACGGTGAAACTGCTGGCGGTCAGCAAGACCCAGCCGGCAGGTTCCCTGCGTGATGCGTTTGCAGCCGGCGCGGCCGATTTTGGTGAGAACTACCTGCAGGAAGCGCTCGACAAGCAAGCCGAACTCGCCGATCTGGCGATCACCTGGCATTTCATCGGCCCGATCCAGTCGAACAAGACCCGATCAATCGCCGAGCACTTCGCCTGGGTGCATTCGGTGGATCGCCTGAAGATCGCTGAGCGCTTGTCCGCGCAGCGGCCGGCGCACCTGCCGCCGCTGAATGTCTGCCTGCAGGTCAATGTCAGCGGCGAGGACAGTAAGTCCGGCTGCGCGGCAGAAGCAGCACCTGCATTGGCGCGTGCCATTGCCGCCTTGCCCAACCTACATCTGCGTGGGTTGATGACCATTCCCGCACCGAGCGACGATCCGGCCGAACAGCGCGCCGCCTTCGCCCGGCTACGTACTCTCTATGAACGACTGGGCGCCGAACTGCCGCTCGATACGCTCTCCATGGGCATGAGCCAGGATCTGGAAGCCGCTGTCGCCGAGGACGCCACCTGGGTGCGCATCGGCACTGCCCTGTTCGGTGAGCGCCATTACCCTTAAAGGAATCCACACAATGAGCAATCCTCGCATCGCTTTCGTCGGTGCAGGCAACATGACTGCCAGCCTGATCGGCGGCCTGCGTGCGCAAGGTGTCGCGGCGGATGCCATCCGCGCCAGCAATCGCAGCACCGAGAAGCTTGAACGGCTCGCCAGCGAGCATGGTATCGCCACCTTTACCGACAACGCCGAAGCCGTGGCCGGCGCCGATATCGTGGTGCTGGCGGTAAAACCGCAGGTCATGCAAGCCGTCTGCCGGGAATTGGCCGCGCAGTTGCCCGATCAGACGCTGATCGTTTCCATCGCCGCCGGCATCACTTGCGCCAGTCTGCAACGCTGGCTCGGCGCCGGTACGGCGGCCCGAGCCATCGTGCGCTGCATGCCCAATACCCCTTCGCTGCTGCGCCAGGGGGTGAGTGGCCTGTACGCCAATGCGCAGGTCAATGCCGAGCAGCGCCGGCAGGCCGAGCAGTTATTGTCAGCGGTCGGCCTGGCTCTCTGGCTGGACGCGGAACAACAGCTCGATGCCGTTACCGCCGTTTCCGGTAGTGGCCCGGCCTATTTCTTCCTGCTGTTGGAGGCCATGACCGCTGCCGGCGAGCGCCTTGGCCTGCCCCGCGAAACTGCTGCCCTGCTGGCGCGCCAGACTGCCCTGGGCGCGGCGCGCATGGCCTGCGAGAGCGCGCTCGAAGCCAGTGAACTGCGCCGCCGCGTCACTTCGCCGAACGGGACTACCGAAGCGGCAATCAAAACCTTCCAGGCCGGTGGCTTCGAGCCGCTGGTACAGCAAGCACTATCCGCTGCCGCGGCACGCTCGGCCGAACTTGCCGAGCAACTGAGTAAATGACAAGGAGATATTGATGATCGGATTAGACAGTGCAGGCATTCTCATCCTGCAGACGCTGGGTAGCCTGTATTTGTTGATCGTGCTGTTGCGCTTCATTCTGCAATTGGTGCGTGCGGACTTCTACAATCCCTTGAGCCAATTCATTGTGCACGCCACCCATCCCCTGCTGCGTCCGCTGCGCCGGATCATCCCGAGCATAGGTGGCCTCGACCTGGCCTCGTTGATCCTGGCGCTACTGGTCCAGATGCTGCTGATGGCCCTGCTGCTGCTGCTGGCCTACGGTAGCACCGGCAATCCAGTGAGCCTGTTGATCTGGGCCATTATCGGCGTGACCGGGCTGTTTTTGAAAATCTTCTATTTCACCCTGATCGTCAGTGTGATCCTTTCCTGGGTTGCCCCACACACCCATAACTCGGCGGCGCTGTTGATTAACCAGATTTGCGAGCCGGTACTGATGCCCTTCCGCCGTCTGCTGCCGAGCATGGGTGGGCTGGATATTTCGCCAATCTTCGCCTTTCTCGCGTTGCAGTTGCTGGAAATGCTGGTAATCAACAACCTGGCTATCATGAGTCATATGCCGGAACTGCTGCGTCGGCTTATCTGAGCGAAAGCTCACTTTTAGGTTCTTGCCCGCTTGCCTGACCCTGTCTGGACAAGCGGGCAGGGCCGTTCGCTGCAATAAACAATCAAGTAAATACTTAAATAAAGTAGAATTTACCGCCTTCTTTTCCCTTCGAGCAGGATCGATGCCCACTGCCATTGCCGCCGACTCTGTCGGTCTGGTGAGCCCCAGGGTCGCGCAGTTCACAGCGCCTCTGGAACTTGCCTGCGGCCGCACGCTTACCGACTACCAACTGATTTACGAGACCTATGGAACACTGAACCCGGAACGCAGTAATGCGGTACTGATCTGCCATGCCCTATCCGGTCACCATCATGCTGCCGGCTACCATAGCCTGGACGAGCGCAAGCCCGGTTGGTGGGATAGCTGTATCGGCCCCGGCAAGCCGATTGACACCAGCCGTTTCTTCGTCGTCAGCTTGAACAACCTGGGAGGTTGCAACGGTTCCACCGGGCCGAACACTGTGGACCCAGCGACCGGCAAGCCCTACGGCGCTGATTTTCCCATGGTCACTGTCGAGGATTGGGTGAACAGCCAGGCGCGTCTGGCCGACCGGCTGGGTATCGAGCAATGGGCTGCAGTGATCGGTGGCAGCCTCGGCGGCATGCAGGCGTTGCACTGGAGCATCGGTTATCCCGAGCGTATCCGTCACTGTCTGGCGATCGCCAGCGCTCCACGCTTGTCGGCTCAGAACATTGCCTTCAACGAAGTGGCGCGCCAGGCGATCCTGTCCGACACCGACTATCCGGAAGGTATCCCCAAGCGGGGCCTGATGCTGGCACGGATGGTCGGTCATATCACCTACCTGTCCGACGACGCCATGGGAACCAAATTCGGCCGCGATCTGAAGAACGACAAGCTCAACTATGACTTCAACAGTGTGGAATTCCAGGTCGAAAGCTACCTGCGCTATCAGGGTGAAGAGTTTTCCGGGCGCTTCGACGCCAATACCTACCTGTTGATGACCAAGGCGCTGGACTATTTCGAACTGGGCGACCTGGCCAAGGCCAGCGCCGACTTCTGCCTGATGTCGTTCACTACCGACTGGCGTTTTTCCCCGGCCCGTTCGCGGGAAATCGTCCAGGCGCTGGTGGCTGCGCGCAAGAACGTCAGCTATGTCGAGATCGACGCACCGCAAGGCCACGATGCCTTTCTGCTACCGATTCCGCGCTACTTGCAGGCGCTCCACAATTACCTGAAGCGGATCGAGGTGTGAGCATGCGTGCCGATCTGGACATCATCCAGGAATGGATCAGGCCCGGTAGCCGGGTGCTCGACCTCGGTTGTGGCAATGGCGACCTGCTGGAATGGCTGCGCGAGCACAAACAGGTGAGCGGCTACGGGCTGGAAATCGACCCGGACAATATTGCCCGCTGTATCGAGCGTGGCGTGAACGTTATCGAGCAGGATCTGGACAAGGGGCTCGGCAACTTCGCCAGCGACAGTTTCGATGTGGTAATCATGACCCAGGCGCTGCAGGCAGTACATTATCCTGACCAGCTACTCAAGGAAATGCTGCGGGTCGGCCGCGAATGCATCATTACCTTTCCCAACTTCGGCCACTGGCGCTGCCGCTGGTACCTGGCCAGCAAGGGCCGCATGCCGGTCTCGGAATTCCTGCCCTATACTTGGTATAGCACGCCGAATATCCACTTCTGCACGTTCGAAGATTTCGAGAATCTCTGCCGTGAGCTGCATATCGAGGTCAAGAAGCGGCTGGCCGTGGATCACAAGCACCGCCACGGACCGGCCAGCCGTCTATGGCCGAATATGTTCGGTGAAATCGGCATCTATCGTATCGCCGGCGCTGCAAAGCAGCGCTGAATGACTACCCGACCAGGAGGCTTCAGATGCAGCCAATCACCGAGCTGGTGCTGGCCAGCCATAACGCCGGCAAGCTGAAGGAGCTCCAGGCCATGCTGGGCAAGGATATCCGTGTCCGGCCGGTCAGCGATTTCAGTGCCATCGAACCGGAAGAAACCGGTTTGTCCTTTATCGAGAACGCCATCCTCAAGGCTCGGCATGCCGCTCGCGTCTCCGGCCTGCCAGCATTGGCCGACGACTCCGGCCTGGCAGTGGCTGCGCTGGGCGGTGCGCCCGGCATCTACTCGGCGCGCTATGCCGATGGCCAGGGTGATGCAGCGAACAACGCCAAACTGCTTGCCGCGCTACAGGGTCTGCCGGATGCCGAACGCGATGCGCAATTCGTCTGCACGCTGGCTTTGTTGCGGCATGCCGAAGATCCGCTGCCGATTCTTTGCGAAGGACTCTGGCATGGCCGCATCCTGCATGCTCCGCGCGGTGAGCAGGGTTTCGGCTACGATCCATTGTTCTGGGTTCCCGAGCGCGATTGTTCCAGCGCCGAACTGCCGGCAGCGGAAAAGAACCGGATCAGTCATCGGGCAAAAGCGATGGAAATACTCAGAAGGCGGCTGGGAATTGCATGAACGCTGCCGAAGGTTCGGGACTGCCCGCTGGACGAAAAGGCAACACCCTCGTCCTGTCCGCTTCCGGCAAGAACCCCCTCGGCAGTTTGCCGCCCCTGGCGGCCTATATCCATATTCCCTGGTGCATTCGCAAATGCCCTTACTGTGATTTCAACTCACATACGGCGGGCAGCGTCTTGCCGGAAGCCGATTATGTAGCGGCATTGCTGGCGGATCTGCAGGCGGATCTGCAGCATGTGCAGGGACGGCGGCTGGGGTCGGTGTTCTTTGGCGGTGGTACGCCCAGCCTGTTTTCCGCCGGGGCGCTGGAGCGGATTCTGGACGGGCTCGAACGCCAGGTCGGGTTTGCCGACGCTGTCGAAATCACCCTGGAGGCCAATCCGGGGACATTCGAACAGGCCAGGTTCCGCGACTATCGCAGCCTTGGTATCAATCGCCTGTCCATCGGCGTGCAAAGCTTTCAGGCCGCCAAGCTCGCGGCGCTCGGGCGCATCCATGATGGTGGGGAAGCCGTGCGTGCGGCTGGTATGGCGCGTGCTGCCGGCTTCGAAAACTTCAATCTGGACTTGATGCACGGCTTGCCCGGACAGACCTTGGACGATGCGTTGAGCGATCTGCACACTGCCATCGCTCAGCAGCCGACGCACCTGTCCTGGTATCAACTGACTCTGGAACCGAATACGGTGTTCTGGAGCCAGCCACCCATCCTGCCCGAAGACGATACGCTCTGGGATATCCAGGAGGCTGGCCAGAAACTGCTGGCCGAACACGGCTATCGCCAGTACGAGACTTCGGCCTATAGCCAGCCTGGTCGTCAGGCACGGCATAACCTGAACTACTGGACCTTCGGTGACTTTCTCGGCCTCGGCGCAGGTGCCCACGCCAAATTGAGTACGCCGGATGGGCGCATCGTGCGGACCTGGAAGGTGCGGCAGCCGAAGGACTATCTGAACCCGGCCAAGCCATTCCAGGCCGGAGAAAAGCGGCTGGAAGCGCTCGATCTGCCCTTCGAATTCCTGATGAACGCGCTGCGCCTGACGGCAGGCGTACCCGCGATATTGTTCAGCCAGCGCACGGGCCTGCCGCTGCAACAGCTTGCTGAACACCGCCAGGCTGCCGAGGCACGCGGATTGCTGGAAAGCGACCCGCAACGCCTGATCGCCACACCCAGGGGGCAGCTGTTTCTCAACGACTTGTTACAGCTGTTTTTGCCTTAATTGTCAGGTTGTAAGAAATTCACTATTCATTCGATAAGATATTGAAAATAAATTGCGGAATAAATGTAAGGTTCCACTCGAATAAATTCTAAAAAATTGACACGTACTGGTTGCCCATACAGTACGGGTTGCTTTCGGGTAGAGAGACTTCAGCATGCGCCGCTTAAGACCTGGATTTCTGACGCGCCAATTTCATGGACCGGTGATGTTCTCAGAGTCGGGTTGGCGTTGGTGGTTGCTTGACGAAGCTGCCAAGCAACCCGCTCGAATGCTTGATCGATTCCTTTGGAAGAAAGAAGCCGACGGAATCACTTTATTAAGCGAAAAAGCGCTTAAAGCCCGGCGCGCTTACCGGCTTGCGCTAAGCGATTGCTCGGGAACTTCACTGTATTTTGCCAAGCAGATGGCGTTGGTATCGCGCAAGCGTCTTGGGGGACTGCTGGGTGGCAGCAACTTGTTGGTTGGATTCAACCATGGCACGGCGGAGCTGGCTCACAATCTGGCTTTGCATGAGCGAACGATTCATGGGGTCCAGACTTTTGCGTTCGGCGAATACTTTCGATACGGCCTTCCCGTCCAGCAGATCTTGTTGCAAGAGTATCTGACGGATTGGCAGCCTTTCGATGCCGTCTGGCGTGAATCCGGCGATGCAGCGTCGCGCGAGGTTCTGTTACGGAAGCTGGCCGACATGCTCGAAGCCTTTCGCGATGCGCGTATTCAGCACCTGGACCTTCATCCTTGCAATGTTCTGGTTTCGCCTGTTCCTGAGGCACCGCTGCGGGCCATCGATTGCGGCAAGATGAGTGCGCAGGCCGACCCTGCCATTTCGGCGGCATTGCACCTTGGCGTATTTCTCTATGAGCTCAATGGCAAATGCATCGAGCCTCAGTTCGAGGTGAGTACCCAGAACGCCCAGAGGTTGTTTCGCGATCTCGTGGGTAACGAGCCAGGGTTCGCCACGGCTGAAGGGTTATTGTTGCTGTTGTTGCGTTATTCGACGAAAAGACCGTTTTCGCGGCGCCAACTTGTCCGGCATCGCCACGATGCACTCAATCTTGTGGCTCTGGAAAAGCGCTTGTGCAAGCTGACGAAAGGAAGATACGGGGTGGCATCGATCGACCCCTGACGTCTTGATGCAGTCAACGTTGCATGACAGTTCCCTGACTGTTCGACTTGGAGAGAAGCATGCTCATCCGCTTACGCAGCCTCTTGTGAATCGCGGAGAAAAGCAGGCCGGATCAAGCTCTCTGCGGTCGCGACAATGGCTTGCTCTCTCGCTGAAAGCCCACAACCAGACGGCTGCCAGTGGCCCTCGGCACAGTCCTGAGAGCCGTCTGCTCGAGCACGAAAGTGGAATGGATTATTGCGTTCAGATGTGCGCGATAACCTTCACGACGCAGCGCTGATCAATTCCTCGCTTTTCGCCCAAAGCTGTTTGGCCTTGTTAGCGTCGAGCGCATACGACTTTGCGCCGTCGGCAAACGGGTTGGGCGTATCATTGATTGGCGCGACCGCGGATAGTGTCCGCCGCCGTTCAATCACCAGCCAGCGAGAACCCCATGCCGTCATCGAGCATGACGCTGCGCCGGTAGCGGCTGGTCACACGCTGTTCATCGGCCATGGGGCACCCATCGTTTGGCGTGGTGATGCACCTATGTGGCCCTTGGCGAATGAAGCGTCGAGCAAGTGCAGTATTATTCGAGGTCTGGCTTAACTTCTTGCCCTGCATGACCTTTTTCACTACTGCACTGAAGCTTGACACCAGACATTTTTCAATGGGCTTTCTGGGACCAGACTTCGCCTCATTCTTGATCGGTACGTGGCTCTGCGGAATTGCCAGAGGGGACTGCCTGTTTACCAGCGAAGCCCAACTCGATGGGCGTCTTTATATAAAACAGCGCGATATCCTCTTGTTCCAGGCGGGCGAATAAGCGATTGCATTCATCCGCTGTCACAGCCAGCCGTACTTCGATTGGCTGGTCGGCCAGCTCGAAGAAGCATGCCGAATGCAGCTTGCCGATATGGCCGAAGCCTTCTATGCCGGCGGACAATGTAGCGCCGCGCAGACCCAATTCCTTGGCTAGCTTGATTAGCCAGTCACCGAGCATGTGCCCGTGATGCTGGCGGTTCTGTTGGGTAAAGAAAATCACTAGATAGCCTTGCATGACGATTCTCCTTCAGCGCCCATTGAGCAGTTGAAAAGTGAGTAACCCGGCGGCTGTCATTGCCAGTGAGCCGGTGACATGCAGGAAAATGGCGGCTATGGCCCAACCGAGCCGTCCTTGTTGAATCAGCGTCAAGGTTTCTGCCGAGAACGTCGAAAAGGTTGTCAGCCCTCCGCAGAAGCCGGTAATCAGAAACAGGCGCCATTCTTCACTAAGATTAGGCGTCACCGCAAAGAAGGCAATGGCCAGGCCGATGATATAGCCGCCGATCATGTTGGCCGCCACGGTACCGGGCGGAATGCTGGGAAACAGCGAGTTCAACTTGAGGCCCAACGCCCAGCGTAACCAGGCACCGAGCGTCGCGCCCAGGGCGATGGCGAGCAATGATTTCAGCATGACTACAGGCCCTCCGCACGTCCAGTGAAGTGGGTAGCGACGGAGCGATAAGTGTTTGGCGAGCGGAAAAGTTGGTAGAAGAAAGTCATGATCCTGTCCTTGTAGGATTGGACAGGACGCAAACCTACGTGCCCTGTCCAGGGTTCACGTAGGCATCATCAGCCCCAGGGGCGGTTAAAGGAGGAATGCCATCTCCACTCGCAAATTTTAACCAAGAGCCATCGTGATAACCACTGCCTGGAAGCCATTGCGCCAGCTTAACGGCTTTTCCGAATGCTGCGAGCTCGCATAAAAATGTACAGAGAGGGTAAAGGCCCGAACTATTGCATGGGTTTGTGCTTCTATTGATAGACCAATCTGTCATAAAAATAGGTGATCCATGCTCAAGCCCCTGTACGTTGCACTGCTGGCCTGCCTGGCAACTCCCTTGGCAATGGCTGCTGACCATTCATCCCACGACGGCAAGCATATGGCTCCACCCGCGGCAGCCTATACGGCTTGTGAAGGCAAAGCTGCTGGTGACAAGGTTTCCATATCTAGCCCGGATGGCAAGACCATGTCTGCGACCTGCCATGACGTAGATGGCAAGCTGGCCGCAATGCCCGAGCGCAAGCGCATGGCTCCATCAGCAGCGGCTGTCGAGGCTTGTAGCGGCAAGAGCGCTGGCGACACGGCTTCCTTCAAGGGGCCGGACGGCAAAAGCTTCTCCGGTACGTGCCGCGCAGTGGATGGCAAGCTGGCTGTGATGCCCGAGCATAAGGGCGGCAAGCACAGTCAAGGCGAAGACCACTAAGCTGTTTGCCGGCCACACCACCCAGGTGGCGGCCGGCGATTGCTCTATTCGATAGCGTTGGAGGTCGAGGCTGGGGTATCGACCAATAGGGGCGTTAATCAGAAATAGATCGAAAAATTTTAAATTGGTTTTTTTATATATTTCACATGCCAACATCGCGAATTGCATAATTTTTTAGCAATCGAGGCGATGGGTATGGCAGATGCTCAATAAAGGTTTATCTCCGACTGACAGACATTCCCATAGCGCATCTGCGGTATTGGGGATGGTGCTGCCGGTGGATACACTCCTCTACTTGCTGTTGCCTCTGTATGCGGCACAATTTGGTGTCACGATTGCCGAGGCGGGAGTGTTATTAGCCGCCAATCGTCTGGTTCGTATTGCCGGTTACGGCTGGGTGGCAAGGTTTTATGCCCGTCAAGGTGATCGCCTCACTTGCACATTGGCAGTAGCCGTCGCGGCTATATGTGCCATCGGTCATGCCACGCTCTCGAATTTTTGGATGCTGCTTCCACTTCGACTGCTTTGGGGGCTTTCTTATGCTGCGCTCAATCTTTCGACCCAGGTGCTGGCTACGGCTGAGTTGGATGGCGCCGCACGTCGAACCGGTAGGTCAAGAGCCATCATCGCCATGGGGCCAGCCTTGGCCCTGCCTATAGGAGCAGTTCTTGCTGAAGCGTTTGGACCTCGAAGCATTTTTGTTCTGCTCGCTGGTATCTCGCTGATTGCCTTGGTGGTCACACGGGAATTGCCTTCTGCTCCGCATCCTGTTCCGCAGCAAGCTCGCGGTTTTCGTATCCCTAACAGCTTGGATACATGGTCATTTTTAGAAGGCTTGACGCTAGACGGCTTGTTCATTATTGGGCTGTCTTATCTAGGCAGGGACTCGCTGCCTGGTGGAGCTGTAGTGGCCGTCGGTCTCTTGCTCGCCATGCGCTACCTTGGCGAAATGCTGTTGAGTCCGGCGGGTGGCCGATTGGCCGAGCTATTTGGCCCCGAGAAAGTCCTGGTCACTCTGTCTCTGCTGACCAGCATTGCGCTGATCGGGTTTGGTGCTGGCTGGCTTTGGGGCTGCGCAGCGAGCATCGTGATATTGCGCTCGCTGCAATTACCCTTGATGGCTCCTATCGTAGCTCGTCGTACTTCTGGCCCAGGGAGAGTCCAGGCGCTCGCGTCGCGCGCTACGTGGCGTGATATCGGGGCAGGAGCAGGCCCAATACTTGCGGGAGCGCTACTTCCCGTGGTTTCTCCTGTGCTGATTTACAGCGTCTCGGCTTTGCTACTGGCATGCGCAGCGCTTGCATGCGTGAGTCCTTTCGTAAATCCAGATAGAAATTCTATTTCTCCCTGATAGTAGGGGCTGTTGACGTTTTGCAATGCCCCGACTCACGCGCAATGCAATATGGCCGCTACATCAAGGCTCATCAGCCCAGTGCGGGTGCTGACAGTGACGAGCCGCAAGCCGTTGGGAAAAGCCGCGCAGGGCAGGTCCCGAAGATTCATCGATTCAAGGCAAAAGTTTCAAATATGGATATATCAATAAATTCCTTTCAAGAACAATACTTGACGGATAACACTGGATTTGACAGCAGAAAGACAGCTTTTGTCGTCATTTTCTAGCATTTATTCCATTTATTCAAAATTGGTGTTTCATGACTTTGACTATAAAAAATGTGCTTGCCGTTCTTGGCCTATCAAGTTTCCTTGCCACTGCAGGTGCCGCTACCCCCAGTCCGATACATGAATCGCCATCTTCGAGAGTCGAGGCCGTTGATTACACCATTCCAGGTGCTGATGCTGGATTGAAAATTTTCCTGAGAAACAAGCATGATCCTGAAAAAAATCAGTTCAATGCTTCGAAAACAGTACTTTTTGTGCACGGTGCCAGTCAGCCAGCGGAAACCGTATTTGACATAGCAGTGGGCAAAGGATCCTGGGCAGACACCCTGGTCGAGGATGGATTCGACGTCTGGCTCGTGGATGTACGCGGATATGGTCGTTCCGGTGTGCCTGATGACGTGGCCAAGGCGGGAGAGAATAGCGCTCCGTTCGCTACGACCCAGCAAGCCGTGGCAGATATCGCCTCTGCCATCGATTTCATTCGCACTCATCGCCATGTTGACAGCGTCAACCTGATAGCCTGGTCCTGGGGCACAGTGATCACGGGTTCCTATGCGGCAGCGCATGTCGATGCCGTTCAGAGCCTGACTTTGCTGGGTCCAGTCTGGCCGCGCTCCCCATCGTCCACTCAACCATCGTCCCAGCTTGGTCCATGGGCTTACTGGACGTTTGAGGATTCGCTCAATAAGCTTCAGAACGGTGCACCACAGAATGAACGCGCCAACCTTTTTCCTGCGCAGGATCGTGATGTCTGGGAAAAGGCATTGCTGGCTTCCCAACCAGCGGCAGCCAAGTCCAGCCCCGCCAAATTCAGGTCGCCGACGGGCGTAGTGGCCGACGCCCGGGAATACTGGGGAGCCGGAAAGCTTCCTTATAACCCAGAAGATATTCGAGTTCCCACATTCATTGTGGTTGGTCAATGGGATGCGGTGACGCCGCCATCCGGCGCCGATGCCCTTTACCTGGCTCTCAAAAACTCTCCGCTTCGGTCCTCTCTTCATATTCCACGAGCCACTCATTTCGTGGCCGTGGAGACAGGGCGGGATATTTTGATCCCTGCAGTGCAGAACTTCATTGCTGAAGCTAGCACCGCGGCCAGGCTGGAAGGAGTCAGGCGCTAACAGTCCATGTCATCATCAATTGAGGTTATCTGGTTGCATCGTCAGTGGTCCTGTTCACGGGCTGCAAGTGGTGATTCGAAACATTGCCGATGTTGAATCAAGGGGTGTTTCTGCTTTTCATCCTGCGCGGCTTTCAATCACGCTGGAATTTCAAATCCCATACTCCATGCCCCAGCCGTTCACCTCGGCGTTCGAATTTGGTGATGGGGCGCTCTGGCGGACGAGGCACATAGCATCCGTCTTCGGCCAGGTTGCGATAGCCCGGTGCGGCATTCATCACCTCAAGCATGTGTTCGGCATAAGGCAGCCAGTCAGTGGCCATATGCAGCACACCGCCGCTCTTCAGTTTTAGTCGCACCAGTTCGGCGAAGGCCGGTTGGACGATACGGCGTTTGTGGTGGCGACTTTTGTGCCAGGGGTCGGGAAAGAACAACAGCACTCGATCCAGGGTGGCATCGGGCACGCATTCGCGCAGTACGTCCAAGGCATCACAGCTGTAAATGCGTAGATTGGTCAATTCCTGCACCAGCATGCCACTGAGTAGCGCTCCTACGCCGGGCTTGTGTACCTCGACGCCAATGAAGTCTTCATGCGGTGCGTTGGCCGCCATTTCCAGGGTGGAATGCCCCATGCCGAAACCGATTTCGAACGTGCGTGGTGCCTGGCGTCCGAAGATTTGGTCGAAATCGCACAGGCCGTCGGTTGGTTCCAGGCCGAAGCGGGGCCAGCCCTGTTCGAGGCCGCGCTGCTGGCCTTCTGTCACGCGTCCAGCACGCATGACAAAGCTCTTGATGGTGCGCAGGCGCGGTGTATCTTGCCCGGCGGTTTGTGAAACGTCGCTCATGAAAGACCTTTTGTATATCGACAGAAAAAAGGCCGGGCGCACAATTCGCCCGGCCTCTGGGGCCATCAGCCCGGATTATCGGATCAAGCCTTCCAACGGCGACGAGGCACTGGCGTAGAGTTTCTTCGGCATGCGCCCGGCCAGGTAGGCCAGGCGTCCGGCCTCGATGGCGTGCTGCATGGCACGGGCCATCAGTACCGGGTTCTGGGCATGGGCGATGGCGCTGTTCATCAATACTGCCTCGCAACCCAGTTCCATGGCGATGGTGGCATCGGATGCCGTACCTACACCGGCATCCACCAGCACCGGCACCTTGGCTTCTTCAAGGATGATGCGCAGGTTGTAAGGGTTGCAGATGCCCAGGCCCGTGCCGATCAGACCGGCCAGCGGCATCACGGCGATACAGCCGGTTTCCGCCAACTGGCGCGCGATGATCGGGTCGTCGCTGGTATAGACCATCACGTCGAAGCCGTCCTTGACCAATACTTCGGCAGCCTTGAGGGTCTCGATCACATTGGGGAACAGGGTCTTCTGGTCGGCCAGCACTTCCAGTTTGACCAACTTGTGGCCGTCGAGCAGCTCGCGTGCCAGGCGGCAGGTCCGCACCGCTTCCTCGGCGTTATAGCAACCAGCGGTGTTGGGCAGGATGGTATAGCGCGCAGGGTCGATCACTTCCAGCAGGTTTGGCTCGCCGGGATTCTGCCCGATGTTCGTGCGGCGCACGGCGACGGTGACGATTTCCGCGCCCGAGGCTTCGATGGCCAGGCGGGTTTGCTCGAGATCCTTGTACTTACCGGTACCGATCAGCAGGCGTGACGCAAAGGTACGGCCAGCCAAGGTGAAGGGCTTATCGATGGGGGCAGAAGACATGGGCGATTCCTCGTGGTCGGGAATGGACAGGCGAAAGTTCGCCGGGCGGTCAGGTAAGCAAGGTGCTGACGTAGCGGAACCGGCTAGCCGCCACCGATGGCGTGTACTACTTCGATTCGATCACCTTCGGACAGCCGAGTATCGGCATACTGGCTACGCGGGACGATTTCCAGGTTCAGCTCGACCGCCACGCGGCGTCCGCCCAATTCCATGCGTTCGAGCAGATCGGCCAGCGTCTGGTCGGCGTGCAACTCGTAGGGCTCGCCATTCAACTGGATGTGCATGCTGATCGTCATCGTTGCGAAAGGGCTTTCATTCTAGCCCTAAGCCGACGCCCGACCAAGCCATGCCCGTGCGCTTGGTCAGGCCAGGCGCCAGGCTGCCAGCCCCAGGCACAGCCAGCCGGCCATGAAGGCCAGACCGCCGATCGGCGTGACGATCCCAAGTTTGCCGACGCCGGTCATGGTCAGCAGATAGAGACTGCCGGAAAACAGCAGGATACCCGCGCAGAACAGGCTTCCCGACCAGGCCAGCAGTGCTGTGGGTGTGCGTTGTACCGCCACGGCGATACCAAGCAGCGCCAGGGCGTGAATCTGCTGATAGTGTACCGCTGTCTGGAAAATCGCCAGGTACTCTGGGGTAAGCTTGTCCTTCAGGCCATGGGCCCCGAAAGCCCCCAGGGCGACACCGGTGAAACCGAAGAAAGCAGCGAGTAGCAAAAAGGAACGGACCATTGGCACTCCAAAGCGCAGAGAAGGTGAAAATGATCTCCGAGTCTACCGACCGGACGTACGGTTGCGGACTACCGATGATGCCGCAATCGATCGGCGGGGAGCTGTCCATATTCTTTTTCTCGTGTGCCTGAACCATGCCTGCCATGTTTCGATCCCGACTGTTTCGAGGCTTTTGCCTGCTGTTGCTGTGCCTGATAGCTTTGTCCGTACTGCTGGTACTGCCGTTGCGCTGGCTTGCGCCGCCGGTAACCGCCTTGATGATCGAGCGCAAGATCGAATCCTGGATCGAGAGGAAACCCATCGATATCGAGCATATCTGGCGTCCCTGGAGCGAATTACCCGACGACTTGAAGATGGCGGTGATTGCTGCCGAGGATCAGAAATTCCTCGATCACCGGGGGTTCGATACGGATGCGATCCGCGCGGCTTTCAACCATAACGAGCAGGGTGGTTCGCTGCGTGGCGCCAGTACCCTCAGCCAGCAGGTGGCCAAGAATCTGTTTCTGTGGTCCGGCCGTAGCTGGCTGCGCAAGGGAATCGAAGCCTGGTTCACCCTGTTGATCGAACTGTTCTGGTCCAAGCAGCGAATTCTTGAAATCTATCTCAACAGCGTCGAATGGGATGTCGGTATTTTCGGTGCCCAAGCTGCGGCCAGGCATCACTTCAGCGTTGATGCCAGCGCCTTGTCCAGCCGTCAGGCCAGTTTGCTGGCCGCCGTGCTACCTAATCCGCGAGTCTGGAGCGCCGGACATCCCAGTACCTATGTCAATTCGCGCGCCGCCTGGATTCGCCAGCAGGTACAGCAACTTGGCGGTAATCGATTTATTGACCGTCTGGACAACTAACGAAAATATGCGGATAGTCCCAAGCCAAGTCAAGGTAACGGCAGGTTACCTGGTCGATAATCGTCAGCACGAAGTATCGGTTGTATTTGTAATTGGACATGAAAAAAATACATACGAAGCTGTTGGTCCTGTGTCTGGTTTATTGCGTGCTGGCACTCTTATGGGTTTTCTCGACTGATCTTCTACTGCAGCGCCTGCTGAAAAACGCTTTCGATATCCATACGCTTCAGGTCATCGGGAGTTGCACTTCCGTCCTGTTCACGGCTCTACTGCTGTACGTGGTGGGGCGATGTCATGCATCGCGCATGGAGCACCAGCGCAAAGCCCGTTCCCTGCAGGAAATCTATCTGCGCAATGCTGCGGCGATATTCGAATCCACCCTGGAAGGGGTGATTGTTACTGATGCCGAGCGCCACATTACCCATATCAATCCCGCGCTCGGCCATATTACCGGTTATGCAGAAAGTGAAGTCTTGGGACGAACTCCGAGCTTGTTTTCCTCGGGCCTGCACAACAGTGATTTTTACCAGGATATGTGGCATGCCCTCAGCGAACGGCGGTTCTGGAGCGGGGAAATATGGAACCGCCGCAAAAGCGGCGAGCTTTATGCGCAATGGCAGACTATCCGCGCCGTCTATGACGACAACGACCGGCTTACCCATTACATCGGGGTATTTTCCGATGTCACCTTGCTCAAGCGCTCCCGCGAGGATCTGGCTTATCTGACCCATTACGATCAACTACTGGATCTGCCCAACCGCCTGCTGTTTCTCGAACTGGCAAAACAACAGCTGGAGCGATCGCTGACGATGGACAGCAAAGCTGGCGGTGCCTTGCTACTGATCGATCTCGATCACTTCAAAAACATCAATGAGAGCCTCGGGCACAACACCGGCGATGCCTTGTTGAAGGAATTCGCTGCTCGCCTGCATCGCTGCCAGAGCAACGGCATGGTGCTCGCCCGGCTCGATGGCGACGAATTGGCTCTGCTGGTCGAGCAGTGTTCGGCCGAGCGTGCAGCAGCCCTGGCCCAGCGAATTCTTGCCGATCTGAATCAGGTATTCATCCTGCAGGAACAGGAGCTTTTCATCAGCGCCAGTATCGGTATCGCCTTTTATCCATACGATGCGCAAAATATCGAACAACTGTTGCGCAATGCCGACTCGGCACTCTTCAAGGCCAAAGCCAACGGCCGCTCGACCTATGCTTTCTACAGCCAGGAACTTACCAGTCAGGCCTGCGAACGCGTTCAACTGGCCACCTCCCTGCGTCAGGCGCTGGAACAGCAGCAACTGGTTCCCTATTACCAGCCGATCCATGACCTGAAAAGCGGGGAAATCGTCGGCTTCGAAGCCCTGGCACGCTGGCAGCACCCCGAACAGGGTTTGATATCGCCAGCACGCTTCATTCCGGTAGCCGAGGAAACTGGGCTGATCGCCGCCATCGATCGGAGAATTCTGGAGCAGGCCTGTCGTCAGACACAGGCATGGCTGAATGAAGGGCGGAACCTGTGTTTTATTTCGGTGAATATTTCCAGCCGTCTGTTTCATCGCGGCGAGCTGGATATCCAGGTGGCCAAGATTCTGGCCCGGACCGGTCTACCAGCGCACCGATTGATCCTGGAAATCACCGAGAGCGCGGTGATGGAAGACGCCGAAGGCGCCATGATCCAATTGGATCGCCTGCGTAAGCTTGGGGTCTCCCTGGCGATAGACGATTTCGGCACAGGCTATTCCTCACTGCAGCGCCTCAAGCGCATGAACGTCCACAAACTCAAACTGGATCAGGGGTTCGTCAAGGGCCTGCCGCACGATGCCGGCAATGTCGCGATCACCCGCTCGGTCATCACCCTGGCCCACAATCTCGGCCTGCGCGTGGTCGCCGAGGGCATCGAACTCCCCGAGCAGGCGGCCTTTCTGCTCGAACATCATTGCGATCTTGGTCAGGGTTACGGTTTTGGGCGGCCGCAACCGGCGGTGAATATCGTCTGGCAGTCGACCGCAAGCATGCAGTACGGACAATCGGCCATGGCCGCAAGACCGGCGGTCGACAGGCTACCCAAGCGTTCTGCGCAGGTCCATACGCAATAGCCGTAAGCTCAACGGCACTTGTTATACGAGCGGGATTCCTTCGACACTATCTGTATCCATACTTGGATAGATCCCGCTTTCGCCATAACGATGCCGACTATGAGCAAGTCCCGCAAGAGTACTTTTCGCCAACTATTCAGCCTGCGCAACGCAACGGCCTGGCTCGTGCTCGTACTCACGTTACTCGTGCAGTTGGCGTTTCAACTGAACCTGCGCCTCCAGCGGGAAGAGGTCGCCAGGCGACAGTTCGAGGTACTGTCTGACAAGGTGATCGACTCCATTGGCAAGCGCTTGGGGACCTATGAACAGATTCTGCTCGGTGCCGCCGGCCTGTTCGATGCCGTACCTCATATCGGGTGGAATCAGTTTCACACCTATGTCGAACGGCTGCAGCTGGACAAGAACTACCCTGGCATCCAGCGCATGGGGTTCAGTCAGCGCGTACTTCCCGCCGAGCGGGAAACGTTCGTTGCCAGAACCCGTATCAGTGGTGGTATAGCTGATTTTGATATTCACCCTGCCGGCGAGCGCCCGTTCTACACTGCCATCACTTACTTGGAGCCTGCCCAGAATAGAAGCGTGAATGCTTTCGGCTACGATATGTACGCCGAACCGACACGCCGTGAGGCCATGCGCCGCGCTTTGGAAACGGGCCGGACCAGCATCACCGACAAACTCACCCTGCTCAACCCTGTAGACAGGACGCAGGCGGGGCTTATCCTTTATTTGCCTATTTATGCGCTCGGTCGGCCCTTGCAGACTTCACGTGAGCGAGAAGAGGCATTGCAGGGATTCATGTTCAGCTCATATCGGGTCGGTGACCTGATGCAGGATATCAGTGGTGCTGCCGGTCTGAGTCTCGACCTGATCATTTATGCCGGAACCCTGGAAGATCCGCTGAAGAAGATTTTCGATACGCGTATCGGCAACGCCTCTAATCGGCAGGCCCAGTTTTCGATAGCCCGCACGCTGGATGTCTATGGCACGGTCTGGACCCTGCGCCTGGCCAGTCTGCCGGGATTCGAATCCGGCCTCGCCATGTACGATCCGCTGATTGCATTTCTGGGTGGCACCCTCAGCCTACTGCTGTTCTGCCTGATCTTTGCCCTCACATCCCGGCATCAGCGAGCCGAAGCCATGGCGCTACGCATGACGGAAGACATCCGCCAGAATCGTCAAGCGCTGCGTCAAAGCAAAGAACGCCTGGCTCTGGCCCTGAAGGGTAGCGACGATGGCCTCTGGGATGCCAACTTGCAGACTGAAAACTTCTACGCCTCGCCACGTGCCTGGCAGATGCTCGGTTTCCAGCCAGACGAACTGACGTTCCAGACCAGACTCTGGGAAAAAATGGTGACAACGGACGACCTGCCCAAGGCCAAGACGAAACTGAGCGAAATACTGCGCTCCGGACAACAGCACTTCACTACCGAATTTCCATTGCGTCGCAAGCAGGGCGATACGCTGCCGATTCTTTTACGCGGATACATCCTGCGTGACGAGAATGGCAAGGCTGTACGCCTGAGCGGCACTATGATGGATCTGACCGAGCGCAAGCGCGTGGAACGCATGAAACAAGAATTCGTTTCCACCGTCAGCCACGAATTGCGCACGCCGCTGACTTCCATTTACGGTGCCCTGGGCCTGGTCACCAGCGGTACGCTTGGTGAGATCCCTCAGGAGATACAGCCTTTGCTGGAGATCGCCTATCAAAACAGCATACGTCTGACGCATCTGATCAACGATCTGCTGGATATGGAAAAGATGGATGCTGGCAAGCTCTCCCTCGAATTAACCCAGCAACAGCTATTGCCTCTGATCGAGGAAACGCTGAAGAACACCTATTCGTTTGCTGAACAGCATGGCGTCCACTTCAGTTTCGACAATGAATTGCCCGACTCCACTGTCCAGGTGGTGGTCGATACCCTGCGCTTGCAACAGGTATTGTCGAATCTGCTGTCCAATGCCATCAAGAACTCGCCAACTGCCGGCGTGGTACGCATAGCCTGCAGCATCGGTACGACCCGAGCCAGCCGGGTCAGGATCAGTGTGACCGACCAGGGGGCGGGTATTCCTGAAGAGTTCATCGACCGGATCTTCACGCGCTTTGCCCAGGCCGATGGCTCGGCCAGTCGTCAGAAAAGTGGAACCGGACTTGGCCTGGCCATCAGCAAGGAGCTCGTCGAACGCATGGGCGGCGCTATCGGTTTCGATACGGCACCAAGTCGGGGCACGACATTCTGGTTCGAGCTACCCATCCAGAACCATACCCGCGATGGCGATCAGGGACGTGCTCGGTTCCTGATTGTGGAGGACGAGCCGGATACCGGTCGGCTGCTGCACCTGATGCTCGGTAACGCCGGTTATGCGGTGGATCGGGTCCAGAGCCTCAGCCTGGCCCGGGAACGGCTCACCCAGGAAACCTACCTGGCCATGACACTGGACCTGCACCTACCGGACGGCAATGGCAAAGAGTTGATCGAGGAAATCCGTGCCAACCCGCTAATCAGTACCTTACCCATCGTCATCATCTCGGCGGATATCGGTGATTTGCCAATGGCTGACCGCTACATCGCCGCGCTGCACAAGCCGATCAGCGATGCACAACTGCTCAAGGCCCTGGACAAGGTACTGAAAGGCATCTAAGCATACTGGCAACGCAAAACGAAAAAGGCCCGGCATATGATGCCGGGCCCTCCTGATTTCATGAACTGGCCGATCAAGCCTGGATCGAACCCTTGAGCTTGTTCAGCGCATTTTTTTCCAGCTGACGAATCCGCTCGGCGGATACATGGTACTTGGCTGCCAGCTCATGCAAGGTCGCCTTGTCCTCGGCCAGCCAGCGTTGCTGCAGGATATCCCGGCTACGCTCGTCCAGTTCTTCGAGAGCCTCGTGCAGATTGTTGCTGGAGCTGTCACTCCAGTCCGCATCTTCGAGTTGACGGGCCGGATCGTAGCGGCTGTCTTCCAGATAATGCGCCGGCGACTGATAAGCGCTGTCGTCATCGGCATCGGTGGCCGGATCGAAGGCCATGTCCTGGCCGGTCAGCCGGCTTTCCATTTCACGCACTTCCTTGGGGTCGACCCCAAGAGTTTCGGCGACGGCATTCACTTCATCATTGTTCAGCCAGGCCAGGCGCTTTTTCTGGCTGCGCAGGTTGAAAAACAGCTTACGTTGCGACTTGGTGGTCGCCACCTTCACGATGCGCCAGTTGCGCAAGATGAATTCGTGGATTTCGGCACGAATCCAGTGCACAGCGAAGGAAACCAGGCGTACCCCCATCTCTGGGTTGAAACGCTTGACCGCTTTCATCAGCCCGACGTTACCTTCCTGGATCAGGTCGGCCTGGGCCAGTCCGTAACCCGAATAGGTACGGGCGATATGAACGACAAAGCGCAAGTGAGCCAGCACCAGTTGCCGGGCGGCGTCGAGATCCTGATGGTAGAAGAGTCGATCCGCCAGCCCGCGCTCCTGCTCGACAGATAACAGCGGAAGGCTGTTTACCGTGTGCATGTAAGCGTCCAGGTTGGCACCCGGAACCAAAGCCTGAACAGGTTGCAGAGACATTGTCATGCGATTCCTCCAGCATGCGAGTGCATGTACGGCACTTCGCAATAAGACTTCAAATTCGAAGAAGAGTTCAAAAAATACCAGTTAACTCATTGTTTTTGTTTTAGATTGATTACCGTGGTGCAAGTTCTCGCAGGTGCCTGGCAACCGCTATCCAGGCACCGATATAGCCTAGCAGAATAGCGCCTGTGAGCAGGGAAAATCCATCCTCGGTCGGCACTCCGGCCAGGCTGAAGTCGCTGTCGTAAAGACCGGCCAGCTTCACCACTGCCTTGTTCAGCCAGGTCAGGCCGTAGGCCAGCACCAGCCAGGCCAGCAGGCCGGCGCCGATACCGTAGAGCGTGCCCATGTAGAGAAACGGACGTCGGACATAGCTGTCCGTTCCGCCGACCAGTTTGACTACCTCGATTTCGGTTCGGCGGTTTTCGATGTGCAGTCTGATGGTATTGCCGACCACCAGCAGCAAGGTGGCGATCAGCAGGATGGCGAGGCCGAACACGAAGCGGTCGCCAAGCATCAGGATAGCGCTCAGACGCTCGACCCAGACTTGATCCAGTTGCGCCAGCTCGACGCCAGGCAAGGCAGCCAAGCGTTCACGCAGGGTACCCAGGCGAGTCTTGTCGACTTCGTTCGGGGTCACCCGTACCGCACTTGGCAACGGGTTTTCCGGCAACTCGCGCAAGGCTTCGCCGAAACCCGAAAGCTGTTGGAATTCCTCCAGGGCCCGTTCGCGACTGATCCATTCGGCGTCGGCCACATCGGGCATGGTTGCGATCTGGTCACGCAATGCCTGGCCGGCAGCGGTATCCACATCCATGCGCAGGAACACCGAGATCTGCGCAGCGCGCTGCCAGGAACCACCGAGCCGCTCGACATTATCCAGCAGCAATGCCAACCCCATGGGCAGACTCAAGGCCACGGCCATCACCAGGCAGGTGAAGAAGCTGCCGATGGGCTGCCAGGCCAGGCGCTTGAGGCTGTCGATCAGACTGGCGCGATGGCTTTCCAGCCAGGCCAGGGTGAAACTGCCGAAGCTCGGCCCATCGTTGCCCGGCTCGGGAGCTTTTCTGGGCCCGGCTCCGACCCGTTCGGCCGGCTGTTGGTTGGGGTTGCGCGTCGCACTCATTGTCCAGCCTCTCCATCGCCGATCAGGCGACCTCGCTGCAGCGTCAGCATGCGATGGCGCATGCGCGCGATCAGCGCCAGATCGTGGCTGGCGATCAATACCGTGGTTCCCAGCCGATTGATGTCTTCGAATACGCCCATGATTTCCGCTGCCAGGCGTGGGTCGAGGTTGCCGGTCGGCTCATCGGCCAGCAGCAACGCCGGGCGGTGCACCACGGCGCGGGCGATGCCGACACGCTGCTGCTGGCCGGTGGACAGGTCGCAAGGGTATTGCTGGGCCCGATCCTTCAGGCTGACCCGCTCCAGTGCGGTCAGGACGCGCTGATGTATCCGGGGTTTCGACAAGCCGAGAATCTGCAGGGGCAGGGCGACATTGTCGAACACTGTGCGATCGAACAAGAGCTGGTGGTTCTGGAAAACCACGCCGATCTGCCGGCGCAAGAAGGGTATCTGGGCATTGGAAATGCGCGACAGGTCCTGACCGGCCAGCAGCAACTTGCCGCTGGTGGGGCGTTCCATCGCCAGCAACAGGCGCAGCAGTGTGCTCTTGCCGGCGCCGGAATGCCCGGTGACGAAGAGAAACTCGCCGCGCTCGGTATGGAAGGACAATTCGTGCAAGCCGACATGTCCGTTGGGGTAGCGTTTGCCGACCTGTTCGAAACGAATCATGCCAGGGTGCATCCTCGCTGCGTGTTCGCTGACTTCACCGGGGCGGGGCACTGCCGGGTAGCTTTGCTCACGAGTCTATTCCCGAGTCCCGGCAAACAGCGCCTGGACGAAGGACTCGGCCTGGAAGGTGCGCAGGTCGTCGATATCCTCGCCGACCCCGATATAACGGATCGGCAGGCCGAACTG
Source organism: Azomonas macrocytogenes (assembly GCF_014191985.1). Classification (GTDB taxonomy): domain Bacteria; phylum Pseudomonadota; class Gammaproteobacteria; order Pseudomonadales; family Pseudomonadaceae; genus Azomonas; species Azomonas macrocytogenes. The sequence continues at coordinate 69,079 of NZ_JACHXI010000007.1, forward strand.
CTTGGCCAGCGCGAAGATCACGCCACCCTTGGCCGTACCGTCCAGCTTGGTCAGGGCCAGCCCGGTCAACTCGACCGCCTGGTTGAACTGACGGGTCTGGCTGATGGCGTTCTGCCCGGTACCGGCATCCAGGACCAGCAGCACCTCATGAGGCGCTGTCGCATCCAGCCGGCCGATGACCCGGCGTACCTTGCGCAGTTCTTCCATGAGATTGTCCTTGGTGTGCAGGCGACCGGCCGTATCGGCGATCAACACATCGGCACCGCGCGCCGCCGCCGCCTGCACGGCATCGAAGATCACCGAAGCAGAATCGGCACCGGTATGCTGGGCGATCACCGGGATATCGTTGCGTTCACCCCATATCTGCAACTGTTCCACTGCCGCTGCGCGGAAGGTATCGCCGGCGGCGAGCATGACTTTCTTGCCTTCGCGTTGCAGCTTCCTGGCCAGCTTGCCGATGGTGGTGGTCTTGCCGACGCCGTTCACGCCGACCACCAGAATCACGTAAGGGCGGGTTTCGGCGGGAATCGCCAGCGGCTGTTCGACCGGTCGCAGCAACTCGGTCAGCTCTTCCTGCAGGGCCCGGTACAACGCCGTACTGTCGGCCAGTTCCTTGCGTGCCACGCGCCGGGTGAGGTTTTGCAGGATTGCCGTAGTCGCCTCGATGCCGACATCCGAGAGCAGCAAACGGGTTTCGATCTCTTCCAGCAGATCGTCGTCGATGGCCTTTTCGCCCAGGAACAGATCGGCCATGCCTTCGCCGATATTGGCACTGGTCTTCGATAATCCCTGCCTGAGGCGCGTGAAGAAGCCGGCCTTGGTCTGTGTGGCAACAGGTCGCTCGGCGGGCAGCTGGAGCTCGGTCACCGGCTCAAACGTTAGCGGTGCGGAAGCGCTCGGGGGCTCGGGCGCTGCAGTGCCGTCCTGCACGGTATCGTCGGTAGAATCTGCCACTGGCGAAGCGTCCGGCTTCTTGCGGACCCAGCCGAAGGTGGGTTTGCCAGTGGATGGTTCGGTATCGACATCGATAGCTTCCGGAGGCTGGACCGGTGCTGCGGGTACATTTGTGCCGACAGAGGGCACGGTGGCCGCTTCCGGTTCCTTGTGGGGCTGAGTTTCAGCGCTTGAGGTATCGGCTGGCGTTGCCTGGGGCTTTTTGCGCAGCCAGCCGAACAAGCCTTTCTTGTCGTCGGATTCCGGCGGTGTCTTGTCGTCTTTTGAAGCAACCATGCAGGGACTTTTCTCAGAGTGCGGATGGCTGGCGGGTAGGTCGACAGCCGAATGGGAATATCCTAGTGCCTTGACACGCAAGTTTCGAGTGAATCCTGACAGTGCTTGGTGCCAGCCCACCAAGCTTCCGAGCATGGCCATTGCAGATCCGTAGGCCATCCCATCGGAAAACCGGTCTCGATTTCTGGCAGCTGACTTACCCGCCGGTTCGCAAGTGCGATTGCAAAGCAGTTGCCGAATTCGCGCAGAGTACTTTGCCTGATACGGGTGCACGCCAGTACCATGCCGGCACCCATATGTCCGCGAGACGCTTTCGCCCACCGCTAACAGGCTTTCCGATGATCAGACCGATACGCTACAGCGTAGCCCTGCTTCTCACTGCTATCTGCCTGCCGGGGCAGGCAGCCACGAACGTCGAACAACGTACCCATGAATTCACGCTGGATAACGGACTCAAGGTGGTAGTCCGTGAAGATCACCGTGCCCCGGTGGTGGTCTCGCAGCTCTGGTACAAGGTCGGCTCCAGCTTCGAAACTTCCGGGCTGACCGGTCTTTCGCATATGCTCGAACACATGATGTTCAAAGGCAGCAAAAAGCTTGGTCCGGGCGAGGCTTCACGCATCCTGCGCGAGCTGGGTGCCGAGGAGAATGCCTTCACTGGCGCCGACTTCACCGCCTATTACCAGGTCCTGGCGCGTGATCGTCTGCCGGTAGCCTTTGAACTGGAGGCCGACCGCATGACCGGCCTGAGCCTGCCGCCCGACGAGTTCAAGCGCGAGCACGAGGTGGTGACCGAAGAGCGCCGTCTGCGCACCGACGACCGTCCGAGCGCGCTGGCCTTCGAGCGCTTCGAGAGCCTGGCCTACCCGTCCAGCGGCTACCGCAACCCCACCATCGGTTGGCCGAGCGATCTGCAACGCATGACCATCGACGATGCGCGAACCTGGTACCAATCCTGGTATGCGCCGAACAACGCGACCCTGGTAGTGGTCGGTGACGTCCAGCTCGCCGACGTTCGCAACCTGGCCGAACATTATTTCGGCCCGCTGCAGAGACGCACTATTCCCGTTGCCAAGCAGCCTCTCGAGCTGAACGAGGCCGGTGAGCGCCGCCTGACTCTGCATGTGCGCACCCAGTTGCCCAGCCTGCTGATGGCTTTCAACGTGCCGAGCCTGGCGACCGTCAAGGATGCCCACCAGGCCAATGCCCTACGCCTGCTGTCGGCGTTGCTCGACGGTGGTTACAGTGCCCGCCTGTCGACCAATCTGGAGCGCGGCGAAGAGCTGGTGAGCCAGGTCTCGGCCTGGTACGACGCCTATACCCGTGGCGATACCCTGTTCGTGATCGGCGCTTCGCCAAACGTGCAGAAAAACCACACCCTCGCGGAAGTGGAGGCTGGAATCTGGCGCGAACTGGATGCGCTCAGGCAGAAGCCGCCGACCCAGCAAGAGCTGGAGCGCGTCCGGGCCCAGGTCATTGCCGGCCTGGTCTACGAACGCGATTCCATCACTCAGCAGGCATCCTCCATCGGCCGGATGGAAACCGTGGGCCTCTCGTGGCGCCTGATGGACCAGGAGCTGCAAGCCCTCGAAGCCGTTACACCCGAAGATATCCAGGCCGCCGCTAACACCTTCTTCACCCGTTCCCGCATGACCCTCGCGCATGTCCTGCCGCTGGAGAGCAAACCCAATGAATAAGCGACTCGCCTTCGTCGGCCTGATTTTCGCCGCCCATGCCGGGCTTGCCGTCAGCGAAGTGCAACAACCGGTGCCTGCGGCCCAACCCGCCAGCCAGAGTGCTTTCGTCGCCGCCGACCGCCTCGAATCCCTAGCCAGCCTGAGCAAGGACAGCCTGGCTCGTCGCAAGCTGGACATCCAGGATTGGAAAACTGCGGAAGGCGCTCGGGTGCTGTTCGTCGAAGCGCATGAGCTGCCCATGTTCGACCTACGCCTGACGTTTGCCGCCGGCAGCAGCCGCGATGGCGATGTGCCGGGCCTGGCACTGCTGACCAATGCCATGCTCAACGAAGGCATTCCCGGCAAGGATGTGACGGCCATCGCCGAGGGCTTCGAAGGGCTGGGGGCGGACTTCAGCAATGGCACCTACCGCGACATGGCACTGGTCTCCCTGCGCAGCCTGAGCATGCCGGACAAGCGCGAGCCGGCTCTGGCTTTGTTCGGTCAGGTGCTGGGGCAGCCGACGTTTCCTGAAGAGTCGCTGGTACGTATCCGCAACCAACTGCTGGCCGGTTTCGAGCAACAGCAGCAGAACCCGGCCAAGCTGGCCAGCCACGATCTGTTCAGGCAACTCTATGGCACACATCCCTACAACCACCCGAGCGACGGTACTCCCGAATCGGTTCCGGGCATAGGCATCAAGCAGATGCAGGATTTCTACGCTCGTGCCTACGCGGCGGGCAATGTAGTGATTGCGCTGGTCGGCGATCTTGATCGCCAGGAAGCCGAGGCCATCGCCGCCCAGGTTTCCAGCTCCCTGCCCAAAGGTCCGGCATTGCCGCCGTTGCCCGAGCCGGCCAAACCCGTAGCCGAGCGCCACCGAATCGAATTTCCCTCGCAACAGACCCATTTGCTGTTTGCCCAGTTGGGTATCACGCGCGCTGATCCCGACTATGCGGCACTGTTTCTCGGTAACCAGATTCTCGGGGGCGGCGGCTTTGGCACGCGCCTGATGGAAGAGGTTCGGGAAAAGCGCGGCCTGACCTACGGCATCTATTCGGGCTTTACGCCGATGGCGGCCAAAGGTCCGTTCATGATCAACCTGCAGACCCGTGCCGATCAGTCCGAAGGTACCCTCGAGCTGGTTCGCCAACTGGTTCGCGATTACCTGGAGCAAGGCCCCACGCAAGCGGAACTGGAACGCAACAAGCGTGAAATCGCCGGCAGCTTCCCGCTGTCCATGGCCAGCAACGCCGACATCGCTGATCAGCTCGGTAGCATCGGTTTCTACAACCTGCCGCTGACCTTTCTGGAAGACTTCATGGCGCAAATCCAGACGTTGACGGTCCAACAGGTGAAAGATGCGCTGAATCGGCACCTGTCGGCGAACGATTTCGTGATCGTCAGCGCCGGCCCGACCGTCGACCAGCAACCCTTGCCGCCACCGAGCGACAAACCGATCGAAGAGCCCATCGGGGTTCCGGAGCATTGATGGTCAGATCCTCCCTTCCTGCGGCGGCCAGTCGTAGCGGAGCGGGCCAGTTACGCATCATCGGCGGGCTCTGGCGCAGCCGTCGCTTCGGCTTCCCGGATGCCGAAGGGCTGCGGCCAACCCCGGATCGCGTGCGCGAGACGCTGTTCAACTGGCTTGCACCCTATGTGTCCGGGGCGCGTGTGCTCGACCCGTTCACCGGCAGCGGGGCGCTCTATCTGGAGGCCTTGTCGCGCGGCGCCGGCATGGCCCTGGCTCTGGATCTCAATGCCAATGCCATCGCCAGCCTGCGCAGGCATCTGGACACGCTCCATTGCGGCAACGGGCAACTGCTGCAGAGCGATGCCCTGCGCTACCTGGAGCATCAGTCGCCAATCCCGTTCGACCTGGTATTTCTCGACCCGCCGTTCAACCGCAACCTGTTGCTGCCCTGCTGCCAGCTTTTGGAAGAGCGGGGCTGGCTGGCCAAGCGCGCCTGGATCTACACCGAAAGCGAAACACCACCTTCCACGCTCGGCCTGCCGAACAGCTGGCGGTTACATCGGGAGAAAAAAGCCGGCCAGGTGCATTACGCGCTGTGGCAGCGCGAGCAGCTCCCCTCCGCTTGATAAGCCGATAGCGCTGAAAAGCGATCCAACCATGGTGGTAGCCTCTTGCGCTTTGCGCCCTCAGCCCTGAGCCGCTACCATCCAAACCCTAATGCCTGCGTCAGGACGCCGCGATGAACCGAGTGCTGTATCCGGGAACCTTCGATCCCATCACCAAAGGCCATGGCGACATGGTCGAGCGCGCTTCGCGGTTATTCGACCACGTCATCATCGCCGTGGCGGCGAGCCCGAAGAAAAATCCGCTGTTCTCCCTTGAAGAGCGCGTCAAACTTGCCCGCGAAGTGACCAGGGGCATACCCAACGTCGAGGTGCGAGGCTTCACTACTTTGCTGGCGCATTTCGCCAAGGAACAACAGGCCAATATCCTGCTGCGCGGGTTGCGCGCCGTATCCGACTTCGAATACGAATTCCAGCTGGCCAACATGAACCGCCAACTGGAGCCGGATGTGGAAAGCCTGTTTCTCACCCCCTCCGAACACTATTCCTATATTTCCTCGACCTTGGTCCGCGAGATCGCAGCCCTCGGCGGCGACGTCGGCAAATTCGTCCATCCCGCCGTGGCAGCGGCCCTGACCGAACGTTTCCGCCAACGCTGACGCAAGACCGGCAGGCGCAAGCAGGATGCGCGACAGAGGTGGTTACGGCACAATCTGGCCCCTGTCCCGTATTGCTGTGCCGTGGCCGAGCCACGTGCTGGAGTTTTGCCCCATGGCTTTGAAAATTACCGATGACTGCATCAACTGCGACGTATGCGAGCCCGAGTGCCCGAACGGTGCCATTTCCCAGGGCGAGGAAATCTACGTCATCGATCCTGGCCTCTGTACCGAATGCGTCGGTCACTACGATGAACCGCAGTGCCAGCAGGTCTGCCCGGTAGACTGTATTCCGCTCGATGAAAGCCGTGTCGAGAACAAGGAACAATTGATGGAAAAATACCTGCAGATAACTGGTAAAGCCTGATGAGCGAAGCGATTCGGATACTTGCCGCTGTGTGTTCCACCAACAGGTTGGTGCAAGTATTTCCCGGACTCTTTCTGGTCCTGCTGCTTTCACTGAGCTTTGTGGTCCAGGCGCGCCCGCCTGATCAGGAGGCGGTGGCCACCGCTCATCCGCTTGCCAGTGAAGCGGGGCGCGAGATTCTTGCCGCCGGTGGCAACGCCTTCGATGCGGCAGTGGCCATCAGCGCCGCGCTGGCCGTGGTCGAGCCCTATGGTTCCGGTCTCGGCGGGGGAGGGTTCTTTCTCCTGCGCGAAACAGGCGAAACGACTCGCTACCGTTTTCTCGATGCCCGCGAACGCGCCCCATTGGCGGCCACGCCCGATCTCTATCGCCGAGGCGGCAAGGTACAGCCCGATCTGTCGCTGGATGGCCCGCTGGCCACAGGTATTCCAGGCATACCCGCGGCCCTGGTCGAGCTGGCTGAACGACGTGGGCGTCTACCCTTCGCCGACAGCTTGAAGCCGGCTATCCGCCTGGCCCGCGAAGGGTTCCCGGTCGATCAGGTTTATCGTGAGCGCGCCAGTTGGCGACTGGCAGCCTTGCGCGACGATCCGGAAAGCGCCCGCCTGTTCCTGGTTGACGGCGATATTCCTGCAGAAGGCTACCGGTTGCGCCTGCCGGAACTGGCCGCTGTCCTGCAACGCCTGGGCGAGCAGGGGCGTGATGGCTTCTATGCCGGAGAATTCGCCAGGCGGCTGGTGGACGGCGTACGCCAGGCCGGCGGCATCTGGACCCAGAAGGATCTGGACGAGTACCACGTCATCGAACGCGAACCGCTGCATTTCGCCCTGGACGATGGCCGCGAGCTGATCAGCGCGCCGCCACCTTCTGCCGGCGGTCTGGCCATCGCCCAGAGCCTGGGCATGCTGCAGCGCCTGCCCTGGGAAAATGCCGGCCCGGTACAGCGTGCGCATTTCGTCGTGGAAACGCTGCGCCGCGCCTACCGCGACCGTGCCTTGCTGGGCGACCCCGAGTTCGTTCAGGCGCCACTCAAGCACTTGCTGTCAGCGGCTTACCTGAAAGGGCTGGCCGACACCATCGACGCCGAGCAGGCAACACCCAGCCGCCAATTGCCACCGGCCAAACGCTGGCGCGAAGGCGAGCACACCACGCACTTCACCGTACTGGATGCCCAAGGTAACGCCGTGGCTGCCACGATAACGCTCAATCTGATGTTCGGCTCGGCCTTCACCGTGCCGGGCACGGGTGTGCTGCTCAATGATGAAATGGACGATTTTGCCGCTGATATCGCCGGCAGCAACGTCTATGGGCTTGCCGGCAGTAGCGCCAATGCCATCTCCGGCGGCAAGCGTCCGCTGTCCAGCATGAGCCCGACCTTCATCGAAAGCGCCGAGTCCTTTGCCACCTTCGGCACGCCCGGCGGCAGCCGGATTCCCAGCATGAACCTGCTGTCGATCCTGTCTCATCTGCAAGGCGAGCCGGCCGCCCGCTGGGTTGCCGTACCGCGCTACCATCATCAGTACCTGCCGGATGTGCTCGAATACGAAGAGGGCACGTTCAATGCCCGGCAACTGGCAGCCCTGGAGAAAAATGGCTACGCGTTGAAAAGGATAGAACGGCCTTACGGCAACCAGCAGGTCATTTTCTGGAACAAGGCAAGTGGCAAGGTCGAAGCTGCCAGTGATCCACGAGGCGTCGGCGTCAGCCTACTGGTGGATGATCCTGCCAAGGCATTGCCGGCGAACGCAAACTGATACTTTCTGAAGGCTGGGCAAGGAGGGCGGTGGTCCCTGTCCTCTCACTCACCCACGCCGTAGCCGGTACGGGTACAGCCCAGGCAGCGCACAAAGGCGGCTTCGGCCGGCTCTAGCACCAGCGCCTGGCCGGCGCTGCCGACTCCGCCGCTGGCTGCCGTGAATGGCAGGCTGACCACGAACGCCACTGTACCGATGAAGGTGGCGCCGATCAGCAACGGCCGGGCGACCAACAGGTCGCCAACCATGGAATAGGCTTTCGGCGTGTCGCTTATATAGACCGGGTCGCCGCTGCTGTTCTGGGTGACGACCTGCGCCTGGGTCGGTAGCGCCAGCAGTGCGGCAGTCATGGTCAGGACAGCGGCATTGGAGCGGAACGGTTTCATACGGCAGATCCTTGGCAAACGGCCAGCATTGAGTATTGACTATAGCAGCGGTCCGCCTGCTGGCGATGTGATGCCTGTCAACGCTGGCAACGCCCGCAGTACACGCTGGCCCGCTGGCCCAGGCGGATTTCGCGCAAGGTAGCGCCACAGCACTTGCAGAATTCACCGGCGCGGCCATAGACGTACAGTTCCTGCTTGAAATAGCCCGGCTTGCCATCGCCGCCGACAAAATCCCGCAGGGTCGTGCCGCCGCACTCGATGGCAAAAGCCAGGATGCGCCTGATTTCGTCGGCCAGCTTCAGATAGCGGGCCCGCGAAATGCTCCCGGCAGCCTTGCGCGGGTCGATTCCCGCTGCGAACAGCGCTTCGCTCGCATAGATATTGCCCACACCGACCACCACCGCGTTATCCATGATGAACGGCTTGATCGCCATGCTGCGCCCGCGCGACAGTCGGTACAGCCGATCACCGCTGAAATCGTCACCTAGTGGCTCTGGCCCCAGGCTGGCCAGTAGCACATGCTGGAAGGGATCTTCGCTCCATAGCCAGGCGCCGAAGCGGCGTGGATCGGTATAGCGCAGAGCCATGCCGGAATCCAGCAGCAGGTCCACATGGTCGTGCTTGCCTGGCGCCTGCCCTGCTTGAATCAGGCGCAGGCTGCCGGACATGCCCAGATGTACGATCAGGCAGCCGGTCTCGGCACGAATCAGCAGGTATTTGGCCCGGCGCTCGACCGCCAGGATACGTTGCCCGGACAGGCGTACATCGAGATCCTCGGGGATCGGCCAGCGCAGGCGGCGCTCGCGGACCAGCACACGCTCGGCCATGTGGCCGACGAGATACGGTTCGATGCCACGGCGCGTCGTTTCGACTTCGGGTAATTCAGGCATGGGGAATAAACAGGGCAGAACGGTAGCTGACGATAACAGGAAGGTTCCACCGCAGCGAGCCGGCTCGCCCGGTTGCGGCTTCGTCGAGTCGGCACACCGGGGTCAGGCGGTCATGGCTGCCGTTGTTTTTGTCACATCCTTGTCATAATTCCGTTATCTAATCCGATCCATAAAGATAGAATTGGACCCGAGGATCGATCCATGAATGGCAAGAGCATCTTGATCGTCGACGATGAAGCGCCGATCCGCGAAATGATCGCCGTTGCGCTCGAGATGGCAGGATATGAATGTCTGGAAGCCGAAAACACGCAGCAGGCCCATGCCCTGGTCATCGACCGGCAGCCCGACCTCATCCTGCTCGACTGGATGCTGCCCGGTACCTCCGGCATCGAACTGGCCCGTCGCCTGAAGCGGGACGAGATGACCATGGCTACGCCGATCATCATGCTTACCGCCAAGGCGGAAGAGGACAACAAGATCCAGGGCCTCGAAGTCGGGGCGGACGACTACATCACCAAGCCGTTTTCACCCCGCGAGCTGGTGGCGCGTCTGAAGGCCGTGTTGCGGCGTACCGGCGCGATCGACAACGAAACGCCCATCGAGGTCGATGGGTTGATCCTGGATCCGCTGAGCCATCGCGTCACCATCGACGGCAAGCCGGCCGAAATGGGGCCTACCGAGTATCGCTTGCTACAGTTCTTCATGACTCATCAGGAGCGTGCCTATACCCGCAGTCAATTGCTCGACCAGGTCTGGGGCGGCAACGTTTATGTCGAGGAACGTACCGTGGATGTGCATATCCGACGGTTGCGCAAGGCGCTCGGCGAGGTTTACGAGAATCTCGTGCAAACGGTGCGCGGCACTGGCTACCGTTTTTCCACCAAAAGCTGATCCGGCGCAAACAAAACCCGCCGGATACCGTGTGCATGCCGGGCGGCATCGAGTCCGAGGAGCAAAACCGGTGAATCAGAACTGGCGCATGGGGTTGGCGCGCCATCTCCTGTTGGTCCTGGCAGGCAGTCTGCTGCTGGGGATTCTGAGCGGCCAGTACGGCTGGTCCTTCGCTGCATTCCTGGCGGCCTATCTGGCCCGGGTTCTCTACCAGTTATATCGCTTGCATCGGTGGCTCCAGCAGCAGCGGCAGTCTGATGAACCGCCACCGGAGGCCAGCGGTCTCTGGGGTGAGGTCTTCGATAGCCTTTACCAGCTGCAGCGCCACGAGCAAGGTATCCGCGGGCGCCTGCAGGCCATCATCGACCGTGTGCAGGAATCCACCGCCGCCCTCAAGGATGCCGTGGTATTCATGGATAGCAACGGGGTTCTCGAATGGGGTAACAACGCTGCGCAATCCTTGCTCGGCCTGCGCTCGCCACAGGATTCTGGGCAGATGGTGACCAATCTGGTGCGTCATCCGGCCTTCAAGGAGTATTTCGACAAGGGCAAGTACCATGAGCCATTGGAACTGCCTTCGCCCATCGACGACCAACTGCATCTGCAGATCACTGTGACCCGCTACGGCAATGGCGAGCATCTGATGCTGGCGCGCGATGTCACTCATTTGCACCTGCTGGAGCTGATGCGCAAGGATTTCGTGGCCAATGTCTCTCACGAGTTACGCACGCCGTTGACGGTTATCGCCGGTTACCTGGAAACCCTGCTCGAGCACGCCGATGAAATCAATCCGCGCTGGTTGAAACCGCTGCAGCGCATGGAGCAGCAGGCCGAGCGGATGCGTCACCTGCTGGAAGATCTGTTGCTGCTGACCAAGCTGGAAACCACCAGTTACCCGGCCAGCAACCAGCCGGTGAAAATCGAGCAGATGCTGCATTCGATCAAGAGCGACGCACTCTCCCTGTCGGCGGAAAAGCAGCACAGGATCACGCTCGAAGCCGATCCGAAATTGTTGCTCAAGGGCAGTGAATCCGAGCTGCGCAGTGCTTTTTCCAACCTGGTTTTCAATGCCGTCAAATACACTCCTGCTGAAGGTGAGATCCACATCCGCTGGTGGAGCAACGAACAAGGTGCGCACCTGTGTGTGCAGGACAACGGTATCGGTATCGAAAACGGCCACCTGCCACGCCTGACCGAACGTTTCTACCGGGTGGATTCGAGTCGGGCCAGCAATACCGGTGGCACCGGCCTGGGCCTGGCCATCGTCAAGCATGTCCTGTTGCGTCACCGCGGCAAGCTGGAAATCCAGAGCCTGCCAGGCAAGGGTAGCCAGTTCATTTGTCATTTTCTGCCGACGCAAGTGGCAATAGCCAGCGAGGACAGGCCCACTGAGCGACTGAAAAATCGAACTGGCCTTGGTGAATGATTTCTTTTGTCCTTCGGATGCTGGAGGGTGGCCAATGACCCCGGAGACCCTCGCTACTTTGCAGCAGCGCCTGCTTGATGCCTTGGATACTGTCCCCAATGAAGCTCGTCGTCTGTTTCATGGACGTGGGCGGTGCTGGCCGGGGCTGGAGCAGGTCACGGTCGACTGGTTGCAGGGCGTGCTGCTGGTGGCGTTGTTCAAAGAGCAAGACGAATCCGCACTGGCTGCGTTGCGGGAAATGCTGCTGATCTTGGCCGAATCACCTGCCTGGCGACAGGCAGGGGCGCATACCTTGCTGTTGCAGCATCGCTATCTGTCGGACAGTGCCACCGAGCGGCTGCTGGGCGAGGCAGAAGGGATATGGACAATCAGCGAGGATGACCTGCGTTATGGCCTGGCTCTGGGACAGAACCAGAATACCGGTCTGTTTCTGGACATGCGCTACGGTCGGCGCTGGGTGCGCGAGCAGAGCGCGGGCAAGCGGGTACTGAATCTGTTTGCCTATACCTGTGGGTTTTCGGTGGCGGCGCTGGCTGGGGGCGCGGCGCGGGTGGTGAACCTGGACATGGCCAAGGCGGCGTTGAACCGGGGGCGGGAGAACCACCGACTGAATGGACAGGATCTCAGGTGCGTCGATTTTCTCGGGCACGAGCTGTTCAGGTCCTGGGGGAAAGTGAAGAAACTCGGCCCTTACGATCTGATCATCATCGATCCGCCGTCCTTCCAGAAAGGCAGTTTTGTGTTGAGCACGGACTACCAGAAGATCCTGCGGCGTCTGCCGCAACTGCTTGCTGAACAAGGCATGGTGCTGGCCTGCATCAACGATCCCGCTGTCGGTCCGGATTTTCTGCTCGAGAGCATGGCCTGTGAGGCGCCGGCCTTGACATTCGTCGAGCGACTGGACAATCCGCCGGAATTCCCCGATTGCGATCCGCAAGGTGGGTTGAAGGCGCTGGTGTTCCAGTGCGCTACGGAGGCATGACTGGCAGGTGCGTTCAGTCCGGTCGCGCCAGCACTGGCGAGTCGCCTTTGCTTCTGACCACCTTGTGGATGAAATGCAGCTTGGCGATGACCGCTGTCGGCAGGATGAACGGGTAGGTGTCCGGCTGCCCCATGCTGCGGGCCAGTTCGTTGAGCATCGCTGCCAGTTCGATCCAGGCATTGATGAAAGCAAGAAATTCGTTGCCTTCCGGATCATCCGGGGTGTGTAGTGCCTCGCGGGTAAAGGGCTGGAAATCCAGATCGGTATTATTGGCGCTCATGCCGAAGCCGAAGGCGGTATCCAGGGTATCCATCATGTGCAGATAATGCGCCCAGGTTTCTGCCCAGTCTTCCCAGGGATGCATGCTGGCATAGGCACTGACGAAGTGTTGTTGCCAGTCGGCCGGTGCGCCTTGCTGGTAATGCCGTTGCATGGCCTGGCTGTAATCGGTGCGCTCGTCGCCGAACAGTTGCCGGTAATCTTCCAGCCAGTGGGTATCGGCGATGAAGCGATCCCAGTAGTAGTGCCCGATTTCATGGCGGAAATGGCCGAGCAAGGTGCGATAGGGTTCATGCATCTGGATGCGCAACTTCTCCCGGTAGGCATCATCGGCTTCCAGCACATTCAGGGTAATCAATCCGCTGGCGTGGCCGGTTGTGGGCGAGTTGCCCTGTAGATCGGTACCGAGGAAGTCGAATGCCAGGCCGGTTTGCGGATCGTCGGCCTTGTTGATCACCGGCAGACCCAAACCCAGCAGTTGGGCGATCAGGTTGCGCTTGGCCACTTCGATCTTGTGCCAGCGTTCGGCATTGCCCTCGACCGAGAGATCGGGAATGGTGCGGTTGAGGCGACAGGCAATGCATAGCGTTTCGTCGTGGTCGGCGGGAATCAGCCAGTTGCAGCCGGCCGGCGTATCGAAGTTGGCACAGCGCCGATAGCGGGGTGACTGTTCGTTCCCGGCGATTTGCCAACTACCTGCCGCGGTGGCCGGTACCAGCGGCAATATTTCGTCCCGCGATGGATCGAAACCCAACGCCGTATGGCAGGTGAGGCAAATGCTGTTGCGGAAAAACACGGCCTGGCCGCAACAACACTGGTACAGGGCTTTCTGGCCAAGTACGCGCGTCTGGCGTTTGTTGCGATGTTGGAGAGACACGGCATTGCTCGCTGAGAGGAGATAACTTTGGGATTCTCCAGAGTCTTCTCCGGTTCCTGGATGGCGATGGACGTGAACAAGCCTGCAATCCATCGTCGACAGAATGATTAGTGGCGACTACCGGTCATGCTGGTAAATACGCCGTCGCGGCGGATCAGCCCATGGAACAGGCCGGCTGCGGCATGCACCAGGATGGTCGCGAAGAACAGGTAGGCGAGCCAGGTATGGGTCGGGCGCAGCAGGGCATAGGACTGGATGTTCTGTGCCAGTAACGGTGGCAGTTGCAGCGAGCTGCCAAGCATGATCGGGTAGCCGCCAGCAGACAGCATCGCCCAGCCTACTAGCGGCTGAGCGAACATCAGCACATACAGTAGGTAATGGGAGAGTTTGGCGGCGAGTTTCTGCCAGCCGGGCAGGTCTGTCGGTAAGGGTGGCGTCGAATGCGTCAACCGTACGATCAGGCGCAACATGGCCAGTCCCAGCAAGGCAATGCCCAATGGTTTGTGCAAGGCAACGAGCCAAGCGTGGTGCGGCGAAACCGAGGCCACCATACCGACGCCAATGAACAGCATAGCGATGATCAGCACTGCCATGGACCAATGCAGGCTCCGGGCGAGTGGATGAAAGTAGTGAGTTGCAGGGCTCTTCATGGTCGGGTACTCGTGCTGGCCGAGGCGTTTTCAAAGGTCCGGCGGTTGAACGATTCCGAATACACCGCAGAACGGGCGCCCAACAATGGATCGTCCGAAGTGGCGATGCCATCCGGCAAAATCGTCGGATCGTAGTTGACGTCGCGGCAGGCACCTTCATCCTGGCTGATCGCTTGTTGCAGCACCAGGGTGCCGGCATCGATCTGCTGCCGCTCGGCAGGCCAGGCCAGGGTGGCATTATTGGTCGGGTCGCTCGCGGCGGCGAGGGTGAGGATCAGATGAAAACGCAGCTCGCCTTGGTTCAGGCGTCGTTGAAGGTCCCGGTGGAGAAAATCAGGGTCGGTTTTGTCCGTGTCCGCCAGAGGCGCGTAGGGCAGTTCGGAGACCATACTCCAGCGCACGGCCTGACTGTTACCCTGAGCGTTGAGCAAGCGAAAGGCATCGAGACCGTTGTAGGTGCCATTGGCCCAACTGGACGATGGCGTGAAGCTCTTGATCCAGGTTCTGAAGGGCAGAGTATCTGGATGAGCGTCGAAAAATGCCTGCATGACGGCAGGATCGGGTTTGCCGGTCGCCGGATCGGGACGAGAAGCGACGGCCTGGTCGTAGAAGGTTTGTGGGGTCGCGAAGGGGGCTACGGCAATGGCATTCATTGCGGTACGCCATTGCTGGCCATCGGGTAGATCGAAGCGCAGAGCCAGGCTGCGTACCGGTACGCTGTCATCCGTTGAATGCGGGTTGCCATTGGCAGTCGCGAAACGGCCGAGAACCGGTATTCGTTCCGCAGTAAACACGCTGGCGCGAGAATAAGCGCTGGCCTGGCCGTTGCCCTCGAAGTAACCGGTTACGCACATACCCTTGGCATGGGCGCGGCGATAGCCTGCATGGACACCGATATTGTGTTCCACCTGATCGATGAGCCGCTGCGGGGTCAGCCGTGTGGGATCGAGCCAGCCGGCGGTCCAGGCAAAGGCGCTTGCCACGGCAGAGATGAGGCCGCCGATGGTTAGCAATCTAGCTGCAGTATTGCCGAAGCCAGTCCGGTTGCTATCAGTCATTGCTAAATCCTGTCTGGTTGAATCGATGCCAATGAGATGTGCGCTCGGTGCGGTTTATTCCAAAAAAAGAATAATTGGCCGATGCGGCAGCGTAATCTCGCAGAGGTTCGCTATGAGTCCTTCCGGTTCTGCAACGGCTGCGCGACCCATTCGCCGGCGCTGATCAACACGGTGTCGCCCACCTCCATCGAGCTTTCGGCGGCTGCGCGGGCCCGGCAGATCCGCCCTTCGCTTTCGATCAGGTAGCGCAGGCTGCCATCGACGGTGGCTTCCTGGCCGATGACGCGTCCGGCCAAAACCAGGTGGTCATCCGTCCCGGCATCCAGCCCGAAGAGTCGGGCCGGCAAGCCATCGGCTACCACTTGTCCAGCCTCTATAAGCACGGCCCGTTCGGCCAGGCGCAGGGCTTCGCCTGGGTCGTGGGTAACGATGATCATCGTCTGGGCGAGACGCCGGCGCAGTTCGATCAATTCGTTTTGCAGTTCCCGACGCAACGTACCGTCGAGTGCGCAAAGCGGTTCGTCCAGCAACAGCAGCTCCGGCTCTGCTGCCAGTGCCCGTGCCAGGGCCAGGCGCTGTTGCTGGCCGCCGGACAGTCGTTCGGGTCGTCGCTCGGCAAGGCTGGCCAGCCCGACCAGCTCCAGCAGTTCGTCGGCTCGCGCCTTGGATCTGCCTTTGGGCAGGGCAAAGCGGACGTTGCCGCGCACACTCATGTTGGGAAATAACGCGTAGTCCTGAAACACCAGCCCGGCACGGCGATGGCGTGGCGCCAGTTCGATGTTCTGCGCACTGTCCAGCCAGATCCGGCCAAAGGCCACGATGCGTCCCCGGTCCGCCGGCAGCAGGCCGGCCAGCAGACGCAGCAGCGTCGTCTTACCGCTGCCGGACGGGCCGAGCAAGGCCAGGCTTTCACCGCGCTGCAGACTCAGATCCACTTCCAGTATCATGGGCCCGACGGCGGAGTCCAACCGTTTCGATAGCTCGAAATGAATTCGATCTGGCGAAGACCATCCGGGGCGCGCGGGCGGGCGTCGGCTGTTATTCATGCGTGACTCGATAAGGATGGAATACATCAGGGGCGCAGGCGTTCATGCCGGACGCTGGTTCGCCTTCCTGTAAAAATAGATCGATTGGTCAGAAATTTGCCGAGCAGACTACCTTTTCTGCCTCGTACGCTGCTACTTGCGTTCCTGTCGGTGCCTTTTTACGCAAACGTACAATCTAGCAGCATCGACCCTGATGTGCCCCGCTTTCGGCTATCAACCTTTTTGTGGAACAATGCATTGCTATGTGATATCGAGAGCAAGCGCCGTGATCGACTCAGATGGTTTTCGCCCGAATGTCGGCATCATCCTGACCAACGATACGGGACAGGTCTTGTGGGCCAGGCGCATCAATCAGGATGCCTGGCAGTTTCCTCAAGGGGGGATCAACGAGCAGGAATCGCCCGAAGAGGCGCTGTATCGCGAGTTGACCGAAGAAATTGGGCTGGAAGAGGCTGATGTGAACATCATCGCCTGTACGCGGGGCTGGCTGCGCTACCGCCTGCCACAGCGGCTGGTGCGTACTCACAGCCAGCCCTTGTGCATAGGCCAGAAACAGAAGTGGTTCCTGCTGCGGCTACTTTCCGATGAGCAGCGCGTGCGCATGGATCTTTCCGGCAAGCCCGAATTCGACGGCTGGCGCTGGGTCAGTTACTGGTACCCGCTGGGGCAGGTGGTTTCCTTCAAGCGGGAAGTTTATCGACGAGCCTTGAAAGAGCTCGCTCCGCGCCTGACGGTGCGAGATTTATAGGAGAAACGGCCCTGAGCATGCTCGGCACGCTGCGCAAGATTGTTCAGGAGGTCAACGCTGCCAAGGACCTCAAGATAGCTCTGGGCATTATTGTGCAAAGGGTCAAGGAGGCCATGCACAGCCAGGTCTGCTCGGTCTACTTGCTCGACGAGGACGTCAACCGTTTCGTGCTGATGGCCACCGATGGCCTGAACAAGCGAGCCATCGGCAAGGTCAGCATGGCACCCAACGAAGGGCTGGTGGGCCTGGTCGGCTCCCGCGAGGAGCCGTTGAACCTCGAACGTGCTTCCGAGCATCCGCGCTACCTCTATTTCGCTGAAACCGGCGAAGAGCGTTATGCCTCGTTTCTGGGCGCGCCGATCATCCATCACCGACGGCTGTTGGGCGTGTTGGTGGTCCAGGAAAAGGAGCGCCGCCATTTCGACGAAGGCGAGGAAGCCTTTCTGGTCACCATGAGCGCGCAACTGGCCGGCGTCATCGCACACGCCGAGGCGACCGGCTCCATTGCCGGCCTTGGTCGCCAGGGCAAGAAGGTCATCCGGGATACCCGCTTCAGTGGTATTGCCGGGGCCCCGGGTGCGGCCATCGGCTCGGCGCTGGTCGTGCTGCCGCCCGCTGATCTGGAAGTGGTGCCGGACAAGAAGATCAAGGAAATCGAGGACGAACTGGCATTGTTCCAGGCTGCACTGGAATCGGTGCGGGCCGATATGCGCATGCTCTCCGACAAGCTGGCCAACCAGATGCGTCGGGAAGAACGGGCGTTGTTCGACGTTTACCTGATGATGCTCGATGATTGTGCGCTGGCTGGCGAAGTGGTCAAGGTCATTCGTACCGGCCAGTGGGCTCAGGGGGCGCTGCGCCAGGTGGTTGGCGATCATGTGCAGCGCTTCGAGCTGATGGAGGATGCCTACCTGCGCGAACGCGCCTCGGATGTCCGGGATATCGGTCGGCGCCTGCTGGCCTACCTGCAGCAGGCGCGCCAACAGACCTTGACCTATCCCGACAACACCATCCTGGTCAGTGAGGAATTATCGCCCACCATGCTCGGTGACGTGCCGGACGGCAAGCTGGTCGGTCTGGTGTCGGTGCTCGGATCGGGTAACTCCCATGTCGCCATTCTCGCCCGGGCGCTGGGTATCCCCACGGTGATGGGGGCTATCGATCTTCCGTATTCCAAGCTCGATGGCATAGAACTGATCGTCGACGGCTATCGTGGCGAGATCATTGCCAATCCAGGCGACGTGCTGCGCCAGCAGTACCAGACTCTGGTGGAGGAAGACCGGCAGCTTTCCCGTGGGCTCGATCTTTTGCGCGGACTGCCGTGCGAGACGACCGACGGCTTTCGTATTCCGCTGTGGGTCAACACCGGCCTGCTGGCCGATGTGGTCCGGGCGCAGGAGCGCGGTGCCGAAGGCGTGGGTCTGTACCGCACTGAAGTGCCGTTCATGATGAAGGAGCGTTTCCCCAGCGAAAAGGAGCAGTTGGCGATCTATCGCGAGCAACTGCAGGCTTTCCACCCGTTGCCGGTCACCATGCGAACCCTGGATATCGGCGGCGACAAGTCGCTGCCGTATTTCCCGATCAAGGAAGAAAATCCCTTCCTCGGCTGGCGCGGTATCCGGATAACGCTGGACCATCCGGAAATCTTCCTGGTGCAGGTGCGTGCCATGCTCAAGGCCAGCGAAGGGCTGGACAACCTGCGTATCCTGCTGCCGATGATTTCCGGCCTGCAGGAGCTGGAAGAAGCGCTGCGGCTGATTTATCGCGCCTGGGCCGAGGTTCGCGATGAAGGCGTCGATGTACCCATGCCGCCGGTGGGTGTGATGATCGAAGTGCCTGCCGCCGTCTACCTGACCCGTGAGCTGGCACGCCAGGCCGATTTCATTTCGGTCGGCTCCAACGATCTGACCCAGTATCTGCTGGCGGTCGATCGCAACAACCCGCGTGTCGCCGGTCTTTATGACTACCTGCATCCGGCGGTATTGGAAGCCTTGCAGCGCGTGGTCAATGAAGCGCATGCCGAGGGCAAGCCGGTGAGTATCTGTGGCGAAATGGCTGGCGATCCCTCGGTGGCGGTACTGTTGATCGCCATGGGGTTCGACAGCCTGTCGATGAATGCGACCAATCTGCCCAAAGTGAAATGGTTGTTGCGTCAGGTTGGCATGGCCGAAGCCAAGGAACTGCTCACCAAAGTCATGCTCGTCGACAATCCGCAAGTCATTCGCAGCACGCTGCAACTGGCACTGCGCGAGTTCGGCCTCAGCCGTTTGATCAATCCGGGCACGGTGCTCAAAGGCTGAGCGCGCTCGCCGCGCGGTCGCTTGCTATGCGGTGTCGCCAGGTGCCGCATAGTGCAGGCGCACTTCGCTCTGCTCGGTACCTTGTCTGTCGAAACCGCGCTCCACGATCTCGCAGGCGCCACCGGCATGGCGTAGCAATATCGTGCTGCTGCGGGTGCCGTAGTCCGTGCCGAGTACGAAAATACTCGACAGCATCCGTTCCCGTTCCAGCGCAATGCCGGTCATCGGCAGTTCCTCGTCGGGCGCGCGTTCAGTATCGGCCAGAATGTTCAGCAAAGCATCGATTCCCGGCCTATCGTCCGGCTGCCATTTGGCCAGATGACCTGCCAGGGTCGTGCGTGCCTTGTGCAGTTTTGGCCATGGCGTATTCAGTGTCGCGTTGGATAGACCGTGGAGGCCTGGCGGTACGACCCGTACCAGACCTTCTTGCGAATTGAGATGGCAGAGCTGATGAGCATCGCCGACCAGCAGGTTGAAGCCCGAATAGCAATGTCGCTGCGGGACGATTTGCTGCAGGTATTCCAGCGGCGACTGCGAGCCGCGCAGGAATCCTTCGGGCAGCGCTCCTCGGGAGGCATGACCGACAGGGTGCCTGGGGTCGCGGATATTGGTCAGTGCCGCAAAGCGCCCGCCGGGACCAATCCCCATCCAGGTTCCACGGGTTTTCAGGTCGCGTCCGGCGACGATGGCAGGACAATCGTCCCAAGGGGCCAGCGGCAAGGTCGGGCGGTCATGATATTCGTCGCGATTGGCGGCGACGATTAGCGGCAGAGGGTGATCCGGACGCCAGGCGAAAACGATCAGGCACACAGGGTTCATCCGGCAGGAGGCTGGTTCCTGAGCTTGAGGTGCCGCGCTTCAGGCTGGCAACAACTTTTTCCTTTTTCCGCTACCATTCCGGTTTGTCTTTTTGCAGGGAGCGGGTTCATGGAATTGCTGCTTTACCTGGTGCTTGGCGCTTTCGCCGGTGTGTTTGCCGGGCTCTTCGGTATCGGTGGTGGCATAGTCATCGTTCCGGTCCTGGTATACAGCCTCGCTGCCCAGGGCATCGATGCTTCGGTCTCGACCCATATGGCGGTGGGAACATCGCTGGCCACCATTGTTTTCACCTCCATCAATGCGATTCTGGCGCACCAGCGCAAAGGTGCGGTGCGCTGGTCCATCGTCCTCTGGATGACCATCGGCATTATCGCCGGTGCGGCGCTTGGCGCCCTGACCGCTGCGGCGATCAAGGGACCGATCTTGCAAAAGATCATCGGTGTCTTCGCCATTCTGATAGCGATCCAGATGGCGTTGGAGCTAAAGCCAAAGTCCACTCGGGATGTGCCTGGTCGAACCGGCCTCGGCATTGCCGGTGTGTTGATTGGCTGGGCGTCGGCGATCTTCGGTATCGGTGGTGGTTCGCTGACCGTGCCGTTTCTGGTCTGGCGCAGCATGCCCATACAGCAAGCCGTGGCGACTTCCTCGGCTTGTGGTTTGCCAATCGCCATTTCCGGAGCGATCAGCTTCATGGTGGTCGGTTGGGGTGAGCCCGGCCTACCCGAATGGAGCCTTGGTTTTGTCTATCTGCCCGCCATGCTCGGTATCGCTATCACCAGCATGTATTTCGCCCACTTCGGCGCCAACCTGGCCCATCGCTTGTCGCCGCGATTGCTCAAACGCCTTTTCGCCCTGCTGTTGTTCAGCGTCGGGCTCAATTTCCTGATCTGAGGAACGCTGGATGCTGACCTATCCGCAAATCGATCCTGTGGCCTTTTCTCTCGGTCCGCTGCAGGTGCATTGGTACGGCCTGATGTACCTGGTTGGCATCGGTGGTGCCTGGGCATTGGCATCGCTGCGCTTGAATTCATTCGATCCGACCTGGAGCAAGGAAAAGCTCTCCGACCTCGTATTCTGGGCCTCTATCGGAGTGATTGTCGGCGGACGGCTGGGGTACGTGTTGTTCTACGATCTATCGGCTTATTTGCACAATC
This sequence comes from Azomonas macrocytogenes, assembly GCF_014191985.1. GTDB lineage: Bacteria > Pseudomonadota > Gammaproteobacteria > Pseudomonadales > Pseudomonadaceae > Azomonas > Azomonas macrocytogenes. The sequence continues at coordinate 90,305 of NZ_JACHXI010000007.1, forward strand.
CTGCGCTGATCCTGCAGATCTGGAAGGGTGGCATGTCGTTCCACGGCGGCCTGGTCGGTGTCCTGCTGTGTTGCTGGCTGTTCGGTCGACGCAACGGCAAGGGCTTTTTCGAGCTGATGGACTTCGTCGCGCCGCTGGTACCGCTCGGACTCGGGATGGGCCGGATCGGCAATTTCATCAATGCCGAGCTCTGGGGTAAGCCTACCGATGTACCTTGGGCAATGATTTTTCCTACCGATCCGGCGCAACTGCCGCGTCATCCTTCGCAGCTTTACCAATGTGTGCTGGAAGGCCTGGTATTGTTTGCCATCCTCTGGATCTATTCGAGCAGGCCGCGCCCAACCATGGCCGTTTCCGGCATGTTCCTGCTGTGCTACGGCATCTTCCGCTTTATCGTCGAATTCGTCCGGATGCCGGACCCGCAGCTCGGTTACCTGGCCTTCGGCTGGCTGACCATGGGACAGGTCCTCTGCTTGCCGATGATCCTGATCGGTGCCGGCCTGATCGCCTGGGCCTATCATCGCCAACCGCTGCCGGGAGCCGCCCGATGAAACAATATCTCGACCTGATGCGCCATGTGCGCGAGTGCGGCACCTTCAAGAGCGATCGCACTGGTACAGGGACCTATAGCGTGTTCGGTCACCAGATGCGCTTCAATCTGGCCGAAGGCTTTCCGTTGGTCACCACCAAGAAATGTCACCTGAAATCCATTATTCACGAGTTGCTATGGTTTCTGCGGGGCGAGACCAATATTCGTTACCTCAAGGAAAACGGCGTATCCATCTGGGACGAATGGGCTGATGAAAGCGGCGAGCTAGGCCCGGTATACGGCTATCAATGGCGCAGCTGGCCGGCACCGAACGGCGAATCCATCGACCAGATCGGCAAGCTGTTGGACATGATCGAAAAAAGCCCCGATTCGCGCCGGTTGATCGTTTCCGCCTGGAATCCGGCGCAGGTCGACGCGATGAAACTGCCGCCCTGTCACGCGCTGTTCCAATTCTATATTGCCGATGGTCGTATCTCCTGCCAACTCTACCAGCGTTCGGCGGATATCTTCCTGGGCGTTCCCTTCAACATCGCCAGCTATGCGCTGCTGACCATGATGGTGGCGCAGGTGACCGGCTACCGGCCCGGCGAATTCATCTGGACTGGCGGCGACTGTCACCTGTATTCGAATCACTTGGAGCAGGCCGACCTGCAGCTTTCACGGGAGCCGTTGCTGTTGCCGCAGATGCGCCTGAACCCTGCCGTGAAGGATTTGTTCGCCTTCCGTTTCGAGGATTTCGAACTGCAGAACTACCAGTCTCATCCGCATATCAAGGCTCCGGTCGCGGTGTGATTTTCCGCTAGCGACCAATTGCCCTACGGCAGGGCGTGTTTTTCCGAGCGCGCCTGAATCGAAAATCCCGACACGACTTGTCACCTTCTCTGTGTAGACTCGGAGCAGGTGACTATTCGAGACAAGGAGCGATGCCATGCGGCGAGTGGTGTTCAATCGAAAGGGCGGCGTGGGTAAATCCAGTATCGCCTGCAACCTGGCGGCAGTGAGTGCCGCGCAGGGCTACAGCACCCTGCTGGTGGATCTCGATGCCCAGGCCAACTCCAGCCATTACCTGACCGGGCTGAAAGGCGACGATATCCCCACTGGTATCGCCGATTTCTTCAAGCAGATCCTCGCGTCCGGACCCGTTGCCAAGAAGGCGCGGCCCACCGTACTGGAAACGCCTTTCGAGCACCTGCACCTGATCACGGCTTGCGCTGAATTGGCCGACCTGCAGCCGAAGCTGGAGGCCAAGCACAAGATCAACAAGCTGCGCAAACTGCTGGACACGTTGTCCGAGGACTATGACCGGATTTATCTGGATACGCCACCTGCCTTGAATTTCTACACCGTATCCGCCCTGATCGCGGCAGATCGTTGCTTGATTCCCTTTGATTGCGACAGCTTCTCGCGTCTGGCTCTGTATGGCCTGCTCGATGAGATCGCTGAGTTGAAGGAAGACCATAACGAAGCACTGGAAGTCGAAGGAATCGTGGTCAATCAATTCCAGCCACGGGCATCGCTGCCGCAAGCAATGATCGACGAACTGATTGCCGAAGGGTTACCGGTGTTGCCGGTGTATCTGATGAGTTCGGTAAAAATGCGTGAATCGCACCAGAGCTGCATACCGCTGATCCACCTCGATCCACGTCACAAGTTGAGCCAGCAGTTCGTCGAACTGCACGATCTGTTGGAGCACAACGGCTGAGGGTTGCGTAAGCGGTGAGCTGAAGATCGAATCGGCCTGAGGTCTCGAAGCCGAACAGGAAAGGTCTTTTGTCCAGTCTCCGGTGATGTTCAAACAAACTATCGATACAGAATTTCCTGCTAAACATAATCGATTGGACAACTATTGATTGCGATTGGTAGTTGCCCGGTCGATATCGGATCTATAAATAGATCGAATTATTATCTGGCCGATTAGCTGAAATATTTTCCTGCTATAGGGTTCGTTAGAGCAAGTATCTAATTAACCAGGTAGTTGTTCGATCTATATGAAATACAGAGGTTGGCAGGATTATTATTTGACCGGTTAGTTAGGATATTAATACCGGGCTTCTTGTTTTCAAAGATGGCCTTACTCTCAAATGTCTGAAACACGATATTGAGGCGTCATGATTCAGTCTTGAACTTCCAATCAGTATCGGCTCTACGAAGCGTATTTTCGCATGGTCAGGCGTGATGCCATCGCTTAAAGCAGGATCCATGTCTGGTTTATGACTGAATATTGTCGATATAAACCTGGCGCTCTACGTGATCGAGCCATCTCGGTTGCAATAAATTAATGTTTATTTCTGCCTGGCAAATTCTGAAATGTCTGCTTTGCTCTGTATGGAAATGCCTGAAAGCCTTGTTGTAGCCAGGGTTGGTTTTCCGAATATGAAGATCGGAATGACCTATGGATTTCCTGGGAATCCGTTTGTTTTCTTTTCACCGTTCGTCGGATTTTGTAGGCTGTTTTGACGGTATTTTGACGTTAAAATATTGGCTATGAAAGGATTTAAATCAACAGCCTAATGAAATGTCAAGGAGCCATCATGGCGAGTCGACATCTTGGCAGTAGTCATCGTTCATGGAAGATTTGACGAAATACTGACGCCATAATAATTCACTATTTTAGCTACAGCATTTATAAAGCGCCCTCATGCAACGATTTATCCCGAACAACAAGTCCTCTAGTTCGGAATAGACCGTGCTGTTATCTGGTTGCTTGATTTGCTGCGGCTTCATGGACGACGTATTAAAGCAAATCGATGCTCCCGACTTTTTAAAAGGCAAATCGCCCTTTGTTGTATTAAGTTCTGGAGAAATCGAATGTACATTCATGCCTTTGCGGGTGTTCGTAAACTATTTTTCATTTCTGTAATACTTATAGTAGTTTTGAGTGGTTACTCTATCGATGTCCGAGCTGCTACGGCCTACATCAATGGCGTCACCGATTCGGATTGGTTGAAAGGGATTGGGAGGCAGTCGGCGAGTTTCCTGATTTCATCAACGGCTTCGACCCAGGCGGCATTCGTACCGGGAGTTTCGGTTAAATTTACTGATGACCAAGTACGCAGGATCACTCAGGTTGTCGTTGTCGGAAACAACTTGGGGGTTTATGTCGACGGTGCCTTGCTCGACAGCAACACGGTGGGCCATCCGCATGCCGTCAATACCACTACCAGTCCAGCCTCTGTCCCTACGCCGACACCAGTACCAGAACCAACTCCTGCTCCCACCCCCACAGTTACGGCAAATATCAATGATTTCACCAGTTCCGACTGGCTGAACGGTGTGTGGAGAAGCTCTGCAGGTTTCTCGATTCCATCGAGTACCGCGAACCAGGCGGCATTCACCCCGGGTGCTTCGGTCAAATTCGCCGATGGTCAGGTGCGCAATATCACCATGGTCTTCCTGGTCGGAAACAGCATGAGTGTCTATGTCGACGGCGGTCTGCTCGACGGCAACACGGTGGGTTATCCCCGTTCCGTAAGCATTGGATCCAGCGATACAGTGCCAACGCCAACGCCAACGCCAACGCCAACGCCAACGCCAACGCCCACCCCAACCCCTGAGCCCTCAATCGGGATTACGGCAAGTATCAATGATTTCACCAGTTCCGACTGGTTGAAGGGCGTGTGGAGAAACTCTGCAGGTTTCTCGATTCCATCGAGTACCGCGAACCAGGCAGCATTCATCCCGGGTGCTTCGGTCCGGTTTGCCGACGGCCAGGTGCGTCAGGTCACCATGGTCTTCGTGGTCGGAAACAGCATGAGCGTCTATGTCGACGGCGGTCTGCTCGACGGCAACACGGTGGGGTATCCCAATTCCGTAAGTATTGGTGGATCTTCCGGCTCAAATCCTATCCCGCCGACGCCTGTCGACAATTCGATCAATATGGTGGGGATCAACCTGTCCGGTGCTGGTTTCAGCGGTTCGGTGTATCCAGGTGTGTACGGTGTCCACTACATCTACCCGGAAGAGTCGTACTTCAAGAAATATGCGGACATGGGGATGAAACTGGTTCGCCTGTTTTTCCTGTGGGAGCGTATCCAGCCGACACTCAATACCGAACTGCAAAGTGCCGAGCTGACGCGCCTCATGCAGAGTCTGGATTATGCGCAGAAGTATGGGGTGAAGGTGATCCTGGACGTACATAACTACTACCGTTACTACGATAAGCAGATCGCTTCCAGTGACGTACCGATCAGCGCCTTCGCCAATCTCTGGCAGCGTATTGCCCAAAAGGTGGTCAACCATCCGGCTGTCTATGGCTATGGTCTGATGAACGAGCCGCACGATACCAATGGCTATTGGCCGCAGGCTGCCCTGGCTGCTGCGAAAGCGGTGCGTACGGTGGACACGAATCGCTGGATTTTCGTCGCCGGCGATCGCTGGTCAAGCGCCTACCATTGGCCTGATTTCAACAGCCAACTGATTGCAGATCCCTGGATGCGCGATCCCAACAACAAGCTGGTGTACGAAGCGCACATGTACATCGACAAGGATTTTTCCGGTAACTACTTCGATCGCTCCGAAACATTCGCCCCGATGCTTGGCGTGAACCTTGTCAAACCCTTTGTGGAGTGGCTGAAGCAGAACAAGCTGCGTGGCTTCCTGGGTGAGCACGGCGTACCGGATTACTCAACGTCGGCAATGGTGTCCATGGATAATCTGCTGAAGTATCTCGGCGAGAATTGCATCCCGATGACCTATTGGGCTGCCGGTCCATGGTGGGTCAATTACCCACTGTCGCTGGATGTGGAAAGCAGTGCTGCTCGCCCGCAGTTGCCGATCCTGCAGAAGTATGCCGGTAATGCTTCCTGCTCGACTATTGGGCCGATCATTCAGTGATCGCGTCGCAAAGCGAAAACGGGCTCCTGGAGCCCGTTTTTTTATGATTTGAGCTGGATGGATGGACTCATTCTTTTGCCGGCTTTAGCAAATACGCTGCCAGTGATTCCAGTTCCTGCTGGCGCTCGCTCTGTTCCAGCTTGGGCCTGGGGTTGAGCGAGGACCATTCAGGGTGGGCGCGGGCATGGTTCAACGGAGCGGGCAGCTTGCCCTGTTGCCAGCTCTTGTCCGTCGGGGCATCGAACTTGATGGTCTGCTGGGCCGCGTGGCCGCGGGCAGTGAGGGCGGCGAGTAGCTGGCGTTGACGCAGGGCGAGCAGGCGTAGTACGGCTTCATCGACAGTCAGCTCGCGTTTGCCCTTGAATTTACCGAGCAGGCGATTGCCGTAGTGGCGTGCGGTCTGCGCGCCGCCACCGGCCAGGGCACCGATCAGCGTGGCGGCCCCCAGGGTCAGGCCACCGACGAACAGATCGACTCCGGCACCTGCGGCGGCGCCGGCCGCCATGCCGCTGCCAACGCGTACGCCCAATTGTTTCAGGGTTTCCGGATTGAACAGGTCGTTACCCCAGCGACCATTCAGCAAGGGCAGGTCGTCAGTGGTCGCGTCGCCCGGGCGGAAGGCGTAGAGGCGCAACAAGGCTTCAACGCAGCGCTGTTCACGGCTACGCACTGCATCGTGCAGGTCGCGGATAGCCGTGCGTTCGACTTCCTGCTCGGCCACTACGCTGCGTCGGCAGGCAGCCACGTCGATCAGTAGCTCGGCAATTAGCCGGGCACCAGCCTGCAGACGGCCAGCGTTCTGGGCTTCCTGGTCGAAAATCAGCCGCTCCAGAATGGGGCGATCCTTTTCCTTCAATAGCGCCAGGCTTTCGTACAAGCGGCGTTCTCCATCCTGCGGCGGTGCCACGCTGTCAAAACGCACCATGGCATGCAGGCCAAGGCGCGACATGGCTTCACGCCATTCATTCTCGCGTGTGCCGTTGGCACTGGCGACGAAATTGAGCACCGGCAGCAGTGGCTTGCCGCACATGGCCAGGATTTCCAGCTCGTCCCGATATTTGGCCAGCACCGGTTCACGGGCGTCGATGATGTATAGACCGGCATCGGAGGCGAGCAGTTGGCGTAACACCTTGGCTTCCTGCTCGAAGCGGTGTCGAGCCTCGCTGCTTTTCAGGAAGAGCTCGATCCGTGCCGGGCCGTCCAGGCGTTCGCCTGGCTGTTCCTGGCGCTCGAGATAGTCCAGCAGGGAAATGGCATCTTCCAGACCAGGTGTGTCGTAGAGTTCGAGCAGCGCCTCGCCGTCGACCGAAAGCCGTGCGCCTTCGATATGACGGGTCGTGCTCGGCCGGTGCGAGACTTCGCCGAAACCGGCGTCGCGGGTCAGGGTGCGCAATAATGAGGTCTTGCCTACGTTGGTATGGCCGACCACGGCAAGTTTAATCATGTCCGCTCTCCAGCCAGGTCGACAGGTTGCTGTCGGTATGCACGATACCCATGCGATTCAACGCTTCGCGCCAGTCGCTCAGGCGATCACCGTCCAGTTGTTCGCCAGGTGGCGCTGGTAGCAGCCAGACGCGAGTCTCGACGGCACAGCGCGATAGTTCGCCGATCAGTGCCAGAGTGCCGCGATCTGCCGAGCGGCGCGGATCGCAGGCGATGGCCAGGCGGGCGGGTGGATTGCGGGTGAGTTGCTCGAGCAGTTCCCGGCGCTGCTGGCGATCATCGAGAATGCCGGCATCGCCTACCCCCGTGGGAAGTTGTGGTGGCCAGGGATAGGTACTGTCCAGTTCGATGGCGACCAGTAGCGCGCCGGTACCGGCACTGGAGCGCACAGCGTATTCCTGCGTTGGCAGGCTGGCCGGTGCCGGATCACTGATGCCGAGGCGTTCAGCCGGTTGCAGGCGGTTGCGCAGCAGCCGGAAGGCCGGGCGTTGCAGATCCAGGCGCAGCGCTGTGCGGCCACGTCGCCAGCGCCAGTAGCAGAGACCAGCGAGCACCAGGCGCGGCAGCAGGCCGTAGGCCAGCAGCACACCGACCATCCAACTGGCCCACGCCTGGCGGGCGCTTTCCAGGTCGGCATGGACGGCGCCACTGGCGCGAATCTGCTCGATTGTCGGCAGATCGAAGCCGAGCAGTCCGGGCAGCAGACCGAGCATATGAGTCAGGCCGATGAACGTATTGTCGTTGAGGATGGTGGTTTCCCAGACGAAACCATAGCGATGGGTGGCCAGCATCGCCAGCATGGTCACCAGGGTACTGGTCATGGCGACGGACCACAGGCCGTGGACGGCAGAACCCAGCAGCCAGCGGGTCAGGCGGTTTTCCTGCAGCACGACGAGCAGGGCCGGGACCAGTTGCACGGCATGGGCGTCGCGGGCGAATTTTTCGCTCAGCCACAACCACAGGCGACCGAGGGCGCCGCCGCTATCCCGGCTGAAGCGGGAACTGCCGAACCAGGTGAGCAACGTCAGCAAATTCAGGCCGAGCAGGCTGCCCAGCGCCCAGAATACGTTGACCGGTCGCTGGCTATCGCCCAGGGCCGTCGCGGCCAGGCCGGCACCGCTGAAGACCGCCAGCACGATCAGCAGGATGCCGGCCAGCCTGGCACCCTGGTGCCAGTGGCGCAGGGCTTCGAGCAAGCCGTCGCGGCGGGCCAGCCAGAGTGCGCGGTGTTCGATGAGGGTGGAAAAGTCGCCGCCTGTGGCGCGAGCCTGGCGATTGGCTTCGTCATCTTCCAGCGGTCCGGCATGTTCTTCGCGCAGACGGACCGCTTCGGTCAGCCAGAGGCGGTCGAAAGCGTTCAGTGAGGGGGGAGGTGTCGCGATCACAAGAATTCTCGATGTCGATTACTGCCATGAGGATAACCGTTGCAGCAGGTCGATTCGAGTTTCCGGGTGCGACAAGCGCACCCGGTGGCACATTTGATGGAAAGATCTAATGCTGCTCGCTTATTGTCTCACGCAGACGCACGGCGATGTCCGGCTGATCGATGAAGAGACCATCGATACCGGCATCGAGGAAGGCCCGGATTTCTGTATCGATGTCACCGCGCTCGTCGAGTTTTTCGCTGCTGCGCAGGTTGGTCGGCAGGAAGTTGTTTTCTGCACGGAAGGTAAAGGGATGCACGGTCAGGCCGGCCGCGTGGGCGTTGGGGACGAAATCCGTGGGGCTGCCCAGATTGCCGCTGGCATCGCGGGGAATGACGTAGCTTTTTTCCGGGCCGACGCCCTCGGCATAGCGGGCGATATTCTGCAATCCTTCGGCGGTGGCCATCTTGGCGTAGGTGAGATCGGTACCTTTTACCTGCTGATCGTAGGGCTGGCCGGCGTCGAACAGCTGCACCAGGCGCAACGGCGTGAGGTTGTTCAAGGTCTTGAGGTTTTCCACCTCGAACGACTGGATATAGATCGGCGCCTTGGCAGTGACATAGCCGTTACGCTTGAGCGTATCCACCAGCGGCCGCTCCATGGCCAGGCCAAGCTGCTGGAAGTGAGTGGGATGCTTGGTTTCGATATAGATGCCGATGCGCCGGCCTTCGCTCAATTGCATGGCCTTCACCAGATCGATGATTTCCTGGAAGGTCGGCACTTCGAAGGCGCCATCCAGGCGGACATTGCCGGGCCGGATGTTAGGAATCCGTTCGATGGCGCGCAACTGCTTGATTTCTTCCAGGGTGAAATCCTCGCTGAACCAGCCCTCCAGGGGCTTGCCGTCGATTTCCTTGGTGCGTTTGCGATCGGCGAATTCCGGATGTTGCTTCACGTCGGTAGTCAGGCCCAGTTCGTTGTCGTGGCGGGCGACCAGCTTGCCGTCACGCGTCATCACCAGATCCGGTTCGACGTAATCCGCGCCCTGCAGAATGGCCAGGGCATAGGATGCCAGTGTGTGCTCGGGGACATAACCACTGGCACCGCGATGACCGACGACCAGCGGTGCGGCCTGGTCGGGAACTTTGCCTTTGTGGCGGCCTGGCGTTTTCTGCCCGGCCCAGTCGATGGCCGATTGCACGGATGTGTCGCTGGCGCTGGTTTCGCCCTGGGCGGCGAACGGCATGATCAGGCTGCAGGCCAACAGGCCATGGCGCAAGACATGAATGGAGGTGGACATCGACATGACTCCTGCTGAGGTGGAATAGCATGAGCCTGCCGGGTTTCGATGACGGTTCGGTGGCGACTTGGTGTGTGGAACATGATGATTCGATGACGACAGCTGATGTTCTGGCGCTTGTTTTGATGCAGTTATTAATTGCGAATAAGTCTCATCTTTGTTATGTTCGAGGGCATCCGATTTCCTGGCTCTGGGTGCCTCTTGTCCTCCTGGAATATGCAGCTTATACGTCTATTCGGCGAGCAGAAAAAAGCGCTGGAGGCATTCATCACCCGACGCACGGGGAGTTCGCAAGTGGCTGCCGATCTCTCCCAGGAAGCGTTTTTACGGCTGGCCCGGATGTCTTCCGATCAGAAGATCGACAATCTGCCGGCTTTTCTCTTCACCATCGCCAGCAACCTGATCCGCGATTACCAGCGTCAGGCCATTCGTCATGAACAGCGGGAAAGCGGCGAACCGGGCGAAGACCTGCCATGTCCTGTGCGGACGGCGGAAGATCAGCTCGCTTACCTGCAAGAGGAAACGCTGCTACGCGATGCCATAGCCGCTCTGCCCGCGATGACCCGGCAGATTTTTCTGCTTTACCATATCGAGGAGCACTCTTATAAGGACATTGCTGCCTGTCTCGGGATCACTCCGCGCAGTGTCGAATACCACTTGCGGCGGGCGTTGATCGATTGTCGCAGCCATATCAAGGCACGCCTGGCCAGCAGCTGCACCTAGGCAGCCATGGATAGAACGAAAGCCAGGCGTTGCTTGCCCTTCTCGCCCTTATGGAATTGCTATGCACCATCCCCGGAACAATGACAACGACGATGCGTTGTTCGCCGAAGCGACGTACTGGCATTTCCGCCTGCAGGCCGAGGATGTCACGCCGGCGGAGCGGGCTGCCTGCTCCGCCTGGATTGCCTCGGGCGCAGCGCACGAGCAGGCCTGGAGTGAGGTGCAGAACCTGCTGGGCGCTCTGCATGAGCCCGCTCGCCAACTGCATGCCGGCGAACCGCGTCGGTCGGTGCGCAAGCGTCGTACCGCCCTGGCGCGCTGGGCCAGTGCCGCCGTTCTGGTGCTGGCTGTGGCCCTGGGCTTCAGCCAGACCCCCTGGTATGACCGCCTAGGCGCCGATTACGTCACCTCGATCGGTGAATTGCGGCTGGTAGAGTTGGCCGATGGCTCGCGGCTGCACCTCAATACCGACAGCGCCGTACAGGTCGATCTGGCCGATGGCGAGCGGCAGGTTTGGCTGATGCGGGGAGAGGTCTGGTTCGACGTTGCCAACGATCATGACCGCCCGTTCGTGGTGCATTCCGCCGACGGCTGGGCCAGGGTGCGCAGCACTCGGTTCAGCATGGCGCGGCTGGATGGCGAAACCCGGATCAAGGCAGCTGATGGGCAGGTCGATGTCTCGTCTGGTGATGGTGCGCCGCCGGTTTCTCTCAAGGCCGGTGAGTCGGTGAGGTATCAAGGCCAGTATCTAGCGGCGATAGAGACGTTTGATCGGCATACCGATTTCGCCTGGTTGCAGCGGCAACTGGTATTCCGCCAGCAACCACTGGCCAAGGTGGTGGCCGAACTCAATCGCTACTGGCCGGGCCATATCTTCATTGTCGATGAAGCGCTACGTACGCATGTGGTTTCGGGGGTCTTCGAGATCGACAAGCCTGAAGCTGTCTTCAAGGCGCTGGAGCACACGCTGGGCCTGCGCGTCGAGCGTTATACCTCTTATCTGCAATTGCTCCGGGAGCGCACAGTCTCCTCCTGATCGGCTGCACAAAAAAATCAGGAAATTTTTCAGGGTTTTTTCCCGAACGGTCGTCCTTGAGTTCAGAAGGCGCGAAAAATAACTATTTCCATTTATGTATGGCAAATAGTGCTGCGCCCCATATGACTCCGATCATCAGGGATTTTTGCATCATGCACGATTCAAGCATTACCTGGCGGCAACCAGGGTTGCCCTCGCTACTTGCCCTTGCCATCGCTCTGAGCAGTGCCGGGTTGCCTGTTCCGGTACAGGCCCAAAGTGCGGGTTCCGGCCAGTTGGAAAACCGGGTCTATGATTTCGATATTGCCGCACAGCCGCTGGATGATGCCCTGGCCGCGTTTTCCCGAACGACGCGCATCCAGGTTCTGGTCTCTGGCGAGCTGACTCGTGACGTGGCCTCTCCCGGGCTGCAGGGTAGCTATGGACGCAGCGCGGCACTGAGCCGGCTGCTGGCCGGCAGCGGTCTGGTGTCGCGTTTTATCGATGACAATACGGTCACCCTGGAAAAGCCCGTGGAGCTGAATTCCACGATCAACCTGGACGCCATGACTGTGGTGGATAACCAGCTGGGCACCATCACCGAAAACACCAAGTCCTATACGCCCGGAACAATCGCTACCGCTACTCGCCTGGTGCTGACGCCGCGGGAAACCCCGCAAACCGTCACCGTCGTCACCCGGCAGCATATGGATGACTTCAACCTCACCAATATTGACAAGGTGATGGACCATACGCCGGGTATTTCTCGGTCGACATTGGACAGTGAGCGCAGTGATTACTACGCGCGCGGCTTTGCCATTACCAATTTCCAATACGATGGGATCCCGATTCAGCGTAACTCTGCCTATTCGTCGGGTAATACCTTAAGCGACATGATCGTTTATGACCGTGTCGAAGTAATCAAAGGTGCCAGCGGCTTGACCACTGGCGCAGGTACGCCTGGCGCAACCCTGAACTTGGTCCGTAAAAAACCGACCGCCTACTTATCTGGCCATGTCACGGCAGAAGCTGGTACCTGGGATAATTACCGTACCGAGTTGGATATCGGCAATGCGTTGAATGAAAGCGGCACTATCCGAGGCCGGATTGCCGGCTCTTTTCAAGACAAGCAATCATTCCAGGATCATTACAAACGTATCAACAAAGCGTATTACGGAATCATGGAGTTCGATCTTTCCCCGCAAGATTTGCTGACCATGGGGTTCGATTACAATAAAAGTATTCCAACCGGTTCGAGCTGGGGTGGCGTGCCGATATTCGATTCCGAAGGTAACCGTGTGCATGTCAGCCGATCATTTAACCCCGGCGCCTCATGGAGTACCTGGGAACAATACAGCCAGTCATTTTTTACCCAATGGGATCGTCACTACGATAACGGTTGGATATCACGAGCTTATTATACCTTTCAGGTCAATGGTTATGATGCCGAACTGGGTTCGGCCTGGTCAGTACCTGATGTAGCAGATGGAGGCTCAAGCGGATTATCTGCAGGCCAATACCGAGGCAAGACAAAAAGCCATGCCGGGGAGATTTATGCCAGTGGGCCATTCGAATTATTTGGCCGCGAACACGAGTTAGTCTTAGGCGTCAGCTATTATCGAAATCATTGGAAAGGCAAGAGCTGGTGGGATTATACAACATCCGGCACCACCGCTATTCCCAATTACAACCAATGGAAAGGTGAGATCCAGAAACCGGATTGGGGCTCGGTTTCTGCTCGTCAAGACGAGCTCACCCAGCAGCGTGCGGCCTATGCCACCTTCCGCTTCAAGCCTACCGACGATTTGTCGTTGATCCTGGGCACCCGGGTTACCAATTATCACTTGACTCGCGATAACAATGCCAGGGAGACGGGAGAGATGACGCCTTTCGCTGGGGTTGTCTACGATCTTAACGACAATTATTCCTTATACGCTAGTTACACCGAGATTTTCATGCCTACCCCCAATAAAGACCGAAGCGGGAAGGTCCTTGAACCGGATAAAGGAGATAGCTACGAGGCGGGGATTAAAGGGGAGTGGTTTAATGGCCGATTAAAATCAAGGAATTTATGAGGCCTTAAAAGCTAAAACGAAGGGTATAGAAATAGAACTGTCTGGAGAACTTTCACCTGGTTGGAATATTCAAACTGGTTACACATATAATGTTATCAGGCGAGATGACAATAACAAGAAAATATCAACTGAATCACCAGAGAATTTATTCAAACTTTTCACGACTTATCGACTCCCAGGCAAGCTTAATGGAGTGACTATTGGCGGGGGCGCTGAATATCATGGTTCAACTTGGCGAGATGTCAGCAATCCGGGTAAGGGCTACGCATCAGAGCAGTATCATCAGAATGCTTATTGGCTGGCCAACCTGATGACTAAGTATCAAATTACCAAGAATCTGTCGACAACGCTTAATATCAACAACCTGTTCGACAAGTATTATTTTACTAACATAGGCTTTTATTCTCAGCGAGCCTATGGCGACCCGCGCAATATGATGCTGACGACGCGCTGGGATCTTTAACCCACCTTTCATCCTGTCCATCTCGGGCCGCCGGGAGGGTGGCTGCTCTGCTATCCTTATTAGCATGGATACGACCCTACCTCTCGCACTGATCGTCGCCGTTGCTGAAAACGGTGTCATCGGCATCGACAACCGGCTCCCTTGGCATTTGCCGGCGGAGCTGCGTTATTTCAAATCCGTCACTCTTGGCAAGCCGGTCGTCATGGGGCGCAAGACGTGGGACTCGCTGGGCCGGCCGTTGCCAGGGCGGTTGAATCTCGTGGTCAGCCATCAGGTCGGGCTGCATTGTGAGGGAGCCGAGGCTTTCAGCAGTCTGCCGGATGCCCTTGACCGCGCCGGGCAATGGGCGCGCGAGCAGGGCGCCAGCGAAATCATGCTGATCGGCGGGGCGCAATTGTTCGCCGAAGCCTTGCCATTGGCCGGGCGACTCTACCTGACCCGCGTGGCGCTGGCGCCGGAAGGCGATGTGTTCTTTCCCGACTGGAACCAGGCTGCCTGGCAGCGGGTTTCCTGTGTGGAGCATGTCGCCGAGGAAGGCCGTCCGGCCTATGCCTGCGAAGTCTGGGAGCGCCTGGCAGGCTGAATTTAGCCGAGCGTTACCAGTTCGCCTCGAACGTGTTTTCCCTGAAGATGGAGATAGCCCATGCTGATCGGCAATTTGAATCGGCGCGGGCCGGCGCTGCCAGGGTTGAAATAGAGCACGCCGTCTTTTCTTTCGATAGTGGGTTTGTGCGAATGACCGGCAATCACCACGTCGACGTCTGGGCTGGCCGGATTGAATGCGTTGAGATCATGCAACACATGAATCCGCAGTCCGCCGATCAGTAGATCGAGGCTCAACGGAATTCGCTTGGCCCATTCACCCTCGTCGTTATTGCCACGAATGACCGAGAGTGGGGCGATGGCTGCGAGCGCGTCGAGAATTTCCGGCCTGCCGATGTCTCCGGCATGAATCAGCCGGTCGCAACCGCGCAACGCCTGAATGGCCTCGGGACGCAGTAGCCCGTGGGTATCGGAGATCACGCCGATCTTGAAAATGACCGAGGTTGGCATAGTTGGCTCCAAGGTGTGTGCTCATATTGAAGCCTTATCGGTACCCACGAAAGATCCGGCTTGTGCCGGTCTTGATCGAGGGCGACAGTGCCGCCTTCTATCAGAGGTATTCACGCCTATCGCCCCGCACCTGCTTCACTCAACTCAACAGGATATGCATCGTTGAGGAGAAGCGCCATGGACCTGCACCAGTACGCTGAAACCCACGAGGTGATCAACCAGGTGCCGCCTTTGGAGGGGGCCAACCTGTACCGCATCGACCGGCCGCTGCAGGAATGGCTGCGCCGCTACGACGCTGACTGGGCGGAGCCACGATTGGATGCCTACGGTGCACTGGCCGGTGGGCCACTGCTGGCGGCGGGCTTTGCTGCCAACGAAAATCGCCCGGTGTTCCGCAGCCACGACCGCTACGGGCACCGTATCGATCAGGTGGACTTTCATCCCGCTTATCACGAGCTGATGGCTACGGCCATTGCCCACGACTTGCCGACGCTGCCTTGGCGCGAGCCACGCCCCGGCGCTCAGGTCGCTCGCGCGGGGTTGATGTACCTGCACAATCAGGTCGAGGCCGGTACAGCCTGCCCCCTGACCATGACGTTTGCCAGCGTGGCAACGCTGCGGCGGCAATCGGAGATCGCCGAACACTGGCTACCCGGAGTGCTGGCCGGCACGTACGACCCGCGCAACCTGCCGATGGAGAAGAAGGTCGGGCTCACCCTCGGTATGGCGATGACCGAGAAACAGGGCGGCAGCGACGTGCGTGCCAATACCAGCCGCGCCTGGCCGGTCGGTGCGGCGGGGTCGGGACAGGCTTATGAACTGCTTGGTCACAAGTGGTTCTGCTCGGCACCGATGAGCGATGCTTTCCTTACCCTGGCCTATAGCAGCGGTGGGTTGTCCTGCTTCCTGCTGTCGCGCCACCGTCCGGACGGCAGCCGCAACCAGCTCTACATCCAGCGTCTGAAGAACAAGCTGGGTAATTGGTCGAACGCCTCCGCCGAGGTGGAGTACCGCGGCGCCCTGGCCTGGATGGTTGGCGAGGAGGGACGTGGCGTGCGGACCATCCTGGAAATGGTCGCTCTGACCCGCTTCGACTGCATGATCGGCTCCAGCGCGTTGATGCGCCAGGCGTTGACTCAGGCCCTGCACCATTGCGCACACCGTCTGGTCGGCGGCCAGGTGTTGGCCGAGCATGCGCTGATGCAGAACGTACTGGCTGATCTGGCCCTGGAGAGCGAGGCCGCGCTGGCCCTGACCCTGCGCCTGGCGCGGGCGCTGGACCATGGCGAGGACGAGGGCGAGCGACGCCTCGCCCGGTTGCTCACGGCGGTCGGCAAGTACTGGATCTGCAAGCGTACTCCGGAAATGATCGGCGAAGCCGCCGAGTGCCTGGGCGGCGCCGGCTATGTCGAAGAGAGCATCCTGCCGCGGTTGTACCGCGAGGCACCGGTCAACTCCATCTGGGAAGGCTCGGGCAATGTGCAGTGCCTGGACGTGCTGCGCGTCCTCGGCAAGGAGCCGGAAACCTTCGCGGCGCTATTCGTCGAGTTGGGCGAGGGCCATGGCGATGTACGACTTCGGGCGCGCATCGAATGGCTGCGCAAGGCGCTGGCCGACCAGACCGAGATCCACTACCGTGCCCGCCGGCTGGTCGAGGAACTGGCCGTGACCCTGCAAGCCGGACTGCTGCTGGAAGCTGGCGAGACGACGGTGGCGGATGCCTTTATCCATAGCCGCCTCGGCGAGGGCGGCCGAGTCTATGGCACCTTGCCGTGCGGCGTGGACGTGGCGAAGCTGCTGGCACGCAGCATGCCCCTTTAATATTCAATAGAACCGAGAGCCGGTTTGGTAAAAACCGGCTCTCGGGGTGTGAGTGAGCCACACTATGGCCAGCGGCTACGTAGCCAACGGCTTGACCCGCTTGTCCCGAATCCAGAGACCAACTTCATCCTCACTTAGACGAATGGATTGGAGGGCTTCGCCAGGGCACATGGCACTCAGTGACTGGCCGGTCAGCGGGTCGTACTGGATGCCGTGCATGGAGCAGCGCAGTTTTTCCGTCCCGGCATCGAAGATCATGTCGTGTTCGCAGTCCAGTTCCCGTGGCATATGCACGCAACGATTCAAGTAGGCCAGGTATTGGCCCTGGTAACGAATGACGATGACCGAGGCAGGCTTACCGCCATGGATGACCTCGATGCGCAGGTGGTGGACTTCGGCAATAGCGTCCGGTGTGGCAACCCATATCCGTTTTTCATCGTTCATGGCCATGCCGGTCAATCCTTTGGGTGCGCCTGTGGGGCCGAAAAGCCAGAGCCCGGGCGGAGCGGGCTCTGCTTGGCGAGGCGGGCTGGAGTGCGATTCAGTCGCCCAGCAAGGCCTTGTTGCGCACCGCGCCCTTGTCGGCACTGGTGGCCAGCAGGGCATAGGCCTTGAGCGCGCTGGTCACCTTGCGCGCACGTGGCTGGGCTGGCTTCCAGCCTTGCTGGTCCTGTTCGGTGCGGCGCCGGGACAACTCTTCGTCGCTGACCAGCAGATTGATGCTGCGCTGGGGAATATCGATCAGAATTTTGTCGCCGTCGCGGACCAGACCAATGGCGCCACCGGCTGCCGCTTCCGGCGAGGCGTGGCCGATGGACAGGCCGGAGGTGCCGCCGGAGAAGCGTCCATCGGTGAGCAAGGCGCACTGTTTGCCCAGGCCCTTGGATTTCAGGTACGAGGTCGGGTAGAGCATTTCCTGCATGCCCGGGCCGCCTTTCGGGCCTTCGTAGCGGATGATCACCACGTCGCCGGCCTTCACTTCGTCGCCGAGAATGCCCTTGACCGCCGCGTCCTGGCTTTCGAAGACCTTGGCGCTGCCCTCGAAGACCAGGATGGATTCATCCACGCCCGCCGTTTTCACCACGCAGCCGTCCAGGGCGATATTGCCGTAGAGCACCGCCAGGCCACCTTCTTTCGAGAAGGCATGTTCGAGGTTACGGATGCAGCCTTCGGCGCGGTCCAGGTCGAGGCTGGCCCAGCGTTCGTTCTGGCTGAACGCTTCCTGCGAGGGAATACCGGCCGGACCGGCCTTGAAGAAGGTCTGCACGGCCGCGTCCTGGTTGACCACGACATCCCACTTCTCCAGTGCTGCGCCAAGGGTGTTGCTGTGCACGGTAGGCACATCGGTGTGCAGCAGGCCGGCACGTGCCAGTTCACCGAGGATGGCAACGATCCCGCCGGCGCGATGCACGTCCTCGATATGGTACTTGGGCGTATTCGGCGACACTTTGCACAATTGCGGCACCTGGCGCGACAGCGCGTCGATGGCGCGCAGGTCGAAGTCCACCTCGGCTTCCTGGGCAGCGGCGAGCAGGTGCAGGATAGTATTGGTGGAGCCGCCCATGGCGATGTCCAGGGTCATGGCGTTTTCGAAGGCTTGACGCGAAGCGATGGCACGCGGCAGCACGGATTCGTCGCCCTCCTGGTAATAGCGGCGGCACAACTCGACGATGGTGCGGCCGGCTTCCAGGAACAGCTCCTGGCGGTCGGCATGGGTCGCCACCAGGGTACCGTTGCCCGGCAACGCCAGGCCCAAGGCTTCGGTCAGGCAGTTCATCGAGTTGGCGGTAAACATGCCGGAGCAGGAGCCGCAGGTCGGACAGGCGCTACGCTCGTATTCCTCGACCTTTTCGTCGGAGGCGCTGCTGTCGGCAGCAATGACCATCGCATCGACCAGATCCAGGCCGTGGGCAGACAGTTTGGTCTTGCCTGCCTCCATCGGCCCGCCGGAGACGAACACCACGGGGATGTTCAGACGCAGGGACGCCATCAGCATGCCGGGGGTGATCTTGTCGCAGTTGGAAATGCAGACGATGGCATCGGCACAGTGGGCGTTGACCATGTACTCCACGGAATCGGCGATGATTTCCCGGCTGGGCAGCGAATAGAGCATGCCGTCATGGCCCATGGCGATGCCGTCGTCCACGGCGATGGTGTTGAATTCCTTGGCCACGCCGCCGACGCGCTCGATCTCGCGGGCGACCAACTGGCCCAGATCCTTCAGGTGTACGTGGCCGGGGACGAACTGGGTGAAGGAATTGGCGATGGCGATGATCGGTTTTTTGAAGTCTTCGTCCTTCATGCCGGTGGCGCGCCACAGGGAGCGGGCACCAGCCATGTTGCGGCCATGGGTGGAGGTTTTCGAACGATAGTCGGGCATGGATATTTCCTGCAGCTAATCAGGTTTGGGAGCCTGCCCGGGAGCTGCCAGGCGGCGGTCGGGCGACCTTGGCTGGCGGGTTCTTGGACGGACTCTTATTGGGCATTATGTTGAGCATAGCGCCGACGCGATGCAATTTGTCGCAGGGTCGGGCCGACAGGCCGCGTTCGGAGCGGGATCACCGCCCGTGCGGCACGGAGCTCATGACACCGCCGAGCCGGGCGGCAAATGGATGCAGGCAGTTTACGCGGGGCTCCGGCGGGGTGCCAGTGCGCTGCCTGGCTCCAGCATGCTGAAACCGGGACGTGGACTGCTGCAGGTTCGGGGCGCTCTGCATGTCGCGCCCCGGAGCTCTAGCCCAATTCTTGTAGCGGTTCTGCCGCCGGTTCGACCGCTCCGGCCAGATAGGCGCGCAGCTTGTCCTGCTCTACCGCTGAAAGGAACAGCCCGAGTTTGCTGCGCCGCCAGAGAATGTCGTCGGCATTTTCAGCCCATTCCTGCTCGCGCAGGTAATCCACTTCCCGGGCATAGAGCGTCGCGCCGAAATGTTCCCCGAGATCGGCGAGGCAGTTGACGCCCTTGAGCAGTTTCCAGGTCCGGCTGCCGTAGCTGCCAGCCCAGCGTGCCGCCAGTTCCGGGGAGAGCCAGGGATAGCGTTGGCTCAGTTGGCTGGTCAGCGCGTTGCGGTCGGTCATCTGTTCGCCGCCCGGCAAGGGCGCTGTCGCGGTCCAGGCCGGCCCCATTCGGGGAAAGAAGGGCGCGAGTTGCGCCAACGCCGCTTCGGCCAGCTTGCGATAGGTGGTCAGCTTGCCGCCGAACACGGAAAGCAGCGGCGCTTCGCCGGTCTCGGCCGACAGTGCCAGGGTGTAGTCGCGGGTCACGGCCGAAGGATTGTCCGACTCGTCGTTGCACAGCGGACGTACGCCGGCATAGGTATGGAGGATGTCGTCCGGGCTCAAGTGGTGTTTGAAGTGCTGGTTGACGATGGCCAGCAGATAAGCGGTTTCTGCCTCGGTAATGCGGACCTTGGCCGGATCGCCCTGGTATTCGCGGTCGGTGGTGCCGACGATGCTGAAGCGCTCCAGGTAAGGAATGACGAAGACGATGCGCCGATCCTCGTTTTGCAGGATATAGGCATGCTCGCCGTCGTACAGGCGCGGCACGATCAGGTGGCTGCCCTGGATCAGGCGAATCCCGTACGGCGCCTTCTGCTGCAGGTCGTCCTTGATGAAGCGGTCGACCCAGGGGCCGGCCGCATTCACCAGCGCCTTGGCGCGAATCGTGAACGACTGGCCGGCCTGTTCCAGTTTTACTTCCCAGACACCCTGGTCGCGCCTGGCACCAATGCAGCGGGTATGGGTCTGGATATGAGCGCCCTGTTCACGCGCGGCCATCGCGTTGAGTACAACCAGGCGCGCGTCGTCGACCCAGCAGTCGGAGTATTCGAAGCCCTTGGTGATATCCGCCTTGAGCGGGCTGTCCGCGCCGAAGCGCAGACCACGTGAAGCGGGCAGTTTTTTTCGCTTGCCCAGATGATCGTAGAGGAACAGCCCGGCCCGGATCATCCAGGCTGGCCGCAAGTGCGGACGATGCGGCAGGACGAAGCGCATCGGCTTGACGATATGCGGCGCTTTGGCCAGCAATACCTCGCGTTCGGCGAGCGCCTCGCGTACCAGGCGGAATTCGTAGTGTTCGAGATAGCGCAGGCCACCATGGATCAGCTTGCTGCTGGCCGAGGAGGTATACCGGGCCAGATCGTGCTGTTCGCAAAGAAAGACCGACAGACCGCGACCTGCCGCATCGGCGGCGATACCTGCACCGTTGATACCGCCACCGATGACGGCGAGATCATAGAGTTCTGCTGGAGGCTGTTGAAGGCGGCTCATGGTATGGGTACCTGTGTTTAAACGAATATTTATTTTCGTATTTGAAAATGATAGAACGGTAAAACAAACAATTCCATGCTGTTTCCAGGGTTTTCGAACCTTTGCCTTTTTCGTATGACAAACGGTAGATCGCTAGCCGTTGCAATTCGAGCCTTAGCGTAGAGAGCGAATATGACAGGGTGCGGTCATGCTCCGGCCTGCAGGCCAGGGCATTCCTTAGCGTATTGCATAGGGTTTTTCGAAAAAGAAAAAATTCCCTTATGACGCTCGATAACAAATATAAAAAGGAAACAAGAAAGGCATGCTGCCCATGAACGACATGCATGTTTCCTCGCTGCCCGTTTGCGGCCGCCCCGGATTTTCCGGAACGGCCCGGGCTTGATCATTTCTTGCTTCGCAGAGGCCAATGGCATGACCCGGACCAACCACAAGCAATACATCGTCGCCCTGGATCAGGGCACCACCAGCTCACGAGCCATCGTGCTCGACCGTGATGCCAATATCGTCAGTGTGGCGCAGCTCGAATTCACCCAGATTTATCCGCAGGCGGGCTGGGTCGAGCACGACCCCATTGAAATCTGGGCCACGCAGAGCGCGACCCTGACCGAAGCCCTGACCCAGGCTGGTATCTCCAATCAGCAGGTCGCTGCCATCGGCATCACCAACCAGCGTGAGACGACGGTGATCTGGGACAAGCAGACCGGTCGCCCGATCCATAACGCGATCGTCTGGCAATGCCGGCGCAGCGCAGCGATCTGCGAACAGCTCAAGCGCGACGGGCTGGAAGAGCATGTTCGGGCGCGCACGGGGCTGGTCATCGACCCGTATTTTTCCGCCACCAAGATCAAGTGGATTCTCGATCACGTCGAAGGCAGTCGAGAGCGGGCCCGGCGTGGCGAGGTGCTGTTCGGCACCATCGATTCCTGGCTGGTCTGGAAGATGACCCAGGGCAAGGTGCATGTAACCGACTACACCAATGCCGCCCGCACCATGCTCTTCGACATCCATACGCTGGAATGGGATACGCGCCTGCTGGATGCGCTGGATATTCCACGGGCGATGCTGCCCACGGTGCGCTCTTCCTGCGAGGTTTACGGCCATGCCTTCATTCCCGGCTGTGGCGATGACAGCGGCATCCCCATCGCCGGGATCGCCGGCGATCAGCAGGCCTCGCTGTTCGGCCACATGTGCGTGGCGCCGGGTCAGGGCAAGAATACCTACGGCACCGGCTGTTTCCTCTTGATGAATACCGGCGACAAGGCCGTGCAGTCGGCTCACGGCCTGCTCACCACCATCGCTTGTGGCCCGAAAGGGGAAGTCAACTATGCCCTGGAAGGTGCCATCTTCAATGGCGGCTCCACCATCCAGTGGCTGCGCGACGAACTCAAGCTGATCAATGATTCGTTCGATTCCGAATATTTCGCGACCAAGGTCAAGGACAGCCATGGCGTCTACCTGGTGCCGGCCTTCACCGGGCTGGGCGCACCTTACTGGGACCCTTATGCACGCGGTGCCGTGTTCGGCCTCTCGCGTGGCGTCAAGGCCGATCACCTGATCCGCGCTGCGCTCGAATCCATCGCCTACCAGACCTGCGACGTGCTCGATGCCATGCAGCAGGACGCCGGCGAGCGGCTCAAGTCTCTGCGGGTCGATGGCGGGGCGGTGAACAATAACTTTCTCATGCAATTCCAGGCCGACGTGCTCGGCACGACGGTGGAGCGGCCGGAGCAGCGGGAGATGACCGCACTTGGCGCGGCCTACCTGGCCGGGTTGGCCACCGGCTTCTGGAGCAGCATTGACGAGCTGCGCGGCAAGGCGAAGATCGAACGGGTATTCGAGCCGGCCTGCTCTGCCGAGGAGCGCCAGAGGCTCACTGCTGGCTGGAAAAAGGCGGTGCGCCGCAGCCAGCGCTGGCTCGTGGACGAGGATGAGTGAGCATTTCTTCTGGCTGTGATAGGTTCGCCGGCGCGCACAAGGAACAAGCCATGAGCACCCGCCAACAGAACATCCTCGAACTGGTCCGTGACCGCAGCTACGTCAGCATCGAAGAACTGTCCCTGGCCTTCGCCGTGACGCCACAGACCATCCGCCGCGATATCAATCAACTGGCCGAACGCGGCCTTTTGCGCCGCTACCATGGCGGCGCGGCGTCCGATTCCAGCGTGGAAAACACGGCCTATTCCATGCGTGCCGCGCAGATGCGCGAGGAAAAGCAGCGTATTGCCGAGGCCGTGGCTGGCGCAGTACCGAACAATGCCTCGCTGTTCATCAATATCGGCACCACCACCCAGGCCATCGCCCGTGCCCTGCTCAGGCACAGTGCCTTGAAGGTCATCACCAACGATCTGCACGTGGCGGGAATCCTCAGCACCCGGGAGGATTTCGAAGTGCTGGTGGCTGGCGGCAAGGTACGTAGCGACGGAGGCATCGTCGGGCAGGCCACGGTGGATTTCATCGAGCAGTTCCGAGTCGACTACGCCCTGGTCGGAATCAGCGGCATCGACGAGGATGGCAGCCTGCTGGATTTCGATTTCCAGGAAGTCCGCGCCTCCAAGGCCATTCTCGACAATGCCCGGGAGGTCTTTCTCGCCGCCGATTCGAGCAAGTTTGGCCGCAACGCCATGGTTCGCTTAGGCTCCATTGCCGAGATCGACCGGCTGTTCACCGATGCCCAGCCGGCGGCAGGCCTGGGCGCGTTGCTGGGGCAGCATAAGGTCAGGCTGGAACTGGTCTGAGCGCGCTCAGCTCGGCAACAGCCGGCAGATCAGGCTCTTGATGTAGCGGGTTTCGGCGATGGCCGGGTGTACCGGGTGGTCCGGCCCCTGAGCGCCGCGTTCCAGCAGCTGGATGTTGCGATCCAGGTGACGGGCGCTGCCGAGCAGGATGTTCTGCAGATCATCTTCCGGTAGGTGCATGGAGCAGGAAGCGCTGACCAGGATGCCGTCCTTGTTGAGCAAGCGCATGGCCTGCTCGTTGAGGCGGCGGTAGGCAGCTTCGCCGTTCTTCAGGTCTTTTTTGCGCTTGATGAAGGCCGGTGGGTCGGCGATCACCACATCGAAGCGTTCGTCGACGAGTTTCAGTTCCTTGATCGCCTCGAATACGTCGCCTTCCACGCAAATCAGTTTCTCGGCCACTCCATTGAGCGTGGCATTGCGTTCGGCGCCATCCAGGGCGAAGCCGGAAGCATCCACGCACATCACTTCGCTGGCGCCGAACGCGGCCGCCTGCACGCCCCAGCCGCCGATATAGCTGAACAGATCCAGCACCCGCTTGCCCTTGACGTAAGGCGCCAGCCGGGCGCGGTTCATGCGGTGGTCGTAGAACCAGCCGGTTTTCTGGCCTTGCAGAATCGGAGCCGCGAATTTCACGCCGTTCTCTTCCAGCGGTGCCCAGTCTGGTATGTCGCCGTAGGCGGGTTCGACATAGCTCGGCAGCCCTTCGGCGTCACGAGCGCTGGCGTCGTTCTTCCACAACACGCCGCTTGGCTTGCAGACCTGCAGCAGGGCTTCGAGCACGCTGTCCTTATGGCGCTCCATGGTCGCCGAGGCGATTTGCACGACGAGGATGTCGAAGAAGCGGTCGACCACCAGCCCCGGCAGCAGGTCGGCATCGCCATAAACCAGGCGATAGCAGGGCGTATCGAACAGCCGTTCACGCAAGGACAGGGCGACGTTCAGGCGGTGTACCAGCAGCGATTTGTCCAGCGGATACTTGAGGTCACGTGACAGCAGGCGAGCGCAGATCAGATTGTTCGGCGAGAGCCCGACGATGCCCAGCGGTTTACCGCCAGCCGCCTCGAGGATGGCCTGGTCGCCAGGGGCGAAACCGGTCAACGGCGTGGCGACGACATCCACCTCGTTACTGTAGATCCACAGGTGGCCGGCGCGCAGGCGGCGGTCGGCATTGGCTTTGAGGCGCAGGCTGGGCAGGGACATCGGGCAACTCCGGAAAAAGGCCGGGCATTATAGCGGTCCTATTCAACCACGCAGGGCGTAATCCAGAAGCGTACCGACGAACATCGCCAGGCCGGCCCAGTGGTTGTGCAGAAAGGCCTCGAAACAGCGTTGCGGATCGAGCGTGCGCGTGCGGTAGAACTCCCAGGCAAAGCAGGCTGCCGCTACAACGAGGCCCAACTGGAACAGCCCGCCCAGGTCGATCAGTGCGCCCGCTATCAGCAGGCAGAGCAGGGCCAGTGCCTGCAAGGCCAGGATGATCGGCCGGTCCAGACGACCGAACAGGATGGCGGTGGATTTCACGCCGATCTTCAGATCGTCCTCGCGGTCAGTCATGGCGTAGTAGGTGTCGTAGGCCACCGTCCAGAGCACATTGAACAGGAAGAGCAGCCAGGCTACAGCTGGCACGCTGCCAGTCGCGGCGCTGAAGGCCATCGGGATGCCCCAGGAGAAGGCGGCGCCCAGCACTGCCTGGGGAAGGTGGGTGTAGCGCTTCATGAAAGGGTAGAGCGAGGCAATCGCCAACGCGCCGAAAGACAGCAAGATGGTCGGCAGGTTGGTCAGCAATACCAGCAGGAAACTGAGCACGATCAGGCTTGCGAAGAGAGCCAGGGCTTCGCGGGACGTAACCCTGCCGCTGGCCAGCGGGCGTTCACGCGTACGTTGTACATGACCGTCGAACTTGCGGTCGGCGAAGTCGTTGATAACGCAGCCGGCCGAGCGCATCAGGATGACGCCCAGGGTGAAAATCAGCACATTTTTCACGCTGGGTCGGCCGGCTGCGGCGATCCAGACAGCCATCAGGGTTGGCCACAGCAGCAGGTAGATACCGATCGGCCGGTCCAGGCGGGTCAACTGGACGAAGTCCCAGGCGCGTGGGTGCAGGCGATGAAGGATATTCTGCAAGTTCGGGTACCTCGGTGGGTCTCTACGGGGGCATGGTTGCCCGCCTGGTGGCGAGCGAGAGTGGATTCGTTGCCGGCTTCAGCGGCGGTGCGGGTCGATTCCGGCCGCCTGCCAGAATGCCGGCAGGAATACCTCCGCAACCAGCACGCCGAGCTCGCCCCGGGTAAAGCAGGAACGACGCGCCCAGTGTCCCGTCTCGCGCACCGCTTGCGGTAGCCAGTCAGCCGGATAGCGACAGGTTTGCAGCTCGCCCCGGGTAAAACCCTGCGCACTGAACAGCAGCTCGCCCAGAGGGCGCGCGCCCTGGTTTTGTAGATCCAGCCCGGCCGCCTGCAAGGCATCGCGCCGGGCCACGCTGCGCGCGAATATCCAGGGCTCGCTCCGGCCACACAGGTAGATTTCGCGCACCCAGCCCATACTTGCCGGTGCTGCGGCAAGCGCGGTGCATTCGTCGTCGCGCAGGTGCTGCCAGCCTTCGGCCAGGATGCGGACTTCGAGCTGTCCCTGTGCCAGTGCCTGCAGCCTGCGGGTCAGTGAACCTTGGTCGAACAGCCAGGCACGTTTTCCGGCACCCAAGGATGCAGGCAGGCACTCGGCTTTCAGCCAGTCGAGAGTATCGTGCATGGGGATGAAAGGGTGATGGATTTGGCCGGCGAGTCTAGCACGGGTATCCCGCCGTTCAGCGAGACACTGGCACACTGAGGTGGCAGAGTCCGGATTCGCGTGCCATTCTCCTGAAACTGCCTAGTGGCCTGTTTGGTTGATTCGATTAGTCAATGCCGGCGCTCAAGGCTTCGAGACGGTGTTGCCACGGCTTGCCATAGCTCGTCGCAACGCTTGGTCCCGAAACCTCGGTCAGCCGAATTCGAGTTAACCCATTTGACCACACAGGCCACTAGCGAAAGCAGTTGCCGGTAGTGCGTGCCGGCGAGACAACAATAACCGAGCAAGAGGCTATTTATGCGTAAATCGGATCTCGTCACTGCCATGGCCGCCAAGGCCGATATTCCCAAAGACCAGGCCAACCGTGTGCTGAGCGATATTCTGGAGCAGATCGCCATGGCGGTAGGCCGTAAGGACCACGTGACCCTGGTTGGTTTCGGCACCTTCCTCCAGCGCCATCGCGGTGCCCGTGCCGGCAAGAATCCGCAAACCGGCGAGCCGGTCATCATCGGCGCCAGCAACACCGTTTCCTTCAAGCCGGGTAAGGCACTGCGCGAGGCTATTGTCCAGGAGCAGCCTGAACCCAAGCCGGTAAAATCCGGCAATCGCACGCGTTCGCGTCGGGCAACTGGAGAGAGCCACGCGCAGACTCCCTGACGCCCGTCACCAGTGCTCGATTCCTTGTGTTGTCAGGCATACGCCGGCCTGTCGATTTTCACGGGGAGGTCGGTGTCTCCGATTTAAAGATGCCTCCCGGATTCGGGCAATGATTTCGATTCTTCCGGCACCGCTCAGCCGCAGTTGATCCGCTGGATCTTGCCATTGTCGTCCACATCCACGTTCAGGCGCTGGGGATCGTAATCCATGCTCAGCCCGTCTTCGGGGCCCATGACCTGGATGAGGCTGGCGCCTGACTGCACGCGGGCTTCATCGGCCAGTTCTACAGTAATGGTGCGGCCGATCAGCTTTTCCACGGCGGCAGCCGTACAGGTATCGTGCTTGCCCGATGCGGCAGTAGTTTGTTTGGTGTCGGACGAGTTCGTAGAGTTAGTAGAACTGCAGCCGGCGACAAATGTAACCAGGCAGAGCAGGCCGATGGCGGCGTGCTTGGTCATAGTGTTTTCCTCTGTGTATACGCGGCCCGCAACCCTAGCAGTTTTGCTTCAGCAATGGCCATTTGCCGCTGCGACTGCTTCGAAGCTCGGGCCGTGGTGGTTGCCGGAGCGCGGCAGACTCTGTGGACATGGCATGGATGATAAAGGGCGGATCGATCCGCTCTGTACCGGTCAAGCCATCCCAGGGCCATCGTCGTCCGCATTTTCCCTTTCCCGGGCGGACAGACCCAGTTCGAATTGATCGGGGGTTTCCAGGGTGCTGGCGGCGACCCGGTCGATGACTTCCAGTGTCGGCATAAGCGCCCGGTCGAGGTGGGTATCGCGCAGATGCTGCGGCAGTCGGGCGATAGCCGCGAGCACGTCTTCGCCGGGTATGGTTTCCTCGATCAGCAGGCGCCGGGATATGTCGTCGAGGGCCGGCTTCAGGCGCTGCAGCAGTACCTGGCATTCGTGTTCGAGCTGGCGCAGCAGAGCATCAGCGGCCTGGATCGACTCGCCCGAGTCGAATTCGATATGCGCCTCGCGGACCGCTTGCAGGCTCAATAGCGAACCACGCGGACTCATGCCCAGCGCGCCGACCATCGACAGGGCGATACGCGAGGCTTCCTGCAGATCCTGGCCTGCACCGGAGGAGACTTCATGGAAATAGAGCTGTTCGGCACCGCGTCCGGCCAGCAGCATTTGGATGCGATTGCGCAGTTCGGATTCCATATGCAGCCGCTTGTCTTCCACTGGCGTAACCAGTGTGACACCCAGCGCCTGGCCGCGCGGCAGGATGGTGACCTTTTCTACCCGGCCGACCTTGAGCGCTGCTGCCACCAGCGCATGACCGGCCTCATGTACTGCGATCCGCTTACGGTCGGTTTTCGAGAGTGGCGTGATTCCCGAAACCTGCTCGCCGATGCGGCAGGTCTCGATGGCGTCGGTGAAGTGGTGCATCTCGACCCGCTCGGAGCTGGCGCGTGCCGCCAGTAGCGCGGCCTGGTTGACGATCGCGGCGATGGCCGCCGGAGTCAGGCCGACGCTGTTGCGGGCTAGCGCGGCGTAATCCGGGGCACTGCCCAGGCGAATTTTGGCGGCATAGTGGCGGAACAATGCCTCGCGATCTTCCAGTGCCGGCAACCCAACTGCGACGCTGCGATCAAAACGGCCTTCGCGCACCAGTGCCGGATCGAGGGAGTTAGGGAAGTTGGTCGCTCCCAGTACCAGCACACCGCTGGAACCGTCGAAGCCGTCCAGCTCGGTAAGAATCTGGTTGATGATGCGATTGGCTTCCGCATCGCTGGAGCGAGTCTGCTCGGCACGCTTGCCAATGCCATCGATCTCGTCGATGAAGATGATGCAGGGCGCCTGTTTGCGCGCCGCGCGAAACAGCGACTTGACCTTCTGGATGCCGACCCCGAAGTACATGGAGGAAAAATCGCTGCCGGTCACCTGGATGAAACTGGCCTGGGCCTCGCTGGCCAATGCCTTGGCCAGTTGGGTCTTGCCGGTGCCCGGCTCGCCGGTGAGCAGCACGCCCTTGGGTGGCCGTGCGCCCAGGGCGGCATAGGCAGTCGGGTTGCGCAGATACGCACTGATATCTTGCAGCGCCTGCTTGGCTTCGCGGGCACCGATCACGTCGCTGAAGCCTATGTCGGTGCCCTTTTTGTGGCGGGTACGGTAGGGATGCAGCTTGGGCAGGGCAATGCTCAGCGCCACTACAGCCAGGATGGCGAACGGCAGGTAGGGCAGCAGGACGTGATACCAGGGCGCTTCGCCAGCAGTATCGATCAAGGTGACCGGGAACTCGGCCTGATTGGTGCTGTAGCGGCCAAGCAGCAGGTCGGCGATACGTCCGTGCTGGTCGGCAAGCCAGTAGTGCTGGCTTTCGCGGGTGCTGATGTAGATCGCCTCGTCGCTGATGGCGGCACCGGCGATGGCGCGGCTGTCGAGGTCGCCGAGCAGGCGCGAAATATCGGCGCGGTGGGCTTTCCAGTCACTGTCGGAGTCTTTCAGCCGGGCAACCATGGCGGCAATGCTGCCGGGTTCGGGAGGCGTGGTCGCAGTAGCGGGCCAAAAGCGCCAAAGAGCGATGGCTGCCGCGATTGCCAGCAGCAGGATAGCGAATGGCAAGAGGCCACGGCGGCCGAGGAAAGTTGGTTTTTTCATCGATCATCCAGGGCGTAGGCGCCCGACGTGTCTAAAACAACCGTCCCGTCGGGACGGACCACTGCTTTTCGTGGCAGGTCCTGGCCGGGGAATCTGTTGCCGATTCCGTTTGCTCTGAACCTTGATGGCTCGCCGAGGCCATGCTGCTTGCCGGTATTCGCAAGTCTGGTTTCCCGAGCGCTTAGGGCATGCGGTGAACAGGTTTACGCGAACGTCCGTGTCGATGTCTGTCGACCATACGTGAGGGCCGGGAACAACCCGACCCGGTGCTTGTATCAACCTATTCGATAGGAACGTACTCTCGGCTGGCTTCGAGAATAAGGCAAAGGCTCGGCTTTGCACGCTAAAGCGACGAATGGATGGCTTTTTTCGATGAGAGACAGTCTGCCCAAGGAACCCTCTGTCGCTCTGGCCAATCGATATTTGGTTCACCGTTTCGCTGTTCAGTGTGCTTCCGACGAATATCGCTGCGCGCCTGATATCGACGAATAAAGGGGCTTTGCGTAGCATTTCCGTTGTCCGGCGCCCTCTGCCGGACGTAACGCAGGGAGTGAGTGGTGCGGTGGGAGAAATTGATGAGAGGCTGGATCAAGCATGGCAAAACAATGGCCTGGGTCGGTTTGCTGGCTGTCCTGCCATTGGGCGCCAGTTTTGTCGCGGCAGCGCCCTTGCCACAACCCATTGGCTATGTAGTGCGGGTGGAAGGCCCGGCGTACGTTTCCATTCGTGGTAATACGTTGGTGGCGATGAGTGGCCAGGTTGTCCTGAGCGGCAGCAAGCTGGAAACCGGACCGCAAGGCGCGCTGGGGGTGATCCTGATCGATGGGACGATCATCGCTTTGGGGGCTGAGAGTGAAATGCGGCTGGAGGATGTCCGGTTCGATCCCGCACGCAAGAGTCTGCTTCTGCAAGCCAGGTTCGAACGCGGCATGCTGAGCCTGCTGGCTGGTGAGATTGCCAAGCTCGATCCCCAGGCGATGAGGTTGCAGACACCGCATGGCACCATCCGTGTGACCGATGGTGCGCATGTGCTGATCAAGGCTGTGCAGTGAGCGTGCATGAACTCATCGGGTTACAGCTTGCGCTATTTCTTCTGGTTCTGACCGGGTGTACCAATAATTATGTTGCGCTGCTCGAGGGTGCTCAGCGCGGTGGTTCCGTCGAGGTCGTTCCCGGTGCGGGCGAACCATTGCAGCTTGAGCGCAATGGCCAGGTTGCATTACTGGATTCCGGGCAGGTTTTTGCGGTGGATCGCCAGCAGCTCGAAAAAACCTTCGCGGCGGTCCTGCGGGTGCAGCCTCCGGCACCTTTGCGTTTCTATCTGTATTTTCTCGACGATGGGAAACGCCTGACACCGGAATCCGAGCGGCTGCTGGCCCGTATGAAGGAAAGCTTGCACCAGCGTGAGCCGGCCATCGTTTCGGTCATCGGACACACCGATACGTTGGGCGATGCCAAGGTGAATGAGCGAATCGGTCTGGTTCGTGCGCAGCGGGTCGCCGAATGGGTAAAAGCCGAAAAAGTCGAAATCCGCTATTTGAACGTGACGTCCCATTCCGAATTCAACCCGCTGGTACCCACGCCGGATGGAACTCGCGAGCCACGCAACCGGCGGGTCGAAATCTGCATCTATTGACGCATGGTTGGAGCGTACAGGGCCGGCGGGGTCAGCCAAGCACCATGATGCCGTCCATTTCCACTTGGGCGGCCTTGGGCAGCGAGGCCACGCCAATAGCGGCACGGGCTGGGTACGGTTGCTGGAAATAGCGGCTCATCACTTCGTTGACGGTGGCAAAGTTACCCAGATCGATGAGGAAAATGTTCAGCTTGACGATGTCCTGTAGCGAACCGCCGGCGGCTTCGGCCACCGCCTTGAGGTTTTCGAAGACTTGCACGGCCTGGGCTTCGAAGCCCTCGACCAGCTCCATGCGTGCGGGGTCCAGCGGGATCTGCCCGGACAGGTAGACGGTATTGCCGCTCTTGATCGCCTGGGAATAGGTACCGATGGCAGCAGGGGCCTTGTCGGTGTGGATAACGGTCTTGCTCATGGGAAGCTCCTTGTTTCGGGAAAAGGAGAGGATGAAACCGGCGAACCTGCCTATGCCCGCAGACGGGTGATGCGGGTGATACCGCTGATGGTGCGCAGCTTCTTGATTGCCCGGGCCAGATGGGTTCGGTCATGGACGCTGACCACCAGTTGCACCACGCAGGTCCGACTGTCACGCTCGCTCATGCCGATTTTTTCGATATTAGCATCGGCGGCACTCACGCTACCGGCAAGCAGTGCGATCAGCCCGCGCTGGTGCTCCAGCTCGATACGCAGTTCGACACTGAATTCCCCGGTCACATCCTTGGACCAGGAAAGCGGAATGCATTTGTCCGGGTTATGACGGAATTCACTGATGTTGCGACAGGTATCCAGGTGCACCACCATGCCCTTGCCGGCGGAAAGGTAGCCGACGATGGGGTCGCCCGGAATCGGCGAGCAGCATTTTGCGTAGCTCAGGACCAACCCTTCGGTGCCGCGAATGTCCAGCGGGCCCTCCAGGCTGGGCGCCAGTTCGCCATCGCTGGCCAGCAGGCGGCGGGCGATGACATAGGCCATGCGGTTGCCGAGACCGATATCTTCCAGCAGATCTTCCCAGACAGTCATCCGATATTCGCCCAGAACCTGGCGCAGACGTTCCTCGGGAATTTTGTCGAGGCTGCTTCCGAAGCCGGTCAGGGCCTTGTTCAACAAGCGCTCGCCAAGACTGACGGATTCCGAGCGACGCTGCTGCTTGAGAGCGTGGCGAATGTGCGTGCGTGCCTTGCCGGTGACGACGAAGTTCAGCCAGGCCGGGTTGGGCCGTGCAGCGGGAGCCGTGATGATTTCCACCGTGGCGCCGCTTTCCAGCGCCTGCGACAGGGGGGCCAGTCGACGATTGATTCGGCAGGCGATGCAGGTATTGCCGACATCCGTATGCACGGCATAAGCGAAATCCACGGCCGTCGAACCCTTGGGTAGCTCCATGATGCTGCCCTTGGGGGTGAAGACGTAAACCTCGTCGGGGAAGAGGTCGATCTTCACGCTTTCGATGAACTCCAGCGAGTTGCCGGCCCGCTGCTGCATTTCCAGTACACCCTTGACCCACTGGCGGGCACGGGCATGAGTGCCTTTGAGGGTTTCTTCATCGGATTTGTACAGCCAATGGGCGGCGATGCCGTTGTTGGCCATTTCTTCCATCTCGCGCGTGCGGATCTGGATCTCGATGGGGACGCCATGCATGCCGAACAGTGTGGTGTGCAGGGACTGGTAACCGTTGGCCTTGGGAATGGCGATGTAGTCCTTGAAGCGACCGGGCAGCGGCTTGTAGAGGTTGTGTACCGCGCCAAGCACCCGATAACAGGTATCCACCTTGTCCACGACAATGCGGAACGCGTAGACATCCATGATTTCGCTGAACGAGCGGCGTTTGCTGCGCATCTTCTTGTAGATGCTGTAGAGGTGTTTTTCACGCCCCATCACTTCGCCTCCCAGTCCTTCCCGCTGCAGGCAGTGAATCAGCGATTGCTCGATCTTGTTGACGATTTCCTTGCGGTTGCCACGAGCGCGCCGGACCGCCGCGTATATGCGTTCGGCTCGCATCGGATGCATGGCCTTGAAGCCAAGGTCCTCGAATTCCACGCGCATGTTGTGCATGCCCAGCCGATTGGCAATGGGCGCGTAGATTTCCAGGGTTTCCTTGGCGATGCGCCGGCGTTTTTCGCCGGTGAGTACTTCCAGGGTGCGCATGTTATGCAGGCGGTCGGCCAGCTTGACCAGGATTACCCGGATATCGCGGGCCATGGCCATGGCCATTTTCTGGAAGTTCTCGGCCTGAGCTTCGGCCTTGGTCTCGAACTTCATCTGGGTCAGCTTGCTGACTCCATCCACCAGCTCTGCAACGGTCTCGCCGAACTGGGCGATGAGGGCATCCTTGGGAATGCCGGTATCTTCGATCACATCGTGCAGCATGGCGGCCATCAGACTCTGATGGTCCATGTGCATGTCGGCGAGGATTCCGGCTACTGCCAGTGGATGCGTGACATAGGCTTCGCCACTACGCCGTCGCTGGCCGTCGTGGGCCTGCTCGGCATAGAAATAGGCTCGACGGACCAGATTGACCTGATCGTCGCTCAGGTAGGTCGACAGACGGGCGACAAGGCTGTCTAGGGCTGGCAAGAGCGGACTCCTCGGCAGCCCGGTCCTGTTCGAACGATACGACTTCGACCCGGCATGATTTACAGTGCCTCGCTGGGCTCGTCCTCGCTGTACTGAACGAACAGCGGCTCTTCGTGGGTGATGTCGTCGTGGGCAATGATCGCTTTGTCCACCAGGCCGGCGGCGATTTCGCGCAGGGCTACGACGGTCGGCTTGTCATTTTCCCAGGCCACTCTCGGCTCCTTGCCGCCGGTCGCAAGCTGGCGCGAACGCTTGGTCGCGAGCATGACCAGTTCGAAGCGGTTATCGACGTTGTCCAGGCAGTCTTCAACAGTGACGCGAGCCATGGGGATTCCTCGTGATCGGTAGTGGCATGCCCGAACGGGCGGCAGGACTGATTAGTCTAAAAAATCGCCAGCTCTAAGGGAAGCAGCTTTATGCAAGAGCTGCAAGTGGCAAGCCCTTTGATCGATAAAAGCGCTTAATGACTGAACGAGCCATGCGCTTTCGTCCAGCCTTCGGCGCTCTTTAACCGAAAAAGTCGAATCGGCCCTGCACAGAGTATTCTGGTTTGCAGCTATGCCAACAATTGTTTCAGGAGTCCGCTGAAGCGCTGTTGCTGGCTTGTCTGTCTGAGCCGGTTGGCCCGGAAGATTGCCTTGAGGTCTTCCAGCGCATGGGCGAAGTCATCGTTGATGACCAGATAGTCGTACTCGGTGTAGTGGCTCATTTCGCTGACCGCTTCACGCATGCGTCGCTCGATGATGTCGTCGCCATCCTGGCCACGGTTGGTCAAGCGCTGGCGCAGGGCTTCCTGGGTCGGCGGCAGGATGAAGATGGAACGGGCTTCCGGCAGCAGACGGCGTACCTGCTGCGCGCCTTGCCAATCGATTTCGAGGATCAGGTCGCAACCTTCTGCGAGAATCTCTTCCAGCCACAGTTGGGACGTTCCATAGAGGTTGCCGAATACTTCGGCGTGCTCGAGAAATTCATGGCGTTCGAGGCGTTCTCGAAACTCGGCGTGTTCGACGAAGTGATAGTTGATGCCATCGACCTCGCCCGGGCGCATGGCGCGCGTGGTATGCGAGACCGAGACACGGATCTGCGGCAACGCCTCGACCAGCGCCTTGACCAAGCTGGTCTTGCCGGCCCCGGATGGGGCTGAAACGATGTAGAGCGTGCCGGTGTAGGCAGACATGATGATCACCTGGGCGTGCGCTGTGGATTATTCGATGTTCTGAACCTGTTCCCGCATCTGTTCGATGAGGACCTTGAGATTGATTGCAGCCTGGGTGCTGCGCGTATCGAAGGCCTTGGAACCGAGAGTGTTGGCCTCTCGGTTGAGTTCCTGCATGAGGAAGTCCAGCCGGCGTCCGGTTGCGCCGTCGCTGCGCAATACTCGGCCGACTTCCGCTACATGGGTAGTCAGGCGATCCAGCTCTTCGGCCACGTCGCTTTTCTGGGCCAGTAGCGTTATTTCCTGTTCCAGTCGAAGTGGGTCGAGGGCGACCTGCAGTTCAGCGCAGCGATCATGGATCTTCTGGCGTTGTGCTTCGAGCATGTCTGGCAGTATTTCCCTTAGGGCCGTTACCTGTTCGAGCGCGGTGGCAAGGCGTTCATCGATCACTTTGGCCAGCTCCATTCCTTCACGCTCACGGCCTTCCTTGAGCTCGTCGAGGGACATCTGGAAGAGCTCCAGTGCGGTTTGGTTCAACGCTTGCCTGTCGGTCGAGCTGGCGACCAGGACACCGGGCCAGCCGAGAACTTCCAGAGGGTTCAGCGGAGCTGGTTGGCCGATCAGCTCCGCCAGGCTCTCGGCTGCCCCGATGACCTGGCGCGCATGCTCGTGATTCACTTGCAGCGCACGGCTACCAGCCGCCTCGGTGAAATGCAGCGTACATTCCACTTTGCCTCGCGACAGTCCCTTGCGCAGCATCTCGCGGACCGGCGCTTCCAGGTCGCGAAAGGTATCCGGCAGGCGCAGGTGGGGTTCGAGGTAGCGATGATTGACCGAACGGATCTCCCAGCCGAGGGTGCCATGGGCACCGGCGAGTTCGGCGCGGGCAAAAGCCGTCATGCTGTGGACCATCAGGTTTACCTCTGCAGGTGGTCGATAAAATGGGTGATTGTAACGGAAAACGGCTTGTCAATGATCGTGCCAGTGAGACTGGCCGGATTGGTCGTCGGGAACCTGCCTGAGCTCCACTGATTCTTTATGGCGAGCGTTGGTGATGGCCGGTCATCTTGCGCTGAGGGGAGAATTCCGTTGCGGATTTTACATCCAGCCTCGTTCTGCCATGGACAGTGGTTCGCCATCGCCAACGATGAAGTGATCGAGCACACGTACATCGATCAGCGCCAGCGCGTCTTTCAGGCGTTGGGTCAGGTGGCGGTCGGCCTGGCTGGGTTCGGTAACGCCGGAGGGATGATTGTGGGTCAGAATCAGCGCTGCTGAATTATGCGCCAGGGCGCGCTTGACTACTTGGCGCGGGTAGACGCTGGCGCCATCGATGGTGCCACGGAAAAGCACCTCGAAGGCCAGCACCCGGTGCTTGGCATCGAGAAACAGGCAGCCGAACAGCTCGTGCGGTTCGTGCCGCAGTTGGGCTTTGAGGTAATCGCGCACCGCCTGCGGGCTTTCCAGTGCCGAATCGCGCCGCAGGCGTTCGGCCAGGTGCCGCCGGCCCATTTCCAACACTGCCTGCAACTGGGCGAATTTGGCCGGCCCCAGCCCCAGATGCTGGCTGAAGCGGATTTGATCGGCCTCCAGAAGGCTTCTCAGGCTGCCGAAATCATTGAGCAAGCGCCGGGCAAGATCCACGGCGCTGAGTCCGGAAACGCCGGTACGCAGGAAGATTGCCAGCAGTTCGGCGTCGGAAAGCGCGGCAGGCCCTTGAGCCAGAAGTTTTTCTCGCGGCCGTTCAGCCTCCGGCCAGTCGCGTATGCTCATGATTCACCATTCCTTAGTCGAGTGGGCGCCCTGCTCCGTATCGGGGCGCTGTGCTATCTTAGCCAGCTTAATCGGCAGGGGATTGCGCACAAGCGGACCCATGTCGCAGATTTGAACAACAAGGCAGGCCTCATGCAGCGGCTGCACCATAAACGCATTCTCCTCGGTGTCGGCGGTGGGATCGCTGCCTACAAAAGTGCCGAACTGGTACGCCGGCTGCGCGACCAGGGCGCTGAGATTCGCGTAGTCATGACGCGGGCGGGGCGCGAATTCATCACCCCTCTGACCTTGCAGGCGCTTTCCGGGCATCCGGTGCATCTCGACCTGCTCGATCCGGCGGCTGAAGCGGCCATGGGTCATATCGAACTGGCGCGTTGGGCCGATCTAGTGCTGATCGCGCCAGCTACCGCGGATTTGCTGGCACGCCTGGCGCAAGGCGATGCCGACGATCTGCTGACCACGCTGGTACTGGCCACCGATGCTCCGGTCGCGCTGGCTCCGGCGATGAACCAGGCGATGTGGCGCGATCCGGCAACCCAGGCCAATGTCGCATTGCTGCGTGAGCGCGGCCTGCGCCTGTTCGGCCCGGCTTCCGGTAGCCAGGCTTGCGGCGATGTCGGCTTCGGTCGCATGTTGGAACCGGACGCATTGGCCCAGGCTGCCGCCGACTGTTTCGAAAACCTTTTGCTGACCGGCCGCCATGTGCTGATCACGGCAGGTCCTACCCAGGAAAATATCGATCCGGTGCGCTACATCACCAACCACAGTTCCGGCAAGATGGGCTTTGCTCTGGCCGAAGCGGCTGCCGAGGCTGGGGCGCGGGTAACGTTGGTCAGCGGTCCGGTGCATCTGCCGACCCCGGATCGAGTCGAGCGCATCGACGTGGTCAGTGCTCGCGATATGCTCGCAGCCTGCGAGGCTGCCATGCCCTGTGATTTGCTGATTGCTGCCGCGGCAGTGGCCGACTATCGGCCCGAGGTGGTTGCACCGCACAAGCTCAAGAAAAATCCCGCCAATGGCGAAGGCATGTTGCTACAACTGGTGCGCAACCCGGATATTCTGGCGACGTTGGCGAAACGTCCTGATCGCCCGTTCTGCGTCGGTTTCGCCGCCGAGACCGACAACCTGCTGGAATACGCAACCCGCAAGTTGCTTGATAAGAATCTCGACCTGATCATCGCCAACGATGTGGCCAATCCCAATATCGGGTTCAACAGCGAAGAGAATGCAGTCAGCGTGATCGATCGCCAGCGGCATGAAACCCGTTTCGACCAGGCCAGCAAGGGGCATATTGCCCGTCAACTGATAGCCTTTATCGCCGACCGTTACCAGTAGGCCTAAACATGCATAAACTTCAAGCCAAAATTCTCGATCCTCGTCTCGGCCGCGATTTTCCCCTGCCGGAATACGCCACGGCCGGCTCGGCCGGCCTCGACCTGCGGGCGATGTTGCCGAGCGATACCTGCCTCGAACCGGGCCAGACGATCCTGATTCCGACTGGATTGTCGATCCATATCGGTGACTCCAGTCTTGCTGCCCTGGTGTTGCCGCGCTCCGGGCTTGGCCACAAGCATGGCATCGTGCTGGGTAATCTGGTGGGGCTGATCGACTCCGACTATCAGGGCGAATTGATGGTGTCCTGCTGGAATCGGGGCCAGGATGCTTTCACCCTCACCATCGGCGAGCGAATTGCCCAACTGGTGCTGGTTCCGGTGGTGCAGGCACAATTCGAACTGGTCGAGGCGTTTTCCGCCAGCCAGCGTGGCGCCGGTGGTTTTGGCCACTCCGGTAGCCATTGAAAATACCCTGCTCGCAATGCCGACTGTTGCTTTGCCCGGAACTCTGACTGGCAGACACTATCCAATCATCGTTTTCGGGCTTTCTCGCATTTCGATGCACTGGAGCATCGGATCTGGAGCCCGGCAAGTTACCTGCTCCGCCAACGATGGCGGAGCGTTGCCGGCAGCCGATAGCCCCGGTCAATGAGCCGGCCGCGATAGCGGGCTCTTCCCTGGGCCCGGATACCCAACACTCTCGACGAGGTCCGGAATCTGCCAGGCCTCGATACAAATGGAGCGAGA
Source organism: Azomonas macrocytogenes (assembly GCF_014191985.1). Lineage (GTDB taxonomy): Bacteria > Pseudomonadota > Gammaproteobacteria > Pseudomonadales > Pseudomonadaceae > Azomonas > Azomonas macrocytogenes. The sequence goes on from NZ_JACHXI010000007.1 coordinate 129,213, forward strand.
ACCGCAATGACCAGCGCAAAAGCCCCCCAACTGCCCGCCAGCATCTTCCGCGCCTACGATATTCGTGGTGTGGTCGGCGACAGCCTTACCCCGGAAACCGCCTACTGGGTCGGTCGCGCCATCGGTTCGGAAAGCCTGTCCCGCGGTGAGCCCAATGTCTCGGTCGGCCGTGATGGCCGTCTGTCCGGCCCGGAATTGGTCAAACACCTGATCCAGGGCCTAGCCGACTGTGGCTGCACCGTCAGCGATATCGGCATGGTACCGACGCCGGTACTGTATTACGCAGCCAATATTCTGGCTGGCAAATCCGGGGTCATGCTTACCGGTAGCCACAATCCGCCGGATTACAACGGCTTCAAGATCGTCGTCGCCGGCGACACCTTGGCCAATGAGCAGATCCAGGCACTGCGCCAGCGTATCGAGCATAACGATCTGGCTTCGGGCCAGGGCCGGATCGAACAGGTCGACGTGCTCGACCGCTATACCCAGCGCATCCTCGAAGACATCAAACTGGAGCGCCCGTTGAAGGTCGTGGTCGACTGTGGCAACGGCGTCGCCGGGGTGATCGCACCCAAGCTGATCGAAGCCCTGGGCTGCCAGGTCATTCCGCTGTTCTGCGATGTGGATGGCAACTTCCCCAACCACCATCCCGATCCGGGCAAGCCCGAGAACCTGGAAGACCTGATCGCCAAGGTCGAAGCCGAAAAAGCCGACCTGGGTCTGGCTTTCGATGGCGATGGCGATCGTGTCGGCGTGGTGACCAACAAAGGTAATATCATTTACCCGGATCGCCTGTTGATGCTGTTTGCCAGGGATGTGGTCTCACGCAACCCGAATGCTGAAATCATCTTCGACGTGAAATGCACCCGGCGTCTGATCAATCTGATCGAAGGCTACGGTGGCCGTCCCTTGATGTGGAAAACCGGTCACTCGCTGATCAAGAAAAAAATGAAGGAATCCGGTGCCTTGCTGGCGGGTGAAATGAGCGGCCACGTCTTCTTCAAGGAGCGCTGGTTCGGTTTCGACGATGGTATCTACAGCGCCGTACGCCTGCTGGAAATCCTCGCCAAGGAAAAACGCGATGCCGATCAGGTATTCGATGACTTCCCGCTCGACATCTCCACGCCCGAGATCAATATCCCGGTGACAGAAGAAAGCAAATTCACCATCATTGAGGCTTTGCAACGCGACGCCCAGTGGGGTGACGCCAATCTGACCACCCTGGACGGTGTGCGTGTCGACTATCCACAAGGCTGGGGCCTGGTGCGTGCATCCAATACCACTCCGGTGCTGGTGCTGCGCTTCGAAGGCGATACCCAGCAAGAGGTCAGCCGTATCCAGGATGTGTTCCGGGCCCAGCTCCACAAAGTCGCTCCCGATCTCAAACTGCCGTTCTGACCTGCGGAGCCCTGCATGACCCTCAGCCATGAAGCTGCCACCCGATTCGCCCAGATTCTTTCCGAGGCGCTGCCCTACATTCGCCGGTTCGTCGGCAAGACGCTGGTGATCAAGTACGGCGGCAACGCGATGGAGAGTGACGAGCTGAAAACCGGCTTCGCCCGCGACATCGTGATGATGAAGGCGGTGGGCATCAATCCGGTGGTAGTACATGGCGGTGGGCCACAGATCGGTGACCTGCTCAAGCGCCTGAACATCGAAAGCAATTTCATCGATGGCATGCGCGTGACTGATAGCCAGACCATGGACGTGGTGGAAATGGTTCTCGGGGGACAGGTCAACAAGGATATCGTCAACCTGATCAACCACCACGGCGGCAAGGCCATTGGCCTGACCGGCAAGGATGCTCACCTGATCCGTGCCCGCAAACTGCAGGTTACGCGGCAGACACCGGAAATGACCAAGCCGGAAATCATCGACATCGGTCAGGTCGGCGAGGTGTCGAGTGTCAATACCGAATTGTTGAATATGCTGGTTCGTGGTGACTTCATCCCGGTCATCGCGCCCATCGGTGTAGGTGAGGCAGGCGAGTCCTACAACATCAATGCCGATCTGGTCGCAGGCAAGGTGGCGGAGGCGCTACGCGCCGAAAAACTGATGCTGCTGACCAATATCGCCGGCCTGATGGACAAGCAGGGCAAGGTATTGACCGGGCTGTCCACTACCCAGGTGGACGAGCTGATCGCCGACGGCACGATCTACGGCGGTATGCTGCCGAAGATCCGTTGCGCCCTGGAAGCCGTCCAGGGTGGTGTGACCAGCGCGCATATCATCGATGGTCGTGTGCCGCATGCCGTGATGCTGGAAATTTTCACCGATACAGGCGTCGGCACACTGATCACCAACCGCAGCAGTTCCTGAATGAAACAGCCTGGCTACCCCAGTGTAGCCAGGCTGTTTCTTTCTTGCTCGTTTCTGCAGGCGCTTTTGCCGTTATCGAATCCCGTACTGCGCGCGGTAAGCTTCTACCTTTGGCAGATATTGCTTGAGTTGCACATCCGACGCCAAGTACTCGAGCACTTGGGGCAAGGATACGATGCTAACTACCGGTATACCGAAATCGCGCTCTACTTCCTGTATGGCAGACAATTCGCTCTGGCCGCGCTCTTCGCGGTTGAGCGCAATCAGCACACCGGCCGGCCGGGCATTCTGCGCCTTGATGATCTGCATGACTTCACGGATGGCCGTACCAGCCGTAATGACATCGTCAACGATCAGGACTCGCCCGGCCAAAGGCGCTCCAACCAGGGTTCCACCTTCGCCATGAGCCTTGGCTTCCTTGCGATTGAAACACCAGGGGAGGTCGCGCCCATGTTGTTCATCCATGGCGATGGCAACCGCTGCCGCCAGTGGAATACCTTTGTAGGCAGGGCCGAACAACACATCGAATTGCAGATTGCTGTCTGCCAGCGCGGCCGCATAGAAGCGCCCGAGCCGTGCCAGCGCCGAGCCGGTGTTGAACAATCCGGCATTGAAAAAGTAAGGACTGGTGCGGCCCGATTTAAGGGTGAACTCGCCGAAGCGCAAGACGCCGCGCTCGATGGCGAAGCGGATGAACTCGCGTTGATATTCCTGCATGAAAATAGCTCCGAAATTCACGGATCTAGCGATATATACTGTGTCGGTTATGATACACGCTGATTTTTTCAGGGACCATTTATGCGGATCATCAGTGTCAATGTGAATGGCATTCATGCGGCGGTACAGCGAGGATTGCTCAGCTGGCTGCAAGCACAGAATGCCGATGTCATCTGCCTGCAGGATACTCGTGCCTCCGCCGTGGAACTCGACGATCCGGCCTATCAGCTGGACGGTTATTTCCTTTATGCCTGCGATGGTGAGATACCTGAGCAGGGCGGTGTCGCCATTTATTCCCGGCTTCAGCCGAAGGCCGTGATCATGGGGCTCGGGTTCGAGTCGGCCGATCGTTATGGGCGTTACCTGCAGGCGGACTTCGATAAGCTCAGCATCGCGACCTTGCTCATGCCTTCCGGGCAGGATGGGGACGAAAGCCTGAACCAGAAATTCAAGTTCATGGACGACTTCACCCATTACCTCGACAAGCAGCGTCGCAAGCGCCGGGAATACATCTACTGTGGCTCGCTGTACGTAGCGCACCAGAAGCTGGATGTGAAGAACTGGCGAGATTGCCAGCAAAGTCCGGGATTCCTGGCTCCCGAGCGCGCCTGGCTGGATGAAGTCTTCGGCAATCTGGGTTACGTGGATGCCTTGCGCGAAGTGAACCGGGAAGGGGATCTGTATAGCTGGTGGCCGGATACCGAGCAGGGCGAAATGCTCAATCTCGGCTGGCGCTTCGACTATCAGATTCTGACGTCCGGCCTGCGGCGCTTCGTCCGCAATGCGCGCTTGTCACGTCAACCGCGGTTTTCCCGGCATGCGCCATTGATCGTCGACTATGACTGGATGCTGAGTGTGTAGCTGCCATCCGCGAGCTGCACGCCTCCTTTGGGGAGGCGAGTTGCCGTAAGCCTTTATTTTACCAATCGCCAGCAGAACGGGTAGCGATAAGACTTGCCTTCGTTGGCGCGGATGCCGGCAATCACTACCAGCACGAAAGCAATGAGGCTGATCAGTGCCATCAGCGGGAAGCCGATGATGAACCAGGCCAGGACACCACAGATCATCATCAAGATGCTGTAGGTGATCTGGAAATTCAGCGCTTCCTTGCCTTGTTGGTCGATAAACGAGTGTGCTTCCCGCTTGAGTTGCCAGAGAATCAGCGGGCCGATCACATTGCCGATCATCGGCACCATAAGGCCGAAAAAGGCCGCGTAATGGCACAGCATCGCCCATTGCCGGGTTTCGCGGTCCAATGCGGGCGGTAATAAATTCCGATCATTCATGCCGTGTTTCCAGCTCAGTCCGCCAGTGCCACGCGTTGCAACTCGAAAATCTCGCGCATCCCGGTCTGAGCCAGGGCCAGCATGGCATTGAACTCTTCGGGTTGGAAGGGCGTGCCTTCGGCGGTTCCCTGTACTTCGATGAAGCCACCGGTATCGGTCATCACGACATTCAGGTCCGTTTCCGCCGTGGAATCCTCAAGATAGTCCAGATCCAGCACGGGTTGGCCCTGGTAGATACCGACCGAGACTGCTGCGACCATTTGTTTGAGTGGCTCGCCTTTCAGCGCTCCGCGCTTTTTCAAAAGGCGCAGGGCATCGATCAGAGCAACCATGGCACCACTGATGGAGGCGGTACGGGTGCCACCATCGGCCTGGATTACGTCGCAATCGATAAAAATAGTGTTTTCGCCCAGCTTGGACATATCCAGGGCGGCGCGTAGCGAGCGACCGATCAGGCGCTGGATCTCAAGCGTACGCCCACCCTGTTTGCCGCGACTGGCTTCGCGCTGGTTACGTTCGCCGGTCGAGCGCGGCAGCATGCCGTATTCGGCGGTCAGCCAGCCTTGGCCCTGGCCCTTGAGAAAGCGCGGTACGCCACTTTCGACACTGGCGGTGCAGATCACCCGGGTATCGCCAAATTCCACCAGTACCGAACCTTCGGCATGCTTGGTGTAATGGCGGGTGATGCGAATCGGACGCATTTGGTCAGCAGTACGGCCACTTGGACGCTTCATCGGAAACCTTGTCTGTTAGCTGAGGACGTGGAGTCGCCGTATTATAGAGACCTTGACGGTAGTTATGTCAGCGCCGGGAACAGGCTGTCGTTCAGATAATCCGTTGCAACTGCGATCAGCAGGGAAATGACGCGTAAACCTTGGCTGCGATCACCCTGCAAGGGCTGAAAGCGATCCAGTGATTGGGGAAAAGCGAGTGGCGTTATCCAGGTTCCATGCTTGTTGCACTGTAGGCTTTCTGATATAAAGCACCGCTGTTTTTTCGGGGCGGCCGCCAGGCTTTTACATGGCTGGCAATGCCTCGATCAAGATGCGGCGCGAAGCGCCGACGTTCAAGCGGCCAACCCATGCCGGGTTGGGCATGTGGTTTAGAGGGCTGAGGCATGTCTAGAGTCTGTCAAGTTACCGGTAAGGGTCCGGTGACGGGGAACAACATTTCCCACGCACATAACAAAACCCGCCGTCGTTTCCTGCCTAACCTGCAGCATCATCGTTTCTGGGTCGAATCCGAGAAGCGCTTCGTGCGTCTGCGTATTTCCGCCAAGGGCATGCGCATCATCGACAAGCGTGGTATAGATGTCGTTCTGGCCGAAATTCGTGGCCGTGGCGAGAAGGTTTAAGGAGAGCAAGCATGCGTGATCTGATTCGTTTGGTGTCCAGCGCCGGTACCGGCCACTTCTACACCACCGACAAGAACAAGCGCACTACGCCGGACAAGATTGAAATCAAGAAATTCGATCCGGTCGTACGCAAGCACGTGATCTACAAGGAAGCCAAGATCAAGTAACGGTCTTTCTCCCTTGTTGGAAAACCCGCCATTCGGCGGGTTTTTCGTTTCAGTCGTTTCAGTTTTCTGACAAATGTTCCGATGGCCTCAAGCCGTTTTACGAATGGCTTCGGCCAGGCGTTCGAACAGTGTGTCGATGTGTTCTTTTTCGATGATCAGGGGCGGCGACAGGGCGATGGTATCTCCGCTGGGGCGTACCAACAGTCCATTTTCGAAGCAGTGACGGAACACGTCGTAGCCGCGCTTGCCAGGCCCGGCAGCATCGGGTGCGAGCTGTACGCCAGCGACCAGGCCGACGGTACGGATATCGATGATCCCGGGCAGGCCTGCGAGACTGCCCAGTGCCTTCTGCCAATAGCCTTCCAGTTCGATGCCTTTCTGGAACAGGTTTTCCCGTACATAGATTTCCTGGGTAGCGAGCGCGGCGGCGCAGGCTACCGGGTGTCCGGAATAGGTGTAGCCATGGAAGAATTCGATGGCACTTTGCGGGCCAGTCATGAAGGCGTCGTGGATGGTTTGCGCAACGAACACTGCCCCCATTGGAATACTGCCGTTGGTCAGTCCTTTGGCGCAAGTGAGAATGTCCGGCGTGACGCCCCAGCGCTGAGCGGCGAAGGCCTCGCCAACACGGCCGAACCCGGTGATGACTTCATCGAAAATCAGCAGGATGCCGTGCTTTGTCGTGATTTCCCGCAAGCGTTGCAGATAACCCTTGGGTGGCAGGATCACGCCGGCGGAGCCAGACATCGGCTCGACAATCAGTGCGGCGATGTTTTCCGCGCCATGCAGTGCAATCAGCCGTTCCAGCTCCTCGGCTTTTTCCGCGCCGAATTCCGGCAACCCTTTGCTGAAAGCGTTGCGCTCGATATCCAGCGTATGGGCCAGGTGGTCAACACCAGGCAGCAGCGGGCCGAAGGCGCGCCGATTGTTGACCAGGCCGCCGACCGAGATACCGCCGAAACCGACGCCATGGTAAGCCAGTTCGCGACCAATCAGGCGGGTCCGTGTGGCTTGGCCGATGGCACGCTGGTAGGCCAGGGCGATCTTCAGGGCCGTGTCCACCGATTCCGAGCCTGAGTTGGTGAAGAACACTCGGTTCAGCCCCTTGGGGCCGATTTCGCTCAGCCGCTCAGCCAACTCGAAGGGTAACGAATGCCCCATCTGAAAGGTCGGTGCGAAGTCCAGCCGGGCGATCTGTCGGCTTACCGCCTCGGTGATTTCGCGGCGGCCGTGGCCGGCATTGCAGCACCAGAGCCCGGCGGTTCCGTCGAGGATTCGATGGCCGTCACGGTCGGTGTAGTACATGCCTTCGGCGCTTTCCAGCATGCGTGGATCGGCCTTGAACTGGCGGTTGGCGGTGAAGGGCATCCAGAATTGATCGGGCAACACTGAGGTCATGTCGGGCTCCGCCGGGATTGAGAGCGAGGATTGGAGTCTATGTTTAAGAAAATGAACAAAACAAGGCTGAAAGGCCTCTTGCGTAAAAAATATTGATAGCGTCATTTCCCTGGTTTAGGGTTTTTGTTCCCCTCGGCCATTTGACAGGAGATCCGCATGCCTACCTTGACTTTAGCCGACTGGCAGCAGCGTACCCGCGAATTACGTATCGAAGGCCGTGCCTTCATCCAGGGCGAATATGTCGACGCAATCGGTGGCGGGCGCTTTGATTGCGTCAGCCCGATCGATGGTCGTACCTTGGCCACGATTGCCAGCTGCGATGCAGCGGACGCCGAACGAGCCGTGGCCAGCGCGCGGACCAGCTTCGAATCAGGTGTCTGGTCGAAGCTGGCCCCAGCAAAACGCAAGGCCGTGATGATCCGTTTCGCCGAGCTGATCGAGGCGAACCGGGAAGAGCTGGCGTTGCTGGAAACGCTGGATATGGGCAAACCGATCAGTGATTCGCTGTTGGTGGACGTGCCTGCCGCGGCGCGTTCGCTGCGCTGGAGCGGCGAGGCGATCGACAAGCTCTACGATGAAGTCGCCACGACCCCCCATGATCAGTTGGGGCTGGTCACACGCGAGCCGGTGGGGGTGGTCGCGGCTATCGTGCCGTGGAATTTTCCGCTGCTGATGGCGTGCTGGAAATTGGGTCCGGCCCTGTCCGCCGGTAATTCCGTGGTGCTCAAGCCTTCCGAGAAATCGCCGCTGACCGCCATTCGCGTGGCTGGCCTGGCGCTGGAAGCCGGGATTCCGGCAGGCGTATTGAATGTCTTGCCGGGATACGGGCATACGGTAGGCAAGGCACTGGGCTTGCATCTGGATGTGGATACTCTGGTGTTTACCGGTTCGACCAGGGTAGCCAGGCAACTGATGGTTTACGCCGGCGAATCGAATATGAAGCGCGTCTGGTTGGAAGCGGGTGGCAAGAGCCCGAATATCGTGTTCGCCGATGCTCCAGATCTGCAAGCGGCGGCACGGGCGGCGGCTGGTGCCATTGCCTTCAACCAGGGCGAGGTTTGCACTGCCGGCTCGCGATTGTTGGTGGAGCGCTCGATCAAAGAGCGCTTCCTGCCGCTGGTGGTCGAGGCGCTCAAGGAGTGGAGACCGGGCAATCCGCTCGATCCGGCAACCAATGTCGGCGCACTGGTGGACGCTCAGCAACTGGCTACCGTGCTGTCGTATATCCAGGTGGGACATGAAGAGGGCGCCTCCCTGATGCTGGGTGGCCAGCGTGTGCTGGAGGATACCGGCGGGATTTATGTCGAGCCGACCATCTTCGATGGGGTGAGCAATGCGATGAAGATCGCCCGCGAGGAAATTTTCGGTCCAGTGCTGTCAGTGATCGAGTTCGAGACGCCGGAAGAAGCCATCGCTATCGCCAACGATACCCCATATGGCCTGGCGGCGGCGCTCTGGACCGCGGATCTGTCCAAGGCACACCGAACAGCCCGCGCGCTGCGCGCCGGCAGCGTCTGGATCAATCAGTACGATGGTGGCGACATGACAGCGCCGTTCGGCGGCTACAAGCAATCCGGCAATGGACGGGACAAGTCGCTGCATGCATTCGACAAGTACACCGAGCTGAAGGCGACCTGGATTCAGCTCTGAGTGCACCGGTTGGTGGCCGTCTTCCAGATTTCCTGCAGGCGCATGGGTAGCTGCAGAGCATCGAACGGCTTGTTGATGACCGCGCGGGCACCTAGCTGGCGCAGTTCCTCGAAACGCTCGGGGGCGAGGTAGCCGGTCAGAAATACCACCGGCACTTCGCGAAGATTCACGCGTGTACCGAGCTTGCGCAGGGTCTCGACTCCGTCCATTTCCGGCAGCATGACATCCAGCAGGATCAGATCTGGATTGAATTGCTGTACCTGTTCCAGTGCCTGCTGGCCGGATTTGCAACTGAGCACCTCGAAGCCACCTACCTTTTCCAGGGCTATCCTGGTAATCAGTTGGATCGATGGTACATCTTCAACATGCAAGATGCGCTTGAGCCCTCGCATTTCTATTTTTACTCCGGGTCTTTGGCCGTTTTGCTGGGTGCTCCAGACTGCCGGCGGATTTGCCTTGTGTCGGATTCTTAGGCCTGTTCAACGTCGCGAGTTAGAGCCAGACAAGGCAAGCATGGCTGAGGAAGTGGGCTGGGCCCGCCCGCGAGTTTACGAGTTGTAAATAAGCATTCCGACCGGGCTGGCGTCCAGGCCATTCTTAACGCCGTGTGGCCGACACGCAGCAGCCTTTGCAACGGTTCTTATACCTTCATTCAGCGTAGATCCAATTGATGCAGATGCTGCGTTGATTGGAGCTTTGACGAAAAATTGCAGCTCATCCATTCATTTGTCGGGTTTTGTTTGACTGGGTTTTGAAACTTAATCAATCGCTGATTTTCAGAGTTATGAGTGGTTGCGGGTCAGGGTGGGATACGGAAACCTTAATTCTAGGAGAGAGTATTTTGCAGGCCATCCAGAATAGTCGTCTCGACGCGGGCTTACTGCCCGAAGAACAGGCCGAAACCCTGCTTGCATTGATTCACGCCCGCTCGGAAGTAGAGCGCCTGGGCGAGCGGGAACGACTTTTCAGTAACCTGCTCGATAATCTCAACGTAGTGCTCTGGGCGCTCGATTGGAAAGGACAGCGGATGATTTATATCAGCCCTGCCTACGAGCGTATTTTTGGCCGTTCGGTGGCCCTGTTGCTGGCCAACTACAGCGAATGGCGCAATTGCATCTACCCGGACGACCTCGAATATGCCCAGCGCAGTCTTCTGGCGGTGCTGGAGCGCGGTGCCGTGGAAAACCGCGAATACCGCATCATCCGTGGCGATGGTCAGTTGCGCTGGATCAGCGACAAATGCTTCATTGCCCGTTCGGCGGGGCTGGAGCTGGAGCCGGGCTCGATTATCGTTGGGATCGTCGAAGACATCACCGACAGAAAGCAGCATGAAAGCGAGCTGCAACGTCTTGCCCATATCGACGAATTCACTCAAGGCGGCAATCGCTGGCATTTTCTCGAGCGCGCTCAGCGGGAATTCGATCATGCTCGGCAATACGCGACACCGCTAGCCTTTCTGTTGCTGGACGTCGATGACCTGAAGCGAATCAGCGATGCCTTCGGGCATGCCGTCTGCGATGAAGTCCTGCGGATGGTTGCCCAGTGTTGTCGCTCGGTCCTGCGTCGCGGCGATCACTTCGGTCGTATTGGTCACGAGGAGTTCGCGCTGATGCTTCCGGGCTGCTCACCCGAGCTTGCCGCGCAGATCGCCATGCGTTTGCAAGTGGAAATCCAGCGGCTGCCGCTCAGGATTCGTGAGCAGTCCTGCGAGGTCACTATCAGTCTCGGCCTAGCTGCCCTTTGTGCCGACGATTCCTGCCTGAGCAGTCTTATTGCCCGTGCCGACTCGGCCATGCAGCAGGCCAGGCAGGCGGGCAATAACCGGATCATCACCACCTGACGGTGAATTTCTTTCGCCATGGCGGCTCCGATGACTTTCCCTCCTGGCTGGATCGCGTTATCCATACGGCATGCAGCGCGTACGGTGTTATGGGCCTTGCGCCGCATTCGCCGGGAAATTCTGGAGGGCCATGCCGGTCCACTTTATATGCCCTGTTACAGGTACCAGACCCTGCAAAGTCTTCAGGCAAGCAAAGGACGACATCGCCATGCAGCCCCAAGTAGACAGTTTTTTCGATACCGTTACCCACACCTACAGCTATATCGTTACTGATCCGGCTACGCGTCAGTGCGCGATCATCGATCCGGTGCTCGACTACGATGCCGCCGCCGGGCGTATCTCGCATGCCGGGGCCGACCGTTTGATTGCCCATGTCCGCGAACATGGCCTACGGCTCCAGTGGCTGCTGGAGACCCATGTGCATGCCGATCACCTGTCGGCCGCGGTCTATATCAAGCGCGAACTGGGCGGCGAGCTGGCTATCGGGGCGCGGATCACCGAGGTCCAGCAGATATTCGGCCAATTATTCAATGCCGGCAGCGGCTTTGCCACGGATGGGCACCAGTTCGGCCGGTTGTTCCACGATGGCGAGCAGTTCCAGATTGGCTCGTTGACGGCGCAGGTCATCCACACACCCGGACATACGCCAGCTTGTGTGACCTACCTGATCAGCAATACCGGCTTCGTCGGCGATACGCTGTTCATGCCGGACTATGGTACGGCGCGCTGCGACTTTCCCGGCGGCGATGCCCGGTCACTGTATCGCTCGATCCGCAAGCTGTTCGAGCTGCCTGGTGCGACCCGCCTGTTCATGTGTCATGACTACAAGGCGCCCGGGCGCGAGGAGTTCCTCAACCAGACGACTATCGCCGAGCAGCGCGCCGGCAACGTACATGTTCACGATGGGGTGAGCGAAGATGATTTCGTTGCCATGCGCACGGCGCGCGACGCCAAGCTTTCCATGCCGAACCTGCTGCTGCCTTCGATCCAGGTCAATATGCGTGCTGGCAAGCTGCCGCCGGCCGAAGACAATGGCCGGCACTACCTGAAGATTCCATTGAGCGGTTTCTGACGACGCGTCAGCACGGCTGGCCTGCCGGCTGCTGCTGGGTGATGCAGTGGATATTGCCGCCACCCAGCAGGATTTCCCGTCCCGGCAGCATGACGACTTCCCGCTCCGGGAACAGCCGCTGGAGGATGGCCTGGGCCTCGCGATCCTGTGGCACATCGAATGCGGGCGCGATGATGCCGCCATTGACGATGAGAAAGTTGATGTAGGACCCGGCCAGACGGATCGATGGATCGCGCGGCTGGCTGCCGACCGCCCGGTCGACTCCGGCACATTCTTCTGCTGTCGCGTAGAGGGGGCCGGGGATCGGCATCTTGTGTACCTTGAGCGCACGGCCTCGCGCATCGCGGGTATGTTTCAGTACTTCGAGCGCGGCCCGGCAGCGTGCATGGTTGAGATCGTACGGGTCGTCAGTCCATGCCAACAGCACTTCACCTGGCCGCACGAAACAGCAGAAATTATCGACGTGGCCATCAGTCTCGTCGTTGTACAGCCCCAGCGGCAGCCAGATTACCCGCTCTACTGCCAGCTGTTCGTACAACACATTTTCGATCTGCGCACGGGAAAGCTGAGGGTTGCGGTTGGCGTTGAGCAGGCATTCCTCTGTGGTGAGCAGACTTCCTTCGCCATCCACATGAATAGCGCCGCCTTCGAGTACGAACCCTTCAGTGCGATAGCGCACGCACCGCTCGATCTGCAGAATCTTGCGGGCAACCTGGTCATCGCGCTGCCAGGGCCAGTACAACCCGCCCTCAAGGCCGCCCCAGGCATTGAACGTCCAGTCCACACCGCGCACCTCACCTTTATCATCGATCACGAACGTCGGGCCGGTATCGCGTGCCCAGGCATCATCGCTGCTGATTTCCAGCACGCGAATGGCCGGATGTTCGAGCCGGGCGCAGGCGTTCTCGTATTGTCCGGCGCAAACGCCGACGCTCACTGGTTCGAAGCGGGCGATGGCCCTGGCCACCTCGATGAATGCCGCCTGTGCCGGTTTACCGCCGAGGCGCCAGTTGTCTGGCCGCTCCGGCCAGAGCATCCAGGTCTGGCTATGGGATTCCCATTCGGCAGGCATGTGGAAGCCGTCCTGGCGGGGGGACCCGGATAAATGGTGCGTACTGGATAAATTGAGCATCGAATCACCCGTTGAAAACTACTCGCGCCATGCTCGGAGTCCGGGGTTGGAGCCGTACCCTGATGGTGCAGGCGCGGATCTTGCCCGGCTGGTAGCCGACAGTGTTCGGATCATCCTCAACCGCCTTGGGGTACGAGTGGCTGTTCAGGGCTTTCCGAGGATGGCAGGAAGCGCCATTGGCGGGATGCATTCTTGTCAAAATCAAAGGCACCGAGATATACCGCATCTTCGGGTAGCTTTTGTCCGGCTCTTGAGACGTTCTTGTCGACGGCGGAAAGGCGTGCGAGGTCGAAATAGCCCTTCAGATAGAGAACCTCGTCTGAGGCGCGGTATAACTGGGTTCGCACATATCCACCCGGGTCCGGGAACAGCAACTGCTCGATCTTCACTCCGTCCGGAGTACGAAACACCAGTTTTCTCTCGTATTCCGCCAGGAACGGATGGGTCTGCGTCAACTGGATGGTTATTTTCGCTCCCGTCTGCGGCGATTCCCATGAGGTTTCCAGGGGCGACGTCGAGGCTGGAAATAGAATGGGCAGTGCCAGCAGAACCGTGACGCACGTGAAGACTCCGATCAACAACTTTTTCAATAGGCGCTTCATGTTTTCTGGCACCTGACATCAAGATTCGGTTTGCATGGCGAGACGCACTAACGCATGTGCCAGCACAGATTCAGGAATCCAGCGAGCCGTCCAGGGTCTTGATCGGCGTATAGAGGTTCGGCCGGCGGTCGCGGAACACACCCCAGGCGCTGCGGATGCGTTCCAGCTCGTCCAGATCGAAGCCTTGGATCAGCACGCCTTCCTCGGTTTCGCCCAGCTCCACCAGCTTGGCGCCGGTCTGGTCGGCGATGAAGGAAGAGCCGTAGAAGGTGATCGCGTAGCCATCCTGCTCCTCACGGCCGACCCGGTTGCTGGCGATCAGCGGCATCAGGTTGGCGCCGGCGTGGCCCTGCTGGACCCGCTGCCAGTGATCACGCGACTGAATACTCGGGTCCTGCGGTTCGCTGCCGATGGCGGTCGGGTAGAACAACAACTCGGCGTCCAGCAGGGCCATGCTGCGGGCCGTCTCGGGGAACCACTGATCCCAGCAGATGCCCACGCCGATCCGCGCGTAGCGAGTGTTCCAGACCTTGAAGCCGGTATCGCCGGGGTTGAAATAGTACTTCTCGTGGTAGCCGGGGCCGTCCGGGATATGGCTCTTGCGGTAGATACCGAGGTTCTTCCCGTCGGCGTCGAGGATCGCCACGCTGTTGAAGCGTGCACGACCGCGCCGTTCGAAGAAGCTGATCGGCAGCACCACCTGCAGCTCGGCGGCGATCGCCTGGAAATGCCGCACGGCCGGGTTTTCCTCCACCGGCGTGGCCAGTTGCAGATAGTCCGGGTTGGGCTTCTGGCAGAAGTACGGCGTCTCGAACAGTTCCTGGAGCAGGATGATTTGTGCGCCTTGTCCGGCAGCCTGGCGTACCAGCCGCTCGGCTTTGTCGATATTGGCCTGGCGATCCCAGGAGCAGTTCATCTGAGTGGCGGCGACGGTGACGACTCGGGACATGGGAAACCTCGCTGGCGGCTGGTGTATCGCTGGGGTAACGGAAAAGGTACGGACCAGGGACTGTTCAAGATAGCGGCTGCCTCGCTGCTGTCCAGCCTCGAAGCGGTGGGCAGGTATGCCTTGCCCTTGCCGGCACGAGGTTCAGCAGTTGGTGTGGCGAGCCGACGCTGGCTCCCTTCATGCGGTTCGTCCCTTGTCGATCAGCCAGCAAAATCTGAAAACCAGAGGTATTACGATAAGCAGATTGATCAAATTGAAACCCCCGAAAAATACCGAAAGGGTCAGCGTCCAGAGAAAGTTGTGCAGATAGGACCAGTCATTGGGATTGCCGCTGTAGACATCGCCCAGGATATCGGTCGTGGCCAGCGTCAGGGTGAACATCAGATAGCTCAACGCGCTGAACAGCACAGCCTTCCAGTAACTGTAGCCCTCGGCCGACTCTCGCCACCAGACGCAGTAGAAATACAGGATGGCGGCCATCCAGCAGGCGCACAAGGTGAAGCCGATCAACAGAATCCTCAACTCAATCGGCTCGAGGAATATGGAGAACAGTCTTTCAAGGTCAAATCCCTTGCGCAGGAATAGTCCCAGCAGGGCTGCTCCCAGCAGTAAACCACCGGGAATGGATGCTATGCCCACCAGCACGAGAATCACCCATTTCCACGTTTTCCGCTCGGTGCGGTCAGGGGCGATCGGGACACTATCCGCTGAACTGTTTTGTGGGGGCATGCCATGGTCCTTTTCATGTCATGGGGTTGGAACGTCGTAGGGAGATGCTGATTCGTTTTCCTGGGGAATGGATTACTGTCTTGCTGCCCTTTGGCATTCAGACCGTATGCAGATACCAGTTGTACTCAAGGTCTGAGATCGAATGCTCGAATTCCGCCAGCTCGCTTTCCTTGCAGGCGACGAAGATATCGATGTAGTCCGAGTTGATATAGCGCGCCATGATCTGGCTGTCGTCCAGTGTTCGCAGCGCGTCGCGCAGGTTGGTTGGCAGGCTGGCTTCCACCTGCTCGTAGGAATTGCCCTTGATCGGCTCGTCCGCTTCGATCCGGTTGGTCAGGCCGTGGTGAATCCCGGCCAGCACTGCCGCCATCATCAGGTACGGATTGGCATCGGCACCGGCGACCCGGTGCTCGATGCGTAGCGCGTCGGCGCTTTCGGTGGGGATGCGCAAGGCTACGGTACGGTTGTCTAGGCCCCAGCAGGGGGCATTGGGCACGTAGAACTGTGCGCCGAAGCGGCGGTAGGAATTGACGTTGGGGCAAAGGAAGGCCATCGAGGCGGCCATGGTTTCTTGCAGGCCGCCGATGGCGTGGCGCAACGCCTCGTTCTGCAACGGGTCTTCGCTGGCGAAGATGTTATTGCCGTCGCGGTCGAGAATGGATATGTGCAGGTGCAGCCCATTGCCAGCCTGCCCCGGATAGGGCTTGGCCATGAAGGTCGTGTCCATCTCGTGGTCGTAGGCGATGTTCTTGATCAGTCGCTTGAGCAGTACGGCGTAGTCGCAGGCCTTGATCGGGTCGGCGACATGGTGCAGGTTGACTTCGAATTGCGCCGGTGCGCTTTCCTTGACGATGGCATCGGCCGGAATGCCCTGTTCCTTGGCACCTTCGAGGATGTCCTGCAGGCAATCGACATACTCATCGAGATCATCGATCAGATAGACCTGCGTCGAAACCGGCCGCTTGCCGGAAATCGGTGAGCGGGGCGGTTGTGGGCGACCATTCACGTTCTCCTGGTCGATCAGGTAGAACTCCAGCTCGAACGCGGCGCACACTGTCAGTTCCAATTTCTCGAACTTGTCCACCACTTGCCGCAGGACTTCGCGCGGATCGGCGAAAAAGGGCGTGCCGTCGCGCTCGTGCATGGTCATCAGCAACTGCGCGGTGGGGCGTTTCTGCCAGGGCTCCTTGCTCAGGGTATTGGGGATGGGCAGGCAGATGCGGTCCGCATCGCCGATATCCAGGCCCAGGCCGGAGCGTTCCACGGTGATGCCATTGATGTCGAGGGCGAACAGCGAGGCGGGCAGGTTGATGCCTTTTTCATACACCTTGTGCAGGCTGGCGCATTCGATGCGTTTGCCACGCACCACACCGTTCATATCGGCAATCAGAAGGTCGACGAACTGGACTTCCGGATGTTCCTTGAGGAAGGCGTTCGCTTCATTGAGTTGAACGACACGAGGCGGGGACGACATGGTGCATACCTATAATTTAATTTTAATTTTGTTAAAAATTTCAATCAATCCTTGTCTTAAGGGCAGTCAATCTGAAAGCTATTAGTGTGTCAATAGGACTGTCCAATGCCCTGTAATGGCGCGCTTGTGGCCGTTTTCGGGGCAGTTGCGCGCATGTCGGGTACTTTACCCGAGCTATCCATGGGCAGGCCATGCGGCTCTATTGTAAGAAAAAATGAACAAGGCTAACCTCGTTCCCATCAATCGCACAGATAATGGATTCAGCCATGGCTCGCATGCCGTTGATCGGCGTTTCCGCCTGTACCAGCCTGATCGGTCATCATGTCTTCCATATTGCCGGTGACAAATACATCTGCGCTGCGGCCATCGCCGGACTGCCGCTGGTGATTCCGGCCCTGGGCAATCTGATCGACCGCGATGCTCTGCTGGAAAGTGTAGACGGTCTGCTGTTTACCGGTTCGCCTTCAAATGTCGCGCCACAGCATTACAACGGCCCGGCGAGTGCGGCCGGTACGCAGCATGACCTGGCCCGCGACGACACTACACTGCCGCTGATCCGCGCGGCTGTGCGTGCTGGCATTCCGATACTCGGCATCTGTCGTGGCTTCCAGGAGATGAACGTGGCCTTTGGTGGCACCCTGCACCAGAAGGTGCATGAGACGTCGCCTTACCAGGATCACCGTGAAGACCCGCTCGAGCCGCTCGACATGCAGTACGGGCAGCGCCATTCCTTGACTGTGCAGCCTGGTGGCTTGCTGGAGATGCTGGGTTTGCCACCCAAAATCCAGGTCAATTCCCTGCATGGTCAGGGTGTGGAAACCCTGGGTAGCGGCCTGCGAATCGAAGCGTCGGCCCCGGACGGCCTGGTCGAGGCCTTCAGTGTCGAAGCTGCCGATACTTTTGCCCTCGGCGTGCAGTGGCATCCCGAGTGGCAGGTGCAAAGCAACCCCCATTACCTGGCGATTTTCCAGGAATTTGCCAGGGCTTGTCGGGAACGCGCCCAACGGCGCTAAACAAGTCGGATCAGACCTCCAGAGGCCTTTATGACGACCAGTTTCGACCAGCTCACCAGTTGGCTGAAGGAACGCAAGATCACTGAAGTGGAATGCCTGATCTGTGATCTGACCGGCATCGCCCGCGGCAAGATTTCCCCAACCAGCAAGTTTATCGTCGAGCAGGGCATGCGCCTGCCCGAAAGCGTGCTGCTACAGACGGTGACCGGTGATTCGGTGGAGCCGGACATCTATTATCGGCTGCTCGATCCAGCCGATATCGACATGTTCTGCCGCCCGGACCCGAGCGCGGTATTTCTGGTGCCCTGGGCTATCGAACCCACCGCGCAGGTAATCCACGATACCTACGACAAGCAGGGCAACCCCATCGAACTGTCGCCGCGCAACATTCTCAAGAAGGTCCTCAAGCTCTACGCTGACCGCGGCTGGCAGCCGATTGTTGCGCCGGAGATGGAGTTTTACCTGACCAAGCGCTGCGAAGACCCGGATCTGCCGTTTCAGGCACCGATTGGCCGCTCCGGGCGGCAGGAGACCGGGCGGCAATCCTTTTCCATCGATGCGGCCAACGAGTTCGATCCGCTGTTCGAGGACATGTACGACTGGTGCGAGGCTCAGGGTCTGGATCTGGACACTCTGATCCATGAGGAAGGCACCGCGCAGATGGAGATCAACTTCCGCCATGGTGATGCTCTGCACCTGGCCGACCAGATCCTGGTGTTCAAGCGCACCATGCGCGAGGCGGCGCTCAAGCACAACGTTGCCGCCACCTTCATGGCCAAGCCGATGACCGGTGAGCCGGGCAGCGCCATGCATTTGCACCAGAGCGTGATGGATCAGGACGGGCGCAATATCTTCTCCAATCCCGACGGCTCCATGAGCGAGCTGTTTCTGCAGCATGTCGGCGGCCTGCAGAAATACATTCCCGAGCTGTTGCCGCTGTTCGCGCCCAACGTCAATTCCTTCCGGCGTTTCCAGCCGGGTACCTCGGCACCGGTGAACGTCGAATGGGGCGAGGAGAACCGCACCGTCGGCTTGCGTGTGCCGGAATCCGATCCGCAGAACCGCCGCGTCGAAAACCGTCTGCCGGGTGCCGATGCTAACCCTTATCTGGCCATCGCCGCGAGCCTGCTGTGTGGCTACATCGGCATGGTCGAGGGACTGGAACCGAGCCCGCCGGTCAAGGGCCGCAGTCATGAGCGGCGCAATCTACGCCTGCCGCTGTCGTTGCATGCGGCGCTGGAGCGCATGGAAAGCTGTCGCGATCTCGAAGCCTACTTGAGCCCGCGATTCATTGCCGGTTACATCGCGGTCAAGCGTGCCGAGCAGGAAAACTACAATCGCATCATCAGCTCCTGGGAACGGGAGTTTCTGATGCTGTCGGTATGAACACGGCGAGAGGCCGATAAGCACGCTGCAGGCTGGATGAAGCAAGTGATGCCATCCAACCTTCAGCACTTTGGCCGGCTTTTCGGTCTTGAGATTCGGAGGGAACAATGAGCGAATCGAACACCCTGCACTGGCAGAACCTGAGCCGCGAACACCTGCTGCCGCCATTCAGCGACTACAGGGAACTCAACGCCAAGGGTGCGCGCATCATCACCCGCGCATCGGGCGTGTATCTATGGGACAGCAAGGGCAACCGTATTCTCGATGGTATGGCCGGGCTCTGGTGCGTCAACATCGGCTATGGCCGCGAGGAACTGGTGGAAGCTGCGGCCCGGCAGATGCGCGAACTGCCGTACTACAACCTGTTCTTCCAGACGGCGCACACCCCGGCGCTGGAGCTGGCCAATGCCATCGCCGGCATTGCGCCGATTGGCATGGATCACGTGTTCTTTACCGGTTCTGGCTCCGAATCCAACGACACTGTGCTGCGCATGGTCCGGCATTACTGGATGACCAAGGGCCAGCCACAGAAGCAAGTCATCATCGGTCGCTGGAATGGTTACCACGGTTCCACCGTCGCCGGTGCCAGTCTGGGCGGGATGAAGGCGATGCACGAGCAGGCGGGCCTGTTGATTTCCGGCATCGAGCACATCGACCAGCCCTACTGGTACGGTGAAGGCGACGATCTCGACCCGGACGAGTTCGGCATCCGCGTTGCCGAACAGTTGGAGCAGAAAATTCTCGAAGTCGGCGAGGACAAAGTCGCCGCCTTCATCGCCGAACCGATCCAGGGTGCAGGTGGCGTGATCATCCCGCCGGACAGCTACTGGCCGAAGATCCGCGAAATCCTTGCCCGCTACGACATTCTGTTCATTGCCGACGAAGTGATCTGCGGTTTCGGGCGTACCGGCGAGTGGTTCGGCAGCGATTACTACGGTAACGCGCCGGACTTGATGCCCATCGCCAAGGGCCTGACTTCCGGTTATCTGCCCATGGGTGGAGTAATCGTGCGCGACAAAGTGGTGCAGGTACTCAACGAAGGCGGCGAGTTCTACCACGGCTTCACTTATTCCGGGCATCCCGTGGCGGCAGCGGTGGCGCTGGAGAACCTGCGCATCCTCAAGGAAGAAAACATTCTCGAACGAGTCAAGGCCAAGACCTCACCCTACCTGCAAAAGCGCTGGCGCGAACTGGCCGACCACCCGCTGGTCGGCGAAGTGCGTGGCCTGGGTATGCTCGGAGCGCTGGAACTGGTGAAGGACAAACAGACCCGGGAACGTTTCCCCGGCGCCATCGGCATGCGTTGCCGCGAACATTGCCTGGACAACGGCCTGGTAATGCGCGCCGTGGGTGACACCATGATCATCTCGCCGCCCCTGGTGATCAACGAAGAGGAGATCGATGAACTGGTCACCAAGGCACGTCTCTGCCTGGATTTGACCGCCAGGGATGCGCGAGCCTGAACGGAGCGGGCATCCACCGTCGAGATTCCTCCCGCGCAAGGCTTGTAAAGCGGCCCCAAGCCTTGCCAGACTGCGCGCCGTCAGCTTTTCCTTGCCGATCGGCAAGCGGCGTCTGCCCGCACTGGGTCGCTGCGCAGAACTTCCAGAACGAAACGAGCCATACGCATGAAAAAAATCGGTGGAACCCTTCTAGCCTTGTCCGTGGGCCTGCTCGCTGCCTGCGACAAGCCCGCAGAAAATACCGGCAAGCCGGAACAGGCCGGCAGTGCCACCCCAGCGCCTGCCGCAGAACGGACATTGCATGTCTATAACTGGTCCGACTATATCGGCGAGCGCACCCTGGCTGATTTCACTAGAGCCAGTGGCATCCAGGTCGTCTACGACGTGTTCGACAGCAACGAGGTGCTGGAAGCCAAGTTGCTGGCTGGCGCTTCCGGCTACGATATCGTGGTGCCGTCGAATGCCTTTCTGGCCCGGCAAATCAAGGCCGGTGTGTTCCAGAAACTGGACAAGGCCAAGTTGCCGAACTGGGGTAACCTCGACAAAGACTTGCTCAAGGCGCTGGAACAGAGCGATCCCGGTAATCAGTACGCGGTGCCTTATATGTGGGGCACGGTCGGGATCGGTTACAACCCGGACAAGATCAAGGCTGCCCTGGGCGACCAGGCGCCGGTGGATTCCTGGGATCTGGTGTTTAAACCGGAAAACCTGGCGAAACTCAAATCCTGTGGGGTGGCTTTCCTTGATTCCGCCACGGAAATTCTGCCGGCCGCCCTGCATTATCTGAAGCTGCCAACCGATACCACCAAGCCCGAGGATCTGAAGAAGGCTGAAGCGCTGATGATGTCGATCCGCCCCTCGGTGGCCTATTTCCAATCCGCCAAATACATCACCGACCTGGCCAACGGCGATGTCTGCGTGGCCATCGGTTATTCCGGCGACATCTACCAGGCCAAGGCGCGTGCCGAGGAAGCCGGGAACGGCGTGAAGCTCGCCTACAGCCTGCCCAAAGAAGGGGCGGGCAGCTTCTTCGATATGCTTGCCGTGCCCACCGATGCCAAGGATGTCGCCGGGGCACATGCCTTCATCGATTTTCTGCTGAAGCCCGAGGTGATCGCGGCCATCACCAACCAGATACATTTCCCCAATGGCAACGCTGCTGCCACGCCAATGGTGGACGAGGCGATCCGCAACGATCCGGGCGTCTATCCGGGCCCGGAATTGCGCCAGAAGCTCTACACCTTTCCGGATCTGGACCCCGTGACCCTGCGGACCATGACCCACAGCTGGACCCGGATCAAGTCCGGCCGTTGAACGTCGCTGGTCAAGGACGGTTGCCTGCTTGCATGAGCCAGCCGTCCTGCCATCGGGCCAGATCCATTCATTTTCATTGGGAGTTCGCGCATGGCCGTCGTTTCCAGCGCCTACCAGCAGGTCCCGACCGGCGAGAGCGGTAACGGGCAGGTGCTGCTTACCATCGACCGCGTTACCAAGAAGTTCGACGAGACCCTGGCAGTCGACAGTGTCTCGCTCACGATCAACCAGGGTGAAATTTTCGCGCTGCTCGGCGGCTCGGGTTCCGGCAAGTCGACATTGCTGCGCATGCTCGCTGGATTCGAACGACCGACAGCAGGGCGCATTCTCCTCGATGGCCAGGACATTACCGAATTGCCGCCCTACGAGCGGCCGATCAATATGATGTTCCAGTCTTACGCGTTGTTCCCGCACATGACGGTGGAGCAGAACATCGCCTTCGGCCTCAAACAGGACAACTTGCCCAGGGCGGAGATCGCCGAACGGGTTGCGGAAATGCTCAGGCTGGTGCAGATGGAAAAATACGCCAGGCGCAAGCCGCACCAACTTTCCGGTGGGCAACGCCAACGTGTGGCGCTGGCCCGTTCGCTGGCCAAGCGGCCCAAGCTGCTGCTGCTGGACGAACCGATGGGCGCGCTGGACAAGAAGCTGCGTTCGCAGATGCAACTGGAGCTGGTGCAGATTCTCCAGCGCGTGGGTGTGACCTGCGTGATGGTGACCCATGATCAGGAAGAGGCCATGACCATGGCCGGGCGCCTCGCCGTCATGCACCACGGTGCTATCGAACAGGTTGGCAGCCCGGCGGATGTCTATGAACGGCCCGCCAATCGCCTGGTCTGCGAGTTCATCGGCAGCGTCAACCTGTTCGAAGGCGAATTGATCGAGGATGCCGACGATCATGCGGTGATTGCCTGTCCGCACCTGGAACGGCCTATCTACTTCGGCCATGGCATCGAAGCGCACAGTGGCGAACGACGCCTGGCCTATGCGCTGCGCCCGGAAAAGATCCGCATGAATGTGGTGCCGCCCGAGATGGAAAATCCGACTTACAACTGGACCGGCGGCACCGTGCACGATATCGCCTATTTGGGGGGCCACTCGCTGTACCACGTTCAACTCGCCTCCGGCCAGATCGTGCAGGCACTTTTTACCAACACCTCGCGTCAGACGGAGCGCCCCGGCCTGGGCGATGTGGTCCATCTCTCCTGGCAGGCCGACAGTGGCGTGGTGCTGCATTCATGAAGGTTTCGAGCACGAATTCCGGACGCCGGCTGGTCATCGGCGTGCCGTTTCTCTGGCTGACGCTGTTCTTTCTGCTGCCGTTCATCATTGTGGTGAAGATCAGCCTCTCCATGGCGGCCGTGGCCATTCCGCCCTACACGGAAGTTTTCAGCTACGCCAACGAACAGCTACAAATACTGTTCAACCTGAGTAATTACCTCTTCCTGGCCGAAGACGAGCTGTATTTAGCCGCCTACCTGGGCTCGCTGAAAATTGCCCTGATCAGCACGCTGCTGTGTCTGCTGATCGGCTACCCCATGGCCTATGCCATCGCCCGGGCGCGCAAGGATCTGCAGACCGTCCTGCTGCTGCTGATCATGATGCCCACCTGGACGGCGATCCTGATTCGCGTCTACGCCTGGATGGGCATCCTCGGCAATAACGGCATTCTCAACAATATCCTGCTGGGCATTGGTTTGATCGACACCCCGCTGCAGATCCTCAACACCGACACGGCGGTGTATATCGGCGTGGTCTATTCCTACCTGCCGTTCATGGTCCTGCCGCTCTATGCCAACCTGGTCAAGCATGACCCCAGCCTGTTGGAAGCGGCTGCCGACCTCGGCGCGCACGGCTTGACCAGCTTCTGGAAAGTCACCGTGCCGCTGTCCAAAAACGGCATCGTCGCCGGCTGCATGCTGGTCTTCATCCCGGTCGTCGGCGAGTTCGTCATTCCTGAACTGCTTGGCGGGCCGGAAACCCTGATGATCGGCAAGGTGATGTGGCAGGAATTCTTCAGCAACCGCGACTGGCCGGTGGCTTCGGCACTGGCGGTGGTGATGCTGGCATTACTGATTGTGCCGATCATCCTGTTCAACCGTAATCAGGCGAAAGCGCTGGAGGGCAAGCTGTGAAGCGCTTCGGCTTTTCCAACCTGATGCTGGTGCTCGGCCTGCTGTTCATCTACCTGCCGATGGTGATTCTGGTCATCTACTCGTTCAATGCCTCGCAACTGGTAACGGTCTGGGGCGGCTGGTCGCTGCGCTGGTACGGCGGGCTGGCCGACAATACTCAACTGATGAGCGCGGTGCTGCGCTCGCTGCAGGTTGCTTTCTTCACGGCGCTTGCGGCCGTCATGCTCGGTACCCTGGCGGCGTTCGTGCTGACGCGCATCCCGCGCTTTCGTGGTCGGACTCTGTTCGGTGGCCTGGTCACCGCGCCGCTGGTCATGCCGGAAGTCATCACCGGCTTATCGCTGCTGCTGCTGTTCGTCGCCATGGGGCAATTGCTCGGCTGGCCCGCAGAGCGCGGCTTGACCACCATCTGGATCGCCCACACCACCTTCTGCTCAGCTTATGTCGCCGTGGTGGTATCAGCGCGTCTGCGCGAGCTGGACCTGTCCATCGAAGAGGCCGCGATGGATCTTGGCGCCCGGCCCTGGAAGGTATTTTTCCTGATCACCGTCCCCATGATCGCGCCTTCCCTGGTGGCGGGAGCCATGATGTCCTTTGCTCTGTCGCTGGATGATCTGGTGCTGGCCAGTTTCGTCTCCGGCCCTGGCGCAACCACCCTGCCGATGGAAATCTTCTCCGCCGTGCGCCTGGGCGTGAAGCCCGAGATCAACGCCGTGGCCAGCCTGATCCTGCTGGCCGTGTCCCTGGCGACGTTTATCGCCTGGTACATCGCCCGCCGCACCGAGCGCTCCAGGCGCCTGGCGCTGCAGGAGGCAGGCGCGAACGAGGTGCCGGAGCGATGAAGAACTGGCTGTATCTCGCCGTCGCCATTGTCGCCGAGGTCATGGCGACTTCGGCGTTGAAGTCCAGTGATGGTTTTACCCGGTTGTGGCCATCATTGCTGGTCATCGCCGGCTACATAACGGCCTTTTTCTTCCTGTCCCTGACGCTGCGCACGATCCCTGTCGGCATTGCCTATGCGATCTGGTCCGGTGCTGGCGTGGTGCTGATCAGTCTTGCCGGCTGGCTGCTGTTCGGTCAGCGACTCGATGCACCGGCACTCCTGGGGATGTTTCTGATCGTCTCGGGAGTGCTGGTGCTGAACCTGTTTTCCAAGGCCTCGGCGCACTGAGTGTCTGTGCCTGCTGCTCTCTACCTACAGGGCACGTCTCGCGCGGCGTTCGGCCAGTGCACAGAAAAATGCCACATATTGCCGGTGGCCGCCGGTGAAAATGACGTCCAGCCGCAGCGGATCGGCTGGGTCGCTGATGCCTGCGAGCGCAGGCCAGGGAGCCTGTGGTGTTTGCTCCAAGTACGCAGCATCGATACCGGGGCGGCGTACTTCGCCACCGCTGCTGTCGATGTAGAGCACGGTATTGTCCATGCCGAAGGTTGCGCCCAGCGCTTGTACCAGCGTGAGGAAGCCGCGGTCGCTGCCGCCGCGTAGTTGCTGTGTTTGGCCATCCTGCGTTTGTGTATAGGAGGTTACCGTGTCGCCCACGCCGACGATGCGGGGCATGTGGGCAGGGTCGAAACGATCCCGGGCCAGCTGTAACAGCGCGCTGTGTTTATGGGGCGCCTGGCGCGCATTGAAGTGTTCGCCCAGCGGGTATTCACCCGTGTGCTGATGGTAGTAGTGATTGAGGATCACCAGTACGCCAACTTCCTTGATGGCGCCTTTGAGCATGAACTGGAAATCGGTGGTGCCGGCATTGTCGCCATCGCTGTATTTGAGTCTTTCATGGCCTTGTGGATCATGCCCAAGGTTCGGTGCGTAATGCACGAAGAAGGAATCTTGCAGCTGGATACGCGCTGCTTCCTGCTGCAACGCGCGCATGAAACGCTCGAGTGCCTGTTGCAGGTGTTGATACTGCGCCGGCCGGTCATGGAAGTGCTGGTAGAAACCATTGATATTGATGGTTGGCGAGGCCAGGTTGTCCAGTACCGCAGAGGCTACCAGCCTGTCGAGGTCAGCCTGGTCCAGGTGTTGTGGCGGTAGGCTGAGGTAGGTATGGAGAAAGCGCCTGGCCCTGTCCGGTACGGACTGGAGAAAGGCAAGCTCCGCCTCGGTCACGCCCGGATGCGACACGGCACCGTAGCGATCCTGCAATTGCACGCCGCCGGCACCCAGCCCAGGCAGGTAGAAGCCTTGCTCGCGCACTTGCGCCGGTGTGTCGAACACGCTTTCGATGATGGTGTTCACACCGCGGCTGCCGATGTGCTCGCCGTTGGTCAGTACATAGAAGTGCCCAGCCAGCTGCTGCGTTGCCTCGACATAGCAACGGTCGATGGTACGGGTGAGTGGATCGCGCACCAGCTCCATGCAAACGCCATCCAGATCCTGGATAACCAGCAGGTTGTCAGTTGCGCCGAGAGAATCGAGCAGGTGCTCGTGGTTTGTCGAGAATGCATGATTTTTCTGAGTCATGCGTTCATGTTAACGCTGATGGCTCGGGCGTTCGATAGGCGGGTGGAACCGGTGGATGACTGGATTCTGCTGTCGGGCTGCTCGCTCAAGCTGCCGGGAACCTCGACGGCTATCCTGTGCACTCCCTCGTTTCCTTCGCCAACGACGTTGGCGAAGCGATCCTCGTGATGCCGTCCGAGTGGCATGGGGATGGTAACCCGCAAGGTGCTGCGTGGTATCGCGCTTTCTTCCATCACGCAGGTTTCCATGGCTGCGAGGTCGTCGAGAATTTGAATCACCCGTTCCAGGTAGACCGCACCGGCCTCGGTCAGCGTCTGGCTGCGCGTGGTGCGGTTGAGCAACTTGACGCCCAGGCGACGTTCCCGGTCGGCCATGCGATCGCTGATATCGTGCATGGATTATTCGGAATTTCCGCAAAGTTATTACGAAAATATCTAATTTTTCATTTGATTATTATTCTCGATACTGGCGCGCGCCGCTTGTCCCCGATTATGTCAAGCCATGAGGGCATGGCAATACGGATCACGGCGCTATCTCCATTGCGCAGATGAATCGAGTACCTCCTTGCCATCGAGGCCTTTTGTTCAATCGCCAGTGGTTTTCATAACGAATCGATTGAGCGCTGGAATAGATATGACCACCAGGAAGGTATCGTGCTTATTGCTTGCCCCTTTGCTCCTTGTGTGCGAGCAGGCCGCCCTGGCCGAGGAGACGGAAATCGAACTGCCTTCTCTTTCTATCGAAGAGGAATTTCAGGACCCTCAAGCGGAGACCCTGGAGGGAACGGAAGAGCAGGGTTATCGCGTCGGCAGCGCCAATGCGGGGGTGCTGGGCAAGCTGCCGCTGAAGGATACGCCTTACTCGATCAACGCGACCTCTGCTGCGCTGATCAAAAACCTTCAGGCGCAGTCCGTGGCCGATGCCCTGAAGTACAACCCAACGGTGAACTCAGCCAGTGGTGGCGATTCGGTGGGCGGCGGCGGAGCCTTTCAGATTCGTGGCTTTGTCAGTGAAAACAACGAATCCTTTATCGACGGTGTGCGCATGTATGCTCGCGCGCCGATGGAGGACAAAGAGCGGATCGAAGTGCTCAATGGCTCGGCCAGTTTTCTCTATGGCTTTGCCAATCCGGCGGGCTTGGTTAACTACACTCTCAAGCGCCCAACGGCACAACGGCTTGCCACCTTCACCACCGGCCTTTATGGCGGCAAGCAGGTTTATGGCCATGTCGATTTAGGCGGGCCGATTGACTCGCAAAATAGATTTGGCTATCGCCTTAACGTGGTAAAAGTTGGCAAGGGCGAAACGGCGGTTAATGAGCAGCATCATGGTCGCTACCTGCTCAGCGGTGCGTTGGACTGGAATATCTCTCCAGACACCCGTTTGGCGCTGGATTACTCGCACTTTTACGCCGATGTTGAACATGGTGACGATACCTTCACCGTCGGCAACAAAGTCACCAGCATTCCCCATGCCCCGGATGCCACCAAGAACTACTCACCAGCCTACAGCATTTCCAGAGATGGCTATCGGCGCTACGGTATAGAGTTCGATTCACGGCTGAATGACATTTTTACCATTCGTAGCAAATTCAACTACACCCGCATCCTAACCTACCGGCGGCGGGCGGCTAACAACATCATCACCAACGATGGCGACTACACCATGTCGCGCAGTTACCGGGAAAGTATCAGGTTCGGGCGGGCGGGTAATATTTTTCTAGATGCCAATATCAACACGGGACCTATTGCCCATGTGGTTACCTTGGGTTTCTCGGCAGAAGATGGCAACACCAAGAACGCCTATCCCTATGCCAGCAAGAAAATTTCCTTTCCGGGCATCAACAACCTCTACCATCAAGATCCCTACCCTGACGATGTAGTCGGTGATACCCGTGGCCGCGCCAATCGTAACGTTGAAAAGCTGCGCATGACCTCCACCACTCTCGCTGACCGGATCACCTTCAACGAGCAGTGGTCGGCGATCATCGGGGCCAGTCACATCACCATCGTCGATCGCAACAAGAGCTACAGCAACTACCTGAAGACCGGCACTTTCAGCCGTCAGCCCAAAAATGACAAAGAACGCACGACTCCCAGTTTTGCCTTGACCTACAAGCCGCTGTCCAACCTTAGCCTCTATGCCTCCTATATAGAATCCTTGCAAAAAGGCGATACGGCACCAAGCACTGCCACCAATGCCGATGAAGTCATGTCGCCCTATATGAGTCGGCAGGTGGAGGCGGGGATCAAAAGCACTTGGGGCGAGATGGACCTGAATGTGGCAGCGTTTCGAATCAAGAAACGCAATGCCTACACAGACCTGGTCACCAATATGTTCAAAATGGACGGTCAGGAAATCCATAACGGCCTGGAGGTCGTCGCCACCGGCAAGGTGACCCGCAACCTGACCATGACTGGCGGCTTTACGCTGATGAAAGCCTACATCGACAAGGCGACTGACCACGCCTTGAAGGACAAGACGCCCCAGGGCGTCCCGGAAAAGATTGCCCGGCTGTATGGCGAATATGCACTGGATCAAGTGCCGGGTTTGACTCTGACTGGCGGGCTTTCCTACACCGGTAAAATTTATGTCGATAGCCTGAACAAGCTACCGATCCCCTCAGTGTTCACCGGGGATATCGGCGCCCGCTACAAGATGGACGTGTTCGGCAAGGGAATCACCTATCGCCTCAATGTTTCCAATCTATGGGGCCACGACTACTGGACTACCGTGGGCGGCACCATGTCACTGGGAACCCCGCGTAATGTCGCCCTGTCAGCTACGCTGGATCTCTAGACTAAGTTAACCGTGAAGGCCGAATGGCGGTTTTCTGAAATAGGCGCTCAGCGCTTCGATGAACAGGGCGGTCTTGCGTGATTGCACGCTGCGGACCGGGTGAATGGCAAAGAAGGATACCGGCTCCGGCTCATAGGCTGCGAGCACGCGGACGAGGCGACCGGCTTCGAGATGCTCGGCGACTTCCCACCAGGATTTCTGGGCCAGCCCCAGCCCCCTGAGCGCCCACGCTACGGGGAGTTCCGAGTTGGTCGAAGCCAGCGCGCCTTCCACCCGCAGCATGTCGGCCCGGCCGGCATGGGCAAAGTGCCATTGCGCATACAGATGCGGTTCGTTGTTGAAGATCAGACAGGCATGCTCGCGAAGATTCTCAGGCCGCTCCGGTACGCCGTGCCGGTCCAGGTATGCCGGGCTGGCAACTACCACGCGGCGCATATCGAACAACCGGCAGCCGACCAGGTTGCTGTCGATGACCGGACCACCGCGAATGGCCACGTCGAATCCTTCGCCAACCACATTGGCGAAGCGATCCTCAAGCGTCAGGTGGATGCGAATCTGCGGATGCTGCTGGCTGAAATCGCCCACGAAAGGCGCGATGTGATGCCGTCCGAGTGGCGTGGGGGCGGTAACCCGCAAGGTGCCGCGCGGTATTGCGCTTTCTTCCATCACGCAGGCTTCCATGGCCGCGATGTCGTCGAGAATTTGGATCACCCGTTCCAGGTAGACCGCACCGGCCTCGGTCAGCGTCTGGCTGCGCGTGGTGCGGTTGAGCAACTTGACGCCCAGGCGACGTTCCAGGCCGGCAATGCGATCACTGATCACTGAGGTCGCAAGGCCCAGACGGCGGGAGGCGGCGGAAAGGCCTCCGTATCTGGCGACTTCGACAAAGATAGCCATGGTGCTGATGTCGTGCATGGATTATCCGGAATTTCCGTAAGGCTATTACGAGAATACCTCATTTTCATTTGATTATTATTCTCAATAATAGCGATCACCACTTGCTCTCAATTGTGTCAAGCCATGTGGGCGTGGCAAGTGGCAATTAAACATTTCAAAACGTGTAGACCGATTATCGGATAGCCGGTGATATCAGGGTCGTTGCGTTTGGGTGGAATCGGAAGAAGGTGAGTGTGGAAACGCCTTCAGCCGATACCGGACGCCTGGCTCCTCGGTGATGCATATCGATACGGATCACGACGCTATCGCCATTGTGCAGATGAATCGAGCACCTCCTTGGATCAAGGTCTTTGTTCAATCGCCAGTGGTTTCCCTAACGAATCGATTGAGCGCTGGAATATATGATCAACAGGAAGGTGTCGCACTTATTGCTTGCCCCTTTGCTCCTAGTGTGCGAACAGGCCGCCCTGGCCGATGAGACGGAAATCGAACTGCCTTCTCTTTCTATCGAAGAAGACTTTCAGGAGACCTTGTCAGGAACGGAAGAGCAGGGCTATCGCGCTGGCAGTGCCAGTGCGGGAGTGCTGGGCAAGCTACCGCTGAAGGATACGCCTTATTCGGTCAACGTCACCTCCAGCAGTCTGATGAAGAATATCCAGGCCCAGTCCGTTTCGGAGGCCCTGAAGTACAACCCGACGGTGAACTCGGGCTATGGCGGCAATACCATCGGCGGCGGCGGCGCTTTTCAGATCCGTGGCTTCATCAGCGAAAACAACGAGTCCTTTATCGATGGTGTTCGCGTGTACTCCCGCGCGCCGTTGGAGGACAAGGAACGGATCGAGGTGCTGAATGGCTCCAGCAGCTTTCTGTATGGCTTTGCCAACCCTGCCGGGATCGTCAACTACACCCTCAAGCGGCCGACCGCGCAACCGCTCGCCAGCCTGACCACGGGCGTTTATGGCGGCAGGCAGGCCTATGTCCATGGCGACTTCGGTGGGCCCATCGATTCGGAAAACACCTTTGGCTACCGCCTCAACGTCGTCAAGGTCAGTAACGGAGAAACCGCTGTCAATAAACAGCATCATGGCCGCTACCTGCTCAGTGGCGCCCTGGACTGGAATATCTCCCCCGACACACGCTGGTCGTTTGATTATTCGCGTTTCCAGGCCGATATCGACCATGGCGACGATACCTTCGCCGTACGCAATACAGTGACCAGCATCCCCCATGCTCCGGATGCCAGCAAGAATTACGTACCGTCCTATTCTGTCAACAGGGATGGCTATCGACGCTACGGCATGGCGTTCGATTCCCGGCTCAACGACATCTTTTCCATCCGCAGCAAACTGATCTACAACCGCATCAATACCTACCGGCATCGCGCCGAGAACGGGATTATCTCTAACGATGGCGACTACACCATGTCGCGCAATTATTATGAAAGTATGAAGTTCAATCGGGCGGGCAATATCTTCCTGGACGCAAATATCGACACAGGACTCATTGCCCATGTGTTTACCCTGGGGTTCTCGGGGGAAGACACCAACACCAAGTACGCCTATCCCTACGCCAACAAGAACATCACGTTTCCAGGCATCAACAACCTGTATCATCAAGACCCTTATCCTGTCGATGTACCTGACGATACCCGTGGCCATGCTAAGCGGAATACCGAAAAATTGCGCATGACGTCCACCACACTGGCTGATCGGATCACCTTCAACGAGCAGTGGTCGGCGATCATCGGTATCAGCCACATCACCATCGTCGATCGCAACAAGAGCTACAGCAACTACCTGAAGACCGGTACCTTCACCCGGCGGCCAAAAAATGACAAAGAGCGCACGACGCCCAGCCTGGCCCTGACCTACAAGCCCCTGTCCAATCTCAGTCTCTACGCCTCCTATATCGAATCCCTGCAGAAGGGCGATACGGCGCCGAGCAACGCTGCCAATGCCGATGAAGTCTTGTCACCCTATATGAGTCGGCAGGTGGAGGCGGGGATCAAAAGCACCTGGGGCGAGATGGACCTGAATGTGGCAGCGTTTCGAATCAAGAAACGCAATGCCTACACAGACCTGGTCACCAATATCTTCAAAATGGACGGTCAGGAAATCCATAACGGTCTGGAAGTGGTCGCCACCGGCAAGCTGACCCGCAACCTGACCATGACTGGCGGCTTTACGCTGATGAAAGCCTACATCGACAAGGCGACTGACCACGCCTTGAAAGACAAGACGCCCCAGGGGGTACCGGAAAAGATCGCGCGGCTGTATAGCGAATATGCAGTGGACCAGCTACCCGGCCTGACTTTGACCGGAGGGTTGTCCTACACGGGCAAGATCTACGTCGACAGCCTGAACAAGCTATCGATCCCCTCAGTGTTCACAGGCGATATCGGCGCTCGCTACAAGATGAGCGTGGCTGGCAAAGGCATTACTTATCGCCTCACTGTCTCCAACCTGTGGGACCACGATTACTGGACCACCTCGGGCGGCTCCCTGTCGCTTGGATCTCCACGCAATGTGGCCCTGTCGGCCACGCTGGATCTCTAGCCTGACGACGAGGCGGTTCGGCATCGCTCCGGGTGATCGCTGCTCGCTCGGACGCTTCTTTACCTGTTCCGCAGTCTGGCCCCCGTGTCGGGCCTGCGTCGGGAACCGCTTGCTGTCCGGCAGGACGAGAGAACGAGCTTGTCGATGAACTCCATGAGCGTTGATCTTTGCTGTATTTAAAGACAGCATCAGGATCCATTCCGGTATCCGCAAGTCCAACTAACCGGTCAGTTCCGTTGTGGGCGAGAAAGCCTCGACGCAGCGGGTATGCACGTACATAAAGGAGTTCGCATGCAACAACAGGATACCCATAGCAAGGTAATCGGCTATCTGCTGTGGATTTTCGGCTTTCTCGGTGCGCACCGTTTCTACTATGGCAGGCCGGTGAGCGGAACGATCTGGTTCTTCACGCTAGGTCTGTTGTTCGTCGGCTGGATCATCGACCTGTTTCTGATTCCGTCGATGGACCGGGAAGCGGACCTGCGCTTTCAGTCCGGCCCGGTCGACTACAACATTGCCTGGATTCTGCTGACCTTTCTCGGGGTATTTGGCATTCACCGCATGTACCAGGGCAAGTGGTTGACCGGAATTCTCTACCTGTGTACCGGTGGGTTGTTCTTCGTTGGCGTGCTGTACGATTTCTGGACGCTGAATGACCAGGTTTCCCTGCGCAATGCTCAGCGTGCCTGAGCCGTTACGTCCGCTCGATTCGCCGCCAGATGAGCGGCGTTTTCTATGAACTGACCGTAGGTTGCTCTTCTTGCAAGAGTTGCTCGCCCAGCTGCCGCGCCGACATCGGCCGACCGAAGCGGAAACCTTGCAGGGAGTTGCAGCCGAGCCGGGTAAGGAATTCCTGCTGCTCGGCTGTTTCCACGCCTTCGGCGACGACCTTCAGATTCAGGGTACGGCCCAGGGCGATGATCGCTGAGATGATTGCTGCATCCTCGTTGTTGTCGGCCAGATCGTTGATGAAGCCACGGTCGATCTTCAGTTCGCTGGCCGGCAAGCGCTTGAGATAGAGCAGGCTGGAATAGCCGGTGCCGAAGTCGTCGATAGAAATGTGTACGCCCATGCCGGCCAACTGTTCAAGGGTTACCAGGGTTGCGTCGGCATCGCGCATGGCCGTGGACTCGGTGATTTCCAGAATCAGGTGGTGTGGTTCCAGTGCATGTTTTTCTAGGGCATTGCGTACCGAGTCCAGCAATCCGGAATGATTGAATTGCACCGTCGACAGATTCACGGCGACGCTCCAGTCCGTATGGCCGTCGTCGTACCAGCGGCGCATTTGTGCACAGGCCTCGTCCAGTACCCACTGACCGATGGGGATGATCAAGCCGGTCTTTTCCGCCAGTGGCAGAAACTCGTTTGGCGGGATCAATCCACGGGTCTGATGCTGCCAGCGCAACAAGGCTTCGGTACCGATGATCGGGCCATCGGGAGCATGCAGTTTGGGTTGGTAATAAAGCAGGAACTCCTTGCGCTCCAGTGCGCGGCGCAGATCCTGAAGCAGTTGCAGTTGCTCCTGGGCGTTGGTATTCATCGAATGCTCGAAGAAACAGAAGCCGTTTCGCCCCAGATCCTTGGCGTGGTACATGGCGGCATCCGCATTGATCAGCAACTCGTGCCCATCCTTGCCGTTATCGGGGTAGATGGCGATCCCGATACTGGCCGACACCTCTACTTCATGGCGGGCGATGCTGTAGGGCTGGGCCAGGGCGTGGATGAGCTTCTCGGCAATCTTCGCCGCATCGGTCGGCTCGCCAACTTCCGCCAGCAGGACGAATTCGTCGCCACCCAGCCGGGCGATGGTGTCTTGGCTGCGCACGGTGTTGCGGATGCGTTTGGCCACTTCGACCAGCAGCAGATCGCCATGATGATGACCGTAGGCATCATTGACGGCTTTGAAGCCGTCCAGATCGAGGAACAGGGTAGCGAATGTGCGCTGCTCACGATGCGCAGTCTGAATCGCCTGACCCAGTCGGTCGCCGAGCAACATACGGTTGGGCAGATGGGTCAGCGGATCGTAAAGAGCCATTTGCATGAGCTCGCTGTTGGCTTGCTCCAGTGAGGTGGCCAGGTGTGCGGTACGTTGTTCCAGGCGGTGATCCAGGACCGAGATGATCAGCGCAATGGCCATCACTGCCAGGGTTACGATGATGACCAGCAAGGCCAGCCAGTTGCTATCGATGCCATTGTTTGCCGCACCGCAAAAGCTGCCCAGCGGAAATTGCGCGGCGGCCATGCCGGTGTAATGCATACCAGCGATGGCACAACCCATCACCACGGCGGCACCGAGGCGGCTGTAGATCATCCAGCGCGAATGCTGGCGCAGGTGGAAGGCGATCCACAGGGCTGTGCCCGAAGCCAGCACGGCAATGAGGATCGACAGGGCAAGCCAGCCCGGGTCATAGACGATGGAGGGCGTCATGTGCAGTGCCTGCATGCCCGTATAGTGCATGGCGGTGATGCCCAGGCCCATCAGGAGCGCACCCAGGGCCAGGCGCACCCAGGGGAGTTCCTGTTGGCACGCCAGCCAGAGGGCGAACGCCGAAGCACCGATGGCGATCAGCAGGGACAGCAGGGTAGGTTCGATCGCGTAGCCAAGCGGGATCGGGAGGCTGAAAGCGAGCATGCCGATGAAGTGCATCGACCAGATGCCTAGGCCCATGGCGAAGGCACCACCGATGAACCACCATTTCACCGAACGACCCGTGGCAGTGAAGACTCGACCGCTCATGTCGAGAGCCGTGTAGGAAGCAAGAATGGCGACGATCAGAGAGAAGGCGACCAGGACTAGGTTGTAACTGAACCTGTCCCCTGAGAACGGACGCCAAGAAGCACGGGGTCAAGCGGCCTGCTTCATCTTCCTGGCATAGTCGTTGGGCGACAGGTAGCCA
>NZ_JACHXI010000008.1 GCF_014191985.1 Azomonas macrocytogenes
CATCTGATTGTTGGTCGAAACTCAATCATGGCACTCGATGCCGAGCGGCAAAGCCGCTGAAGTGGGAAGTCTCCTTTTTACTCATTCAAGCCGAACCCGCTTCGCGGGTCGGCTTAATTCAGGCGTTAGGCGTCTCAGATCAGCAGTCGTTTCAAAGGGAGAGATTCGAGCAATGAGTGTTGCACCACCAGTCCTCGCGCGCATGGTCATTTACGCAAAGGACATCAAGAAGGTCGCGACGTTCTACAAACGAACGCTTTCGCTCCTTGTGCTTGAGGAGGAGCCTGGATTCGTCATCGTTGGTGACGTTGATCTCGAGATCGCGGTGGTCAAGATGCCCGAAGCGCTTGCGAACGAAGTACATATCTCGGTTCCGCCGCGCGTAAGAGAGGAAACTCCGATGAAGTTCTCATTCTTGGTGGAAGATCTTGATCGTGTTCGTAGCGCGGCCACCGCGGCAGGTGGCGGAGCCAAACCGATCGCCGCAGCATGGCAGTGGCGCGGTCAGCTGCACCTCGACGGCCATGACCCGGAAGGAAACGTTGTTCAGTTCCGCAAACGCGACGCCTAACCCTTCCTTCAAGCGGACCCGCCTTCGGCGGTCCGCTTAAGTCAAACGTTAGCCGTCAAGTGAGGTTTTTCTGCACGTCACGCAAGAGCTGAGTAGATGATTGAATCAACGTATTGGCGCCAAGAACTGCGCGCGGAGTTAGCGTGGCTCAAGAGGCATCGCAGCTACCGTAGGTGGTCGGAGAAACAGCTTGTTCTGTATGAGCGTCGCCTGATGCTGGTGGCGTTCCAGGTACGCTCTCTGCTTGAGCGTCCGAAAGTAAATGATCGCGCTCGTGGCGCAAAGATGCCTGTCGTCCGATACAAAAAGATCGGGAGTAAGCCCTTTACGAATGTTGGTGCAGGATTCCCGGAAGACCGATTTGATATGGAAAGTCCAGAGCCGTCAGAACTTGGTGCACTTGATGTCTGCAACCAGCTCATTCACCATTATTGGATGCAAACACGGTCAGAGCGTACCGCTTTCAAGGGCATGCTTGTGTTCTCCGATTTCATGCGCAACAAGTGGGCTTATGAACTACTTATCGAGGATCTTATAAGCCTCTTCAGCACCTTTGCCAGCAGCTCCTCGTCAGTCACTGAACTGGGTTTTCATTGGAACGAGAAGAAGCAAGACTATGTTGCTCAGTATGCGCGTTGAGCTGACGGCTAACAGTTCATATATGGACTCTCCCCACAAGTAGTGAGAAATAGCTTTTCCAATCCTGTCGTCAGCGCGGTTGCATTCGTATATCCGGCCTGTGCTGGACGCTATCGCCCTGGCCATTCTGTAGTTCGCGCTGCGGGGGCCAAGCGTTCAACCGATCGCACGGATCATGATTGTTATCGGCCTTGTTCCGTTGCAGGACTCGCCTGTTCCGACAGTGTTGCTACTCACCACAACCACAAGAAAACCATCACAACCTACTTGATTACCCCGCCGTCAGGCGGACCTTACGCTCTGCCAGTCACCGCTGAAACGCCGCTCATGGCACCACACCGCCCAGCAAATTCGCACCAGTTTATTGGCCAAGGCTACTGCCGCCTTGTTGTGACCAATACGCGCTGCGGTCTCGACAGCCCAGCGTTGCAACGGGGTCAGCCTCTCCGGGGTGCGCACCTGGCAACGCTGAGCGGCCAACAATGCCGCCCTCGCACCATGGATCAACAGCGTTCGCACATAGCCGTTGCCCTGCCGGCTGATGTGACCCAGCCGGCGGCGCTCACCGCTGCTGAACTCGCGTGGCGTCATGCCCAACCAGGCACTGAGCTGGCGACCATTGGCAAAACGCTCGGGCCTGCCCACTGCCGCCTTCAGGGCGCTGGCAGTCAACACACCTATACCGCTGACTTCATCCAGTTTGTGCACGATTTCATCCTCAGCATGCCAGCGCTTGAGTTGCTGCTCGCACTCGACCATGCACTGCTCGTACAAGTTGATTTCCGCCAGGACGATATGTAGTTGATGACTCAAGGGGGCCAGCTCCGCTTGATCCACCCACTCGTGGGCGGCACGGATAAACGCCTGAGTCGCAGCCGGCGCTTCGATACCCGCCTCACGCAAGATGCCACGCAGCAGGTTGATGCGCTGCGTACGGCTCTTCTTCCAGGTTTCGCGCAACCCGTGCAGTTACTGCACCTGCTGTTGCTCATGGCTTTTCACTGGCACCGGATGCATATCCTTGCAACGCACGGCTTCCAGCATCGCATCGCAATCGTTGCAGTCGGTTTTGTTACGGCGTCGATAAGCACGCACATAACGCGGATGCAGCAACGTCACCCGATGCCCCTGCGCCTGGGCTACACGGCCCCAGTGATGGGCCGTACCGCAGGCCTCCATCACCCACTCGACCGGCTCCAGTTGCTCCTGTATATATCGCCTGAACGCCGCTCGGTTCAGCCGCTTGCGCTGCACCACCTGACCGACACGGACACTCTCGGCAACCTGGTAAACGGACTTGGCCAGATCAACTGCGATACGCTTCATAAGGCCTCTCCCAACAATCAGTCACCACTGCTCTCGGTATAGAACTGTGGCGCGAGGAGAGTCCATTACAGCGTTCAAGCCGAACCCGCTTCGCGGGTCGGCTTATTTCAGGCGTTAGGCCGCTCGCCGCATCGTCGGCTTTGGGGAACGAATATGGGGAATGGAGAGAGATCGTTCGCCGCCATTTTCGGCCTTCTGTTGCTCGGCACTGGGCTCTACGCGTTGTTCTCTGACCAAACAGGAGCTGCGTGGCGTTACATAGGTGGCATTTCGCTGGTGGTGATCGGAGCCAACGCCATCTATGGCGCGCTGACAAGAAAGCGGCCGTGGATCTCCAAGATCGGACCGCTCCCGTAGCGCATGGATACTCACGAGTACGCGGAGTTGCGGCCTAACGAGTCGTCGCAGCCGACGTTGCATCGGCCCGCGGCCTGGGCTGTACGAAAGAGCTTGCCACCCAGGCCGCGGCCCGCTACAACGCGGCTGAACTCTGGTGTTAGGCGCCTTACGAGACATCCCCGTGGAGCAATTAGAGCGAGCCCGCCGCTATCTCGACCGCCTACGGTCGCTGTACAGCGGAATATTCACTACCTCGGCCGATCGCGACCTCTACGAGGA
Source organism: Azomonas macrocytogenes (assembly GCF_014191985.1). Classification (GTDB taxonomy): domain Bacteria; phylum Pseudomonadota; class Gammaproteobacteria; order Pseudomonadales; family Pseudomonadaceae; genus Azomonas; species Azomonas macrocytogenes. The sequence goes on from NZ_JACHXI010000008.1 coordinate 3,155, forward strand.
TGATGCAATTAGTTTTTTTATGCATTGCTACTACGTCAGGGACTGGATTATTCATCTCAACAAGGTCGGAATAACTGCCTCACAAGTTGATGAGTTCATCAACTCACACAACGAGCTGAAGATCTGCACAGATCTTTGCAATGGCTCAAAACATTGTCGGTTAGAGCGCAACATTCGCTCTGGGCGTCAGCCTCATATTGCGGCTAAGAGGTACGACACATCTACTTGGCTGACAGGGTCTGGTGGCGGCAACGTAGTTAAGGGTCGCTACACTGTAGTTACCGCGTCTGGCACCATCGACGCCCTCGACCTCGCAGAGAGGTGCATTGAACCGCCCCGGGGCGGTTTAATCTTGCGCGTGATCAGCGATTGGATAGGCTTTTACAACCACCAGCATCCACTACAAAATAATTAAATTGATACTTCATTGGGGAGGTTGGGCTTGCAGTATCGAGCAAGCCATTGTCAGAGTAAGACCTCCTGTGTTTTCCCTGCATACTGCGCTCTTTGGCGAACGCGAAAACCAAATGGGCTGCCCCCTAATCCCTATGGGTCCTTGGTCTCGTACTCGATTCCGCCGATGAAGCGAGCCATGAAGTTGTAGCAGAAACAGCTGACAATCACGCTCACGTAACCGAATATCAGATAGATCAGCGGCAGCAGCATGATCAGGATTCGTGGTGGGCTGTGCTCCGGGTCCAGATAGGATAGCCACAAGAAGAACGGCACGGCAAAGATCACAGCGACGATCGCCATGAGTACGCCAATTACCTTGCTGTTCTGATGAGGAGTGAATCGTCGAATTTGCTGCTTCACTTTATTCCCTGCTCGTTGTTGCGAATGCTCGATTGCTAGGTAATGCCTTGCCTTTCAGGTCATTACAGTGCCTGATGAACAAGACCGCTACGGAACTGTCCGGATCATTTACAGAACCCTGTAGTCCGCAAAGCCGGACACATCAATCCCGCCCCTGTCCCGTGGGGAAGCGATTATCGCCCGGCTCTTTCATTCACTGCCTTTCCCTGTCTCGCTGTAAGGTTTATCGCCCTCCTCCAGCGGGCCGATCCTTACTTTACCCGTTGTATTGCTATCATCCATCGAGTTACGCACGGCTTGATCTGCCTTGCCACCCACGAACACACCAGCGATACCACCAATCAGTGCGCCTGCCGGACCACCAACGGAGCCCAACATCATGAGAGTCATGCCGCCATAGCCACTACCAATGCTATTGTCATCGCGCGCAGGCATGACCTCAGAGGCAGTTGCCGAATTCCCTGTCAAGAACAGGAGCAGGGAGAGAGAGGCAAATCTTTTCATACGTCAGGGTTCCTTTTACCCGATGTGCCAAGAATCCTTTTACCCGGCCGCCACTACGAGCTGCACCAGAACACATCAGGCAGATCAGTTCCATGGATAGCCACAGGAGAAACAGCCCGGTGATGAGAACACCAACCACCTGGCTTCATGGTAAAAACGAATCACCGACATTACTGCTTCAATTCAATCTGCTGGCGAATGCCCGATGTAGGTGGTCATGCTCCCCAAGCTATCGCGATGCCTGACGAACAACGCCAGTCGGCAGTTGCCCATTCCCGGTCAGAGTTGCCTGTGCACGCATTGTAAAGTAGAAAATTGCAGAACAAATACCTGCAAAAATCAAAGAAATATCAGATAAACAGTGTTACTGCCCGGCCGGGCAATCCCTGATTCTGGTGAGCAGAAACCAGGTAACACTGCGCACACGAGAGCATCTTCCGCCTTCCGCTTCTCGCGTCATTGCCCTACTGCGCTCATTGTTGTGGGCTTCGAGCCCTTCCCGCGTCAAGCCATCTACAGGACATGACTAGAGTGCAGATTTCGGAGGAATATCATTAGATAAAAGATAGATAGGAAAAGCGGCAGAAAGCCGCTATTTCCAAGGCATCCAGACATTCACTGGAAGCAGATATGGCGCAGCGGACGGGACTCGAACCCGCGACCCCCGGCGTGACAGGCCGGTATTCTAACCGACTGAACTACCGCTGCGTGTCGGCTGGACCTAAGTCCATATTCGCAAGCCAGAAATTCCAACTACCAGATCGAAGCGGCTCTGCTTGCGAGGCGCGAAATCTACGCAGTAGCTGTCTTTAAGTCAACTTATTTGTTTGATGACTAATTCGTTTCTAAAATATCGTAGCCTGGCAATAGCAATATAAAATTCCTATACTAAACAAGCGAAGCGCTACGCTAATTTAGAGTAAGAGTCTGCATAAAAACTGTCATACAGCTAGTCCATTCTCGCCCCGTAAGGTTTAGCACTGGAGTATCGGTATTCCCGAATAACCGATCGAAGTGCGCCTATACGGAATGCATTCATGAAACCTGAAGCTCCATGGAGTCTCCCGCTTGCCTTTCCAAGGAGTTTTGAAGAAATGTCGGCAGCATGCTCCCCTGCTGACAGGTACGACGTTCATCTGTCTATTCGCCGCTTTTCTCGCCTGGCAGATTAGCGGCTGGCTACAATTGATGCGCACATCTCCACAAAATACCGATAACTACTCACCCAAGACTGATACCAGTCTCGACTTCAAGCGTCTCGGTGCTCTTTTCGGTACCCCGCCGCCGCCCTCCACCGAAGCTGTCGCTGCACCGGCGAGTGACAGTTCATTGGTGCTGCTTGGCAGCTTGGTTAATAGAAACCCGCAGCAGTCCAGTGCAATCATCCAGTACAACGGGGCAACTCCCAAGCTCTACCGCTCAGGCGAAGACATTGAGGCGGGTTTGCGCCTACAAGGTGTTTATTCCGACCGGGTGGAAATCCTGCGCAACGGTCGCCTGGAAACCCTGCGTTTTCCTCTGCTCGGCAATTCTCCCGCAGCCTTTAATCCCGCTCATTCTGCTCCAGCCTACGAGCCACCAGCAGCTGAGAAACAGCCGGACCCCGCCGTGGAACAATTGCGAAAGCAGATGGAGATGCTTCGCCAGCAACTGGAGCAGTCTCCCCTAGATTCTCCTGCGTCTACCGAAGAACAGCCTACGGACAATAATTAAACGATGCCGATTTTCCCACGCTCGCTCATGGCCGCCGTCCTTGTCGGCACCATCGCCGCAACCCAGCACTGGCCAGCTGCTGCAGCAGGTATCGAACCAACCAACTCCCGCCAGGAAGAAGGCTGGACGGTCAATTTGAAAGACGCCGACGTGCGCGCTTTCATCGATCAGATCAGCCAGATCACCGGCCAGACATTCATTGTCGATCCACGCATCAGGGGCCAGGTTAGTGTAGTTTCCAACGCCTCGCTGTCGCTGAGCGAGATCTATCAGTTGTTCCTGTCGGTCATGGCTACTCACGGCTTCAGTGTACTGGCCCAGGGCGATGTCGTACGTGTTGTGCCTAATGCCGAGGCAAAATCCGAGGCAGGAACCGGTCCTCGCGGCGGCGATTTGATGGAAACGCGGGTGATCCAGGTACAGAATTCGCCAGCCAGTGAACTGATTCCACTGATCAGGCCCCTGGTTCCGCAATACGGGCACCTGGCTGCCGTACCATCCGCCAATGCCCTGATCATCAGTGATCGCAGTGCCAATATCAGGCGGATCGAAACCCTGGTACGCCAGTTGGATAACGGCGAAAGCCATGGTTACAGCGCCTTCAATGTCCAATATGGCTGGGCCGTGGACATTGCCGACGTGTTGCGTAATTCCACGCTGCGAGCCGACTCGAAGGATACCGCTGGTACGCAGATCATCGCCGATTCGCGAACCAATCGGCTGATCTTTCTCGGCCCACCGCAGGCGCGTGAGCGTCTGGCGGCGCTGGCCAAGACCATGGATACACCCAGTACCCGTTCGGCCAATACTCGTGTCATTCGCCTGCGTTACGGCGATGCCAAATCCATGGCCGAAACCCTCGGAGACATCTCGGAAGGCATCGCTGCGGCGCAAGGTGGCGGCAATGTACCGGCCGTTGCTCAACCAGCCGCTTCTGGCCAGCAGTCGAATATCCTGATCCGAGCAGACGAAAGCCTTAATGCGTTGGTGATGCTGGCTGATCCGGATCTGGTCGAAACCCTGGAAAGTATCGTCCGCCAGCTCGATGTACCACGTGCCCAGGTTCTGGTAGAGGCGGCGATCGTCGAGTTGTCGGGAGATATCACCGATGCGCTCGGCGTCCAGTGGGCCATTGATTCACGCGGCAGTCGCGGAGCCATCGGTGGGGTCAATTTCGCTAATACCGGGCTGAGTGTCGGTAGCGTGGTGAACGCTATCAGAGATAACGAAATCCCTAATAGCCTGCCTGACGGCGCTATCCTGGGGGTTACTTCCGGCGACTTCAATATGCTGGTCACCGCACTGTCCGCTAACTCCAAGAGCAATCTGCTGTCGACTCCGAGCCTGTTGACGCTGGACAACCAGAAGGCGGAAATCCTGGTCGGCCAGACCGTACCCTTCCAGACTGGCTCGTACACCACCGACGCAACCGGTGCCAGCAACCCCTTCACGACCATCGAACGCCAGGATATCGGCGTGACCCTCAAGGTGGTTCCCCACATCAACGAAGGCGCGACATTGCGGCTCGAAATCGAACAGGAAATTTCTTCCTTGTCACCCAGCGCGACCGTTGCCGCTTCCGCTGTGGATCTGATTACCAACAAGCGGTCAATCAAAAGCACTGTGCTGGCTGACAATGGCCAGATCATTGTGCTGGGTGGCCTGATTCAGGATGACATTACCAACTCTGAATACAGGGTTCCCTTTCTCGGCAGCATCCCGCTGATCGGCGCCTTGTTCCGCTCCAACGAAGACACCCATGTCAAACGCAACCTGATGGTCTTTTTACGACCGACCATCGTCCGGGATAAAGCCGGTCTGGATGTCATGGCCGGCAAGAAATACTCGGATATACATCTGATCAATCCGGACCCGACCAGTCCAACCGCCTTGCCATCAGACGCCCAACAGCTTTTCGATGGACGTGCCAAACCAATGCCGCCTTCTGCTGTAGACCTGCGCCGGCAACAACATCGTTGAATCGGTGATAAGGCATTCCGGGCAGCCCCGGAATGCCTGACGGTCAGCCGATTACCGCAAGCCCCCGCGACAGGTCAGCCTTGAGATCCTGCAGATCCTCCAACCCGACCGCAACCCGGATCAGGCTGTCGTTGATCCCAGCGCTGGCGCGCTCTTCCGGTGCCAGGCGGCCATGCGTCGTACTGGCCGGATGGGTGATGGTGGTCTTGCTGTCGCCCAGGTTGGCCGTGATGGAAATCAGTCGCGTGGCGTCGATAAAACGCCAGGCGGCTTCTTTTCCGCCTTTTACTTCGAAGCTCAGCACAGCACCGAATCCTTTCTGCTGGCGGCGAGCCAGCTCATGCTGCGGATGGCTGGGCAGGCCAGCATAGTAGACCCGCTCGATACCGGGTTGCTGCTCAAGCCATTCGGCCAGCGCGAAAGCAGTCGAGCAATGCGCCTGCATGCGCAAGCGCAAGGTTTCCAACCCCTTGAGAAAAACCCAGGCGTTGAAGGGGCTCATGGTTGGACCGGCAGTACGCAGGAAACCCACCACATCATTCATTTGTTCGCTGCGGCCAGCCACAACCCCACCCAGGCAGCGGCCCTGGCCGTCGATATATTTGGTTGCCGAATGCACCACGATATCCGCACCCAGAGCCAGTGGTTGCTGCAAGGCTGGCGTGCAAAAGCAGTTGTCCACGGCCAACAGGGCGCCGTGTTCATGGGCTACTCTGGCCAGGGCGGTGATATCCACCAACTCGGCCAGCGGGTTGGAAGGTGACTCGACAAACAACAGCTTGGTATTGGGCTTGAAGCTCTGCTCCCAGGCAGAAAGATCGGACAGTGGTACGTAATCGACCTCGACGCCAAAGCGCTTGAAGTATTTCTCGAACAACGAGACGGTGGAGCCGAATACACTACGCGACACCAGTACGTGATCCCCTGCCGAGCACAGGCTCATCGTCACAGCCATGATCGCCGCCATGCCGGAAGAGGTAGCCACGGCCTGCTCGGCGCCTTCAAGGGCTGCGATGCGCTCTTCGAAGATGCGTACCGTCGGATTCGTGTAGCGCGAATAGACATTGCCAGGCTGCTCACCGGCAAAACGCGCTGCCGCTTCGGCCGCACTTCGGAAGACATAGCTCGAAGTGAAGAACAGCGGCTCGCCATGTTCGCCTTCCGGGGTTCGATGCTGGCCAGCACGGACCGCCAAGGTATCCAGCGCTGCGCCTTCCAGTTCACTGTCGAGCCGACCGGCTTCCCATTCAATCGTCATGCTGATTCACCTTGCCGATAGTGGCGAAAAACCCTGTCACCACTAATTGTTGTAGAGGTCGATAATCGCGTTGACCACGTTTACCTTGGTCTTGCTCGCATCGTTGCGGGCCATTTCTATCTTGTTCAGGTAAGCCTCATCGACATCGCCTGTCACATAGTGGCCATCGAACACCGCACAATCGAAGTCCTTGACCTTCACTTTTTTAACGCCGGCCACCGCTTCGATCAGATCGGGTAGATCCTGATAGATCAGCCAATCGGCGCCGATCAGCTCGGCCACTTCTTCGGTGGTGCGATTGTGCGCGATCAGTTCGTGCACACTGGGCATGTCGATACCATAGACATTGGGATAGCGCACCGCTGGCGCAGCCGAGCAGAAATAGACTTTTTTTGCACCGGCTTCGCGGGCCATCTGGATGATCTGCTTGCAGGTAGTGCCGCGTACGATGGAATCGTCCACCAGCATCACATTCTTGCCGCGAAATTCGAGGTCGATGGCATTGAGCTTCTGGCGCACGGACTTCTTGCGTGCCGCCTGGCCGGGCATGATGAAGGTACGGCCTATATAGCGGTTCTTGACGAAGCCTTCACGAAACTTCACGCCCAGCTTGTTGGCTAGCTCCAGCGCCGAGGTACGACTGGTATCAGGAATTGGAATGATCACATCGATATCGTGGTCAGGCCGCTCACGCTGGATTTTCTCGGCCAGTTTCTCGCCCATGCGCAAGCGTGCCTTATAGACGGATACGCCATCCATGAAGGAATCCGAACGCGCCAGATAGACATGCTCAAAGATGCAGGGGGAATATTTCGGGTTGTCTGCGCACTGACGTGTGAACAACTCTCCCTCGCTGGTGATATATACCGCTTCGCCCGGCGCCAGATCACGGATCAAGGTGAAGCCGAGCACATCCAATGCCACGCTTTCGGAGGCGATCATGTATTCCACCCCCTGATCGGTATGCCGTTGCCCGAAAACGATCGGACGGATGGCGTTCGGATCGCGGAAACCGACAATGCCGTAGCCAGTGATCATGGCGACTATCGCGTAACCGCCCCGGCAGCGCCGATGTACCTTGGAAACCGCCGCGAAGACCTCCTCTTCAGTCGGCTGGAGTTTGCCCTGTACAGCCAGCTCGTGGGCAAAGACGTTCAGCAGGACCTCCGAATCCGAATTGGTATTCACATGCCGCAAGTCGGATTCGTAGATTTCCTTGGTCAACTGCTCGACGTTGGTCAGATTACCGTTGTGAGCCAGGGTAATTCCGTACGGCGAGTTTACATAGAAAGGCTGCGCCTCAGCGGAACTGGAGCTGCCGGCAGTAGGATAGCGGACATGGCCGATCCCCATGTTGCCTACCAGCCGCTGCATGTGGCGCTGCTGGAAGACATCGCGGACAAGCCCATTATCCTTGCGCAGAAACAGGCGGCCATCATGGCAAGTCACGATACCGGCCGCGTCCTGCCCCCGGTGCTGTAGCACGGTAAGTGCATCATACAGCGCTTGATTGATGCTCGACTTACCGACAATACCGACGATGCCACACATGCGAGAGAACCCCTCGATAACAGTACAGATTGCAAGTTGAGTGAAACACGCCGCTCTAGCTCTGACGCACCGATGAAAAACTCAACCAGAAATACCGAGCGAACCAGCGTTCCATTGGCCGCTCATGCGCAAAATGAAATTCTTCGACCAGTCCGCTATCCGGAGAAAATGTGGAATCAAAGTAGACTCCTGCCACCAGACATCCTGCTGGACCGGGCCCAAGCTCAACAACCCCACCAGAATTACCACCAGCAGACAGCCACGTGCCACACCAAAGGCCATCCCCAGAAAACGATCGGTTCCGGATAATCCGGTAACCCGAATCAGTTCGCCCAGCAGAAAATTGACCAGGGCACCGACCAGCAAGGTAGCGATAAACAACAGGGCGCAGGCAGCAATGACCTGGATCGAAGGCGTACCGATGTAGCCCACCAGATAGTGCGACAGAGAACCGCCGAACATCCAGGCGACGATAGCGGCAACAATCCAGGTAACCAGAGAAAGCGCTTCCTTGACGAAGCCTCTTTTCAAGCTGATCAAACTGGAGATGACCACGATTGCAACAATGGCCCAATCGACCCAAGTGAGTGCCACGGCATGCTTCTGTCATGGTGGAAAGGTGGCGAATTCTAGCAGAGGCCACACCGAGGGTTAAGACAGCACCTTGCCGCCGCCCTCTTCTTTCGCTTTTTAGTGCCTTTCGGGCTGAAAGCGAACCACGAAACCATTCACGTTCTGTTGGCGGCTCAGTTGTCCACGCAGGCGGTCGGCTTCGGCACGCTCGATAACGGGACCAACGAAGACCCGGTGCATGCCATCGACCACACGCAGATAGGCGTTGTATCCCTGTGCACGTAGTTTCTGTACTAGCGCATCGGCATTGGAACGACTCGACAGGCTGGCCAACTGGATCGACCAGCTGACTGGCAGGTTATTGGCATCCAGTCGCTTCTGCTCGGCCGCAGGTGCAGGCTTGGCCGGGGCGGGTTCAGGCTTTTTCGGCTGTTCGACCTTGGGTGCCACGCGCGCAGGCTCGGAGGGCTTGGCGGTCGCTGGCGGAGAATTCGTCTTCGAGCGGATATCCACCGGCTTGACCACGACGGGATCCGGCAATTGCTGAACCGGTTCCGGGTCTGGTACGGGAACCGGTTCAGGAACGTTTGCCGGTCGGACTTGGGCCTGGGGCATGGCAGGCATTTCCGGTCGTGGCGGTACCTCGACCTCAACCTGTCGACGCTCATCCTTGCGGGTCAGCAACATAGGCAGGAAAATCACGATCAGCACGATCAATACCACGGCCCCGACCATCCGCTGCTTGAGCCCTTTATCCAGCCAAGCCATTCATTACCTCCCAGAATTTCGATCCAGCCAGTCCAGACATTCGGCCACACAATAGAAAGAACCGAATACCAGGATTTCATCACCATCTGCCGCTTGCTCGCATTGGGCATCCAGCGCATCGACAAGGCTATCGAAAGCCGAAACCTGCGCTTGTCTGGCCGACAACGCTCGCTCCAGGTCGGCGGCCAATCGAGCACGCGGCGTTTGCAAGGTTGCCACGGCCCACTTGTCGATCAATGGCGACAAAGGTTCCAGAATGCCATCCAGATCCTTGTCAGCCAGCAGACCGAATACTGCTCGCCGGATCCCCGCAGGCGGTTTTTCCACCAGACGGCAGGCCAGATAAGCAGCCGCGTGCGGATTATGCCCTACATCCAGTAGGAGGCAGATGTCTTTATCGTGGTAACGAACCAGGCGACGATCAAGGCGCCCGGCCAGACGGGTCTGTTGCAAGGCAAGCGCCGGATTGCCCAAAGGCAGGCCCAGAAGAGCCAGGGCCTGTAGGGCCAGTGCGGCGTTTTCCATGGGTAGCTCCAGCAATGGCAGCCTTTCGAGCATCAGAGGGTTACCATCGCTTCGGCAGCCTCGCCATTGCCAATCCGCTGCATCGACGCTCAGGCCGAAATCTCGACCAACCAGAAACAACGGTGTATTCAGCTTTTGCGCCTGCTGGAGCAGCGTGGCCGGCGGATCGGCATCACCACAGATAGCCGGCTTGCCGGGGCGAAAAATTCCTGCTTTTTCGTAAGCTACGCTTTCCCGGGTATCACCCAGCCATTCGGTATGATCCAGCCCGATACTGGTCACAATGGCAAGATCCGCATCGACCAAGTTGACTGCATCGAGCCGGCCACCCAGTCCAACTTCCAGCACAACCGCATCCAGACTCGCGGCCTGAAACAGGCAGAACGCGGCCAGGGTACCCATCTCGAAATAGGTCAGCGTGACACCGTTTCTGGCCGCTTCCACCTTGGCGAAGGCCGCGCAGAGTGCAGCATCGTCCACCTCGACGCCATCGATGCAAACCCGTTCGTTGTAACGCCGCAGATGGGGAGAACCGTAAACCCCGACGCTCAACCCCTGGGTTTGCAACAGCGACGCCAGAAAAGCGCAGGTCGAGCCTTTGCCATTAGTGCCGGTAACCGTAACCACTCGCGGAGCGAGGCGCTCCAAGCCAAGCCGCGCGCCTACCTCGCGAACTCTTTCCAGTCCCATATCGATGGCACTGGGATGCAATTGCTCGAGATGAGCCAACCACTCGGCAAGGGCTTTGGCCATCATTCGGAAATCGGCGCCTCGTTTTCCTTCGTCAATGGCTCCAACTCATCGGGCTCGGCTTCCTTGGCCAGCGAAATCGGCAGCACGGGCGTGGGTAATCCCTGAAGTTGGGCCAGGACGCGGGAAAGCCGTGGGCGCAGCTCATTGCGTGGGATGATCATGTCGATAGCGCCATGCTCAAGCAGAAACTCGCTACGCTGGAAACCTTCGGGCAGTTTTTCGCGCACCGTCTGTTCGATCACCCGTGGGCCGGCAAAACCGATCAGGGCTTTGGGTTCGGCGATGATCAGATCACCCAGCATGGCCAGGCTGGCAGACACTCCACCGTAGACCGGATCGGTCAGAACGGAAATGAAAGGTAACCCTTCCTCGCGCAGACGCGCCAATACAGCCGAGGTCTTGGCCATCTGCATCAGTGAGACCAAGGCTTCCTGCATACGAGCACCGCCAGACGCAGAAAAACAGATCAGTGAGCAGCGTTTTTCCAGAGCGACATTGGCCGCACGCACGAAACGCTCGCCTACCACTGCGCCCATCGATCCGCCCATGAAGCTGAACTCGAAAGCACAGGCAACGATTGGTAGGCCGATCAAGGTGCCTTGCATGGCAACCAGGGCATCTTTCTCGCCAGTCTGCTTCTGCGCAGCGGAAAGACGATCCTTGTACTTCTTGCTATCGCGAAACTTCAGCCGGTCGACCGGTTCCAGTTCAGCACCGATCTCCTCACGGCCTTCGAGATCCAGGAAGATATTCAAGCGATTGCGTGCACTGATCCGCATATGATGCTGGCACTTCGGACAAACATTCAGGGACTTTTCCAGCTCGGGCCGATAGAGAACAGCCTCGCATGATGGGCACTTATGCCACAGCCCCTCAGGTATGGAGCTTTTCTTGACTTCAGAGCGCATGATCGAAGGGATCAGTTTATCTACCAGCCAATTGCTCATGTCTCACTCTCCACTATTTTAATAGTAACGTGCCCGCAAGCACGTCCGGCAGATCCAAAATTCATGGAGCTACAGCTCCTCGCGCCAACCGCGCGCCATACAAATAATCCAGGGCATTGTGTATCAAATAACGAACGTCACACGAAGCTACGGACCTGTTCTACGAACGTACGAACCTTGTGAGGATCCTTGATCCCCTTGCTGGCCTCTACGCCACCACTGACATCCACAGCATAAGGACGAACCTGGGCAATGGCCTGCAGAACATTCTCCGGCGTGAGGCCGCCAGCCAGAATCAGAGGCTTGCCAATGTCGGCAGGAATCAGCGACCAATCGAAAACCTGTCCGGTTCCACCCGCCACACCTGGCACGAAGCTATCCAGCAAGATTCCATTTGCGGACTTGTAAGTCTCCACCTGACTGCGGATATCTTCACCGGGGCGAACGCGCAAGGCCTTGAACCATGGCCGGCGATAACTTTCACACTCGGTCGGCGTCTCGTTGCCATGGAATTGCAGCATATCCAGAGGAACGGCAGCGAGAATTTCGTCGAGCTCGCAACGGCTGCAATCGACGAAAAGACCGACAGTGGTGACGAAGGGCGGCAACGCGGCAATGATTGCTCGCGCCTGCTGGATAGTTACGGCACGGGGGCTTTTCGCGTAGAACACCAAGCCGATCGCATCAGCTCCCGCAGCAGCGGCAGCCAAGGCATCTTCCACACGGGTAATTCCGCAGATTTTGCTGCGAATCACAGTCAATTGGCGTCACCACACATATAAAATCGCGGATACTAGCAAATAGGCCAAATGTCGCAAGCTGATATCTGTGGTTTATATGTCAGTCGAAACAATCCGGTAACCCCGAAAGAAAATGGGGACCAAGAAAACGTTCGGGCATCTGGAATTCCTCGGGATACTCGACACCCACCAGATAAAGCCCATAAGGATGCGCAGTGATCCCACCTTTCTTGCGCAATCGCGATTCCAGGATCTCCTGCGCCCAAATAGCTGGCCGCTCTTTGGTGCCAATGGTCATGAGCACACCGGCAAAATTGCGCACCATATGATGCAGAAAAGCATTGGCCCGCACATCAATGATGATGAGCCGGCCATACCTGAGCAGATGCAGATGATGCACCGTCTTGATTGGTGATTTCGCCTGGCATTGCTGGGCGCGAAAAGCACTGAAATCATGGGTTCCGACCAAATACCGGGCAGCTTCCTGCATTCTTTCAAGATCCAGGGGGCGGTGATTCCAAGTCACTTCCTCTGCCATATGGGCGGGACGTATCGGATCGTTGTATATGACATAGCGATAACGACGGGCCACAGCACTGAAGCGAGCATCGAAATGAGCAGGCATGCGCCTTGCCCAAGTCACACTGATATCTGCAGGCAGGTTGGCATTCGCTCCCATAACCCAGGAATGCATGCTGCGCTCGATGCTGGTATCGAAGTGGACTACCTGGCCACTGGCATGAACCAAGGAATCGGTTCGGCCGGCACAACGAAGCGCAATTTCGTGTCCCCCCGCTACTTTCGTCAGTGCTACCTCGAGCGCCTCCTGAATCGAAGGCACACCAAAGGCCTGACGCTGGAAACCGGAATAGCGAGACCCTTTGTATTCGATACCGAGTGCTATCCGGAAAATACCAGCAGCATCCTTATTAGAAGAATCGATCAACATCCCGTTTTCTATCAGGCAAGAGTGGCCAGCATTTCACGCGCTTCTTGCTGCTGGTTTTCGTTACCCTCAGCCACGATCTCGTCCAGAATGTCCTTGGCTCCATCCGCATCACCCATCTCGATATAAGCCTTGGCAAGATCCAGCTTGGTGGATGTCTCGTCGGTATCGGCCAGAAAATCGAAATTGCCATCGAGATCCGCCATCATCGCCGAAGCAGCTATCGATTCCGCTTCAGAATCTGGCCCCGTCGCTGTTTCCTGTTGTTGATCCAGAGTTCTGCGGAACGCCCCCAGCTCGCTATCGACCTGATCGAGCCGGGCCGCCAGGACATTGGATGATGATTCCTGTACAGCTACTTCATCATCCAAAGAAAGATCGAAATCGTCTGGCAGTTCGAATGTCGGAGTAGATTCGTCCGAGGTTTCGGAAAGATCAAAATCGAAGCTCAGAGACTTCAGCGCTTCATCGTTAGGAACAGCCTCGACATCCGGCTTATCAGCAGTCCCATCCAGTTTGTTTTCACCTGCAGGAACAAGCACGGCCGCCGGATCGATCCCAGTATCCAGATCAAAATCGGCAAGCTGGTCCTGCAACTCGAAGTCAAGAGGTGAATCATCCTTATCGATAGCAATTTGTACCGACTGGGTAACGTTATCGGGGTTTCTATCGAGCAAAAGCTCCTGACCCAATAACTTGAATTCGCCTGATGGAGTGGCTTCGGATGCACTTGCCCGAGCAATATCCGCCGTATCTGCCCGCATGGCCGAATTACCTGTATCGGGTGGAATCTGCTCATCAGGGCCTTGCTTAATCAACTCTTGCTCCAGATGGGGCTCATCCAGCATCGACTCGCCAAATTCGTAGGCACCGGCAGCAGCACCAGCGCCCACTACAGCCATGGCAGGGAATCTGGATTTGAGATTTGCAATCTCGCTTTCAGCCTTGCCGGCTTTCTGCAGCCTGGCTTCCTCACGGGCAAAACCTTCGCGATCCCCCCTTTCGGCATGAACTTCCATGAATTTGAGCCGAAGATCACTACGCTCCGGTTCATCCTTCAAGGCCTCCTGCAAAAGCTCAACTGCCTGGCCGAAGCGTCCATAGGCGATACAGGTGTCGACCTCAGCGAGTACATCCCTCTTGCTTTCCACCACGTGATTTTTATCGCTAACCTGATTCTCATCTGGCTGCTCAGGCAGAGGTATAGCAAGAGTATTAGTCAAACTTTTATCGAAATCAGATGAACCATCAGGTTGTCCGTCATCGCTACCTGTGCTTTCAAGCTCTGAGTCCTTGGCCCTTTTACGGCGAGAAGCCATCAAGCCAAGCAGCAACAAAAGTAGCGCACTACTACCTGTAGCGCCTACCATTACCGGGTTCGAAAGAAGTGAGTCCAGAAAGCCTTCATCCTGCGAATAGTCTTCAGTAGCAGAAGGCTTCAGTGGTTGCACGGGCGTCGGCACTGGAGTTGCCGCCTCGACAGGAGCAGCAAGAGGTTGCAAAGCCCCACCTTCGGCCTGGTTGGGGTCAGGCTGCGCTGCAACTGCCGGTGGAATAGCTGATACAACAGGAGGGGCATCCTGAGGAGTAAACTGGCTTGACTCTGCTGCAGTTGTAGCCGTGCTTGCCCCTCCCGAAGCGAGTTGCTCCTGGAGTCTGGCCAGTTGGTCGTCTTTGAGTTGAATGAGGCGCTGTAGCTTATCCTGCTGACTTTGCAGCTCGCTGAGTCGATCTTTCAGCTCGGTATTTTCACGGGTACTTGAATCCAGGCTTTCCTTTAAAGAAACAAGCTGGTTCTGAGAGGCAATCAGGTCTTTATCCACCCCTTTTTCGCTACCAGCCGTAGAAGTGCCGGCATCGGCAGCAACCAGGCTAAGATTGTCGGTGGGCACCTTCTCAGCAGAAACACTCTGGTCTACCGGCCGCGGCGTTGCATCCAACTGACGGGCATTGGTTACTCCCCCTGGGCTGTTGCGCCAGGCGATTCTCTGCTGGCTCACCTCTGCCATCGCCTGGGAAGATGAACGGCTGGCAACCTGCTCGGCCGTAGGCAGGCGTAGTAGCTGTCCGCTTTTCATACGGTTTATATTGCCGTCGATGAAAGCATCGGGATTGAGATCCAGAATAGCCAGCATGGTTTGCTGTACCGTCCCGCCATGAGGGGATCGCTCCGCTATATCCCATAACCGATCACGCGGCACAGTACGGTATTCACCAGTTCCTGATCTGGCTGCCTTGGCCGAGGGGGTACCGACAGGACGATTGGCAGCAGACGTGGAAGAACTTGCCGATGACCGCCGCGCAGGAGCCGTGACAGGCAATTGTGGAGCGGCCTGCACAGCAGGCTCAGTGGAATATACCGGTGGATCGAGCAAGAGGGTGTACTCCCTCATGAGGCGACCACTCGGCCACAGGACCTCTACGAGAAGGTTCATGTAGAGCTCACGAACCGCTTTGCTGGAAGTTACTCGTATCACCTGCTGGCCGTTGGGTCTCTGCACCGCAACGAACTTCAAGTCACTGAAGAAATAAGGCCGGTCGATCCCTAATCGCTTGAATTCTTCTGGAGAAGCAAGCCCTGGAACGATTTCACCAGCGCTCAAGCCACGCGCGTCCAGCACCTGGATTTCCGCGACCAATGGTTGGTTCAAGGAGGATTGCAGCTTGAGATCTCCCAAACTCAGCGCCAGAGCCGCTCCTGGAGCCAGAGTGCTCGCCGCTGCGATTGCCAAGACCAGATTGCGAACCCGAACCATGATTTTATCCCTTCCGATCTTTTCCCGATAAATCGGGAAAACTCCTGCGATTGTTCAAACCTGTGTCGTGGCAACCTTGCTGACCATACGCCATCATGCCGCGTTGCCGATCTGAAACCGAGCGTCCCGGCGTAGAACGAAACAAGCCAGAGAAGCAAAAACTCAGGAATTTCATTTAAATTCGGCGACAAGTATCTTTGACGTATAGCGCTTTATCAATAAGTTACCTGGCAGTCCGCGGCTCGGAACAGAATCTTTTCACGCAATATTCGACACACTCCGCAAATCGCTACAAGCCACGTCCGGGCATTTGAACCCGGTTAGCTTGGCGTTCGTCATGCTTTGCGGTTTTCCCGCAAGATAGCCGCGAAAACTTGTGAAAAACAGAGGGTCAATGAAACGAAAACGCCACGCATAAACGTGGCGCTTCCAGGATCACGTCAGATCGATCCGGAAAGGTTAGCGCTCTAGCAAGATCCGCAGCATCCGCCGCAGTGGCTCGGCAGCTCCCCAGAGAAGCTGGTCACCGACGGTGAAGGCCCCGAGGAACTGCGCTCCCATGTTCAGTTTGCGCAGGCGACCAACCGGAACGGACAAGGTACCGGTTACCGCTGTCGGGGTCAGGTCGCGCAGGCTGTCTTCACGATGATTGGGCACCAGCTTGACCCAGGGATTATGCTGGCTGACCAGCCCTTCGATATCAGCGAGCGGAACATCCTTGTTCAGCTTGATGGTCAATGCCTGGCTATGGCAGCGCATGGCGCCGATGCGCACGCAGATTCCATCGATCGGAATCGGGCTTTTGAAGCGACCAAGAATCTTATTGGTCTCGGCCTGCCCTTTCCACTCTTCGCGACTCTGGCCGTTGGGCAGCTCCTTGTCGATATAGGGAATCAGGCTGCCAGCCAATGGCACACCGAAATGATCGACCGGGAAAGCCGTATCGCGCTGGGTTTCGGCGACCTTGCGATCGATCTCGAGAATGGCGCTGGCCGGGTCTGCCAGGTCGCCAGCGACGGCGGAATTGATCTCTCCCATCTGCCGGATCAGCTCACGCATATTCTGCGCACCGGCGCCACTGGCGGCCTGGTAGGT
The DNA here is from genome assembly GCF_014191985.1 of Azomonas macrocytogenes. GTDB lineage: Bacteria > Pseudomonadota > Gammaproteobacteria > Pseudomonadales > Pseudomonadaceae > Azomonas > Azomonas macrocytogenes. The sequence continues at coordinate 20,080 of NZ_JACHXI010000008.1, forward strand.
CATGGCACTCGCCCACTCGACCAGGCCAGCTTCGAACAAGCCCCCCAGCGCCATCAGCATCAAACTGACAGTACAGTTGCCGCCAATAAAATTCCGGGTTCCGGCATCCAGCTGACTATCGATGAGCTTGCGGTTGACCGGATCGAGCACGATAACCGCATCATCCTGCATGCGCAGTGCAGAAGCCGCGTCAATCCAGTAGCCTTGCCAGCCAGCCTCGCGCAGCCTGGGGAAGATCTCGTTGGTGTAATCCCCTCCCTGGCAAGTCAGGATCACATCAAGGCTTTTCAAATCTTCGATGCTGTAGGCATCTTTCAACGCGGCAGTGTCCTTGCCGATGGCTGGCCCCTGGCCGCCGACATTGGACGTCGTGAAGAACACCGGCTCGATCAGGTCGAAATCCCGCTCATCCAGCATTCGCTGCATGAGCACGGAGCCGACCATACCGCGCCAACCGATCAGACCTACGCGTTTCATTGCTGCTACCTATCAAAAATATGGCCCGAACCTTATGGCGCGGGCCGAAAAGATTACAACTTCGCGAGTGCAGCGACCACTGCATCGCCCATCTCACGGGTGCTGACCTTGCTGTAGCCTTCGGACCAGATATCGCCAGTACGCAAGCCCTGGTCGAGTACATCGCTGACCGCCTGCTCGACAGCATCAGCCGCTGCCGTCTGGGCAAAGCTGTAGCGCAGCATCATCGACATGGAAAGAATGGTGGCCAGCGGATTGGCCAGGCCCTTGCCGGCAATATCCGGCGCCGAGCCGTGGCAAGGCTCGTACATGCCCTTGTTGTTCGCATCGAGCGATGCCGAAGGCAGCATGCCGATGGAGCCGGTGAGCATGGAAGCCTCATCCGACAGGATGTCGCCGAACATGTTGTCGGTGACGATCACATCGAACTGCTTGGGCGCACGGACCAGTTGCATGGCGGCGTTGTCCACGTACATATGCGACAACTCGACATCCGGGTAATCCTTAGCCACCTGCTCGACCACTTCGCGCCAGAGTTGGCTCGATTCAAGCACGTTGGCCTTGTCCACCGAGCAAAGCTTCTTGTTGCGCAAACGGGCCATGTCGAAACCGACCTTGGCGATGCGCCGAATTTCACTTTCGCTATAAGGCAAGGTGTCCAGGGACAGACGCTCGCCATTTTCGAGAACACGCGTTTCGCGCGGCTTGCCGAAGTAGATGCCGCCGGTCAACTCGCGAACGATCAGGATATCCAGCCCGGAGACGATCTCCGGTTTCAAGCTGGAGGCATCAGCCAGCTGCGGATAGAGAATGGCCGGGCGCAGGTTGCCAAACAGACCGAGCTGTGCACGAATTTTCAATAGCCCGCGCTCAGGGCGGATATCACGTTCCAGTTTGTCCCACTTCGGTCCGCCAACGGCTCCCAGCAGTACGGCATCTGCCTGGCGCGCCCGCTCCAGCGTCTCGTCGGCCAGCGGTACGCCGTACTTGTCGATGGCAGCACCACCCAACTCATCGAAGATCAGCTCGAAACCGAGCTGGTACTTGTCGTTGGCCAGGCGCATCACCTTGATCGCTTCAGCCATGATTTCCGGACCGATACCATCGCCAGGGAGGATCAGAATCGATTTTGCCATGTTGTTGCCCATAGTCCTTGAGTGAGTAGCTTATGAACCGGCTGGATTTTCTTCGCTGGAGACTGAAGGGTGAAGCTGAACGAACAAGCCTCTCTGCCCTCTTCGTTCAGCTTTCAGCTCCACTTTTATCGGATCGCCCCGAACAACCAAGGACTGCTCTGGCGATACCGTTCTTCGAAGGTTTTGATCGAATCGGCATCCTGCAGGGTCAGGCCGATATCGTCCAGCCCATTAAGCAGGCAATGCTTGCGAAAGGCATCAATGTCAAAGGCATACTGCTGGCCATCCGGGCGGGTCACCGTTTGCGCGGCCAGATCGACGGCAAGGTGATAGCCTTCCTGCGCCTGGCACTGCTTGAACAGCTCGTCGACTTGCGCTTCTGCAAGAACGATGGGCAGCAAGCCGTTCTTGAAGCTGTTGTTGAAGAAGATATCGGCGAAGCTCGGCGCGATGACGGCGCGAAAACCATACTCATCCAATGCCCAAGGTGCATGCTCGCGGCTCGAACCACAACCGAAGTTTTCCCGGGCAAGCAACACGCTGGCCCCCTGATAGCGGGGAGCGTTGAGGATGAAATCCTGGTTCAGCGGACGCTTGGAGCAATCCTGCCCAGGCTGGCCGATATCCAGGTAACGCCATTCGTCGAACAGATTGGGACCGAAGCCGGTCCGCTTGATCGACTTCAGAAATTGCTTGGGGATGATCTGATCGGTATCGACGTTGGCCCGGTCCAGTGGCAGCACAAGACCATCATGTTGGGTAAAGGCTTTCATCTCAGACTCCTTGGCTCAACAGTTCACGTACATCGACGAAATGACCGGTCACTGCCGCCGCCGCAGCCATCGCCGGGCTGACCAGGTGAGTACGCCCACCAGCGCCTTGACGCCCTTCGAAGTTGCGATTGGAAGTGGAAGCGCAATGCTCGCCGCTGCCCAGCTTGTCCGCATTCATTGCCAGACACATGGAACAACCCGGCTCACGCCACTCAAAGCCAGCTTCGGTGAATATCTTGTCCAACCCTTCGGCTTCAGCCTGTGCCTTGACCAGACCGGAACCTGGCACCACCAGTGCCTGCTTGACGGTTTGTGCAACTTTACGCCCTTTTGCCACTTCGGCAGCGGCCCGCAAGTCTTCGATACGCGAGTTGGTGCAGGAACCAATGAATACTCGATCCAGCCTGATCTCGGTGATCGGCTGGTTGGCAGCCAACCCCATGTACTTCAACGCGCGCTGGATGGAATCACGCTTGACCGGATCGGCTTCGGCAGACGGATCGGGCACACGCTCATCCACGGCCAGGACCATTTCAGGAGAGGTTCCCCAACTGACTTGCGGGCGGATGTCTTCAGCCTTCAGCTCGATCACCTTATCGAAATGTGCATCCGGGTCGGACACCAACGTTTGCCACTGAGCGACCGCGCGCTGCCAATGTTCGCTCTTGGGAGCGAATGGCCGGCCTTCGACATACGCGATGGTTTTTTCGTCCACCGCGACCATGCCAACCCGGGCACCGGCTTCGATGGCCATATTGCATAAGGTCATGCGCCCTTCCATGGACATATCACGAATGGCGCTACCGGCGAATTCCAGGGCATGGCCGGTGCCACCCGCCGTACCGATCCGGCCGATAATGGCAAGCACTACATCCTTGGCCGTAACACCAGTCGAAAGATGCCCCTCGACGCACACCTGCATGTTCTTCATTTTCTTGGCTACCAGGCACTGGGTCGCCAGTACATGCTCGACCTCGGACGTTCCGATGCCATGGGCCAGGGCACCGAAAGCGCCATGGGTCGAGGTATGCGAATCACCGCAGACGACCGTCATACCCGGTAAAGTCGCACCCTGCTCCGGGCTGATCACATGGACGATACCCTGGCGCTCATCGTTCATCTTGAATTCGAGAATGCCAAAGTGATCGCAGTTTTCGTCCAAAGTCTGGACCTGGAGGCGCGAAACCGCGTCGGCAATGGCCTCGACACCATCCTTGCGATCAGGACTGGTGGGCACATTGTGATCCGGAGTCGCGATATTCGCATCGATACGCCAAGGCTTGCGGCTGGCCAGACGCAAGCCTTCAAAGGCTTGCGGTGAAGTCACTTCGTGAAGAATATGGCGGTCGATATAGATCAGCGACGAACCATCGTCACGCCGCTTCACTTCATGCATATCCCAAAGCTTGTCGTAGAGTGTTTTGCCAGCCATCGGACTGTTCCTCATCAGCGTTTTTTATTACCTGAATCGTCGATACAGGTCAGGCTAAGGTAGCGATGCTAGGGGCTTGCCAGTGATAACTCAAATTCATATTTTTTATTCAAACGATTCCATTCAGGAATCCCGATTCAGCCAAAGTAAAGTGGCAGGCCTTCACCAAGATGGCCACTCTCCGCTCAAGAAGAGGGATAACCTGTGGACCTGGCCAGCCTTAATGCCTTTATCGCTGTAGTCGAAACCGGCAGTTTTTCGCTGGCAGCCGAGCGTCTGCACCTGACACAACCAGCCGTAAGCAAACGTATTGCCGCACTTGAACAGCAGCTCGATACGCGCCTGTTCGATCGCCTCGGGCGGGAAATCGGTCTGACCGAAGCCGGCCGCGCCCTACTGCCACGTGCCTACCAGATTCTCAACGTACTGGACGATACTCGTCGTGCCCTAAATAACCTGCACAGTGCTGTCAGCGGTCGGCTGACTCTGGCTACCAGCCACCATATCGGCTTGCATCGTTTACCTTCCTTATTACGCAGCTTCACCCAGGCTTATCCTCAGGTCGCGCTGGATATCCACTTTCTCGATTCGGAAGTCGCTTACGAAGAAATCCTGCATGGCCGCGCCGAATTGGCCGTGATAACCCTCGCACCCCAGACCACACTGCCGATCAAAGCCATCGAAGTATGGGAAGACCCGCTGGATTTTGTTGCCGCGCCAGAACATCCCCTGGCCCGTAACGAGCAGACAACCCTAGCGGACATTGCACGCTACCCGGCAGTCTTTCCTGGCAGCAATACCTTTACCCATACCATTGTGCGGCGCCTGTTCGAGGCTGAAGGGCTGGCACCGAATATCGCCATGAGCACCAATTATCTGGAGACGATCAAGATGATGGTTTCCATCGGCCTCGCCTGGAGCATACTGCCGCGAACCATGCTGGACGAACAGGTCGTACGCTTGCAGCTATCGGGACCTCAACTGAAGCGCCAACTGGGCTACATCCTGCATACCGAGCGTACGCTGTCCAATGCGGCAAGGGCCTTTATGGCTCTGCTCGATGCACAGAGAAAATAGTGAACCCAGAAACGGACAAGGGGCGCCAAGCGCCCCTTGTTCACTGCATATCGCTAAGAAATGGTGTCAGCTTTCCAGCGCAGGTCTTTCGCCATTGATCGGGATGCGTTTAGGTTTGGCTTCTTCCGGAACGATCCGCTCCAGGTCGATATTCAACAAACCGTTGACCAAGGATGCATTGCGAACCTCGATGTGATCGGCCAGGCGGAACGAGAGCTTGAAAGCACGCTGGGCGATACCTTGATGAAGGTAGGTTACCTCCTTCGCCTCGCTTTCACGCTTGCCGCCACTGACGGTCAGTACACCGCGCTCGACCTGCAGACCCAGGTCCGCATTATCGAAACCAGCAACTGCAACCACAATGCGGTACAGCCCATCGCCACGCCTCTCAACGTTGTAGGGTGGATATGTGCTGCCGCTATCGTTGCGCAGGGCAGACTCGAACAGATCATTGAAACGATCGAAACCGATGGATTGACGAAACAGTGGAGCCATAGGGAAAGCTGTCATTTTCAATCTCCTGAACATCAGCGAGTCAGTCATTGCGGGACCCGATTTTCGGCATCCCGTATCCCAGAAATAGGGGCTCGCTTGTGGCTTTCAAGAGCTGAGATCGAGAACTTTCAACAAACAGCTAAAGGCGATACGCCTCTGCGTACCGACTGTTCTGCAAGCAAAGAGTCGATCCGGGCGCAATCATTTTCCCGTCGAATCATCTCGAACAATTCGAGCGCTTGCGGGTAATTTCGCGCCAACATGCCAAGCCATTGTTTGAGTCGCCCCGGCATGTAACGCGGATCGAGCTTCTGTCTGGTCTGGCACCAGAAATCGGCCAGCATGGGCTGCACGGATTGCCAGCCCATTTCATCCACCGGCTGCCCCCGGCTGGCTGCAGCGATCTGCCAAGCCAGATCGGGACGCGAGACCAACCCTCGCCCCAGCATGATGTTTTCCACCCCACTGACCACCCGACAACGTCGCCAATCGTCCAGGCTCCAGATATCGCCATTGGCATAGACCGGGATCGGCACTACATCCTGAATACGGGCAACCCATTCCCAGTGAGCCGGGGGTCGATAGCCTTCGATTCTGGTCCGTGCATGTACGACCAGAAACGCCGCCCCGCCCTCACTCAAGGCCTGCGCACACTCCACGGCCTGGTCTGGAGACTCATAGCCCAGGCGCATCTTTGCCGTCACCGGAATATGCCTGGGCACGGCACGACGCACTTCGCACACAATGGCATGCAGCAACGCCGGCTCCTTCAACAGCACCGCACCACCACGCGACTTGTTCACCGTCTTGGTCGGGCAACCGAAATTGAGATCGACGACCGGAGCGCCGAGCGAGGCAGCAAATGCGGCATTCTCAGCCAGGAGCACCGGGTCGGAACCCAGCAACTGCACATGTACCGGCACACCGGAACGAGTCATGGCCTCTCGCTCCAATTCCGGCACCAGCTTGTGGAAACTACTCTCGGGCAAGAGTCGATCAGTTATCCGGATAAACTCCGTCACGCACCAATCGATACCACCAGTACGGGTCAGCACATCGCGCAGCACCCCATCGACCAGGCCTTCCATGGGCGCCAAAGCAATTTTCATCGACAGCAGTCTCGACAGCGTGAAAGATCACCCAAAATACATGGGCAACCACGATTGAACAGCCTGGAATGGCAACGATTCGAGCAAATGGAAGCGGATCTGGCCGACAATCAAAGCCAGCGTTCCCCGACCAGCCAGATTGTCGTCATCGATACCAGAACTAACAGGATAGCCAGCCACAAGCTTATGACTTCATCGTCCTTACCCGATGGCATAAGGCCTCCTGAACAGGGTGTTCTTATCTCGTGTCCGCATGCTACGGCAGCAATACGCCATATCGGCCTCCTCACATTGGCTTATCCATCAGTTTCAAGATAGCCAAGTAATTGACCATACAGTGAAGACCGCTATTGATCTGGATCTATTCGCCTGAATATTCCCTGACTGTCTGGATGGTCAGAATTATCTGCAGCAATGCACGCTGGAAACGTCTTGATATCCCACCCGATGAACGGCTGCAAGCCAGCCTAAAAAACTGACTCAGCGCATGGTTTTTGGGTCTCCATTTGATGATTATCTATTCCCCAAGGAAATCAGAAAAAACAAATAATCAGGCAATACAATGGATAAAATTTTGTTTATTGCTCCATTTTTTATTGGTTTGACAACAAGTAACTGCCAGAAGGACGTTATTCCAGACATTGATGCGCTTTCAGCCAAAAATACCCCCTATATCAAACAGATAAATTCGCATCCTGCTCTTCTATACCTGCCGGAAAAAGACAAAACACAAAAAACGCTGGATCCAATGTCTCCAGTTTTTCTGTACTCGCCATCGAATGAGCAAAATGCGAGGCTCGACAGTACGGAGCGACGCAATAGAACGCTCCTGGTTTTTTGATCGATCGGTGGATACCTGGCTTTCACCCAACAAGCCAGCCACGACGCGTTCAAGCTTTTCACGAATCCGCGGCTCATCGACTCTGCGCAAGTTTCCTTTTGCAGTAGAGATCAGCCAGTAGAATTTCGGAGCCTCCATGAATCGGAGATTCCCTTGAAGAAAAGCAGATTCACAGAAAGCCAGATTATTACAGTGCTAAAAACAGGCGAAACTGGCATAGGTAGGATAATGCGGACATCAAGGCGACGGCAAAGCCGTGATTGCTAAAAGCCAAAGCGCCAAGTATATGTTTACTCAAATAAATAAGCCTATGGAAATCCCGGAGCAGTTTTATCTTAATTGTCCGGACACCCCGAAATTTCGGGATACAGGTAACGAATAGCATGGATCTTCCCCATGGAATCCTCATATGTCATTTGTGCTGGAATGACTCCGCAAAAATTCGGTTCAGGCGGGAAATATTCCATAGTCACTACCTTGGCAATATCCAAGCGCATTCCGTATTTATAGTTTTTGGCTTCGGGCACCTGTGAATACACGGTTGTATCCTCCAAGATTATGGGATCAGAAGTGCTACTTTCTCCCATGATCAAAGACGTAGGCAAAAGCATGGCCATTGCAAAAGACAATTTCATGGGCTTTATATTTACTGCGGTCATGAATGTTCTCCATTTGCTTAATGCTTGTAGACATGCTTTTCACTATTAACACTAGTATAGATTTTGGGTGCAGCTGCAGGAGACAACTCATGGTGGCGATGAGCGGCGTCAGACGACCTGCTTCACCCTTAGTAGGTCGACCTTGCTGGCCGGCGCTTGAGCGCTTGGATCGGTGACCTGCTGTTCGCGACTGCCGGCCACCCTGCGATGGTAGGAGAGGAGCTGGCGATTACCACCAGGTCACGCCGCTACGCGAGGAAGTCGCTGCGCTCGAGCTCGACAATTTCCAGAGAGTCGGGAAGCCTTCCTGAGCGAGGTCATCCGCTCTTTCAACGCTCGCATGAGCACCGGATTGCGGCCGACGATCTGTGGACGCGGGTCAGCCCCACCGCGCAGTGAACCGGACGGCCGTCGGGCGGAACTACCCGCCCCGGTTTTCCCCACGCACGCGGGGATATTTCCTGGCAAGTGAGTAGGCTGGCGCAGCGTAGATAAACACCTCAACCCCCGCGAGGAATTTGCCGTTTTCACCGGTGATAGATCGAAGCATCGAGATCGAACTCGATGCCATCGGTAACGCCCAGGTCTCACAGACCGACGATGATTTCGCTCAGCCCCGAGGCCTCTTTCGACAGGGAGACGTTACCGCCTTTGGACAGATTTACAGCCCCTTTTACTCCTTAGCTCGGTGCGGTGTGCGGTGGGTCAGAAGTTCAGGCCGTAGCCAGTGGCCAGGGCGCGTAGGCCGCCAGCATAGCCCTGGCCAATGGCGCGGAATTTCCACTCGCCGTTGTTGCGGTACAGCTCCGCGAAGATCATCGCAGTTTCGGTCGAAGCATCCTCGGCCAGGTCATAGCGAACGACTTCAGCGCCACTCACTTCGTTGACGATGCGGATGAACGAGCCACCAACTTGGCCGAAGTTCTGCTTGCGAACATCAGCGTCATGGATGGTTACGGTGAAGGCGATCTTGTCGACGTCTGCCGGAACGCGGCTCAGATCGACCTTGACGACTTCGTCGTCGCCGTCGCCAGCACCGGTACGGTTATCACCGGCGTGTTCGACAGAGCCATCCTGACTTTTCAGCTGGTTGTAGAAAATGAAGTCGGCTTCGCCGCGAACTTTGCCGTTGGCACCCAGCAGGAAGGCGCTGGCGTCCAGGTCAAACTCGGCGCCGTCAGTGGCGCGAGGGTCCCACCCCAGGCCAACCAGGATCTTGGTCAGGGTCGGGTCGGTTTTCGAGAGGGACAGGTTGCCGCCTTTTTGAAGAGTCAGTGCCATGGGTATAACTCCTTATGGTTGGTGCGGTTGCTCAGTTGTTTTCAGGTTGCGTTTCTTCCTTTTCCGGGAAGATCACGCTTGCGAGGATGCCGATCGCCAGGACAACCATAACGATTATCAGGCTGGTATTCGGGTCAATGCTGTAGCCGTGGTGGAACATGTGGTCGGTCGCGCTCAAGCCCAGCTTGATAGCGATGAAGAACAGCAGTGCGATTACCGCTTTCTCCAGATGGACCAAGTAGCGCTTCAGAGCTTCGAGGACGAAGTACATGGTCCGCAGGCCCAGGATCGCGAAGAGCATGGCCGAGTAGACGATCAGGGGCTCACGGCTCACCGCGATGACGGCCGGAACGGAGTCGAAGGCGAACAGGATGTCCGAGACTTCGACCACAACCAGGCACAGGAACAGAGGGGTGGCGAACAGGGTGCCCTTCGCGGCCAGGGTCATGCCCTGGTTCTCGGTCTTCTGGACTTCGACCTCGAGGACCTTGCGAGTCACGAAGAACTTGTTGCCGTGCAGCTTGGGCCATACCGAGAACAGCTTCTGAGCGAAACGGTAGGCGAGGTGCTTGGAGTAATCCTCTTCCTCGTCATCGTCACCGCTGTTTTTCAGCATCATGACTGCGGTCCAGGCCACGATCAGCGCGAAAACGATCTCAACCCAAGGGCCGAAGGCAAGCAGGCCGGTACCGATGGCCACGAAGATGCCACGGAACACGATGGCGCCTATGATGCCCCAATATAGAATGCGGTGACGCAGACCGTCCGGCACTTTGAACCAGGCAAAAATCGCCATGAACACGAACAGATTGTCCACACTCAGGACTTTCTCCAGGGCGTAACCGGTTACAAACAGGCTGGCGGCCTGCGGACCATGCTGGACGTACAGGAAGCCTGCAAATGCCAGTGAGATCGCGATCCAGAAGATCGACCAGATCGAGGCTTTGGTCAGCGAAACGGGCTTGTTGCCACGATGAGTGACCATGTCCAGCAGCAACGCGCCGAGCGCGATTGCTACGAATACCGCCATGGTCAGCGGTGGGAATCCAATGTGAGTAGCTTCCACGGAACAGCTCCTTAGAGTTCGAAATCAGCTGGATTTAGACCCAGCTCAAGACAGATTAGGCGGCAGGCCGCTTTTTCTTTGTCATCGAAGTTGCCATCCGACGCGCCAATTGCGCAAGCAACGCGTACCAACAGTCGGGCAGAACCGTCGTTTCCCTTGATCTTGCTGATGGTTTTCAGGGCTTCTGCCTGGCCGATCTGGAAGTCGAACTCGAACTTGCCACAGGCGTCGTTGAATACTTTGATGACATCGTTCAGGTTAAATACTTTCAGCTCTGGCGAGTTGTTGATGAAGCCAGTCATCTTCATTTTTTCTGCCGAGGAAACCTCACCATCAGCCGTAGAGATCATTGCACAAGCCGACGCAGTCGCTTCCATGAAATTCTTGTTCTTGAACTTCGCGACCTCGGCGGTCAGTGCATCGCGAGCTATTGCCGCATTCGTTTTAAGCCATTCCAGCATTCTGCTTCCCTCGTGAGGCGGGGCCGCAGAGCCCCGCTGATATTGCTTATTTCGAGCTGGCGGACCAGCGCATGACCCAGCCGCAGGCTTGATCCATGACGCGATGTCCTTGGTGGAAATCGACTCTGCGGGTGACTTTAACAGCCCGGTTATCGTTGAGATCGAAACTGACCTTGTTTTCGTAGGTTGAAGTCCAAGACCGGCAGCACCTTGGCTTCCTGTAGACCGGCTTCGAACATCTGCCGGGTCATCGACCGGCCTCGGCCAGGCGAATAGGCTGCTCGCTGCCAGTAACCTCAGCTTGCTTCACGCCCTGCCATTTCGCGCGTTCGAGGATGTTGGTGGCCCACTTGTAGTGAGTCGCCGATTCACACATCGCATTGTTGTGTTTGAAGACAGCCGGAGTCATATCGTTGACGATCAACTTGGCGCAGTTGAGGTCTTCGAGGCTGACGCGAAGCGCGTCCTGGATGATGTTGATCTGGCTCGGGTGGATCGCTGTCTTGCCAACCAACCCGTGGGCGATATCCAGCTCCAATTCTTGTTTGAGCAGGTGCGGCGTAGCGAGCTGCTCGAAAACGGGCGCGGTAAGGGCGAACCCCTGCGAGCCCATGACCCCGGCGAGCATTGGAATGACGTAGCTCATGGGGGTGCTGTAGAGCGTTGTGGCTGGGTTGCGACGTAGACCCAAGCACCCCATCAGATCGTTGCCGCCAATGCGCAGAGCGATGATCCGGTGGTTCAAATTGGCCTTCAGTGCCTGCCCCAGCTCAACCATCGCGCCGGGGTTGTAGACCTCATGGGTTTCCAAGGTCGGCATGAGAAGCAGGTCAGGGTTGGTCATCGCCTGCTCCCAGGCGTCAAGGTTGCGCATGCTCAGCTTGGGAACGACGAACCCATTCACGTGCGCGATCAAGGTCCATTCGTTCAGTACGGCCGCCATCTCCGAATCTCGCGGGCGAACGAACAACAGAGGACCATCCGCCGGGCGACCACCACGTTGATGGATCGCTGCCAGCAGGTTGTCGAGATTGCTCAGCGCAGTGGCGACATCAATGTCCGCCACTGCGTCTTCCAGGCAAACCACCAGCGAGCGCAATTCAGGCAGTTTGTTACGGAAAACGACGTCAAGCAGATCCTCGCGGGTGGCGGGCATGTAGAGCGTGGCCCCGAGGGCGTACGGTGAAAGAGTCTTCATCAGCTCACACTCCGGATGATCGTCACTGCCCGGTACGGCCCAAGATCGGAGCCGACTTCCTCTACGGCTACGCCCGCACGCTCGGTCAGGTGCATCAGCAGCTGGACGTCACTGTCGTTGCGATCCCGAACCAGCACGTGGTTGGGAACGCGACGCAGAACGGCCCGGGTAGCCTCGGCGATACCAGGCTTCACGCGATTCATGTTCGTGATGCCAAAGCGTGCGGCGAGAGAGTCCACCACACTCAAAGCTGCAGCCTGAAGCTCCAGGCGTTGGCTTTCAGTCCACGGTGATGCCGGGGCAACCGGGGCAAGCATCTGGCGCTCGGCTTCAATCTGCTCGATGAACTCACGGGTGACATCGTGTTCATGCAGGTGGTCGTAGACCAGGCACCCATGCAGGCCGCCACCGGCTGGCCAGATAGAACGCGAAACCAGACCCGAAACAGTTGCCCCCAGAATACCGGAGGGGATTACCCAATCCTCTGCAGAGGCGGACAGCCAGGCTCGACCGCAAGGATCGGCCAGCACCACCAGGCGCGGCTCTGCCGGGAAGCGCGAGTCACCGTGGAGGCTGCGCTTGATCTCACCGGAGATAGCCCCTTTGCCGGTCCAACCGTCGACGAAGACGAGGTTTTCCGCGCCGTGAACCTGGATGATCGATTCCAGCGCAACGGTATCGATCCCGCGGTCACGGATGATGCTGATCCCATAATGGCTGGTTTCTCGGCCCATTTCGATCAGCGCGCGGCGCAGCAGCACACCAAGCGGGAGCCCCGCGCGGACGAAGGACACCAGTACAATGGTGTGGCCGGCACAGGCGCTATTCAGCGCCATAGCCAGGGATTGAACGTCCGCGGCCATTCGGGTGCCGTTCTGCACCAGCGCCCGCTCGTAGAGCGCTTTGTGGACTTCAGTCGGAGCAGTCTCCAGGCTGATCATCTCGGAGTAGTGCTTCTGCTTTGTCTGGATCAGGCGCTCCTTCTCTTCGACATCCGTTACGTCCATCTGGACAGGCCGGAGGAGAAAGTGGACATCACCGGGTGTGTAACTCCCGCTTCCGACGGTATGCAGGTTGTTCAGGGTGTTATCCATTGATCGCACCCTCCACCATTTTCGCCAGTTGGCTGCTCGCCGGGGTTGCCCACATGTGGCACTCATCCATGAAGCCCAGGTCTGTGATGCTATCGCCGAACCCCAGCACTGGGCGTTCACCATTGACCGCGCGATCACGGCGCAGCCATTCCTGAACAGCCAGACGCTTGGCCAGGCCATTCGGTAGAAAGGCCAGATTATTGGTGTTGGCGTGGATGTGCATGCCATTCAACAACCCGCGAGCCTGGACTTCAGCCAGGACCGTGCCGAGCACGGAGTCATCAGCCTCGTTATGCTTGGTCACCACGTAATGGCGCAAGCCCTCCTCCTCGACAACCCAGCCGCGAAGGGAAATACCCAACTCTTGGCCGATTGCGAGCGTTGCTTCGCTGAGGCCGGGCAGGCGAGCCTGGAAGTCGGCAAGCACCGCGGTCATGCGAGTATTCCAGTGCTGATCCAACTGGCCCTCAGGATCGAGGATCACGCCGCCATGGGCGCAGACAGCTCCGTGGCTGAAAGGCAGCTTCACGCGGCTGTAGGCCTCGACACTGCGCGCAGTGACCGGGACGACATCGGCAGTCGCGAGCAGCCATTGCGCAAAGGACTTCTGTACAGGGCTCATATAGCCGTTCGGCTGACCATGTACGTCGAGGGTTGCGGTGTGGCGCTGCGTCGCTTCCCTCATTTTGCGGGCGGTCTGGAACAGGGTGTCATCGAGATCGACGAATACCAGAGGGCGATTACTGCTCATCGACGATGACCTCCGCATTCAGGGCTTCAACCAGTGCGGCAGGGACAGCCTGTGCGGGCGTTTCAGTGCAAATCAGCACACGGTCAAACTGACCGGGCTGGACATTGTAGAGGAAATTGGGGATGCCGAGGCCATAGTTGTCCGAGAACGACAGCGCATGTTCGATAGCATGGCCAATGGCGATCGGTGAGCGGCTGGTGGAGCTGAAATGCACATCAACGCCAGCACGTTCCAGGCGCTCTGCCAGGAGGAAGGGTCGCCACACGAACTCACTGGTTCCGATCACGATGACCCGCTCGCCAGGCTTGACCTGCAGATCCGGAGCCAGGGTGTCTACCACATTGCGGACGCCAAGGCGGCCCCAGTCCTTGCTTGGCGATAGCGGCCATTCGCCTACGGCGACCGCTCCGACATCCGGCATGTCCGGCAGCAGGGTATCGGCGTCCTCGATAAAGCGGTAAGAGCCCTGCAGCAGCGAAACCTGATCTGCAGACGTGCCAATGGTGTTGCGAACTGCACCGGCAGACCAATCCGTCAGAACGCAGGTGACTACGCGCTCGACTTTGGTCAGGCCAGCATCGACCAGAGCGCGGTACAGATTGACGAAGGTCTTTCCAGTGGAAGCCTCGTCGTCGACCAGCACCAGCGAGCGAGCGGGCAGCATCATTTCCCGAACATCGGGATCGATCGGCAGGTGAATCAGGTGCGCACTGGCATGGCTGTGCTCTTCTTCGAACCGGGTGAACAGTTCAGTGCCCAGCGGGTGGCGCGTGCTGAGCATGTAGACCGTGTCCGGGCGAGTAGCGCTGTAGGCGCGATGAACGCCGGCACCCAGGCCCACGGCAGTCTCGGCCATGCCGATCACAAGGACCGGGCCGGGCAAGTCGGCCGGAATCTTGGCAGCCAGGTTTTCGAAACTGGCCGCCATCGACGACGGACGCACCGGGATATGACGTCCCAGCACTTTGGAAACGAACAGAAATGCACGTTTGGGATTACGGCGCTCGGCGAATCCGAACAGGGAGTCCGGGGCCATGACTGCATCATCAACTTTGACTTCGAGCCGCCCGCGTACCAGTTGCGCGCTGAGCGTTGTCGTTACGGCAATACTTTCCATGGACCACATTCCTAGATTGGCGCGAGGTCGAGAACTTAACGCCTCTTCCCGGGGATTCAAGTCAAAGCGCCTCTATGGATTTCGAGCCTCGATTCACCATAGAGAAGACTGGCCTTCACGAGCCATTTCGGCAGTCGTGAAGATGATGCTGCAGTTGCTCTTTTCCTGAGTCCCACTCCATTCCATCCTGTCGCGGGACGTCTGGAGCAGAGCGGGATCGCCTTTAGGATGGCATTTTTCGTCTACCGGTAGTAAAGCAACCGCAGCGTACTCCCCGAAGGCCGAAGAGTTACCACATTCTAGAATCCATGCGCTCCGTGCACTCGATAGTGCGCTGTTTGCGCTAGGCGCCAGCCCCATCATCCCTCGCGCTCTCCTTGAGTAATACCTTCTTCAACTTTAGGAAGGCAAAAATGACATCAAATTTCTTACGTCAATTTAGTACAAGGGTGCTATTGGCACCGCAACGGTGATGGCTTTTATTCGGACGTCCGGCCGCCAAACGGTGTCGGGCTGTGTCAGCCCAAGCCGGCGGGTGGCGAAAATGCCGGGCAGGTTAGTGCCCGTCGCGCGCGTGTAGCCAATGCCACCAGAATAGCGCGGGTTGATCTCCAGCAGGTGCGGCTTCCCGGCTGCGTCATCGCGGGTCTGTACGTTGATCAGGCCATCGCACTGGAAGTGTTCAGCGGCCTTCAGTGCGAGCTCCACTGCTGCAGTGTCGCGCTCGAAGGTCTGGTGCAGGCCTTGTTTGCGGCGTCCAACGAATGCCACCGGGCGGCCAGCCTCACAAACCATGTCCACTGAGCATTCACTTCCTGGCAGGTACGGCATTACGAGCATTGCCGGGCGTTCTGCTCCTGCACGGTAGGCTTGGAGGTAGGTTTCGAAGTTCACCTCACGCGAATCCGGGTTGGCGAAACAACGGAATGGGTCAGCCGCGGCCTTGAATCGCCAGAAACCCTGCCCGTAGATGCCGACCGCCGGCTTGATGCAGACCTCTCCCTGTGTGGCGAGACTTTCGTAAGCATTCACCAGCTCATGAGCACTGGTAGCAGTGATCGCCGGCACACAGGCCAGGCCAGCGCGCTCAGCTTCAGCGGTGAATTTGCTTTTGTCGTCCACTATCTGGAAGGTGGTCATGGACATGCCGCCCGTTACCAGTTGCAGGCCCACCACCTCGAATCGGCTACGGGCAGTCTCAAAGACGCTTCCTGCGTGGCCGGCCAGGATGACCTTGATGCTGTTTTCCAAGGCAGTAGCGATCACCCAATCGATCCGCGTCTGGTTGTCATTCGGCTCGGTCAAGCTGACATCCGCGAGACCGGTAATTTCCGGGCGGTCTTGTCGGTGGGAGGCGAAGACTTTCACTTCGGCCGGCAGCGCTTCACGCGCGCCGATGATGATGTCGCGCTGGCTGGATTGCCCTTCGAGAAACCAGATCACCGTTGTTCACCTCGATGTAGGTGCATTCCGGCAGCCATCTTGGCTTTCTGCAGGTAATTGCTGCCGGATTCCGATTGTTGGGCCGGGACGATAACGCTGCCGGGAGTAGGTTCAAGGTAAAACATGGCGGGTGCTTGCGCCGACGTAGAGCAGCGCCTAACGCGTCGGTTCAATTGCTCTGCAGCCTTTGAGTGGCCTTGGTTCGAACGTAATTGTGAGGGCATTTTCGACGGAACAGTTACTGGTTACGACGTCATAGCCTGGCCAGAAGACGGCGAGAGCAATAGGATGCAGGGTAACAGCAGGGAGCGGAGGTTGGTTTGGCGACTGCCCATCTATCTGTTTCCCTGACTATCAATCTCCCCTTCCCCACGATTCTGCGATGAATCTTAATCTATCGGTACTACGGCGATATGCCATGCCAACCTGAGACGATCTCATCATGTCCATTACTGCATCATTCCGAATCGAAAAAGACTTGCTTGGAACGCTTGAAGTACCCGCCGATGCCTACTATGGCATCCAGACCCTGCGCGCAGTGAACAACTTCTACCTGTCCGGCGTGCCGCTCTCACACTACCCAAATCTGGTGGTTGCGCTGGCGATGGTCAAGCAGGCTGCAGCGGATGCCAATCATGAACTCAGCCAGCTGACCGCCGCCAAGCACAGTGCCATCAGCGAGGCCTGCGCACGACTGATTCATGGCGATTTCCATGACCAGTTCGTGGTGGACATGATTCAGGGCGGCGCCGGCACTTCGACAAACATGAATGCTAACGAGGTAATCGCCAACATCGCACTCGAAGCCATGGGCCACAACAAAGGTGAATACGACTACCTGCATCCGAACAACGATGTGAACATGGCACAATCCACCAACGACGCCTATCCCACTGCCATTCGACTCGGCCTGCTGCTCGGCCACGATGCCCTGCTTGCCAGCCTGGGCAGACTAATCGAGGCCCTGGCCGACAAGGGTAAGACCTTCGCCCATGTACTGAAGATGGGGCGTACCCAGTTGCAGGATGCAGTACCTATGACCCTTGGTCAGGAATTTTGCGCCTTCACCAACACGCTGATTGAAGACCACGACAAACTGAAACGCCTCGCGCCGGAACTGCTGTGCGAGGTAAACCTCGGTGGCACAGCCATTGGCACCGGCATCAACTCCGACCCGCGCTATCAGGCCATTGCCGTACGGCGCCTCGGGGAGATCAGCGGCCAACCTCTGACACTGGCGGCCGATCTGATCGAAGCCACCTCCGACATGGGCGCCTTCGTACTGTTCTCCGGCATGCTGAAGCGGCTGGCGGTGAAGCTGTCGAAGATCTGCAACGACTTGCGCCTGCTTTCCAGCGGCCCGCGCACAGGCATCAGCGAGATCAACCTGCCACCACGCCAGCCAGGCAGTTCGATTATGCCGGGCAAGGTCAACCCGGTGATTCCCGAGGCAGTCAACCAAGTCGCCTTCGAAGTGATCGGCAATGATCTCGCGCTGACACTGGCAGCTGAGGGTGGCCAACTGCAGCTCAACGTGATGGAGCCACTGATTGCCTATAAGCTCTTCGATTCCATACGCCTGCTGCAGCGCGCCATGGTCATGCTCCGAGAGCATTGCATCCTCGGTATTACGGCCAACGAAGCTCACTGCCGTGCCTTGATGGAGAACTCCATCGGCCTTATCACCGCGCTTAATCCGTACATCGGCTACGAGAACAGCACACGCATTGCCAAGCTCGCATTGGACAGTGGTCGCGGTGTGCTCGAACTGGTGCGAGAGGAAGGTCTGCTGGACGACATCACGTTGACAGACATTCTTCATCCGGAAAATATGATCGCCCCGCGCCGACTCCCGCCGGGGCATTGATCGATCTGGCCCAGCCTCGGTTTCACATACCGCAAGAAGCCGTTAACCGGGGAGTAATGTCCAGGTTCATCTTTGAAAGGCTTCCGCCCTTATGAAGTTTGTATCACCCCTCTCCGACTGCCACGTTATTGGCAGGTTGACGGAGATGCGGTGATAATCCCAGCCATGAAACAAACCACCCTGCAGCATGGCACACTTGCCACCAATGCCATTTCCTATGCCGGCTACCGCTTCCCACCCGCGGTGATCGGCTATGCGGTGCGGCTGCACCCTTGAGCCTGCACATGGTCGAGGAGCAGCAGGCCGCGCGTGGCAAAGTGATGCGCCGCTTCAAGTCAGTACGCCAATTGCAACGATGGTCCACGATCAGGCTGCCAACCTGTTCATACACTGCCGTTACCACACAAACGCATAACAGAAGCGAGAAGTACGCACCCAAGCTTTTGGGTATGGCTTGGGAAAGAATTTCAGAGTTTTATTTTTATAGTAGGTGCAAGTATTGTGGTGAATAACCAGGAGCAAAAGTCTCTCCATCGCATTATTAAAAATGCGATGACACTGTTATTAGAAAAGGGAATCTATGCAGTCTGCAGCTTTATTTATATCCCCTATACCGTACATGCTATAGGGCTCAGCTCTTTTGGATACATGCTGTTGGTGATAACTTATATCGGCATTATTGGAGATATTACCAACCTGGTTTCATGGAAAACTGTTCTGCACTATGGAACAGCACCGTTCCATAATGGGAACAGGCATCAGTTCTACCAAGTTTTACGTTTTGCAGCACAACTTGACCTGCTAAGTGCAATAGCAGGTTACGCCGTTGGCATCCTTGGCATTATGCTCTTTAGTAGCTATTTTGATTGGCCTGACGAAATCATACCCGTGGCTGAGATCTGTATGCTGGCTGTTGTTCTGGATCGTACAGGATGGTGTGTCGGCGCTACCAGGCTTCTTGACAAATTCAAGTACCTTACAGTCGGTAATGGTATTACTGCCGTTGTCAGAACATTGGGTTGTATGATCGGAGATTACTGTCACTTTGGCTTAGATTACTTCATGTACTTATGGCTGGCTTCTGCTGGAATGGTGTTTTTGGGTGACGTGACAGCAGCTGTGTATGCACTTCGGCAACACAGCATGAAGCGTCCATCCTGGAGAGAGATGTTTCACACACCGGAAATACTCAATGGTGCGTGGCACTTCACTCTCATGACCAGTATCAACCAAGTACTGCTTTCAGTTGCCAGGAAGCTCCCTACACTACTGATTGGTAGTCACATTGGGCCGAGTGAGGCCGCTATCTTCAAAGTCTCGACCCAGATTACTGACGGAATAGTAAGACCCGCAAGAGCACTTACGCCTTCACTCTACCCTGAATTCGTTCATCTTAGAGAGAAAGGAAGGCTGGATGAGATTCGCGCGGTTATCCGGAAAATACTTATTTACGCGACCATCTTTTCTTCACTGGTCATTTTTATCTCAGTCGAATTTGGGGGTTTCCTTCTCCATGCGCTCATCGGCACAGATGGTGACGGCAGCCACATTCTTTCGATTCTTGTCTGTGGTTCGTTAATGAGCATCCTCAGCATGCCTTTAGAACCCTTTATGGTCATTACCGGAAAATTGGGGAGTGTTCTCCGCTTCCGGCTGCTGTCAATTGTGATCAGCCTCCCCATATTAGTTAGCTTTGTATACCTATTTGGAGGCATAGGCGCTGCACTTACTTTTGTTATGACGTCTGCAGCGACGCTGCTATTTTTCGCTATTCAGACTCGGAAGGCTTTCATGATCACAAAAGCATTAGACCAAGGCATTAGGCACTGACAAAAGCTCGAATGCGACTAGCAATCTCATCGGGCAGCTTGAATGACTGACTGTCATAGTCCAGCTCACCCTGAACCCGTTTCAGAACTAAATCATCATGCATTTCTCCCATAAGGCCATTTATGGTTGCTAGATAGAGAGAAAAGGCATCGAGCTTGGGCGAGGGGTAGAGAACACGATATGTGTCATTCAGTGCAATGCGGCGGCTTATAATCTTGCGCAATTCGTGAAACTTTCGACCTGTAAGAGATATGCAACCTTGCGTAGCCTCAGCAAGACATTGGTTCTCTGCCACAACATAGCGCTTGAAACTCTCGATGCTAGAGTAATGAACATCTGCAATATTTTTACGTAAAAACCCAAAGAAACCTGCCCGAAGCCGGAACAAAAGCTTGATACCCAACCAAGCCGTTTTCACCCTCTGACCGTTTCTAAAGGCATCCTGGAAATCGCCCATAAGCCGGGTAACAGAATGAAGAATCTCTGGGTAAGTGTGTTGCTCGCTACAGTTGGTGCAAGCAAACCGCATATGTTTGAAGCGCGCACGTATAAGTTTGAAGCTAACAGCTTGTTCAGGAGTAGCAGAACAGCGAATAGCGATACTTACGACAAGACGGCGAGCAGAGCCCATATTCACACCAGAGGCCAAAAGCTGCCAAGCAAGACGGTAACAATCGGCCAGTTCTGCAGTAGTGAAATCCACTTCAGGTTTTATCGGGCAACGTGCTTCCCAATTAATTTTGTCGTCGTCCAAGATGTTTTGCATTAAAGCCGCAAGCTGAGCTTCTGTAGCCTGCGGAAACTCGATAGAAAAAGAGCACGACATTAGGAAATATTGCTCACTTAAAACGGGAAATAATAGGCGGATTCAACCGATCATCGCAATGATGCGTCAAAAGAGGTTGCGATGAAGACATGCAAACGATACTTAGATCGATTTGGATGGGGCGATCGTGCGATAGCGGAAGCTCTTCCTTGAGTGGTGACAGCTCGAGCAATTGCTCAAGCGGCTGCGACTGATCTACCAAAGCGCAGCAGGCACCATTTATTCACCTGGCCAAACCACTCCCGGCCAAGCCAGGTGGGAGAGTATTGCCCATGGAACCCAAAATAGCGCACCCGATCAATCGGAAGCAGAGGCTGGCTATTGCTCCACGATTTATCAGTGTCAACATCGGTTGAAAACTGACCCACTCTGGGTCAGTTTTGCATCGGTACTGACACCTTGGAAAGCATCAGGATGGCGAAAATGAGGAAGTGGAGCCCCGCGAGTGCCGAAGACGGTCGTTCATAGTCGCAAGCCAAACAACGAAATTGGTTATTCAACTTTATACAATTGATCCATATCATGGCTTTATCATATTACTTGTTGAGGCCACTCGATGAGACCGGTCTTTTTGCAATACCTGATAGTCGCTGTAACCAGTGTCGCAAGTTTGGTCTCTACCGCCTCACCCTCGACTTCATCACCAACAGTCATCATCTCCGATATCCAACAGGCGGATCCTGCCGTTTTTTGCATCGACTGTGGCGAACCCTTCGATGCTCATACACGCCGGAAAATACTCAAGCGCCTGGCCAACAATCCGTACATTGCCCAATTGCGCAAAGGCCTTTATTTTCCAGATAGTGCTCAGCCGTTCGTTTCCAAAGTACATTTCGATAATTGCGACTTTGACGCAGGGCTGGATCATCTTGCCTCGCTCATGGATGAAGTCGCATCGTATGCCAGAGCGGCGGAAGCCACGACGGACAACGCTGAACGAGATGATGCAGTAAGTCATGCCTTTTTTGCCTTAGGGCAGGCGTTACATAGCATTCAGGATTTCTACGCCCATAGTAATTACGTGGAGTTGCAGATGGCGAAAGTGCAGCGCATGATCGACATCGACATCATTGCGCTATGGCGCAAGGACGCTCGCCAGCAAATAGAATTGCTACAAAAAGAGCGACTGGTGTCAGGGGTCGTATTCTGGGGAGTTCCGCAAAAATGTTTACCCGGAACGCCTTCCTATACTGAACTGGCCAAGAGCACGGCTACGACCGCAAGCGGTAGCCAGCTCGTCGCACACCTGCAAAATATAAATAGGTACGCTATTGCCAGGTTTCTTGCAGTGGAGTCCTCGCTAAGCCTGCTGACCGATGCGTTCAGGCAGTGGCCCATCCTGGCGCACACCAATGGGCGAGTCGTTGCATTTGAGGTGCTGCTCGACCATCAGCGCCTATAAACGCAGCTCCAGAGTATATCCGTTGAACTCGGAATCGGAATTGAAGTGACATCTACCAAACACTGCCTGAATGCTGCCTATCTTGACCAATGCCCTGAAATCGCGCCGGAAGAGATGTGCAATGCCCCCCTTGTAGCTGGACAAAACCAAGTTTAAATAATGACCTGCTCACGGGTGGCACGACATTGTTCAAATTCTTCTGATGGCAGGTATCCCAAAGAGGAATGCAGCCGTGTTCGGTTGTATTTCTCTTCGATGAATGAAGATAGTCGTCATTTTCCTACGCCACTCTCGAATGTAATGTGTGGCTCCAGCACTTCTAGGCGAGGACGACGTTTTCACACAGCCTGGGTCGGAAGCAGCCTCTCGATTACTTCGCTCTCTTGAAGGTGCACACCCCCTGTATACTACTACCTACGCAATATCTTTTTGGGCCTTGTTTACTATGCTTCAGTTGCCAATGCCTGAAAATTCATTCAATTTTTCATCGAATTATCCAGGTCCAGAAACGCCACGAAACTGCGGCATTAAACCTGCAAGAATCAACACTACGCTTACCCGATTGCCGCTACCAAAAAGGATCAATTGCGATGAATAAGCTTGAGAACTTTCGTGCCAGCTTGAACAACCGTAACCACACATTCAGTGATACCCTTGTTTTTATTGCCAATAATTATGATTATCAACCAAGTAGCTTCCGCAACGGCTCGGTTGAAAATGCTCAAGGCGAAAACGAGGGTTCTTCTAAAACATTAGGGCTTGCATTACTCGAAGGGTTTTCTACCGAAGAAGCATTGCTGGCATTTGGTGAACACTATCAAGCCGTCTTGGATAATCCCCAGGGAAACGACCATCAAAATATTCGTGCATTATTGGAAACTGGCTTACCGGGTGTACGCTTCGAACGACAACCACTGAGACGTAAGGTTTGAGAACCAACAACAGACCGGTGGGTGAAGGCTTCTCCTTCAACCCACCATGCCACAGCATCATGCCTGATGCTGGTTTTCTCGTACCCAGAAAAGCGTAGCGCCAGCTACTGCAGCAGGAATAAGCAGCAGATTCAAGCCAGGGATGAGAAGCGCTGCGTAAGTCGTGGCACCAAAGCTCAAGCTTTTCCAGCGCCTCTGGCGTAACCAACTGAGCATATCGCTCCAACCAAGCTTGTTGTTATCCGCTGGATAATCAATGTACTGCACGGCCATCATCCACACGCTAAGCAATAGCCATAGCGGCGCAGCAATAAAATTCACTCCCGGGATGAAAGACAGCACCAACAACCCCAGAGCTCTAGGTACGAAATAACGCAATTTACGCATTTCTCGCCCAAGGGTACGCGGTAATAACGCTAGTAGCTCGGACCAGTGAAATGCTGGTGCTGCATTCTTGCCACAAATGACTTCTTCTACTTTTTCCGATAGAAAGCCATTGAAAGGCGCTGCGATTAGATTAGCTAGAAGTGTAAAAGTAAAAAAAATAATCATTACCACTAATGCAACGAAGAGTAGCCAGACTAAATATTCCAGAAATTCCAAAAAGTGTGGCAGGTTCGGCATCAACGCATCGACCCACACGTCAAATTGATTGACCGCTACATAGATCAAACCGGAAAATAGCAGCACGTTCACGGTCAGAGGCAACAGTACAAACAATCTCAGTCCCGGGCTTAAAATCAGCCGCAGGCCTTCGCCAAGGTAGCTTGGACCAGTGAGTACAGGTAAGGACATCAAAACTCCTAGAAGAAAAAGCAAATAAGTTTTTCTATCTTGCCTTTCGGTACAAGCTCGATGGTAGAGCTTTACACAATAAAACTGATAGCAGAATACTATTGATCATATTAAAAAGTTAAATTGTAGCTTATAGCCTTCATTACCATACAATGATTATTGTAGTTTTATACGAGTCATCCTCCCTTCTGCTGCCTTCCCCGAGGCATTCGGATGACTCTTTTTTATTAGATAAAACGTCTGCGTGATTTGCCAATGGTACTAATGCAATATACGCAGGCGCTTTTAAGACACTTCATCGAAAACGATATAAATATCAAAAAAGGTATCGACCGTGCCTGATATATGCCCTGTAGAAATAAAAATCAGCTCGAGCCAGCCAAGGCTGCCTCGATAGCCTCACTTAAATCAGGGTCCTCAGGAGTTGTACGCGGAGAAAATCGCGCCAACACGCGCCCATCCTTACCGATCAAGAATTTCTCGAAATTCCAGGTGATGTCACCAGGGAAAGCGGCTCCGTCTCCAGCCAGCAATTGGTATAAAGCGTGCCTCTGTGCACCATTGACATCCAGCTTTCCAGCTATGGGAAAGCTGACGCCATAATTCAGGGCACAGAACGAGCGGATCTCTTCATCGCTTCCAGGCTCCTGTCCAGCGAACTGGTTGCAGGGAATTCCCAATACACTGAACCCTTGCTTGCGATAATTTTGTTGCAGTCTTTCCAGACCGGCGTACTGGGGAGTCAAGCCACATTTCGAAGCGACATTGACGACCAGAACGACTTGTTCTTTGAAACTCTCCAGAGATATCTCACCACCGCCTAGAGACGGCAGCTTCAAGCTGTGAAACGTACTCATGTCTATCTCCTTCGGCTCGCGGTCAACCTGGCAAGGCCAAGGTGTTCCGCAAGCATCATTGGGGATTTCCGGCACGAATCAGTGGTGATGACCACCTTCGCCATGGACATGACCGTGGGCGATCTCTTCAGCGCTGGCATCGCGCACCAGAACGACCGTTACATCGAAATTCAGTCGCTGACCGGCCAGCGGATGGTTGCCATCGACAATCACTTCATCACCGTTCAAATCCCGGATGGTGACTATTTGCATACCGCCATCCGGTGCCGATGCATGAAACTGCATACCCACCGCCAATTCATCTACTCCCTCGAACATTGCTCGGTTGAGTGTCGCGACCAGTTCAGGGCTATATTCACCATAAGCATCTTTAGGCTCAATGGCGACTTGTACGCGATCACCGCTTTGCTTGCCTTCGAGTGCGCGCTCCAAACCTACGATAATATTGCCCGAACCATGTAGATAGACCAGCGGCGCTGCACCAGCCGAGCTGTCAATCACTTCACCGGCATCGTTGGTAAGGGTGTAATCGATTGACACTGCTTTGTTAGTAATGATCTGCATAAAACTGAACCTTTCAAAATGTAGACAAGAAGTGAAAAGTGTAACTGTGTACCGGCTTTTACGCGAACCATGCACGAAATTTAGCGTTAACAGCCCCCCGCTAGAAGCTTAAAAGAGAGACACTGGATCGAAAGAACTACAACCTTCGGAGAGATCTCAGACTCGATCAGCTGTGTAAGAATCAGACAATGTAGTGACAATTAATTTTTACTACAAAGCCTCTCGGATAGAGCGGCGAGCAAAAAACCTAATAAACCCAATCAGCTATCAAAGGAGCACCCGATGTCAGCTCGCAACATTCTGGTGATCAACTGTGGCAGCTCGTCGATCAAGTTCGCGCTGGTCAATGAAGCTCGGACGAGCTTTTCTCTTCAGGGGCTTGCCGAAAGGCTCGGTAGTCCGGAAGCCATCCTTCACTGGCAACTTGGCGAAGATAAGCAGACCCGCAAGATGCCTGATGCAAACCATCAGGCTGCTCTCGCCTTCATACTGCCGCTGGCTCAGGAAGTGGCAGGCGGGACATTGGACGGAATCGGACACCGGGTTGTCCATGGCGGAGAAAATTTCACGAGCGCCAGCCTGGTGGATGAACGGGTATTGGAAGGTATCCGGAGCAGTGCTCAGTTGGCACCGTTGCACAATCCGGCCAACTTGATCGGTATTGAGGCGGCAATGAAACTGTTTCCCGGTTTACCGCAGGTGACAGTCTTCGATACGGCATTTCATCAAAGCATGCCGGAATATGCCTACCGCTATGCAGTTCCTGAGTATCTTTACAAGGAACATGGCGTGCGCCGCTACGGCTTCCATGGCACCAGCCATCGTTATGTCAGCCAGCGTGCCGCCGAAATGACTGAATTACCAGTCAAGGATAGTTGCTGGCTAAGCGCTCATTTGGGTAACGGTTCTTCCACTTGCGCCATCGTCAACGGCGAAAGCCGGGATACCAGCATGGGGCTGACCCCTCTCGAAGGGCTGGTCATGGGCACTCGTAGCGGTGATGTCGATCCAAACCTGCATAGCCACCTGGCTCGAACGCTGGGTTGGAACCTGGAGCAGATCGACAACATGCTCAATCGTGAAAGCGGACTCAAAGGGCTTTCCGGGTTGTCCAATGACATGCGTACGCTATCCGAAGCGCGTGCCGCCGGGCATGCCGGCGCCACACTGGCCTTCGATGTATTTTGCTACCGCCTGGCCAAGTCGCTGGCTGGCATGGCCTGCGCGTTACCACGCCTTGATGGTCTGATTTTTACCGGAGGTATCGGCGAAAACTCGGCAGCGGCGCGTAGTCGTACCCTGCAATTTCTCGGCCTTCTTCATTTGCGTATCGATGAAGAAGCCAATGCCCGCTGTGTTTTTGGCGTAGCTGGAGAGATCCAAAGCAAAGATAGCCCGCGCATACTGGTCATACCAACCAATGAGGAGCGCCAGATCGCCTTGGATACGCTGGCGTTGCTGGATACTTGAACTTAACCATCCATCCGGTATTCGTTTCGCGAAAACCTGACCCTCATCATGGCGCCGGGTTTTCGCGCATTGTCTTTCATGTGGCGATCTATGCTTCGCGTAATCTAGATATGTCGCCCTCCAGAAGGAGAAACCATGCATACGCTTTTCCTCGCCCCAACCGGTTTCGGGGTCGGTCTCAACTCTATCAGTCTCGGCCTACTTCGCGCCTTGGAAAATGCAGGCCTGAAAGTCGGTTTTTTCAAACCGATTGCGCAGCCCTTCCCTATCGACCAAGGGCAAGAACGTTCCTGCGTTATCGTCGAACGAACCCTTGACCAACGCTCGCCAGAACCAATATCGCTGGATCAGGTGGAACGGCAACTAGCCGATGGCGAACTGGATCTGACCCTGGAAGAAGTCGTCAGCCGCTATCAGCAGGCGACCGAAGGTAAGGACGTCGTCATTGTCGAAGGCATGGTCCCAACCCGCGACTCCGATTACTTTGCACGCATCAATTCACAACTGGCCAAAAGCCTCGATGCCGAAATAATTCTGATTGCAGCGCAAGGCAGCGATAGCCTTAAACAAATGGCCGAACGGATTGAAATCCAGGCCCAATTGTTCGGTGGGGCCAAGGATCCGAAAGTTTTAGGTGTCATCCTCAACAAGATCAAAAGCGAGGACGGCATTCCAGGCTTCGTGAAACGTCTTAAAGAATACCTGCCACTACTCGATACCAATGACTTCCAACTGCTCGGCGGCATCCCGTTCGAAGAGGAACTCAACACCCTACGGACCCACGATGTGGCGGAGATGCTGGGTGCCAAAATACTTAATCCAGGTGATGCACAGCAGCGTCGGGTAAAGCAGATCATTCTTTGTGCCCGCGCCATGCCCAACACCATCCCGCTGCTACAATCGGACGTACTGGTAGTGACCCCTGGCGATCGCGACGACATCATTCTCGCTGCCAGCCTGGCTTCTCTGAATGGAATACGATTGGCGGGCCTGTTGCTGTGCAGTGATTTTGCGCCGAATCCACATGTCATGACTCTATGCAAAGCAGCCTTGGACGGAGGGCTGCCAGTCATGAGCGTCACAACCGGCTCATACGACACGGCCACCAACCTGTTTGCCCTGAATCGGGAAACACCCGCAGACGATATCGATCGCGCTCGACGCGTCACCGATTTCATCGCTCGCTACCTGCACCCGGAATACCTGCATACACGCTGCAGCCTGCCACGCGAGCTGCGCCTGTCACCACCAGCGTTTCGCTATCGGCTGGTCAAACGTGCCCAGGAAGCGAACAAACGCATCGTTTTGCCGGAAGGTAGCGAACCACGGACTATCCGCGCGGCCGCTATCTGCCAGCAACGGCGTATCGCTCGTTGCGTGCTGCTGGCCAAGCCGGAAGAAGTGCGTGCCATTGCCCAGGAACAAGGCATCCAGTTGCCGACCGATCTGGAAATAGTCGATCCGAATTCAATTATCGACCACTATGTCGAGCCAATGGTCGAAATGCGCAAGGCCAAAGGACTCACGCCTGAGCAGGCACGAGAACAGCTGCAGGATACAGTAGTGCTCGGCACCATGATGTTGGCTCTCGACGAAGTGGACGGGCTGGTATCCGGAGCGATTCATACGACGGCCAATACCATCCGCCCGGCTCTGCAACTGATCAAGACCGCGCCGGGCTATAACCTGGTGTCTTCGGTGTTTTTCATGCTGCTGCCGGATCAGGTACTGGTCTATGGCGACTGCGCGGTGAATCCGAACCCCAACGCCCAGGAACTTGCTGAAATCGCCTTGCAAAGCGCCGAATCGGCCTTGGCACTCGGGGTCGCACCGCGCGTGGCAATGATCAGTTATTCCACGGGTGACTCAGGCAGTGGCGCGGAAGTGGACAAAGTACGCGAAGCGACCCGTATTGCCCAGGATCGGCGCCCGGATCTGCCAATCGACGGACCCCTGCAGTACGACGCTGCTTCCGTGGCCAGCGTCGGCAAGCAGAAAGCACCGAACAGTCAAGTCGCAGGCCAGGCTACGGTCTTCGTTTTCCCTGACCTCAATACCGGCAACACCACCTACAAGGCTGTTCAGCGCAGCGCCTCGGTAATCAGCGTCGGCCCAATGCTGCAAGGTCTGGCCAAACCAGTGAATGACCTGTCGCGTGGTGCATTGGTGGACGATATCGTGTTTACCATTGCCCTGACGGCACTACAGGCAGCCAGTCACACGCGCTGAAATCAGGCATAAACATATGGATCGGGTGAAGGCAAAACCCGATTCCTGTCGGAGAAGCGCAACCTTCACCCCTTAGCAGCCCAATCGGTCTGCCTGGGAAAGCCGCCAGCCAGCTCCGGGCCGACGACTGGCGAGACCAGATAACCTTGCATAATCTGGCAACCGTGCTCAATCAACCAATCGCGCTGAGCCATACTTTCGACACCCTCGGCAATGACCTCCATCCCCAGGTTGCGCCCCAGCTCCAGGATAGTACTGACGACGGCAGCATCGCGTGGGGAGACCAGCATGTTGGAAATGAACAAGTGATCGATTTTCAGCGTATCGATCTCGAAATGACGCAAATAAGCCAGTGAGGAGTAGCCGGTCCCGAAATCATCGATGGCCACCCGGACACCGAGCTGACGCAGTTTTTCGAGCATAGCGCAGCTATGATCAAGGTCCTGCATCAGCGTACCTTCGGTCACTTCGAGTTCCAGCTGACCGGGTTTCAGGTCCTGCTCACGCAAAAGCTGGCTCAAATTGTTCAACAGGCTATCACTGATGAATTGAACCGGACTGACATTGAGGCTGAGGATCAACTCTTCGCCAAACAGCGATTTCCAGTCATGACATTGACGAATGCCCTTGCGCATCACCCATTGACCAACCCGGTTGATCAAACGTGTTTCTTCCAGCAACGGAACGAAATCTCCCGGCAGAATTTCCTCACCTTGGCGATCCCAGCGCAACAAGGCCTCAAAACCGCGGAGCTTACCGCTGTCCAGATAAACCTGTGGCTGATAGACAAGCCGAAAATCTTCCCGCTCGGTAGCACTGCGCAGGTTTTCTTCCATGATCAGACGGGCATGGGCGCGTTTGTTCATTTCCGGCGAAAAGAAACGGAATTGCTGGCGACCGTTGCGTTTGGCCTCATACATTGCCATATCCGCAGCCCGCAATAATTCATCGACATGCTCGCCACAACCGGGAAAGCAAGCAATACCGATACTGGCGCCCAGAGTCACTTCATTGCCATCGATAGTGTGTTTCACCGAAATCAGTTCAATGAGTTTTTCCGCAACCCTGGCAGCATCCTCGGGGTTATCCAGAGAGTCCAGCAAAGCCGTGAATTCATCGCCGCCCATTCGTCCCAGGATGTCGTAGGAACGCATACAGGTTTCCAGCAGTCGCGCCACTTTGCAGAGAATCGCATCACCGGCCTCGTGCCCCAAGGAATCATTGATGCGCTTGAAACCGTCCAGATCGATGTAAAGAACGGCCATACCTTTGCCGTTGCGATCGACTCGCGATAGCGCCACTTCAAGTGCCTGATTGAAACCACGGCGATTCAGCAGCCCCGTCAGCGCATCGGTGACTGCTTGAGCCTCCAGTTGCGCATGCAGATCGCGTACATCTGACATATCCAGTGCGATGACCACCATGGAGCGCTGCTGTCTAGGTAGTGGTGAACACGATAGCGCTACAGGAAGAGTTCCACCATCGGCGATGCGTAACTGCGCCTCATGTGGACGGTAGGTCTCGCCGTTACGCCAGTGCCGATAGAAATCGGAATTACGCCAGGGAACGTTCACTTCCGGGGCAGCCAGATGATCGAGTAACTGGGTTCCCTCCAGATACTCCACCTGTGTGTGCAACATGCTGGCGATGGCAGGATTGGCAAAACTGATAAAACCATCCTCGCCGACGACCAGAATGCCTTCGGCAGCATTGTTCAGCACCGACGCATTGAAAGCCTGTTCCCTGTCCAGTTGCTGGGCCAGCAATTGCAGATCACGGCGATTGTGCTCGTGGCTAAGCAATGTATTGATCTTGTGTTTGAGCACCTGTGGATCGAAGGGCTTGAGAATGAAATCCACTGCGCCAGTAGCATAGCCCTGAAGCACTGCATCACGGTTATGCGTGTTGGCCGAGACAAAAATAATAGGGATATAGCGAGTATCCGGATTACTACGCATCAAGCGTGCTACTTCGAAACCGTCCATGCCCGGCATCTGTACATCCAGCAAGACCAGTTCAACATCCAGACCAAGCATAGCTTGCAGAGCAGCTTCACCGGAGTTGACGGTATGAACCTGCCAGTCGCCATCGCCCAGCAACGCCTCCATCGCGATAAGATTCGATTCGCGGTCATCAACGACCAGTAACGTTCGACTTCGCGGCAATGCTTTGACTTGTGCCTGAGCCATACTATCCTCACTTGATACAACATTAAGCGCGATGCACGCTCGGTGCAGATCCTTGCGCCTTATCAAAAAGCATTTGATAGACCACAAATTTCCCGGACTTACGGCGTATCGAAGCAAAAGAAGTGCATCGTTTTATTGCCCGGCCAGGCGGTCAGCCAGTTTCACTCGCCGTTATCCGCCCCAACCAGCGTTGAACCAGCACAGCGAACGAATCGCGCTCGAAGGGCCCGGCCAGGCCATCATCGGCACCGGCCTCGATAAGCGCCTCGCGCCTGGCCGGATCGAGACAGAGGATAGGAACCTGGCAGCCATGCTCTTCCCTAAGCGTTTTGATCAGATCCCGAATATCGCCATCGTTGATCGGCGCCAGCAGCACCAAGTCATGCACGGACTCCTCGAAGCGCAACAGCGCCTCTGCAAAACCGGTAGCAGGCGTAGTCTGCAAACCGAACTCATCGAGAAGACCGGACATCACGAAAATATTCTTGACGTCGGCATCGACCAACAGCACCTTGCGTCCCAACCAAGGCTGGCCGACGGCATCCAGACTTGCCAGCGGAGCCTCTATTTTCGGCATCAGAATGGCATCGAACTGTGCCACGTCATCATTGCGCGCCAGGCTAGTACCAGAGTAATGCTGCAAGCGATACAGCTCCGATTCCGGTAATGAATCTCGGCTATAAACAATTACCTTCGTTTCCTTGCCCAAGGGCCGCAAGCGATCCAGTGCTTCCAATAAATCCATACCATCTGCCTCCGGCAGGTCGAAATCGATAACCAAAACTTTGAAATGCCGCTCGGCGAAGGCCAGGCGTGCATCCTCGCTACGGTCTGTCAAGGTGACGCTATAACCGATTCGCTCGAAGTGATCGCGCAGCCGCTGCGCTCTTTCCGGCTCGGCTTCCACCAATAGCAGGCGTTCGGGATTCCCTTCACAGCGCAACCATTCGACGAAGAGCCGCTGCAAATCCGTTCGCGAAACGGGCTTGAGCAGATAACGCAGTGCACCGTCGTGCCAGTCATGCGCCTGAGGCGCATTGGCCAGGATCACCACCGGAACGTCGTGATGGTGCTCATCGGCACGTACCTGCTGGTAACACTGCCAGCCGCTCATGTCAGACAATTGCAGATCCAGCAGCACAGCAGCGAAGCGCTTGTCCTGCAATGCCTCTATGGCATCCTGACCATTGACGCAGTGCATACTGTCGAAACCATAGATCTGCCCGACTTCCATCGCTTGCCTGACATATTCCAGATCCTCGGAGACAATCAGCAGGTACCTGCCTCGACTGGCCAGAAACTGTTCCACTTCGTCTTCAGGCGACGACACCGCCAAAGGCAGTTCGATCGTGAACGTGGACCCCATACCCAGGGAGCTTTCCACACTCAAGCTGCCTTGCAGGACTTCTACCAACTGCTGGCTGATGGCCAAGCCCAGGCCAGCACCACCGTAACGACGGCTGATCGAACCATCGATTTGTTGGAAAGCCAGGAAAATCCGCTTGAATTCGTCTGTCGGAATACCGATTCCAGTATCCCGAACAGCCAGCTGGATTCTTTTTGCCTCGCCCCCTGGCTCATCCGACACACCACGCGCAATGACCTCCACCTCCCCCTGCTCAGTGAATTTCAAGGCATTGGAGAGCAGGTTTCGCAGGATTTGCTGCAGGCGGCCACGGTCACTGACTATCCGGGCCGGAGTATTGGGTTCGATACGGGTATAAAGATGAAGTCCTTTTTGCTCGGCCAGCGGTTGCAAGCTGTCTTCGATCTCACCGAGCAATCCGGCGATATCCAGGGTTTCAAGATTGAGCTGCAGGCGACCAACCTCGATCCGCGAAAGATCCAGTACATCATTGATCAGCCGTAAAAGATCGCTACCGGCTCGATGGATGATGTCGGCATGGTGCACCTGTTTTTCGCTGAGATTGCCGGCCCGGTTGTCCCTGAGCTGATCGCTCAGGATCAGGATGCTGTTGAGCGGCGTGCGCAGCTCATGGGACATATTGGCCAGAAATTCGGACTTATAGCGGTTTACCGTGGCCAACTGGTCCGCTTGGTCGCGCAATCTCAATTCGGCATTCTTGCGATGCGTGATATCGATAAGCACGCTTTGCACCAGCAGTTCATCGCCGCTGCGCAAGGGGGCCAAGCCGACTTCCAGCGGAAGCATGCGACCATCCTTGTGCAACCCGAAAACTTCCCGGTTGCGACCGATCCGGAAAGGTTCTGGATGTTTTTCGAAGGACAGGCACAATTCCTGGTGATTTCGTTGGGTCGACTCCGGCAGCAAGGTCCCCAAGGGCTGGCCGATCAATTCCTGGCGGGAATAACCGAACATCATTTCCGTCTGCCGATTGATCGTGACGATCTGCCCATGGCAATCCGACAAGACGAATGCATTCGGCAAGCCTTCCACCATGTCCCGAAAGCGCTCTTCGGCCCGTTTGAATGCCCGCAAATCGACCAGGTTGAGCACGTAGCGCAACCCATCGCCACGCCTGAAGCGAGTCACATTGAGTGTCACCGGCAACGGTTCGCCAGTAGCCTGGCGGGCAAGAATTTCGGTATCGACCGGGATGCCATGAGCGCCATTCAATACATCCGGCAAGTAATAGCTGAGCCGATTCCCCAGTAGCTGCTCGATATCGACATTCAAGAGTGTCGCGGCACTTCGATTGGCCAATTCGATTCGACCATGTTCATCGCACAACAAGGTGGCGACAGGCAGTTTTTCGATCAGTAGGCGAAAACGTGCTTCTCGCTCACGCAACTCGAGCGTCATGGCCTGACTACTAGCCAGGGCCCGCTCGCGCACGTATAGATAGCCCCCCACTAGCATGGAAAACAGCAGCACCGACGCCAACCCGGCAAAAAGACTGAAGGCACGGCTGCCATTGGCCACGATCAGTTCGTACTGGGGCGTACTCGTTACCATCAACTGCCAGTTACGGCCATACATGTGAATGTGGCGCACATCCCTGTAACTCGCCTTGATCGATTCATCCAGGCGCTCTTTCAGTAATGGCTGGGCCGGCTCGGCGAAATCGACGATCTGCAGGCGGAACAGATCCTTACGTGCCTTCAGGATGCCCTCCATCAGGTCATCCAGCCGAAAGGCTCCATACAGAACGCCAAGAAAAGCCTTGCGCCGCTCATCGGCACTGGAAATAGGCGCTGAAGTCTTGTAGATCGGCAAAAACAGCAGAACACCGCGCTGGGCATTTTCGTCAGTTTCCTGGAGCAGGCGCAGTGGCCCGGTCACCACAGGAAAACCGGTATCGCGCGCATAGACGATGGTTTCATGGCGAACGCTCTCGCTCATCAGATCGAAGCCAAGTACCTTGCGGTTCCGCCATATCTGCGGGTGCGTATACTCGACCACCACGTATTCTTCCCGCTTTCCTTCGGGATACACGTGAAAATCCGGACGTTCGCGGCTGATCGAATTGACCAAGGCTTGCAATTGCTCGTTCCTGGCATAAAGCGCCAGGCTCACAGCTTGAATTCCGGGGTAGATCTCCTGTAATTGCAACTGGTCGGTGGTTTTGAGCCAATCCTCGGGGCTGACCTTATCTCTTGCGGCAATGAATCCCGCAAGACCACGCAAGACCATTTCGTAGGCCTGCATGCGTTCCCTGAGCCTATGCTCGATATAGTCGACTTCGAAGTTGAAACGTCCCTCTTGTTCTTGCCGGGCGCGTTGCTCCAGAGCCTGCCACTGCCAACCGACCCACCCTCCGAGCCCAGCCGTCAATGTCAGGGTTACCAACACCGGGAGCCAAGGCTTACGGATACTCAGAGTGGGACGATCTTCCATTAGACCTCCCGTACTGCTACTGGCTCGCAATCAACACGCTTTGGATTAGGAAAAGGGCCAGAGGTTCCTACAGGCGGGAGGAAAAGCCGAGAATTGTGACACTATCGTGATATCAAGACAGGCGAAGCCATGATGGCTTCGCCAGGAAACGCGAGAATCGACGAATGATTGATTTTAATTAAAATGTTACGGCTGGGTAGCTGGCTGTTGCGGCAACGGATGCAGATTGACTTCGACCCGCCGGTTCTGGGCACGCCCGGACTCGGTACGATTGTCGCCAACCGGTTGATCGGGACCGGCACCACGTGTCGTCACCCGGGCTCCGTTTACCCCCTGGGCAATCAAATAATTGGCGACACTCTGCGCGCGACGCTGGGACAGGGCCAGGTTGTTCTGATACGAACCAGTGCTGTCCGTATAACCGACGATCTCAATGGTGTTCTGATCGTATTGCTTGAAGGAATTCGCCAGGTTGTTCAGCGGTGTATAGAAATTTCCGGCGATATCGGCCGAATTGGTGGCGAAGGTGATATTGCCCGGCATGATCAATTTGATGTCGTCACCTTGACGCTGAACTTCTACGCCGGTTCCAGCCATCTGCTCGCGTAGCTGAGCCTCTTGCTTGTCGGCATAGTAACCGTAACCGGCGCCGCCCGCCCCTCCCAATGCCGCCCCAATCAGTGCACCCCGGCCACGATGGTCATGATCGATCAACGCACCGGCAGCAGCGCCAGCGATGGCCCCAATACCACCGTAGGTGGCAGTGTGATTGCTGCTACCCTGCTGGCCACCGGACTGATTGCCATAGGGATTATTGTTGCTATCGGAAGCACAACCAGCCAGTAGGGATAATGCCGTTGCGGCAATGATCAGGCGAGGTGAAGTAAACATGTACATACTGCTCCTTTTACTCAGGCCCCTCTGGATGGGGTCATGACATCGTCATAATAATGGTTGGAAATTTCCAGCGCCGCTACGCTTGAATGCGAATGCCCGGATTTTCGCCATCTTGGCACGCCTCAGCAACCCTCGTGACCTTCAGCCTTGGCGCATATCGGCGCTGGAGCCAACCTTACTGCCTGAGCCAATCTACTCGAGCAGGCTCAACTCGCGGGCACGACTCATGGCCTGAGTGCGGCTGGCGACCTGCAATTTGCCATAGAGATTCTTCAGATGCCATTTCACTGTTTCAGCGGAAATAGCCAGGTTGCGGGCAATTTCCTTGTTCGATTGGCCAGCGGCAAGCAGGCGCAATGTCTGGGTTTCGCGCTCGCTCAAGGCAAGAGCGGTATCGCTGGAAGAGTCGCCATTCGGCAAGGTGCTACCCAAGTGCGTACACAGGGTTCCAATATAAGTAGTCATGCCGACAGAGATACCATCCGTGCCGGAGCAGAGAAAGAGCACTGGCAACAGTGCCGGTCCGGCATCGATCAGGCTATACAGCAGGTTTTCTCGTTGCCCGAGACGCAGTGCCGGCAGCAATGTATCGACAGCTGCAGCATGCTCACCCGCCAGCCAGAGGGCCAACGACCAAAGCGAACGCAGACGCATGCCTTCAAGCATTTGCCCATTGCCTTCGAACTCTGCCACCAGCAGGGCCAATACTTCCGCTGCCAGAACATTCCGCCCTCGGGCCAGCAGTAGGCGTGCATGGGCAATTCTCGCGTAATGCCGGCAGTTCGGCATTGCTCCATTGTCGTTTTGCAGCAACTCCATTTGCTGCTGAGTGTGCGCGGCGCCCCCCAGATCGCCGCGATGGAGTTGCAGACGAACCTGTTCGACCAGAAGGGCCGCCTGCAAACGATCCCAACGGCGTTGCGCAGCAATCTGCAAAGCATGCTGAAGCAGGAGCTGCGCTTGTGCTATCGCATCCCTGGCCAGCGCTTGCCGGGTCAAAGCCCGATAAGCGGCCAGGACGCCATCGAGCGGAGTGAAACGATCGATCTGCAAACGCCTTGGCGTGATCAACATATCCAGTCGCTCCCAGTCGCCACGCTCACCAGCCAGTTCAGCCAGGAGTGCAGCCAAGGTAGCGCTGCCGATGGAGTGTGAGCCGGTCAGTCGATCGGCATATTCCATCGCTTGCAGAAAATAGGTTTCGCCAGTGCGCAGATCACCCTGGCGCACATGGCTTTGGCCAAGTACGAAAGCCTGATAAACACTGACAAACAAATTTTCCATCGGCGTACCTGGACAAGGCATGCGCCGTTGCACAGCCTGCACATCGTCATGACGACCCTGGATCAGATAGCCATAGCTCAGAATGTTGCAGACCAACCCGTCGACCCAGGTATCGCCGCTGGGCAGTTGCGTCAATAAAGGCTCGGCCAGAGCGATACCCGTTTCAGTGTTTTCAGCGAAGGTTTCACAGATAGCATTGACTACATCCAGCTTGATACGCAAGTCGCGCCGCGCCGGATACAAGGCGAACCACTGGCGCAGTTCGCCAAGCAAACGCCGCGAATCCTCGAAGCGAAAACGATGCGCCAACGCCCAGGCCAGGTTGAGTTGCAAACCAATCCGGTGCTCATCGGTAGTCATCGGCAATTGTTCGAGCCAACGCAGCAGGGTGTCGATATCGCCCTGTTCAGCCAGCGATTGCGCCCCCGGCTCAGCCCGGCCTGACGTGTATTCCACCTTGCCGGCGGCCAGTGCATGGCGAATCGCTTCAGCCCATAGGTTCTGACCAGCGAACCAGTTGCCGGCACGCTCGTGCAGTTCGGCAAGGCCCAGTTCGCTGCGACGACGCAAACGTGCTTGCAGGACTTCGGCAAACAAGTGGTGATAACGGAACCACTCGCCGCGGTCGTCCAATGCTGCAACGAACAAATTGTGCCGCTCGATCCAGGCGAGCATGGCATGGCCATCGCTGCGACCGATAACGGCATTACAGAGTTCGGCCGTGAAGCGATTGAGAATGGATGTCTGCACCAGAAAGTCGTCTACTTCGGCTGGCAGCAACTCGAACACCACATCTTGCAGATAACGATCCACCAGGCGCCCACCATGGCCCAGACTATCGATGGCGCGCTCGGGATCGCTCTTCATCGAAGGTGACAACGTAGCCATCTGCATGCCAGTGATCCAACCTTCGGTCAGCTCCAGCAGTCGCTGCGTCTGGACGCAGCTCAGGGCCAGCAAAGCGGAATCGGCAAAATAATACCGAGCCTCTCCAAGATCGAAACGCAGCTCGTTGGCTTCGATCTCGATCAGTTGGTTATACGAGCGCAATCGGCTCAACGGTAGCGGCGGTATGCAGCGACTACCAAGCAGCACATGCAGTCCAGCCGGTGCATGCTCCAGCAGGCAGGAAAAACTGCGATGGATCGCGCCGTCGCGGATCACGTGATAATCATCGACGATCAGAAAAATCGGCGTACCCACTGCTTGCAAGGCATTGATCAG
Organism: Azomonas macrocytogenes; assembly: GCF_014191985.1. GTDB lineage: Bacteria > Pseudomonadota > Gammaproteobacteria > Pseudomonadales > Pseudomonadaceae > Azomonas > Azomonas macrocytogenes. The sequence goes on from NZ_JACHXI010000008.1 coordinate 58,676, forward strand.
ATAACCCGGCAAGCGTTCTATCGATGGCAAATCAGCGACCAAAGGAGCGAGCTGCTCTCTGAGATTCGGATGCAGCCCTAACAATGCCTCAAGCAGATACCGGCAGAAGTATTCAGGCACATTGTCGCTTTCATCCAGGCTCAACCAGGCAACGGCCTCGCCGCGCCCGTGCAACAGATTTCGCCACTGGGCGAGCAACGTAGTCTTACCGAAACCGGCTCCGGCACAGACCAGTGCCAGGGTACGCTCTGCCAACGCATCGAGTTTTTCCAGAAGCCGCGGCCGAGCCAGCAGTACACCGGGTGAGCGCGGCGGTACGAGCTTGGTAGTGATCAATGGCAAGCCTTGCGCCAGACTGTAGGCAGCCTGGCCCTGAGCAGGTGAAAAGGTACAATCGGGATGGGAATGATCCATCGTTCATCTACCTCGGGCCGGTCGTTCCGGCCTGTTTTTATTTTTTAAGCAAGCGCGAGTGAAACGCCTTCGAAAAGCCTGGATCCGGATACTGGAAGCAGTCGATGGCTTTTCATCTTCACCGTTCAAATCATGGACTACAGACTAGGCTAGAACAGCAGGATTCTGCGCCGATACCTAGCCTACATTAGACGCAGATCAAGCGGATATTCGAGAATCAGACGCAACTCATCAATATTGGATTCAGCCGTATGGTCGCCGCTTACCCGGTGGGTAGCCTGAAACATTTTGAACGTAAGATTTTTCGCCAGTCCGCCCTGCACTATGTAGCTGAGCCAGAAATTGCGCTCCCAATGCCGACCATGGCGAATATTTTTATAAGCGCTATAACCCGATGCGACATCGCGCCCATCGATATCGCTGCCACGGACATAACGGGTAATGAGCGTCAAACCGGGAATCCCCATTGCCGCAAAGTCATAGTCATAGCGAAACAGCCAGACGCGCTCGTTGGGATTATTGAAGTCAGACACCTGCGAGTTGGTATTTAAAAAGTAATCCCAAGTGTGCCAGACGTAATCGAACGGCGAATCCTTATCGATCCGGGTGTGCGCCACAGTGAAAGAGTGAGGGCCCGCAGTCAGGCCAACCTGAGCGCTCCACGAATCGCTTCTGAAATGCCCCAATAACGCTTTGCCGGTATCGCGGGTACGGTAATAGCGAAGATTGGCATTAAGAACCAACCTGTCGTTCAATGGCTGGATCCAATCGGCATAAAAGGCTGACTGATTCCAGATGTTGTCGAGTCGGCCATGATGCAGCCGCAGCATGAAGCGACTGTCATAGTTGTAATCGATACCGCCATAGACAAAATCGTCAGCCTGCTTGAAAAGCCCACCATACGCCGTCCCCAGATCGTTGTTGTGACCAGTGGCCGTACGATCGCTTTCAGATGTCAGCTTGCCGCCCTGCAAGGTCATCCCCTTGATTGAAGTATTCCAGAACAGGGCGCCGCGGAAGCTTTGCGGCAGCAGGCGAATATCACTGGTATTGAGCACAGGACTGGCGGGACGGACATCGCCATAGCGAAGCTCGGTATCGAAAAAGCGCATCTTCAATTCGTAATCGACCCTGCCGAATTCGCTCTTGGACCGGCCATCGCGATTATGACCACGACGCGGCAGCAAGCCGGGACCACCGTTGCCATCACCTGCCAGACCCTCTCCCCCGTCCAGCTTCACACCATACAAACCACGCAGATCCAGACCGAACCCAACTGGACCTCGGGTAAAGCCGGATTCGAAATTAGCGATCACGCCATGCGCCCATTCGGCACGCCGGCCTTTCTTTTCCTTGGTATGCGGATTGACCACGCTGTCACCATTGCGGAAATCCTGGGAGAAATAAAAATTGCGATTGAGCGCATGGAAAGCAGCATCCTCGAAAAAACCTTCTCCCACTGCCAGTCCCGGTAAAGCGAAAGCTGCACAAAGGCTGAAGACACAGCCCGGATTCTTGTCGTAGCGCATGGATTCTTTCCTATCGGCCAGCCGCGACGATCCACAGGACAGCCGAAGCCGTACCCGCTGGAGACGTAATGCGGGAACCTGTCGAATTGGTTTTGTCGTTGGGCGGATCAGGGCAACTCAGCAATAGCGCGCGTGTGCCACTCGATATGGCTCCCACCAGAAGCCTCGCCAGCGTTCGGACGCTGCCGGACCAACGATGCCGCAAAGGCGCAATGGAAGGTGCTCATCCAGCCGTGGTTTGCGCTGCATAGCGAGCTGGCCGAGTGATTCGAGCCAGAGGTCAGCCAGTGTCGAGAACCTCGCCCGACGACAGGCCTGCAGGCCATGGGCGAAAGAAAAGATGCGATAGAAAGGGTGTCGAGCCATTGTCGATTTACCTTGGGGCCGGTCTGTTTGACCTGTTCTTGTTTTCGATTGGTCCCGCTGACCGGCAGTACTTGCCAATAGCCGCCGCGGAGAACGCATTACCCCGCAACGATAATACCCCGTCCCTCTTTCAGCTCCCCCCCATCCGGGTAGCTAGCCCCCGTTCGCTGATTTTTCTACGGTAGGAAATGGCAGATGACAGCCAGCTATCACGAACGAGTCGTGGTGAATCCGAAATAATAAGAGAGGGCCTCCCATGTCCCAGGACAAGCAGAAACTGCTGCACGCCTACCGCAAGATGCGTGAAATTCGTACCTTCGAAGAGCGACTTCACAAGGAAAATACTACCGGTGAAATTCCCGGTTTCATTCACCTCTACAGTGGCGAAGAAGCCATTGCCGTAGGTGTTTGCGAGCACCTCAGCGATCAGGATTACATCGGCTCCACCCACCGCGGCCATGGCCACTGCATTGCCAAGGGCTGCGATATCCGCGGCATGATGGCGGAAATCTTTGGCAAGGAAACCGGCCTCTGCCGTGGCAAGGGTGGTTCCATGCACATTGCCGACCTATCCAAGGGCATGCTCGGTGCCAACGCCATTGTCGGCGGTGCCCCGCCTTTAGTAATTGGTGCCAGCCTCACCGCCAAAACCCTTGGCACCGGCGGGGTCGGCGTTTCTTTCACCGGCGACGGCGGTTCCAATCAGGGGCTGGTATTCGAGGCCATGAATATGGCGGTGGTTCTGAAACTGCCCACCATCTTCGTCTTCGAGAACAATGGTTATGGCGAAGGCACCGGCCACGATTACGCGGTCGGCAGCCGAGACATCGCCGGACGCGCTGCTGGATTCGGCATGCCCTCGGTGAAAGTGGATGGTACGGATTTCTTCGCCGTGCATGAGGCAGTCGGCGAAGCGATCAGACGTGCTCGCGAAGGTGGCGGACCCAGTGCCATCGAAGCCATCGCGTATCGCTGGCATGGCCACTTCGAAGGTGATCCCATGCTCTATCGCGCCGATGGTGAAGTGGAACGCCTGCGCGCGGAAAAAGACCCGCTGAAGATCTTCCGTGCCCAATTGGGCAAACAGATCGCCGACGCGGAGTTCGACGCCATCGACGCCGAAGTCGAGGCACTGGTAGACGAAGCGGTGGCCAAGGCCCGGGCGGATAGCTATCCACCCGTGGAAAACCTTCTCACCGACGTTTACGTGTCTTACTAAGGAGCGATGGAAAATGGCGATCAGAACTTATCGGGAAGCGGTACGCGAAGCCCTGGCCCAGGAAATGGAGCACGACCCGCGCGTGGTGCTCATCGGCGAGGACCTGTGTGGCGGACAAGCCGGCAGCTCGCCGCTGGAGAAGAACAAGGAAGCCCTGGGTGGCGTACTGGGGGTGACCAAGGGTTTGTGGACCCAGTTCGGCTCGTCGCGGGTGATCGACACGCCGATCACCGAGTCGGCGATTGTCGGCATGGCTGCCGGCGCAGCGGTAACTGGCTTGCGTCCGGTAGCCGAGCTGATGTTCATGGACTTCTTCGGCGTCTGCCACGACATGCTCTACAACCAGGCGGCGAAATTCCGCTACATGTTCGGTGGCCGGGCGAAAACGCCATTGGTCATACGTGGCATGATCGGCGCCGGCTACTCGGCCGCGGCACAGCATTCGCAGTCACCCTACAACATCTTTGCCACCACACCCGGCCTCAAGGTGGTGGTCCCCTCCACGCCCTATGACATCAAGGGTCTGCTGATCCAGTCGATCCGCGATGACGACCCGGTGGTGTTCTGTGAGCACAAGGCACTTTATGACATTAAGGGTGAAGTCCCTGAAGAGAGCTACACCATCCCCTTTGGCGTAGCCAACTACACCCGTGAAGGCACCGATGTAACCATCATTGCCCTGGCCGCCATGGTCCACAAAGCCAACGCCGTGGCCGACAAGCTGGCCAAGGAAGGCATTTCGGTGGAAGTGGTCGATCCACGCACCATCTCGCCACTGGATGAAGAAGGCATCCTCGAATCGGTGAGCTCCACTGGCCGCGTGGTGATTGTCGACGAATCCGCCGCGCGCTTCGGTTTCGCCCATGATGTCGCTGCGCTGATCGCCTCTCAGGCATTCCACTTCCTCAAGGCGCCGATTGTCATGGTCACCCCGCCACACACGCCGGTACCTTTCTCGCCGCCACTGGAGCAGGCCTGGATACCCAGCGTGGACCGCATCGAGGCCGCCGTGCGGCAAGTGATGGAGGCCTGACATGAGTGCCATACAAGGTATCGAAGTACCGAAATGGGGCCTTTCCATGGAGGAAGGCACCCTGAGCAACTGGCTGATCGCCGAAGGCGACAGCTTCAAGGCTCACCAGGAAATCTGCGAGATCGAAACCAGCAAGATTTCCAATGTGATGGAAGCGCCATTCGATGGTGTCTTGCGGCGTATCGTCGCCAAGCCAGGCGAAACCCTGCCGGTAGGCGGATTGCTGGGGGTCGTTGCCGACGCGTCGGTTCCCGACGCCGAAATCGATGCGTTCATCGCTTCCCGAAGCCAGACCAATGGTGCGCCAGCCCCGGCAGTTGCAGCGGCCCCGTCGCCAGCGGCAGCTCCGCCAGCCAGTGCGCCAAAAGCCGATGCTCCAGCCGCTGCGCAGGCCAGCCGCCCGAGCGAATCCACTCAAGCAAGCGTAGAGCCTGCCGGCGCTACCCAAGTTCCACAGCCACTGCTCGGCAAGACCGATGCCGGTAGTGTGTTCGCAACACCACACGCCTTGCGCCTGGCGAACGAGTTGGGGATCGACTTGGGCAAGGTAAACGGCAGCGGACGCGGCGGACGGATCTCGCTGCAGGATCTGGAAAACGCCATCGTAAGCCAAGGTGGACGCCTGGCAACGCGCCAACCGGTGCGACGCAACGCCGGCCCGCCCCGATCCCGTGCCGACGATAGCCGTATCCCGGCCACGCCACTGGCACGTCGATTGGCGGTAAAGCTCGGCGTCAATCTCAACGACTGTCGAGCCACCGGCTCGCATGGACGGGTCTGTCAAGCCGATGTGGAGCTGGTACACCATGCTCGTCAGGAAAACCTGCCAGCCCCACAGCAAGCGCTGGTGCATGTGCCCGACAACAGCTCGTTCGGCACCCAGCCGCTGTCGGCCATGCGTCGTGCCATCGCCGCACGCCTGCAGGAATCCAAGCGCAACGCACCGCATTACCGACTGACGGTCGATCTGGATCTGGAGCGCATGTTGTCGTTGCGCCAGGAAATCAATGCCTCGGTACCGGGCGTAAAAGTCTCGGTCAATGACCTGCTGATCAAGGCCTGCGCCCAGGCATTGCTCAAAGTGCCGGATGTCAACGTGCAATACGACGAAGCCAGCCAAAGCATTCGCCGCTATGCCGATGCAGACATCGCTGTAGCCGTGGCCCTGCCGGCCGGATTGATTACCCCCATCGTACGGGCCGCCAACCGCAAATCGATTGCGGAAATCTCCGAGGAAATGCATCGACTGGCAACCAAAGCCAAGGCCGGTACGCTAAAACCCGATGAGTTCCAGGGCGGCACATTCAGCCTGTCCAATCTCGGCATGCTCGGCGTACGTCAGTTCGACGCCATCATCAACCCGCCGCAGGCCGCAATTCTGGCGATCGGCGCCGGCGAACAGCGCGTCGTCGTACATGAAGGAGAAATAGCGATCCGCAATCAGGTCACCGTCTCGCTGTCGTGTGACCATCGGGTCATTGACGGTGCCCTGGGCGCGACTTTCCTGCAGGAACTCAAGCGCCTGGTCCAGGCCCCAACCCTGATGCTGGCCTGAGGATACCGACATGACCAACGACTATGACGTACTGATCATCGGTGGTGGGCCAGGTGGCTACGTAGCGGCGATCCGCGCCGCTCAGCTCGGGCTGCGCACCGCTGTGGTGGAGAAGCAGCATCTGGGCGGCATCTGCCTGAACTGGGGCTGCATTCCCACCAAGGCTCTGCTGCGTGGTGCTGAAGTGGCCCATACGCTGGCCAACCTCGAACAGTTCGGTTTTGCCGTGGAGAACCCGCGTTTCGATATCGGCAAGCTCGTACAGCACAGCCGTACTGTCTCTGCGAAGCTCACCAGCGGTATCGAGTATTTGATGAACAAGAACGGCATTGAAGTGATTCGTGGCCGTGCCCGCTTGATCGATAAATGCATGGTTGCCGTAACCGACGACAAGACCGAAATTCGTCTACGCGCCGCTCATATCATCCTCGCCACGGGTGCCCGTCCCCGCGCACTGCCGGGTATAGAAGCAGATGGCGAACGGATCTGGACGTACTTCCAGGCCCTGGTCCCCAAGGAGTTGCCAAAGTCTCTGCTGGTGGTCGGCTCCGGTGCTATCGGCATGGAGTTCGCCAGTCTCTACAACGACCTCGGCTGCGAAGTCACGTTGGTGGAACTGGCCGAGCGGATCATGCCGCAGGAGGATGCCGAAGTCGCAGCGCTAGTGCACAAGCAGTTCGAGAAGCGTGGTATTCGCATCCATACCAGCGCAGCTCTCGCTGCAGTAGACAAAGGCGGCGAACAACTGGATTGCCGTCTGCGCCTGACCAACGGCAGCGAGCAATCTCTAGCTGTGGAGCGGGTGCTGTTGGCAGCCGGTATCCAGGCCAACATAGAGGATATCGGCCTGGAAGCGCTAGGCGTGGTCACCGAGCGCGGCTTCATCAAAACCGATCAATGGTGTCGCACCAACGTGTTCGGACTGTACGCCATCGGCGATGTCGCCGGTGCTCCGTGCCTGGCGCACAAGGCCAGCCATGAAGCCGTGATCTGTGTGGAGAAACTGGCTGGCCTCGAAGGCGTGCATCCACTGGATCGCGACTACATTCCCGGCTGCACTTACTCACGTCCACAAGTTGCCAGCCTCGGACTCACCGAAGAACAGGCCCGCGCCAAAGGCCACACGCTCAAGATCGGCCGCTTCAACTACCAGGCCAACGGCAAGGCGTTGGCAATGGGTGAGGCTGAAGGTTTCGTCAAGGCCATCTTTGACGCCGACAGTGGCGAGCTGCTTGGCGCCCATATGGTCGGCCCGGAAGTGACCGAACAGATCCAGGGTTTCGGCATTGCCCATAGTCTGGAGGCCACGGACGAGTCACTGCAAAAAGTAATCTTCGCCCACCCGACGCTTTCCGAAGCCATGCACGAAGCCGTACTGGCAGCTTGCGGACAAGCATTGCATCAATAAAAGGAGCCGATTTTTGAGAGCGTGAACCCACAACCGACAATAAATGAGGAGATGCACCATGCCAAACAAGACGAAGTCTGTCACTTCGCCGCAAAAATTCTTCATCGGCAAGAATTTTCTGGGCGATCTGGGCAAGCATGTCCGCCCACTGGGCAACAATGCGTACGTTATCTGTGACGAATTCATCCTGGATCGGGCGGTTACCCAGGCAGAACCCTCTTTCAGTGCGTTCGGCAAAGCGGTTTTCGAGCGCTTCGGCCTGGAATGCACGCAGAAGGAAATCGACCGCAACCGCGACCTGGCACGCAAGGCCGAGGCAGACGTAATCATCGGCATCGGAGGCGGCAAGACGCTGGATACGGCCAAAGCTGTCGCTTACCATGAAAAATTACCAGTGGTGATTTTCCCCACCATAGCGTCGACCGATGCACCCTGTACTGCGCTTACCGTGATCTACAACGAGCACCAGGAATTCGAGCGCTACCTGTTCCTACCCAACAATCCCGATCTAGTTCTGGCAGATACGGAAATCCTTGCCGCAGCGCCGACACGCTTCTTTCTTGCCGGCATCGGCGACGCGCTGGCCACTTATTTCGAGGCTCGTGCCTGCTATCGTGCCAATGGCGAAAACTTGACCGTGATGAAAATGAAGCCTTCGCGCACAGGGCTCGGCCTCGCCCGCCTCTGCCTGGATATCCTGCTGGAAAATGCCGTCCAGGCACGCTTTGCCGTGGACAAAAACCTTTCCACCCAGGCAGTGGAAAACACTATTGAGGCGACCATTTACCTGAGCGGCGTCGGTGTCGAAGCGGCCGGAATCGCTGCTGCCCACGCCATCCACAATGGCATGACTGTGGTGCCATCCCTGCATGGCGCACAGCACGGCGACAAAGTGACTTTCGGCGTACTGGCACAGTTGATCCTGGAAAACGCACCGAAGGAAGAATTGGAAACCGTCATCAACTTCATCAAGGCCGTCGGCCTGCCGCTGACCTTGGAGGATCTCGGTATGGATAGCTTTATCGAGAAAGAATGGCGCCAAGTCGCCGAGCTCGCCTGTGCCAAGGAAGATTCGATGGGCAACATGCCGTTCGACGTCACGCCAGATGATGTCTACAGCGCCATCGTTACCGCCAACGACATTGCCAATGCCCATAAAAAGCTACCGATTCAAGGCCCGATTCACACCTCGGCCATCGCTTGAATCAACCAACTCCGGCTCTGCCACTTCATGCGGCATGTCGGCAGGACCGGATATTCTCCCGGCTACAGGAACAACTCCAGGAAGGCATCTCGAAGATGCTTTTCTTTTCAAGCTTTTGCTCTTCAAATCCAGTAGAACTCCGTAGCCTCCCAACCTATCGGACAAATGAAAACATCACATAAGAGCAAGGCAAAGAACGGTTATCATTGAATCGCCGATTCGGAATCGGAAGCTCGATCAGGCAAAAACAGTGCAGCACTGCTCGATAGAAGCATACGACTCCCATATTCAAGGCACCTTCTTTCTCTCCGGAACGCCCCCCTGGTATTCCGGTGACGAATCATTGATCAAGGATATTCATGAAGACCGTCTGGATTGCCGATGCCGCCTATTTATTCAATTTTGCCAGAGCGCGAAATGGAATCGATTATCTCAAGCTCAAGAACGAACTGGAAAAAGCCAATGGCGGTCCTATTTATGAAAGCTACTATCTGAACTCTATTCAGGACCCCTCAACAGAGGCGCAGAATGCATTCCATTCATGGATAAAGTCGGCCCCGCCCAAGGGACCGAAAATGCGTGTGCAGCTATATAAGCTCAAGGACATGCACAACAAATGTCCCAATTGTGCGCACCAGTTCGATCGTCAGGTTCAAAAGGGAGTCGATGTCGGAATAGCTACGCTGATGATCAAACTGGCTGCGCAAGACATCTATGACCGTTTGATTCTCAGCGCAGGCGATGGAGATTTCGAGGATGCCATTTCCTATATAAAGTCGGATCTGCAAAAGGAAATCTGGGTAAACGGCGCAGAAGCAAGCCTGTCTACCGATCTGCAGTCCTATTCGGACCGTGTCTTATGGCTTGACGATATGCTTCCGACAATCGATAAATCGACTTGAACATCAACCACTACAATCAGAAATCTTCCAGTTATCAACAGAACATGAACATTCTGATAAAAGAAAACCCTAGCGGCCTCTGTAAAATTTAAAGTGCAAATATTCTCGTATTAAAATACTGATACATCTATACAAGAACCGTTGACTAAGACAATTCACTCTCAAGCTGTTTGGAAGCATATCCTGACTGAGCATCGCGTAGCATCGAATCCAAGTTCTTCTCGATGTTATTGCATAAAGTGGTCATTTGAATCTGATGTTCACTGACACGAAATGGGCTTTGCAAGTCCGTTCCAATCTTTTCAATAGCCAACAACATGAATCCCACGACCGTAGACGCCAATGGAGTAAACCAACCCAGGGTTTCTACCAAGCCAATAGGAACGATCAGGCAAAATAGTGTGATGAAAAAGCGCGGGAAATAAACATAAGGATAAGGAAGCGGCGTATTCGCGATTCGCTCCATCCCTCCCTGGCAGTTGGAAAGTTCTACCAACGTGGACTCCATGCGGGCAAGCCGAATACTGTCCAGCCTTCCTGCCTTGTACTCCTTGGATAACAAGGCAGTTGAAGTTGTCAGGATATCATTGGGGAAATTGTTCGTGCTTTGGCTCAAACGAATTTCCTCAGGATGGAGAAGCGCCTCGACCTCACTGGTGCAAGGCTCCCCTTTCAAATGCGTGGACAGGCATTTCACGAAAGCCACATGACGCTTGAGCAACAGAGGCTTCACTGGATTGAGTCCACTCTCTGTATCATCAATCAGAGTAAGTACCTGGCGCGCATAACTGCGTGAATTATTCGTCAAGGTTCCCCATAGAGTGCGAGCCTCCCACCAACGATTGTACGCACTTGAATTCCGGAAACTCGTCAGAACGACAAGAGCCGAGCCCAAGAGACTAAGAGGCATCGACGGCAGGCTCAGGCGCGGATCCAGGACCAGCATGTAATCTACTGTAACAAAAATATCCCAGAGTAATAGCCAGAACAGAGACCAGCCAACATAAGTGAAGGTTTTAATCAGTAATTGATATTTTTGAAGGAAAACTTTCGACACGAATATCGTCTCAAGTTGGATTGAAAGAACAAGCTTTTGGTCAATCGACTTTTAGTTAAGCAGCTGCAGATTAAAATAAAATTAATGCGAATACGAATGTATTAGATAAAACATCGTTCAAGGTAGGTCAAGAACGTTTACATGATTCACGAATAAAAATTTCAATCGATGGAGTATGGTCACATACGTAGCCAATAAAAAAGGGCGACTTTAGTCACCCTTTTCATTTTCATTCGAACTGAAATCGATCAGTTCTGGTTTTCCATCTGAGCACGAATCAGATCACCAATAGTGGTCGGACCGGGTGCATCAGTTTCATGCTTGCGCAGTTCCTTGATGGCATCTTTCTCGTCATCTACATCCTTGGCCTTGATGGACAAGCTGATGACTCGGCTTTTGCGATCAATGCTGATGATCTTGGCTTCGACTTCCTCGCCTTCCTTCAGGACGTTACGCGCATCTTCGACCCGATCACGGCTGACTTCGGAAGCTTTGAGAGTAGCTTCGATCTCATTACCCAGATCGATGATTGCGCCCTTGGCATCGACTTCCTTGACGATTCCGCGAACGATGCTGCCTTTATCATTCAGAGCCGCATAGTTGGAGAACGGATCATCCTCCAGTTGCTTGACGCCTAGGGAAATACGCTCGCGTTCCGGATCGACCGACAAAATGACAGTATCCAGCTCGTCGCCTTTCTTGAAACGACGTACGGCTTCTTCGCCCGGTTCGTTCCAGGAAATATCGGATAGATGTACCAAACCATCTATGCCACCATCGAGACCAATGAAGATACCGAAATCGGTGATCGACTTGATGGTACCGGAGATACGGTCACCTTTATTGAATTGGCCGGAGAACTCTTCCCATGGGTTTGGCTTGCACTGCTTGATACCCAGAGAAATACGACGGCGCTCTTCGTCGATATCCAATACCATCACTTCCACCTCATCGCCAACCTGAACGACTTTGGATGGATGGATATTCTTGTTGGTCCAGTCCATTTCGGAAACGTGCACCAGGCCTTCGACACCTTCTTCCAGCTCGGCAAAGCAGCCGTAATCGGTCAGGTTGGTCACACGAGCCATAACGCGCGTACCTTCCGGATAACGAGACTTTATGGCGACCCATGGATCTTCGCCCAACTGCTTCAGGCCCAGCGAAACGCGGTTGCGTTCGCGATCGAATTTGAGCACCTTGACTTCGATTTCGTCACCAACATTGACGATCTCGGACGGATGCTTGATACGCTTCCAGGCCATGTCAGTGATGTGCAGCAAACCATCCACACCACCCAGATCCACAAATGCGCCATAATCGGTAAGGTTTTTGACGATACCTTTGACCTGCTGGCCTTCCTGGAGGGATTCGAGCAGAGCTTCGCGCTCGGCACTATTCTCTGCTTCCAGTACGCTACGGCGGGAAACGACAACATTATTACGCTTCTGGTCGAGCTTGATGACCTTGAACTCGAGCTCTTTGCCTTCCAGGTGAGTAGTGTCACGCACTGGGCGCACATCGACCAGGGAGCCCGGCAGGAACGCACGAATACCGTTGATATCGACGGTAAAGCCACCCTTGACCTTGCCGTTGATGATGCCTTTGACAATTTCTTCGGCGTTGAACGCAGCTTCCAGAACTTGCCAGGATTCAGCGCGCTTGGCTTTTTCGCGAGACAGCTTGGTTTCACCGAAACCATCTTCGACCGCATCCAGGGCAACGTGAACTTCATCGCCCACCTTGATGGTCAGTTCACCCTGCTCGTTGTAGAACTGCTCGACCGGGATGACGCCCTCGGATTTCAGGCCAGCATGCACAGTGACCCAGTCACCATCGATATCGACAACAATACCGGTAATGATGGCACCCGGCTGCATGTCGAGGGATTTCAGGCTTTCTTCAAAAAGTTCTGCGAAGCTTTCGCTCATGTTGATTCCTGCTGTTTTCGGGCCGCGATTGCCCAACTTCCACATTCCAGACTAATGTGGGGTTCGTTCATATTAAAAAAGGCTGCGGGCCTGTCTGGTATCCCGCATTCCCCCTTGTACAACGGAGCCACAAAACGGTTCGCACTCTTCAGGCTATTTTAGACCGCCCGAATGCTTTAAAAGGTCCCGAATGGCAACCTCTTCGAGAATCCTGCCTAGTACCTGCTCGATGGAAAGCACCGTCGAGTCCAGCTGGATAGCATCGACCGCCGGTTTGAGCGGCGCCACTGTTCGTTGAGTATCGCGCGCATCACGCTTGCGAATATCATCGAGAAGACTGCCGAGGGTAACATCCGAGTCACTCTCCTTCAACTGAAGAAAGCGCCGACGAGCTCGCTCTTCGGCACTGGCAGTCAGAAAGATTTTCAGGGATGCATCTGGAAAAACGACCGTTCCCATGTCTCGCCCATCGGCTACCAACCCGGGCAGTTGGCGAAACGCATGCTGGCGTAGAAGTAACGCGCTGCGCACAGCGGGCCAGGCAGCAACTTGAGAGGCTCCAGCACCGACATATTCGCTACGGATCACATTGGTGACGTCTTCGCCTTCCAGCATGATACGCTGACTGTACTCTGCCTCGGCAGGAAGAAACTGGACATCGAGATGGGTAGCAAGCACCCTGAGCAGCTCTTCGTTGGCCAAGTCTATGCCATGGTTACTGGCAGCAAGCGCCAGCAACCGATATAGCGCACCTGAATCCAGCAGGTTCCAGCCAAGACGCATGGATAGCAGGCTGGCTACTGTACCCTTGCCAGAGCCACTGGGTCCGTCGATCGTAATGACCGGCGCTACCCTCTTCATGAATGAGTTTCCTCGCTCACCCGCATGCCGGCTTGATTGGCAAGAGCCAGGAAGTTGGGGAAGGAAGTGGCCACGTTCGCACAATCGTGGATACGAATCGGAGCGCTGGCACGTAACGCGGCGACGCTGAAGGACATGGCAATCCGATGATCACCACAAGACCAGACTTCGCCGCCCCCGATTGATCCACCTTCGATGACGATACCGTCGGAAGTCGGATTGGCCTTTACTCCAAGGATTTGCAGGCCATCCGCCATGACCTGGATGCGATCGGATTCCTTGACTCGCAGTTCTTCGGCGCCACGCAGCACAGTACGACCTTCGGCACAGGCTGCCGCGACAAACAGAACCGGGAATTCGTCGATCGCCAGTGGCACCAAATCCTCGGGAATGTCGATACCCTTGAGCTTGGCGGAACGCACGCGCAGATCGGCTACCGGCTCACCGCCGACTTCACGCTCATTGAGCAATTCGATATCGGCACCCATCAGCTTGAGAATATCGATCACGCCAGTACGAGTCGGGTTGATTCCAACATGCTCGATCAGCAAGTCGGAGCCTTCGGCAATACTGGCCGCAACCAGAAAAAAAGCTGCCGAGGAAATATCGGCCGGCACCTCTATACGGGTAGATCGCAGCGTGTGTCCGGAACTGATGGCAGCAGTACGGCCATCGACCCGAACCGGATAACCGAAACCCCGGAGCATCCGCTCGGTATGATCACGGGTAGGTGCAGGCTCGGTAACCGAAGTTTCGCCCGAGGCGTAGAGTCCCGCCAACAACAGACAGGATTTCACCTGGGCACTGGCCATCGGCATGCGGTAATGCATAGCCAGCAGGCGTTGCCCCCCCTTGATCTTCAGCGGAGGCTTGCCATCTTCGCCAGTCTCGATCCGGGCGCCCATTTCCCGCAGAGGCTTGGCAACACGATTCATCGGCCGCTTGGATAGCGAAGCATCACCGGTCAGCACCGTATCGAATGGTTGCGCGGACAGCAGTCCAGCGAGCAGGCGCATGGAAGTACCGGAATTGCCTAGATAGATAGGGCCAGGCGGCGGTTTCAGGCCGTTCAAACCGACACCGTAAACGATCACGCGACCCTGGTTCGGTCCCTCGATGACGACCCCCATGTCGCGAAAGGCCTGGATAGTGGCCAAGGCATCCTCGCCTTCGAGAAAACCTTCCACCTCCGTGACCCCTTCAGCCAGCGAACCCAGCATGATCGAACGGTGGGAAATGGATTTGTCGCCCGGCACGCGAATTTGTCCAGAAAGACTACCACCATGATTCGCCAGGAAAATCAGATCTTTGGAATGCATAACGTCCACGTAGGCCCTGCGGGCCAGAATTTTACTGAAATGTTCGCGCGCCACCCGGGCGCGCGTGAAAACACCCAACAGGCGATGCCCATCCCGTGTATCGACTGCTGCACGCAGCACATCGAGATCGCTACGAAAAGCATCCAGGACGCTCAGCACGGCGTCGCGATTGGCTTGGAAGATGTCGTGCCACATGACCGGATCACTACCGGCGATCCGGGTGAAATCACGGAAGCCGCCCGCTGCATAACGAAAGATTTCCAGGTTTTCGTGACGGCGTGCCAGCGAATCCACCAGGCCAAAGGCGAGCAAGTGCGGCAGATGACTGGTAGCCGCAAGCACCTCATCATGGTGCTCTACATCCATATGCTCCACCTCTGCCCCCAGCGTTCTCCAGAGTTGGTCGATCAATGCCAAGGCAGACCGATCCGCGCTCAGCAAAGGTGTCAGGATGACCTTGTGGCGCTGGAACAATGTACTTTTGGCAGCCTCGACTCCGCTCTGTTCGGAGCCGGCTATCGGGTGTCCTGGAATGAAACGAGCTGGCATTTCGCCGAAAACCCGTGTCGCACAGCGCACCACATTACCTTTGGCGCTGCCCACATCGGTTATCACTGCACCGTTCAGATCAAGCTTCGCCAAACTGGCAAGCACCTGCTCCATAGCCAAGATAGGTACGGCCAACTGGATTACATCGGCGCCCCGGCAAGCGTCTTCAAGCGTCTCGGTACAGCGATCCACAACCCCCAGGCACACAGCCATAGCGCGCGAGGAAGCATCCAGATCAAAACCAACGATCTCCCGGAACAAACCTTTCTCGCGCAAGCCCTTGGCGAAAGACCCACCGATCAAGCCAAGCCCTACGACCGCCAACCGGTCAAGAATGGGCTCACCCTGCCAAGCAGAGACCGACCTGCTCACGGCGCCAACACCTTGCGCAGTGCTTGTAGAAAACGCTCGTTCTCATGTTCGAGACCGATAGATACGCGCAAGAAATCAGGCATCCCGTAACCACCAATCGGTCGGACGATTACCCCCTCTTTCAACAATGCCTGGTTGATCGGCGCCGCATCACGAGCGAAATTAACAGCGATGAAATTGCCCCGCGAAGGAATCCAGTCGAGCTTCAACTCCCTCAGACCCTGCTCGATCTGCCGCATTCCTGCAGCATTGACCCGACGACCTTCCTGCAGATAATCGGTATCGCCCAGAGCAGCACAGGCAGCAACCAGAGCGAGACTGTTGACATTGAACGGCTGGCGTACCCGGTTGAGTACATCAGCAATTTGCGCAGAAGAAACAGCGTATCCCACACGCAATGCCGCCAGGCCATAGGCTTTTGAAAAAGTTCGCGAAACCAATAAGTTGGCGTGCCGGGCAAGATAACTCATACCATTCGGCAGCTCTTCACCCTCGGCATACTCGATGTAGGCTTCGTCCAGCACGACCAGCACGTTTTCCGGAACACGCTCCAGAAAAGCGCTCAGCGCATCCGGCCCGAACCAGGTTCCGGTGGGATTGTTCGGGTTGGCGAGAAAAACGACGCGTGTATCGGCATCGATGGCTGCGAGTATGGCTTCGAGGTCATGCCCCCACTGCCTGGCCGGAACCACTTTGCCCGTGGCACCTACCGCCTGAGTAGAAATGGGGTAGACGGCAAAAGCGTACTGGCTGAACACCGCATTCAGACCAGGTGCCAGATAGGCACGGGCAATCAGATCGAGAACGTCGTTGGAGCCGTTGCCAAGCGTGATCTGATTCATTTGCACGCCATGGCACTGGGCCAAGCGCTGCTTGAGCTCGAAGCCATTGCCATCCGGGTAACGGGTCAACTCCGGCAATTCAGCCCTGATCGCTGCCAACGCTTTTGGACTCGGGCCAAGCGGGTTTTCGTTACTGGCCAGCTTGATGATACCGGCCGGATCCAGATTCAGTTCACGCGCCAGTTCGTCAACAGGTTTGCCGGGCACATAGGGCGACAGTTTCTGCACACACGGCAGAGCCTGGGCAAGGAAATCGCAGGTCATAGAAAAGCCTCAAGCTGCAAGCCTCAAGCTGCAAGTAGAGCCCAGCGGTATCCGCCGCTTGCAACTCGAAACTTGCGACTTGAGGCCGTTATTCACAATACCGCCTTCGGATAGGAGCCCAGCACCTTCAATGCAACCGCTTCCTGGCCAATTTTCTCTAGAACGTCCTTGATCAGCGGATCCTGATGATGTCCAAGAAAATCGATGAAGAACACATAAGTCCATTTACCACTGCGCGACGGACGTGTTTCTATCCGAGTCAAATCGATGGCGTTCTCGTGGAAAGGCATCAATAGCTCGTGCAGAGCCCCCGGTTTGTTGCGCATGGATACAATGGCAGAAGTCTTGTCGTCACCGGTCGGCGGGACTTCCTGATTGCCGATGATGAGAAAACGTGTGGAGTTATCCGGGCGATCCTCGATCTTCTCGAACAATCTGGACAATCCATACAGCTGGGCTGCCATATCACCGGCGATGGCTGCGCTGTTCCACTCGCCTTTCACTCGCCTGGCCGCATCGGCGTTGCTGGAAACCGCCACGCGTTCCACGTTCGGATAATGCGCATCCAGCCACTTGCGACACTGAGCCAGGGACTGGGCATGTGAATAGATGCGCGTAATGCGATCCGTCGCGGTATTTTCTCCGACCAGCAGGTGCTGATGAATCCGCAACTCTACCTCACCGCAAATGACGATATCGTGCTCGAGAAAGCTGTCCAGCGTGTGGTTGACCGCACCTTCGGTAGAATTTTCGACGGGAACGACGCCGAAATTGACAGCACCGCTGACGACTTCGCGGAAGACTTCGTCGATGGCTGCCATTGGCGTACTGATCACCGCCTGACCGAAGTGCTTGAGCGCAGCAGCTTGGGTGAAGGTACCCTCCGGGCCGAGATAGGCAACTCGCAGTGGATGCTCAAGCGCCAGACAGGACGACATGATTTCCCGGAACAACCGGGCGATCTCCTCGTTGCCCAGCGGCCCTTTGTTGATCTCCATGATGTGCTTGAGTACCCAGGCCTCGCGTTCTGGACGGTAGAACACCGGTGTCTCACCGGGCTTGAGCACTGCCATCTTCACCCGCGCCACTTCCTCGGCACAGCGCGCACGTTCGCTGATCAGTTCGAGAATGCGCTCATCAAGGTTATCGATACGAACCCGCAAAGCCTTGAGCTGGTCGGCTTCGCTCATGTCAGCCACGCTCCTTCTCGAATTCAGCCATATAGGCCACTAGAGCCTCGACCGCATCCAAGCCGAGTGCGTTATAGATGGAAGCCCGCATACCACCTACAGAGCGATGTCCCTTGAGATTGAGCAAGCCACGCGCATCAGCCCCCACCAGGAAATCCTTGTCCAGGCGCTCGTCGGCCAAGCGGAATGGCACGTTCATCCAGGAGCGGGCATTCAATGCAATGGGGTTAGTGTAGAAACCGCTGCCATCGATGTAGCCATAGAGCAGATCCTTCTTCGCCCGATTACGCTGCTCCATCGCAGCCACTCCGCCCTGCCCCTTCAACCACTCGAAGACCAAACCGGACAGGTACCAGGAAAAAGTAGCCGGTGTGTTGTACATGGAACCATTGTCAGCTGCGATCTTGTAGTCGAGCATGGTCGGGCAGACAGTGCGAGCATGGCCGATCAGGTCCTCACGGACAATTACCACGACCAGACCGCTGGGGCCGATGTTCTTCTGTGCGCCGGCATAGATCAAGCCGAATCTGGACACGTCGAGTGGACGGGAAAGCAGATCCGAAGACATATCCACTACTAGCGGGACGTCGCCAGTTTGTGGAATCCAATCGAACTGCAGGCCGCCAATAGTCTCATTGGAAGCGTAATGAACATAGGCAGCATCAGGGGTCAGCCGCCACTCATTCTGTCCAGGGATGGCGAAATAGTCATAGGGACGGGCAGTTGCAGCGACATTGACGTTGCCATAACGCCGCGCCTCTTCAAGTGCCTTGCGCGACCAGATGCCGGTTTCGACATAATCGGCAGTGCCCTCTTCGGGCAGTAGGTTCAACGGAATCTCGGCAAATTGCTGGCTGGCACCACCTTGCAGAAACAGGATCTTGTAGTTCGACGGTACATCAAGCAGATCACGCAGATCCTGCTCGGCCTTGCTGGCGATGGCCATGTAGTCATCACTGCGATGGCTCATTTCCATGACCGACAGGCCCTTGCCCTGCCAATCCAGCAGTTCCGCCTGGGCGCGTTGCAATACGGCCTCGGGCAGCGCAGCCGGGCCGGCACAGAAGTTATAAGCGCGTTTGCTCACGTCGTTTTCTCTCAAGTCATTGATTGCCGGCAATTCGCCACCGCTTGCCTATGTGCAAAACGGTCAATCTTCGTTATCGCCCGAAATCACCTCGGGAGGCACATCGCCGATACCGCCCTGCAGTTCGTCTTCACCTGATCCAGCGCTGGTCACCGCTATTTCCTTTTCCACCCCCTCAGCATCGAAGTCCGCCTCGATCCCCTCTTCGTCAGAAGGCTCCTGAACGCGCTCGAGACCAACCAACTGCTCACCCTTACCCAGCTTGATCAAGGTCACGCCTTGAGTGTTGCGACCAAGCGACGACACTTCGCTGACACGGGTTCGGACCAAGGTACCCTGATCGGAAATCAGCATGATTTCTTCACCCTCGAGCACCTGGATGGCACCAATGAGCCGACCATTGCGCTCATTGGTGACCATGGCGATAACACCCTGACCACCGCGTCCGCGCTGGGGATATTCATCGATAGAGGTACGTTTGCCAAACCCGTTGACGCTGGCAGTCAGAATCTGCGTACCATCCTCGGGAATAAGCATGGAGATCAGGTGCTGCCCTTCACTCAGGCGCATGCCGCGTACACCGCGCGCAGTGCGCCCCATCGTGCGTACGTGACGCTCCTTGAAGCGGATGACCTTACCGCCATCGGAAAACAGCATGACTTCGCGCGCACCGTCGGTAATGGCCGCAGCGATCAGGCTGTCGCCCTCTTCCAGCTTCAGCGCGATAAGACCGACCGTACGCGGGCGGCTGAATTGCACCAATGGAGTCTTCTTGACTGTACCGTTAGCGGTAGCCATGAAGATATAGGCTCCCGTCGGTTCATCCTTGCCAGAGTCCTCGCCGTCTACCGCTTCATCGGTTTCGGCTTCATCCTCCGCTAACACCTCGTCAAACTCTTCCTGCTCTGCCAGTTCATCCTCGTTGACTGGAACCTGTTGGCGGACGGCTTCCAGATCCACAGGCAGCATGGCGGTAATGTGTTCGCCTTCGGCCAACGGCAACAGATTGACCAACGGCCGGCCACGGGCCGCGCGGGAAGCTTCGGGAATTTCGTAGGTCTTCTTCCAGTACACCTTGCCAAGGCTGGAGAACAGCAGCAACGTGGTGTGACTGTTGGCAACCAGCAGATGCTCGATGTAATCCTCGTCCTTCACTCCGGAAGCGGAACGCCCGCGACCGCCGCGACGCTGAGCCTGGTAGGCGCTAAGCGGCTGGCTCTTGGCATAGCCACCGTGGGAAATGGTGACCACGCGTTCTTCTTCGGTGATCAGATCGGCGATGGTCAGATCGACCTGGGAAGCGACGATTTCAGTGCGTCGTACATCACCAAATTCCGCCTTGACCTTTTCCAGCTCTTCGCGAATGACTTCCATCAGCCGCTCGGGATTGGTAAGGATGCGGATCAGCTCGCCGATCTGGGCGAGGATTTCCTGATATTCAGCCAGCAGCTTCTCATGCTCGAGGCCAGTCAGGCGGTGTAGACGCAGATCCAGAATTGCCTGCGCCTGCTCGGGCGAAAGATGGTATTTGCCATCGTGCAAGCCATAGCAAGGATCGAGCTCATCAGGACGACAGCTTTCCGCACCGGCCCGTTCGACCATCGCCATTACTGCGCTGGATTCCCAGGGCGTGGCGAGCAGACGTTCCTTGGCCTCTGCCGGTGTCGGTGAGGTCTTGATCAGTTCGATCACCGGATCGATATTGGACAGGGCAACGGCCTGGCCTTCGAGAATATGCCCGCGTTCGCGGGCCTTGCGCAGCTCGTAGACAGTACGGCGGACCACTACTTCGCGGCGATGGCGGACGAAAGCTTCGAGCATTTCCTTGAGGTTGAGGATGCGCGGACGGCCGTCTACCAAGGCCACCATGTTGATGCCGAATACGCTCTGCAACTGGGTCTGGGCATAGAGGTTGTTGAGGATCACCTCCGGCACCTCGCCACGACGCAGTTCGATGACCACGCGCATACCGTCTTTGTCGGACTCATCGCGCAGCTCAGTGATCCCCTCGATTTTCTTCTCTTTGACCAGCTCGGCGATTTTCTCGATCAGGCGCGCCTTGTTCAGCTGGTAAGGCAGTTCAGTCACGATGATCTGCTGCCGGCCACCGACCTTGTCGATATCCTCGACTTCGGCACGGGCACGCACATAGATGCGCCCACGACCGGTGCGGTAGGCCTCGATGATCCCGGCACGGCCATTGATGATGCCTGCAGTGGGAAAATCGGGACCGGGTATGTAGCGCATCAGGTCGTCGATGGAAAGCTCGCTGTCGTCCATCAGCGCCAGACAGGCGTCGATGACCTCGCTCAGGTTATGCGGCGGGATGTTGGTGGCCATACCCACAGCGATACCACTGGAGCCGTTGACCAGCAGGTTGGGCACCCGGGTCGGCAGGACGGCGGGAATCTTCAGCGAGCCGTCGTAGTTGTCGACCCAGTCGACGGTTTCCTTGTCCAGGTCGGCGAGCAACTCGTGGGTCAGCTTGAACATACGCACTTCGGTGTAGCGCATGGCAGCAGCCGAATCGCCGTCCACCGAACCGAAATTACCCTGGCCGTTGACCAACATATAACGCAAGGAGAAAGGCTGGGCCATACGCACGATGGTGTCGTACACCGCCGAATCACCGTGTGGGTGATATTTACCGATCACATCACCGACCACACGGGCGGATTTGAGGTAGGGCTTATTCCAGTCGTTACCCAGTTCGCTCATGGCATAGAGAACACGCCGATGCACAGGCTTGAGGCCATCGCGTACGTCTGGCAATGCCCGCCCGACAATCACGCTCATGGCATAGTCGAGGTATGACTGTTTCAGCTCATCTTCGATATTGACCGGGAGAATTTCTTTGGCCAGTTCGCCCATGAAAGCCTGATTCCTTAATAGTCGGGGGTGTTGCAGAAAGCGCAAAATAGTAACACAAGGCCGCTAGTCGCTGGAGGCTCAAGACAGGCAGAGAGCAGATTTCGATAACCTCTTCAACCTCGAGCCTCCAGTGCTTTTCCAGCAATCAATGCAAACGCTTGCGGCTCATCAGCTCGGTCATTTTTTCCGCATTCGGCCGCTCGACCACGCCCTTTTCGGTGACGATGGCATCGATTAGGTCCGCCGGGGTGACATCGAAGACCGGGTTGAACACTTCGACCTCGGCGGCGAAACGCTGACCATTGAATTCCAGCAACTCCTGGCCGGCACGCTCTTCGATGGGGATATCGTCACCGTTTTCCAGGCCCATATCGATGGTCGAGCTTGGTGCCACCACCATGAAGCGCACCCCATGATGCATGGCAGTAACGGCCAATTGGTAAGTACCTATCTTGTTCGCCACGTCGCCATTGGCGGTTATACGGTCAGCGCCAACGATGACCCAGGTGATTGCCTTGGTCTTCATCAAATGGGCAGCAGCGGAATCGGTGTTCAGGCTTACCGGGACACCTTCGCCAGCCAATTCCCAGGCAGTCAGGCGAGAGCCCTGCAACCATGGCCGGGTCTCGTCGGCATGCACCAGCTCCACCAATCCCTCCAGGTGGGCGGCGCGAATCACACCCAGCGCTGTGCCGAAGCCGCCGGTCGCCAAGGCGCCGGTATTGCAGTGAGTCAGCAGATTTTGCGGGGAAGCTTTGTGCTTGCGAATCAGCTCCACACCGAATTGAGCCATAGTCAGATTGGCTTCGCGGTCGGAATCATGGATCGCGATCGCTTCAGCTTCGAGCACGGCCAAGGGATCTTCCCCAGGCTTGAGACGCCCGAGCCGCTCGCGCATGCGGTTCAATGCCCAGAACAAGTTCACTGCCGTGGGCCGGGAATCGGCCAAAGACTGGAAATCCGCCTCCAGCGCCTCACGCCAGTCGCCTCCTGCGGCCAGGCGAGCCTTCAACCCCAGGACCAGGCCATAGGCGGCACTGATACCGATGGCAGGCGCGCCACGGACCACCATCTGCCGGATGGCATCGGCAACGGCAACAGCAGAATCGCAGACCAGCCAGCACTCTTGCATGGGTAATTTGCGCTGATCCAGCAAATGCAGCCCGCCATCCCGCCACTCGATGGATTTCACCTTCTCGGCAGCCAGCAAACGCTCGCGCATCGTCACCCCTTCCCTACCCGTTACGGAATAAAAAGCTGGTCATTATACGCAAAATATACGAACTCAGTTCGCTCGAATTCCTGTCCGAAGAAAAAGCCCCTCGCCTCGTAAACCTGCGTCTTGTCGCGCTCCAAAAGCGTTGGCTTTGTTTTAGACTCCTCACTTTCCTTGAATCAGTGATCATCGCTATGCCCAATACCCAACAGGAACCTCTCGATCTTCTATTGCTGCCGACCTGGCTAGTACCAGTGGAGCCCTGCGGCGTAGTGTTGACAGAGCATGCCCTGGGCATCCGGGGCGGACGCATCGCCTTGATTGCGCCGCGGGCCGAGGCCTTGAAGCACACGGCGAAAGAAACCCGTGAATTGCCGGATATGCTGCTCGCACCCGGCCTGGTCAACGCCCATGGCCATGCGGCAATGACCCTGTTTCGCGGCTTGGCCGACGACCTGCCGCTGATGACTTGGCTGAAGGAGCATATCTGGCCGGCGGAAGCCAAATGGGTAAACGAGGATTTCATCCGCGCCGGCACCGACCTGGCCATCGCCGAGCAACTGAAAAACGGCATTACCTGCTTCTCGGACATGTATTTCTTTCCACAGGTAGCCAGCCAGCGCATGCACGAAAGTGGTATTCGCGCACAGATCGCTATCCCGATCCTGGACTTTCCCATTCCGGGCGCCCACGACGCCGGCGAAGCTTTGCGCCAGGGGCTGCAGTTACATGACGATTTGAAGCAGCATCCGCGCCTGAACGTAGCTTTCGGGCCGCACGCCCCTTACACGGTCAGCGACGACAAGCTGGAAAGTATCCGTGTACTGGCCGCCGAAACGGATGCCGGCATCCACATGCATGTGCATGAAACCGCCTTCGAAGTAGAAGAGGCTGTAAAGCAGCACGGAGAGCGTCCGCTGGCACGATTGGCGCGACTGCAGTTGCTTGGACCACGCTTTCAGGCCGTACACATGACGCAGATAAACGACGACGATCTTGCCCTGCTGGTCAAACACAACTGCAGCGTGATCCATTGCCCCGAATCCAATCTGAAACTGGCCAGCGGCTTCTGTCCGGTCGAGCGGCTCTGGCAGGCAGGAGTCAACGTCGCGATCGGGACCGATGGCGCAGCCAGCAACAACGATCTGGATCTGCTTGGCGAAACTCGTACCGCAGCATTGTTGGCCAAAGCCGTAGCGGGTTCTGCTACAGCTCTGGACGCTCATCGGGCCTTGCGCATGGCCACCCTCAATGGCGCCCGCGCCCTGGGTCTGGACGATTGCATCGGCTCGCTCGAAGTGGGCAAGTCCGCCGACCTGGCAGCCTTCGACCTGTCCGGCCTGGGCCAACAACCGGTCTACGATCCAGTCTCTCAGCTGATCTATGCCTGTACTCGCGACAGCGTCCGGCATGTCTGGGTCGCCGGCAAGCAACTACTGGACGCAGGCTGCCTGACTCGCATGGATGAACAGCAACTGAAGGCCTCGGCACGCGAATGGGGAATCAAAATCGCAGCTGCCGATAAAAAATCATAGCGACAGGCAGATATTGTTGGAGCACCGGCCGGATACATCTGTCTACCGCTGAAAACCGGTGCTTTCTGTAATTGTCACTCAAACTTGCGCCAATTCAACGCATCCTCAAACGGACCAGATCATGAGCAACGTCGACCACGCCGAAATCGCCAAATTCGAGGCCCTCGCCCATAAATGGTGGGACCAGGAAAGCGAATTCAGAACCCTGCACGAAATCAACCCGTTACGCGTCAACTGGATCGACGAGCATATCGCCCTGGCCGGAAAGAAGGTTCTCGATGTCGGCTGTGGTGGTGGCATTCTCAGTGAAGCCATGGCTCGGCGTGGTGCCAACGTGACGGGTATCGACATGGGCGAAGCCCCGCTTTCCGTGGCTCGCCTGCACCAACTGGAATCAGGTCTGGAAGTGGATTATCGTCAGGTTACCGCCGAAGCGCTGGCCGATGAGATGCCAGGCGAGTTCGATGTGGTCACCTGCATGGAAATGCTTGAGCATGTACCTGACCCCGCTTCGGTAATCCGTGCCTGCCACAAGCTGACCAAACCCGGTGGCCAGGTATTTTTTTCCACCATCAATCGCAATCCGAAATCCTATTTGTTTGCTATCGTCGGCGCCGAGTACATTCTCAAACTGCTCCCACGCGGAACCCATGACTTCAAGAAGTTCATTCGTCCTTCCGAACTCGGCACCTGGTGCCGCGAATCCGGCCTGGAGATCAAGAACATTACCGGTCTCACTTACAATCCGCTGACTCGACACTACAAACTGGAAGCGGATGTCGACGTCAACTACATGATCCAGACCAGCAAGGAGATCTGATGCGTCTGCGCGCAGTTCTTTTTGATATGGACGGTACCCTGCTGGATACCGCTCCGGATTTCGTCGCGGTGATTCAAGCCATGCGCCAGGCCAGAAACCTTCCAGCGCTGGCCGAGCAGCAGGTCCGCGCCGTGGTATCGGGTGGTGCGCGGGCAATGGTGTTGGGCGCCTTCGATACCGATCCGCTATCCGCGCAATTCGAGACACTGCGCCTGGAATTCCTTGAGCGCTATTCGCAGCACTGTGCCGTCAAAAGCCGCCTGTTCGAAGGCATGGAGCAACTGCTGCGGGATATCGAGCACGCCAGCTTGCGCTGGGGTGTCGTGACCAACAAACCTGTCCGCTTTGCCGAACCGATCATGCAACAGCTTGGCCTGGCCTCGCGCTCGGCAGTCCTGATCTGCCCGGACCATGTGAGTAAGAGCAAACCAGATCCGGAGCCGGTGCTGCTGGCGTGCAGCCAACTTGGCCTGGACCCGGCTACGGTCCTGTTCGTCGGTGACGATCTGCGAGATGTCGAATCCGGTCGCGCAGCCGGCTGCAAAACAGCTGCGGTCCGCTATGGCTACATCCACCCGGAGGACAACCCCAACCACTGGGGTGCGGACATAGTGGTAGACCACCCCATGCAATTACGCGAAGTGCTTGACCAGGCATTGTGCAGCTGCTGAAAAAGCTTCAAGCCCTGACCGGCTTTGCCTGCCAGCTTCAAAAGGAGCCATCATGTTTGACTACACCGCCCCGCCCAACCTTTTGCAGAACCGGATCATCCTGGTCACTGGTGCTGGACGCGGTATCGGGGCTGCGGCGGCCAAGGCCTATGCCGCCCATGGAGCGACAGTCCTGTTGCTAGGCAAGACCGAAGAAAACCTTAATCGTATTTATGACCAGATCGAAGCAGCAGGTTATCCGCAGCCTGCAGTGATTCCTTTCGATCTCGAAACAGCCCGACCAGAGCAATACATCGAATTAGCTGACACGCTGGGAAAGAACTTCGGTCGACTTGACGGCCTGTTGCACAACGCTTCGATCCTGGGGCCGCGTACCGCATTGGAGCAGGTCAGCGGAGAAAGCTTCATGCAGGTCATGCAGATCAACGTGAATGCCATGTTCATGCTAACCAGCAACCTGCTGCCCTTGCTGAAGCAGTCTACCGATGCTTCAGTGATTTTTACATCGAGCAGCGTCGGCCGCAAAGGCCGGGCCTATTGGGGACCTTATGCAGTATCCAAGTTTGCCACTGAAGGCTTGATGCAAACCCTCGCCGACGAAGTCGAAAACGTCTCGTCCATACGAGCGAACAGCATAAATCCAGGTGCTACCCGTACGCAGATGCGCGCCCAAGCCTATCCTGGCGAAGATCCCGACTCCAAGCCGTGCCCCGCCGACATCATGCCGGTCTATCTTTATCTGATGGGCTCCGACAGCACAGGTGTTACCGGTCAGGCGCTGAATGCGCAGTAGGCACTGACAATAGAAAATTGCCAGCAAACCCATCGAAAAAACAACAGCAAAGTGCCATCATACCGGCAGAGATGCTCTAGCAACAGCATATTCAAAGTCATTGAATCAGTGCAATGCCATGATTAAAAAGGACTTTTAAATACATGGCAAAAATCCTGCTTAACACAGGATCAGCATATTCATGTGTTCAAGGAATGGGCATGCAAAAGCTACCGCCAATCAGCAATATTATCGATTTCGATACCAGCAGACTCCCACAGCTGGAAGTTACTCGTCAGCGCAACCAGGTGCAGCCGGTCAAGAACAACATAGCGGACCTCCACCGGCAACTGGTGCTACAACTACAGACCAGCCTGGAAGCCGATCGGCTGTTGAGCATGTTCTTCGATACTGTGCGTGGCTCAATACCTGTGCGCGGACTGAATTACCAGCATGCTAGCACTGACCTACATCTGGAACTGGGCGAAAACGCTATCCACTCCATGCACTACCGCCTGAATCACCAGGGAGAAAACCTGGGGGAGCTGATTCTCCGGTCCGATTGCCATTTCGACGAATCCCAACTCACACAACTGGAAGCGCTGCTACCCTGCCTGTTGTTTCCGCTACGCAATGCCCTGCTCTACCGTAGCGTGATTCTGGATGCCCTGCGCGATCCGCTGACAGGGGCCGCTAACCGGGTGGCAATGGACCAAACCCTATCCCGCGAGATAGAAATGGCTCGGCGCCGTGGCGGCCTGCCATTTTCACTACTCATGCTGGATCTAGATCATTTCAAAAGCATTAATGATCGCCATGGCCACCAAGGCGGGGACGAAGTACTGAAAGCAGTAGTTGCATGCCTTAAGTTACAGTTGCGCAATATGGATATGTTGTTCCGTTTCGGCGGTGAGGAATTTCTCGTATTACTATCGAATACGCCGCTCGAAGCAGCCGGGATCGTAGGCAACCGTCTGTGTGAAGCCGTGGAAACACTGCCTTTCGTTTATAAAGGCGAAGCAGTACCGGTTTCCATCAGTATCGGATGTGCCACTTACCGTTTTCCGGAAAGTCTGGACGACCTATTGCGTCGTGCTGATGACGCGCTTTATCAAGCCAAGCGCAACGGCCGCAACCAATTGCGCATGGCGATCTAATCAACGATCACGCTTGAAGCCCGGCCGCTGACCATCTCCTGTCGGCAAAGAACGGCGCTTGGCTGGCGCACTGAGCTCTCCAGCCGGCTTGCGTAACTCGTCCGCTTCCCGTTTTTTTTCTGGTTTGCGCTCCGATTTCGAACGCTCGGCCAAAGGTGCATCTCTACGTTCGCTGGCAGGCCTGGGCTTACGTATCGGCTTATCGGCAGACTTCGGGTGATTCGTCACATCCGCTTCATGAGCAGGGCGCAAGACACGCTGCCGCTCGCTACGCGGCAATGGTTTGGCCGCCTTGCGCTGCATGCGGTCCAACTTGTCGCGTATTTTGGTTTTCATCTCGGGAAGCGGAATCGCTGCCAACCCTACTTCCTGGCTCAGGATATCCACTTCAGCCTGATTCATTTCCCGCCAGCGTCCCATTGGCAGATCCGATGTAAGAAAGACCGGTCCGAAGCGAACGCGCTTCAAGCGGCTGACCACTACACCCTGGGACTCCCATAGCCGCCGCACTTCACGATTACGTCCTTCCATCACCACACAGTGAAACCAGTGGTTGAAGCCTTCGCCGCCTGGTGCTACCTGAATATCGGTAAAACGTGCCGGACCATCTTCCAGCATGACGCCGGCCTTGAGGCGTTCAAGCATCTCTTCGTCGACTTCGCCACGTACGCGCACCGCATATTCGCGATCCATCTCGTAGGATGGGTGCATCAAGCGATTGGCCAGTTCGCCGTCGGTAGTAAAGAGCAAAAGCCCTGTCGTGTTGATATCCAGCCGACCAATATTGATCCAGCGTCCTTCGCGTGGGTTTGGCAAGCGCTCGAAGATCGTGGGTCGCCCTTCTGGATCATCGCGAGTACAGATTTCACCTTCGGGCTTGTTGTAGATCAGCACACGGCGCACAATCCTGGCAGCGTCCTCGCGACGAACCAGCTTGTCGTCAACCACGATGGCATCGTCCGGTTCGACACGCTGACCAAGCGTGGCAACCTTGCCGTTGACCTTGACTCGTCCCTTGGCAATCCAGCCTTCTACGTCGCGTCGCGACCCCATGCCCTGGCGGGCAAGGACTTTCTGTAACTTTTCGCCGCGCGGCGGCTGTTCCTGGCACTCGGTCGTTTCGGTCATACGGGCACCTCCCGGTGTGCGATTAGGCATGAAAGGGCGCGCATGATACGCCGCCAATCAGTGTGACGCACGAAGACAAATCCGGATTTTCAGCAGAAAAAAGCACAATCCATCGGCCAGTCGGCCAGATGATGCTCGACCTGAAGCAGGCTTGCCCATTCAGGTTTCACGAATGGAGCGATCTTTCGCTCCGCAGCCACGGCAGATGCTCGCGTCTTAAGGGCACCAGTAAATTTCCAGTGGATAGTTCAGAAATGCCCGGATGGGCATCTGCAAGGGATTAGCCCGCAACGCCTGGTTCAATGCCTTGAGCTTGCCCTGGCCATGAATGGCCAGGCACTGCAAACGTGCCGACGCCAACAGAGGATAAGTCATGCTGATACGCTGCCGCGGCTCGACAGGTGCCACCATTGGCATGCACAAGTCGGGACAATCAGGATCAAGTGCTTGTTCCAGAAGAGCATTACCGGGAAAAAGCGAAGCGGTATGACCATCCTCCCCCATACCCAACACCAGCACATCGATGGGGCGCTTGAGCACTGAAACCGCTTGCCCAGCCTGTTTTGCCGCCGCTTCCAGGCTACTTGCCGGATAATACAGGCTGACGAATTCCGCCTTGGCCGCTTCGTTGCGCAGTAGATGGCGACGCAACAGATTTTCGTTACTGTCGTCGTGATCGACTGGTACCCAGCGTTCGTCCACCAGACTGATCTTTACCCTGCTCCAGTCGAGCGGACGGATGGAAAGCGCTTCGAAAAAAGGCACGGGGCTACGTCCACCGGATACCAGCAGACTGGCAACGCCCTCTGTCTGCACGGCAAAATCCAAGGCTTCAGCCACAGTACTGGCCAAGGCTTCGGCCAGCCGGCTGGTATCAGCCAGGCTATGAGCCATCACCCCAGTGGGCAGATCCAGATCAGAGATCGCCATACCATGACCTCCCGTCACAAGTAATCAAAATAATGGAAACCATTGGTCTCCAGGAACCAGTCCGTTCGGGCCGCACAAGGAACCTTCGCATCGGTAGAAATTCGTGGCTAGAAAACTCAGGCGTTCGAGAAAACATCCACAGACACTCTCACTATCCTTATCGTCTTGCTCATGCAAGAATTTTACTCGATCCAGCCAGAGTGACATCGAAGCGGGATTTCGACCACCCGGTAGCGGTACTGTTCCTCAAAGTTTTTGGTTTCAGGTATCCATATCCAGTTCCAAAGCCACGCAGGCGCCCTCCAGGCCGGGATATTTAGCCGTCACAAGCTGTACGGGAATACCTTCTACGTAAGCAGTCATCTGCCCTTTGTCGTGAAATCCCTGCAGGAAGCCACTGGTCATCAGAAAGTCGGCAAAGCGCGGCAACATACCGCCAGCCAGGTATACTCCGCCACGGGCACCCAGGGTCAATGCGCTGTCGCCAGCCACTCGTCCGAGCCAAACGCAGAATTGCCCCAATGCCCCGGCGGCACAGGTATCACCAGCCAACGCGGCCGTGGTCACATCGGCAGGGGTCTGCAAATGCGGCGTAAACCTGTCCAACTCGCAGATAGCCTGATAAAGCCGCAGCAGGCCCTTGCCGCACAGTACGCTTTCCGCTTCGACATGGCCGATATGCCGATGCAATACCTCCCAAAGTGCCGCCTCGCGAGATGAACCGATCGGCAAGGAAACATGACCGCCTTCACCGGGCAAGACGATCCAACCGCCATCAAGCTTGGGCACCAGGCTGGCAACCCCCAGACCAGTGCCCGGACCGATTACCAGTCGTGGTCGATCCAACTCCGCCTCGCCCTTGCAGACATCTATCCACTCGCCCTGCTGCAGCCGGGTCATGCCCAGTGCCATGGCAGCGAAATCGTTGATCAGCAGCAATCGTTTCAGATCCAGCTCCTGCGCGAAGGCCGATCTGCTCAAACGCCAGTGATTATTGGTGAAATGAAATTCATCGCCCTGTACTGGACCAGCGCAAGCCAGGCATACCTTCTCCAGGTCTTCGACCAGTAGGTTCTGCTCCTGCAAATAGGCACGAACAGCCTGTACCGGCTCAGGAAAATCGGCCGTCTGCAATACCTGCACAGCTTCAAGCCCTTGGCCACGCCAAAGCGCCAGGCGAGCGTTGGTACCACCTATATCGCCCACCAGAGAAAATTTCATCGCAAACTCTCCAGAGACTCGGTGAAGGCACTGGCACCCTGCTCTGCCGTGCTGAATGCGGCACGCATGAAGGCGAACAATTCGCGCCCGCAGCCGATACCGGTTCCGGCAGGCTGCACGATGGCTTCGCGGCGATCCAGTTCGGCCTGATCGACTTGCAGGATCAGTTCCCCCGTCTGGCCATCGACCCGGATGATGTCGCCATCACGAACCTTGGCGATCGGTCCCGCATCGACTGCCTCGGGACAAACATGGATGGCCGCCAGCACCTTGCCCGAAGCGCCAGACATACGCCCGTCGGTCACCAAGGCAACCTTGTAACCCCGATCCTGCAACACGCCGAGAAAAGGCGTCAATTTATGCAATTCCGGCATGCCGTTAGCCTTCGGTCCTTGGAAACGCACCACGGCGACAAAATCCCTCTCCAGCTTGCCTGCCTTGAAAGCATCGGCCAGTTCGACCTGGTCATGAAAGACCATCGCTGGCGCCTCAACAACCTGGTATTCGGGAGCCACGGCGGAAACCTTGGCCACGCTGCGGCCCATATTGCCATGCAGCACTCGCAAGCCACCTTCCGGCGAAAAAGGCCGCTCGGCAGGACGCAGAATGCTTTCGTCCAGGCTGTCGGTCGAAATTTCGCGCCAGGCCAGTTGGCCACCTTCCAGAAAGGGTTCTTGGTAATAGCGATGCAGCCCATGCCCGACTACGGTATTCACATCTTCATGCAGCAAACCGGCACCCAGCAGGGTCCGAATCATGAACGGTACGCCACCAGCGGCATGGAAGTGGTTCACGTCGGCCTGACCATTGGGGTAGACCTTGGCCAGCGAGGGCACTACTTCAGAGAGATCGGCCATGTCCTGCCAGGTCAGCAGGATACCCGCAGCCCGGGCGAAAGCAGGAATATGCAGGGTATGGTTGGTCGATCCTCCGGTTGCATGCAGGGCCACCACGGAGTTGACGATAGCCTTCTCATCGACGATCCGGCACAACGGCATGTATTCACCACCGTGGTGCGTCAGGCGAGTCACCTGGCGGGCCGCCGCGCGGGTCAGTTCGTCACGCAGCGGCGTGTAGGGATTGACGAAAGACGAGCCTGGTAGATGCAGCCCCATGATTTCCATCACGACCTGATTGGTATTGGCAGTGCCATAGAAAGTGCAGGTACCGGGACCGTGATAGGACTTCATCTCCGATTCCAGCAATTCGTCGCGGCTGACCTTGCCTTCGGCATACAGCTGGCGAACCTTGGCTTTCTCCTTGTTGGAAATGCCCGACTCCATCGGCCCACCGGGAACGAAGACCGTCGGTAGATGGCCAAAGCGCAGCGCACCGATCATCAACCCCGGCACGATCTTGTCGCAGATCCCCAGATAGAGCGCCGCATCGAACATATTGTGCGACAAGGCAACAGCCGTACTCATGGCAATGACTTCGCGGCTGGCCAGACTCATTTCCATACCGGGCTCGCCCTGGGTGACCCCATCGCACATGGCCGGGACACCACCGGCGAATTGGCCGACCGAGCCAATTTCACGTAGCGCACTCTTGATCATTTCAGGGAAATGCTCGTAGGGCTGGTGCGCGGAAAGCATATCGTTATAGGCGGAAATGATTCCTACATTGATCTCGTTCATCAAACGCAGGCGCTGCTTGTCCTCGCCAACCGTGCAACCAGCAACACCATGGGCAAAGTTGGCACATTGCAGCCGGCCGCGCTGGGGGCCGTCGCTGGCAGCCTGATCCATTATTGCCAGATAGCGCGATCGAGTTGCACGGCTACGTTCGATCAACCGTTCGGTGACTTCCTGAACTCGCGGATGCATGTGTTTACTCCTGCTGCTTGATCAGTATGGGAATAACCATAATCCCAATTGACAGCAAAGATGACCCGACGCTCGAAAAAATCGGCAAAAGACAGGGCAATCGACCACAGCCACACGCTAGAAATACCGCTGTTCTGCCTACGCAGGCGAAGTGGAAACCTCGACCAGATGGATTCAGACAGTTGCACTATCGTCCCGAGCGGTGGAAGGCAACGTCAGCGTTACCAGAAAACCACCTTCGGGGTGATTGCCGAAAACCAGCGTACCACCATGGCGCTCTACAGCTCGCTTGGCAATCGCCAGGCCCAGGCCATGCCCCGATGCGGTCTGCTTCGGGGCTCGGAAAAAGGGTGTGCCCAGTTGCAGCAGATCCTCCGCTGCCACACCCGGCCCATGATCGCGGATAGTTATCACGAGCTGTTCCTGCCCAGAAATGGCCCGTACTTCGATCGGCTTCCCGACAGGATTGAAACGCAGCGCATTGTTCAACAGATTCTCCAGCGCACGCTCAAGCATATTCGGCCAACCACATAACACCAGGCCCGGTTCGATATGAATATCGATATCCTGCTCCGGCGCTCGCAAGCTGGCATTGGCCTTGAGTTGGTTGAGCATTTCCGGCAGATCGATGACCAGCGCCGCCCCTGGGTCAGCATCCAGGCGCGCCAGAGCAAGAATTTCGCCGATCAGCGCTTCGAGACGATCACAGTCCTTCTCCAGGCGCGGCCAGATAGCCTTGCCTTCCTCAGGTGTAGCCCGTTCGGCCAGTGCCAGAGCGATGCGCAGACGTGCCAGCGGGGAACGCAACTCGTGGGAGACATCGCGCAACAGTTGCCGCTGACTATCGATGAGGCTCTGCAAACGCGCCCCCATGCGGTTGAAATCACTCGCCAGAACGCCCAATTCATCGCGGCGGCGAGACAATTGCGCCAGCGAATTCTGCTGGTAGGCCGTCTGCCCCAGATCATGCACGGCACTACGCAGGCGGTTCAACGGACGCGTGATGGAAAGAGTCAACAGCAAGCTGAAACCAGTCAGTACGATTAATGCGATAGCCACAGCACTGATCGGCCAGAACAGACTGCCACGCTGCCAGGCAAACAACTCACCATGAGGGATGCGATAGATGAAAAGATAGTTTTCACCAGTCTTGGAGCTAGAGTACTCCTCCGTCAAACGCCGCCAGGGCAGACGACGGGAATTCCCCGATTCACGCTGCTCATAGGCTTCGGCTCGAGGGGGAAAGGTTCCCCGCACCACCGGATGACCGTTTTCGCCAAGCACCTGGACATCAATGTGATGGCGCCGCTTCAGTCTCTCTAACAGCTCTTGCGAGTCGTACTGACCGCGAGCTTCGTAAACATTCGTCCATTTCTCGGCAAGATTCCGTACCCCGGGATGCCGGCTGAGAATCCAGGAATCCTGCTGCAAGGCATAACCCACCAGGGTTGCCAGGCCGGCAACCAGGGCGATGGCCAGCCAGAAGGTCGCCAGTATTCGCCAGAACAGTGAACGTAGAACCGTTCTCCAACTGCGAGGTTCTGTACGAAAAATCATGGGTCGGCCAGTTAAAGTAAAAGTAGGGAACAAGGCAGAACCGGACGGGAACAATCTCCCATTCGGGAAATGTGTCCAAGCCACTCGCTTTGCCAGTGAATGACTACAGCCAGACTTGCAGATCGCCAGGATCATTCGATCGAGCCCAAGCTTAGCAAGTCGTCAAGAAATTACTGTACCCAGGGTCTGTTGACGTTTCGGCGTGAACCGCCTTGCTGCATCAACAGGCCCAAGACCTATAACCTTGAAATCAGCCTTAAAACGCTTACTTAGCACGAGCACGCGTAGATTGCGCTTTTTGGCTGATTTCGCCTCGCCAGGTTCTCACTTGCCAGCATTTTCAGCCGCCGATCAGTGCTTCTGGTCGCGCTCGGCTTTCCATTTGAGAAATTCAGCGTACTCCTGGCGCTTGGCTTCTATTTTCTTCTGTTTTTCATCGAACTCTTTCTGCTGTTCAGGGGTGAGCAAGTTACGGATGGAGGCGCGGGTTTTATCACGACTTTCATCCATTTCCTTTTTCATCGCGGCCTTTTCGGCTTCCGGTAATTTGTCCAGATAGCGCTTAGTGATCTCATGACGGGATTTCATCTCCTCGCCCACCAGCTTGCGTATATCGCGAGACTGTTCTTTGCTGAGATCGAGATCCTCCAATATCGGTATACCACCGTGACCAGGACGACCAGCGTGGCTTTCAGGACCACTATGGCTGTCAGGACCACCATGGCCACCGGCCATGACCATGGCCGGCAGGGCTGTAGCGAGAATCAGGGCAGCAAGAGTTTTGCGATTCATGGTCTTTCCTCTTTGTTGATCGGTCGGTGACCGGATGACTCCAGTCTAGGTATTGCAAGGTCAACAGCCGTCAGCGCCACGTAAAGGAACGGTAAAGCAGAAGCGGCACAGAGCAGCCCTGTAAAGACCGGAGAAACCGCGGGGCCAGCCAAACCCTGTGCCGAACCGGGATCAGAGCCCCTGATAGAGATAACCGCGCCCGCGCAGCGCCACTATGCGTGGACGACCATCTGCGTGCGGGCCGAGCTTGCGCCGCAAATTGCTGACATGCATATCCAGGCTGCGATCGTACAGAGTGAGTTTGCGGCCGAGAGCGAATTGTGCGAGCGCCTGCTTGTCCACTGGCTCGCCCTGCCGTTCCAGCAACGCTTCCAGGATACGACCCTCACTCACAGTGAGACTTACCTCATGCTGGTCGATAGTGGCAACGCCACGCGCCGAGCTATAGCTGAGATCGCCCAGCTCCAGGTGATTGACTGCCACTGGCGACTGACTGCGCCGCAACACGGCCCGCAGGCGAGCAGTCAACTCACGAGGATCGCAGGGCTTGGCCAAATAGTCGTCGGCTCCCAGCTCCAGGCCAAGGATGCGATCCAGGGGCTCGCCACGGGCCGACAGCATCAGCACAGGGAGCTCCGGGTGCTCATTACGTAACTGCTTGAGCAATTCCAGACCACTGCCGTCCGGCAGCATGACATCCAGGATGACCGCATCGAAATTGGCTTCGACCAGCAAGGAACGGGCACTCTGACCATCATGGCAAGCCACGACAGCGAAGCCCTCCTGAGAAAGCCAGCTAACCAGCAGTTCGCACAATTCCTGGTCATCATCAATCAGCAACAACTCGCTCATGCCGATACCATCGCTCCCATTATTTGAGGCGATGACCATGCGTGCCCTGCATTGGCTGGTGCAGTCGGGTACCAAAACATCTGCAGGTTTTCCTTATCGAGGCATCTACAATCGAGCAGTCTTTTGCTCAAGGAAGTACACGCTTGAATGGTTTGACCAATAGAGAGGCATAGACACCTGCAGCCTGATACGGATCGGCGGCGGCCCATTGCTCGGCTGCCTGCAGTGAATCAAATTCAGCCACAACCAGACTGCCACTGAAGCCGGCGTCTCCAGGATCGTTGCTATCCACCGCCGGATGCGGCCCGGCGAGCACGAGCCGACCTTCGTCCTTGAGACGCACCAGACGAGCCAGATGGTCCGGACGAGCCGCCATACGCTTTTCCAGTGAATGGGGGATATCGGTGGAGATGATGGCGTAGAGCATGGAGGGTTTCCTTTGGAAATTAGCGAAAGGCGCATCCTGCTGGATGGCGCGACCGGGCAATTACAGGCCACGATGGAACCAGAAGTGTGCCAAAGGAGCCAGAATTAAAATGCGTTATTGAGGATTCGGCCACTCTCGATATTTCATCGGTTTGCCAGACCAGGATTGCCGACCGAGGTTAAATTCCAACGCATTGGGTTGGACAAGGCCATCTGGCGTAACCTGGCAACACACTTTGATGAGATCGACCGATAAACGGCGCAGCGGCAAGAGGCATAATACCAAACCCGCCTAGCGATAAATGGCAGGGATTTCGTGCCCATCAAAAATCAGCTCGTATCCATTTGGCGGAGGAAAAGCATGACAGTCGACCTGCACTGCCACAGTACTGCATCAGACGGCACACTGACACCCAGCGCCCTGGTGGAACGCGCCCATAGTCGTGGTATACGAACCCTGGCCCTGACCGACCACGACACGCTGGAAGGCCTCGATGAAGCCCGTACAGCGGCGCAGGCCATGGATATGCAACTGATCAACGGTGTCGAGCTTTCCTGCTGTTGGTCCGGCGTAACCATTCATGTGCTGGGCTATGACTTTTCCAGTGATATCCCGGTACTGCATCAGGCCATGGACGAATTACGCCATGGACGCTGGCAGCGAGCACAGGCCATCGCCGAGCGCCTTGCCGACAAAGGTATGCCGGGAGCGCTCGAAGGTGCTAGAGCCATTCAGCATGAACTGGGCGATAGCGAAAACGCCCCGGCACGACCGCATTTCGCTGAATTCCTGGTACGTACCGGGCATGTGCGCGACCGTACCGAAGCGTTCCGCAAGTGGCTGGGGGCCGGCAAATTGGGCGATATCAAGCAGCATTGGCCGACCCTGGAACAGACAGTCGCCACCCTACGCACTGCCGGAGCCTGGATCAGCCTGGCGCATCCTTGGCAGTACGAACTCACCAACAGCAAGCGCCGCCGCCTGGTCCTCGCATTTGCGCAAGCCGGCGGGCATGCCCTGGAAGTGGCCAATGGCATGCAACCACTGCAACAGGTAGGCGCGCTGTCGAAGCTGATTCGCGAATTCGGCCTGATGGCCAGCGCTGGCAGTGATTTCCATACGCCGAGCCTCTGGTCTGAGCTTGGTGTTTACCGTCCGTTACCGGATGACTTGCCAGCACTTTGTCGACGGTTCCGTCTTGATCGCTGTCGTCTCCTTTCCGAGCAGGGGGCTGCATGAGCCTATTTCTCCAGATTCACCCGGACAATCCTCAGCCGCGCCTGATCAAACAGGCCGTAGACGTCCTGCGAGCCGGCGGGATAGCTATCTACCCCACCGATTCGTCCTACGCCCTGGGCTGCACAATGGGCAACAAAACGGGGCTTGAGCGTATCCGCCGGATTCGCCAGCTGGACGACAAGCATAATTTCACCCTGATCTGCCGTGATCTCTCCCAGCTTGGGATGTTTGCCAAGGTCGATACAGCGGATTTCCGGCTGCTCAAGACTCATCTGCCAGGCCCCTACACCTTCATTCTCGATGCAACCCGCGAAGTACCACGCATGCTGCTGCACCCCAAGCGGCGGACCATTGGCTTACGCATGCCAGCCCAGCCGATCGCCCAGGCATTGCTGGCCGAACTGGATGAACCGATACTCAGCGTGAGCCTGATCCTGCCTGGGGAAACCTTGCCAATGAGCGATCCCTACGAAATGCGCGATATCCTTGAGAGTCAGGTCGATTTGATCGTCGATGGCGGTTATGGTGGGCTGGAGCCCTCCACGGTTATCAGCCTGGTGGACGAAGAGCCGGAAGTGATTCGCGTCGGTTGCGGCGATCCGGAGCCCTTCATGGAAAAGGCGTAGGTCCCTACCTAAGAAAAACCGCCACTCCCTACAATTACGCCATGATCCCTAGTTGTCCGCAGGAAGCTCCCTATTCATGTCATGTTCAGAGATCGAAGCCAACCCTGCAGAAGAACCACGGGCCAAAGTCTATGGCGAAGCTTTCGACCGGCTGCCACAAGACCTTTATATTCCACCCGATGCATTGGAAGTGTTTCTCGAGGTATTCGAAGGCCCGTTGGACCTTCTGCTCTATCTCATCCGCAAACAGAACATCGACATTTTCGATATTCCGGTAGCCGACATCACCCGCCAATACATGGGCTACGTCGAAATAATGAAGACCGTGCGTCTTGAGCTGGCTGCCGAATATCTGGTGATGGCCGCCATGCTGGCCGAGATCAAGTCGCGCATGCTGCTGCCACGCCCGCCAGCAATACAGGAAGAGGAAGACGATCCCCGCGCCGAGCTGGTTCGCCGTCTGCAGGAATACGAGCGCTTCAAGACGGCGGCGGCGGATCTGGATGCACTGCCCAGAATCGGCCGGGAACTGCACGTTCCACAACTGGAAGCGCCTGCCGCCAAAGCCCGCAAGCTGCTCCCCGATGTCTGTCTCGAAGAATTGCTGATGTCCATGGCCGAAGTGTTACGCAGGGCCGAACTGTTCGAGAGTCACCAGATCGAGCGCGAAATGCTCTCTACCCGAGAACGCATGAGCGAAGTGCTGGAGCGGCTTCGAGACGGACTGTTCGTCCCTTTCGTTGCTCTGTTCCGGATCGAGGAAGGCCGCCTGGGGATAGTGGTTACCTTTATGGCAGTGCTCGAACTGGTCAAGGAATCCCTGGTGGAACTGGTACAGAACGAGCCCTTCGCCCCCATTCATGTCCGCGCACGAATCGAATAAATGAACCTCTCCGCCCCCCAGGATCTCGCACCACTGCTCGAGGCTTTCCTACTGGCCACCGGTGGCCCGCTCTCTATCGAGCGTCTTGCCGAACTGTTCGAAGAAGTCGAACGCCCTTCCCCGGCCCTGCTCAGGCAAGCACTGGCGATTCTGGATGAATCCTGCCAGGGACGCGGCTTCGAGCTGCGCGAAGTCGCCTCGGGCTATCGCCTGCAGGTTCGCGAGCGTTTTTCCCCCTGGGTCGGCCGGCTCTGGGAAGAACGCCCACAGCGCTATTCCCGCGCATTGCTGGAAACCCTGGCTCTGATTGCCTACCGGCAACCCATTACGCGTGGCGAGATCGAGGAAATTCGCGGAGTCGCGGTCAACAGCCAGATCGTCAAAACCTTGCAAGAGCGCGAATGGATACGCGTGGTCGGCCATCGGGATGTGCCTGGCCGCCCCGCCATGTTCGCCACTACCCGGCACTTTCTGGACTATTTCAACCTGAAGAACCTGGATGAGCTGCCGCCCCTGGCTGTGCTGCGGGAAATGGATATCGAGCCTCTTTCCAACGAGGAAGCGCCCGACTCGGAGCCAATCCAGACCAATGCCGAATCGATAACACCAGTCGAAAAGGAACAAACCAGCTTTCGCACCCTTCTGGCCGAGTTGGACGACATGGAACAGGGGCTCAAGACGGATTTCAGCGACCTACGCCAGGAGGACGAACCGACCAACGAATTCGAACCCCAGGACACGGAACAGCCATAAGCCGAATTTTGCCTGTACGCCGGCTTATTGTGGCCATGCACCAACGAAATTCGCCCGTTCAAGAGCAGGGGCTGTGCGTAGACCCACCTCAGGTGTGCCAGCATAAATAAAGCCGATGATCCTCTCATGGGCTTCCAGGCCAAGTCCACGAGCCACAAACGAATCATAAGCAAACTCACCGGTACGCCAGATCGCGCCGATACCTTGCGCATGGGCTGCCAGTAACAAGCCATGCGCCGCGCAACCAGCAGCGAGCAACTGCTCGATCTCCGGAACCTTGGGATGCGGCTTCGGGCTGGCGATTACGACTATCAGCAATGGTGCACGCAATGGCGTCTTGCGTGCCTTGTCCAGGGCTGCAGGCTGGACTTGCGGATCGCGCGCCAGGGCTCTGGCAAACAACTCGCCGAGTCGCTCACGCCCCTCACCTGCAATAGTGAGAAATCGCCACGGTCGCAGCAAGGCATGGTCCGGTGCACGCAAGGCTGCACGAAACATTATATCCAGCTGTTCTGGTGTCGGCGCAGGCTCGCACAGCCCGGCAACCGAAACACGACCTGACAGCAGCTCCAGAGCCTCCATTGGTACCTCCTTGATAAAACGGCAAAATCGACGAATCTTTCTGCCATGAGACAATCGTGTGGCAACTAAGCTCAAGCACCTATTGCATAGAGCAAGCCGATCCGGTGAAAAACGTGGCTGCAATAGCGGATTCAGCGGTGGCAAGCATAGATAGCGCGAGCCACGTCGCCATGCGAATTGTGCTATTTATCGATCCAGAAAGCCTCGAACTTCCATGCCAACATAGGGATTACTTTCAGTTCATGAACGATGCAGCACTTGAATACCGTTTACAGCCTAGGCGACATGAGTAGAATTGCGCCCTTGTTTTCGAAGCCGAGCCCACCTCAATGGCCATGCCGACGCTGCGCATCATCGGATTCATTCTCGGCATTTTCCTGATTACGCTAGCCGTCGGCATGATCGTTCCGATGCTGGCGCTGTTGGCTTTCGAGCGTAAGGATGACCTGCAACCTTTCATCTGGGCAGGTCTGATTACTCTGCTCACCGGTCTGACACTGGTGCTACCCGGGCGACCTGCCCACATCCACTTGCGCCCACGCGACATGTATTTCCTGACCACCATCAGTTGGCTGGTGGTCTGCTGCTTCGCAGCCTTGCCGATGATGCTGATCCAGCACATCAGCTATACGGATGCCTTTTTCGAAACCATGTCGGGTATCACCACTACCGGCTCCACCGTACTCACCGGGCTGGACAGCACCTCTCCAGCGCTACTGATGTGGCGCTCCATGCTGCAATGGCTGGGCGGCATCGGCTTTATCGGCATGGCGGTGGCCATTTTGCCGTTGCTGCGCGTAGGCGGCATGCGCCTGTTCCAAACGGAATCTTCCGATTGGTCAGAAAAAGTCATGCCCCGCTCGCACATGGTCGCCAAATACATCGTCGGCATCTATGTAGTCTTCACTCTTGCAGCCATTCTGGCTTTCTGGCTCGCGGGTATGAAGCCGTTCGACGCACTCAACCTGGCAATGGCCTCGGTATCCACAGGAGGGTTTTCAACCTCCGACTCATCGATGGGAAAATTCAGTCCGGCCTCGCACTGGATCGCGATCTTCTTCATGGTGCTGGGCAGCTTGCCCTTTACGCTTTACGTCGCCATGCTGCGCGGCCAGCGCATGGCCATGCTGAAAGACCATCAGGTGCATGGTTTTCTCATTATCCTGCTGGCCATCAGTCTGCTGTTCAGCCTCTGGTATTGGCAGCACAGCCAGGAAAGCCTGCCAGATGCCATACGCATCGCAACCTTCAATGTAGTCTCGGTAGTCTCGACCACAGGCTTCGCCCTGGGCGATTACAGCCAGTGGGGCAATTTCGCGTTTATGACTTTCTTTTATCTGACCTTTATCGGCGGCTGCTCGGGCTCGACGTCGGGCGGTCTCAAAGTGTTCCGTTTCCAGGTCGCTTATGCCTTGCTCAAAGCCAACCTCAAGCAGTTGGTCCATCCACGTGCAGTGATCCGCCAGCAATATAATGGCCATGCTCTGGACGAAGAGATTGTCCGCTCGATCCTGACCTTTTCATTTTTCTTCACTGTCACCATCGCCTTGCTGGCGCTGTGCCTGACCTTGCTTGGGCTCGACCCCATCACAGCGCTGACTGGCGCGGCAACGGCCGTGTGCAATGTGGGCCCCGGGTTGGGGCCGATCATCGGCCCGGCAGGCAACTTCGCCCCCTTACCAGATCTAGCGAAGTGGCTGCTATCGCTCGGCATGCTATTGGGACGGCTGGAAATCATCACCGTACTGGTATTGCTGACCAGCAGTTTCTGGAAGCATTGATCGCTCATCGTTAGCGATCATTGTGTCCCAGCGAGCGCTGCGGATCGATCCGGTCACGCACGCGCTGCTTCAACTCCTTCGCTTCAGGGAAACCGCCGTC
The DNA here is from genome assembly GCF_014191985.1 of Azomonas macrocytogenes. Classification (GTDB taxonomy): domain Bacteria; phylum Pseudomonadota; class Gammaproteobacteria; order Pseudomonadales; family Pseudomonadaceae; genus Azomonas; species Azomonas macrocytogenes. The sequence goes on from NZ_JACHXI010000008.1 coordinate 101,514, forward strand.
GGCCTTCCGCTCCCAGATCTGTACACCATCGCAAGTGATGCGAAAGATGCCACCCGTTCCAGGCTCCAGAACGACTCGGCCAAGACCGTCGGAAAAGGTACTCAACAGTTCCTGAGCCAGCCAGGCCGCACGCAATAACCACTGGCACTGACAGCAATAGCAGATAACGATCTCAGGCTTGGTCTCCGACATGATGCACCTCTGCTTCATGACACCAGTCCAGGAAAGGCTCTCAAGGTTCCCTGGGCAGAGCCCGTTTATGAGCGGTTTTATCGTAGGTTTGCACGATGATTCCAGCCACTTCGTCGTCCACCTCATGGCCGAGCAGGAAAGCATCGATATCGCGATAGGTAACCCCATGGGCCAGCTCATCCGGCTTGCCGGGATGCAATTCTTCCAAGTCGGCAGTAGGAACCTTATGAACCAGGGATTCAGGCGCCCCCAAGGCAGCTCCCAGTTGCCGCACCTGATCCTTTACCAGCCCGGTAAGAGGCGTGAGGTCACAAGCACCGTCGCCGAACTTGGTAAAAAAGCCCATGACCGCCTCGGCACCATGATCGGTTCCAATCACCAACCCCTGCCGGGCATTGGCAATGGTGTATTGCGCCACCATGCGTACTCGCGCCTTGGTATTGCCCAGCACGAAATCACGCATTGCTGGAGTCAATCCTTCCAACTCCCCCGTAGCGGCGGCCACAGCCTGCACAGCAGCCTTGATATTCACCGTATGGCATTCATCGGGCTTGATGGTATCGATAGCCAGCTGTGCTTCTTCTTCGTCATGCTGAACATCGTAAGGCAAGCGAACGGCCAGGAAGCGATAGTCATCCCCCTCACCGGCAGCGCGCATGGCTTCCACTGCCTTCTGCGCCAACAATCCAGTAGTAGTAGAATCAATGCCGCCACTGATACCTAGAACCAGAGTCTTCATACCTGAGTCGCGAAGGCACTGCTGGATAAAGCGTACCCGATGATCGATTTCCGCCTGTATTGCACCTTTCCCATCAAAGGGAGGGCAAATTTTCAAGGCTGCGGCGATTTCAAGCTGGCGACTATGCATCGGGAGCTCCTTCTGGCCAATGGCCGATCTGCGAAATGGTTGGCTTACGGTAATCCGACCGCAACCTGTCGAAAAAATCATGGTCATCGACTAATCGTCGCTCGCCGCCAGCCTCAGGGCAAGCGTGAAAGCAAAGCGGCCAACACACTGTTTGCGAAGTAAAACCAGCGTTCACAGGAGAAAAGCAGCGCGTGAGCGCAAGTTTTCGGTCATCGCTCAAAAAAAACCTGACCTATGCTTGAAAAATAACGGCAAAGAACCAATTCTGGAAAAGGTGCAGCAGGTATCGTGCAATCGAGCTGAACCGGATCACCATCATTGGTGTGCAATTCAGTCGCCACACCGATTCATTCACAGAAAGAGGCTATCGCTTCGCACAGTTCTCACAGATTGTCACAGCTAATATGTTTTACTTTTACTAATATATAACTGTAGACGCAATTCCATGACGGGTTGGCCTACAGCCTCTAGATGATGTAGCCTTGCCCATTGAAAAAAGGTTTTCAGGAAACTCCTGTATGCCACAGCCAATGAAGATCCAAACGCAGCGACAAGTACACTGCAAAGACTGCAGTCTTGCTCCTTTGTGTCTGCCGATCTCCCTGAACATGCAGGATATGGATGCTCTGGACGAGATTGTCAGGCGTGGTCGCCCGCTGAAAAAAGGGGAAGTCCTGTTTCGGCAAGGAGATCAGTTCGACTCGGTCTTTGCTGTTCGCTCTGGGACACTACGCACCTTCAGCGTTACCGATGGTGGCGAAGAGCAGATTACCGGCTTCCACCTGCCTAGCGAGCTTGTCGGCCTATCTGGAATGGATACCGAAAGCTATCCAGTCACAGCCCAGGCTCTTGAGACCACATCGGTCTGCGAGATTCCTTATGAGCGACTGGATGAGCTCAGCGTGCTCCTGCCTCAGTTGCGCCGTCAGTTGATGCGTATCATGAGTCGCGAGATTCGCGACGACCAGCAGATGATGATGTTGCTTTCCAAGAAGACAGCCGACGAACGCATCGCCACATTTCTGATCAACCTGTCGGCGCGTTTCAGCGCTCGCGGGTTTTCCGCCAATCAGTTTCGTTTATCCATGTCGCGTAACGAAATCGGCAACTTCCTTGGGTTGGCAGTAGAAACCGTATCGCGCGTGTTCACTCGTTTTCAGCACAACGGAATCATCGAAGCAGAAGGCAAGGAAATCAGGATAGTGGATTACATTTCGCTTTGTACGATGGCGGGTGGTTCAATAGAAATTTGAAACAACGCCCCATCTTGCTTGCCTTTTTGATAAGACGACTGGCATTTTATGTTCGTTATAGCGTCGAGGCCATAAATATAAATGGCCTGACACTATAACGATCTTCAGTGAATACCCCACCATCTCTAGATAAACCTTGCCATAGCAGCCTGGAATGATTCAGGCATGGAATATTCCTGCTTTCATTCGGTAGATCAGCCCTTCCCTCTTGCCTGTCAACAGCTACATGACTGACTGGCTAATAAAGCCTTGGTAAGGCTGTTTTTCTTTGGAACAGGATATCCAGCATTTTTAGTTTCATACTTGCTTAACTTATCCAGATAGTCGCACGGAAGCGCATGAGAAGCTGCACTGTTGATAATATAGTCAAGATATTCCTTACTAGGCGCTTTAAAATCTCCTAGCGTTGATTTTTTATAAGTAAAAGCTGGATATACAGTTCCATTTTCGCCGATTACATCCACCGGAAATTGGAAATATATCCCGGTACCGTCCAGGCGAGCAGCATGAAAAACATCCAGATAATCAACATCGTTACAGGAAACCTCGTATACCACACCAAAAATACTTTCTCCTGGTTGCTCGAGCAGGCTTTCCAAGCCACCATCCCAACGATCGGAATGTCCAAAAAAGGAAATTTTATGATCAGGTAATCTTGCCACACTAATAAACTTCGAATGATCACAACGAGAAACAATCTGATCGCTATTCATATCCGAACCATAAGCAAAATAAAAAATAGGTGCTTCGTTTTTAGGTGCCATTACGCTGTCTACCTTTGTCATTTTTGAAAGACATCAGCCCAGATTAGCTGACAGTTTTCCGGAGTTTTAACTTTGGCCAAACAGTAACTTTAAGCGCATGACCAGAATTTCCAGAATCATCAAACTCTGCAATCAGATTCAGCTCATCAAGTTTATGAGAAAACCATCTTGGGACGTGATCGCAAAGGATTTCAAATTTCCTGAACAGATTTTTTTCCATAAAAGGAATTAACACTAATCTTGAATTTAGTGTCTTATCTTTTTTCAGGACATTTTCAAGATCGATTCGGTAATAACCTTCCTCGATACATTCCGGAAGTACTATCGTTTTATCTTCGCAATTGCTATGATTATTTAGAAATGCTTGCTTCCTGCCACCTTCGCCTTTCTTGCACCTTCCTGACTCCGATTCAGCCTTGGCTTTTTCCTCAGCCAAAGCTAATTCCTTCTCTGCCTGGATGTTAATTTCCATCTGCTCGACATTAGTCAGCTGTTCTGTAATAGCGCCATTTGATCTCCACGTATGAAACCCCATTTCCTCCTGTAAAATGGAATACGGCAATCCTCTCACTTCATCAGAAAGTAATATTTTACAATCTTCCAGCTGAGTGACTAATCCTCTTAAGGCATCCTTTACTTCTGATATGTTCATATCATCGGACATTTCAAGAGGCACTTCTTTCTTTAATTTCCAGCATTCCAAAGACTTTTCATAAAGAAGAGCACTGCCACATTTGTAAAGAGTGGTCATTTCTTTATGTTCATCAACGTAGGCTGCAATTTTCATATGGGCTCCTTATCAAGTTCACCACAAACAATGAGGTTTGACGGAGGAGAAGTTACATCCGCAGAATATTCTGCGGATGTATTTCAAAATGAAGAGTGCGAAATCAATAATAATTACTGATTTCTTACCAGACGTTGAGCAGCCATTCCTTGTTCTTCTTGTGCTCCATGTCGGCGAACAAGGTATTGGCCATCTGCTCGGCCAGCCATATCGCTCCGCCATAGCCAACGGTCGGATAGCGATACAGCCCCGCACGATCGTAAGTGGGGAAGCCTACACGCAGCATGGGAATGTTGTAATCGATGGAAATGAACCGACCCTTGGAGTGACCCAGGATGAGATCGAGTTCGAGGCCCTCGTTCTTGATGCGGTTTTCCAGTTCCCAGAAGTCCGCATTCATGACGATTTCCATGTCGTAATCGACATTCTCTTTGAGCGCCACGACACGCGGATCGTTAGGATACTTCGAGTTGTCGTCGCCCAGCAGCAGCAAGACAGGCTTCATCTCCAGGTCCAGGCAGAACTCCGCCAGTCCGATCACCAGGTCAGGCGCGCCGTAGATCGCGACGCGCTTTTCCGCCAAGAACATGTGGGTCAAGTCCGCCAAGGCATCGAGAGCGACACCACGCTCACGCACCAGCGACTGGGGAATCGGCTTGCCGGTCACCTTCCTCAAGTTCTGCAGGAAGCTATCCGTATTGCGGATACCGATCGGCGTAGGTCCGACGACGGCCGGGATCTCGAATTTCTTCTGGAGGAATTCGGCCGCCTTGTTGCCTTCGTAACGGTTCAGGGCAAAGGTCGCCAAAGCGTTCCCGGTGTCGACCAGATCCTCGATGGTGGTGTTGCCGTGGGAAACCGCGCTGCCATCCGGCAGCACTGGGGAGTCGAAGCTTTCGATCTCGAACAGCACGTTGGCTTCGATATCCATTTCCGCTAGCAGGTGCTTGAGCTCCTTCACATCTCCCGGGTTGACCCAGCCGGTGAGCAGGTTGATCTTGTCGTTGGGGTTCTCTCTTTTGGCAAAGTGACGAACCACATCCCTGACTGCCACATCGTAGCCGCTGATCATGCTACCGACGAAGCTCGGCGTGTGCATGGCGATGAGGTGGACTTCCCGGTCGGCGAACTTCTCTTTCAGCAGCCCTTCGTTGAGCTTCTTGATCACCCCGTCGACGTCGTCGCCGATGATTTCCGTCGAGCAGGTGGTGATGATTGGCACCACCTTCACGTCAGGGTAGCGGCTCAGCAGTACGTCGACCGCTTCCTCGACCCGTCCGCAGGCACCGAACACCGCGCCGTCCTCGTGCAGAGAGGAGGATGCTAGCTCGAAGCTTTCCTTGAAATGCTGGGAAAAGATCAGGCGGACGAACATCACGCAACCCTGTCCACCGTGAACAATACCGATGCAATCCTTGATACCGATACTGACGAACTGCGCGCCGGCCGGCTGGCAGGTGAAGATCGGGTTGACGGTACCAACCCGGTCTTTTTCCTTGATTTCGCAGGACATATCTATCCCCTCTCAATAATTTTTGTCAGATAGCTCTTCGTTGAGCGATCCACTGATGGTCAGATAGTCCAAACGAGCCTTGAGCGTATCGATCAGCTGGGCCAGCTCATCCTTGGACATTGCATTGATCCAGGTATAACGCTCCCGGTAGGCATCCACCAAGGACACGGCATCCACCCAGTAGCAGCGGTCGGAAGGCGTGCTGAGGTCCACTGGCTCACCACAGAGCAACTGCTTGGTCTTCTTGAGGATTTCCTCGTTCTGACGCTCGCGGTCCCAGTTGCGGGAATGGAACTGCCAGAGGCAGTGCTTCATGATGAAGTCGATCAGTTCCTCGACCTTGTCATCCATGGGCGTAGCAGGCGGCGGTGCAACCCGCTCTTTTTTCGTCGTCGCGGCTTTCATACGGCTCTCCTCATGCTCCGGCAGCGGCCTTGGGCTCGAAGGTCGGGTACTCCTTCTCGCGCAAATGGGACACGCTGTCGTAATTTCCGGTGTATTGGCGCAGGGTCTCGGAATTGCGCACTTCCTCGCTCAGGTTGCCGTCGGAAAGCATCTGGCGAGTGAGGAAGCCGCTGTCTGTGGGAACCTCGTCCTTGCTGATATCGATCCCGGAAAGCTGATGGATCGGCGAGTAGATGGCGTTGTAGATGTCCCGGGCAAAACGCACCCAACCTTCGAAACCCTTGTAGGGGCCGTTGTGGTAGGCGTGGGCGTTGAGGTAGGGAACCCGGACCTTCTTGGCCACTTCGCCAGGACGCTTACCGGTCAGGATGATATCGGGCTTGAGCATTTCCAACGCTTCCAAGCCTTCCAGCTCGTTCGGGTCGTCGATGGCCAAGGTGCCTTCGCCGCAGCGGGCGATGCCTTTCTCCATGTCGCCCTGGTGGCCAAACTTGGTATATACCGAGACCACCTTGAGGCCCATCTCCTGCTCGATCACATGCGCCCAGTGCCACAGCTTGGAGCCGCCCGGCCATAGGCAGACCTTCTTGCCCATCAGGCGCTCCTTGTACCAGTCGAGCTCAGGCTTCCAGCGCGCCACTTCCACGTCGATGATGGCCTTGGCCCGTTCTTCGATACCGAAGAACATGCCGATCTTGCGCAACGAGTCGGCCAGCGGCTCGAAGCCGAAGCCATCGATGTCCAGGCGCGGGATGCCATAGCGCACGCGCAGTTCATTACAGATGTACTCGGCCGAGCGGGCACACTCCAGCACGTTCAGATGGGCGCGGTGCATGGCGCGCAGGCCATCATAGGAACCGTTGCCGGTGAAGGTGGACAGCACCTGGATACCCATGCGCTTGAAGTAGTCCACCATGACTTCCTGGTCGCCCTGGATGTTGTACTCGCCCACGTAGTTGATCACGTAGTCGCTGGTAATTTCCGGCTCTAGGTTACCGACCTTCTGGTTGATCCAGGCGATGTTGATCTTGTGGTGTCCGCCCGACTGGCTGGGGCCGGCGAAACCGGGCGAGTTGCAGACGAAGATGTCCACCTCCGGCATTTCCTCCATCACTTCTTCGGCGATGGCATTGATGTCATCGCCGATCAGTGCGGTGGCGCAGGTCTGGTAGATGCTCATCCGCTTGATTTGGGGAAAGGCCTTGAAGGCCTCGATGATGTTTTGCTTCAGCAACTTCTCGGCACCGAAGACGATGTGCTTTTCCTTCACATCGGTCGCGTAAGTGTACTTGAGCTGGAAGTTGTCGTTATCGCTGATATAACGCTTGGTCTGCCACGTATCGTAAGTACAGCCAACCGGACCATGGCTGATGTGAATTACATCTTTCATGGGGCTGCCAATCACGTGCTTCGCACCGCAATAAGCACAGCCACGCTCGGAAATCGAACCGGGAATGGTATTGAGATATCCCTGGGGAAGAGCATCCGCAATGGTTTCGCCCTTGCCCTTTATAACGACATGCTGTTTCCGCTCGGGAATGACTTTGCTACTTTCAAATTCATGATGAGGCATGACACAAGTCCCCTTTTTTGCCTTTGATGGAAAGCTGTTTCAATCAGCCATGCCGTACTTGACGACCATATCTTCGAGCTGATCCATAGTGAGAGGCTTTGGAATCACGAATTCTTCATTCTCGATAATCTTGCGTGCAAGTTCGCTGTACTCCAGCGCCTGATTTTGACTGGCATCGAACTCAGTTACGGTTTTCTTGTTGAACTCCGCCTTCTGCACGATATTGTCACGCGGCACGAAATGAATCATTTTGGAACCGATGGCCGCAGTGAACTCTTCAAGAAACTCCTTTTCCCCATCAACTTTACGGCTGTTGCAAATGATGCCACCGAGACGTACACCACTCTGCTTCGCGTATTTGACCAGGCCTTTGCAAATGTTATTTGCTGCGTAGATAGCCATCATCTCGCCGGAAGCGACGATATAGACTTCCTGAGCCTTACCATCGCGAATCGGCATGGCAAAACCACCACAGACCACATCGCCCAGTACATCAAAGAAGACAAAGTCAAGATCGTCGGTATAGGCACCGTTTTCTTCCATTAAATCAATGGCGGTAATCACCCCACGGCCCGCACAGCCAACACCCGGCTCAGGGCCGCCAGACTCGACGCACTGGATATCCATAAAGCCTTTTTTGATCACATCCTCATTAGTGATCTTTTCCGCACCCCTGTCGCGCAACATGTCCATCAGGGTATCCTGAGGCTTACCACCGAGAATAAGACGGGTTGAATCTGCCTTGGGATCGCAGCCATGGATAAAGACTTTCTTATCGTGGAAATGAGCTAATGCGGCGGCCGTATTCTGAGTCGTAGTTGATTTTCCGATACCACCCTTTCCATAAATTGCAACTTTACGAGTCATATCCTAAAGATCCTCTATAGTCAGTAGTAATTTGTAATCAGCACTTCATGCTAAACATGTAATAGCAATGGGCATGCCAAATTCAACAAAATAAAAATCAAGTAAGCACAACAACTGAAAAAACGTTATCACAGCGCCATCAACAATAGATAATGCGTTGTTTTTAAAAGAATAAAATAAAAAAACACATCCGTACCAAAATGATTAATTTACATAAATGTAATCTTTTTAAATAAAATTAACATTTACCTAAAGGCTTTATATCTCAGTAGAATTTTAAATTTCTGTATTAAGGTAAATTCCAAAATCAGTATTTACTGTTTGTGTAATTTTCACGGTTGACGGATAAATTTCACCCAAGTCAAAATTCGGCATACTCCGCTTGAAGGTGGCATACCAGCAGGCACAGATATCCAATCAAGCCCAAGCGAGCTTTAAAGAAAAGGTCATCAGGAATCAATAGGAGATAAGAGATAAGAGATAAGAGATAAGAGATAAGAGATAAGAGATAAGAGATAAGAGATAAATCAGGAAGTAAACAGACTCAGGATACTATCGAAGCCAAACGATAGTTATCCTGAAAGTGGAGGATTAAAGCCTTTCAGCAAGATATCATTTTGAGGAAAATGTAAACAAGGATAAACACGCGTCTTGTCCGATCAGTAATACATCGATTGATACATCAAGAGCACGTTCTAATCATCATCGCAGTCAGTAGAACCGGCAATACGAAAAGTTTTGTAGTTGATATTATGCCGCTCCATTCGAACACCCAACATACGTCGCGTCAATCCTAGTTCTTCAGCAGCCTTACCCATGCGGCCATTATTATTTTTCAACGATTCCACAATCATTTCATACTCAACTGCTCGAATTTTCTCTTCCAGCGTGATACCAAAGGCCGTACCGGTTTCTTTCGAGGTTTGCAAGGATGGAGGAAGATCATAGCTGTGAATAACGTCATCGTCAGAAAGAATGACTGCTCGCTCAAGAATGTTTTCCAGCTCACGCACATTTCCAGGCCAGTGATAGCTGACCAACATGTTAAGAGCAGGAGTCGAAATGCGTTTGATCTCTTTATTATTTTCTTTCGAAAAAGCAGTAACGAAATGGTCAGCCAAAGCGATTACATCGCTACCGCGTTCACGTAATGGTGGAACAGTGATAGGAAATACATTAAGTCGATAATAAAGATCTTCTCGAAAAGTTCCTTTTTCTACCATTTCGATAAGATTACGGTTAGTAGCAGCAATAATACGCACATCTATTTTAACAGGCTTACTTCCCCCTACTCTTTCGAATGTTTTCTCCTGCAATACACGTAATAGTTTTGCCTGTATCGACAGACTCAACTCTCCAACTTCATCGAGGAATATGGTACCGCCATCAGCCTGTTCGAAATAACCTTTGTGCATCATCAGAGCACCCGTAAACGAGCCTTTCTCATGCCCGAACAATTCACTTTCAGCCAGGTTATCGGGTAAAGCCGCACAATTGGAAATGATGAATGGCCCTTCGGTATTCGTACTATTGTAATGAATGGCACCAGCTACCAACTCTTTACCTACACCACTTTCCCCCAGAATCAGTACTGTAGCCCTGGTATTTGCAACTTTTTCGATAAGCCGATAAACCTCCTGCATAGGCTTTGAGTTGCCGATGATATTTGATGGCTTGAATTTTTTCTTCAGCGCATTCCTCAAGCGGGAATTTTCATTTTCCAAACGAACTTTATCAAAATTTTCAATCAGATATAGCTCGACCGCTGGAGCGATCATTGAGGCGATCATCGATAATAATTCGACATCTTGCTTGAGCAAGTGCTGATTCATATAAACACGCTCGGCACCGATAGTCCCCAATACTTTTTGAGCACGCATGATCGGCACACTCAGAAAAACTGTATTGGCTTTCAGATTTCCTTTTTTTTCTTTTTCATTATGCGCGCGGGTACGATCAAGAAAATCAGGATTATTATGTAGACGTCGAGCAATAATTGCTTTACCAGTCTCTACTACTTTACCGGTAATTCCCTCACCCGATGCATAAATACCACGCCTTTTCTCTTCATCTGTCAAACCAAAGCTGTCATGAATGGAAATGGTTTCAGAATAACAATCATAAAGCGTCACAATGCCTCGGTGCATTTTCAATGGACGCTGTTGCATAACATTCAAGATAATGGAAAGAGAATCGCCGAGATCGGAGCTACTAGTAATGCTTTGACTAATTTTATAAAGAATCGGCAGCATACTTATACGGCATTCACCGGTAAAGCAGTGGCTAAATTCCTCAATAAAATAGTCGACATCCAATTCCAAAGTAACTGTATCGCTTATCGGCATAACATATACCCTTATCAAGCTTTAATTTAATACGAGCAAATTCAGGGCCAAAAAAATACTGAACCATATAATTAGAAAAGTTACAAATTAGTATTTTGTTCACAGGGGAACTTTAACTTTCCACACATAACCTCAATAAACCTATACTACTAGATAAAACGATATTTCAACGCTTTTCAACATGACATCGATCAGCATCATCAATAGTTATGCGCAAAATCGTAAAATTCCCCTTACAAGCTGGCAATATTTACAGATCATTCAAAATCTTATGACGTCATGGAATAAAAGAAAACTTACACAACGAATTAATCCCAATCAAGGGATTGGGACGATCCAGAACCATCAAGATATTTTTTAAATTAAATCTACATACATGTTAATTTTTTTCTGGAATATACAGTCCCCGTACAATTCAACCAATCACCGGTTGGATATTTTCATACGCATTACCCCACAAACCAAACACACTCAATAAACACTTATAAATCAATAAAATATAAGTCATGTCGTTTCCACAAAAATCCTATACCTCATGCAAAACAATACCCATCAACAATAAATGGCATATTTACTGCTAGATTCAGTCGATAAAAAGCCAAAGTGCTATTTTTATAAATATCCAAATCTGCCATTAACAAATAAATAGAATATCAATTCAATTATTTCTCTTACATGAAGGAATGACCTCATGAAAAATATTCTTAAAGAAGAAGCTATCGATTCAAATTCTTCAGTGTCATCTCTTAGTGAAGAAGCACGATTTAAAATCATTACCGAAACAATCGAAAAATTACGTCCTAACCTACAGGCAGATGGCGGTGATATGGAAATCGTTGCAATTGACGGATACAAAGTACGCTTGAGGCTAAAAGGTGTCTGCGCCGGATGTACCGCAGCAGGAGAAACCTTGGGAGGTATTCGTCGGCACTTGATGCTCGCACTAGGAGAGAACGAGCCAATACTGGTACTACCCGAACTGAAGCAATAGTTATTCATTAGTTATTCATTACGAAAAGAAGCTATTTCGAATAACTACTTATCTAGACTGAGCATGTATAAAGTAATTTACTGAATTCATGCCAAGCGAATGCCATGAATATTCATATGGCAGATTGGCTGGGTTCCAAGGAAAACTAATGAGCGAAGATAAAATCAAGCAAGAAGCACCGAGTGCTCGTACTCACGTCAAGCGATATAATTGGCTAGCCCGATATGATCGTGAAACCGTAGAGGAAATACTCGATGCAGTACCTCTGGCGCATGTGGGTTGCATGATCAATGGGGTTCCCTTCGTTACCCCCACCTTTTTCTGGAGAGAAGGTGATCGAGTATATTGGCACGGTTCAGCAGCAGGACGTATGTTCAAAGTCCTGGAGCAACAGGATATCTGCATGACGGTATCGCTACTGGACGGCTTGGTGATAGCGCGCTCGGCCTACAATTTCAATTGTAACTTTCGTTCAGTGATGCTGGTGGGGCGAGCAGAGCTGATCACTGATGAAGCGGTCAAGACAGAGAAACTGAAAAACTTCGTTAATGGCTTGATCCCAAAAGAATGGGAGCGCTTGCGTCCGGTTCATCCAAAAGAGATCAAGGCTACAGCTGTAGCGTCGATGTCGATCACAGAAGCATCTTGTAAAATCCGGACGGGACCACCCCAGGATGATGAGGAAGACTATGAGTTTCCATCATGAGCAGGTGTCATTCCTATTCGCTATCAGGTTCTACCACCAGAACCCGATCCCCGAAATCTTCCACATATTGAAATGCCAGATGACATTTTGAAGTTTCGCTTGGGGTAAAGAATGAATGGGTAATTGGCCGGGTGCTTCCACGCTCGGCCACCCACTGGTCTTTCAGATGTCCTGGAACTCAGTTGAAAATAAACAAAAAAACTGTTGAAGGCAGCCGATCGGAACAGTGTCTTTTCTGACTGCGCCCCTATCAGAACCGGACGGGCTGCCTTCCTGCCAGGGCGTGTGCCAAAGTACCGCCGTCTACCAGATCCAGCTCCCCTCCCAATGGAACACCATGGGCGATGCGGCTGATGACCAGCCCCTTGGGAGCGAGCAATTGAGCAATATAATAAGCTGTTGCTTCGCCTTCCACAGTTGGGTTGGTCGCCAGGATCACTTCGCCGAACGCCCCGTTGTCGATCCGTTCGAGCAGTTCGGGAATACCAATGGCTTCAGGCCCCAAACCATCGAGGGGAGAAAGTTGTCCCTTGAGTACAAAATAGCGCCCACGATAGCCGGTCTGCTCGACCGCGAAGACATCCATAGGGCTCTGTACGATGCAAAGCAGGCCAGCGTCACGCGCCGGGTCGGCACATTGTTGGCACAGCTCGTTTTCACTTAGCGTTCGGCATTGACGGCAATAACCGACACCTTCCATCGCCGTAGATAGCGCCTGGGCCAAGCGCAATCCTCCGCTGCGATCGCGTTCGAGCAAATGCAAGGCCATGCGCTGGGCACTCTTGCGCCCGACTCCGGGAAGAATGCGCAGAGCATCGATCAATTGCTGGATAAGCGGGCTAAAACTCATCGGTCTCCCGGGCAGGCTGCACAAATCAAAATTGTGATGCTTACTCTACCAAGCTCTTGCGTTTTAACCCGCAGACTTGAAGTTTACAATCTGCTCAGAACGGCATTTTGAAACCGGGTGGCAACTGCATGCCAGCGGTCATTCCAGCCATTTTCTCCTGATTGTTCTGCTCGATCTTGCGTACGGCATCGTTCACTGCCGCGGCAATGAGATCTTCGAGCACTTCCTTGTCTTCCTGCATCAGGCTGTCATCGAGAGCAACGCGTTTGACATCATGCCGGCCATTCATCGTTACACTGACCAGACCGGCGCCGGACTGCCCGATCACTTCGGCATTTGCCAGCTCTTCCTGCATCTTCTGCATTTTTTCCTGCATCTGCTGCGCCTGCTTCATCAGGCCGGCCATGCCACCTTTCATCATGAGATATCACCTCGGGGGTCGGAATGTTCCAGGGGTTCGATGGTGCCATCGCGGATGGTCGCAGAAAACTGAGCCATCAACTCTTGCACCAGTGGATCTGATCGAATGGATAACTCGGCAGCGCGTTGCCGCTCCTGGCGCCGACGTGCAGCGGCCTGGGCCGGGGTTTCCTGCTGCGGCTTGCACAGCTGGATATCCATCTTGAGCGGGCGTCCATGATATTGATTCAATGCCTCGACCAATCGGCGCTGCTGGGTTGCGTTGAAAAGCGAACTTTGCTCGGGATCCAGATGCAGCAACCAGCAATCTTCCTGCACCGAAACCAGCGTGCAGTTTGCCGCAATACTGGCAGTCAAACCGGACAAGCCCAGCTTGGGTAGCAGTGCGATCCACTCTGCCGCCAGGCCGACCGCGGGCTGGGCGGCAAGTTGTGGCAGCTCAGGCCGTACCTCGGGCTCAGCGTTGAAATATTCGAGACAAGCTTCAGCCTGGGTTGCCACTTCAAAATAATCTTCGTCGGTCAACTGCGGCTCTTCATCATCGAGCCTCTCTACCGGCTCGGCACAAGCTACTGGCTCCAGCAATGCGCCATCAAACGGGGGGGCGACCCATTCTTCATTAGCAGTAACGATAGCTATTGTTGGTGGTTCGTCCCACGGTACATCGACTTTCTCGACATTCGGTAATGGGTCGCTAGCGACGATGGCTTCGTTCGCTGGAGCAGCAGGAATTTCCTGTACCTTTTCGCTTGCGCCTCGCGGAACCGGATGGCTCTGCCCTGTCGAGTCAGAGCCGCTTGCAGTTTGCGGCTGCATAGCCGCTGCGGCCACCGGACCAATAAGAGAATCAGTCGTGGCCGGGCTGATCCTCAAGTGCTTTAGCGAGGTTTTCGGAGCACCTGGCGCATCGGCCGGACGAAACGCCAGCATGCGCAGCAGCACCATTTCGAAACCACTGCGCGAGTCAGGCGCCAGCGGCAGGTCGCGCCGGCCGATCAACCCCATCTGGTAATAGAATTGTATGTCTTCGGCAGGCAATGCCTGGGCCAGAGCCAATACGCGCTCACGGTCGCCCTGGCCATTATCCACCGCATCCGGCAACAATTGGGCGATGGCTATCCGATGCAGCACATTGAGCATTTCGGCCAGGACACCGGCCCAGTCCGGTCCCTGCTCCGCCAATCGCTGCACCACCTCCAGCATTTCTCGGGCATCGCCTTCCAGCAATGCCTGCAGTACCTCATACACCTGGCCATGATCGAGTGTGCCCAGCATCGTTCGCACATCTGCTGCCAATACCTTGCCTTCACCGAAGGCAATAGCCTGGTCGGTAAGACTCATGGCGTCGCGCATCGAGCCGTCGGCAGCACGTCCCAACAGCCAGAGGGCATCCTGCTCGAAGGGAATGCCTTCGACACCGAGCACATGGCTCAAGTGCTCGACCACGCGCTCGGGCGGCATATTCTTCAGGGCGAACTGCAGGCAGCGCGACAGGATGGTTACCGGCAGCTTCTGTGGATCGGTGGTAGCCAGCAGGAACTTGACGTGCGGCGGCGGTTCTTCAAGGGTCTTGAGCAACGCATTGAATGAATGCGTGGAGAGCATGTGTACCTCATCGATGAGGTATACCTTGTAACGGCCACGGGTCGGCGCGTACTGAACGTTATCCAACAGCTCACGGGTATCTTCGACCTTGGTCCGGCTCGCTGCGTCCACCTCGATCAGGTCGACGAAACGCCCTTCATCGATTTCCCGGCAGACCGAGCACTGCCCGCAAGGCGTCGAGCTGACACCTGTCTCGCAGTTCAAGCACTTGGCGATGATCCGTGCAATGGTGGTCTTGCCAACGCCGCGGGTCCCCGTAAAAAGATAGGCATGGTGCAGGCGCTGGTTATCCAGTGCATTGATCAAGGCCTTGAGCACATGGGTCTGCCCGACCATTTCGCGAAACGAGCGCGGACGCCATTTTCGAGCAAGAACCTGATAACTCATATCACCATCGCGGGATGTAACACGGGAATGCGCAATCCTAGCGAAGCAGGCCGCAAATTGCATCTGCAAGGGCACCGCCAGCCAGAAAACCGCCTCAGCACAATGTGGCGCCCAGCGCACGGACGACCGTCGTCAACGCCGGATCGGCATCCTCCAGCATCACACGTAGCCCATCGGTTTCACGACGGACCGGATAGTGCTTGCGCAGTGCATCGAAGCCCGCTTTGCGGTCTGTCGCATCACCTGCCAGGACGCGGCGAAAATCGGCATCGTCGCGGCGCGGGTCGTAGACTGCCCGGCACAGAATCGCCAGCAGCTCCTGCGCGGTGGTGTTCTTGCTGAAACTCAGGCTGCTCAGCGCCGGTGCCGGCATGAGCGCAGCGAGATTCACTACCGGCGCGACGCCCAGGTATGCGCAAAAAGCCTGGTAGATCTGCCCGGTACCACGCAATTTGCCATCGAGGCTGTAGCCAGCGATATGCGGTGTGGCAATCCGGCAGAGTCCGGCTAAATCGGTATCGACCTCCGGCTCTCCTTCCCAGACATCCAATACCACGCCCAGATCCGAGCGTTGCAGCAGCAAGTCGCACAGCGCGTGATTATCGACCACAGCCCCGCGGCTGGCGTTGATCAGCCAGGCGCCGGGACGCAGCCGGGCCAGGGTTTTCGCATCGAACAGGTGAAAGGTGGGATTATCACCCTGCGAAGTCAGCGGTGTATGCACGCTGATCACGTCGCATTCATCGAGAATGCGTTCAAGCGTCACGAAATCGCCTGCCACTTCGCTTGCCTGCCGGGGCGGGTCACAAACCAGCAGATTCCAGCCCAGGGTGCGCAAGACCTCGACCAGGCGCCCACCCACCTGCCCTGCACCAACGACACCATAGGTACGCGAAGCCAGCTCGATGTCCTCCTGCTCCGCCAGAGTCAACAGGCTGCCGAGCACGTAATCCACCACGCCGCGCGCATTGCAACCGGGCGCGCTGGCCCAGGCAATTCCGGATTGGGCCAGATAATCCAGGTCGAGATGATCGGTACCGATGGTACAGGTGCCGATGAAACGTACAGCTGAGCCTTGCAAAAGCTCACGGTCGACTTGAGTCACCGAGCGCACCAGCAAGACATCGCAGCCAGCCACGGCGGAGCGTTCGATGGCTCGACCGGGCATTCGGCGAATGTCACCGAACCCACCAAAAAAAGCATCGACCAGGGGAATGTTTTCATCGGCAAGTATGCGCATGGATGGCTCCGGGAAAAGCTGCTGATAACCTGTACGCTATGGGTTGCAGATTACCGCTATTCAAGCCTTCCGGCACCGTCGGACACAGCGTAGACTGCGCGACTTTCCCGGATCCAGGTAATCCCGGACATGAATGCCGGACGGCTGCGCAGCGAGTTGCGCGCCCTTATCGCCCTCGCTACTCCAATCATGATTGCCCAGTTGGCCGGCACAGCCATGGGCTTTGCCGATACGCTGATGGCCGGGCAGGTCGGCGCGAAGGATCTGGCCGCCGTGGCGCTGGGCAATTCACTGTGGCTACCGGTCTTTCTCTTGATGAACGGTACCCTGCTGGCCACCACGTTGAGTGTGGCGCGGTACTTCGGTAAAAACCATTCCGAACGGATCGGCCCCTTGGTCCGCCAGGCTGCCTGGCTGGGCATCGTTATCGGCAGCCTGTGCACTGCCCTGTTATGGAATGCGCAACCCATCCTGCATCTGATGCAGATCGAGGACAGCCTGAGCGCGCTGACTATAGCCTATCTGCGTGCCCTGGCCTGTGGTTTTCCGGCGATGGCGCTGTATCAGGTGCTGCGCTGCCTCAGCGATGGCCTGGGGCATTCCCGGCCCGGCATGGTGACCGGTATCTGCGGGCTGCTGCTGAATATCCCACTGAATTACTGCCTCATCCACGGCAAGCTTGGTCTGCCCGCCATGGGCGCAGTGGGTTGTGGCTGGGCGACCGCCTGGGCAATGCTATTCATGCTGGGCGGCATGCTGTTCTGGGTACGGTATGCCGATTATTACCGGCCATGCCGGCTATTCCAGCGTTTTGATTGGCCGTCCTGGCCGCACCTTGGCCGTCTGCTATCGATAGGCTTGCCGATCGGCGTGGCAATTCTTGCCGAAGTCAGCGTATTTTCGGTCATCGCGCTATTGGTTGCCGGGCTGGGCGAAGCACCGGTGGCGGGCCACCAGGTTACCTTGAGCGTTACCTCAGTAGTGTTCATGATCCCGCTGTCACTTGGCATGGCTGTCACCGTCCGAGTGGGCCAGGCGCTCGGTCGCCAGGCGCCTGGCGATGCCTTGTTCATCGCCAAGGTCGGGATGGGGACAGCCCTTTGCTATGCCGGTGTGTCCGCCAGTTGCATCGCCTTGCTGAGCGAACGGATCGCCAGTCTTTATACCTCCGATCCGCAGATCATCGCCGTGGCATCCGGTCTGTTGCTGCTTGCAGCGCTGTTCCAGTTCTCCGATGGCCTGCAGATCACCGCTGCCGGTGCGTTGCGCGGCTACCAGGACACGCGCATGATCATGCTGCTTACACTCATCGCCTACTGGGGAATCGGTTTACCCATAGGCGCGATTCTTGGCCTGACCGACTGGTTCGGCCCGGCCAGCGGTCCATATGGACTCTGGCAAGGCCTGATCGTCGGCCTGAGCTGTGCGGCCCTGTTGCTGGGTATGCGCCTGTCGCACAGGGCACGGCGGGAAATCCTGCTGCGCAACGAGCCTCAAGACAACGCAGCGATCAATCCGGCTCCGCTCAGATCTTGAGCATCAGAACCATTGCACTGACTACCAAAAAACCGCTGAACAGCATACGCAACATCCGTTCGGGCAGCGTGTGAGCCAGTTTCACCCCAAAGCTGATGGTGATCAGACCGCCAATGGCCAGCGGTATGGCCATCCGCCAATTCACTTCGCCATGCATGGCATAGGTGAACAACGCAACCAGGGTGCTGGGTACTGCCAGCGATAGCGCAAGCCCTTGGGCAATGACCTGGGAAGCGCCAAACAGCGTAGTAAGCAACGGCGTGGCCACCAACGATCCGCCTACGGCGAAAAGCCCGCCCATGGCTCCTGAACCACCACCTATGACAAGAAACCACGGCCACCAGGGATAACGAAAACCGCCATTGCCTTTGCTCACAGCCGGTCGCAGCGCCTGGAATAGACTATAGGCGGCCAACACCAGCAAAAACAGAACGAAGATAATGCGCATGACTCCGGCATCCAGCGATATCGCCATGAGCGAACCGAGGATGGAACAGCAGAAACTCGGCAAGGCCAACGCCAGGGCGTGGCGAATATCGATATGGTTATGCTGATGGTAACGCCACAGGGCCAGCATCACATTGGGTGCCACCATGACCAGCGCCGTGCCCTGGGCCAGTTGCTGATCCATACCGAATACCACGCCCATAAGAGGAATCGCCAACAATCCACCGCCAATACCGAACAGCCCCCCCAAAGCTCCCAGGACCAGGCCAAGACCCAGATTCATCAGCACTTCAAGCACAAACATGGGGAAATCCTTCGAAACGAGCGCCTGAATCCTGCATTGGCCTCGCGAGAGCGGAACCGCATGGCCATGCATGCTGGCCATGCGGCAAATTACTGCGGAAGAATCTGCAAAGCCGCTTCGAGATCCCTTCCTCCTCGGGGTTTGATTCTGTAAAGCGGCTTTATACCAGCCCGCTGCAACTCAGCTACAACTCTTCTATTTCCTGAGTTACGCCCCATCCATCCAGTACGCCACCCAAGGGCTCGACGAGCCCCTCCAGGTTCTGCTCGAAACCATCGATGCCATCGTAGGTGGCATACATGATCTTGCTGACCTGCAGGTTCCAGCCGCCATCGTCGCGCGGAAAGACCTGAGTGTTGATGGATTCACCACGAAATCTGCTGGCGACCTGTCGCGCCCGATCCTCATCGGGAAAGATCGCGTAGAAATCGATCGCATGGATACGGGCAAAGTCGAAACCACTCTCCTTCATCTGGCGCAGAACGGTACCACTGACATCCTCGTAGGAGATGCTACCCATAGAAACCTCCTTTCTGGCGATGAGTGCTTACTTTCTTGAAAACCACACGGATCTGTTTTGGTTCGATTTCAGGCACCTGGTCGAATGGCCACATTCGGCTTACATCGGCAACCACGCTACCGGATCAGTGCGCGGCAGTGCTACCAGACCACGGCTACTCCAGATAACCTTCCGGCGGCGCCGGCAGACTCACCAGCAAGTTACGCAGGCCATCGCTCCACTGCTCTCGTACGCCCTCGAAATAGCGATCACCATCGACTATACGATAGCCTCTCGGCACAGTAAGCGTGTCCTTACGATACACCATCACATCCAGTGGCATACCTACTGACAGATTGCTGCGAATGGTTGAATCGAAGGAAATCAAGGCACAGCGAAGCGCCTGGTCGAGACAGGTATCGAACCGTAAGGCACGATCGATGATGGGCTTGCCGTACTTGCTTTCGCCAATCTGGAAATACGGCGTATCTGGCGTAGCGGAAATGAAATTACCCTGGGGATAGAGATTGAACAGAGCCGGTGGCTCGTCCTTGATCTGACCCGCCAACAAAAAAGAACACCCCATGTCGATGCCACTGTTCGCGGCAGCCGCCGCGTCGTGCTCGGTGATCTCGCGCATCGTCTCGCCGACCAGGCGAGCCGCCTCGAACAGGCTCGGAACATTGAGTAGATGGGCTCCTTCGCCACGCAGGCGCAAGCGCAGCAAATTGATCACCGATTGCGAGGTAGCCAGATTGCCAGCTGTCTGCAACACGATCAGCCGCTCGCCTGGCGTGCCGAAAGTGTACAGCTTGCGAAAAGTGGCAATGTGATCGACCCCGGCGTTGGTTCGCGAGTCGGAAACGAAAACGAGCCCATCGGCCAGGCTCATTGCGACGCAATAGGTCATAAGACTACTGTTCCTGGTCAAGCCTTGGAAAACACTGCGAAAGGCATTGACACATCGATGATAACGGTAAACGCCAGGCCACATGATCGTTTGCTTGCGGTCAAACACAGCATGGGCGACCTCTAGCGACTATTGCTGCTGTTGTTGCACGATCTGAATTTCCGCAGGCGATACGATCACATGTGCATGCATTTTTTCGTAGCCACCGCCCCGCCGCATACCACGCACCGGGCAGGCATCCAGGTAATCCATGCCCACTGCAAGCTTCAGATGGCGCTCCGGTTTGTTCAGCCGGTTGGTAATGTCGAAACTGTACCAGGCACCATTCAACCAGGCCTCGGCCCAGGCGTGACTAGCCACATGCCCGCAATCATCGGTAAACAAGTAGCCAGAGACATAGCGAGCGGGGATTCCCAGGGTGCGCAGGCAGGCAAGAAAGGCATGGGTGTGATCCTGGCAGACCCCGGCGCAACCGGCAAAAGCTTCGGCGGCAGTGCTTTCCACGTGGGTCGAGCCAGGGGTATAGGCCATATGCTCGCGCAGCGCTAGCATCAGATTGCCAAGGGCGGCACGGTCACGCTGCTCACCCACATTGCGCAAGGCGAACTGGCGCAAAGCCTGGTCGGCCTGGGTCAGATGCGTCGAACGCAGGAACGGCAAGGGCGAGCCATCATAACGCTCGGCCTCGCAGGCTTCGTCGATATCGACCTGGCCGCTAGCATGAATCCGGATCGTGTCGTGCGGCTCGTCGAGAGTCAGTACATGCAGGATATTGCCGTAGGGATCGACCTGGACCTGGGCCGGGCGCGGCAGGTCCAACTGCCAGCCAAGCACGCGCTGGCGTGGGCTTTCCTGCGGAGTCAGGCGCAGATACTGGATGCTGGCGCGAACCTGATCTTCATAGTAGTAGGCAGTATCGTGGCTAATGGAAAGTTTCATGCTGCCTCCAGATAAGCGCTGTGGATGGCGTTACCCAAGCGATGCATCTGGTCGATGGACTCGATGATCCAGTCGTGCAGGCCATGCTCGAAAACTTCATCGATTACGGTGTAGCGAACCCGTGCATCCAGCTCAGCCACCAGGCGCTGCGCCGGACGACCGTTGTCACCAGGCATGCCGGCAAGGATCTTTTGCATTTCTTCCAGGCAGGAACTCAGCGAGCGCGGCACATCCGCACGCAGCAACAATAGCTCAGCCACCTTGCGCGCCCGCGGCGAACCGCGATAAAGCTCGGCGAACGCTTCGAAGGAAGACAACGCCCGGAGCAAGGCACTCCACTGATAGTAGGCCCGTGCCGAACGGTCGTCGTGGTCCTCGCTGTCCTCGCCCAGCAGCTTGTAGCGGGCATCGAGTAGCCGCAGGGTATTGTCGGCACGTTCGATGAACGTACCCAGGCGGATAAAGTGATAGGCATCGCTGCGCATGATGGTGCCGACAGTGGCACCACGGAAAAGGTGCGAGCGCTCCTTGACCCATTCGCAGAAACGGCTGACGCCATAGTGCCCCAGCCCCTGCTCGGCAATGCTGCGCATTTCCAGCCAGGTCGCGTTGATGTTTTCCCACATGTCCGCGGTGATCCGCCCGCGTACGGCATGCGCGCTGCTGCGTGCCGCACTCAGGCAGTTGTACAGGCTGGCCGGATTTTCTGCATCGAGGGCAAAGAAATGCAGGATACGGTCAGCATTCAGCTGGCCGTGACGTTTCAGGTATTCGTTCATGGTTCCGCTGATCAGCAGCGGCATGGCTAGCTCGTCCAGGCCATCGCCCAGACCGCCCTGCGGCATCAACGACAGCGAATAGCTGACATCGAGCGTCCGAGCGAGGTTTTCCGCGCGCTCCAGATAGCGCGACATCCAGTAGAGATCATCGGCGGTACGGCTCAGCATTCGCAATCCTCCACAATCCAGGTGTCCTTGGTGCCGCCGCCTTGCGACGAATTGACCACCAGCGAGCCTTCGCGCAGCGCCACGCGGGTCAGGCCGCCGGGAACCAGGCGGGTTTCCTGGCCGCTCAACACGAACGGGCGCAAGTCGATGTGCCGCGGTGCGATGCCGTTCTCGACAAAGGTCGGGCAGGTCGACAGGCTCAGCGTGGGCTGGGCGATATAAGCTGCCGGGTTGGCCTTCAGACGAGCCCGAAAGGCCTCGATCTCCTTGCTGCTCGCCGCCGGCCCGACCAACATGCCGTAGCCGCCAGAGCCCTGGGTTTCCTTGACCACCAGCTCCGGTAGATGGGCCAGTACGTGCGACAGCTCGTCGGGCTTGCGACACTGCCAGGTCGGCACGTTAGAGAGAATCGGCTCTTCGCTCAGGTAAAAGCGGATCATGTCCGGGACGAAGGGATAGACCGACTTGTCGTCTGCCACCCCGGTGCCGATGGCATTGGCCAGGGTCACATTGCCGCTGCGATACGCCGACAGGAGACCGGGTACGCCAAGCACCGAATCTGCACTGAACGCCAGCGGATCGAGGAAGCCATCGTCCAGGCGGCGGTAGATGACATCGACCTGAACTGCGCCAGCTGTAGTGCGCATGTAGACCTTGTCGTCACGCACGAACATATCCGCGCCTTCCACCAGCTCGACGCCCATTTCACGGGCCAGGAAGGCATGCTCGAAGTAAGCGCTGTTATAGCGCCCCGGGGTCAATACGACGACGCAGGGATTGTCCAGCGGACTGGCGCTCTTCAGGGTTTCCAGCAGCAGGTTCGGGTAGTGGTTGATCGGTGCGATGCGTTGGGCGGCGAACAATTCGGGAAACAGCCGCATCATCATCTTGCGGTCTTCCAGCATGTAGCTGACACCGCTCGGCGTGCGCAGATTATCTTCCAGCACGTAGTAGGTACCGTCGCCATCGCGCACCAGATCAACACCGGCGATATGCGCATAAATGTCACGGTACAGATCGAGTCCCTGCATGGCCATCTGATAGCAGTCGTTGGCCAGCACCTGCTCCGGCGGGATGATCCCGGCCTTGAGAATGCGCTGTTCGTGATACAGATCGGCCAGAAACAGGTTGAGCGCTTTCACACGCTGGATACAGCCAGCCTCGACCATGCGCCATTCGCTGGCCGGAATGCTGCGCGGGATGGTATCGAAAGGAATCAGGCGTTCAGTGCCCTGCTTGTCGCCATAGAGCGTGAAGGTGATACCGGCCCGGTGGAACAGAAGATCGGCCTCGCGCCGGCGCTGGGCCAGGATATCGGGCGGCGTTTCCGCCAGCCAGCGGGCAAATTCCTGATAATGCGGCCGGCACTCGCCGTTCGCATCGTACATCTCATCGTAAAAACTGCGGCTCATGCGCGATTCCTTGTCCAATCGGGGCCCTGCGGTGCAAGCACCGCAGTATGTCAGTCAGCTTGACTCATCGAACGGGTTTTCGACACCAGGGAATCAACCGTTGTGTGACTTGCCGATCGCCTGCAGCACGTATTGCGGCAGGGCAAAGGCTCCCTGGTGAATATCGGAGTTGTAGTAGCGCGTAGTGATACCGCTGGCAACAAAACGCTGACGCAGGGTTGCCAAAGGCAGCGTGCGCTGCGCCGGGTCACAGGCGCCCCAGGCAAAGGTCATGGCGCCGCCGATATAGGTGGGAATCGCTGCCTGGTAGAAATGCCAGTCACGGAACAGGCCCGTCATGCGCTGGGCAGTCGTGCGCACCTCATCGAGTTGCATGAACGGCGTGCCGTTCTGGGTGACCAGAATGCCGCCATCGTTCAGGCAGCGCCGGCAGGCTTGATAGAAATTCTCGGAAAACAGCACCTCACCCGGCCCGATGGGATCGGTCGAATCCGAGATGATCACGTCGAACTTATCGTCGCTGGTCGCAACGAAACGCATCCCATCATCGATCACCAGTTGCAAACGCGGATCATCGAAGGCACCGCTAGAGTGCTGGGGTAAAAATTGCTTGCACATATCGACCACGGCACGGTCGATTTCGACCATGGTGATGTGCTCGACCTCCCCATGCCTGGCCACTTCGCGCAGGATGCCGCCATCACCGCCACCGATGATCAGCACGCGCTTCGCCTGCCCGTGGGCGAACAGCGGTACATGGGCGAGCATTTCGTGATAGATGAACTCGTCGGCCTCGGTAGTCTGGATCACGCCATCCAGGGCCATGACGCGCCCCATGCGCGCATTCTCGAAAATCACCAGATGCTGATGATCGGTACGCACTTCGTGCAGCAGCTTGTCCATCCGGAAGCGCTGGCCGTAGCCTTCGTAGAGGGTTTCCTGGTAGTCGGTCACGGCTGTCTCCTTTATCGGCAAGGGCGGCAAGGCCACTTCCATACCTGCCCGCGAAGAAAAGACCCTTATTCTACGTGCCTCACCAGGGTAGATGGAATTACCGGAGCGGGTCGCCAGCACGACATTCGGGCTGTACTTTTTCCAATCGTCCGTATTTCTCGCCATAATGAGGGCCGACATGGGCATCCAGCCCGTGGCATAGAAAAATTCACCCCCATGCTCTGGATACCCTTCACCCTGCTTGCCGCCTTTACCCAGGCCCTGCGTAACGCCCAACAGAAACAGCTCAGCGCCGATGTCAGCGCCATCGGTGTGACCCTGGCGCGTTTCATCTGGGCCATGCCCCTGGCCGGCCTTTACCTGCTGCTGCTGCACCTGACGATACCCAGCGAACTCCCTCACTTTAACGGCCGTTTCGTATTCGCCGTCATGGCTGCAGCCTTTGCCCAGATCGTGGCAACTATCCTGATGGTGCTGCTCTTCCAGCGCCGCAGCTATGCCGTTGGCGTCGGCCTGGCCAAGAGCGAAGCCCTGCTGGCGGCTATCCTCGGTGTTGCGTTCTTCGGCGCCCAGCTCGGCCTGCTCGGTTGGCTGGGCATCCTCGTTGGCGCCATCGCCGTATGGCTGATGAAAGGCAAGAGCAAACCCGATTCGACGGATCTCTCCACCCTGCTGCTCGGGCTCGCCAGCGGGCTGTGTTTCGCGCTGACCACTCTGTGGGTACGCGATGCCTGCCACCAGTTGACCCTGCCGTTCATGCATACCGCTGCCTGGGCGCTGCTATGGACCATCGGCATCCAGGTCACATCCCTGGTCACCTGGCTGGCACTACGCGATCCCGGCACTCTGGCCAAGCTCTGGCACCGGCCATCACTGGTGTTACGCATCAGCCTGTCCAGTTCCATCGCTTCCCTGTGCTGGTTCACCGCCGTCAACTTGGAAAACGTCGGCCTGGTGAAGACGCTTGGGCAGATCGAAGTGTTCTTCACCCTGCTGCTGTCCCAACACTGGCTAAAGGAGCAGGTTTCCGGACGCGACCGGCTGGGCCTGCTGCTGATTATCATCAGTGCGGTATTGGTGATCTGGCCTTCGCTGCCAGGCTGAAAGGAATGGTTATAAGTCGGTCAACGCTTCGAAAACACACTTTCGCCCGGTATGACCAGCCTGATACGATGAGAACACTTCTTAATTGCACCAATATCCTCCCGAGCCTTTGCAGAGTGGATTGCCGACCGCCATGGCACAGCCGCCTTTCCAGCAAACCATCCATAATCTCTACAGCGAACACCATGGTTGGCTGTTCGCCTGGCTGCGCAGAAAACTGGGTTGTACCCAGCACGCCGCCGACCTCGCCCAGGATACCTTCGTGCGCATCCTCGCCTCGCGCGACGCCGCCCTGGGCAACCTCCGCGAACCCCGCGCCTACCTGACCACCACCGCGCGCCGGCTACTCATCGACCACAGCCGCCGCAAGCGGATCGAAAACGCCTACCTGCGCGAACTGACGCTGACCGCCGAAGCCCTGGCGGGCTTCCAGTCCCCGGAACAGATCCTCGCCACCCTGGAAGCTCTGGAGCAGATCACCTTCGTCCTCGACGGACTCGGCGAAAAACCCCGCCAGGTATTCTTGCTCTATTTCCTCGACGGCCTGCCCCAGGCCGAAATCGGCCAGCGTCTGGACATCTCCGAGCGCATGGTGCGCAAGCACCTGGTACATGCGCTCCTGCACTGCCAGCAGACTCTGGACGTCTGAACCTTGACTCCGGAAGACCGGGCCATTGGCGAACAGGCTGCCGAGTGGCTGATCCACCTGAACGAGGAAGACCTCGACGCCGCCGAACGCCAGCGCTTCGCAGCCTGGAAAAACCAGGACCCGCGCCATGCCGCCGCCATCGAACGCCTGCAAGGCTTTGTCGGCCAGATGCAGACCTTGCGCCCGCAAAAAACCTCGGCACACGCTGCTCTCGACGCCGCCTTCGGCCAGCGTAAACGCTCACGTGGCAAACGTGGCCTGCAAACCCTGCTCTTGCTGCTCGTCCTCGCCCTGCCAGCCGCCGCCTTGCTACTGCACGACAGCCCGTTCGGCTATCTACTGGCCGACCTGCGCACGGCACCCGGCGAATGGCGCAGCCAGGTACTGGCGGATCACACACGTCTCGATCTGGCCGGCAACAGTGCTGTCGACCTGCGCTTCGACACTCGTCAACGGCGCATCGAACTGCTCAAGGGCGAAATTCTTGTGGAGGTCGCCCCGGATACCCGGCGGCCGTTCGTCGTCGAGACCGAGCACGGCCGGATGCGTGCGCTCGGCACACGCTTCCTGGTCCGCCGCGAGGACGGCGCCACCCGGCTGATCATGCTTGAATCGCGCGTTGCCGCCCATGGCTCTGCCTCCCCGGCAGAAGTCGAAGTGGTAGCCGGCGAACAGGCACTCATCACCCCGTCGACAGTGCGCCTGGACGCCAGCATCGACCCGCACGGCATCGACGCGGCCTGGAATCGGCACCAACTGGTCGTGCAGGATCGCCCGCTACCGGAAGTGCTCGACGAACTGGCCCGCCAGCATAGTGGCTTCCTCTACTTCAACCGCCAGGCCCTGGAGCACCTGCGTGTGTCCGCCGTACTGCCCCTGGACGATCCCCAACGAGCCCTGAATCTGATTGCCGAAACGCTGCCAATACAGGTGCGCATTTTCAGTCCCTGGCTAGTGCTGATCGGGCAGGATGAGGAAAGCCCAGACGCGCAGGCTGCGCCCCGGCGTCAGGGCGGTTTCCGGTAAAACCCGGTCAACCTCGAAGCCTGGAGATATGCAGGGTGGATGGACGAACCCATCCAGTGTTTCGCACACCGGCTAGACGAGCAAAGTGTCGTTCACTTAGCACCTGTTGACGCTACTGGCACGGCCGCGCCGGAACTCGCGACAGTAGTATTAACAGGCCCTGGCACGGGAGACCGGAAAGGCTGAGGAAACTCATCCGGCCGCGATGCGGTGGGGCTCAATTATCCGGGCCTTGGCACCTAGAAAATAAAATAATTCTTATTTTGTTCCGCTTTTCTGTTTCTGTCCGTCAAGGGAAATATCGACATTCGACAGGAACCCGCCACCATGCACCCAAGAACGCGCCACCCGGACGGCAACCCCCTCTTCGCGCCCCTGGCCCTGGCCATTCACCTGGGCTTCTCCTCTGTTGTGGGCACCACCCTGGCGCTGCCGGCCAAGGCCGCCGACAGCCAAGACGCCCGCCTCCGCTACGACATTCCCGCCGGCCCCCTCGGCGAAGCGCTCAATCGCTTCGCCCAGCAGGCCAGTATCGCCATTTTGTTCCGGGCACAGAATGTCGCCGGTCTTTCCAGTCCGGGCCTGCAGGGCAACTATGGCATCGAGGAAGGCTTCACCCGGCTTCTGCAAGGCAGCGGTTACGCCGCCGTCCGGGGCGCCAACGGATACGCACTGGTAGCCGTTCCTGAAACGGATAAGTCAGCAGAAAACAGCATGGAGCTGGATGCCATGCGGGTAGAAGACAACTCACTCGGCACCATCACCGAACATACCAAGTCATATACGCCTGGCACCGTCGCCTCCGCCACCCGTTTGGTACTGACACCGCGAGAGACACCACAGACGGTCACTGTGGTCACCCGCCAGCATATGGATGACTTCAATCTCACCAGCATCGACAAAGTGATGCAGCACACGCCGGGGATCACGGTCACTTCACGGGACAGCGAACGATCCGAATATTATGCACGAGGTTTTGCCATCACCAACTTTCAATACGATGGCATTCCTATTCAGCGGCTAGTCCAATACTCCTCAGGCAATACCCTGAGCGACATGATTGCCTATGATCGTATCGAAATTATCAAAGGAGCTAGCGGTATCACCACTGGCAGCGGCGGGCCTGGAGCTACTCTTAATCTGGTGCGCAAAAAACCCACTCATGAACTTTCCGGACATGCCACGGCGGAGGCGGGCCGTTGGGATAATTACCGTACCGAGTGGGATTTGGGAGGACCTTTAAGCGAAAGCGGCAATATTAGGGGCCGAGTTGTCGGAGCTTTTCAGGATCAGCATTCCTTTATGGATCACTATAAAACGCAGACCAAAGCCTATTATGGCATCCTGGAAGTTGATCTTTCTCCAAATACGTTGCTCACGTTCGGCGCCGATTACAATCAAAGTACCCCAACCGGTTCTAGCTGGGGAGGAATTCCGCTTTTCGACGCCCAGGGTGATGAAGTCCACGTGTCCCGCTCCTTTAATCCTGGGGCCAGTTGGAGTGCTTGGGAACAATTCAGCCGTTCTTATTTTACCCAGTTGGACCATAATTTTGACAATGGTTGGGTAAGCAGAGCTTATTATACCTACCAAACCAATGGCTATGATGCACAAATAGGATCAATAGGTTATAGCAGGCCTGAAAATCCTTATCTTTTATCCGGTCGTTATCGAGGAAAAACCAAAAGCCAAGCATTGGAAGTTTATGCAAGTGGCCCCTTTGAATTATTGGGTCGCGAACATGACCTAGTAATTGGAGCCAGTGCCTACCGTAACCATTGGCAAGGTAATGACTGGAGATCGGCTAGATCCACTATAGAAGACTTCTATGGTTGGAGTGGCGAAGTCCACAAGCGCGATTGGGGATCAGTCACAAACAGTAATGATCAATTAACACTCCAACGGGCTGTTTATGCCACAGCTCATCTTAAACCTACCGATAAGCTTGCCTTTACATTAGGTGCCCGGGTTACCAATTACCGCTTGAGCAGGGATGTCTATGCCAAAAAGACCGGTGAAGTCACGCCTTTTGCGGGTGTAGTTTACGATCTCAACGATAATTTTTCGCTATATGCCAGCTATACCAGCATCTTCTTGCCATCGAATTATCGTGATGAAAATGGTGGCATCCTTCAACCGGATGAAGGTGATAGCTATGAGGGGGGTATAAAAGGAGAATGGTTCAATGGACGTTTGAATGCCAGCTTGGCTTATTTTGAAATTCGTGAAGATAACCGTGCCGAATACGCTGGATTTAACACTGAAAGAAACGAATCCTATTTTCAAGGAATCAAGGCTAAAACCAAAGGGTTGGAGTTGGAAGTTTCGGGTGAATTAACGCCAGGCTGGAATATCCAGGCAGGTTATACTTGGATGACGATTCGGCGTGATGACAATAATAGAAAAATAACTACTGAAACCCCCGAACATCAGTTCAAAGCATATACGACCTATCGACTACCAGGGATATTTAAAAAATTAACCATTGGTGGTGGAGCCAATTATCAGGGAACGACTTGGATGGATGTTTCTAATCCTGTTAAGGGAACTGTACAAAATCACCAAGAGGCTTTTTGGTTAGTCAATCTAATGAGCAAATACCAAATTACCGATAAACTTTCCGCCACTCTTAACATTAACAATTTATTTGATAAATTTTACTATACTAACATTGGTTATTATAATACAAAAGCTTACGGAGAGCCTCGCAACATGATGCTAACTACCCGCTGGGATTTTTAAGATTCATTACAGGCAAAAACCGCTGTTTTATACAGCAAACTCTTCAAACCTAACGTCGCGACAATAAAATTGACTCCCACGATTACCACTTGCCCGACACGAAAGCTTTATTTGCTTTCGTGTTTTTTCATTCTGACTATCCAACTCGAGAAACCATACAGTTAATCGCTGACGCATCAAGTGATACTCGGGCAAGCCAACTGCACATCCAAGTCGGGCCAATACAGCGGCCCGCTATCATAAACCTCGTTATCGGCAAAGCGGCCTCCACGACACTCTCCTGAACCACTCCAAAACACTTCCAGTCAGAACGATAACAGTAGCCGGGAGATTCGCACCGAGTGAACTCACGCGGTCTTCAAGCGTGCCATTCAGCCGTTTGCCATTCATCTCGCCAGGGAAAAGTGCGCCTTAGAAAGGCTTACTGAGTCATTTATCAAGCCGAAGACTATTTCCAAGTCTCTTTCGTTATATACATATAAATATTCAAACAACAATCAATAGTCATTTGTTACATTTCATATTTTATGTAAAAAAATATTAATTTATTGATTTTAATAAATAAAAATAGAAAAAATAACAAGGTTATGTTTTGCAACAATTACCTTTGTTTTTTTATAAATAATTATATTGTAAAAGCATGCCGCCAACGTATGACATGCCTGCTTGTCCGTTACAGCATTTTAATTGGTACAAGCAAGTCCTGATTTGTATTCAGCAACAATTAGTTTCGTTTCTTTGAAACAGTTACATAATATTAAAAGGAAACTCTCCTTAATGAATAAATCCTTTTCCACTCTGTCCATCATAGCGGGTACTTTCGGTCAATTTCTTTGCGGGCAGGCAAGCGCCGAGTTTCTGAAGGACAGTAAAGCCGCACTCACCTTGCGAAATTTCTACATCAACCAAGATCCTCGTACTATCGACCGTCCCCGAGTCGAGCAATGGGGGCAGGGATTCATTCTTGATTATAAATCCGGCTACACTGAAGGCCCGGTGGGCTTCGGCCTCAACTTGCTGGGCACTTATGCAATCCGTCTGGATGATGGCGGCCGCACGGGCAAATCCGATCTGAAACGCATGCCTGGCGAGACATTTCCCCAGAGCAACGGAAAATCGGTCAATGAGTTCGGCAGGCTGGGCGTAACCGCCAAGATGCGCTATTCAGCGACCGAACTACAGGCCGGAACCATACTGCCTAAAGTGCCGGTAGTAACCTACAACGATGGTCGCCTGTTGCCACAGACGTTTGAAGGCGTCCAGATAACCTCAAAGGAAGTCGACAACGTACTCATCACTGCCGGCCGGCTGGAACGCTCCACGGAACGGAACTCCAGCAATAGCGACAGCCTGTCCATCATGGGATCGAACAATCGCCAAACCGGAAAATTCAGTAATCAATTTTACTACACAGCCATTGAATACAAACCCGTCAAGAATCTGCAGCTGCAATACAATTTCGGAAAACTACAAGACTTCTATAAACAGAATTTTTTCGGCCTGATCCACGACCTGCAATTCCCGGTCGGCTCGCTGAAAACCGATCTGCGTTATTTCCATAACGAAGCCACCGGAAAGAACGCTTCCCGCTCCGGGCGGGCAGAGGGTTATCGCTCCAACGGCCACTGGAATACAGGAGACCCCGACCGATACAAAGTGGACAACAAGCTTTGGAGCGCGCAGTTCATCTATAGCCTCAGTGGACACAGCCTGAAAGCAGGCTACCAAAAGGTAACCGGCAAAAGCGATTTTCCCAGCATTGCTCCAGACGGTGGTACCGGCCGCCCGACTTACGTGATCACTCGCTCCAATACGCAGGCAGCGCAATTTTTCAGCGCCGGTGAAAAAACCTGGCTGGTCGGATATGGTTATGACTTCGCCAAGCTCGGCCTCCCTGGCCTGAAGTTCGACACCACCTACTATAAAGGTAGCAACATCAAAGACGTGGGTAACGATGCTCGCGAGTGGGCACGCGACATCAACCTGAGCTATCAGGTGCAGAATGGAATGCTCAAGGGTCTGGGCGTTGTCTGGCGCAACGGTATATGGCGCGGCAATGACAGCAGTGCGTTCGCGGTCGACCGCGATGAAAACCGTGTAATAGTCAACTACACACTCAATCTGCTGTGACGTGGGAGCTCTCGCTTGGTGTTTTCGTAGCCGCTCCCGGGTAAAGCGTCTGGCGTTTTCAATGCCGATGTGAAGATCCACTCGCCATCGATTCGCAATCCCTCTCGATGCCTCGATGACGAAACGCCCGGCTTGAACCTGCTTGCAGCGTTTACCGCATCCAGTCCGTTCACGAAAGCGCTGCACAATCGGCGTGACGGGTTAGCCCTTGGCTAATCCGCCACCGTCACGTGCCTGCTCAGACGCGTACATTGCCGCGAGGCCCCATCAATGCCCAGATGATCAGGCCGAGCACCGGCAAGATCAGGATCAGCAGAACCCACAACACTTTCTTGCCGGTATCCGCCGAGCTGCGGACTACGTTGAGAACGGCCCAGATATCCAGCGCCAGTATGATCAGGCCAAGTATTCCGCCGAAGAAATCCATTCGCCAAACTCCCGTATCAGTAAGTACCTGATGTAGGACGCCTCGACCGATACCAAGGTTCAGCGAATTTCAGAAGACGGACGGATCGATTGCCGCGAAGCTGGCCACTGTCTCGTGCCCGCCCAACACACCGCCTTCGCGCGCCAGGCCAAGAGTACGCATACCGGCTGCACGGGCGGCATCGAGTTCCTGGAGCACATCGGAGAGGAACAGGATCTCCCCCGCCGGCAGGCCGATGGCGCTGGCGATGCGTTCATAGGAGGCCGTTTCGCGCTTGGCACCGCTGGTGGTGTCGAAATAGCCGGAAAATAATGGCGTCAAATCACCTGCTTCAGAACAACCGAAAATCAGCTTCTGTGCCTGGATCGAACCGGACGAATAGACATACAGAGCATATCCCTCTGCCTTCCAGCGGCGCAGCGCAACTACTGCATCCGGGTAGACATGCCCCTTGAGCTCGCCTGCTTCGTAGCCTTGCTGCCAGACCATGCCCTGCAGTGCCTTCAGCGACGTAGCCTTGCGATCGGTTGCGATCCACTCCAGCAGGATTGCCACGACGCGTTGCGTGTCGGCATCGGCCTCACCACTCTCGGCGCGTACGGCAGCAAGTTGTGCAGCCACCTCGGCAACGCCGGCGCGGGCGTGGATGAAAGCCGGCAAATGCTCGCGCGCATAGGGAAAGAGCACGTCGAAGACAAAACTCACCGCGCTGGTAGTACCCTCGATATCAGTGAGAATGGCCTTGACTGTCATCCGACCTCCTCCAGACGCGGGAAGTGGCTGGCGATATCGCTGCCGGTAGGTTGTGCCACCCAGCCTTCGGGATTGTTGAACAGGCGAATGGCGACGAAGCTGGGACTTTCACCCATATCGAACCAGTGTCGAGTACCCGCCGGGACCGAGATCAGATCGTTCCGTTCGCACAGCACGTTATAGACATAGCCGTTCACATGCAGGGTGAACAGACCGCGTCCGGCGACGAAGAAACGCACCTCGTCTTCACCATGCTGGTGTTCGTCGAGGAATTTTTCGCGCAGCGCTTCCCGCTGCGGATGCTTGCGATCCATGCTGACCACATCAACCGTGATATAGCCGCGCTCGGCTTTCAACTGGTCGATTTGCGAGCGATAGGCCGCGATCACCTCTTCCTGACTGGCACCGGGAACGACCGGGGTCTCGGCCTGCCAACGTTCGAAACGGATGCCAACCTCGGCCAGCGTGGCCGCGATGTCTTCGGCATGGGTCAGTGCCTTGAGGGGTTGTTGAGGAAAATCCTCGTGATAGACGCTCAGGATGCTCATAGGGTATCTCCTAACGCTCCACAGAACCGGCACACACTGCCATCGGGAGCCGCATGTTATCAGGGCTGGCGGGCAAGTGGGCCAAGTGCTTTGATCTTCAGTTCGCACTCGAACAGAAACTCGAAGGCCTCCACCTGTCGTAGCGCATCACTTACCTTCGTCCCCCAGGTATAGAGACCGTGGCCGCGAATCAGATAGCCGACGCAGTCGGGATGCGCATCCAGCCACGGCTGGATCTTCGCTGCCAGGCGGGCGATGTCCTGATCGTTATCGAAGATTGGCACCAATACCTGGCTTTCATGGGTCGAAACACCACTAAAAGCCTTCTGTAATTCGTAATCGGCAAAAACCAGTGAATCGCTGAGTGTCAGACGGGACAGCACCGTGGCATTTACCGAATGGGTGTGCAGAACTGCACCGATATCCGGCCGGCTACGATACAACTGGGTATGCAACAGCGTTTCCGCCGAAGGTTTCTTGTCTTGCTCCAGGCTGTTGCCGTGCATGTCCACAGCCAGCAGATCGTCGGCGCCCAGGATGCCCTTATGCTTGCCGGATACGGTAAGCAGCGCCTCGGTACTGGTCAGGCGTGCCGAATAATTGCTGCTGGTGGCCGGCGACCAACCGCGAGCGTAGAGAAAGCGTCCGGCCTCGATGATGGCCTGGGACAAATATTCGCGTGAGGCAGTCATGCCCGTTCCTCTTGCAATCGAATGGCAATGATAACGGCTGCGACCAGCGCTGCCAGGCTGGCCATGCCGAAAGTCCAAAATGGACCAAGGCTGCTCCAGCTGTAACCAGCATACAGGGCCCCCAGAGCACCACCGATGCCGGACACAGAGGCATAGAGCGCCTGCCCCTGCCCTTTCTGCCGGGAATCGAAGCTACGCTGGACGATATTCACGGCAGCAACGTGGAAACTGCCGAAAGTCGCAGCATGCAGGATCTGCACGAACAGTAGTACCGGCAGTTGTTCCCCCAGACCTCCCAGCAAGGCCCAGCGCAACGCGGCAAACAGGAAACTGGCGATCAGGATCTGGCGCAGGCTGAAGCGCTTGAGCACCTTCGCCATCACCAGAAACAAGAGGATTTCCGCCACCACGCCAAGCGACCACAGCAGGCCGATGGTGCCACGACCATAACCCAGGCTCTCCAGATAAATGCTGATAAACGTGTAGTAAGGCCCGTGAGACAGTTGCATCAGTGCCGCACAGACATAGAAAGCCGGCACCCCAGGACGCAGCAACTGGCGCCAAAAACCACCTTCGGCAGATATCTCGCGCGGCTCAGGCCGGGTACGGGGAATCCAGAGCGTTGCCAGTACGATGCCGGCCATGACCAGGACAATGCTTTGCGGCCAGTAATCGAGACTCAGATGCTCGAATAGCCCACCCAGCCCGGCCACCGCCACGATAAACCCAACACTGCCCCACAGGCGCAGCTGGCTATAGCGCGCCGCCTGTGCATGCAGATGGGCAAAGACGATGACCTCGAACTGCGGCAGTACCGCATGCCAGAAAAACGCATGCAGCGCCATCACCAGTGCCAGCCAGGCATAACTGTGTCCGATGAAAATCGGCAGAAAGGACAACAGCGTGCAGATCGCCCCCAGACGCACGATAGCCAGTCGCTGCCCACTGGCATCGCCCAGCCAGCCCCAGAGGTTGGGAGCAAAGCAGCGCATCAGCATCGGGATCGCCAACAGCTCGCCGATCCGCGCAGCGGAAAACCCCAGATGCGCGAAATACAGGCCGAAGAACGGCGCTGTCGCGCCGAGCAAGGCGAAATAGAAGAAGTAGAAGCTGGACAGGCGCCAGTAGGGCAAAGGCAATGAGGTCATTTCCCAAGTGGCAGGTATGAAAAAGTCGCTGCAGGCATCAGGTAACAGCGAATGAAGCTTGATTCACCGCCGCCCTGCCGCCTAAAGCTGCCTCAACACCGGTGTTTCGACAGCGACATCGGCATTCTGCGCGCGCTGGCGCAGCAAATGATCCATCAGGACAATGGCCAGCATGGCTTCGGCAATAGGGGTAGCACGGATACCGACACAAGGATCATGGCGACCTTTGGTGACAATTTCCACCGGCTTGCCATGGATATCGATGGAGCGCCCAGGCGTGGTGATGCTGGAGGTGGGTTTGAGCGCCAGATGCGCGACGATCGGCTGCCCGGAAGA
Source organism: Azomonas macrocytogenes (assembly GCF_014191985.1). GTDB lineage: Bacteria > Pseudomonadota > Gammaproteobacteria > Pseudomonadales > Pseudomonadaceae > Azomonas > Azomonas macrocytogenes. The sequence goes on from NZ_JACHXI010000008.1 coordinate 137,783, forward strand.
AATCCCGCCGAGCACACCGCCAGCGTTATTGGAGAGAAATCCCGCCGGCGTCAGCTCGTCGCGATGCTCGGTGCCACGTTGGGCGATACTGGCGAAACCGGCACCGATCTCCACGCCCTTGACCGCGCCGATGCTCATCAACGCATGGGCCAGGTCCGCATCGAAACGGTCGAAAATCGGCTCGCCAAGGCCAGGCGGTACGCCTTCGGCAATCACGGTGATTCTCGCACCGACCGAATCCTCGTCGCGGCGCAGCTGATCCATGTAGGCTTCCAGCTCTGGCACCTTATCCGGATCGGGACAGAAAAAAGCGTTCTGCGCAACACTATCCCAGCTCTTGAAAGGAATCTCGATCGGGCCGAGCTGGCTCATATAGCCACGCACGACAATGCCACAACTCGCCAGATACTTGCGGGCAATGGCGCCGGCGGCTACGCGCATGGCGGTTTCGCGCGCCGAGCTGCGACCACCGCCACGGTAGTCGCGGATGCCATACTTATGGTGGTAGGCGTAATCGGCGTGGGCCGGGCGAAACAGTTCCTTGATCGCCGAATAATCCTTGGATTTCTGGTCGGTATTGCGAATCAGCAAGCCAATGGGGCAGCCCGTGGTCTTGCCCTCGAATACCCCGGAAAGGATTTCCACCTCATCGGCTTCCTGGCGCTGCGTAGTATGACGGCTGGTACCCGGCTTGCGCCGGTCGAGATCGTGCTGCAGATCCTCAGGGCCGAGCTCCAGCCCCGGCGGGCAGCCGTCGACGATGGCCACCAGGGCCGGACCATGGCTTTCGCCTGCGGTGGTGACGGTGAACAGTTTGCCGAAAGAATTGCCGGACATGCACGTGCTCCGCGAATCAACCTCGAATGGAAGAGCAGCATTATAGGGTGTGCCATCGATTATTGCCCCCGTTGCGAGAGAGCCTGATTTTGCGCAGGACAAGACACGCGCAGAAATCGGGTTATTCCAGACGAACGATGCACAACGCAGCACTGCGAACCAGGGCAGCCCAGTTTCGCCAGTTGGCCATCAAGGGCATACTTGTTGAACCACGGCATCCGACCTCGCCTGCCTGTCTCCTCGCAAACCGGATGTAACCAACCGATGCGTTCCTTCATCCTTCTTCTGGTAAGCCTGCTGATGACATTCACTGTTCGTGCAACGACCTTGCAGCAACAGATCGTCAAACTGGATACCGACAGCGGTGCGCTCTACGGCACGCTGTTGATACCCAAGGTCAGCGAACCGCCGCCGGTAGCCTTGCTGATCGCCGGTTCCGGCCCCACCAATCGCGACGGCAATAATTCCTGGGCGCGCAACGACAGCCTCAAGCTGCTGGCCCAGGCCCTGGCCCAGCGCGGAATCGCCAGCCTGCGCTATGACAAGCGCGGGGTCGAAGCGAGCTACGATGCCGGCCCGGACGAAAGTCGCTTCACCGTCGAACACTTTACCCAGGATGCCATCGAGTGGGGGCATCAGTTGAAATCCAGTGGCCGCTTCTCACGACTGATTTTGATCGGCCACAGCGAAGGTGCCTTGCTCGCCAGCCTGGCAGCAGAATCCGCCGGAGCCGAAGCCCTGGTATCTATCGCTGGTAGTGGCCGCCCGATCGATACCCTGTTGCTGACGCAACTGCAGAGCAAGCAATTGCCGCCACTCGTCCTGGCCTACAGTAAATGGCTGATCGCCGAGCTCGGTGCGGGGCGCATCCATACGGACGTACCGCAACCTTTGATGGAATTGTTTCGGCCCAGTGTGCAGCCATACCTGATTTCACTGTTCCGCCAGGACCCGGCCCTGGCATTCGGCCAACTCAAGATCCCTGCGCTGATCGTCCAGGGCCGCAACGATATCCAAGTGAGCGTCGAAGACGCCGAAGCCCTGCACCGGGCCAAGCCGGATGCCGAGTTGGTCTTGCTCGAAGGCATGAATCACGTACTGCGCATCGTCCCGAACAATAATATAGAGCAGCAGTTGGCCAGCTATGCCAACCCCAACCTGCCGCTGGCGCGGGGGTTGCCTGCGGCAATAGCTGATTTCATCCAGCGAAATTGAGTATTCCTGCATCAGGAAGAAATGTATTCATGCCACGCTACTGGCGGCAGCCATTATCGTCTTGCGGAAATAGAGGATAAGAAAAAAGCCCTGACCGGCTGGCCAGGGCTTTATCCGAGCGCTGCCAGGGCAGCGGTTTTTTACCGATGAATCGCCCTAGGAGGCAACTGCATGTCGCAGCGCCTGGGGATTCCAGGAAAACGTCGGTACGGAACCAAAAAAGGCATCGCGCTGCTGGATGACGATATCCAGGGCTCGGCTCGGCAACAGGTCGACATCGTCGAATGTGATGAGCTGACCCGGCTCTACGGCTCTTTTCAGTATGCTCTTGCTCAGTAGACCGATCGGGACATAGTTGAAGTTGTCCGTCAGTTTCACCGCTTCACCGCGGAATTGGAAACCACCGATGCCACGGTCGATCATCGTGCCAGCCTTCATCGGCTTCTTGGCAATGGCTGCCACACCCAGGGTCGGAGAAGTGGAGTTGTTCAAAAGAATATCGCCACCGGCGAGCACCCGACGCACGGTTTTACCCACTTCCAGCGAGCAAAGATGGAAAGGCCGCGTCAGTACATAATAAGGACCAGGGCCAAGCTTGAAGTATTCAATGGCCGGAGCCTGCTCTTCATCGTGCCGACAGACGATGAATACGCCACCAGCCGGGTAGCCGCTAGGCATCACGTAATCGACAATGGGTTGCCCCATCCGGTCGGCCATCATGCCCAGAATGCTGGCACTGTCATTCAGGTTAGTAGAAGCCAGGCCCTCCAGCCCCTGGCGGGTAATGGTGGCGCCGAGACCATTACCGACGATAACTTGCTCTATCTGTACCTTGGTGCCATCAGTAAACGATGTGGTCTGGTCGATGCTCAGACCCTGGCGTTTCGCCCAATAAGCCATGTCCTCTGGACTGGGATCGAGATTCAGAAACCCCTTCATATTGCCGAAAACCAGCGGTTTGAAGCCCATCTGCAGCGCGTCTTCGTGCAAGGCCGCCAGCGATCCTGGCTGGTCACCTTCGGCCTCGGTCATGAACCCTTTACTTGCCAGATAAGAGCCAGTCGTCACCTGTAGTTCGGCATTGACCGTAACGACAGGAAGATTAGCTTCGAAAGCATGTTCGATCACCTCGGTACCGTGGAAGACATTTCCACTGCACTCAACAATGATGTCGGAGTTTTCTACCAGATCATCCAGGGAGTTGGTGAGAGCGTTAGCCAGTGGGAAGCTGCTTAGCGTATCCAGTTTCCTGCGGGTGAGCACTCTGGAAATTTCCAGATCCTGATAATGATTCTTGATGAGACGCACGAATGCGTGCGAGATCATCCCGGTTCCAGAAACTCCGATTCTCTTCTTTGCGTTCGACTTATACATATTGCTGATCCATGCGTTATGGGACGTCATGGAATGAGACAGCGGCTTTGAAAAGAAAGTTTGACGCTCTTAAGGCCAAATGACGAAATATCGACTATGGCTGCAGGCGCTGCCAAAGCGCTTGAAGAACAGGAAGGATCGACCAACTAACATAAAAATCAAATAAAATCAATGATTAATAATTAACTCAAGACCTTGAATAAATAACCGATCAGTAAACACGTACCACACATGATCCATCTCTATATATCCCCTTCCCTATACAGGAAAGGTATTTTCAAGGAACAGAGCCAGTTCTTCGGCCCGTTCGCTCTTCGTATTGGTTGGCAATATTTTTCGGTGTGTTGCATGTCTGGGTGCCTCAACCCGCAAGAGCATGAAGCACCAGAACGGGGTACGACTAACGTGAAAATTTACGAGCGTGTCAACCAGACTGCTGTATTGCCCGGCAATTTGTCTTCCTGTAACGCTTCACTTGACAGCAACACTTTCCTGTCTGCCGGCAAGGCTACAGCCTTGGTTCCGAAATTGATCATGATGCGCAGATCGCCGTTATCAAATGCCAATACACCCTTATCGGCATCGAGCCACTGTACCTGGCCATTACCCAGAGAATATTTGTGGCGCAATTGTAGGATCTGCCGATACAGCTCCAGTGTGGAACCTGCCACGCCTTCCTGGCGGTCTACCGCATAGCGCGTATACGAAGCGGGTTGCGGTAGCCAGGTTTTGTCACTTGGACCAAAACCAAGGGACGGAGCTCCAGCTTTCCAAGGCAGTGGAACACGGCAACCATCGCGACCATATATTCCTTCTTTATCCTTGTTGCGGAAGAATTCCGGATCCTGGCGGTATTTGTCCTCCAGCGTGGTATGTTCCGGTAGACCCAGCTCCTCGCCCTGGTAGATGTAGGCCGAGCCAGGTAGGGCCATGGTCAGCATGGATAATGCCCGGGCCCGTCGCAGCCCCAATGCTTCGTCCGGTTGTTCGCTGGCGGCACCAATGCCCCTGGGATGGATGCCAGGCTTGCTTTGGCCGTAACGCGAAGGCGTACGCACTACATCGTGGTTGGAGTTTACCCAGGTAGTGGGTGCGCCCACTGTAGCCGCTAGGGCCATGGAGGAGTCGATGACTTTTCTGAATGCGCTTGCATCCCAACCTTCGAGCAACAGGTAGTCGAAATTGAAGGCCTGCTGCATCTCATCGGGGCGAATGTACTTGGGTCTGGACTGCGTGCCGACCACCGCTTCGGCCACCATCATGCGCTC
>NZ_JACHXI010000009.1 GCF_014191985.1 Azomonas macrocytogenes
ACGTAATGAAAACAGGAAGAACAAAGCCGAAAGCTTAAGGCAAGGGCGTCATGCACCACGGGTTGACGGGAAGCTCCTTATGGAATTGTTAGGCCTCACTGCCTATGTTCTGGCCGACACGCCAAAGGACTCCACTTGGGTCGACTAGCGGGAAGTCCCGCAAGCCCCAAGGACGATCTTGAGGCGGCTCAACTCGGAGGCCAAACCTTTCGATGACGCCAAAATTGATGACGTGCTGATACCAAGCGCCAACGTCCTCAACGAGGAAGTGCATCATGAAATTTGCTGTGTACTCTTCCACATAGAACTTTTGCAACAAAAAGCTCGTGTCACCGTATCGAACATATGCGAGATCGTCTGACGACCACGGAATCTCAAATCCAATCCGGGTGTAGAAGTCTTTGGAACTTTCAAAGTCGCGCGCCGGGACGAAAGCCTTGATTTCGACTGCTGCAAGATTCATTCATCTGTCCTGTGAGGCCTAACTATTATTAGACACCATCTGGTATATAACTCCCCGAACGGGCGTGGTTGATAACATTACTTATCCTCTTACCAAGCCCCCAGCTAGGCTGGGTTTACAGCGGTGTCGTGACGCTATCGAAGGGAGTTATACACCATGGATGGAAAGCCTAGATTGTTGAATCAACTGCGTGAGCAGACTTATGTTCGCTATCATTCCATATGCATCGAAACGGCTTATGTGAAATGGGTCCGGGATTAGATTCGTTTTCATCAATTGCGCATCCCGAGTCAATGGGCGCGTCAGAAATAGAACGTTTCTGTTTTAGTTGACTGTCGACCGAAATGTTTCTGCTTTTACCCAGAATGTCGCGCAAGGAAACTCAGCACCTGCTGGCTGCATTGGAAGACAATATTGCGCTGGTGACAGGTATGAAAGAGCGCATTACCGTGCTGTCAGATATGAAGACAACCATGATCTACGCCCAAAAGAACAGTGACTTGCGTCTTCACGAATATTGAAAGATTGTAAAGGTGGAAAATCGCAAGGCACTTCCCACCTTCATAAGCATTATCTCAACCTTAATACCCCAGGTTCGGCGCCAGCCACCGCTCGGTTTCCGTCAGTTCCTGTCCCTTGCGCACTGCATAGCTTTCCACCTGATCCTTGTCGATCTTGCCTACCGCAAAATACTGCGCGTGCGGGTGGGCGAAGTACCAGCCGCTGACCGCTGCCGCCGGGTACATGGCGTAGTGTTCGGTCAGGCTGACGCCGCTTTCGCCTTGCGGGTCGAGCAACTGGAACAGGGTGCCTTTTTCGGTGTGGTCCGGGCAGGCGGGGTAGCCGGGGGCGGGGCGGATGCCTTTGTATTGCTCCTTGATCAGGGCTTCGTTATCGAGCTGTTCATCGGCTGCATAGCCCCAATATTCCCTGCGCACACGCTCGTGCAGCCATTCGGCGCAGGCTTCGGCGAGGCGGTCGGCGAGGGCCTTGACCATGATGGCGTTGTAGTCGTCGCCCTGGGCTTCGTAGGCCTTGGCCAACTCCTCGGCGCCGAGGCCGGCAGTGACGATGAAGCCGCCCATATAGTCGGTTACGCCGCTGTCTCTCGGTGCCACGAAATCGGCCAGGGACAGGTTGGGCTTGCCGTCCGGTTTGCTGGTCTGTTGGCGCAGGTGGTGCAAGGTAGCCAGTATTCTGCCGTTGTCGGCGTAGAGTTCCAGGTCGTCGTCGCGTACCTGGTTGGCCGGCCAGAGGCCGAACAGGGCGCGGGCCTTGATCGATTTTTCCTCGATCAATTTTTTCAGCATGGCTTGGGCATCGTTGAACAGTGCAGTGGCAGCTTCGCCGACTACTTCGTCGGTGAGGATGCGCGGGTATTTGCCGGCCAGGTCCCAGGTGATGAAGAAGGGTGTCCAGTCGATGTAGTCGGCGAGCACGGCGAGGTCGATGTCTTCCAGTACGCGGACGCCGGTGAAGGAGGGCGCGGTTGGCTGGTAGCTGGCCCAGTCGAAGTGCGGCTTGTTGGCGACGGCTTTTGCGTAGCTCAGGCGTTCACTGGTGGCTCGACGGTTATGGGTGCGTTCGCGCACTTCGATGTATTCGGTGCGGGTCTTTTCGACGAAGCCGGCTTTCAGTTCCTTCGAGAGTAACTGGGTGGCCACGCCCACGGCGCGCGAGGCGTCGGTCACGTAGACCACCGCGTCGTTGCTGTACTGCGGCTCGATCTTCACCGCGGTGTGCGCCTTGGAGGTGGTGGCGCCGCCGATCATCAGCGGCAGCGAGAAGTCCTGGCGCTGCATTTCCCGGGCGACGTGGACCATCTCGTCCAGCGATGGGGTGATCAGCCCGGACAGGCCGATGATGTCGCATTTTTCGTCGCGGGCGGTTTGCAGGATTTTCTCCGCCGGCACCATCACGCCCAGGTCGACGATGTCGTAGCCGTTGCAGCCGAGCACCACGCCGACGATGTTCTTGCCGATGTCGTGCACGTCGCCCTTCACGGTGGCCATGAGGATCTTGCCCTTGGCTTCCGGCTTGTCGCCTTTTTCTTCCTCGATGAAGGGGATCAGGTGGGCGACCGCCTGCTTCATCACGCGGGCGGACTTGACCACCTGCGGGAGAAACATCTTGCCGGCGCCGAACAGGTCGCCAACAACGTTCATGCCGCTCATCAGCGGGCCTTCGATGACCTCGATGGGCCGCTTGCATTGCTGGCGGTATTCCTCGGTGTCTTCGACGATCCAGGTGGTGATGCCCTTGACCAGTGCGTGCTCCAGACGCTTGCCGACCGGCAGCGAGCGCCATTCCTCGGTCTCGGCCTCCTTGACCGTGCCGTCGCCCTTGTATCGATCGGCGATGGCCAGCAGTGCCTCGGTGGCGCCGGGATGGCGGTTGAGCACCACATCCTCGACTTTCTCGCGCAATTCCGGCGGGATCTCGTCGTAGATCTCCAACTGGCCGGCGTTGACGATGCCCATGCTCAGGCCGTTCTGGATCGCGTAGTAGAGAAATACCGAGTGGATCGCCTCGCGCATCGGGTTGTTGCCGCGAAACGAGAAAGATACGTTGGAAACGCCGCCGGAGGAGAGGGCGTAGGGCAGGTGGTCGCGGATGTAGGCGCAGGCTTCGATGAAGTCCACCGCGTAGTTGTTGTGTTCCTCGATGCCGGTGGCGACGGCGAAGATGTTCGGATCGAAGATGATGTCTTCCGGCGGAAAATCCACCTCGTTGACCAGGATCTCGTAGCTGCGCTGGCAGATTTCCCGCTTGCGCGCGGCGGTGTCGGCCTGGCCGGCCTCGTCGAAGGCCATCACCACCACGGCGGCGCCGTAGCGCTTGCACATTTTCGCGTGATGAACGAACGGCTCGATGCCTTCTTTCATGGAGATGGAGTTGACGATGCCCTTGCCCTGGATGCACTTGAGGCCGGCTTCGATCACGTCCCATTTGGAGGAGTCGATCATGATCGGCACGCGGGAGATGTCCGGCTCAGAGGCGATGAGGTTCAAGAAGGTGACCATCGCCGCCTTCGAGTCCAGCATGCCTTCGTCCATGTTGATGTCGATCACCTGGGCGCCGGCTTCCACCTGCTGTTGCGCGACCTCCAGGGCTTCGCTGTAGTTCTCTTCGCGGATCAGCCGGGCGAAGCGGGCGCTGCCGGTGATGTTGGTGCGTTCGCCGACGTTGACGAACAGCGATTGGCGGTCGATGGTGAAGGGCTCCAGGCCGGATAGGCGACAGGCCTTGGGAATATCCGGAATGGCACGTGGCGGGTACTTGGCAACCGTTTCGGCGATAGCCCTGATATGCCCTGGGGTGGTGCCGCAGCAGCCGCCGACGATGTTGAGAAAGCCCGCCGCGGCGAACTCCTCGATCACCGCGGCCATTTCGGCGGGCGTCTCGTCGTATTCGCCGAAAGCGTTCGGCAGGCCGGCGTTGGGGTGGGCGGAGACGAAGGTGTTCGCCTTGGTCGCCAGTTCCTCGACGTAGGGACGCAGATCCTTGGCGCCGAGGGCGCAGTTGAGGCCGACCGAGATCGGCTTGGCATGCCGTACCGAGTTCCAGAACGCCTCGGTGGTCTGTCCGGAGAGGGTGCGTCCGGAGGCGTCGGTGATGGTGCCGGAAATCATGATCGGCAATTCGATGCCATCGTCCTCGAACACCTGTTGCACGGCGAAGATCGCGGCCTTGGCGTTGAGGGTGTCGAAGATGGTCTCGATCAGGATCAGGTCGGCGCCGCCCTCGATCAGGCCACGGGTGGCTTCGAGATAGTTCTCCACCAGTTCGTCGAAGGTGACGTTGCGGTAGCCGGGGTTGTTCACGTCCGGAGAAATGGAACAGGTGCGGCTGGTCGGGCCGAGCACGCCGGCGACGAAACGCGGCCGGTCCGGGGTTTCGATGGTCTTGGCGTCAGCGACTTCGCGGGCCAGGCGCGCGCCCTCGACGTTCAACTCGTAGACCAGCGCTTCCATGGCGTAGTCGGCCTGGGACACCTGGGTGGCGTTGAAGGTGTTGGTTTCGAGGATGTCGGCGCCGGCGTCCAGGTAGGCTTTCTCGATGGCCTGGATCACGTCCGGGCGGGTCAGCAGCAGCAGGTCGTTGTTGCCCTTGACATCCTGCGGCCAGTCGGCGAAGCGTTGGCCACGGTAATCGCCTTCCTCCAGCTTGTAGCCCTGGATCATGGTGCCCATGCCGCCATCGAGGATCAGGATGCGTTCCTGGAGGGCTTGCTGGAGGGACTGGAGGCGGGCGGCGCGATTGGACATGAAGGAAATACCTGGGTAAAGCATGAAAAAGGGTTCAGATGATAACAAAAGGCAGAATTTCCGGCCGGTTTGCCATGAAGTGAAGCGCTGCAGGCCTGGTCTTAACCGATGAATAGCACGCAGGTTTTTGAACTTTCATGATTTGTGCAGGCCCACATCTCCCCGTGGCCGGTCCGAACCGTGCCCAGTGGTGAGAGCCTGCATGGTTGATAACAGGCCCTGGGATTTTTCTGCTGTGGTTGGTCGGCTGGTCTCGTTCCAATAACGAGTGTCTGGACGGCACCCCCTGCGAGAGGATCCAGAAGCATGCTCATTTCGCTACAGGCGCTGCGCGCTTTGGCAGCCTGGCTGGTAGTTTTTCATCATGTGATGCAAGTGTTCTTCGATTTCCATGCTGACAGCGCCATCGGCTGGTTCCTGGCCGAACGTGGTGCGATCGGGGTCGATATTTTCTTCGTCATCAGCGGTTTTGTGATCTACCTGTCGACCCTGGACAAGGACATCCCCATCGGCCGCTTCCTGTTCTACCGGGCCATGCGCATCATGCCGGCTTACTGGCTGTATACGGCGCTGGCTGCGCTGATCATCGTCTATGCCCATGAGGTGATGCCGATCCAGGACTTTGCTGTACGGCATTTCCTCTTGTCGCTGTTCTTTATCCCGGCCGAGAATCCGGGAGGATTCGGCATGTACCCGACGCTCAATGTCGGTTGGACGCTCAACTATGAGATGTTCTTCTATCTGCTGTTCGCGCTGTCGCTGACCTTTCCGGCGCGTTTGCGGCCGTTGCTGATCGCTGCCGCACTGGTACTGGTCAGCTCGGTGCTGGCCCGGCAGGAATGGCTGAGCAACTTCTATCGCAACAGCATCGTCTACGAATTTCTATTTGGTATCGGCGTCGGCATCTGCTATCGACGTGGCTGGATCAAGCCGGGGCTGTGGCTGCCACTGGCTGTTCTGGCCTTGTCGGCAACTGCGATCTGGCATCTGGACCGCTCTGCACGGTTGTTGCACTGGGGAGTGCCAAGCGCTTGTATCGTGGCCGCCTGCATCTCTCTCGAACCCTGGTTGTCCAAGCTCAGGTCGTTGAAGATGCTCGGAGATTGCTCGTATTCGGTCTATCTCGTGCATGTGCTGGTACTGTCCACGGGTTGGTATGTGGCCAGGTATTTCGGTTTTGATCAACGCTGGATCATCGCCGTCTGCATGCCTTTGATTCTGCTGCTGTCGTGGATCAGTTACGAGCTGTTCGAAAAGCGCTTGTTCCTGAGCGCCAAGTCCTGGCTGAACAGGAGAGAACCGTTGGTGCGAGCTTCGTAATTTCCGAGTAAGGTACTTGGACTTTATTCGTCCAAGTCGATTGGCGTACACTGCCAGAAAGTTTCCAAGGAGTTGCCATGACAGCTATCAGCATTACCGAATCCGCTCAGGCATACCTCGCCGATCTGCTCGACAAGCAGAACACCACGGGTATCGGCATCCGGATCTTCATTACCCAACCGGGGACGCCCTATGCCGAAACCTGTCTGTCCTACTGCAAGCCGGGTGAGCAGAAGCACGACGATTGCGCGATTGCGCTGAAGGACTTCACGGCCTGGATCGACGCGATGAGCGAGCCGTTCCTGGAAGATGCCGTAGTGGACTATGCCACCGACCGCATGGGTGGCCAACTGACCATCAAGGCACCGAATGCCAAGGTGCCGATGATCAGCGACGACAGTCCGATCCAGGAGCGCATCAATTACTACCTGCAAACCGAGATAAACCCTGGCCTCGCCGAGCATGGCGGACAGGTCAGTCTGGTGGATATCGTCGACGAGGGCGTCGCGATACTGCAATTCGGTGGCGGTTGCCAGGGCTGCAGCATGGTCGATGCGACGCTCAAGGAGGGGGTGGAAAAGACCCTGATGGAGCGTATCCCGGACTTGAAGGGTGTGCGCGACATGACCGATCACAGCCAGCGCGAGAATGCTTATCTCTGAGCAAGCCCGGCAATATGAAAAAAGCGGCCAAGGCCGCTTTTTTCATGCTCGGCGATAGGCTGGATGGCGCTTGACCCAGCTACCTTCAGCCAATGCTAATGGGTTGCTATGCTATTGAACTACCTATACTTTTAATCCTCGCCAGCATATTCGCAACCACTGGTACAAGTCTCGTGGATACGAATGCGCGACAGCTCCGGTAGCAGTGGCTTGAGCTTGTGCCAGATCCAACGGGCCAGGTTTTCGCTGGTGGGGTTTTCCAGGCCGGGCAGGTCGTTCAGGTAGTTGTGGTCCAGCTGTTCGTAGAGGGGTTTGAAGATTTCCTTGATCTCGCTGAAGTCGCGAATCCAGCCGGTTACCGGATCGACCGGACCCTTGAGGTAAATGGCCGCGCGGAAGGAGTGACCATGTAGGCGCCCGCACTTGTGGCCTGCGGGAACATGAGGGAGGCGGTGTGCCGATTCGAAGGTGAATTCTTTGAAGATTTCCACGTCAAGGCTCGCTGGAAAAGGAACGACGCAAGCCGGGCCGGTGGCCCACGCTCGCAACTGGCGCGATTATCCGCTCAGGGCTGGCCCCAGGGCAAAGAGATGTGAAAATCCATCGCTTTCCAGCACCTGTATCCGAGGCTGCTGACTAAGCAGGGGAAGCGTTTCACTACAACATCAAGGACAGCCAATGGCTCATTCAAAGACGGAACAACGATTTTTCCTGGCCTTGCTTATATTCGTTTCCATTGCCTTCGTCTGGATATTGCTGCCGTATTACGGTGCCGTGTTCTGGGCGGTGATTCTGGCGATCATCTTCGCGCCCATGCAGAGGCGGCTGCAGAGGAGCTATCCCGGACGCGACAACCTGACGGCTATGACTACCTTGGTGGCATGCCTGCTGCTGGCGGTTCTGCCGATGAGCATCATCACTACGATGCTGGTCCAGCAGGCTTCGGATGTGTACCTGGCGATCCAGGATGGTCAAGTCGATTTCGACAAATACCTGCACAATTTCAAGAGCATGCTGCCCGATGTATTGGAGAAGCAGCTGAATACGTCGGGATATGGCACTTTCGAAAATATCCGCAAGCGTCTGGCCGAGGGGGCTTTGCACATAAGCCAGGTCATGGCAACCCAGGCTTACAGCTTTGGCCAGGGCACCTTCGATTTCGTGGTGTCCTTTTTCATCATGGTCTACATCCTGTTTTTCTTTATTCGCGATGGTCGGGACCTTGTGGTGCGGATGTATACCAGTGTTCCGCTCAACAATGAACAGAAGCGCCGTTTGTTCAGCAAATTCACCCGTGTCGTTCGGGCGACGGTGAAAGGCAACATCGTCATTGCTGCCACTCAGGGCGCATTGGGCGGCATCATCTTCGCCATTCTGGATGTTCCCGGCGCTTTCCTCTGGGGTGTGGTGATGGCTTTCCTGTCATTGTTGCCGGCTGTCGGGGCAGGCATCGTCTGGGTTCCAGTGGCACTGTTTTTCTTCATGAGCGGCAATTTACTGAAGGCAGTGGTCCTGACTGCCTATGGGATTCTGGTGATCGGCCTGGTGGATAACGTCCTGCGCCCGATCCTGGTCGGCAAAGACACCAAGATGCCGGATTACCTGGTGCTGATCTCGACTTTGGGTGGGTTGGCGGTCTTCGGCCTGAACGGTTTCGTCATCGGTCCGCTGATTGCCGCCTTGTTCATTTCCGCCTGGGCGCTGTTCGGCGATATCGACCTGACGCCGGAGGAGGAAGCAGCTAATAAGTTGAAAGAAAAAGAAAAGGAAGAACAGGCGCAGAAGCAGCAGGCGTAACGAAACAGCGCAAGCTCCGGCCTGGCGACCGGAGCTTGCGGGCTTCAGAGGGAAGTCGCGAGCACTGCGTGCTGGACCAGATCCAACAGCGGCTGGGGATAGACGCCCAGCGCGAAGGTCAGCACGGCGACTGCCAGTAGCATGATGCCGCCGGCTTGCTGGCCCCAGGCCAGGGGCGCATCGTAGCGATGCAGGCCAGGCGCCATCAGGAACAGTGTCACCATCACCCGCAGGTAGTAGAAGACACCGATGGCGCTGCCGACGATCAGAGAAGCCAGCAACCACCACAAATGGCCTTCGACGCCACTGGCGATAACGTAGAACTTGCCGATGAAGCCTGCCGTCAGTGGAATACCCGCCAGTGAGAGCATCATCGCAGCCAGTACTGCGGTCAGGTAGGGGCGCCGCCAGAACAGGCCGCGATAGTCGTAGAGTGAATCGGCATCCTGCTCCTTGAAGGGTGTCGACATCAGCGTTACGACACCGAAGGCGCCCAGGCTGGTCAGCACATAACTGGCCAGATAGACCGCCACCGCTTCGTCTGCCAGGCCATCGCTGGCGATCAATGCCACCAGCAGATAGCCGAAATGCGCGATGGAGGAGTAACCCAGCAGGCGCTTGAGGCTGTTTTGCAGCAGGGCGAGCAGGTTACCAACCAGAATCGAGGCGATGGCAATCAGGGTCAACAGGGTGTTCAGCCAACCTTCGGACGTCGCTGGCATCGTCTGATAGAGACGCAGCAGCACGGCGAATACAGCGACCTTACTGACCGTTGCCAGAAACGCCGCAACGGGTGCCGGCGCGCCTTGATAGACGTCCGGGGTCCAGAGATGAAAAGGCACCAGCGACAGCTTGAACGCCAGCCCAACCAGCATCATGCCGATGCCCAGGCGCATCAATTCGCTAGCCTCGGCCTGGCCGATGACGGAGAACGCCAGGCTGCCGCTGTCTGCGTAAAGCAGCGCCATGCCGAACAGCAGGAAGGCTGAGCCGGCTGCCGAGAGCACCATGTACTTGATCGCGGCTTCCAGCGAACGATGATTGAAGAACACATAACCAACCATGCCGTAGACCGGTACGGACAGCAGTTCCAGGCCGATGAACAGCCCGGCCAGATGCCCCGTGCTGACCAGGACCAGACTACCGGCACAGGCTAGCAGCATCAGCAGATAGAGTTCTTCACGGTTGCCCTTGAAGCCTTCGTTCTGCTGTTTGCCCAGGTAGGCGTGCGTCAGGGTCACACAGGCCAGCGTGGCAATCAGGATCAGCGCCATGTAGTAGCAGGCGAAGCGGTCGACCAGGAGCAATTGGGTCACGGCCTGCGGCGCGGCTTTCACCGCCGGGATGACTGAAAGCAGTGCCAGGTTCAGGCCAATGGCCGAGATGCCGAAGGTTATCGAGTGGTTGCGCCGCCAGGCGATGTTCAGCATGACGACTATCGCTGTGGCGGCGACAACCAGCAGTGGCAGCAAGGCGGCGAAGTGGGATGTGGTGAATTGCATATCGGGAATGTCCATCCTGGGCTGCTAGCGGGCCGTAACCAGTTGAGAGAGGGCGCTGCCGATCCATTGCTGGACGCCAGCCATGGTTGCGGCCGAGGTATCGAGGATCGGTTGTGGGTAGACGCCGAGCAGAATCAGCAAGCCGGCCAGACCCAGCACCATGACCAGTTCGCGTTTATCCAGCCCGGCCAGGCCACCTTCCGCACGAGTCGGGCCGAAGTAGGCGCGGTGGATCATGATCAGCGAATAGACCGAACCGACCACCAGACCGAAGGTGGCGATGACGATGACCCAGGGGGTATGGGCGAAACTGCCCATCAGCACTAGGAATTCGCCAACGAAGTTACCGGTGCCGGGCAGGCCGAGTGAGGCAACGGCGAAGAACAGGCTGATCGCCGGTAGCCAGGGCAGGCGCGACCAGAGTCCTCCCATTTCGCGCATGTCGCGGGTATGCAGGCGCTCGTAGAGCTGACCGCTCAGGATGAACAGCCCGGCGGCGGACAGCCCGTGGGCCAGCATCAGGATCACCGCACCCTGCAAGGCCTGTTGGCTGCCGGAATAGATACCGATCAGCACGAAGCCCATGTGCGACACACTGGAATAGGCAATCAGGCGCTTGATGTCAGTTTGGCCGAACGCCAGGAAGGCGCCGTAGAAGATGCCGATCAAACCGAGCAGCATGGCGATGGGGGCGAACTGCGCCGAAGCTTCCGGGAACAGTGGCAGGGCAAAGCGCAGCAGGCCATAGGCAGCGGTTTTCAGCAGGATGCCGGCCAGGTCCACGGAACCGGCAGTTGGTGCCTGGGCGTGGGCGTCCGGTAACCAGGAATGCACCGGTACTACCGGCAACTTCACTGCAAAGGCGACGAAGAAGCCGAGCATCAGGATATAGCCGACACCTTCGGAGAAAGTGGCCTGCAGCAACTGTGAGTAGTCGAAGGTGAGTACGCCGGTGTTCTGATAGTTCACCAGCACCAGGCCAAGGATTGCCACCAGCATGATCAGGCCACTGGCCTGGGTGAAGATGAAGAACTTGGTCGCTGCAGTGATCCGGCTCTTGCCGGTACTGCCACTGTGACCCCAGAGCGCGATGAGGAAGTACATCGGCACCAGCATCACTTCCCAGAAGAAAAAGAACAGGAACAGATCAAGGGCGAGGAACACGCCAACCACGCCGCCGAGAATCCACATCAGGTTGAGGTGGAAAAAGCCGACGTGGTTCTGGATTTCCTTCCAGGAGCAGAGCACCGACAGTAGGCCAAGCAGGCTGGTGAGTATGATCATCAGCAGCGACAGGCCATCCAGTGCCAGATGGAAGTTGATGCCGAAGCGTTCGATCCAGGCGTGCTTGAACTCCACGGCCCAGACGGCGGTAGCGCCGGGTGTCGGGGCGAGCTGGTAGTCACCGGTCCACCATAGCCAGAGGCTGAAGAACGACAGCAGCAGCATGGTCGCGAGGGCAATCCAGCGCGGTAGCGTCTTGTTGCGATGTTCGGCGAGCCAGCAGAGCAGGCCGCCGATGAAGGGGATGAAGATGAGCCAGGGCAGAATCATTCGAGGTCGAGTCCTTTGCCAGATCAGAGCAGAACGAGGCCGAGCAGCAGCACGGCGCCACCGGCGATGGAGGCCGCGTACCAGCGCACCAGGCCAGTCTCGCTGCGGCTCATCAGAAGGTGGCCGCCACGTGCCAGGCGCGGTATCAGGCCGATGCCTTGGTCGATCGGGTCGAGCCCGAGCCGCTTGCAGATAGCCAGGAATGGCTTGACGAAGAGCTTGTCGTACAGCCGGTCGAAGCCCCAGGCCTCGTACCACAATGCACTCAGTGTGCGCCCCTGTTCGCTGTGGGCGAGATTGTCGAGACGTTTACGATCACCGATGAACAACAGGGCCGCGAAGATCACCCCACAGATGGCGACGGCAGCACAGAGCAGCTCGACGAACAGCTGTGCATCGCCACCGGCATGTCCGATGCTTTCGGGCAGCACGCCTTCCAGCGGCGGATGGATCAGGGCGCCGACAAAGGTGGAAAGAACGATCAGCACACCCAGTGGCAGACTGTGGGCCAAACCATGTCCATTGTGGGCTTCGGTCTTCGCCTCGCCATGGAAGGTGAGGTAGATCAGGCGGAAGGTATAGATCGAAGTCAGGAAGGCGCCGACCAGGCCAGCGAAGAACAGCAAGCCATGACCGCTGGCGTAGGCTTCCCAGAGGATCTCGTCCTTGGAGTAGAAACCGGCGGTAAGCACCGGCAGGGCAGCCAGGGCGCTACCGCCAATGACGAAGCTGGCGTAGGCCAGGGGCAGTTTCTTCCACAGTCCGCCCATCTTGAGGATGTTCTGCTCGTGATGGCAGGCGAGGATCACCGAGCCGGAAGCAAGGAACAGCAGCGCCTTGAAGAAGGCATGGGTCATCAGGTGGAAGATCGCCGCGTCCCAGGCACCGACGCCCAGGGCCAGGAACATGTAGCCGAGCTGGCTCATGGTCGAATAGGCAAGGACGCGCTTGATATCGGTCTGCACCAGTGCGGCGCAGCCAGCCATCAGCAGGGTCAGCGCACCGATGATGCCGACCAGGTGGAGGATATCCGGCGCCAGCAGGAACAGGCCATGGGTCCGGGCGATCAGGTAGACGCCGGCGGTCACCATGGTCGCTGCGTGGATCAGCGCCGACACTGGAGTCGGGCCGGCCATGGCATCGGCCAGCCAGGTCTGCAGCGGCAGTTGGGCTGATTTGCCCACTGCGCCACCGACCAGGGCCAGGGTCGCCAGGGTGATCCACAGATCGCCTTCGGCGAATTTTTGCGGTGCCAGTTGCAACAGTTGCTGGATATCCAGCGTACCGACCTGGATGGCCAGGATGAACAGGCCGAAGGCCATGAATACATCGCCGACCCGCGTGACGATAAAAGCCTTGAGTGCGGCGTTGCCGTTGTTGCGATCGGCGTAGTAGAAGCCGATCAGCAGGTACGAACACAACCCCACGCCTTCCCAGCCGAAGTAGAGGAACAGCAGATTATCGCCCAGCACCAGGAACAGCATGCTGGCGATGAATAGGTTGGTGTAGGCGAAGAAGCGGGAATAGCCAGCCTCGCCGCGCATGTACCAGGAGGCGAACAGGTGGATGAAAAACCCCACCCCGGTCACCACGCCCAGCATGGTCACCGATAGGCCGTCCAGATACAGGGCGAATTTTGGCGTGAAGCCATCCACCGACATCCACTGCCAGAGGGTCTGCACATAGGCTCCGCCGGCAGGAGGGTTGGCGTGGAAGTCCAGGATCACGCAGGCACTGCTCAAGGCCGACAGGGCGATGGAGCCGACGCCGATCGTTGCCGAAGTGTTTTCCGACCAGCGCCCGCGGGAGAAGGCCAACAGGCTGAAGCCGATCAGCGGAAACAGGAAAGTCAGGAATAAGAGGTTCATCCGCGCATCTCGCTGGCTGCGTCAATATCCAGGGTGTTGAAGCGACGATACAGCTGCAGCAGGATCGCCAGGCCGATGCTGGCCTCCGCTGCCGCCAGGGTGATCACCAGGATGTACATGACCTGGCCATCGGCCTGCAGCCAGCGCGCACCGGCGACGACGAAGGCCAGCGCGGCTGCGTTCATCATGACTTCCAGACTCATCAACACGAACAGAATGTTGCGGCGGACCATCAGGCCCAGCAGGCCGAGGCTGAACAGAGCGCCGGCCAGAGCGAGGCCATGCTCCATGGGTATGCCGTTCATGACAGCTCCTTAGCTTCGAGGCGTCCTAGGTGGAAGGCGGCGACCAGCGCAGCGAGCAGCAGCATGGAAGCCAGCTCGACTGCCAGCAGGTAAGGACCGTACAGGCTGATACCGACGGTCTTGGCATCTACCGTATCGCCAGTGATCAGGGTGTTGCCGGTGGTACTGAGCAGTACGTAGAGCAGCTCGCCCAGCAGCAGCAGCGCCAGCAGGGCCGGACCGATCCAGGTACCGGGGCGCAGCCATTGATGCTCCTGGTTCGATACCGAAGTGCCGAGGTTGAGCATCATCACCACGAAGACGAACAGCACCATGATGGCGCCGGCGTAGACGATGATCTCCAGCACACCGGCGAACGGTGCGCCCAGGGCGAAGAAGCACATGGCCACTGCCAGCAGCGAGATGATGAGGTAGAGCAGGGCATGGACCGGGTTGGTGTGGGTCACCACGCGCAGAGTGGCGAGTACAGCCACGCCGGCAGCAAAATAGAAGGCGAATTCCATCGTTTCTTCCTCAGGGCAGCAAGCCTTTCACGTTGATCGGCTCGGCCTCGTTCTGCGCGGCCCCCTTGGGCTTGCCGGCGATAGCCATGCCGGCGACGCGATAGAAGTTATAGTCCGGATACTTACCTGGGCCCGAAATCAACAGGTGTTCCTTTTCGTAGACGAGGTTCTGGCGGTTGTACTCGGCCATCTCGAAATCCGGCGTGAGCTGGATTGCGGTGGTCGGGCAGGCTTCCTCGCACATGCCGCAAAAGATGCAGCGCGAGAAGTTGATGCGGAAGAACTCCGGGTACCAGCGGCCATCCTCTTTCTCGGCCTTCTGCAAGGCGATGCAGCCTACCGGGCAGGCCACTGCGCAGAGGTTGCAGGCCACGCAGCGTTCCTCGCCGTCGGGGTCGCGGGTCAGCACGATGCGACCGCGATAGCGCGGCGGCAGGTAGACCGCTTCTTCCGGGTATTGCAGCGTGTCGCGCTTGCGAAAGGCATGCGAGAACACCATCCACAATGTGCGGAACTGGGTGTAGGTGCCGTGCAGAAGGTGGATTATCGAGTGCTTGATCATTGTTCGTTCCTCACCGGGCAGCCAGAACCAGCGCGCCGGTCACCAGCAGGTTGGCCAGGGTCAGTGGCAGACAGACCTTCCAGCCGAAAGCCATCATCTGGTCGTAGCGCGGGCGTGGCAGCGAGGCACGCAGCAGGATGAAAATCATGATGAAGAAGGCGGTCTTCAGCGCGAACCAGATGAACGGGATCTGCGGCAGCAGGCCGAACGGTCCCTGCCAGCCACCGAAGAACAGCGTTACCAGCAGCGCCGAGACCAGTACGATGCCGATGTACTCACCGACGAAGAACATGCCCCATTTCATGCCGGCGTATTCGATGTGGTAACCGTCGGCCAGTTCCTGTTCGGCCTCCGGCTGGTCGAACGGATGGCGGTGAGTGACCGCGACGCCGGCGATGAAGAAGGTCAGAAAACCCAGGATCTGCGGAATGATGAACCAGAGGTTTTCCATCTGGTAATGGACGATGTCGCGCAGGTTGAACGAGCCGGCCTGAGCCACCACGCCCATCAGCGACAGCCCCATGAACACCTCGTAGGAGAGCGTCTGGGCCGAGGCGCGCAGGCTGCCGAGCAGGGCGAACTTGTTGTTGCTCGACCAGCCGGCGAAGAGCACCGCGTAGACGGTGAGACCGGCCATGGCGAAGAAGAACAGCAGCCCGATGTTCAGGTCGGCGACGCCCCAGGTGGGGGTGATCGGGATCACCGCGAAGGCGATCAGCAGCGCACTCATCGCGATGACAGGTGCCAGGGTGAAGATCATCCGGTCGGCGAACGGCGGGGTCCAGTCCTCCTTGAAGAACATCTTCAGCATGTCCGCGCCCAACTGGAAGGCACCGAACGGACCGACCCGGTTGGGGCCGTAGCGATCCTGCCAGAGCGCCAGCATGCGGCGCTCGACCCAACTCAGCAGCGCGCCGCTGACGACCACGGCGAGCAGGATGACGATGGATTTGCCGATCTGGACAAGTACATCGATGACCTCTTGCGAAAACCAGCTCATTGTGCAGCCTCCTCGACAGAATCGATGGACAGGCTGGCGACCAGGGCAGGTATCCCTTGCAATCCGACCGGCAGGCCGATCAGGCCCGGTGCGAGCTTGTCGCTGAGGCGCAGGGTGACGGCCAGGCGTTCGCCGTTCGTCACGTTGAGGGCGATATTCGCACCCTCGTTCAGGCCGAGCCGTGCAGCATCTTCCCTGGCCAGCAGGGCATAGGTCGTTGGGATACGGGTTTCCACGGGCGCGGCCCGGGAAGACATTTCTTCGCTGCCGAACAAGTGATACAGCGGCACGGCCTTGAATTGGTCATGGCGAGTCTGGAAGGGCGCGTTCACCTCGAACCAGCGCGCCGTGCCGTTCGGTTCGATCAGCCGCACGCCGGGATCACCGGCCCGTAGATGACCACCCACTTCGGCCTGGAACTTGTTCCAGGCTTGTGGTGAGTTCCAACCCGGCGACCAGGCGAAGGGAATTTGCTGACGAGATTCGCTGCTGCCGGCGTAGCCTTCCATGGAGAAGGCAAAGGCCGAGTCGATATCCTGCGGGGCCCGCGGTTCGCTGACGTTGAGATTGGCGCGCATGGCTGTGCGGCCGCTGTAGCGGTGCGGTTCGCGGGCCAGTTTCAGCCCCTTGATGCGGAACGCGGCGTTAGGTGCGGCACCCACGATAGCCGCCAGGACCGGATGGCTGGTGGCGCAGGCTTCGGTAACCTGATCCAGTTGGGTCCAGTCCACCGTCTTGCCCTGCAAGGTGCTGTGCAGCGCATGCAGCCAGCGCCAGCTCTCGCGGACACGGTTTTCCGGGGCGTAGTAGACCGGGTCGAACACCTGGAAGAAGCGCTGGGCGCGACCTTCCTGGCTGACCAGGGTGCCATCGCCTTCAGCGAAACTGGCCGCCGACAGCAACACGTTCGCCTTGGCGGTGGTCGCCGTCTGCTGGTGGTCGAGGACGATCACACTTTGCGCGGCATTCAGCGCAGCGTCCACTTTGGCCTTGTCGGCGCGGCGGTAGAGATCGTTTTCCAGAATCACCACGGCATCCGCCTGGCCATTGGTGAGACTGTCGAGCGCGGCATCCAGCGATTCACCACCGAACAATGCCAGACCCATGCTGTTGGCCTCTGGCAGCATGAGAGTGATGGAGGCATTTTTCTCGCGATGCTTCAGGGCCTGGGCGATATTGGCCGCCGCTTCGAGAAGGGCTTTCGAGCCCAGCGAAGCACCGGAAATGATCAGAGGGCGCTTGCCGGCCAGGAGGGCATCGGCAATACGCTGCACCAATCCTCTGGTTTCATCGTCCAGCCCATCGACCGCCGGTGCGAAGTTGTCGATGGCATTGGCCACGGCAAAGCCGAGGCGGGCCAGGTCTTCCGGTGCCGCGTGGACACATTCCTCGGCCACATCATCCAGGCGGGTTTCTGCGAGGCTGGCGATGAACAATGGATTGCGCGCGCGCTGGGCAACGTTCTGGACTGCGGCCATGTGCCAGTCCTGGATCTTCATCGATGCGGCGATTTCCGTGGCTTTGCCCTTGACTGCCTGACGCACGGAAAGCGCGACGCGGGCAGCGGTCTGGGTCAGGTCCTCACCGAGCACGAAGATCACATCATGATCCTCGATCTCGCGCATCGTGGGCACTGGCAGTGGGCTGTTCTGCAGGATATCGAGGCTCGACCGAAGGATGTCCAACTCGCCAGCAGCAATACCGCTGTAGTAGTTGTTCGCACCGACCAGCTCGCGCAGGGCATGGTTGCTTTCCAGGCTGGCGCGGGGCGAGCCGATGCCGATCACTCGCTTGTCTTGCAGCAGTTCGGCGGCTTTGTCCAGCGCCTCGTCGATGCCGAGTTTCTGCCCGTCGGCCAGCGGCTGGCGTGGACGATCCTGGCGATTGACGTAGCCATAGCCAAAGCGGCCGCGATCACA
Organism: Azomonas macrocytogenes; assembly: GCF_014191985.1. GTDB lineage: Bacteria > Pseudomonadota > Gammaproteobacteria > Pseudomonadales > Pseudomonadaceae > Azomonas > Azomonas macrocytogenes. Next base: position 17,724 of record NZ_JACHXI010000009.1, read on the forward strand.
GAGAAAGTAGTGGTTCACATCACCGTTGAAGCGGTTCTCGATGCGCCGCAGTTCGCCGTAGCGCTCGCCGGGGCTGATGTTGCAGCCGGATGAGCAGCCATGGCAGATGCTCGGCGCAAACTGCATGTCCCACTTGCGGTTGTAGCGCTCGGAATGGGTCTTGTCGGTGAATACGCCGGTCGGGCAGATCTCGGTCAGGTTACCGGAGAATTCGCTTTCCAGTACGCCATCTTCGACCCGTCCGAAGTAGACGTTGTCATGTGCGCCGTAAACCCCGAGATCGGTGCCACCGGCATAGTCCTTGTAGTAGCGCACGCAACGGTAACAGGCGATGCAGCGGTTCATCTCATGGGCGATGAACGGGCCGAGCTCCTGGTTCTGATGGGTACGCTTGGTGAAGCGGTAGCGCCGGGTATTATGGCCGGTCATTACCGTCATATCCTGCAGGTGGCAGTGGCCACCTTCCTCGCACACCGGGCAGTCGTGCGGGTGGTTGGTCATCAGCCATTCGACGACGTTTTCGCGGAATTGCCGTGCTTCCTGGTCCTCGATGGAAATCCAGGTCTTGTTGTCGGCGACCGGGGTCATGCAGGACATGACCAGGCGGCCGCGCGTGTCGTTTTCATCGTTGTACTGCTTGACCGCGCACTGGCGGCAGGCCCCGACGCTACCAAGCGCCGGATGCCAGCAGAAGTAGGGAACATCGAGGCCGAGCGTGAGGCAAGCCTGCAACAGGTTGTCTGCGCCCTCGACCTCGTAGGTTTTGCCGTCTACGTGGATAGTGGCCATTATCGTTCTTCTCACCCGCCGAAGCGGGACTGACTAAAGGAAAGCCTTAATTGCCGAATTCCATAGCCGGTCTTCGGCAAGCGAAATACTCGTTACACGCTGACCGTCGCCGTTTCGGGTTGCCCCGCTGGTGCCGTCCCGGCGATGCCGGCTTCGAATTCGCTGCGGAAATACTTGATCGCGCTACCCAACGGCTCGACCGCTCCGGGGGCATGGGCACAGAAGGTCTTGCCCGGGCCAAGGCCGTGACATAGCTGTTCCAGCGTCTCGATATCGCCGGGTTGGCCCTGACCTTTTTCCAGAGCCTGCAGGAGTTTCACGCTCCAGGGCAGGCCATCGCGGCACGGGGTGCACCAACCGCAGGATTCGCGGGCGAAGAACTCTTCCATGTTGCGCAGCAGCGAAACCATGTTGATGCGCTCGTCCACTGCCAGCGCGAGGCCGGTCCCCATCCGGGTGCCGACCTTGCCGATGCCACCGGCGAACATCTGCGCGGACAGGTGTTCCGGCAACAGGAAGCCGGTCCCGGCGCCTCCAGGCTGCCAGCACTTCAAGCGGAAACCGTCCTGCATGCCACCGGCGTAGTCTTCGAACAATTCCTGGGCGGTGATACCGAAGGGCAATTCCCAGACGCCAGGGTTCTTCACCTTGCCGGAGAAGCCCATCAGTTTGGTGCCCATGTCTTCGCTGCCTTCGCGGGCAAGGGCTTTGTACCAGTCCACGCCGTTGGCAACGATGGCCGGTACGTTGCTGAGGGTTTCAACGTTGTTGACGCAGGTCGGCTTGCCCCAGACGCCCACGGCAGCCGGGAATGGCGGCTTGGCGCGGGGGTTGGCCCGGCGGCCTTCGAGGGAGTTGATCAGCGCGGTTTCTTCGCCGCAGATGTAGCGGCCAGCACCGGTATGCACGAACAGTTCGAAGTCGAAACCGCTGCCGAGGATATTCTTGCCGAGCAGGCCCGCCGCCTTGGCTTCTTCGACGGCGCGATTGAGAATGCGCGCCGCATCGACATATTCGCCACGCAGGAAGATGTAGCCGCGATAGGCTTTCAGTGCGCGGGCACTGATGATCATGCCTTCGATGAGCAGGTGCGGCAGCTGTTCCATGAGCAGCCGGTCCTTCCAGGTGTTGGGCTCCATTTCGTCCGCATTGCACAGCAGGTAGCGGATGTTCATGGACTCGTCATTGGGCATCAGGCCCCATTTCACACCGGCGGGAAAGCCGGCGCCGCCACGCCCCTTGAGACCGGAATCCTTGACCTGTTGGACAATATCGGCCTGGGCCATTTCGGTCAGCGCTTTCTGCGCGGCGGCATAACCGTTCTTCTGGCGATACTCGTCGAGCCAGACGGTCTCGCCATCGTCGCGCAGACGCCAGGTCAGCGGATGGGTTTCCTCTTGGCGCGGCGTGCGATTGGCCGTACCGAAGGAGGTAAGTTTCATGGGTAGCCCTCCAGCAATTGCGCCACACCTTCGGGACTGACATTGCCGAAAGTGTCGTCGTCGATCATCAGGGTCGGGGCGTTGTTGCAATTGCCCAGGCAGCACACCGGCAGCAGGGTGAAGCGCCCATCGGTGGTGGTCTGGCCGCTGGCGATACCCAGTTTTTGCTGGATCGCGGCCAGCACCGACTCGTGGCCGCCGATGTAGCAGGTCATGCTGTCGCATACACGAATAATGTGGCGGCCGACCGGCACTCGAAATATCTGGCTGTAGAAGGTGGCCACGCCTTCTACATCGCTGGCTGGAATACCCAGCACTTCGGCGATCGCGTAGATGGCGCCATCCGGCACCCAGCCATGTTCCTTCTGGACGATCTTCAGCGCTTCGATGGAGGCCGCGCGTGGATCTTCGTAGTGGTGCAGCTCGTGCTCGATGGCCGAGCGGCCGGTTTCGCTCAGGGTGAAGCGGTCGGTCTGGATCAGGTTTGTCTGGCTCATGTCAGCGGTCCACGTCGGCCATGACGAAATCGATACTACCCAGGTAGGCGATCAGATCCGGCACCATGCTGCCGCGGATCACCGAAGGGATCTGCTGCAGGTGGGCGAAGCTGGGCGTGCGGATGCGCGTGCGATAGCTCATCGTGCTGCCGTCGCTGGTCAGGTAGTAACTGTTGATGCCCTTGGTCGCCTCGATCATCTGGAAGCTTTCGTTGGCCGGCATCACCGGCCCCCAGGAAACCTGCAGGAAGTGAGTGATCAGGGTTTCGATGTGCTGGAGGGTGCGTTCCTTCGGCGGCGGCGTGGTCAGCGGGTGATCCGCCTTGTACGGGCCTTCCGGCATGCCATCCAGGCACTGGCGGATGATGCGCAGGCTCTGGCGCATCTCGCCCATCTTGACCATGCAGCGGTCGTAGGCATCGCCGTTGTACGCCAGTGGTATTTCGAATTCGAAGTTCTCGTAGCCGGAATAAGGGCGTGCCTTGCGCAGGTCGAAATCGAGCCCGGTGGCACGCAGACCGGCGCCGGTGATGCCCCACTCCAGGGCTTCCTTGGTGTTGTAGCTAGCCACGCCACGGGTACGGCCACGCAGGATGCTGTTTTGCAACGCCGCCTTTTCGTATTCGTCGAGGCGCTTGGGCATCCAGTCGATGAAGTCCCTGACCAGCTTGTCCCAGCCACGCGGCAGGTCGTGGGCGACGCCGCCGATGCGATACCAGGCCGGGTGCAGGCGGAAGCCGGTGATGGCCTCGATCACTGTATAGGCGCGTTGACGGTCAGTGAACGTGAAGAACACCGGGGTCATTGCCCCGACGTCCTGGATATAGGTGCCGAGGTAGAGCAGGTGGTTGAGGATGCGGAAGAATTCGGCCAGCATCACCCGGATGAAATCGACCCGCAATGGCACCTTGATGCCCGCGAGTTTTTCTACTGCCAGCACGTAGGGCAGGTTGTTCATGACCCCACCGAGGTAATCGATACGGTCGGTATAGGGAATGAAGCTATGCCAGCTCTGACGCTCGGCCATCTTCTCGGCACCGCGATGGTGATAGCCGATTTCCGGTACGCAGTCGACGATTTCCTCGCCATCCAGTTGCAGGATGATGCGGAAGGCACCATGGGCGGAGGGATGGTTGGGGCCGAGGTTGAGGAACATGAAGTCCTCGTGTTCTCTCTGCCGCTTCATGCCCCATTGCGCTGGGTCGAAGCGTAAGGCCTCCTGTTCCAACTCCTGTTTGGCGACCGACAGGCTGTAGGGATCGAATTCGGTCGCGCGCGCCGGGTAGTCCTTGCGCAGCGGATGGCCTTCCCAAGTCGATGGCATCAGCATTCGGGCCAGGTGTGGATGCCCTGAAAAGTGGATGCCGTACATGTCCCAGACTTCACGCTCATACCAGTTGGCGTTAGGCCAGATGCCGGTCGCGCTGGGCAGGTTCAGGTCACCCTCGTTGAGGGCGACCTTGATCATCACATCGCTATTACGTTCGATGGAAATCAGGTGGTAGAACACGCTGAAATCAGCGCCGGGCAGGTCGCGGCGCTGGGTGCGCAGACGCTCGTCGACACCGTGCAGGTCGTAGAGCATTACGTAGGGGCGAGGCAGGTCGCGCAAGTGGCGCAGTACATCGAGCAGTTGGTCGCGGGATACCCACAGAACGGGCATGCCGGTCCGGGTGGCTTGGGTAACGAAGGCTTGCGCCCCAAAGCGGGCATTCAGTTCGGAGACGACATCTTGGTCGTCGGCCGTGTACGAGGGTACGTACAGAGCTTGGTCTGCAGTCATGATTTTGATCGCTATCGGTCAACGGTGGGTGTGGCGAACCTGAAAGTAAGGATCGAGTCACACTTCGTCGGGGCTGCGCAGATTCGTGACCTGAATTCGCTGTTCGTGCCGCTGGTCGCGCTGGGACGGCATTTCGGCGCGATATACGCCTTGATCACCAACGACCCAGGACAATGGCCGGCGCTCTTCGCCAATTGAGTCCTGCAACAGCATCAAGGCTTGCAGGAATGCTTCGGGACGAGGAGGGCAGCCAGGCACATAGACATCGATCGGAAGGAACTTATCGACGCCTTGAACTACCGAATATATGTCGTACATACCGCCGGAGTTGGCGCAGGAGCCCATGGATATGACCCATTTGGGTTCGAGCATCTGTTCATAAAGACGTTGAATAACAGGCGCCATTTTAATGAACGGAGTTCCGGCAATAACCATGAAGTCTGCCTGGCGCGGTGATGCTCGAATAACTTCGGCACCAAAGCGGGCAATATCATGTGGTGCGGTAAATGCAGTTGTCATTTCCACATAACAACAGGACAAGCCAAAGTTATATGGCCATAAAGAATTCTTTCTTCCCCAATTAACCGCTTTGCTCAATACTGTTTCAAGTTTACCCATGAACACATTACGGTGAACTTGCTCCAGTGGATCGGCAACAGTTTCCTGTTCGCCGATCGGATATTGCCGGTTTACGGCATTCGGGTCGATCCGAGTAAGTTTGTATTGCATAGCCCAAGCCTCATTGTTCGAGCTTCGCCTGCCTTTTTCGACGGCCTTCCGGTGCCCAGTCAAGAGCGCCGACTCGCCACAGATAGACAAGACCTGCCAACAGAATTGCAATGAAAACAGTAGCTTCGACCAAGCCTGCCCAGCCGCTTTCACGTACGGACACAGCCCAGGCGAACAGATAAAGGGCTTCGACATCGAAGATCACGAAGAGCATCGCGACCAGATAGAATTTAGCGGATAACCGCAGGCGCGCGGTTCCAGTGGGTACGATACCTGACTCGAACGGTTCATTCTTGCTATGTCCCCAAGCCTTGCTACCAAGCAGACTTGAAACACCAAGCATGAATGCACAGAGACCGAATACTCCAAGCAGGAATATGGCCAAGCCCCAGTTATGGGTCAGGGAATTGCTGATATCCGACATGCCGGGCTCCTTATAAGGAACGGCTTAATTATTGGTTAAGGTGCAGCATTTCGTCACGGTGGTTCATTTTAAGCCGGTAATTTCCATTAAGTAAATTTCTTTGTGGGAAATTATGTTTTGCAAAAAATAAAGCCGGTATTTCCATACCGGCTTACTTTGTTCAGATTAGTAAAATATTGATTGAGGACAGTATTTATAGTTCATTTCGCGCGTGTCGATTTGTTTTGCATCAATGGCTGGCCATCTTTGCGGGTGATGATAACTGTTGCCGAACGCGGTCTTTTCCCATTGCCATCTGGCCAGTTACTGATGAACGAGTCCGGTGTAGAGCCTTCGCCCGGATGCTGGATGTTGACAAATAACGTGCGCAAATCCGGTGTGGCGGCAATGCCGGTGATTTCGCAACCGACCGGCCCGACCAAAAAGCGCTTGATCTCGCCGGTCGTTGGGTCGGAAACCAGCATCTGATTGTTGCCGAACGGTCCCTGACTGAGTTGGCTGCCACTCATGTCCGTCTGGATCCACATGCGGGCATCCTTGTCGAACCACAGTCCATCAGGGCTGGCAAGGATGTTGTCGGCCGTAAGGCTGTTGCCCCTGGGGTCAAGACCTACGCCTTGCGGACCGCCAAGCAGATAGATATCCCATCTGAAGCGAGTACCGGCGTAATCCCGGCTGGATTCGCGCCAGCGGATGATATGCCCGTAAGAATTGGGCTTGCGTGGGTTGGCGGCGTCCGTTTCCTGGCGCTCGCTGTTGTTGGTCAGGGTGAAATACACATCCCCATTGTCTGGGTTGACTGCTCCCCATTCCGGCCGATCCATTTTCGTCGCGCCGACAATATCGGCAGCCAGACGGGTGTTGATCAGCACTTCGCCTTGATCTGCGAAGCTGGCACCTGCTGCGACACAGGCAGCCTGGAAGCTTTGGTCCTGGATATCGAGAGGCAGCCAGACACCCGTGCCATCGGCATTGAAACGCGCCACATAGAGCGTACCCTCATCGAGCAATTGGCTATTCTGGCTGTTGCCGCGGCGTGGGCGATAAGCGTCACGGCTGACATACTTGTAGATGTATTCGTTGCGTGTATCGTCACCTGCGTAGCACACCAGGGGGCGGCCCGGTTTTACGGGGGCGAAGATCACGCCTTCATGGGCAAAGCGACCCAATGCCGTATGTTTGACTGGGGTGGAGTTCGGATCGAACGGGTCGATCTCGACGATCCAGCCGAAGGTGTTGGGTTCGTTGCGATAGTCGCTCTGCGCATTTTCGCCGCTGCGGGTGGCATCGAAGCGCTGGAATTCGTCGCCGGCAACCGTTTCCCAGCCATAGCGCCCGGTTTTTTCAATGCCATAGCGGGACAGTTCGCGCGGCAGTTCGCTGTCACGCGAGGCAAAGTAGCCGGCCCAGTTTTCTTCGCAGGTCAGGTAGGTTCCCCAGGGCGTGAAACCATTGGAGCAGTTGTTCAAGGTTCCGCGAGTGGAAGTGCCGGTGGGGCTGTAGCGGGTTTGCAGCAGCGCATGGCCTTTGGCCGGGCCTTCGATCTTCATCGGTGTCGAACCGGTGATGCGGCGGTTGCGTGCCGATGGCTGCACCGCCCATTGCCCGCGATTATCGCGGCGTATTTCGACCACGGAAACACCGTGGGCATTGATTTCCTTGCGTACTTCGTCGGCGCTGGTGCGCTTGCCATCGGTTTCGCTCGGTCCACGGGGGTGCAACACGCCCGGGTCGATATATTCGTGGTTGAGCACCAGCAACCCGTGATCGCTACGAATACCTGCGCCAATGGGGGTATCGATGGGGAAGAAGTGCATGCCGTCATGGTTCATGCCGGTTTGTTCGGCCTGATCCTGGGCTGTATTGCTGGCATCTTCCAGGTAAGCGGGATAACCGCCAGTAATCGGCGTGCCCCATGGAATGAAGGCTTGACAGTCGTAGCCTTCTGGCACGATCACCTGATCGGCGCGACTGGTGGCGATTGCCGTGAAGGGCAGCCGCGACGAAGGCTTCTTCGATCTTGCCGATTGAGCTTCGGCAGTTCCCGGAAAAACTGTTCCGAGAAAGGCCAGGGCACCCAGGGCAGCGCTGCCGGATAGCAGCTGGCGACGTCCCATGGCCAGCACATCGTTGATATGAGGATTGTTCGAATGATTGCTTGGTGGCTCGTCTCCGCTTCCAAGCTGGATCGAGTTTTTTCCTTCTTTCACGGTTGTGGCTCCACACTTTTATTGGGAGCCCTAACGCTATGGGAGGATTTGGACACGAATATGACAGAGAGGCTTTTTGATACAAGGCTTGGAGTAAGCCTTTATACTCGCGCCTCCTTTTCGATTCGCGATATTGAATCCACCGACCATGTCCCTGCTTCCTGAAATAGAAAGCTTCCTGCTTTGCCCGACGCCTCAGGCTTGGCTCGACCAGGCGTTGGAGCACCCCGAGATCCTGCTGATCGATCATGCCAACTGTGAGAAAAAAGCGGCCGGTACGGCGCTGACCCTGCTGTTTCGGCATGTCGACAAGGAAACCTTGCAATACAAATTGTCACGCCTGGCGCGTGAAGAGCTTCGTCATTTCGAGCAAGTGGCGGAATTGATGAAAAAGCGCGGCGTCATCTACCGCCAGATCAGCGCATCGCTTTATGCCCAGCGCTTGCATGTGCATATCCGCAAGAACGAGCCGGGGCGGTTGGTTGATACTTTGATCGTCGGTGCCTATATCGAAGCTCGTTCCTGTGAGCGCTTCTTCCGGCTGGCGCCTTATCTGGATCAAGAGCTGAACAGCTTCTACGTTTCGCTGCTCGAATCGGAATCGCGCCACTATCAGGACTATCTGAACATGGCTCGGCAGTATGCCGACGACCCCATTGATGAGCGCGTGTCCTTCTTTGCCGAAATCGAGCGCCAGGCGATTCTCACGCCGGATAAGGAATTTCGCTTCCATAGCGGTGCAGCGGCGTAAGTACCACTCCATTGCTGCATTCCATTGAGTCAATATGGGGCCTTTGGTCGCCTTATCGATATTGCTGCAGGGCGGTAACAGGGTGTTTCTGATGCAAAATAATCGTGCGATATCAGGCAACCGAAGTTCGACAACCGTCAGTTCGTTTTCCTTTCGGTCAGGTTTTGTCGATGGAAAGCTTGCAAATATTATTTGATTAAGAGCATGTCAGTGATATTTTGTAATAAGAATTATTATTATGTGTGCAGGCTCATTAAGGTGAATATGGTTTTGCCTTCGGTTTTTTTCTGGTGCAAGTGGGCGTGACCCTTGCTTGCTGATACGCATATGATTGGGCCGTCTTTCGAGCGTTGCGCCTTTTTCTTGCCGATATCCGTGCTGTCTACCAGATACTTGGGCGTATCCGTCTGAAGCTGGAGGTATCTGTTGTGGAATTGCCATCCGCTGTAGAGCTAGGTCGACCGAGGCGGGAATTTCAACCCCTTGTGGATGGAATGGCCGCCATCCTGTCTGCGGCCATCTTCGCCTTTCTGAGTCCTATTACAGCCTCGATGCTGCATAACGGCAGTACTATCGCTATCCTGCTGCGCGCGCTGGCCGGCGCCGGCCTGCCAGACAAGCCCCGCGCGCGGCGAAAACACGCCGCCCTGCATTGATCCGACAGGTATCCGAGATGAGTTCATCCCCACTTTCTTCCGCTTTTCCGTTAACCATGGCCAGTGAGGACAGCACCGTGCGGGTCGTGGCGATCCAGGGTGGCGCCACGCTGGCGCGCCGGGTGGCCGATTTGGGCCTCAACGTGGGTAGCGAACTACGGGTCCGCCAGCGCCAGGGCGAGGGTCTGGTGGTGTCGCGCGGCGAAACGCGTTTCGCGCTGGGCGTCGGCATGGCGCACAAGATCCTGGTGTGCGAAGCCTGAAGCTTTACATCGAGAATCGACCGCTCCGATCAGTAGGAGGGCGGCGAGATTTTTCATGGATTTGGAGGTATTGATGTTACTCAAGGAATTGGGCGTCGGTGATCGCGCCAAGGTGCTTGGCTTCGCCGAAGGCAGTCATTCCTATCGCCGCAAGCTGCTGTCGATGGGGCTCACCCCAGGGGCTGAGATTCGCATCACCCGGGTAGCGCCGATGGGGGATCCGGTCGAGATTCGCGTGCGCGGCTTCGCGCTTTCGCTGCGCAAGCACGAGGCCGATGCCTTGTCGGTGGAAAAGCTGCCATGACGATGAACCATCGCGTTGCCCTGGTCGGCAACCCCAATTGCGGCAAGACGACACTGTTCAATGCCCTGACCGGTTCGCGCCAGCAGGTCGGCAACTGGCCGGGGGTCACGGTCGAGAAGAAGAGTGGTGAATACGTCTTCGAAGGCAAGCGCTTCGAGGTGGTGGATCTGCCGGGAACCTATTCGCTGGATGTGCTGGACGCCGAAGTCTCCCTCGACGAAAAGGTCGCCCGTGACTACATCCAGAGCAAGGAAGCCGAACTGGTCATCAATGTCGTCGATGCCGCCAACCTGGAGCGCAACCTCTACCTGACCAGCCAGCTCGTCGAGATGCAGGCGCCCCTGCTGGTGGTGCTGAACATGGTCGATGTGGCCGAGACGAAGGGCATGAAGCTGGACCCGGAGGCGCTGTCCCGCAGCCTGGGCTGTCCGGTGGTGCCGATGGTGGCTTCGGAGGGCCAGGGCGTCGGCGAACTCAAGGCGGCCATCGAGCGGGCGGTCGCCGCGCCCGGCGCCTCGACGGCCCTGCTCGAATACGATGCCGCCGTGGAGCAGGCGATCGCCGCGCTGCTTCCGCAACTGGAGCGGCATGGCGCGGGTAGCTCATCGTCGCGCTGGCTGGCGGTGCGCCTGCTGGAAGGCGACGATCTGGCCCGCCGGCTCGCCGGTGCCGAGTTGCAGGCACAGGCTGCCGCGCTCGGCCAGGAATTGGGGGAGGATCTCGATATCCTGGTGGCGGACGCCCGCTACGGCCTGGCCCACCGCATCGCCAGCCAGGTGGTGACGGTCAGCGGCCGCGTCAATCGCGACCTCACCGACCGCATCGATCACGTGGTGCTGAACCGCTTCTTCGGCATTCCGATCTTTCTCTTGATGATGTATCTGATGTTCATGTTCACCATCAACATCGGCGGGGCCTTCATCGATTTCTTCGACCAGCTCGGCCAGGTGCTGGTGGTGGACGGTTTCTCCAGCCTGCTGGTCGGCCTGGGGGCTCCGGCCTGGCTCGAACTGCTGCTGGCCCAGGGCATCGGCAGCGGCATTCAGACCGTCGCGACCTTTATCCCCGTGATCGGCTTTTTGTTCCTGTTCCTGTCGGTGCTGGAGGATTCCGGCTACATGGCCCGGGCCGCGTTCGTGATGGATCGCTTCATGCACTGGGTCGGCCTGCCGGGCAAGTCCTTCGTGCCACTGATCGTCGGCTTCGGCTGCACGGTGCCGGCGATCATGGCGACCCGCACCCTGGAGCATCGCCGTGACCGGCTGATGACCATCGCCATGGCGCCCTTCATGTCCTGTGGCGCCCGTCTGCCGGTATACGTGCTGTTCGCCGCCGCCTTCTTCGCCGAATATGCGCAGAACCTGGTGTTCGGCCTCTACCTGATCGGCGTCGCGGTGGCGGTGCTGACCGGATTGATGCTGAAGAATACCCTGCTGCGGGGCGAAGCCTCGCCGTTCATCATGGAGCTGCCGCCCTACCACTTGCCCACCGTCAAGGGCGTGCTGATCCATACCTGGGACCGGCTCAAGCGCTTCATCTTCCGCGCCGGGCGGGTCATCGTTCCCATGGTGCTGGTGCTGAATGTGCTCAATGCGCTGGGAACCGACGGCAGTTACCACAACGAGGGCAGCGACAAGTCGGTTCTGGCCGCCATCGGTCGCAGTATGGCACCGGTCTTTTCACCCTTCGGGCTGAACGAGGAAAACTGGCCGGCGACGGTCGGCATCTTCACCGGTATCCTGGCCAAGGAGGCGGTGGTGGGGACGTTGAATACCACCTATGCATCCCTGGCTGTCGATGAGGCCGGAGCGGCCGGCGACGAGGAAGAGCCTTCGCTGGCCGAAGGAATCGCCGCCGCCTTCGCCACCATTCCCGCCAACCTCGCCGATGCCTTCGGCCACTGGGCCAACCCGCTCGGCGTGGAGGTCGGCGACCTCAGCGACCAGCAGGCGGTAGCTGAGGAGCAGGAGGTGTCCGCCGGTATCTTCGGTGCCATGGCGAGCCGTTTCGACGGTACCGTCGGGGCCTTCGCCTACCTGCTGTTCATCCTGCTGTACATGCCCTGTACCGCGGCGACCGCTGCCGTTTATCAGGAATCCGGGGTACGCTGGACGTTATTCGTGGGCTTGTGGTCCACCGGGTTGGCCTATGGAATGGCCACGCTGTTCTATCAGGTTGCAACCTGGGCGAGGCATCCGTTGTCCTCGTTGACATGGGTGGTCGTGATATTGGCCAGCCTCGCGCTCCTGGTGTACATCCTGCGGCGCGCTGGTCAGCGTGCGGTCACCGATGATCTGGCGGCGGTTTCGTGACGAGAGCGACTGACTAAGAGCCTGTTCACGATCTCGCGAGCTAGAGCTAAACGGCGGCGAAAACGGCTGAGGAAGCGGACCGGGCTCGCGTGCGAGTTTACGGGTGGTAAATGAGCATTTCGAAGCCGGTTTCAACGCCGTTTGGTCGACGCGCAGCAGATCGTGAATAGGTTCTAAGAGAGGACGGAGAATATGATTCTTGCCCAGCTCAACGAGTATCTCCACCAGCATGGCCGAGCCAGCCTGAGCGATATGGCCATGGCCATGGACAGCACCCCTGAGGCTGTCGAAGCCATTCTTGGCAGGCTGGAGCGCAAGGGACGAGTACGGCGCCTGCCCGAGGGCTCCACCTGTGGCTCAGGCTGTTGCAAGTGCGACCCGACCCAGACGACGCTGTACGAGTGGGTCAGGGAGGACGCTGGCCAGCACTCGGGAGATGAGAAGAAGGTGTTTTTCCGCACTCCCTCCTGAATGCCCCAATGCCAATGCCGCTTTCGGTACGGGCAGCTCCTCCCGCTTAGTCAGTCGAGGCCGACGAAGCCTCCGGTCTGGTGTTGCCAGAGTCGGGCATAGAGACCGCCGCTGGCCACCAGTTCGGCGTGGGTTCCACTCTCGACGATGCGTCCTTGGTCGAGTACCACCAGCCGGTCCAGGCGGGCGATGGTGGAGAGACGGTGGGCGATGGCGATCACTGTCTTGCCCTGCATCAGGGTTTCCAGGCTTTCCTGGATGGCCGCTTCCACTTCCGAGTCCAGCGCCGAGGTGGCCTCATCGAGGATCAGGATCGGGGCGTTCTTCAGCAGCACGCGGGCGATCGCGATGCGCTGGCGCTGGCCGCCGGATAGCTTGATGCCGCGTTCGCCGACCTGGGCATCGAGCCCAGTATGGCCTTGGGCGTCGCGCAGCGTCGGCACGAAGCCGTCGGCGCGGGCCTGGCGCAGCGCTTCGAGCAGCTCCGCCTCGCTGGCCTCGGGGCGGCCGTAGAGTAGGTTCTCGCGGATCGAGCGGTGCAGCAGCGAGGTGTCCTGGGTGACCACACCGATCTGCGCGCGCAGGCTTTCCTGGGTGACGCTGGCGATGTCCTGGCCGTCGATCAGGATGCGTCCGCCAGAGAGATCGTAGAGGCGCAGCAACAGGCTCATCAGGGTCGATTTGCCGGCGCCTGACGGCCCGACCAGGCCGACCTTCTCGCCCGGTCGGACGATCAGATCGAGCCCGTCGATGACCGGCCGCTCCGGGCCGTACTGGAAGTGCACCTGTTCGAGGCGCACTTCGCCCCGTTTCACATCGAGTGTGCGGGCACCGGGTCGGTCAGTAACGGCCAGCGGCTGGACGATGGTCTGCATGCCGTCCTGCACGGTGCCGACATTCTCGAAGATGCCGTTGACCACCCACATGATCCATTGCGACATGTTGTTGATGCGGATCACCAGGCCGCTGGCCAAGGCGATGTCGCCGACGCTGATGCGACCGTTACTCCACAGCCACAGGGCCAGGCCGACGGTGCCGGCGATCAGTGCACTGCTCAGGCAGGTCAGGGCGATGTTCATGCCACTGATGAGGCGTGCCTGGCCACGGACGTTTTCGACCATCTCGCCCATCGCCGCGCGAGCGTAGCCCTCCTCGTCGCGCGAGTGGGCGAATAGCTTGAGGGTGAGGATATTGGTGTAGCCGTCGACCACCCGCCCCATGACCTTGGAGCGGCTCGCCGAGGCGTCGGCCGAACGCTGCCGGACGCGCGGGACGAAATGGATCAGCGTGGCGATGTAGCCGATGATCCACAGGGCCAGCGGAATGACCAGGCGAATGTCTGCCTGGGCGAACAGCAGCAGGGCACTGCCGGCATAGATGAACACGTGCCAGAGCGCGTCGACCGCCTGCACGGCGGAGTCGCGCAGTGAGTTGCCGGTCTGCATCATGCGCTGGGCGACGCGCCCGGAAAAGTCGCTCTGGAAAAAGTTCAGGCTCTGGCGCAGCAGATAGCGGTGATTCTGCCAACGGATCAGGTTGGTCAGGCTCGGTGTCAGCGACTGGTGCACCAGCAGGTCGTGCAGGCCGAATGCCAGCGGTCGCAGCAGCAGCGTCACCACCGCCATCCAGATCAGCTCATTGGCGTGCCGGCGAAAGAAGTCCGCGCCGGGCGCTGCCTGGACCATGTCGATCAGGCGGCCGAGGAAATCGAACAGCGCCACCTCGATCAGTGCGGCGAAGAAGCCCACCGTCACCAGGGCCAGCAGCACCGGCCAGGCCTGGTACAGGTAATAGCAGTAGAAACGCAGGACGCCTCGCGGGGGCAAGGGCGTGGGGGCTTCCTGGAAAGGGTCGATGAGATTTTCGAAGCGGCGAAAGATCATAGGATATCCAGGAAAGACCGACAGGAGCAGCTTGGTGGAGTGGGCGTAGTTGTCATTTCAGAGGCGTTGCGCGGAGATTAAGACCACTGGTTCGTGCGGGACGTTGCGTAGAGCGCCTCGGTGTTCGGTGGGAACCTGAGCGATCTGATCGACTACGCTCATGCCACGGATGACTTTTCCGAACACGGCATAGCCGAAATCGCGCTTGCTATGATCAAGGAAAGTATTGTCACGATGATTGATGAAAAACTGGCTGGTTGCTGAATCCACTGCTTGAGTGCGTGCCATGGCCAAGGTTCCGCGCACGTTGTGCAAGCCATTGTCAGCCTCGTTTTTGATCGGCGATAGTGGTTTTTTTATCGTGAGGTTTTGGTCGAAGCCGCCACCCTGGACGATATAGCCGGGAATCACCCGGTGGAACAGCGTCTTGTCGTAAAAGCCACTTTTTACGTAGGTAAGGAAATTTTCGACACTGATCGGTGCTTTTTTCGCATCCAGCTCGATTTCGATCTCACCCAGGCTGGTATGCAACAGCACCCGTGGGTTTTCTGCTGCCAATAGTTGGCTGGAGAGCAGCAGGGAACAGATTGCGAGTCCAAGTTTTTTCAGCATGTTAAGTACCACCCTGGCAAGGCAATTCGATTCAAGCGATTGATTATGACGTCGAAGTTCAGCTGTTTAATGCCGCGAATCCATCAACATGGGGTGAAAAATCGAAATCTGTCGATAAGATCACTGCTGCATTTATTCCGAACACCTCCTAACCTATGCGGCTTTTGATGTTTCAACTGAGGTATCAGCCCTTGTTCGCTCAATTCGACTTGCATGAACGCCTGCTCAAGGCACTGGCGGAATTCAATTTCACCGAGCCGACGCCGGTGCAGGCCGCCGCGATTCCTCTGGCACTGCAAGGACATGATCTGCGCGCCACTGCTCGGACCGGCAGTGGCAAGACAGCGGCTTTTGTGCTGCCGGTTCTACATCGGCTGTTGAAGGAGGAGCGAAGCAATAGTGATGTGCGTGCGCTGATCCTGCTGCCGACTCGCGAGTTGGCGCAACAAACCTTAAAAGAGGTCGAGCGCTTTGCCAGATATACCTTCCTCAAGGCTGGCCTGATTACCGGCGGCGAAGACTTCAAGGTGCAGGCAGCCATGCTGCGCAAGATCCCGGACGTATTGATCGGCACGCCAGGACGGCTGATCGAGCATCTCGAAGCCGGCAATCTGGTGTTCGACGATGTGCAGGTGCTGGTACTCGACGAAGCGGATCGCATGCTCGACATGGGTTTCGCTGAAAACGTGCTGCGTCTGGCAGATATCTGTACCAAGCGCCAGCAGACATTACTGTTTTCTGCCACCACCGGTGGTGTCGGGCTGCGCGAGATGACCGGCAAGCTGCTGCGTGAGCCCAAGCACCTGATGCTCAATGCGGTCAGCGAGCTGAACGAGAACGTTCGCCAGCAAGTCATTACGGCCGACGATCCGGGGCACAAGGAGCGACTGGTGCACTGGTTACTGGTCAACGAAAGCTACCAGAAGGCGATCATCTTCACCAACACTCGTGCCCAGGCCGACCGGCTCTATGGGCGTCTAGTGGCCAGCGAGATCAAGGCTTTTGTCCTACATGGTGAAAAGGACCAGAAGGAGCGCAAGCTGGCCATCGACCGCTTGAAGCAAGGTGGGGTAAAGGTGCTGGTGGCTACCGATGTGGCGGCACGCGGGCTGGATATCGACGGACTGGATCTGGTCATCAACTTCGACATGCCACGCTCGGGCGACGAGTACGTGCATCGCATCGGCCGTACCGGGCGGGCGGGCGAGGGCGGTCTGGCGATCTCGCTGATCTGCCACAACGATTGGAACCTGATGTCCAGTGTGGAGCGCTATCTCAAGCAGCGTTTCGAGAAGCGCCTGATTCCCGGTCTGAAAGGGCACTATCAGGGACCGAAGAACCTCAAGGCTTCGGGCAAGGCAGCAGGTACCAAGAAGAAAAAAGTGGAAAAGAAGAAGGTTGGTGAAAAAATCGCCAGACCCGCTAGAAATACACCAAAATCCAGGCCGGAAAAGCCATCGCTGGTGAGCGCGGACGGGCTTGCACCGCTCAAGCGCCGCAAGCCGGTTATCGAGCAATAGGGTTCGAAGAGGCCCGGGTCAGCTACGCACCAGATAATGCACGCTGAACAACTCCTTTAAATCGGTCCAGCAAGCCATGGGCTCGAAGCCAGCCGATTTAGCCAGGGCCGTGAAGGATTCCAGGGAATATTTATAGGAATTTTCGGTATGCAGGCTTTCGTCATTTTCGAAGCGAAACTGCCGGCCTTCGATGTTCACATCTTGCGTCGTCTTGCTGATTAAATGCATTTCGATACGCGACTCGATCTCGTTGAAAAAGGCGCGATGCCTGAAGCGGGATCGGTCGATATCGCTATCCAGCTCGTTGCGGATGCGCTCCAGCAAATTGAGATTGAACGCTGCGGTGATTCCGGCTGCATCATTGTAGGCTGCTTCGAGAATTTTCCTGTCTTTGACCAGATCGATGCCGATCAGCAAGCCGCCGCCCTTGGGCAATAGCTGTTGCAACTCGCTCAGAAAACGTCGCGCCTGGGGTGGAGTGAAGTTACCGAGGCTGGAGCCGGGAAAGAAGGCCAGCGCATGCTCGCTTGCGAAACCCTCCGGCAAGATGGCGCACTGGGAAAAGTCGCTACAGAATGCATGGACATCCAGCCAGGGATAGTCCGCTGCCAGGCGCCGGGTGCTGGAAAGCAGGAAATCTTCGGAGATATCGATACCCAGGTAGCGCGCTGGGCGTAGTGCTTCGAGTAGCAGCCTGACTTTGTGGCTGGCACCGCTGCCGAATTCGAGCAGGTCCGCACCAGGGCCGGTAAGTTCACCGATTTCCCGTACTGCCCGGACCAGGATCTGTTCCTCGGTACGGGTAAGGTAGTATTCGGGCTGTCGACAGATAGCTTCGAACAGCTCGGAGCCGCGCCGATCATAGAAGAATTTGGGGGGTAACCATTTCGGCGATACAGAAAAACCGGCCAGCACTGCGTCGCGTAGAGCATCCTGTTGCTTGAGCGGATATTGCCCATGAACCTGCACAGCCAAAGCCATCCTAAATCTCCTTTGCCAACCGCAAGCCGGCGAATTGCCAGCGCAGCTCAAGCTGGAAGAAATTGCGATATGTGGCGCGGATATGGGTCTGTGGCGTCGCGCAACACCCACCACGCAACACCATCCGATTGGACATGAACTTACCGTTGTATTCGCCGAGGCTGCCTGCGTGGGGACGGAAGCCCGGGTAGGGCCGATAAGCACTGGCGGTCCATTCCCAGACATCGCCGAACAACCGGGCCGGTACATGGGTTCGCGTGCTTTCGTCGGGATCGTGAGCGGCAATGGGTTGCAGATAGCCGCTGTCCAGAAAATTGCCTTGTACCGGCTGGTCGGCAGCAGCAATTTCCCATTCTGCCTCGGTGGGCAAGCGAGCACCGGCCCAGCGGGCATAAGCATCGGCTTCATAGAAACTGATATGGCAGACTGGCGCAGCCAGATCTAGCGGGCGCAGGCCGCCCAGGGTCATTTCATGCCAGAAACCATCCTGACGCTGCCAATAGAGTGGTGCGTGCCAGCCGCTCTGCTGAATCTGGCTCCAGCCATCGGCCAGCCAGAGCTCCGCACGGGCATAGCCGCCATCAGCCATGAAAGATAGGTATTCACCATTGTTGACCGGTCGGCTGGCCAGTTTGAAGTCTTCGACAAACTGCCGATGCCGTGGTGTTTCGCAATCGAAGGCGAAGCCTCCGCCAGTATGGCCGATGTACTTCAGCCCGCCTTCGTGGAATTGCCAGCGCAACCGGCTGGGAGGAGCCACGGGAGCTGGCTTGAGATCGCTACGGTAGATCGGGTGCAGTGGGTTCTGCGCCAGGATGTGCTTGATATCCATCAGGAGTAGCTCCTGATGCTGCTGCTCGTGCTGGATGCCCAGTTCGGTGCGGCGCAGGATTTCCGCTGCCTGTTGTTCCGGTGGGTTGCTCAGCAGCTCTCCCATCGCCTGGTCGACATAGTTGCGATAGTGGTAGACCTCTACCACACCGGGACGCGAAACCAGACCGCGGGCCGCTCGAGGAAAGGGTGTGCCGTGGGTTTCGTAATAGGAATTGAACAGATGGTCGTAGGCCTTATTCAGTGGCTTGTAGTGCGTCAGAAAGGGAACTAGCAAAAAGGCTTCATAGAACCAGCTGGTGTGCCCCAGATGCCATTTGGGAGGACTGACCTCGGGCATGCTCTGGATTACATGATCTTCGATTTCTAACGGAGAGCAGATCGTTTCGCTGGTGGTCCGGCTGTGCAGGTAGCGGTGCAACAGATTGCCCTGTTCGGTTATCACTGATCGCTGGCTCGGCTCATGTACCAGATTGCCCATTGTCCCCCCTGGAGTGGTAGTGAAATCGGTGGATTCTCTATTTACCGACTCACTGGAAAGTACGAAGTTTCTGCCGTTCGACCCGAACTCGAATCTGCTGTACCACTCTGTAAGATGAACGAAGGAAGTGGAGAGTCTGATGAAAAAAATCGTCGTACCGCTGGCAATCATGGCGCTGGTTGGCTGCAATCAGGACAACACCGCTTCTTACGTCAAAGCTCCGGGTGCCGAGAAAAGCACCAAGAGCGAAGTGTTGGAAGCCGGGGCAAAGCTGTTGCAGGGCAAGTCGCCACTGAATGCGGTCAGTGCCTATCTGGACGGTTTCCATTTCTATAACGGGGATATTAACGGCCAGATGGAAGCCCACCATTACGTCACCTGGCTCAACGAGGATCTGCTACAGGCAGTGATCTTTGATGGCAACGGCGAAGATGCCAAATTGATGGGGGTGGAATACATCATCAGCGCACGGCTATTTCATGAATTGCCGGAGGATGAGAAAAAGCTCTGGCACAGCCATGATTATGAGGTGAAGTCCGGTGCACTGGTCGCGCCGGGACTCCCCGATATAGCGGAAAAGGAACTGATGGAAAAGGTTGCCACTACTTACGGCAAGACTTGGCACACCTGGCATACCGATCGTGACAAGACGCTGCCCTACGGCATTCCAGCCTTGATGATGGGCTTTACAGCTGACGGTCAGCTCGATCCGGAGCTGGTAAAGCTGCGTGATCAGCGTTTGGGTATCGATACCCAGGCCGTCCAGCGTAATCGACAGGCGATCGCCCAACCGAAAATCGATCCGTTGGCCAATGCCTGGGAACAGGGAGAAATCATTCAACTGCAGCGCGTTAACGGACCAGGCGAACACGCTCATGGCTCGCTTGCTCCCGGCCAGGCTGAAGTAATCGAAAGCCAGCGCGCCGAAGATCAGCTCAGACGAAGCGGTCAGTAGTTTGGCGGCATTTCCGGAATCCCTGTATCGTCGAGGATGAACGGCATTTTCCAGGGATTGAGGTGGCGACCCTTGTCTTCCAGATGGTGGCGCGTCTGTTCGATCGCATCGAAAAACCGTACTGGATTGCTGTATTCGTCCCGCGAAAGATGTGCTTTCTGGAGCACCTTTTCGCCATCAATACTCATGATGGCGAGCTTGAATCCTTCTTCTCCGGCATTGGTACAGGTCACACAGCTATAGGGTAGGAAGGCTTCGCTGGCCAGCTTCATGGCGCTATCCAGACTCATGGTTGACGGATTCATTTCAATGACCTCCAATCAAGTGGATGCTGAAAGGTAGACCATGCATTTTCATGGCGCGTTTTCACCTGTTTCAGCTTGTCTGGCTAGTTTCGACGAGTGGAACTTCCAATGAAAACTGCATCAAGCTATAAGCAAATCAATTTTGCTGTGGTTAGCTTCTCAGTAGTCCTTGCGTAACTCGGTGAAGGAGACGGACATGAAAATCGAAGTCAAGAAACTGAAAAGCAAAGAAATTCCACAAGCTTGGCGAGCAGCCTGGCTCGTCTGCTGGGTCGTCGAACTGGATGGTTGTACGGTTGCCGGGCCTTTTGCCAGCCAAGCACTGGCCCAGGCTGTAGCGGATGGCCGAAGGCCCGGCCGCTAGCTAGTCGTCCTGGCTTGGCGATCAATTTTCCCATCGTAGCCGAAACCCACTCAAGGACAGGGCTTATAGCTCTGTCCGACGCTGCTCGTGCCTGCCTGCTGGCCTACGAAAGTGTCTTCTTCCGCAGAACCCTCTAACGATGTGGAGGATATGATGCTGCGCTACGCCATGCTTATCGTGATATTCGGTTTTGCTCTATTCAATGTTCAGGCAGCCCAAATCGAGCATTACGACAGCGAACTGGGGTCCGTTCAGGTCAGATTGATTGCTTCTGGACTGGAGCACCCCTGGGCTTTGGCCTTCCTGCCAAATGGCCAGCAAATGCTAGTGACTGAGCGGCCTGGGCGCCTGCGTATCGTCGACTTGAACGGCAAGATTTCCGCGCCCATAGACGGAGTGCCCGAAGTATTTGCCGATGGACAGGGCGGTCTGCTGGATGTACGGCTTTCTCCCGGTTTCGCCAAGGATCGTCTGATTTACCTTTCCTATGGTGAAGCAGGTGAAAATGGTAAGGCTGGCACGACTGTAGGACGCGGGCGCCTGTCCGAAAACATGTTGAAACTAGAAGGCTTCCAAGTGATTTTCCGGCAGGAACCAAAACTGTCGGTAGGTGAACACTTCGGCTCCCGGCTGGTATTCGATACCGACGGTCATCTGTTCATTGCGCTTGGCGAGAACAACCAGCGCTCTACTGCTCAGGATCTGGACAAGCTACAAGGCAAGATAGTCCGCATTTATCCCGATGGCAGCATTCCCAAAGACAACCCCTTTGTCGGCCAGGCAGGCATCCACCCGGAAATCTGGTCCTATGGTCACCGCAACCAGCAGGGTGCTGCCTTCAATCCCTGGACTGGTGTGCTCTGGACCCATGAGCACGGCCCGCGAGGTGGCGATGAGATCAATCTGCCAGCCGCTGGCAAGAACTATGGTTGGCCGTTGGCGACCCATGGCATCAACTATAGCCTTCTGCCGATCCCGGAAGCCAAGGGTAAAACCCTCAAGGATACTGAACCACCGCATTTTGTCTGGGAAAAATCACCCGCTATCAGCGGTATGGCTTTTTACGATAGCGAACGCTTTCCACCCTGGCAGCACAATCTGTTCATCGGAGCCTTGAAAGACCAAGCGTTGATTCGCTTGCAGTTGGACGGTAATCGAATTGCCCATGAAGAGCGGTTACTGAAGGATTTGGAAGAGCGCATCCGCGAAGTCCGTCTGGCCCCCGACGGTTATCTCTATGTACTAACCGATCAATCCGATGGACATCTCTGGCAGATCGGGCTTGAGTAAGGCTTGGTGTGTAATCGAATCCGATATAGGAGAGGCTTGAGTCTGTACCGCTAAATTCGGATAATGCGCCGCCACTGCCGGCATAGCTCAGTTGGTAGAGCAGCGCATTCGTAATGCGAAGGTCGGGGGTTCGACTCCTCTTGCCGGCACCAGAATGTTGTTTCTAGACGTCTCTCATTGTCTACGAAACCACCTGAAAAGCTCGCCCTGTGCGGGCTTTGTTGTCTCTGGTTGTTTCCCTGTTTTAAGGGCTGTTGACGTTTCACATCGGTAGCCATAGGAGCGCAACTGGTTGGCGAGATTTCTTCTAGCCGGAACCTTCGTCAGTTTTCCGTCCGAGATTATCCGTACTACGACGAACATGCTGCGAATGCTGCAGCCGATCTGCAAAGCGACAACCTTTTATCAAAAACCAAGGCGGTGATACAGGCTCGGTTGAATCGTGGAGCAGAGCAGGCGGCGGAAGTGGCGAGATGGTTTAGGTTAGCGCAGGAACGTTGATGTCTGCTGGTGGAAGAAAGGGCGCCGAAACCCTATTCAAAGATTCAAGACCCCAGCCAAGTGCTGGTGTTTTTGTTGAACACTCATTGATGTTGTCCCTCCAAAGACAGGTAAAGCCCGGCAGGAGGTGCTTCATGATCAAGGCTCAGCAAATGCCATATGACGTTCAGCCAAATCCTTTTGATGACCCAGAGATAGGTTTAGGAAGTGATGTTGGCTATGAAACTCCGCATGACGATTCGGATGTAGCGGCGGAAGATCAGGACGATTACCGTTCGCCCAGTAAAAAAGTAGCTTCTTACAAATTCTGGAAGAAAGAGGCGAACGCAGGAGAAAGCCCTTTAGGCTGATCAGCCAAAGATTGGAATTCGACGAACCCAATAAAGCCCCCGGCCACGTGCCGGGTTTTTATTTATGTCGCGCAACAGACAACAGCAGCACTACCCACACAGCGAAACAACAGCCGGATCCAGCACCAATCTATCCTGACCCGCCAAGCGGTCTGAACGCTGACCCATAGTGCTCCTCCAACTGGTTAAGCAGCTTGATAGGAGGTGCTTCATGATTAAGGCTCAGAAAATACCAGATGACGATCAGATAGATCCGATAGATGATCCAAACGAAGGTCCCGGTAGCGAAGGTGACTATGAAGATCCTATCGATGATTCAGGCCCCGATGTAGTGCCAGAAGATCCGGATATTCAGAGAAATAAATAAGTAGAGCCTGGCATGTCGCTGGATTTTTTGTTTTCAAGCCCCGCCAAGTGCGGGGCTTTCTATGGGGGGATTGATTGTCCAGGACGGGCGGGATGGGGGTGTTTTGAACAAATACTGAAAGTATTTTGCTAAAACAAAAAAAGGCGAACCTTTCGGATCGCCTTTTAAGTCCCGCCTGATGCGGGTTTGAGTTGGTAGGCACAATTGGACTCGAACCAACGACCCCCACCATGTCAAGGTGGTGCTCTAACCAGCTGAGCTATGTGCCTGTAACGGGTGCGCATTCTATAGGGGATTCAGCTGGAGTCAAGCCTTTTCCAATATCCAAGGGCGCAGTAGGTGTCAGTTCATCTATCGAATGGCTTGCCTGATCATGGCATGAGCTCCGTCGTGCTTAAATCTTCCGGTTTGATCAAGCTTAGCTCAAGCAAAGCAGCTAAAATTCCGCATCTTTTGTTCCGTTATTGAAGCCCTTAGCTATCTATGTCTTCCGCCCAAATAGCTGCTGAACGCATTGCCCAGTTACGCAGTGAAATCGATACGCATAACTATCGTTACTACGTATTGGATGAACCGAGTGTGCCGGATTCGGAGTACGACCGATTGTTCATCAAGCTGAAAGAGCTTGAAAACGAGCATCCGGAATTGATTACACCAGAATCCCCTACGCAGCGGGTTGGTGGCGAGGCCTTGGCGGCTTTTGGGCAGGTTCGTCATGATGTTCCGATGCTCAGTCTTGGCAATGCGTTCGAAGATAAAGACTTGCTGGATTTTGATCGACGTGTACGCAAGGGCTTGGGGTTTTCCGTTAGTACGAATGTAGAGGTGGAATACAGTTGCGAGCCTAAGCTGGATGGGCTGGCAGTCAGCCTGCTTTATGAAAATGGTCAGTTGGTGCGTGGAGCTACGCGGGGCGATGGAACGATAGGTGAAGATATCAGTGCCAACGTTCGGACTGTGCGGAACATTCCATTGCGGCTTCATGGTAATGGTTGGCCTGCGCTTCTTGAGGTGCGTGGTGAAATCTATATGCCCAAATCCGGTTTCGAGGCATTGAACGCCAGGCAACTGGAAACTGGCAGCAAGACTTTTGCCAATCCGCGCAATGCAGCTGCCGGCAGCCTGCGTCAGCTCGATCCGAAAATTACCGCAGCTCGCCCGTTGGAGCTGTGTGTGTATGGGGTAGGCCGTAGTGATGGAGTACTGCCTGATACCCATGGCGGTATTCTTCAGGCATTGAAAAGTTGGGGATTGCCTATCAGTCGTGAGCTTGTTCTGGCCAAGGGAATCGAAGCATGCCGGAATTATTTTCAGAAAATCGGTGCCCGGCGCGATGAGCTTCCTTATGAGATCGATGGTGTGGTTTTCAAAGTCAATTCGGTCGTGCAGCAGCGTGAGTTAGGCTTTCGGGCTCGTGAGCCGCATTGGGCTATTGCTCATAAGTTTCCGGCGCGCGAAGAAGTGACCGAATTGATCGGTGTCGAATTCCAGGTCGGGCGAACCGGAGCCATTACTCCTGTCGCGCGATTGAAGCCAGTCCAGGTAGCCGGCGTGGTTGTCTCCAATGCTTCCTTGCATAATATGGATGAAGTGGCCCGCCTGGGTGTCATGATTGGCGATACCGTGATCGTGCGGCGTGCTGGTGACGTAATTCCGCAGATTCTGGGGGTCATTACCGAGCGTCGACCGGTGGATGCTTGTGCTGTAGCCGTTCCGTTGCACTGTCCGGTCTGTGGTTCCGTTGTTGAGCGTACTCGGTTGGTCAAGCGCGGCAAGGGCAAGGAAACTTTCAGCCAAGGCGCAATCTATCGTTGTGTCGGCCGGCTGACCTGTCAGGCGCAGCTCAAACAGGCGATCATTCATTTCGTTTCGCGTCGGGCCATGGATATCGATGGACTTGGCGAGAAAAGTGTCGAGCAGTTGGTCGACAAAGGACTGCTACATTCTCCTGCCGATCTTTATATCCTGACTTATGAGCAAATCGTCCTGCTGGAGGGGTTTGCCGATTTATCCAGTCGCAATCTTCTTGAGGCAATCGAGAACAGCAAATCATCCAGCCTCGCGCGCTTTATCTATGCCTTGGGTATTCCTGATGTGGGCGAAGAAACCGCCAAGCTGCTGGTACGAGCGCTGGGTTCGTTGCAGCGTGTCGGCATGGCGTTGCCCGAGGTACTTACTTGGCTACCCGAAATTGGTCTGGAGGTTGCGCACGAGATCCATCATTTTTTCGAAGACGAGCACAACCAAAAAGTAATCGAAAACCTGCTCGAACGAGGCGTGGTGTTTGGGGAAGCGGGCGATTTGCATCCTGAATTTGCCGGGTATGCTTCATTGGCAGAGCTGCTGGACAAGCTGGATATTCCTTTTGTTGCCGCCACCGGGGCAAAGAACCTTGCCGAGCGCTTTGGTAGCCTCGAGGCGATCATCCAGGCTGATTGGTTGGATTTGAGTGCGATGAAGGGGTTGAGTGAAAAAGCCAGACAGTCGGTTCGGGCTTTTTTTGGGGATGCAGCCAATGTCGTGCGAGCTCGTGCCATTGAGGAGCAGTTGCGTGCTTTTGGCATGCATTGGGAGAGTGAGAAAGGACAAGCTGTCGGTTTGCCGCTGGCAGGGCAGGCCTGGGTTCTCACCGGCACGTTGGAAAGCATGAGCCGAGAGATAGCCAAGGAGGCACTGGAAGCCTTGGGCGCCAAGGTCGCAGGATCGGTATCGGCAAAAACTACCTGCGTGGTCGCAGGTCCTGGCGCCGGCTCCAAGCTGGTCAAGGCTAGCGAATTGGGATTGCAGATTCTGGACGAGGCAGCTTTTCTAGCTCGCCTGCACGAACTGGCTGGCTGAGTGGGGCAGTGATGCCTCGTTGTCAGCCAAACCGGGTTATCGATTCTATTTGTCCGCCAGATTTCCCGCATGCAGGCCACATTCTTTGTGCGTAGCTTCTTCCCACCACCAGCGACCTTCCCGTTCATGCTGGTTAGGTAATACCGGGCGAGTGCAAGGTTCGCAACCGATACTGATGAAACCGTGCTCATGCAGCGCGTTGTAGGGGATTTCCAGCATACGGATATAACCCCAGACTTCCTCGCTGGTCATCTTTGCCAGGGGGTTGAACTTGATCAGGGGTGTTTCTGTAGTGGAAAAAGCAGTGTCGACTTCAATCACCGGTACCTGGCTGCGCGTGCCAGGGCTCTGATCGCGACGCTGGCCGGTGGCCCAGGCCGATACGCTCGACAGTTTGCGGCGTAGCGGCTCGATCTTGCGAATTCCGCAGCATTCGCCATGGCCATCCTTGTAAAAGCTGAACAGTCCCTTTTCCTTGATCAGAGGCTCTAGTTGCCGTGGGTCGGGGCTGAGCACGTCGATAGCTATTGCGTAATGGTCACGAACCTGTTCGATGAAGCGGTAGGTTTCGCTGTGCAAGCGGCCGGTATCAAGGCTGAAGACTTTCACATTTTTGTTCAGTTTCCAGGCCATATCCAGCAGAACCACGTCCTCGGCACCACTGAAAGAAATCCATAGGTCATCGCCAAAGTGCTCGAAAGCCAGTTTGAGGATGTCTTGAGGCGAGCGATCAGCATAGGTGTTGGATAGCTCGATAATATCGGAGGAAGAAATCATCGTTTTTTCTCTAATAGTTGGACAAGGCTAACGGTTTGGTAGCAGTTCTAAGAGTCTGTTCACGATCTGCTGCGCGTCGACCAAACGGCGTTGAAATCGGCCTGGATCGCCAGCCCGGTCCGCTTCCTCAGACTTTTTGCTTTGTTTGGTTATAGCTTGTGAGACGTTGAACAGGCCCTGACAAAACGAGCGAAATGGTTTTTCACGTAGTGCGCAAGATCGAAGTCATTGCAGATCTTGAACGAAAGATCGGATGCGTCTGGCCGCCTCGACACATTCGGTCAACGGTGCGACCAGGGCCATGCGTACACGGTTGCTGCCAGGATTCACTCCGTTCACTTCTCTGGAGAGATAAGAACCTGGCACTACGGTGACGTACTCACGAACGAACAGTTCCCGCGTGAATGTACAGTCGTCGATCGGAGTCTTTGGCCACAGGTAAAAGCCGCCATCCGGCCGGTGGATATCCAGCACTGGCGAAAGGATATCGAGTACGGCCGTGAATTTTTCCCGATACAGATCGCGGTTGGCCTGTACATGAGTTTCTTCGTTCCAGGCTGCAATGCTGGCTAGCTGGGTAGGAAGCGACATAGCACAACCGTGATAGGTACGGTAGAGCAGAAAGCTCTTGAGAATCTCTGCATCGCCAGCGACGAAGCCAGAGCGAAGCCCGGGAAGGTTGGAACGCTTGGAAAGGCTATGGAAGATGACGCAGCGCTTGAAATCCTGGCGGTCGAGTTCGATACAGGCTGTCAGTAATCCTGCTGGCGGATTTTCTTCATCAAAATACAGCTCGCTATAGCACTCATCGGCAGCAATCACGAAATCATGTTCGTCGGCCAGCATGATGAGTTTCTTCAGCGTTTCCAGTGGCAGCAAGGCACCGGTGGGATTACTGGGGGAGCATAAGAAGAGAATTTGGCAGCGCTGCCAGGTTTCGCTAGAAACCGCGTCGAAATCCGGATTGAAGCCGTTTTCTTCCAGGCAAGGCAGGTAGTGCGGTTTGGCACCGGCTAGTAGAGCTGCGCCCTCATAGATTTGGTAGAAGGGATTCGGGCTGACGACCAAGGCTTCGGGATTACGGTTGACTACTGATTGAGTGAAGGCAAACAGTGCTTCACGAGTTCCGTTGACAGGTAGCACTTGGCTGGCTGGATCAAGGCTACCTTGACCCAAGCGGAAACGCCGCTCGCACCAGCCGGCAACGGCTTCGCGCAAGGCCAAGGTGCCTTGGGTAGTGGGGTAGACGGCAAGCTGGTGCAGATTTTCAGCCAGGGTTTGTAGCACGAAATCCGGGGAATTGTGCTTGGGTTCACCAATCGACAGGGCAATCGCCCGTTTGTCACTGGTTGGTTGCGAGCCTGCCAATAACGCACGAAGTTTTTCGAACGGGTAGGGTTGCAGGGTATTCAAGGCGTCATTCATGAGTTTATCCAGGGCGGGCACTGCTGCTCGGGGTCGAATCATGCGAGCTATGCTCGCACCTGTTTCATATCGTGAAACTACTGGGCGAGAGCTGGATTCCATTCTCTTCCGATAACTGCTCGATCAGTGCCTGTTGCAGGCGCGTACAGAGTTTGAGGTCGGATAGCGGCTGGTGTCTCGCGTCAGTCACAAAGAAAATGTCTTCCACTCGTTCGCCGAGGGTCGCGATCTTGGCATTCTGCACTGAAAGTTCGAACTCCCGGAACAGTCGACCGACCCGTGCCAGTAGGCCCGGCCGATCTGGTGCGATGATTTCGATGATGGTCTGGGCGCGCTGGGTATCGTTATGGATGGTGACTTTAGGTGCAAAGGCAAAATGCTTGAGCTGTCGTGGTACGCGGCGCTGGATAATGCTCTGGTATTCATCCGGGTTGCGCAGCCCTTCGATCAGGCCTTGGCGAATTTCTTCGATCCGTTCCGGATCGTGACCGATAGGGCTGCCGTCGGCTTCCAGCACGATATAGGTGTCCAGGGTGAACTGGCTGCTGGAAGTAAGGATTCGAGCATCGTGAATGCTCAGGTTGAGCTGGTCCATTTCCGCCACGGTCACGGCAAAGAAGTCGTGCTGGTCTTGTGCATAAATGAAGATTTGTGTACCGCCCTCGAAGTCTCTCTGGGTTGTTTCCTTGATCAGTATCAGTGGGCCATTGTTGCCAGGATGATCAATGATCGCTTCGGTATGCCAGGCAATGTCTGCCGAGGTATGCCGAAGAAAATAGTCGTCTCCCAGTTGTGACCAGAGAATTTCCGCATCATCCGGGTCAGTCCCGCTGCGCACTAGCTGATCGAGCGCAGCTATCTGGGTATGGCGAATCTGTTCTTCCCGGTCCAATGGATTTTCCAGGCCGCGCTTGAGTGCCCGCTTGGTTTCGGTATAAAGCTGACGAAGCAAGCTGGCCCGCCAGGAGTTCCATAGCGAAGGATTGGTGGCGTTGATATCGGCGACGGTCAGGATATACAGGTAGTTGAGGTAGATTTCGTCACCTACCAATTGAGCGAAATCGTTGATCACTTGAGGATCGGATAGATCCTTGCGTTGCGCTGTGCTGGACATGGCCAGATGATTGCGCACTAGCCAGACAATCAAATGGGTATCCCAGGCTGGCAGGTTGTGGCGCTCGCAGAATTTCCGGGCATCGATTGCCCCCAACTCGGAATGATTGCCACCGCGCCCCTTGGCAATATCGTGATAGAGGCTGGCAATGTAGATCAGCTCAGGTTTTGCCAGCTTGTCCAGCAGCTTGCTCGCCAGGGAGTACTTTTCCGCCTGTTCCGGGCGCTTGAGCTTTCTTATGTGCTTGATGACGTTGAGCGTATGCGCGTCGACCGTATAAATATGATAAAGGTCGTGCTGCATCTGCCCGATAATATCGCCAAATTCCGGGAGGTAACGTCCCAGGATGCCGTACCGGCTCATTCTGCGCAGGTTGCGGTGGATACCCTCGGGCCTTTTGAAGAGCTCAATAAAAAGGCTGATATTCTGTGGATCAGCACGGAACTTGTCGTCTATCAGATAACGGTGATCGCGCAGCAAGCGTATGGTAGTTGCGCGCGCGCCTTTGATTTCCGGATGTTGGGCGAGTAGTACGAAAACTTCTAGAATAGCGCTGGGGGTTTGCTCGAAAACTTTGTCATGGGTAACTTCGAGATAGCCATCGCGTATCTGGAAATGCTCGTTCAATGGCTGTACCGACTCGTCGTTTTCCGAGCCTAGGATCATCTCTTCGAAATACTGCTTGATCAGGTCGCTCAGTTCGGCAACTTCCATGACGACACGGTAGTACTTCTGCATAAAGCGTTCGACGGCCAGCTTCGCATCGTTGTCTTTGAGTCCCAGCAAGCCGGCGATTTGCCGTTGATAATCGAACAGCAGACGGTCTTCTGCACGGCCGGCGAGCATGTGCAGGGCATAGCGCACACTCCAGAGAAACTCCTGGCAGGATGTAAGCACGGTGTACTCGCCCTCCAGCAGAAAGCCCTTGTACACCATGGTCGGCAGATCAGACGTACCGAATTGCCGGCGAGCAATCCAGAAGATGGTCTGGATGTCGCGCAAGCCACCTGGCGAGCCTTTTACGTTGGGCTCCAGGTTATATTCGGTATCGTTGTATTTGTCGTGGCGCAGCCATTGTTCCTTTTGCTTGGCCAGAAAAAACTCATCGCTTGGCCACATCCGTTCGGGGCTGGTCACATCGAGCATGGCTTGGCGTAAATATTCGGGACCCGCGATGGTGCGGCTTTCCATCAGATTGGTGATGACGCTTAGATCGGCCCGAGCTTCTTCAGCACATTCATGGATGGAGCGTACGCTTTGCCCAACTTCGAGGCCGATATCCCAAAGCAGGGTCAGAAATCGCTCGATCGGTTCACGAAAAGTTTCCTGTTTGCCTTCGCCGAGCAGAATCAACAGATCTATATCCGAGTAGGGATGCAACTCCCCGCGACCATAGCCACCGACTGCCAGCAAGGCTATTTCGATCTCGTCGCTCCAGTCGAAACGCTCCCAGGCGGTTTGCAGGATTTGATCGATAAACCACGCGCGGCTTTCGATCAGCTTACGAATATCCCTACCGTTGGCAAAGCGTTCGTCCAGCACTTCACGAGCCTGGCGAATGGCTTTCTTGAATGCTGTGATAGGGCTGCTTTGGAGTACCAGTTCCGTCTGGAACTGGCCGTAGTCAAACAGATCGGGATCCCTTCTGATCATGGAAGCCCTCCTTGAATCTGTATCGAGCGTGCGCTCGTTGGAATTCAGCCAGTTGTCCGCGCAATAGTGTCATCACTACGTAGCGTCAGGATTTCGTATCCATCGGCAGTGACCAGTACGGTGTGTTCCAGTTGAGCCGACAACTTGCGGTCCTTGGTGATGGCTGTCCAGCCATCGCCCAGCAGGCGAGTCTCGGCGCGGCCCTGATTGATCATCGGTTCGATCGTGAAGGTCATGCCTTCTTGGAGTTCCATGCCTGTATTGGCACGGCCATAGTGCAAGACTTGTGGCTCCTCGTGGAATACCTTGCCGATACCATGACCGCAATACTCTCGGACGACGGAAAAACCATTCTTCTCCGCATGTTTTTGAATGGTCTCGCCAATATCGCCCAAATGAGTGCCAGGGCGGACCATCGCTATACCTTTATAAAGGCATTCTTGGGTGATTTTGCAAAGGCGTTCGGCCCATTCCGAAGTCTTGCCAACCAGGAACATCTTGCTGGTATCGCCGTGATAACCATCCTTGATGACGGTGATATCGATATTGACGATATCGCCTTCCTTCAAGGGTTTTTCGTTAGGAATGCCATGACAGACCACATGGTTGACCGATGTGCAAATCGATTTTGGATAGCCTTTGTAGTTGAGTGGAGCGGGAATGGCCTGCTGCACATCGACGATGTAGTCATGGCAGATACGGTCAAGCTCCTCGGTCGTCACTCCCGGCTTGACGTGTTCGGCGATCATTTCCAGCACCTCTGCGGCCAGCCGGCCAGCTACACGCATTTTTTCGATTTCCTCGGGGGATTTTATGGTGACAGGCATTCAATCCTCATCGGCGCGCTGGCGCACATAGTGGAGCTAAGCAAACTAAAGACAGGTATGAAATGATAAACGAAAGCTTGCAGAACTGCAGGCGACCACGGGTCGAACCATCCAAATCGTTTGGTAGCCCGTGATACGGTTTTGTGCTATAAAGTGCGCCGCTTGATGGAGAGCTATTCTCGTCAAGCCTGAATCCACACACGTATCGGCACGTTATTCTGGGTGCCCGCAAGGGTTGAATAGCGGGATGCGTGGAGGCCTAACCCAATTCCATAAGGAACTCTATTCATGTCTCAAGTCACCATGCGCGACATGCTGAAGGCTGGTGTGCACTTCGGCCACCAAACCCGTTACTGGAATCCGAAAATGGGTAAGTATATTTTCGGTGCGCGTAACAAGATCCATATTATCAATCTCGAAAAGACGTTGCCGATGTTCAATGAGGCTCTGTCTTTTGTTGAGAAGCTGGCCAGCGGCAAGAATAAAATCATGTTCGTCGGCACCAAGCGATCCGCTGGCAAGTTGGTTCGCGAGGAAGCTGCCCGCTGCAAG
This sequence comes from Azomonas macrocytogenes, assembly GCF_014191985.1. Classification (GTDB taxonomy): domain Bacteria; phylum Pseudomonadota; class Gammaproteobacteria; order Pseudomonadales; family Pseudomonadaceae; genus Azomonas; species Azomonas macrocytogenes. The sequence continues at coordinate 49,981 of NZ_JACHXI010000009.1, forward strand.
ATGCCATACGTCGATCACCGCTGGCTCGGCGGCATGCTTACCAACTACAAGACCATCCGCGCCTCTATCAAGCGCTTGCGTGAGCTGGAAGCCCAGTCTCTGGATGGTACCTTCGACAAGCTGACCAAGAAAGAAGCCCTGATGCGTAGTCGTGACCTCGATAAGCTCGAGTGCAGCCTGGGTGGTATCAAGGACATGGGCGGTTTGCCTGACGCCATGTTCGTCATCGACGTCGACCATGAGCGCATTGCCATTTCCGAAGCCAATAAGCTAGGTATTCCGGTTATAGGTATTGTCGATACGAACAGCAGCCCGGAAGGTGTCGACTACATTATCCCAGGTAACGATGATGCTATTCGTGCCGTGCAGCTCTACCTGGGAGCCATGGCCGATGCTGTCCTACGTGGACGGCAGAATGCCGGTGTGAGCGACGAATATGTCGAGGAAGTCGCTCCAGAGGCCGCTGAAGGCTGAAGCATAGCGTCTGCATAGTGTTACCCGAATGATAAAAAGGGGGCTTGGCCCCCTTTTTATCACTCCAGAATTGATAGCCTCCGTTCTAGGAAAGGCTTGGTTAAAAACCGAATCGAGAGGATTGATAACATGGCACAAGTTTCTGCGGCCCTGGTAAAAGAACTGCGTGAGCGTACCGGTCTCGGCATGATGGAGTGTAAAAAGGCCTTGGTCGAGGCCGATGGTGATATCGAAAAAGCCATCGACGATCTGCGTAAGTCTGGTCAAGCCAAAGCTGCCAAAAAGGCTGGTCGTATTGCTGCCGATGGTGTGGTTGCTATCAAGGTTGCTGCCGATGGTAAATATGGCGTAGTTGTAGAAGTCAACTCTGAAACCGATTTCGTTGCCCGTGATGAAAGCTTTCTTGGCTTTGTCGAGGCCACTGTCGAGAAGGCATTTGCCGACAGGCTGAACGATGTTGCTCCTCTGGTTGAAGCGCGTGAGAAAGATCGCGAGGCTCTGGTTCAGAAGATCGGTGAGAACATCAGCATTCGTCGCATCAATCGGGTGGAAGGTGTGGTCGTCGGTGGCTACGTTCATGGCAACAAGCGTATCGCTGTGCTGGTTGCTCTGAGTGGCGGTAATCCGGAATTGGCCAAGGACATCGCTATGCATGTCGCGGCAACGAACCCGGCGGTACTGAATCCTTCTCAAGTCTCTGAGGAATTGATTGCCAAGGAAAAAGAAATTTTTCTGGCTCTCAATGAGGAGAAAGTCAAGGGTAAGCCTGCTGAAATCGTCGAGAAGATGGTTGCTGGACGTATCCAGAAATTCCTGTCCGAGGCCAGCTTGGTCGAGCAGCCTTTCGTCAAGGATCCAGATGTCAAGATTGGTGATCTAGCCAAAAAAGCAGGTGCCGAAGTCATATCTTTCGTGCGCTTTGAAGTAGGTGAGGGCATCGAAAAAATTGAGGTCGATTTTGCTGCTGAAGTTGCAGCTCAAGTTGCTGCGACCAAGCAGTAAGGCAGGTTGCTATAGTGTAAGGCTGCTCGCTATCGTTGCGCGCAGCCTTTTCTTCAGATGGGCTTTGATTCTCCATCCGTATTTTTCTTGTGGCGTCCGGCACGAAACAGCCGTCACGTTGTCGAAGCGCAGTTGATTTCGACTTGAAAAGTCTTATACAGAAAAGCCTTAGGGAGATATGCCGATGGTCCAATCAGTAAGCGGGCGCAAACCTCGTTACAAACGTATTCTGCTCAAATTGAGTGGCGAAGCCCTGATGGGGGCGGAAGATTTCGGCATCGATCCCAAGGTTCTTGATCGCATGGCGCTGGAAGTTGGCCAGTTGATCGGGATAGGCGTTCAGGTCGGTCTGGTCATCGGGGGAGGCAATCTTTTTCGTGGAGCGGCTCTTTCCGCTGCCGGCATGGATCGTGTCACCGGTGATCACATGGGGATGCTGGCTACGGTAATGAATTCCCTTGCCATGCGCGATGCGTTGGAGCGATCCAACATCCCGGCCTTGGTGATGTCGGCAATCTCGATGGTTGGTGTCACCGATCATTATGATCGGCGTAAGGCCATGCGTCATCTGAACTCCGGCGAAGTAGTCATCTTCTCGGCAGGAACTGGAAACCCTTTCTTTACTACTGACTCCGCTGCCTGTCTGCGCGCAATCGAAATCCATGCCGATATGGTTCTCAAGGCTACCAAGGTCGATGGCGTCTATACCGCTGATCCATTCAAGGATCCGAACGCGGAGCGCTTTGAACGATTAACGTATGATGCCGTGCTTGATCGTAAGCTTGGGGTCATGGATTTGACTGCAATCTGCCTTTGCCGAGATCACAACATGCCTCTACGAGTTTTCAATATGAACAAGTCAGGTGCTTTGTTGAATATCGTGCTGGGGGAAGCTGAAGGAACCCTGATCGAGGAGACGAATGTATGATCAGCGAGATTAAAAAAGATACGCAGGGGCGTATGCAAAAGACTGTTGATACATTGGCCCAGGCTTTTGCAAAGATCCGTACTGGGCGGGCTCACCCCAGTATTCTGGATAGCGTCATGGTTTCCTACTATGGTAGCGACATGCCACTTCGTCAGGTGGCTAATATCGTGGTAGAGGATGCTCGCACTCTGGCGCTGGCAGTATTCGACAAGTCCATGATCCAGGCAGTTGAGAAAGCCATCATGACTTCCGATCTCGGTCTGAATCCGGCAACTGCCGGAACCACGATTCGTGTTCCTATGCCTCCGCTCACGGAAGAAACTCGTAAGGGCTTCACTCGTCAAGCTCGCACTGAGACCGAGCAGGCTAAAGTTGCCGTACGAAACATTCGCCGCGATGCTCTGGCCCAGCTCAAGGATTTGGTCAAGGAAAAGGAAATCAGTGAAGATGAAGAGCGTCGGGCACAGGATGACGTTCAGAAAATCACCGATAAATTCATAGCGGAAATCGACAAGGCTCTAGACAAGAAAGAAGCCGATTTGATGGCAGTCTAATCTGGGGCGGACATTGATTCTAAGATTCTTTGCGATGGTTATTGAGCCATCGAAACTCAGCCATCTGTTCGCTAGTGCAGTTGCTGAACATATTTATTTCTGCTGGTGCCAAGTCTGCCATAGCATCGATTTCCAGCTTGAAAATGTTCGCTGGGGAATCAGGCTGGTAGTTTCTTTTCTTCATTCGAAGCGCTGTGAGGCGCAAGTAGAGTAGATCATGGAAAAGATCAGGCAGATTGCCGAGCGAAAAACCCCTCGCCATGTCGCAATCATCATGGATGGTAACAATCGTTGGGCAAAAAGGCGTTTGTTGCCTGGAGTCGCAGGACATAAGGCCGGCGTCGATGCTGTTCGTGCCGTTATCGAAGTGTGTGCCGAAGCCAAGGTTGAAGTTTTGACTTTGTTTGCGTTTTCCAGTGAAAACTGGCAGCGGCCTGCCGATGAGGTGGGTGCCTTGATGGAACTATTTCTTTCTGCTTTGCGTCGTGAAGTTCGCAAGCTTAGAGATAATGGTATTCGTTTACGAGTTATTGGCGACTGCTCTCGCTTTCATCCCGAATTGCAGGTAGCCATCCGAGATGCTGAGACCTTGACGGAAAGCGGCCAGCGCCTCGTTTTGCAAGTCGCAGCCAATTATGGTGGCCAATGGGATATCCTGCAGGCTGCTCGCGATTTGGCCAGGCAGGCCCAGGCCGGGCAAATCAAACCGGAAGATATTACGCCAGCATTTTTCCAGCATCATTTGTCGACTGGGGATCTGCCTTCGCCTGATCTTTGCATCCGTACAGGAGGCGAGCGGCGTATCAGCAATTTCCTGTTATGGCAGTTAGCTTATACAGAGCTGTATTTTTCCGATCTTTATTGGCCCGACTTCAAACATGCAGCAATGCGCGAGGCGCTTGACGCCTTTGCCGATCGTCAGCGCCGTTTCGGCAGGACGGATGAGCAAGTGGAGGCAGAGGCAAGTACTCAATGCTAAGACAACGTATCATTACAGCATCGATACTCGTCCTCATTTCGATACTTGGTTTCTTTGGACTGGATGGCCTGCCGTTTGCCTTGTTCATCGGCTTTGTGATCACCTTGGGGGCTTGGGAGTGGGCTCGCTTGGCTGGCCTTTCAAGCCAGGCTGATCGTATGGGCTATGCGCTGGTCGTTGCGCTGCTCCTGGTTGCCCTCCATTGGCTATCTCTGTTGGCGATTCCACTTTTGCTGCTAAGCGCTGCTTGGTGGTTATTGGCTATCATGCTGATTCTTAAGTACCCGGATAGCAGCCGATTTTGGGTAGGTAAGCCGAGAACTCTGTTCATTGGCCTGCTGATCCTGCTACCTGCTTGGCAAGGGCTGGTATTGCTCAAGTCATGGCCTCAGGGAAATTGGTTGATCCTGGCTGTCATGCTGTTGGTCTGGGTTGCCGATATCGGAGCTTTTTTCGTAGGCAGAAAGCTCGGTCGACACAAATTGGCTCCCAAAGTCAGTCCTGGAAAAAGCTGGGAGGGATTTTGGGGCGGATTGGTATCCAGTCTTGCCGTAACTTTATTCACTGTTCTTTACCAGGGGTGGTCGATACAGGTATTAATCGCCGCGATGATTGTATCGACTATCGTAGTGGCGATTTCGGTGGTAGGGGATCTGACGGAAAGTATGTTCAAGCGCAGCGCTGGAGTAAAAGATAGTAGTCAGCTGTTACCTGGGCATGGGGGAATTCTTGATCGCATTGATAGCCTGACGGCCGCCATTCCTGTGTTTGCCGTTCTGCTTTGGTTGGCGGGTTGGGGAAATTGATGAGTCGTACTCTACAAGTTACCATTTTGGGCGCAACCGGTTCTATCGGTCTTAGTACGCTCGATGTAATAGCTCGACACCCGGAACGCTATGGCGTTTTTGCATTGACCGGATTCAGCCGCATACGTGAATTATTTCAGCTATGCCTGATTCATCGGCCTCAGTATGCAGTTGTGGCGGAAGAAGCTGATGCGCGTTTTCTGCGTACAGAATTTGCCAATGCTGGCCTCAAAACCCAAGTTCTACTGGGTAGAAGCGGACTTTGTGATGTTGCTGCTCATCCGGATGTCGATGTGGTCATGGCAGCCATCGTCGGAGCGGCGGGTTTGCATCCGACACTGTCGGCGATCCAGGCAAACAAGCGCGTGCTTTTAGCCAACAAGGAAGCGCTGGTAATGTCTGGTGCATTGTTCATGCAGGCATTGCACGCCAGTTCCGCCGAATTGCTGCCGATAGACAGTGAGCACAATGCGATCTTTCAATGTCTTCCGCCCAAGTCAGAAACCATTGCTGGCAAAGGCATACGCCGCATACTTCTCACTGCTTCGGGAGGACCTTTCCGCAAGTTTGCCATGTCACAACTGGCCGATGTCACGCCAGAGCAGGCATGCGCTCACCCCAACTGGTCCATGGGGCGAAAAATTTCAGTCGACTCGGCAAGCATGATGAACAAAGGATTGGAGCTGATCGAGGCATGTTGGTTATTCGGTGCCCGGTCGGATCAGGTCGAAGTGATCATCCATCCGCAAAGTGTTATCCACTCAATGGTCGATTACGTAGATGGCTCGGTTCTGGCGCAGTTGGGTAACCCCGATATGCGTACGCCGATTGCACATGCTTTGGCTTGGCCAGAGCGTATCGAATCAGGTGTTTCGGCACTGGACCTGCTTCGTATTGGCTGCCTTGATTTCGAATCGCCGGATGAGCAACGCTTTCCCTGTCTACGCTTGGCTCGTCAGGCTGCCGTGACTTGCGGAACGGCCCCAGCGATGCTGAATGCCGCCAATGAAATAGCTGTTGCGGCATTTTTGAATCGGCGAATTCGTTTTACTGAAATAGCCGATGTCATTGAGCATGTGCTTGAACGTGAGGCTTCAATCCCGACAACCTGCCTGGATGATGTGCTGACAGCCGACGAACGTGCCCGCGCCTTGGCCGAAAGCTGGTTGAATAACTACGATCGCTAATGATCGCAGAGCCGGCTTCTACCTGCCGCCCTGGAGGATTTTGATGAATGCTCTCTACATGATCATCGGTACCTTGGTTGCGTTAGGCATACTGGTTACGTTCCATGAGTTTGGCCATTTTTGGATGGCAAGGCGTTGTGGAGTGAAGGTTCTACGTTTCTCGGTGGGCTTTGGTACTCCACTGGTTCGTTGGCATGATCGGCATGGAACAGAGTTCGTTGTAGCTGCCATCCCGCTGGGGGGCTACGTGAAAATGCTGGATGAAAGAGAAGAAGAAGTTTCCTCTGGAGAGATAGGCCAGGCTTTCAATCGGAAAACGGTAAAGCAACGTTTTGCCATTGTGTTCGCTGGCCCACTGGCTAATTTCATTCTGGCATTTTTATTCTTCTGGTTATTGGCAATGCTTGGCTCGCAACAGGGGAGACCAATCATCGGCTCAGTTGAGCCGGGCAGCCTTGCCGATTCGGCAGGTTTGTCAGCTGGCCAGGAAATTGTTTCTGTCGATGGGGAAGGTATTAGCGGTTGGGCTGCAGTCAACCTGCAACTGGTGAAGCGCCTTGGCGAGACTGGCCAATTGGATCTCGTTGTTCGCGAGCGAAACGCTACCCTTGAAACAGAACATGTAATCCAGCTTGAGAATTGGTTGAAGAATGTCGATGAGCCCAACCCGATCGATTCACTCGGGATCAAGCCTTGGCGTCCCGTGATCGTGCCAGTCATTGCTGAGCTCGATGAACAGGGACCGGCGCGAGCGGCAGGTCTTCAAGTCGGTGATCGCCTGTTGCAACTCAATGGCCGATCCGTAAGCGATTGGTACGTTATTGTCGATCAAATCAGAGAGCTTGCTGGGCAACCCATTACACTATTGGTCGAGCGGGACGGCCGCTCGATGGATATGGCTTTGACGTTAGGGGTTCGTGGTGAAGGTGAGGCTCGGCGTGGCTATCTGGGCGCTGGTGTTCAACCGGCAGAATGGCCGCAGGAAATGCTGCAGGAAATCCGTTTCGGACCGATTGATGCCATTGCCGAAGGTGCCAGAAAAACCTGGTCGATGAGCTTGCTTACGCTTGATTCTCTGAAGAAAATGCTTTTTGGAGAGCTTTCGGTAAAAAACTTGAGTGGCCCGATAACGATTGCTAAAGTAGCGGGCGCTTCTGCCCAGTCAGGTCTGGGGGACTTTCTAAACTTTCTTGCCTACCTGAGTATCAGCTTGGGTGTACTCAATCTTTTGCCCATTCCTGTCCTTGATGGAGGACATTTGCTTTTCTATTTGATCGAATGGGTCCGTGGAGCTCCATTGCCAGAGAAAGTACAGGCCTGGGGTATGCAAATTGGCATTAGTCTAGTGATTGGGGTGATGTTGTTGGCCTTGGTTAACGATATAGGTCGCCTCTGAAGCCAAGAGTTCTCGCCAAGCAGTTCTTTTTAAGGTTTTTCAAGAAATGACTTCATGAAACGTCTGCTGCTACCGGTTGTTTTTTCAGCATTTATGGTTGCTGAGGTTCACGCCGAGTCCTTTACAATTTCAGATATTCGTGTAAACGGCCTGCAACGGGTTTCCGCTGGTAGCGTTTTTAGTGCGTTGCCACTTAACGTTGGTAACGTAGCTGACGAAAGAAGTCTGGTTGAGGCGACTCGCTCATTATTCAGAACTGGTTTTTTCCAGGATATCCAGATTGGCCGAGAAGGTAACGTTCTCGTTATCAGTGTGGTCGAGCGTCCTTCGATCTCCAATATCGAAATCGAGGGGAACAAGGCGATCAAAAGCGAGGATTTGCTCAAGGGATTGCAGCAATCAGGATTGGCCGAGGGCGAAATTTTTCAGCAGGCCACGCTCGATGGCATAAGAAACGAATTGCAGCGCCAATATGTTGCACAAGGTCGTTATTCTGCCAGCATCGAAGCCGAAGTGCTGCCACAACCGCGTAACCGAGTGTCCCTCAAGATTAAAATTAATGAAGGTTCGGTCGCTGCAATCAAGCATATCAATGTCGTTGGAAACAGCCTTTTTCCAGATAAAGACCTTGAAAACTTGTTTGAGCTGAAAACAACCAACCTTCTTTCATTTTTTCGCAATGACGATAAATATTCACGCGAAAAACTGGCTGGTGATTTGGAGCGACTGCGCTCTTATTACCTGGATAGAGGCTATATCAATATGGATATAACTTCGACACAGGTATCTATCACGCCAGATAAGAAAAGCGTTTATATCACTGTCAATATCGTCGAAGGTGATCGTTATACGGTGCGTGATGTACAGCTCAGTGGTGACCTTAAAGTTCCTCGTGAGGAAGTCGAAGCGCTGCTGTTATCGAAGCAGGGACAGATTTTCTCGCGCAACGTAATGACAAGCACCTCGGAGTTGATTACTCGCCGCCTCGGTAATGAGGGATATACGTTTGCCAACGTCAATGGTATTCCCGAACCACATGACGAAGATAAAACCGTGTCAATCACATTCGTCGTTGATCCAGGCAAGCGAGCTTACGTCAACCGAATCAATTTTCGTGGAAATACCAAAACCGACGATGAGGTTTTGCGTCGTGAGATGCGCCAAATGGAAGGTGGCTGGGCCTCCACTTACCTGATAGACCAATCCAAGATGCGCTTGGAGCGGCTGGGGTATTTCAGTACGGTGGCAGTCGAAACGCCTGCCGTACCAGGTACCGACGATCAGGTCGATGTTAACTATACGGTTGAAGAGCAGCCATCTGGTTCGGTTACGGCGAGTGTCGGTTTTGCCCAGAACTCCGGTTTGATTCTGGGAGGGTCGATTGACCAGAGCAACTTCCTCGGTACTGGTAATCGTGTCACAGTGGGGCTCAACCAAAGCGAATATCAGACTACCTATAACTTTGGCTTTCTCAATCCCTACTGGACCGAGGATGGAATCAGCCTTGGCTATAATGCTTTCTATCGCACCACGGATTACAGCGATCTGAATTACGATGTTTCCAGCTATTCGATCGATAGTATGGGGGGTGGAGTCAATATTGGTTACCCCATCAGTGAAACGGCTCGCCTCACATTCGGTGCGAGCGTGCAGCAAGACGACATTAGTACCGGTCGCTATACCGTGGATGAGATTTTCGATTTTCTTGATAAAGAGGGTAAGAACTTCCTCAACTTCAAGGCATCGGTCGGTTGGTCGGAGTCGACCCTGAATCGAGGAATAATGCCCAACCGTGGTGCTTCACAAAGCCTGACATTCGAGACAAGTCTTCCTGCCAGCGACCTGTATTACTACAAGATTGATTACAATAATCAGGCTTTCTTCCCTATAAACCAAGATTATACCTTCCGCTTGCATGGTCGCCTCGGATATGGCGATGGCTTTGGTTCTACAACCCGCATGCCGTTCTACGAGCACTATTATGCAGGTGGTTTCAGCTCGGTTCGTGGGTTCCAGGACAATACGCTTGGCCCTCGTAGTACACCCAGTCGAGGAGAGGCCAATGGAGGCCGCAAAGGGACTCTGGAAGACGATGACCAGAGTCCGGAACCTTATGGTGGTAATGTGTTGATCACAGGAGGAGCGGAAATACTGTTCCCGGTACCTTTCGTTCAGGACCAAAAATCCTTTCGTACCAGCGTTTTCTGGGATGCAGGTAACGTGTTTGATACCAATTGCCGATCAGGCTCTAAAGATTGTAGCAATATTGACCTGACCGATATGGCGCACTCCATCGGGATTGGAGGAACCTGGGTCAGTGGTTTTGGCCCGCTCAGTTTCAGTTTGGCTTTACCTGTAAGCAAGCCCAAGGATGCGGAAACCCAGTTCTTCCAGTTCTCAATGGGACAAACCTTTTAATTGCCTGGAGCTTTCGGCTACGGGCCATTCATTATTTGAGGAGTGACTTCGCCGTGCGTAAGTTGATTCAAATCCTTTTAGCTTCTGCAACCTTGATTGCAACTCCAGTATTTGCCGATTTGAAGATCGCCGTACTCAATTACCAGATGGCCTTGCTCGAATCGGACGCCGCCAAACGCTATGCGGTCGATGCAGAGAAAAAATTCGGCCCTCAACTGGACAAGCTCAAGCGGCTTGAAGACGATGCCAAGCGAATCCAGGATCGCGTCTCAAAAGACGGTGAAAAAATGTCACAGGGGGAGCGAGAGCGTCTCGAGCTGGAGTTCAAGCAGAAGGCACGCGATTTCCAATTCCAATCCAAGGAATTGAACGATGCCAAAGCCGTGTCCGATCGCGACATGCTCAAGCAGCTCAAGCCCAAGCTGGACAAGGCTGTCGAGGAGGTGATCAAGAGTGGTGATTACGATTTCGTATTCGAGCGGGGAGCCGTGGTCGATGTCAAACCGCAATACGATATCACCCGTCGTGTTATCGAGCGTATGAACCAACTGCGCTGATTTATGGAGCGTTCCATCGTGCTTACTCTCGGTCACCTGGCAGCGTATCTTGGTGCTAACTTGAAAGGTAATCCTGATGCGGTGGTCAGAGGACTTGCGCCATTGCAGGAGGCGGGACCAGAGCACCTGACGTTCCTGGTCGACAAGCAGTACCGCAAATTCTTGCCGGAGTGTCGTGCTGCCGCCGTCATTCTGAAAGCAGAAGATGCCGAAGCCTGTCCGGAAGCCGCATTGATTGTTAGCGATCCCTATCTGGCTTATTCGCGTGTTTCCCACTTATTTGAAACTCGCCTACCAGCCATCAAGGGGATTCATCCGACAGCCGTGGTTGCCGATGACGTCCAGATCGATCCTACTGCCAGTATCGGGCCCTACGTGGTCATCGAGCCGGGAGTCTGGATTGGCCCTGAGGTTGTGATCGGTGCCCACTGTTTCATTGGTGCTCGTTGTCGAATTGGCGAAGGCGGGCGTCTGGCTCCCAGAGTCACTCTTTATCATGATGTAGTGATCGGCCAGCGGGTTGTCATGCAGTCGGGTGCCGTAGTAGGAGGGGAAGGGTTCGGTTTCGCCAAGGAGAAAGATAGCTGGCAGAAAATTGCCCAGCTTGGCGGAGTGCAGATTGGTGACGATGTCGAAATCGGTGCGAATACCACTGTTGATCGAGGAGCGCTCTCTGATACCTGGCTGGGAAATGGAGTGAAACTCGATAACCAGATCATGATTGGACACAACGTCCAAGTTGGCGATCATACTGCCATGGCCGCCTGCGTTGGTATTTCCGGCAGCTCGAAGATTGGCCGTCGCTGCATTATTGGTGGAGCTGTCGGTATGGCCGGTCATCTGGAAATTTGCGATGACGTATTCTTTACCGGCATGACCATGGTGACGCGTTCCATTTCCAAGCCTGGTGCCTATTCGTCTGGAACTGGCATACAGCCTGCCGCGGAATGGAGAAGAAGTGCTGCACGCTTTCATCAACTGGATGATATGGCGCGACGCCTGCAGCAGTTGGAAAAACGCTTGGCAGCCATGACTGCTGGTGACAACGATACTGTTCCTGATGCCTAATTCGCAGCCTGATCTTCAGGCTGCGGAAATCCGTTGGCAGCTTTGGAGCGAACGGCCCGCCCGGACTTTCTTTTATAACAGGCCCTTTTCCTGAAAATGATGGACATCAACGAGATTCGCGAATATCTACCGCACCGCTATCCCTTCCTGCTGGTCGATCGGGTGGTAGAGCTGGACACAGAGGCCAAGCGCATTCGCGCTTATAAGAACGTCACCATCAACGAGCCGTTTTTCAACGGGCATTTTCCGCAACACCCGATCATGCCGGGAGTGTTGATTATCGAAGCCATGGCCCAGGCAGCTGGAATCCTTGGTTTTAAAATGCTCGACGTAACGCCAGCCGACGGTACGCTCTATTATTTCGTTGGTTCAGATAAAGTACGTCTTCGGCAACCTGTCCTGGCTGGCGACCAACTGATTCTTGATGCAACCTTCATTAGTGCCAAGCGCTCGATCTGGAAATTCGATTGCCAGGCAACCGTCGATGGCAAGCCTGTATGTTCGGCTGAAATCATTTGTGCGGAACGCAAGCTATGAAGATTATCGATTCTCGCGCCATCATCGATCCTTCGGCCAGGTTGGCCGACGATGTCGAGGTAGGTCCATGGTCAATCATTGGACCAGATGTCGAGATCGATTCAGGTACAGTTATCGGCCCGCATGTAATCGTCAAAGGGCCAGCGAAAATTGGCAAGAACAACCGAATTTTCCAGTTTTCCTCGATTGGGGAAGATACTCCCGATATGAAGTACAAGGGAGAGCCGACCCGGCTAGTGATAGGTGATCACAATATTATCCGGGAAGGTGTGACCATTCATCGAGGGACTATCCAGGATCGTTCGGAAACCATTATAGGTAGTCACAACCTCGTCATGGCCTATGCCCATATTGGACATGACTGCGTGGTAGGCAATCATTGCATCATCATCAATAATGCCGGACTTGCCGGCCATGTGCATGTCGGTGACTGGGCCATCATTTCCGGTTATGTTCTGGTTCATCAGTATTGTCATATCGGCCCGCATAGTTTCTGCGGCATGGGTTCGGGTATCGTCAAGGACGTACCGGCGTTCGTGACTGTTCTTGGCAATCCTGCTGAAGCGCGCAGCATGAACTTCGAAGGTATGCGCAGGCGAGGTTTCTCCGTTGAGGCTGTGCAGGCTTTGCGCCGTGCCTACAAGACGGTCTATCGCAAGAATTTCACGATTGAAGAGGCGCTCGATGAGTTGCTCGAAGATGCTACCCGATATCCTGAGGTAGCTACATTCCGTGACTCGATCAAGGATTCGAAGCGTGGCATCACTCGCTAACGGAGATCGCCTGTTTCGTGTCGCTCTGGTTGCAGGAGAAGCTTCCGGAGATATTCTGGGTGCCGGCTTGATGCAAGCCCTGAAAAAGCATCATCCCCATATCGAATTCATCGGTATCGGTGGGCCGAGGATGCAGGCGCAAGGGCTCGATTCCTATTTTCCTCAAGAACGCCTTGCTGTCATGGGGTTAGTAGAGGTCTTGGGAAGACTGCCTGAGCTGATATTGCGACGTCACCGCTTGCTTAACACCCTGATCGAGAGCCGGCCTGATGTCTTCATTGGTATCGATGCTCCCGATTTCAATCTGGGATTGGAGCTCAGGCTACGCAAGGCAGGAATCCGCACCGTACATTATGTCAGCCCTTCGGTATGGGCTTGGCGACAGAAACGAGTTTTCACGATTCGTGACGCTTGCGACATGATGCTGACGCTATTGCCTTTCGAGGCTCGCTTTTACGAGGAGCATCGGGTACCTGTACGTTTTGTCGGTCACCCCCTGGCCGATATCATTCCGCTCGAGGCGGACCGGCAGGCAGCACGAGGCGCTCTGAATTTGCCGCAGGACCAGCTTGTGGTCGCGCTCATGCCGGGTAGTCGTGGCGGTGAAGTTGCCCGTTTGGGTGAGCTTTTTTTCGAAGCGGCGAGGTTATTGAGGGCCAATCGTCCGAATGTACGTTTTATTGTTCCCTGTGCCAATCAGGCACGCCGCCAGCAGCTCGAGCAAATGCTGATTGGCAAAGATGACTTGCCGCTTACCCTGTTCGATGGTCGATCTCATGAGGTTCTGGCTGCCTGTGATGCAGTCTTGATCGCTTCGGGAACTGCAACACTCGAGGCCATGCTATACAAACGGCCGATGGTTGTAGCTTACCGAGTTTCTCCAATGACTTACCGAATTGCCAAGCGTCTGGTAAAAACTCCTTTTTTCTCGCTACCCAATTTGTTGGCTGGGCGCATGCTGGTTCCAGAGCTCATTCAGGACGATGCGACGCCACAAGCCATGTTCGAGCTGCTCTCTCCATTGCTCGAAAAGGGCGAACTGCAAACTGCGAGCTTTGCTGCTATGCATAAGGCGCTGCGTTGTAACGCTTCCGAACGAGCTGCAGATGTGGTTCTACATGTGGCGGGAATTGCCTGATGCAACTGGGGCTGGATTTTTCGCTCGTCGAGGAGCTGGTAGCGGGTGTCGATGAGGTCGGCCGAGGCCCATTGTGCGGTCCTGTGGTCACTGCTGCGGTAATTCTTGATCCAGGCCGACCGATTCAGGGACTCAATGATTCGAAGAAGCTCAGTGAAGCGCGACGTGAAAAGCTATTCGATGAGATTTGTGATAAGGCTCTGGCTTGGAGCATAGCCAGGGCTAATGTGGATGAAATCGATCAATTGAATATCCTGCATGCCACGATGTTGGCGATGCAGCGAGCCGTCGCTGGGTTGAGTGTGATACCACGTCGGGCGTTGATTGATGGTAATCGCTGCCCAACGCTACCGGTGCCATGTGCTTCAGTGATTCAGGGAGATAGCCAAATCCCTGCTATTGCTGCTGCCTCGATCCTGGCCAAGGTCAGCCGTGACCGGGAAATGCGAGAACTGGATCTGGTTTATCCTGGATATGGCCTGGCCGGGCACAAGGGCTATCCTACAATTGTCCATCTCGATGCACTTCGCAGATTGGGTCCCACTGTGATTCACCGGCGCTCGTTCGCCCCCGTTCGGAAATTGCTGGAGGCCGGTGTAACGGGCAGGGCCGAAGATGCGATCTTCTGAATGAACTGCGTTGTGCTGTACTGCGTCATTTCGTAGGCATTTCCATTACTGCAGGTCGGGTCCTGGCTTGCACATCATGCAGTACAATTCCCGCCTTTATTAACATTAACTGTTCACCTGGGCAGGGATTCTAATGACCGTTCGCTTCGTCCATCTGCGCCTGCATACCGAATATTCGCTAGTTGATGGACTGGTACGTGTAAAGCCGTTGGTCAAGGCTGTTAGTGCTGCCGGGATGCCAGCGGTAGCGGTTACAGATCAAAGCAACATGTGTTCGCTGATCAAATTTTACAAGGCAGCCATGGGGGCGGGTATCAAGCCTATTTGTGGTGCCGACATCTGGTTGGCCAGTCGGGATGAAGATGGCCCTTTGTCGCGCATGACGCTATTGGTCATGAACACTGCCGGCTACCGCAATCTTACCGAATTGATTTCGCGTGGCTGGACCAATGGCCAGCGTAATGACTTGGTGATCATTGAGCGAGATTGGCTAAAGGAAGCAGCTGGTGGGTTGGTCGTGCTGTCCGGTGCGCGTGAAGGTGAAATCGGCCAGGCGCTATTGGCTGGTGACACGTCTGCTGCTGAAACGCTGCTGCATGAATGGCAAGCAGTATTCGGTGATCGCCTCTATCTGGAGGTGCAGCGCACTAGTCGAATCAACGACGAAGAATATCTGCATGCTGCGGTGGCTTTGGCTGAGCGTACTAGTACGCCTCTGGTGGCTACCAATGATGTGCGCTTTCTTGCTCAGGAAGACTTTGAGGCCCATGAAACGCGGGTGTGTATCGGCGAAGGAAGGATTTTGGGCGACTCACGCCGGCCGCGCAACTACTCGGATCAGCAGTACCTGAAAACTCCTGAGGAAATGGCCGAGCTGTTCGCCGATTTGCCTGAGGCGTTGGAGAACACTGTCGAGATTGCCAAGCGCTGCAATATCGAGGTTCAGCTTGGCAAATATTTCTTGCCGAGCTTTCCAATTCCCGAAGGTATGACTATCGACGATTACTTGCGTCAGGTTTCCTTTGAAGGGTTGGAGGAGCGCCTGCAAGTACTACTGCCCAAAGATACGGCGGATTACGAAAGCAAGCGGCAGGTCTATGTCGATCGCTTGGAATTCGAACTCGGCACCATTATTCAGATGGGCTTCCCAGGTTACTTTCTGATTGTGATGGACTTTATCAAATGGGCCAAAAGTAATGGTGTACCAGTTGGTCCGGGACGGGGTTCGGGTGCCGGATCGCTGGTGGCCTATGTGCTCAAAATCACCGATCTTGACCCGTTGGCCTATGATTTGCTGTTCGAGCGCTTCCTTAATCCAGAACGGATTTCCATGCCCGACTTCGATGTCGATTTCTGCATGGACGGCCGTGATCGGGTCATCGACTATGTTGCTGAAACCTATGGTCGCAACGCGGTAAGCCAGATCATTACTTTTGGTTCGATGGCGGCCAAGGCCGTAGTGCGTGATGTGGCACGCGTGCAGGGTAAGTCTTACGGCCTGGCGGACAAACTGTCCAAGTTGATTCCCTTCGAAGTAGGTATGACTCTGGAGAAAGCGCACAAGCAGGAAGAGTTGCTGCGCGATTTTCTCAAGAGCGACGAGGAAGCTCAGGAAATCTGGGATATGGCCCTCAAACTGGAGGGAATCACGCGTGGTACCGGTAAGCACGCCGGGGGGGTGGTGATCGCTCCGACCAAGCTGACCGACTTCTCTCCCATCGCCTGTGATGAAGAGGGCGGTGGTTTGGTAACCCAGTTTGACAAGGACGATGTGGAGTCAGCCGGTCTGGTCAAGTTCGACTTCCTGGGCCTGCGCACCTTGACCATCATCAAGTGGGCGATGGAGACCATCAATCGTGAGCGGGCTCGAAAGAGGCAGGAACCGCTCAATATCGATTTCATTCCGCTGAATGACAAGGATACTTACGAACTGTTGCAGCGTGCCGAAACAACGGCCGTGTTTCAACTAGAATCGCGCGGTATGAAGGAGTTGATCAAAAAGCTCAAGCCGGATTGTCTGGAGGATCTCATCGCTCTGGTGGCCTTGTTTCGTCCGGGCCCATTGCAGTCAGGCATGGTGGATGACTTCATCAATCGCAAGCACGGTCGTTCGGATATTTCCTATCCGCACCCGGATTACCAATATGAGGGGCTGAAACCGGTCTTGGCTCCCACTTACGGCATCATCCTTTATCAGGAACAGGTGATGCAGATTGCCCAGGTGATGGCTGGTTATACACTGGGTGGTGCCGATATGCTGCGGCGTGCCATGGGCAAGAAAAAGCCGGAAGAAATGGCCAAGCAGCGAGGCGGTTTCATCGAAGGTTGTACCAATAACAGTATCGATGCCGACCTGGCCGGAAACATCTTCGATCTGGTGGAAAAATTCGCGGGCTACGGGTTCAACAAATCGCACTCTGCAGCCTATGGCCTGGTTTCCTACCAGACTGCCTGGCTCAAAACCCACTATCCAGCGCCCTTTATGGCTGCAGTGTTGTCTGCCGACATGCACAACACCGACAAAGTCGTGACTCTTATCGAAGAGTGTCGCAGCATGCGGCTGCGCATTATTGCTCCGGACGTGAACAAATCGGAATTCCAGTTCACCGTGGATGAGGATAGTCGAATCGTCTATGGATTAGGAGCCATCAAAGGCGTTGGCGAAGGACCGGTAGAGGCTATTGCCGAATGCCGTGCTCATGGCGAGCCGTTCAAAGATCTATTCGATTTCTGCAACCGCATCGATCTCAAACGGATCAACAAGCGAACTCTTGAGGCCTTGATTCGAGGTGGAGC
This sequence comes from Azomonas macrocytogenes, assembly GCF_014191985.1. Taxonomy (GTDB): domain Bacteria; phylum Pseudomonadota; class Gammaproteobacteria; order Pseudomonadales; family Pseudomonadaceae; genus Azomonas; species Azomonas macrocytogenes. The sequence continues at coordinate 67,223 of NZ_JACHXI010000009.1, forward strand.
TCTGGATCGCTTGGGGCCGTTCTTCTCCGACGAGACCAAAGCCTATCAGGCTAATATCGACCGAAACCGGGCAGTATTGCTGGCGGCCATGGAAGCTGCCGTACAGTCGGCCGAGCAGACCGCCCGCTGCGAGGATAGCGGGCATCTGGATCTCTTCGGCGGCTTGTTCGCCGAGCCCGCGGCGGATATCTACGCCAGTCACCGTGATGTGCGCGAGCTTTCACTCAAGGAGCGATTGAAAGGAGAGAAGGATACATTGGGGCTTTACCTAACAGGGCACCCTATCGATGAGTATGAAAGTGAAGTCCGGCGCTTCGCCCGACAACGGATCGTCGAACTCAAACCAGCCCGTGAGACCCAGACCCTGGCTGGATTGATCGTGAATCTGCGAATCATGAAGAACAAGAAGGGCGAAAAGATGGGTTTCATCACCCTGGACGATCGTTCGGGACGTATTGAGGCTTCATTGTTCGCCGACGCTTTTTCCAGTGCTCAGGCGTTGTTGCAAACCGATGCCCTGGTCGTAGTAGAAGGTGAGGTAAGTAACGATGATTTTTCTGGTGGCTTACGTCTGAGAGCAAAGCGAGTCATGAGTCTTGAGGAGGCGCGGACCAGCCTTGCCGAAAGCCTGCGAGTCAGGGTTGCCAGCGAGGCATTGCACAGTCGTTTACATTGGCTGGCCGATGTCTGTGGACGTTATCGCGGTGGTTGTCCAATTACACTGGAATACACCGGACGAGAAGCCAGGGCCTTGCTACAACTTGGCGAACATTGGCAGATCGATCCTGCAGATAATCTTATTCAGACATTGCGCGATCAGTTCGGGCGAGACAACGTTTTTTTGCAGTACCGTTAAAGTCATATGGCAAAGCGACAACAGACCCTAGGCGACAGGCTGAGGGGTATGCTTTAATACTGGTTACTTATACAGCTTTATGGCCTCAAGCCGCCCGATCACACGAGGACATCAGATGGACGAGAACAAGAAACGCGCCTTGGCTGCAGCTCTGGGCCAGATCGAACGCCAGTTCGGCAAGGGTGCGGTCATGCGCATGGGTGATCATGAGCGCCCTGCTATTCCTTCCATTTCCACTGGCTCTCTGGGGCTGGATATCGCATTGGGAATCGGTGGCTTGCCCAAGGGGCGCATTGTCGAAATCTACGGCCCGGAATCGTCCGGCAAGACTACTATGACTCTATCGGTAATCGCCGAAGCCCAGAAGCAGGGGGCTACCTGCGCCTTCGTCGATGCCGAGCATGCCTTGGATCCAGACTACGCCGGCAAACTCGGGGTAAACGTGGATGACTTATTGGTATCGCAACCAGATACTGGCGAGCAGGCACTGGAAATCACCGATATGTTGGTACGCTCCAATGCGGTGGATGTGATCATCGTCGATTCCGTGGCCGCCCTGGTGCCTAAAGCCGAGATTGAAGGTGAAATGGGCGATGCTCACGTCGGTCTGCAGGCCCGACTCATGTCCCAGGCGCTGCGCAAGATCACTGGTAATATCAAAAATGCCAACTGCCTGGTTATCTTTATCAACCAGATCCGCATGAAGATCGGCGTGATGTTTGGAAGCCCGGAAACCACTACGGGGGGGAATGCGTTGAAATTCTATGCCTCCGTGCGCCTGGATATTCGTCGTATCGGCGCAGTGAAGGACAGCGATGAAGTAATCGGTAGCGAAACGCGAGTCAAGGTTGTGAAAAACAAGGTTGCGCCGCCATTCCGTCAGGCGGAATTTCAGATCCTTTATGGCAAGGGTATCTACCGCAATGGCGAAGTCATCGATTTGGGCGTGCAGCAAAGCCTGATCGAGAAATCTGGTGCCTGGTATAGCTACCAGGGTAGCAAGATCGGCCAGGGCAAGGCGAATGCCGCCAAATATCTGGAGGATAATCCGGAGATTGCCCAGGCTATCGAGCAGCAGATCCGTCAACAGCTTCTCGTGACAGCTGCTTCAAGTAGCAAAAACACTTCGCCAGCAGCCATGAGCGATGAGTCTGCAGGTGTAGATACGGCCGATTACTGACTGCATGCCCGTTGTCCTCGACTCGCCTGCAGCCGTTCGACGGGCCGCAATGGATCTGCTGGCTCGCCGTGAGTACGGTCGCTTCGAACTGACTCGCAAATTGTGCCAATGTGGCGCTTTGGTCGGTCTTGTCGATCCGGTTCTGGATCGTCTGGCCGATGAAGGGTTGTTGAGTGATGCCCGTTATCTCGAAGCGTTCGTAAGAAAGCGAGCTATCGGTGGTTATGGCCCGCTGCGCATCCGTGAAGAGCTTGCCCGTCAAGGCCTTTCTCGCAGTGCTATCGAGCAGGCTTTTCAGGAAAGCACCTTCGATTGGTCCGAGCGCTTGCGTGATGTCTGGCAACGCAAATTTGCTGGACAAAAGCCACAGGATCAACGTGAGCGGGGTAAGCAAGCGCGATTTCTTGCTTACCGAGGGTTCCCTGCCGATATGATCAGCCAGCTATGGCGGGATTCGACAGCAGATTGAGCTGTTTTCTTGAGCGTGTAAGAGCTTACTGCCAATCTTTCTTTGCCGGCAGGCAAGGCGTGCACAGACTTCAAAATGGTCGTTATCTCATTGCTGGTATACAGCACGGGCTTTCGTCAGGACCCGTTCCAAGAGGAGAACGATCATTACGCCGGGCAACCGGTTTATTGAAAAGAACCGGTCGGCCCGTCTGGTGAATACACTCAGTACGAGGCTTCGGCCTCTGGTCCACCGATATCCATACCTCTGAAGATGCTGCAGCGCTCAAAGACTTCCAGCGTCGGCTCCACCGATTTGTGGTAGCAATATTTGGCGACCAGTTTGGCTAAGCCTTTGATATCGCGTCCACTGGCTTGCGGAAAGAGAGTGGCCAGCTTGCTGGTGAGCTCGGTATCGATGTTGAGACCGAACTGCTCGGTCATTACCCTCCAGATTTTACGCCGGTCTTCCTGGCCGGGTGGGTGGTACTTGATCAATGCTATGCAACGAGAAACGACCGCCTCATCAATATCGTTAACGCGATTGGTAGTCAGGAAAAGCAGTCCGTTGAAGTACTCTAGTACACGCAGGAAAACTCCGACTACCGCATTGGCGGTAATGTTATCGTCGCGGCGTTTGATGTAGACATCTGCCTCGTCGATCAGCATGACGGCTCCCCAGCGCTGAGCGCGGGTCAGGGTCTTTTTCAGGATCTGTTCCATCTCCGAGACATTCAGGCCGAGCTGTCCGGAATGTACGCGATAGAGCGGGCGCTTGATGATTTCCGAGTAAACCTCGGCTGTCAGCGTCTTGCCGACTCCGGGCGGGCCGGCACAGAGCACAGTAGTGCCACCGGATTTGCCTTCGACGATGTCATCCATCAGCACATCCATCTCGGCGGTAAGAATGTCGATGAGGTCTGTCTGTTCCGGAGGCAGGATCAGCTTGTCTTTTAATTCTGGCTGATATTCATAGGGCTGCATGTCGTCGACGTGTACCCAGAGATGATGGTGTAGATCGAGATGGAACATTAGTACATAGCCATGCACTGGCAGTTCGGAAAAAGCTCCTTCGGGAACATCGGATTGCAACGATTCGGTAGCTTTTTCCACTCGCTCGTCGTATTTCGTGCTGCGGCCAGCTTTGCGCAGGTACTTGGCCAGGAAATCGCCCGAGGTATCCAGCATTAATACACGATCCTTGAGTATGTCCTCATCATTGACCAGCCGGGCGCTACCTCCTGAAGAAGAGAGCACAACGCGCTCTTTGCGTGCCCAATCGGTACTGCGATGTGAGGCGGTGGGATCCTCGGTATAGATTCCAGTTCCTCTGGCAGAAAATTGCCGGCCATAGTCCGAGCGCCATTCGAAAAAGCGTTGGGCTGAATGATCATAGGCGGCAATCAATTCTGGCGTTTCCTTGAGAAAACCCTTAGCCAGAAGTATTTCGGGAATGGTCTTCTCCAGAATGTCCCGTTCGAATATTTGTATGGTCACGGTAGCGATCTTGGCCATGCTGTTGGCTTTGAGATCGAGCAGGATGCGGCCGCTTTCTTCTTCACCGGGTGGCGTGAAGTCGATACGTGAAACCAGATAAGCGTAAGGTTTGCCGGTTGCGTTGACCTTGAATAGCCATCCACGGATCACATCCTTGATCAGGAACTCGGCGATGGCGGGAACCAGTTTTTCCAGATCCTGTTCACTGTAGCGTTGGCCACCTGCGTGCAGGACTTTCCGCAGCGTGGCTAATTGCGCTGCCCGTACTTCCATGCTTGGTCCAGCACTCACATACAGGTTGTGCAGGAAGTCCACTTGTACGGTAGATAGCTGGTCGAAAGGAGTTTCTGCCCGATTACCGAATTTCAATTGGTTGCCCAACATGGACAAGTCCGGAAATTTGCTGACCAGTGCTTCTACGTAGGGACGATCGATGATGAGTTTCATACAGGAGCGCTACCCGGTTTTATGGTGCGCCATAGTTAGCAATATTCGAGCCATTATGTATATTGTTGATTTTAAATGGAATAATATTGAAAAATAGTACATTTGTGAACGGCTTGCTGTCCCGATCAGGTGAGATAAGAGACAAAACGACCTGATAGGAGGGTATGGTGAGACATGAAATTCAGCATACACGGGCAATCAATCTTCCAGTTGCTTGTAGTTTTCCCTGGCCAGATCGATGTAATCGTAAGTAGGATAAAATTCTGTCTGGAAAGCTCCCCAGGCGCTTTCCTCGATAGTCCGGTTGACCTCGCGCAGCTTGTCTGGTGGTACTCGCAAGGTTACAACCTGACCGATTCCCATCATTACATACCAGGACACCACTTCTGTCCCTTCTGGCGGGAATTGCTTGTAGAAGCCTTGGCGCTGCAATTTTTTCTGTTGTTCCAAGAGTGTTTGCGATTGATCGTGGCGGAGAAAAATCGTCAGCAGCATATTCGACTGTCCAGAGGCCTGAGCCGATACTGTCTGTTCTGCATAAGCAATGGTTGGGGCGATTAGGCTGGTCAGTATGCCGGCTTTGAAAAATGAGTAGATACTTTTGCGAAGAATCGTCATCGGGCTTCTCTTCTGTAGTTGATCTTGGCGGCGCGATAAAACGCCTAGCTTCCTCAACCTGTAGAAGCATTGTTGATGTTAACGGTTCCCTATTTACCAGCCTTTTCGGGTTGACTTTCTGGTAACTTCCTCTGGTTCAGGTGAAGAAGCTGCCGCCGAAGATCCCAGATCCATAGCCCTGAAGATTTCTGGCGCCTTCTGAGAATCTTGCTCCTGGCACCGTGAATTTGTCAGTTGAACATCTCGTCGATAACTCTTTTTTCTTCCTTGAGTTCTTTCAAGCGCGCATCGATACGCGATGCTTCTTGGAAGTTGGAGGATCGGCGCTTGGCATAATCCAGTTGCTGAAAGGCCTGATCATATTGGCCTGTCAGAGCAAAATACTCCGCTCTGGCCTGGTGGACACCAACCAAATTGCCCACTTGGCCGCGAACTTCGGCTACCTGATACCAGATATTGGGATCCTTGTTTCGCTGAGATACTACGCGCTCGAGAATTCGGGTTGCTGCTTCCGTATCCCGCCGTTTAAGTAGCAGTTCGATATGCATCTGTTGAACCGGATAATTGCTGGGGTAGAGCTGGTAAAGACGCTTCATGCGTTCATCTGCCTGGGGTAGCCGGTTCGTCGCAATATCCAGTTCCATTTGTGCCAGGTTATAAGTCATGTCATTTGGAGCTTTCGCCAGTAGCGGCGAAAGGTTTTTGCGAGCCTCGTCGAATTGGCCATTCTTGATTTGAGCGATTGCCAGACCATATCGCGCCGCATCGTCTTTGGGGGTTTCGTCCAGCAAGGCACGAAACTGCTTGGCTGTCACTCCAGGAGTCGTTTCGAATTGGAGTTTCATTCGCGCGCGCATTAGTTGATAGCGCTGGCTATCTTCGGCGCCGCCGGGCATTGCCTGTTCCGCACGGTTTTTGGTATCGGCAATACGTGACTCGGTCAATGGGTGGGTAAGCAGAAACTCTGGAGGTTTTTGGTCGTACCGATACTGGCGCATCAAGCGCTCGAACATCGAAGGCATGGCTCGTGGGTCATAACCTGCCCGTTCCAGATTGACTAGACCGATTCGATCCGCCTCCTGCTCATTCTGTCGGGAAAACGTGTTTTGCGCCTGGATAGCTGCAGCTTGTGTCGAGGTGATAGCCGCCATCCCTGCATCTCCAGATCCAGCGGCGGCAGCCACTATACCGACAAGCAGAGCTGCCATCATGGGGAGCTGCAGGCGCTGCTGGGTTTCTAGCCCTCGGGCAAAGTGACGCTGGGACAAGTGCGCCAACTCGTGAGCCAGTACCGAAGCATATTCTGCTTCGGTTTCGGCATGTAGAAACAGCCCACCATTGACGCCAACAATTCCACCTGGGGCCGCAAATGCGTTCAATTCCGGGCTGTCCATCAGAATGAATTCCAGGCGCCGATCCTGTACTTGACTGGTTTCGGCCAGGCGATAAACGCTAGTCTCTACGTAGTCTTTGAGTTGGGGGTCGGAAAGCTGTTTGACTTGGCCGCGCAACATGCTTAACCAGGCTCGTCCCAACACGTGCTCCTGCTCAGGCGAGACAATGCTCGAACTGGAATCGCCAAGTGAAGGTAGATCGTTGGCGGTAACCGGTTGAGCGAGTAGGCAAGCCAAGGTTAACAGGGTAGGGCGGAGCAGTTTCATCCAGTAGAACTCATTGCGGACTGATGCTGACTGTAACTGTAGGGTTGATGTGGTGACCAGCGATAAGCTGGAGCGAATATGTCAAGAAGCTTGAAAGAGGAAACAGATATGACTTCGATCAAACCCGACCCAGCCGCTTGTGATGCCGAGCTTGATGCGAGTGGCCTGGACTGTCCCATGCCTTTACTCAAGACCAAGCTAGAGCTAAATCGTTTATCCAGCGGAGCCATTTTGAAAATAACGGCTACCGATCCTGGTTCGCAACGCGATTTTCGAAGTTTTGCTCGGTTGGCTGGACACCAATTACTCCATGAAGAAGCTGAACAAGGGATCTATCGCTACTGGTTACAGAAGGCTTGAGATGTTTTTCCAGCGGCCGGCACTATTATATAAAGTCTCGAGTGCCGGGGTTCTTTAGAGAAGGCACCATGACAAGCTGTAAAGGCTGCGGCAAGGAATGGCAACACAGCCTAACGATAAAATTTGATAATTGAATCAGTTATATAGGCCTTGGATCGATCACTGTCGAGTGAAGCTTTTTAGCAGCATCAAGCACGGCCTCTACATGTCCAGGTACTTTTACGCCCCGCCATTCATGCCGCAATACGCCAGACTGATCGATCAGGAACGTGCTTCGCTCGATCCCAACATACTCTTTTCCATATAGTTTCTTGAGTTTTATGACACCAAATAGTTGGCATAGAGCTTCATCAGCATCTGAAATCAATTCGAAGGGGAAGCTCTGTTTGCTGCGAAAATTTTCGTGGCTTTTCAAGCTGTCGCGAGATATGCCAAAAATCAGTGTGTTGGCTGCCTGAAAGCCTGCGTAATGATCGCGGAAGCCCTGCCCCTCGGTTGTGCAGCCAGGTGTGCTGTCTTTCGGATAGAAATAAAGAACCAATTGCTTTCCCTTGAAATCGTCAAGGTTAACCAGTTGGTTACTGGTAGCCTGGGCCTGGAAGTTCGGTAGTGCGTTATTGATAGCTACATCCATACCAAAGCTCCTATGGATTTTGCGGGCGCCAAGGTTCGATCAGCGCATCCAGATTCAGTGCATCGGCAAAATCGAGGAATTGGTCGCGCAGCCAGCTTATCTGTGTGCCTGCAGGTAACGTGACGGTCAGGGTTGCATTGAGCATCGTGCCACCTGTTTGCGGGGCCAGGTAGGTATCGCATGTCATGCTTTCCAGTTCCACCCTGTGGTCGATAAAGAATTGGCACAATTCGCTGATGATATCCGGGCGATAGACTGCACTGACATAAGCCACATAAGGCAGTGCCTGTGGACGACTTGCAGATATGGCGCTGCGAATGACACTGGTCCTGAAATCATGCTTTTTGCCCAAACCGGGTAAGGCTGACTCCATACGTGCAAGAGCGTCCCAGTTACCGGAAACCTGTAGGACCAGTGCACTGTATTCGCCATGCCGAGATAGACGAGTGCTATCCACGGCACAGCGATTTTCGAAGCAGGCACGGCATAGCACGTTGGTTAGCTCCATGGGGTTTGGTCCCAGGGCGCTGATGACGAGGAATTGTTCACGGATGGATGGGGTTGTCATGCAGATTTCCTGGTGATCTCGATCGAGCTACTTGCCGAAAGCGGAAAAGGGTAACGAAAATGGTCGGCCGATGGAATTCGGCTTTGTCTCTCTTTATAAATAGTCGGTTATCGGCCGGCTTTGTCTGGATCATGCTTAGGGGTGCTCGCAAAGCGTAATCGAGCCTTGTACCATTACGCCTTTCTTTTTTCTGCAGGAGTGGCAGCATGATTGCGGGCAGTATGGTGGCACTGGTCACGCCCATGGACGCACAAGGCGACTTGGACTGGAGCAGCCTGAGCAAGCTCGTCGATTTTCATCTGCAAGAAAAGACCGATGCCATTGTTGCGGTTGGCACTACCGGCGAGTCGGCTACCCTGGACGTGGTAGAGCACGTCGAAGTGATTCGTCGTATTGTGAAGCAGGTTAACGGCCACATTCCGGTAATTGCCGGTACCGGTGGCAATTCCACCCGTGAATCTGTCGATCTGACCCGCGCAGCCAAGGATGTCGGAGCGGATGCCTGTCTGCTGGTTACTCCTTACTACAACAAACCTACGCAAGAAGGGCTTTTCCAGCATTTCCGGCATATTGCAGAATCCGTAGCTATTCCGCAGATACTCTATAACGTCCCAGGACGTACTGTGTGCGACATGTTGCCTGAAACTGTCGAACGCTTATCGAAAGTACCAAACATCATCGGTATCAAGGAAGCGACTGGAAACATTCAGCGTGGCCGTGAGGTTCTTGAGCGTGTCAATCAGGATTTTCTGGTTTATTCCGGCGATGACGCTACCGCTGTCGAGCTGATGCTGATAGGGGGTAGAGGTAATATTTCCGTCACTGCCAATGTGGCTCCGCGCCGGATGAGCGAGATGTGTTCGGCTGCCATGGCTGGGCAGGTAGACAAGGCACGTGAAATCAACGAAAGCCTGATGCCTTTGCACCGCTCCTTGTTTCTTGAGTCGAATCCTATTCCCGTGAAATGGGCCCTGCACGAAATGGGCTTGATCCCTGATGGAATACGACTGCCACTCACCTGGCTTAGCCCCGCTTTTCAAGGGCCCTTGCGTGAATCCATGCAGCAGTGTGGTCTGCTAGGTTGATGGATCTTGAAGGGACTGGGATGAGGCGATTAGTTGGATTTTTCGTGCTCGCTTTGCTGGCCTCTGCGAATACGGGTTGTTCTCTCGTATCATGGATCTGGGGTAAGGACGGTTATTTTTATGATCGTGCGAGTGATTATCGCGATTCTCGGCTAACTGCACCGATGGAAACGCCTTCTGGTATTTCTTCTCGGCCTTTGGAGCCACTTCTGCCAATCCCCGCACGTGTCGCTGATCCTCGTCATGAGGAAGAGTACGAGATACCTCGGCCGCAAAAAGTTCTGTTAGCAAGCCAAACCAACGATTTCAGCGTACAGAGCTCCGATGGTCAGTATTCGCTCGTGGCTTTCAGGACACCTGCGCAGTTATGGATATCCGTACGCCAGTTTTTGAGTGAATATGGTTTCGATATTGCTGAAGAGCATCCACAGGCTGGCGAGCTAGTTACTGCTTGGCAGTCAGGCTCAGCGTATATCCCTTCAATTAGACAGAATGCGTCAAAAACGGATGAAACCCGTATTCGCATCCGTATCGAGCCAGGGGTACAACGCAATACCAGCGAGGTTTCGGTACAGAGTGCTGAGAAACCATCGGGAACTAGCGATTTATCCTGGCCTGCATCATCTATCAACCCAAGGCTGGACTCGGCTATTTTGGACGAACTTCAGGCCAGTCTTACCCGCAATGCCGAAACAGGTGATTCGATTTCCTTATTGGCTCAGCGCGAGTTTGATGCGCCGGATCGTGTCGATTTTATTCAGGATGCCAGTGGTAATCCGCTTCTTCAACTGGATACCGATTTCAACCGAGCTTGGTCCAGAGTTGGGCGTGCTCTGGAAAGCGCTGATGTGCGGGTCGATGACCTGAACCGGAGCCTGGGCGTCTATTATATAAACCTTGCTGAAGGTGCCGATAAAACCGAAGATCAGCCGGGCTTTTTCAGTCGGTTTTTTGGTTGGGGATCGAATGATAAGACTGAGCGGGAAAAAAATGCAGAGCGCTACCAGATTCGTTTGAGTGAAGTCGCCAACGGCATACAGATTTCTGTCGAAAAAGATCTTAATACGTTAGCTCCACCTGATGTGGCCCGGCGAGTCCTCTCGCTTCTGCAGAAGAATCTGAGTGAGCCGGAAAGGCGCACCGATATGCGACCACCTGGCGCACAAGGTCCACGAAATCGTTAGTTTTTGGCTCGAGGTTGGAAATCGATATGACCTTATCAGCTGTTCCTGGCTTGAAGAAGCTCTATTCAGGCAAGGTTCGCGATCTCTACGCAATAGATGAAAAGCGCATGCTCATGGTTGCCAGTGATCGTCTTTCGGCTTTTGACGTGATCCTTGCCGAACCCATTCCCGACAAGGGTAAAATCCTGACTGCTATCTCCAACTTCTGGTTCGGTGAGCTGGCTGATCTGGTGCCTAATCACTTGACTGGCGACAAAGTAGAAGATGTGGTTTCTGCCAGTGCGCTTCCATTGCTGGAGGGGCGCTCGGTCGTAGCCAAACGGCTCAAGCCTGTGGCTGTAGAAGCCATAGTGCGCGGATATTTGGCTGGCTCTGGGTGGAAGGAATATCAGAAACAGGGAACCATCTGCGGAATCCCTTTGCCGGCTGGGCTGAAGGAAGCTTCTCGTCTACCTGAACCTATTTTCACCCCTTCGACCAAGGCAGCAGTGGGTGATCACGACGAGAATATAACTTTCGAACAGTGCAGGGCCATCATTGGTGAAGAGTTAGCCAATAAGGTTCGTGATACTTCCATTGCTTTATATAAAGTAGCAGTTCGGTATGCTGCCGATCGCGGAATAATCATTGCAGATACTAAATTTGAATTCGGCCTGGATGAAGACGGCACGTTAACATTGATGGATGAAGTACTTACTCCTGACTCCAGTCGTTTCTGGCCGATCGATAGCTATGTAGAAGGGCAAAATCCACCGAGTTTCGATAAACAATTCGTGCGAGATTGGTTGGAGTCCTCTGGATGGAACAAGCAGCCGCCACCTCCAAGCATCCCCTGTGAAATTGCTCAGAAAACAACTGAAAAATATCGTGAGGCCTTGACGAGGCTGACTGCTTGAAAAAAGCTGATGTAATTATAAATTTACTTGAAAGAGGTTCGATAAAACAAATCAAGCTGCTATAATGCTGCACCCTCTGGAGAGATGCCGGAGTGGCCGAACGGGACGGATTCGAAATCCGTTGTGTCAGCAATGGCACCTAGGGTTCAAATCCCTATCTCTCCGCCATACTTAAAGTCTTGCAAGCATTTGAAATTAAATGATATTTCAAATGATTTTTAGTTTTGTGGTCATGGCATGGGACTAATTTGGGACCAAATATCACCCTTACAGTCCGTTCGTGGCCGCTGCTGTCCAGTCAGAAACCCATCATTTCAGAAACAATCTTCGCCATGCTCTTAGTGTTGGCGGGAATCCATCGACCATAGTGTTTCTTCACCATCGTCGTGTCGGTGTGACCGAGCTGGCGGGCGACCCATTCGAGAGGAACATAGCTCGAAATCGCCTGGCTGGCGAACGTGTGACGACACTGATTGGCGCCACGGTGGGCAACGCCTGACCGTTTTAGATGAGCGGTAAACCATTCACTGACGTTCTGGCCGCTCCATGGTATGCCGCTGACCGAGTTCCGGAACAGCAGGGTGATGCGTTCCTTTTTCCGCGTGACGTTGTCGCGCTGAATGACTTCCAGTTCGGTGCGCTCGTAGCCGGCAGAGTCCTTGAGTATCTGCTGCATCAGCTCCAGAGCTGGGGCGATGAGTTCGACGAAGCGGATACGCGACCGTTCCTTCGGTACCTTGTACTCTGCTGCTACACGTGCACGCCTGACGTGCACGCCACCAGCCTCCATATCGACGTCCTCGACCGCCAGGGCGATGACCTCGGACAACGATAGGCCTGCCTAGCAGTTGAACAAGATCATCCGCACGTCGGGCATCCGATCCGGATCACCCTCGGCAATGCGCCGGATCTCGTCGCGGCTGAATGGATTGGCGAACTCGGAATCGCTATCTCGCTCGATGTTGCTGATCCGGTCGAGGGGGTTCATCCGTAAGATTCCGTCTTGGAACGCATCGCCCCACACGCCGCGCACGACCGTGAACACGTCGTTGACCGTCTTCGGGGCTAGCCCTGCTTTCAGCATCTTCGCCTGGAAGAGCTCCAAATCGGTCTTTCCGACGTCGACGATGCGCCGTGAGCCGGCCCATTCTGTGACATGCTTCGCCTTGCTGGCATAGTTGAGGTATGTGCTGCCAGCCTTCCTGGCTTTCTGGACCTCGAGCCAGCGCGCGACGCCCTCGGCGATCGTGCGCTTCATGCTCGATTTTCCAACGCCCGACAATGCGGCGGCCCGCTCCGAGTTCGGGAAGTGCTGGGCGTAGTCGAACCGACCTTCCTTGATCTCGGCCATGATCGTGCGCCGCTTGTTGTCTGCATATGCGATGGTGGCTTTAGTGATGCTCGATACGCCCGGAACCGGTTCTTTGCAGCGCTTTCCGTTCAGGTAGAACGATATGCGCACCTGGTTGCCATGAATTTCAACTCCCGAGGGCAGCTTCGCTACACCTCGGGGCAGTTCGGCCTTGCTCAAACCTTGCCTCCCATCCAATCCGTAATGGCTTGGCGGTTGTAGACGTACATGCCCAGCGGGTCGCGCCGGAAGTGCTTGCCTTCGAGCCAGACGCCGCGGTCTCGGTATTTTCGAGCGGCCTCGGCGGTAATGCCGAATGTGGGCACCAGCAGGTTGCCCCGGAACCAGTCGCCGGGGGTGATTGAATAGGTCAGCTTCTCGGCTGCGGCCATGGCGATTCCTCTGCGCCTGCTTGCGCGGGCGCGCTGTGAATGATGTTGGGTGGAGTTGATCGATCAGTCGCAGCTGCTTGAGCTACCGGAGTCGCTGCTGGATGACGATCCACTATCGCTTGAGCTGTTGTAACTGCTGCTGGATGAGTAGCTGCTGCGATGGTTGTCATCGCTGGAGCAGTGTTCCGATGCTGAAATTTGATTGATCGGGTTCAGCGGGCTGACTGGGCTCAACGGGTTCAGCGGGTGGGTTGCGTTGAACTGATCTGACGAGTCGTCATGGCTGCGTCGCTTTGCTGTAGATGGGGCGGCATAGCTGGAGCGGCTGCGCGGCTCTGAAGCGGGTCCCGGCGCCTTGGTTGTAAGCGCCGGCTTTGCTTTCTTGCGGGCGAACATGGCCCTGATCCGTTTGATCATGTCGTTTTCCTTGAGTGAGATTTCTGGTGAGTGGTGATATTGAGTGTTGAGCCAGTCAGATGACTGACTGTGGGATGGTCAAACCGACAGCCACTGGCCGTAGCAGGTCGATATGGAATTAGGTCTGCCTTGCTGCTGATAGGGTAGGGTCATATGCTTAGGCTCACTACAAAGGGCCAAGGGCATGAGCATTGAGTAAGTACGCGCCTCGATTTTGGTGGGTCAACCACAAGCAGACCTTCAAGGCCGAGGTCGAGGGTGGCTACATCTGGTCACCCAAGGCCAATCAGAACGGCGCCCGCAACCAGACCTACGACAATCTGACATTGGTACAGTCGGGCGATATAGTGGTGTCCTATGCCGATACGCTGATAAAAACGATCGGCATTGTTACTGGTGCTCACCATGAGGCGCCGAAACCCGAAGCGTTTGGCCTGGTAGGCGAGAACTGGTCCAACATTGGTTGGTTGGTACCAGTGGAGTGGGTATTGCTTAAGGCTCCTTTATCCCCCAAGGCTCATATCGTGCTGATTCAGCCGCTGCTACCTGTGAAGAACTCGCCGTTGCAAGCAAGCGGGAACGGGAACCAAGGCTGCTATCTTGCCCACATTTCATTGGAACTAGGCCATTTAATCCTGCAACTAGCCAAGATGGGCGACTCTAGCGCAGTACAGATTATCTCCGAACTTAAAATGCAGACTTTGGCTGACGAGCAGCAGCGAGCGATCGAGTCTGCTGCAGACACTCCTGAAACTGTGAAAGAGCAATTGATCCGTGCCCGATGCGGACAAGGTCTATTCCGCCAAAAAGTATTAGCGATCGAGCCGCGTTGCCGATTGACTGGTGTGGATGACCAGAGCTTCTTGATAGCGAGCCATATCAGGCCCTGGAGGGACTGTGAAAATGACGAACGCTTGGATGGTAATAATGGCTTGATGCTCGCACCCCACGTGGACAAGCTATTCGATCGGGGCTGGATCTCCTTTGAAGACAGTGGGGATTTACTGGTGGCAAAGGTGGCCGAGCCTGTACTGGAAGCTTGGGGGATCAAGCTGTCGATCAATGTCGGAACGTTCACAGCAAAACAGGTGGCGTACTTGGCTTATCACCGGAAGGTGGTATTTCGGGGAAAGCATAGCGTCTAGGCCGCACGAGAAATGCTTGAATGTCCGTTTGATCATGCCGCTGGCCTTTTTTTCTACAGGCAAAGGGATTTCGCGCCTTAAGTGAAGCAATGGCCACTGACGCAGCCGTGCCCGAACAACACGCCGTTGCTGTCGTCGAGGTCAGCTTGGTCGAGAGGGGCGCAATCGGAGTGGAGGAAGGCGTGTGGGTCGCGCTTGCGGATCTCTTGATCCATTGCGACAGCTTGCCGCCAGTCGTCCGGTTTGTTGTCGCGGATGTCGCGCCACTCTTCTTGGGTGTGGTTCGGGCAGCTCCAGCAGGAGCTGCGTGGAGCCGGAGGCCATCCCATTCGCTTCACCAGGGCGATGCAGTCGCCGCGGTTCATGCGTTGCTCGATCAGCGGGTAGCGATTCTGCCACTTACCACCGCGTCCCTTGGTCACCCGCTGTAACTCGTCGATGCTGATGCCAAGCCAGTTATCTACGGCCTTGACGCCCTGGCTGTTGGCCCAGCGCTTCACCACTTCACGCTTCCAGTAGGAGCTGCAATAGTTGGACAACTTGCCGATTTCGCCACGGTAGGTTGTGAATACCGGCATCAGCAGGGTTTCCCCGCTGGCACCGCCGTACAGATCGCACTTCTCGAACTCGCTCTTCTGGACGCGATGGAGGGTGACGCCGACTCCGGCCAGGGCCGGATGGATAACCTGATCCATGTACTCCCAGGTCGTGGACTGCTCGCGTTCGGTATCGACGATGATCGCCATGTCAGGCGGGGCTATTCGCCCGCTCACGATCAGCGCTGCGATTGCGGCCGACTGGACGCCGCCGCCGCTGCTCCAGAGTTGTATTCTAGGATTTTCTTTGGGCATAGAGACTCCAGGCCGCAGATTCAGCGTTGTCTTGTGGTGCATGCTGCATCCTCCCTTACGCCGCCTGGCTGGATTGGTCGCCGGCAATCACGCCACCTTCGATCCATGCCTGTTGTATTCCTAGGGGCACACGCGCCATCGGCTCTTTCATGGTCCCGGCCAGGATGGCACAGTCCAGATCGCCATCTTGGGTCAGGGTTCGGAGCAGGCCCAGAATCTGCGGTCGGGCTGAGGGCTGGAGCACGTCGAAACGATCAAGCGTGACGATGCGCAGCCCAGCACAGGCGTGCTATCGCCACTGCCAGAAGGGCATCGCAGCGCCATTTCTCGGACTCGGATAACAGACCGTACAGCCGACCACCGTATGTGATTTCAATGCCGGCGGTGATCTGCACCTGGTTCCACTTGGCGGCGGCGGATTGGATAGTCAGCAGGGTGTTAACGGGTTCGAGAGCACCGGACAGAATCTCAGCCGGAATGCCATCGGGTGCCAATGCTTCGGCGATCAGCGTCCAGGCCTGCACGTCGGTGTGATGCTTGGCCGCTTTCTCCGTTGCCGTGTCACGCACTGCATTGGCCTGGCATTGCTCCTGCAGGAACTCGGCTTTGGCCCGAGCCTGGTCACGCTGCTGGCGCAGGTCGTTGATATGCTGCTCGGCGTTTGCCAGGGCTGATTCCGAGGGCAGGGCGGCCGCTTCGGTTTGTAGCGCTTGGAGTTGGGTAGCGGCATCCTCGGCGGCGCGCAGGTCGCGCTCGCTGTTGGCGACGGCCCGAGTTAGGTTCTCGACGTAACTGCGATATTCCGGCAGGCGCTTGGCATGCTCTGGATTGTCTGCAAGGTCACCGGCGGCGATGGGGCCATGCTCTGCCGTGTACTGCTCAAGCAACAGATCAGCGCGATCTGCTACCGGACTGGTAAACCATGGAGTGATCAGCTTTCCATCATTGGTTGCATAGCCCTGAGACGTTTTCGATATCTCGATCCAGTCTGCCAGGTTCGCTGCCAAGTCATGGAGCAGGCCGTGCTGATGGCCGGCTGCTGCCTCGGCACTGGCCACCTGCTTCTTCCAATTCTCAAGGTCGGTCTTGTCATTGTTCAGCTTGTTCTGCCGGCGCTGGAGCAGGCCGGCGGTTTCTGCAAGCTCGTCCATGCGTTGCTGGCGGTGCTTGCCCTGGGCATGGGCCGATTTGTGGGCACCGAGGGTTTTCAGTGCTTCGGCCAGATCGGCATCGATGTCGGCGTGGGCCTTGATGGCGGCGTCGAGGTCGTCTTGGTTGACCTGGATTGCGGCGGTATCGGGTTTCCAGCCTTCGGCTTTCTGGCTCCCGTAGGTTTCGCCGGTGATCTCTTTCCAAGCGCCACGTACCTGGCTGGCGCGCTCCTTGGCTTCGTCGGCTGCCGCCTGGAATCCGGCCCGCAGCAGAGGCTTGATGTGCTCGACCAGAGCCGCGTCGGCACCGCGCTCGATCAGGCGTTTGGTGATTTCGGCAGGGCTGGCACTGGCGCCGGTCAGCTCGAACAGGACCTTGCGCCGATCCTTGGCATCCAGGCCGGCGAACTTCGCGGCATCTAGCACGAAGGGCAGGAAAGGCTGGTCGGCCAGCGGGTTGCCTTTACCGCTGGGTAGGGCGGTGGTAGCTGATAATTCCTCGCTGTCGGCGTTGAGCCAGGACAGACTGACCTCGCCCTTTTTAGCGCCATCTGCGATGAGTTGACTGATGTCTTTCTTGAGGCTCACCCGGCGCGGTTGGCCGGTGAGCGCCAGGCTGATGGCATCGAGCAGAGAGCTTTTGCCAGCGCCATTTGGTCCGGAAACAAGCAGTAGAGGGGCGGCGATGGGCAAGGCGGCATGACGGATGCCTTGAAAATTGGTGATCTCGATATTTGTGAGGCGCATGGTTTTCTCCAGGCGTGCAGGTGCCCGCGCCGCTGGTTGCTCAGCAGCGGGGATTGGTTGAATTGGGTATGGGGTTTAAAGCGTCAGGCGGGACGCCCGATCACTTCAACGTAGTCGGATTGAGGCAATCCGATTCTTGGATGCAGTCCGCGTAGAGCGCGGCGGATGCCCAGCACGTCTCCGAATTGCTCGCTGAGTGGGTTGAACAAATGACCAAGGCGATTAAGCCGATCAGTAATTTCTTTGGCTTGGGCAGCGGGTAGTAGGGTGCTGCTGTCCATGGACGGTAATGACAGGCCAGATTCCTCCTTGCCCAGCCACTCGCCCTCAAGCGCATAGGCCGCAATGAAGTTGCA
Source organism: Azomonas macrocytogenes (assembly GCF_014191985.1). Classification (GTDB taxonomy): domain Bacteria; phylum Pseudomonadota; class Gammaproteobacteria; order Pseudomonadales; family Pseudomonadaceae; genus Azomonas; species Azomonas macrocytogenes. Next base: position 85,066 of record NZ_JACHXI010000009.1, read on the forward strand.
GGCATCCGCCAGTTGACTTGCCGGGATCAGATCGGTGCGCTGAACGTTGAAGCGAGACCGCAGCCGGCTTTTCATCGTGTGCTTGAAGCTGCGTTGCAGGCTGGATGTGATGGGCGTGGCTTTTTGCTCGATCACACGATCCAGCACGAGGACGCCACTGGTTCCGATTATGTCGTCGAGCAGGATGCCCATCTTGCCGCTGGCATCCTCGTAGCGACCGTGCTTGCGGATGGCAGGGAGGACTTCATCGCATACCCATGACTCAAAACGCTGGGCTTCTGGTTTACGGCTTTTGATTATCAGGCGGTATAGATTGCCTTCGTTGATGAAGGTTAGGGACTGCTTACCGCCAGAGGTAAGGGAGTCGCGTTTCGCTACCCCCTTTTCCCTGCAGTGTTTTTTGATGGCGTCAGAGTCATTCACGTAGCCAAGAACAGCGCATACGTCTTTGGCGCAGAACCAAGGCTGATCGTCGATCAGTAAGGTGCGAATCTCTTTGGCTTCGAACTCGAAGGGTACTACTTGAGCAGAATTATTCATGGTCAGGCTCCGTTCTTAATCGGATTGACCACCAAAATTGGTGGCCGGGAGGTTAAGAACCGTGCCTGCACGGCGGACTTCTTCCCCTTTCGGGTGTTGTATCCGTCACCCTCCCGGCCATAAACAGGCTGGAGTCACCCCCAGCAAAACTGAGGGCGAAAAAAATCCACATCTTTCGGGTGTGGTGGTATCCGGCAGGCAATCGAGTTCTTACGCTCTTGCTGCCGAACATAAACCTGTAAGCACGAAGCGTCAAGCGGGGGAGGTGCTTGTCAAAGTGCGGAATCTTCTTTCTCGGTTAATTCTTTGTCGCATTCGGCCTCGTTGCTAAACGAATACTCGACGGAGCTATATCCCTTGTTTCTGCTTAGCGCGCCAACAAATAATCCAATGCTATCGATATTATCGCTTAGTTTAGATTTTGCTTTTTTATCCCAAATTGAAAATAAAAGGCGCTCGCTTTTAATAAGCGACATCATAAATTCATTTGGTTCTTTCCATATGCTTCCATAAAGAAGCTTATCTGTTGTTATAGTTGGGCCATATGCTTTTTCTAGCTTGCCCTTCATATCATTAAAAGCTGATCTTAGCTCGTATCCATAGACGCTCGTATCTACATCTTTTCCTATGGCTTTTATCCAGCAAAGCCCTTTTGTTGGAGAAAACTTTAGTATGTATCCATCAAACGATGAGTGAGGATTTGGGACGCTAATAAATTTATACTTCCCGTTAGATATCGTTTTTTCTGGGGCTATTCCTACATCTTCCAGCTTCATCCCCATACTTAGGCCAAATGGCCCTGCGATGGAGGTACTTGCGTAGAGCATTCCTGCAAGCGACAGGCAGGTCAGGATATTTTTTTTCACTAGCTTTCCCTTCGGTATCTGTAGACGATACGATAAATGTTATCGCCAACCGTGATGGTATTCTGCGACCAGTTCGGCATACTGGAAGCAAAGGAGTTTCAAGTGATTAGGAAGGTGAAATGCTAATATATCGAGGCGTTAGTAAAGACCTAGACTCACAAAGCTGCGGAAAAATTATACCGAAAGGCGATGAAAATACTTCTGAGATATATGCCGGAAGTAAGCATCACTTTGCAGGAGATACTTTTCTTACGATATATGCCTCTGGGGTGAATGCTCGTTATGACCATAATTACTGTAGTGATACCTATAAAACAAGTTATGTATCATTTTCCTCATCGGAAGAAATCGCTAAGAAATTTGCAACCGGTAATTGGTTGTTTGATGGAATTGTTTATGTTGTAGATACCAAGATTCTTTGTGATCTGCATATTACTATACACACTGATGCGGAAGGAAAAGTAAATAATCAAGAGTCAGAAGTTTTAATTGATTTAAAAGGGTTTGATTTTCTTCCTATGGAAGCGATTGTTAATAAGTATGATGTTTTGATTTAATCAAAAATATCATACTTTTAGTCAGCCTCCCGCGCCCGAGGCTAATCGGGTGAGCGGAGTCGTGCAGGTTAGCCTTACCGGAGTCAGGAACCCGGCCACTCTTGCGAGTGCCTACACGACTCCCCTCATAACAGGGGCGACCATGCTGCGGGCACAAAAAAACCGCTCGTGAGCGGTGGTTATGTACCCACCTGACTTTTCCGGGAGGCTAAACCCGTGTCGCATGTAGGCGACAGGGCAAACATAAACCCGGAACAGAAAGGCGTCAACAGCTTGATAAATGTACTGGGCGTTTATTTATATCCATTCAGGCTTTTCTTCAGAGACTAGACTTTGATTAATGACTAATTTTGAGCGCATTCATAGAATTACTTGGAGGTAAAAAAATGAATAAAGAAGAAAAAGAACGTAGTTTATTTAATGAGTTTGCGTTAGTTGCCGGTTTTTTGCCTGGAGGCGAGCTTTTTAGTAAAGCGCCTCCAGAGCCAGATATTTTATACAAAGGCCATGACGGTTCAATCATAGCTTTTGAGTTGGTAGAAATAACCGACCAAGATCTTGAATGCGCAATAAATAAAGGTCTGAGTTTAAAAAATGAGTGCATTTCCTGTATGGAATCATTATCTTCTGAAAAGCGCATAAAATTTGACTTATTATATGATGATGCAGATATATCATTTGATATTAAGGCGATGACGATACCAAAAGTAAGAGAAACCTTACCAAGGTTTTTCGACGGTTTATTGGATTTGCCATCTGGGTTTTCTGGACATGTAAAAGTTAATAGCTATGACGTATCAATTAGCCGTGGTCGATTTAAAGGCCCTTGTTTTAATCCAATTCAGAGTACTTTTATTGCTGATGAGACCGAAAGTACTATCAGTAAAAAGCTTAATAAAAAATATACTCATCAAGGCGATATTCGCCTCCTGGCCTACATATCTACAGATCTGACACTTCCTGGTTGGCGGGCTAATTTAGACCGTTTTTTGGGATTGCTAAATAGTCAAACTTGCCAGTTCAAAAAAATCTATGTGTATAAATGTGGTACCGATGAAATTTATACCCACGACATTAATGACATATAGTCAAAATGCTGGATCGTTGGGGATGGAGGCGAACCGTGCGCGGGTTGGCGAACCGGGGCTACGGAGCCCGGCAGACCCTAAGGTCTCCCACGCACAGCCCACCATAAAGCAGGCACAAAAAAACCGCTAACGCGGTCTGTGCGTCGTAGCTAACCGGGTCGCCAAACCCGGCCGCAGATTTTGCTGCGGCACGGAGAAGGTAATACCGGAAGCGAAGGGCGTCAATATATTAATTATGTGAAGTACCTCTCGTAGAATGCCAAAGGCATTATTCGTTTCAGTGATACTGAAAAAATCTACTACGCTTATTTTGGCTAATTTTATATGGATATAAGAGGTGTTTCATGTTTCGAATGATTTTTTTTATAAGCTTATTGATAGCGGCTATATTTTTATCTGGTTGTTCTGGGTACTTATATACTTATCCAGATGCTAATTATTTTTGCCATAACGATGAGGGTAATAAAAACTTAGATAAAAATGATATATTTAAATGCAATAAATATGAGGGCGTATTGTATTATCCTTTAAAGAATAATGAATCGAAATATTATCTTAATCAGATTACCAACGATAAAAATGAAATTGTAAAATATTATCCGGCGGATACATTTGAAAAGCTATGTAAGCCCGTGAATGTGACGGAAACCAAGATGGTTTCCGACTATGACAATCCCTCTTTAATTCAATATAAGCCCGCTTTTTTTGAAACATCTAAATTCAACGTGGAACTGGATAATAATGGGCGGCTGATAAAGGTTGGGTCGGATTCGACACCTGGTGGAAAAACGATGGCTGAAACAGCAGCCATCGTGGTTTCAACGGTTGCGTCAGTTGTTACTTTGATGGCGGCCAGGCCAGAAAATCTAATGCTTGCGAATAAGATCGATAAAGTGCTGGAATCGGTTCCACAATGCACTACAGGTAAGGTCCCTGGCCATTTGGACCGGAAACAAGCAGCAGCGATTCGGTGACGGGCAGGGCGGCATGGCGGATGCCCTGAAAATTGGTGATCTCGATATTTGTGAGGCGCATGGTTTTCTCCAGGCGTGCAGGTGCCCGCGCTGCTGGTGGCCAGCGGCGAGTGGTTAGGTTAGGTATTGGGTGGGGGTGGGCGCCGGGCGGCGCCCGGGTGGGTCAGATTTTCAAGCCGGCAGCGCGAGCTTTTTTGATGCGCGAGCTTTGGTAGGCGTCACGGGCCTTGAGGTTGGCCAGAGCAGCCATCGCGAACTCAAACATCTCTTCGGACGAAACCGGAATATCGATCATCATGGCTTTGATCAATTGCTTGTGAGTCATGATGTTGGCGTCATACGGGATGAGCTTATGAACTTCTCGACCCTGGCGATCAACGTACACAAGCCAGCGATCAGGCGCTGTAACAGGGCGGCCGATGATGTCGGCGAACGTCGGCTTTCTGAGTGACTCGGGCTCTTTGCCCAGGAACTCTCCCTCCAGTTCGATCCTCGCCACCAGGCTTGCTGCCTCGGCGAACTGCTCAGGATCGATCTTCTTGTACGTGCAGCCGAATTTGGATTTCAGTGCCGACCAGCAGGTGATTGCCGCCTTGGCCTGCTTGTCCTTCGGTACGGATTCGACGCGGGCTTTGACCAGCTGCTTGATGGCAGTCTGCTGGTCGAGGGTCAGGCCATCCGGTAGAGCCTTAGGCTTGCGAGCCTTGCGCGGGTTGACCGCCTCGCCTTGATGCCAGTAAGCGGCCAGCGCGGCATAGCACTCGCGCTTGTACTGGATCAGAGCGGGACGGATTTCTTCGCGGCAGCGAGCCACATCAATGCCGAACAACCAGCCGTTGAGGTAGGCCAGTGGGAGGCAGGTGATTTCGCGGCGCTGATCGTCGCCCGGCATCTGCATATTCATGATGACTACGCAGGTCGAAAGCACTTCGTCGCGCTGGATTCGGTTGTACTGTGATTGCCATCCGAGACCGATGCCTTCGCAGATCGGCCGCATGGCGACGAGTCGTTCGCCAGATTGGCTAGTGATGACAGTAAGGGCGCGGCCGTTAAAATCGACAGTGGCAAGTTGAGTGTTTGACATGGTGGATCTCCATAGCTGATGGAGTTCGCCACACCTTCGCCAAAAGGTGGAGACGAACCGTGCGCGGGTTGGCGAACCGGGGCTATGGGACCCGGCAGACCTTTCGGTCTCCCACGCACGGCCCGCCATAACGCGGGCACAAAAAAACCGCTGAAGCGGCTGTGCGCCATAGCTATCCGGGTCGCCAAACCCGGCCGCAGATTTTGCTGCGGCTCGGAGAAAGGTAATACCGGAAGCGAAGGGCGTCAACTCTCGAAAGTGAGAGTCTATACATAGTCGCAAAAAACAAATGCGAGGTATGATGCAGCCATGCTTATCTCTCATGACCGCGAAAAACTCATTGAAGTTGTGAAGTTTTTCGCTTTAAACACTAAGCGGCTTGGAAAAATCAAGCTGTGCAAGCTTCTGTATTTTCTTGATTTCACGCATTTCAAGGAGACGGGCCGCTCGGTGACCGGTATGGATTACTTCGCCTGGAAGATGGGGCCGGTTCCTGTGGCGCTTTACGAAGAGATGGAAAGCCCTGGTGACGAGTGGTCGAATCAGGTCAGCTTCGAGTCTATCCAAGTGAGAAATGGGGTGATGCTAAAGATTGATGCGTTGGACAGCTTCAATAGCCAGCACTTTTCAAAGCGTGAACTACGGATCATGAACGCGCTGGCCGAAGAATTCAAAGATACCCAAGCCGACGATATGATCGAGGCGACACATCTTGAAAACTTGCCTTGGCATCAGGTCTTTGAGGTCCAGGGTCGGCGCCAGGCGCAAATCCCCTACACTATGTCTCTACGGGCTCAGGACCGCGAGTTAATGTCTGAAGCAATTCGTGACCGAGAGGAAATGCTGGCAGCCCTAAGGAGTTGAATTGCTATACCCAGGGAAGGTTTTACTAGACAAGAAATTTGTGTTTAGCGATGGCTCTACCAAAGAGAAGTACCTTGTCATTATTGGCAAAGTCGATCATACGCTGATTGCAGTCAAAACCACGTCTAAGGGTCATCGTTATCGCAATGATTTTGGTTGCCAATCAGGAAACTACTATCCTGCTTTTTTGCTGCCGGCTGGAAGCTGCTGTTTCCCTCTAAATACTTGGGTCTGCTTAGGCGACTTCTACGAGCTGAAGGCCAATGAGCTGCAAGCTAAAATGGTTGCCGGTCAAGTATATCGCTGCGGCGAGATTCCTCGTGAATTGATCAGAGATATCCAGTTTTGCGCCAAAGGCTGTGACGATATCTCTGGTTATCAAGAAGGCATTATCGACCAAAGCCTTGTCAGTATTTAAGAGGCTGGGTTTCCTGCCTTTTTGCTGTTACTCCATGCTCAGATCGTCAAAGCCAGCCTGCTCGGTGGGCTGGGGCTGTGGCTGTGCAGTGGTGCGGGATGGTTTTGTGCTGGCCTGACGGGTTACCGGTTCGGGCTCGGGTTGGGTGATCTCGCCGGTCAGGGTGTTGATGGTTTCGCCGGGCTCGTGGGTGAGGGCGGGAGGCTCCGGCTCTTCTTCGACCTGCGGGGCATCGTCATCAATCACCGTGAATTCACCGCTCAATACGCTGTCCAGTGCCTGGGTGTCATGATCGACTTTGCCGTCCAGCGCTGATGCCGTTGCCAATTCGATGCTGACCGGCAAGTACTTGAACAGGCGACGTAGCACCGTCTTTCGGCCCATCTCGACAAAGTGTTGGCCCCAAACGGTGGAGCCCTTGTCGCGGGCGAACTTGTAATTCTGGCTGGCGTCGCGGATTTCTTCGACCTGCTCGCGGCTCATGACCTCGAAGGCGTAACCACCACCAACCAGCTTGGCCACGGAGTAGAAAGCAATCACTTCTCCACGCTTACTGAGCGCTGGCTTGTGCACCAGTTTTTCTTCGAGGCCATATTCATACTCGAAGCGATCATTGGTGCAGACTTCATGGGCGGCGATGCTGACGATCTGGCCAGAGCGGCGAGAAAGATCCACCAGTCCCTTGTAGCCAAATACGATCTGAACCTCGGTGATTCCCTTCTTCTTGTTATCGAAGGGGATCAGGTAGGCATGGCCGAGCGGAGTGTTCGGCTCCAGACCGAGTTGCGAGCATTGGACGATAGCACCGAAAAGCGATTCGACCGTGCAGTTCATCAGCTTCGGCGTGGTGCGCATAGCGCCGAGCGCGATCTTCAACATCCGATCAGCATCGACGTGCTTAGGAAGTACCGCTATGAGGGTGCCTTTCTGGCTTTCGAAAAATTTCTTCACGTTGCCGACGCCTGCATCGCGCGCCTGCATCCTGCCGGTTTGCTTGAGGCTGGCCAACTGGGTTGGTTGGGTTTGAGTCATGGGGATTTCCTTGGTTATTGATCTCGATACCGGCACGCCGACCAGCGTGGGCAGTAGCGTTCCGAGCAAAGTGGCGAGGCGGGATTGGGCGGGAAAAGCCCGGTTCGGAACATGTCCGCTGCGAACTGGATCAGGCCGGGGTATTCGTCGGTGCCCACCATCAACTCGCGGGCGCCGACGATCTCGCCGGTGCCGGTCTCGGGCTTGCCCTTGGTCTTGAGGCCGATGATTTCGGCGGGGGCGGTGCAAGCCTGGCCGGTTGTGTGCTCGTAGAGCAGCTCGTAGGTGCCGACCTGGGGGCGGTGGCCTTTGGTCTTGGCCACGCCCTGGCTGACGGCTGCGCCACCCGTTTTCACATCAGCGATGCCGATGCCGTCATGGCCACGTTTGATGCGGGCGCGATCCAAGGTACCGGTGAGGCGGACGATGGTTCCGCCGCCGCAGTCGATCTCCAGCGGTTTGGTTTCCAGTTCGACTGCCACGAATTCATAGCGCGGGCTGATCTCGTTGCAATAGCGGGTATGCAGGGTCAGGCCGGTGGCCTCGGCCTCGCGTGGGGTGATGTCGGCGCCGCGCCAGTCCACATCGAACTCGGGATGCTGGAGTGTCTGCACCAGGTACTCGGCCGCATCGAATGCCGACAGCTCATAGCCCTCGACCCGGGCGGCATCGAATGCGGCGGTGCTGGCATGGATGGCGGTGCCGAGCAAGGCGCGGGGACTGCTGGGTGATTTGATACCCAGCAGGTGGATGCCTTGCCACTTGAATCCGCAGTCGAACAATCCAGCCCAGGATGAGGCCCGCACGGTGACGACGTTCACGTCCGCACCTCTGCGATCCAACGGCCACCAATTCGCACCGGCGACCGGCGCATGCGAGCAAAAGAAAGCCCCGCGTATTGCAGGGCCTCGATGAGCTGTTTCCAGGTTGATGTGATGATCAACGTCATGCACTTTTCGTCATTCAAAATGAATGGCCTCCCAGCGTGCTTCGGCATCTTCTTTGTACGCAGCCAAGGCCAAGCCCGTTTCAGCATCGATAAACTTTTCACGGTACGTTTCGATGCAGGTGTCGAGCTCGTCCAGGGTCTGCTTCAGCAGGCCGTCATCCGCCTGGATGCGAGCGAGGCAAAACGCATAGATCAGACTGCCGTTGAGCTCGTTGGCGCAGAAATCGGCGAAGGCGTTGCAGGTCTTCGGATCGCCTTCTGAGATATCGCTGGCGATGCGCTCTTGCAGGGATTCGAGGTCGTTTTCACGATCGATCTGATTGAGGCGGTGCTCCAGGTCGGCAGACACAGGGCAACTGGCGTTCATTGGACATCCTCCTGACTCATGAGCAGAGAGGCATCGCGTTCGGTGATGCTCCGATTCACGTTCTTGGCGGCATCGAAGCCTTCGTCGTAGCCATCAGCGTGGCCGCGCTCGTAGGCGTCGAAGTAAAAACCAGCGGAAATAGCGATGGCAGCCAATCCGACGTACAGCCAGAAGGCGAAGTTGATGAGGGTTTCCATGGTTGGTTATCTCCGGGCAAAAGGAATCCATGCCGCCCTGGCGTGCAGGGAGGTCATTTGCAATCGGGATTAGGCGTCGGGGTCTTCAGCAGAATTGCTGGGGGGAAGGGTGTTTCTTCGCCAATTAAACTGAAATTTGTATTTGCTCAATACGGCCAAAGTTCTACAAATATCCAGAGACTCGTAATTGATATCAGAATCAGCAAAATTGCTATGGCTATATCTTCAATTTTCCTCTCTTCTTCGTCATCATTATTTGATTCCATAAATCACCTATATTTTGATGCTCAGGTTTTAACCTGAGGTAACAAAATATATTTGATATCGATCAAACTTTTAGGCGATGTGCCGCCCGTCGTGGCGGCTGGCGTGAGCCTGCGCATTCCTGCATCGGAAAAAGAGCGGTATCTCCAACTCAAAGGCGGCGAGGACCGGGTTTCCTCTGTTGCCACTGGAGCAGTCTTTTTTGCTGTCCCGCGCTCTTTCCGATGCAGCCTCTTGCGAAGCCATCGGGCCTGTCTATCCAGGCTGTCTCGATTGGAGCGGGCTGCGGGGATCGAACCCGCATAACCAGCTTGGAAGGCTGGTGCCTGAGCCATTCGGCCAAGCCCGCTATTTCATCCCCTTGCGCCCGGGCGATCGGGCGCATCAGTGATTCGTCGGTGTTGCTGGCCGGCGTTATTCGCCACTCTCCGGCTGGGCTGTTCCGGTTTTCACCGGTCAATCTCGCTGCGCATCTGCCGGGTTTCCCCACCTCTGCCCGCTGCCGCTACTGGCGTCGCATCGGGTGGCTGCGCAACTTCGCGTGCTCGCATGTGGGAGCACGGCAGGTTCCAGAGCCTGCATGGGCGACTGTTTAGCTTGGTTGCCACCGGAATCCCGGTAAGTCGCTGGGTCACGTCGAATTTCTAAAGAGCGTTTCGGTCGCCCGAGGCCCTGGGGCCCATCGCGTTGTGTTGCGGCGATGAGGTTAATTTAAGCAAGCTGAAATTTATGGTCAAGAGTATTTTTAAGAATGCTGAATTTTATTTTCAGTGGGCAACAAAAAGCCCGCACTCGGCGGGCTCATTTTCGTGTTTGGCTATTCGTTTTCGGACTCTCCCCAGCTCAGGTGCGCGCAGTCCCTACCGGCTTCCACCGCGACGTTGTCAGCGATGCGCAACTCATCAAGCAGTCGCTCCCAGTCGTCATCACGTTCGCCGGGTAACCGCTGGATACTAGCCTGCGTTGTGTTGTGGGCGCACAGATTCGAGAGCTGTCCGTTGATCCTGCGCACCATGCGATCGTAGCTTGATACCTGCCATAGGGCTGTGATACTGCGGGCGATAGAGCGAGACATAGCAACCTCCTTTACTATTTCTATGCACGGTAGGAATAGAAAAGAAGTGTGGCTATGAGCCAGGTCACGCTTTGCGGGACAGGCGAAGGTCAGAAGATCGCATCTGAAGGATGCAGGTAGTGCAGGAGACGGGCGAGTGATTCCAAAAGGAAGAAAAACCGGGCTTAAATCCGCTTAAGGAAGAATGACGTTTGACATCCTCCCCTCCCTCTCGCTGACGCCCGAAGGGCGAGGCTTGCCGCGCACCGTGTCAGGAAGATAGGGAAGATTCCGGGCACAAGCCATGCGGCGAAACACTTTAATTTAGTACTTTAATTTAGTACTATTTTTCCATGAAACGAAAGCACCAGAAAACCCTTGAGCTGATCTTTTCTCGCCCAGTCAGCAGCAATATCCAATGGCGGGATATCGAGGCGCTCTTGGTCGAGCTTGGCGCCGAGATCAGCGAACGCGAGGGGGCGCGCGTCGGGGTGCGGTTATTCGGCGACCGTCGGGTGTTTCACCGTCCTCATCCTTCGCCCAATACGGACAAGGGCGCGGTGGCGGCAATACGTGAGTGGTTGAATTCAAATGGGGTGAAGCCATGAAGAACATTATGGTTATCGACGGCTACCAGGCCGTAATCCAATACGGTCCCGAGATCGAGATGTTTCGCGGCGAGTTTCTTGGACTGAACGGTGGGGCTGATTTTTATGCAGCCGACATTGAAGGTCTGAAGCGGGAAGGGGCGACATCGTTACGGGTATTCCTGGAGATGTGCGCCGAAGATGGTGTGGAAGCGCAAAAAAGCTTCTCTGGTAAATTCAATGTGAGGGTTCCACCTGAGCTGCATGCGGATATTGCTATCGCGGCCGCAGCTGAAGGTAAAAGCCTGAACCAGTGGGTCATTGAGGCATTGGATAGAGAGGCACACGCCTGAGTCGCGAATCGTCAGGCAAAAAAAAGCCCGCTCGGAGCGTGATTCGAGCGGGAAAATGATCGCTATTACATACCCGACTTTTCTGTCGGTTCGCTCAGTTTAGATGATAGAAGTTACAGTTTCGGAACAAAGAAAAGCCCGCTCAGTAAGTACATGAATCAGTGAGCGGGCTTGGAGTTGGTCCACGAAGAGCAGCGTCATCCTGAGCTGCATTTGAAATCTAGCGCTATCTTGTAAGAAAACAAGAAAATTTCAGATCAGACAAAAAAAAGCCCGCTCTGGAGAACGGGCCAAGCCTCTTTTGGTAAGCTCTCCAGCTAACAAGTATGGGACCTTAATATGCGGCTCTGGTCGTTACACCCTCAGTATCTTGATCGACAAGGTCTAGTGGCCTTATGGCGTGAAACACTCTTGGCTCAGGCCGTACTTCGTGGAGACACGAAGGGTTATCAGCATCACCCACAACTGGATCGCTTCAAAAATCACTCAGCGTCTCTTGAGGCTATCTCCGTATACTTGAAGGCCATTTACGCAGAAGCCGAGACGCGTGGTTATTCCTTCGACAAAACAAAAATCGGGCCAGCATACAAATCAATCACTCTTAGCGTTACCTCGGGGCAGCTGGCTTATGAATGGAAGCACTTGCTGGGAAAGTTGCAAACTCGCAACCCTTCGCTTTATCGGAAGTTGCAAGCCGCAGAAACTCCTATTCCGCACCCCATCTTTAAAGTGTATGTAGGGGAAGTAGAATCATGGGAACGTGTTTGATGGGAGCAAGTAGGCGTTAATTACTGATAGTGATTTCAGAATAATGACAGGCTGTCATTAAGACGGCATAACCGAGCTAAAACAGTTCTATCAGGTACAAAAAGGCACTTTCTTGTATCGTTAAATTATTGATTTTTTGCATTTTTTGGTGTGGCCTGGGGGTGACCTACTCTAAAACTGAAAAGGGAACAATTTTAGAGCGAGAAAAGCCTTTACAACCGGCCTGCTCACCTATATGAGGCGAAGCCTGTAAAGAATGACCGCCCAGGCGCGGAAAAGGTTCGGTGCGGAAAAGGAAGTCCGCGCGTGGAGGCTAATTGATGTTCGTTATTGGTTGAGCCGCACCGTTCAACCTAGGCAAACTGCTCTTCTCTTCGATGGCAGAGACAGGCGTTCTGGTTGGGTGGGAGGCCGGTCTGTGGCTAGCATGGCTGGTCTCCTGTGCAGAGTGCTTACCATAAAGCACAGGTATTACAGAAATGAAAAGCCATACTGCTGTTTGACTAATATGAAATGTGCCGGGTGTTATCTTCGTATTGCATGTGGAGATGAGTCAGTCTGGATCGTTAACTACAATACCGCGTGGCGAATAATCTTGATTTGCTGATGCAAGCTTGAGCGTGGTTTCTGTGTATTTTTGCCTAACTTCTTTCTTCACGTCCTCTGGGACATTTTTATCCTTTAGTATCTTTTTCTGGTTAGTTAGGTCTTTATTAAGCCAGGCCTTGTACTTCGTCAGTTCCTCGGGCTCATCGATTGAGCAGAAAAATTTCGCAACGAAATATCCGACGACTGGAGAGAGAAGAGTACATACACTAATCCAATACTGCGTATCTTCTGGTGGTAGCCATTTCATACAGCTTGCAGTTGCAAAAGTACCTATACCTGCCGTAATCGAAGCCTGGAGGCCTTGAGGAGCGGTGTTCCGATTATCGGTCATTACGCTCTATCCTTCAGCTGTTTCAACTGGTCAACGACATAACCAGTCGCCTTGATCCGCCTGGTCTCTACCACCATCCCTCGCCGCTTATAAACGACCACTATTTCGTCTGCTGCGATATAGCGGTTAAAAACATACCTTAAGAGTATTCGACTCATTTTCCAGAGAGCCGGCGTAACGATCATTAAAGCTATGTAAAGCAGCGCTTCAGCGAAGTTTTCGTTTACATACATAGGCCACCTCAAACAAGTCGGCGATCCTTATCAGTAAAATGATTTGTAACTTCAACAACTGTATATTGATACGATGAGCGAGTTTGTCTGTAGAGAGATCTTTTTTCTAAGATAACTTCGAAAAGATCTTCTTTTGAGAAGGTCTGTTTATTCTGATTAACATTCGCCATAAACTTATTATCATTAAGCTCAACAGCATATTCTTGTCCGTCTGCTAACTTTATACGCCACCCACGTTTTGAGTTGAAGTTAACTTGTACAAAGTAAACAGTCGTCGTTTCTTTAGTTATTTCTTCCGATTCAAGAGAGCCTACAGGTAACGGCGAAAAACTATGTGCAACAGCTTCGTCAATCACCAAAACTTCGATTTCCTGTTCGTTCAGGACCTTGAACTTAGCGTTCTTTTTTCCCGAGATTGGTGCTTGGATAACGTTATGTAGTGAATCTCTTACCTTCTTATCGACGGCAAGCTGGGCTACATATTTGTCGCATTCTATTTTTTCGCCGTCGACTTCTATTACTGCCACGTTCGATTCCGCTTCAATAGTGACCTTAGCAACCTTTCGATTTTTTAGTTTCTGCACTACTTCTATCAGAGAACCTCCAGCTACAGCGCCTACTGCGCCTGAAAATCCCAGATACTTCAGTAATGCGAGGGCATTAGGAGTGCTCGCCAAAAGCAGAAAGTCAACTATAATCGAGCCTTCTCGAACAGGTGCCGAAACTTTTAACTTTACTTCTGCGCCTTTATTTATCAATGCATTAGCTTGCGAAACCGCGTCGTTAACGCCAAGAATCGATCTACCTAATGCCAAGGCACCAATCTCATGGTTATTTAAGTCGCCTTCATCTGCATCATACGAGATTGAAAATTTTTCCTCTACAACCTTGGTCATGCTACTCCCCTGGGTAAACTAAATATCTGTAAAAGGCCAGAAACTTAAATATTTATTTAAAAGGTGAAATTAGTAGTTAGCTACTTTTTATTTTGAGAGTGCTTCATGCCGTGCTCTATCTATTCAGCTATTTTGCACTGATGAAACGGGAGCCTTGGCGCACTAGTTACTCATCCACTAGCTCCGCCCTCAGCACTCGCACCTCTCGTGGCGCCTCGATGCCTATCGCAGCTCTGCCGTTATGGATGTCTTTGACGTTGATCGTGATTCCTTCATGCACGAGCTTTCGGATCACGTCCTCAATATCGGTATCGAGGGTGACGTTAAGCTTGAGGTAGATTTTTTCGCCGACGTGGCGGGTGAGCACGAGATTGCCCATATTGCCTCCTTGCATGTGGTTTCCGTTTCCGTGGACTTTACGTGTTTCTGGGTTGTGAATCTGTGCGCTGGTTGCTGCCCATGCCGATTACTTGCACAACGCCTCACACGGCGTGCCGTCATTATCTCCGTCGATTCTGTGGTCGCCGCACTGTTCCAGCCGGTAGCGTGCCTCGGCGCATGAGGTCATCTGCCCGCACGTTTTCCTGGGCGAGCAACTGTATGGGCTGCTGGTCGATGATGTGGCCAGGACGGGAGTCGTGGCGCCAGATGCAGCGGAGGAGAGGGCCTTGCTCTTGCCTGTGGTTCCAGAGCACCGAGACAGATCGACTTTGCCGACGTAGTTATTCCCCCAGCCCATTGCGCAGGCTGTTTTCTGATTCCGCCATTGTTCCCACTCGTTGACCGGATACATGCGGTTCCAGGCTTCGTAGGTCTTGCGATCCTGCGAGGACAGTCGCAGCTTGTAACGGTCGGCCATGTAGAGATAGACGCGTGCAGCAGCGCCGCGCACTTCTTCACGAGGCATTGTCACATCGCCTTTAAAATCCACGACCGTCTTGCACTGGCCGTACTGAGTGGGTTTCTCCGTACTCATACCCAATGCCATGTTCGAGCGGTCCCCGTTCACCTCGCCAATGCTCGGAACCAGGTTGTGCAAATCGGCCTCGGCTGCGCTGAATACCGGATCGCTGGCCGTACAGTTCTTGCGCCCGCCTTTCTGCCAGCACTGGCGCTGGTTACCGATTACCCAGGCCGGCACGATGTGTTCCCATTCAACCCTGCCGGCGCGGTTTGCATTTTTGCGCGGGGTATAGCCGCAGCTTTTCAGATCAATGCGGTTTCCTTCGTACTTGCAACCGCAATAGAAGTCCGTTGGCCGCTCTGCGTAAATTTTCCACGCGACCTTTTTAGCCTCGACAAATGTTCTGGGCGGTTGAATGTCCGTCTGTAATGCCTGGGCAAGCGGGGCAGAGATAGATAGCAGTAGGGCTGCGAACAGCTTGAATCGCATGGGGTTTCCTTTTTTGATTGTGACGCTTGGTTACATCTCTCCGCTGCGCCAGATGCTCAGAGCTTGATCTTGCTCGGCGCCACAATTGCGGCGACGTAGTGCATGGTTTCGATCTGCTCAATAGGAATCGTTCGGCGGCCATAGGCATCGTTCACCGACTGGACGGTGACGTCCTCGTCGGTCGCTCGCAGCAATTCCTTCACCATGCTTTCGCCATCGCGGAGCCTGATCATCACGTATTCCAGCGGCACCAGGTCGTGACTCGGTTCGCATATCGCTATCCAGCCCGACTTGATAGCCGGCGACATGGAGTCACCCTTCAAGCGCAGAGCGTAGGCGTCGGCATCCCTGGACGGTAGGTCGATATAGCCTTCTGCGCTATCAAGGCCATGCCAGTATCCCTCGGTTCCCATCTGAGCAGTTCCGACGATTTTGATAGCTCGCCATGGGCTAGTGATGGGCGGTCCGGGCTCGACGTTGCTTTCGCATTGCCGCAGTCGTTCGGGTCCATTACCTGTCGCCAGCCATTCGGCATTGAAGCCTGTCGCTTCTGAAAGGGAATAAAGATTTTCGAGCTTGAGGCTCTTGCTTTCGCCTTTTATCCACTGAGTTACGGCCGAGTTCGCAACCCCGCATTCGGCGGCGATCTGGCCTTTTTTCTTTCCACTGGCCTCAATGGCCATGGCGATTCGTTCATGCCGTTCCATGCGCCCAATACTAAGATTGCTTAACTTAAGCATGCAGTATGCTGAAGACATTCGTTGACTCTCAAATTTCAGTATGCTGAAATCTTCTCGATCCATGAGGAGTCCATATGAAAACGACAGACGCTACAGCCTATTTCGGATCGAAGAAGAAGCTCGCCGAAGCGCTTGGTATCAGCCCGAGCGCTGTGACTATGTGGGGCTCGGTCATTCCAGAGCTACGGCAGTTCCAGTTGGAGCGGCTAACCAATGGCGCACTGAAGGCCTCTTCCAAGAAGGCGGTGGCCTGATATGACCATGGCCGCCCAGCCAGTATTCGCCCGGCCCGATTCCGGCGGTAGGCGAATCCGGAGAGCCATTCGTCATGCGTAGACCCGTCAAGCAAGTTCACCGCGCGCTGTTCCTGGCGCTCCAGGCCGATGCCAAGGAGTTTCCCGGCGGCATCCGCGCCCTGGCCCAGGCCATGGGCATGAACGGGAACACCCTGGCCAATGGGATCAACCCGGACCACGAGGCGCCGCCGCCGTCGTTCGGGGTGATCCTCGAAATCATCGTTGTGGCCCAGGCGCGGCGCACGGTGTTCGCCCTCGCGCAGGTTGTTGGCCAGGTGCCAATGGATTTTGAGCTGGAGGAACGCGAGCCGGCTGAGGCCGTGCGTCTGTTCCTGTCGCTGGTGTCGTCGGCGTCCGAGTTACTGGGCGTTGGCTCCGAGGCGGCGAAGGATGGCCGCTTCTGTGCAGATGAGCGCCGCGCGCTGGAGCCGCTGCTGCTGGCCCTGATGAAGGCTGCGGGCGAGTTGCTGCAAGCCATTCGATGGGTGGGCTGATGCCAGCGATCCGGATCGGCGACACCGAGTGGGAGCTGCTGGCCGGGGAGCCTGCCGAGTTGCTGAAACTCTACTGCGCGCTCAAGCGCCGCATGGATTTCGCCACGGGTATCGCTGGGCACAAGACGCTGCTCAACGAGACGGTGCTGCGGGAGGGGTTCACGGTCGATCCGATACCCGGGCGAGCGAAGCCGAAGCCGATCACTCGCGAGATGTACCGATCAGCCATTCGCAGGCTGGAAAAGCTGGGCCTATTGGTGTCGATCGGCAACTTGGTTTTCGAGTTTCCGCACGCTCGCAGGGATAGTCCGTCCAAAACAGCTACAACCGAGCTACAACCAGAACAGCAACCGCAGCAACAACCGGCGGGTAATCCATTGCAGCCTAGTAGCGGCGCGGCTTGCAGCGAATTAGCAGCCGAGCTGCAACCAGAGCAAGAACCGGAGCTTTCGGCGAGCAGCAACCTACTTCCGGTATCCGGTAAAGATAATCCTACAGCGCACAACGCGCGCGAGGACTTCGCTGTCGCCCGGCGCTTCCCGATGCATGACAACTGGGAACCGGACCGCGAAACCTTCACCGCAGTGCTGTTCCGCAACGGGCTCGCGAATCAGCGATTCCATCCCGATCAGCTGCTCGAGTTCCGGAGCTACTGGATCGCACGTCCAGAGAAGCATCAGAGCCAGGCCCAATGGGAACACCAACTGGCCCAGCAACTGAAATACACCCATCGCTACCAACAAACTGAGGGTCAGAACCATGGAACCCGTGGACGAACTCCTGCGTGGCGTACACGAAACGCTGTCGACATCCTCAACGACGACAACTGGTGAAACTGGTGAACCTGTGCGCGAGGGGGTGATCGATCTGGATGCAAAGGCTCGCCGTGCTGTGAAGCGGGTTTTCGCGACGCTGAAGACCAGCTATCCAGCTTGGTACGAGAAGCACTATGGGCACGAGCAGGCTGAGCGCCTGGCGAAACGCATTTGGATCACCGGGGTTCGCCCGTTGACCGATGCGCAGGTCGATCGTGGCTTGCAGCGCATGGTGCTGGATGCGGATTTCCCTCCGAGCCTGAAGGAATTCATCCAGCTATGCCGGCGTGTCGATGGGTTGCCTGATGCGCGAGGGGCATGGGGACAGGCGTTGGCAGGTCGGTATGAACACGATGCGGTTCGGGTCGCCGCCAGGTTGACCGGCACGTACGATCTGCGTCGATCTCGACATGACAACAAGGCCCTGTTCGCCCAGTTCGAGCGCAACTACGCCATCGTGCTGCGTCGCCTAGAAAACGGCGAGCCACTGGACGGCCAGGTCCTGACCGGTATCAGCCATGACAGCCAGAAGTCCGCTGCCGATCGGGCACAAGAGCAGGCCGAGCAGCAACTGCGTCATCGGATCAAGGCCCAGGGCATTCCACAGGACGGCGCAGAGGCTCGCCAGGCGCTGCTGGCAAGGTTGGGTATAGGTCGGAGTAGCCCGGCATGAAATGGCGCAAATTGAGCCCCACGCTCGTCGAGAGCATTGAGGGGTATCAAATCGAGAAGCAAGGTGATCGGTATCAGGCCATCTGGCAGAGCAGACCGATTGGCGGGGCGTGCTCGGCTGCGGCTGATGCCAACCGCTTGTGTGATGAGCACTTGGCCAGCCATGGGCCCAAGGCGTGCTGGATGGTGAGCGTGCCAGGCTATCACCCGTTTTCGATGGTGGGCGCAGCCATGCTCAGAGCTGAAGCAATGGCAGCTGTGTCAGCGATCTGGCCGGGCAAAACGGTGGATGTGGCATGAGCTGCGACGGATAGAAATGGAGAGTAATGCAAAGGAGAAGTGCAATGGCTGAAGTTGCTGAATATCCAGTTGCTGAAGTGCGTGGGCTGTACCGCGAACTGAACATGCTGCGCGCCCAAAACAGTGATTTGAAAGAAGCGCTGGAGACTGAACAAGCCCGGAGCGAGGCGCTGGAAAAAGATCTGGCTGCCCATGAATCAGCTCTCAGGCGGGTCTCGGATCTTGCCAGCTATATGGTCCGTTGCTGTGGCGGCGAGCCGATGCAGATCAGCGTGGTGAGCGAATCGACAACCAAGCCGAAGAAGCAAGAACCGAAAAGAGGGAAGCGCCGTGGCTGAGTTTATCGAGCTAGAGGTTCTGCGCGCAGGTGATGCTGGGGCGTGGACAGAGGTCGAAAGGATAACCCATGAGGGGTTGTTGGAGGTTCAGTTATGAGCAAGATCAGGCGATTCGAGCGAAACACCGCCGGCAAGGATTATGCGGTCGGCGACATCCACGGCCACTTCACTCTCCTGCAGCAGACACTGGACGCCGTCGCCTTCGACCCGGCATGTGACCGCCTGTTCTCTGTCGGCGATCTGGTTGATCGTGGGCCTGAGAACGAGGATGTGGATGTCTGGCTGAACAAGCCATGGTTCCACGCTGTTCGCGGTAATCACGAGCAAATGGCGATTGATTCGTATCGGGCTGACTTCACGGGTGATGAGCGCGATATACATCTGACCAATGGCGGTACTTGGTTCTACGGCTTATCGACAGTTGAACAACGTTGCTATGCGGAACTGTTGTCCGATCTTCCATTTTTGATCGAAGTGGAGACAGCGAGTGGGCTGGTTGGATTGGTGCATGCAGATTGTCCGCGACAATCCTGGGCCGATCTGGTTAGCGCCCTGGAGACAGACAACACAGAGACAGCGCAGGTCGAAGCCATGTGCCTCTGGTCGCGCCGGAGAGTCAAGGAAGGGGACGAAAGTGGCGTAGCGGGTATTCGTGCTGTTGTCGTTGGTCATTCGCCTTTGAGGCGGCCGACTACCCTGGGCAACGTCTACCACATTGACACCGGTGGTTGGCTTCCCGAAGAGAGTGGCTATTTCACCCTGCTGGATCTGGACACGCTACAAGCGATACCGCCGATTCCGGGCAAGCTGACATGGGATTGGGATGAATGAGCGATCTTTTCATCCGTAATGTCAGCTTTGGCATCGAGGCTCATCTGCACCCAGTGTCGTTTGTTGTGCCAGGTGTTCCTCAGGGCAAGGGAAGGCCTCGCATCGGTCGTGTTGGCAACCACGCTCGCATGTTCACGCCAGCGAAGACCGTCGCCTACGAGAGTCTGGTAGCGCTTGCTGCCCAGGAGGCGATGCGGGGCCGCGAGTTGATCACTGGGCCAGTGTTGATTGAGCTGCAGATCCTGCATGGTGTGCCTCAATCCATGTCGAAAAAGCGGAAGTCTCTGGCACTGGCGGGCGAGATCAAGCCGATGCTGAAACCGGATACGGACAATGTTTTAAAGGCCATCTGTGACGGCTGCAATGGAGTGGTGTGGCGCGATGATGTCCAGGCAACGGACGGAATGTTCCGGCGCCGCTATGCCGAGACGCCGTGTGTGCAAGTACGCATCGTGCCGCTGATGGAGGGAGATTGACACTTGAGCGCTGATGATCTTTTCCAGCAGTGGCTGCTGGAGCAGTGGCGGATTTTGCGAGAGAGCGGGCTGATTAGTGACGCAACTGAAGTGCGAATTTCAAAGTTTGAAGAGGGGAAAGCGGCATGATCTATCGTGACGTACTGAGCGCAGTAGTGCGCTGCCTAGCAGCTGAGTGCATCGACAACACCAGTAAGCAGGCATGGCAAAAACAATATCAGTCTGGATATCCAGTATCTCGCGAGAATTCGGTATCAGCCGATGACATGATGGCTATCGACTGCTGGGTATTTGCTCGGCTACATAGCCAGCTCAAGTCCAGATCCTGGTATGCACTGGTGGCAAAGTACAGCACCCACAAGGCTCGTAAGGTCGAGGCAATCGGCCGCCTGATTATGATAGTAGAGTCACCCGCACCGCAGCTTTTTCGGTACAAAGCCGTCACGGCTTGGGCAATCCCGCCGCTGAAGGGTAAAGACGGAAAGCGCTCGACCGATATGATTGTTCTGCCATCGGAGTTCTACGACATGAACACCTGGGATCTGGAGGCGCATCCTGAACGCACCCGTAGGCGCTGGCGAGCAGATGTATACCAGGCACTGGAAGCGATGGTGAATGATGCGCTGGTAGAGGCGCAGGAGATACTTCAGGCTGAAGGCCTGCTTGTAGAGCAGGCGGCTTGATCAGCTTGATCAGGCTACATTATTTCTTTTTCACCTTGATCTGCTTGGCTATCGTTTTGACAGTGTAAGGGCACAAGGCGAATAGAGGGATTGGGCCATGCGGAATTACGACGAATTGGTGCAACTCTGCTATGAATGTGTTCTGGACGAAAGCCGCTGGAATGTACTGCTCGAACGACTAATCCCTCTTAGTGGACGGCAACAGGGCGGCGTGATGATACGGGTAGAGAATACCGATCGAGTAGCTGTATCCGAATATCATCGCTATGCGGAAGAGGTAATTCCACCTTATCTTGCCTACTATAATCAGCTTGATCCGGGGCGTAGGGTCATGCCACAGCGGCCCGCCGGGCTCTGGTACCATGACCTGCAGCACTTGGGTGCAGAGGAAATCCGGCGCAATCCTTACTATCAGGAATATCAGCATCCTTTCGGACTGGGTTACCTATCCTGTGTCAAGCTGCACGAAACTGCTAACACCAGTGCCTACTTGTCACTCATAACTGCCAGTGACGCGCGATACCCTACCAATAACCAGCAGAAGCTATTAGAGCGACTTTCACCACACTTGCGCCTGGCCGGAACACTGTCGACCCGTCTGCGCGACCTGAGCCTGCAACTGAATCTAGAATCTTTTGTATTATGGCAATCTCATTGCACATTCTGGCTGGTAAATGATCGGAGTCGTTTGATATTCGCTAGCCGCCGTGCCGAAGCTTGTCTTAAAGAGCGTGGCTTTCCTCTGCAAGAAACACAGGGGCGACTACGGGCATCACAGCTGGATTCCTCACTGAATACGGCAATCCAGCGTGCTGTTGGGCGCCAAGGAGCGGCACAGGCAAGCTTGATACGGCTTCCTGGCAAACGCCGCCGGGATTTACTTGTAGTGCCCATGCTGAACCACTCTATTACTCAGAGCCCATTGGTGTTGCTAAGCCTCTCAGAGCTTCAGCCGAAGCTCGAATTGCTGGTAGATATTTTTCACTTTACCAATGCCGAGTGCCGTATTGCAGTCCTGCTTCTTGAGGGACTGACACCGGAAGCATGTGCTGAACACTTGAATGTAAGCATCAACACTATCCGTACTCACTTACGCGCTTTGTTGCGCAAGACCGACACAGAGCGGCAGACTGAACTGGTGGCAGTGCTGGGGCGGTTGGTTGCATCCTGATAGACGTTGCCCTTATCAAACAAGCCGTCGAGGGTTGCTCAAGCTGGCAAGTATACTGATCTTGGAGTGGTAGCTTTAGCCATATCAATGCTCTACCACGCAGTTCAAATGTCACCGTAATGTAGTTCTCGGTGGCAGTTGGGGCAGAGGGCTAGAACATTTTCGAGGGTATCTTCACCGCCGTCAGCCAGCCGCTTGATGTGATGGACCTCCAGATAGGGTGTTCCATCAGATTTTCTATTGAATGGCGCAGCTCTTTGGCATCTTTCGCAGGTTCCTGAGGCTCTAAACAAAGCCTCGGCAACGACATCAGGGTTTCTCAGAAAGACTACCGCAATAACCTGTATTTGTGCGGTAAGTTTGCTGGCTTTTGCAATTCTGTCCTGGCGGGAGCTGGATTCTTCCCGGAGTGACTCAAGCACCTTGTCTTGAAATTCTTGGTCAAGATCCGAGAAGGAGTGAGCCTGTTTTGATAAGTCGATGTCAGCATAAAAATAGGCTGCTTTTCGAACCTGCTGATAGTCGGAAACAAACCAATATGGCTCGCGCTCCTGGTGTTTATGGTAATAGCCGTGCTTTTCTTCGTGAGTTAAATTGCACATGAAGTCATGCATCTTATTGACCAATGAAGCGCCTGATAAGGCAACCCAGTAGCCCCCGGAAGCAGGTCTGATATATAGCCTTCCTTGATTACCAATCAGGCTGATGTTTTTATTTTTATGGTCTCCTGCGGGCTGCTGTGTTGGGGTAATCATGGGGTACCCAAGCACTCTGTTTATCTCTTCGGCAAGATTCCATACCTCTTCCTTGACGGTTTCGACTTTCATGGCAATGACTTCTTTCCTTACTATTTCATTGAGCTATAAGAAAGTTGCGGTAACATTTTATTGCGGTGCCGGATTATCGCTCATAGGATTGCCGGCAATCTGCCAAGGAGAATATAGAGCCATGGAGTTTTACGAAAAACTGAATAGCCTGTCAGCGAAAATCCGCCAACAGAAGTCGGCAATTCAGACGGAAGAAGCGACAAAAAATGCTTTTGTGATGCCATTCATAAATGCTGTTCTGGGGTATGACGTATTCGATCCGACTGAAGTAACCCCGGAATTCACTTGCGATATCGGCACCAAAAAGGGTGAAAAAATCGACTATGCCATCCTCAAGAATGGCGAGATCCAGATCCTGATTGAATGTAAAAAGATCGGCGAATCCTTAAACGTAAACCACGCTTCCCAGCTCTTTCGCTACTTCCATGTCACTAACGCCCGCATATCCATCCTGACAAACGGCCAGGTCTACAAGTTCTTCACTGACCTTGATGCACCGAACAAGATGGATGAAAAACCATTCCTTGAGCTGGACCTTCTGGACATTGACGAATATGCCGTGCCCGAACTGATCAAGCTCACCAAGTCGGCGTTCGATGTGGATTCGATCATCAGTGCCGCCGGTGAATTGAAGTATGTCAGTCAGATCAAGAAGGTCATTGCCAACCAGCTCAGCGTGCCTGATGACGACTTCATCAAGCTGATCGCCTCTCGCGTCTACGATGGAATCATCACGCAAAAGGTCCGCGAACAATTTGGAGAACTGACCCGCAAGGCTGCTGCGCAGTTTCTCAATGAACAGATCAATGACCGCTTGAAATCTGCAATGAGCGGTACGGCTACCGTATCGACCCAGATGGCGGCGCCTGCTAGTGAAAAAACCGATAGCGCAGAAAGTGAACCGGTAGAAAAAAGCTTGGTGGTTACGACCGAGGACGAACTGGAGGGCTTTCACATGGTGAAAGCTATTGTCAGGTCGGTGATTGATTCAAAGCGCATTGTTTGTCGCGATACGCAGAGCTATTTCGGCATCCTTATCGATGATAACAATCGTAAACCGATCTGCCGGCTCCATTTCAATCGCACTCAGAAGTACATCAGTATCTTTGACGAAGAGAGAGCTGAAACCAAGCATCCGATTAGCTCTCTCGAAGATATCTATGGCTTCGAAGACATGTTGAAGAGCAGTGCAGCACGTTATGCCTAAGCCAAATTATTGAATTTCATCCGTAGTTGACTGACGCCTGACACTTCCGATATTACCTTTCCCGTGCCGCAGCAAAATGTGCGGTCGGGTTTGGTCGCCCGATAATGAATAGGCGCACGGCGCCGTAAGGCGTTTTTTTGTGCCCGTGTTGTGGCGGGCTGTGCGCGGGAGGCCTTGTACCTGCCGGGTCCTATTCCCCGGTCGACCAACCTGCGTACGGTTCGCCTCCATTGTTTGGTCACGATGCGGCGAACTCCAAACTGATCGTAGGAGTTCTGTCATGCAAACCGCTCAAGTCATTCCGTTCCAGTTCGAAGCCCTAGAAGTCCGCACCCTGTTGATTGACGATCAGCCATGGTTCTGCGCTGCAGATGTTTGTGCGGTTCTCGGGTATGCCAAGGGGTAGCAGCTTCATTCCTCTCAGGAACCGTCTCAACTTTTGCTATGACAAGCCAGCCGCTTAGGCGGTAACGGGGTTTCGGCAATGGTCGGCAATAGCTTTACGGCTGTTGGCCCTATTACCTCAATGGCAAAACCCACCAAGCCTGCTTCTGGCTGATCGACATCCATTCCGATCAGGCACATGCGCTCGCCTCGCCAGAGCTTGGCTCGAAAGCCTTGAGCCACCTCCGTCACACTGAATTCGTCCATGAGTGCCTCCGCTTATAAAGGCGATCTATTCCTAGCATAGGCAACGTTTATAGATTTTCCATATTTTGCTGTTCATCACCATCACCATCACCATCACCATCGACGAACGAAAGCCCGCCTAGCGCGGGCTTCGTCGTTGAATATTATTTAATTTCTTTTTTGAGCTGCTCTATTAATGAACCGTTCGACTCATACCATTCATTAATAACTTTTAGATCCCATACTGATATTCCGTTTTCATTCGAGCTTGGTTTAGGGAATTCTGGAATTTGCAGTTCTCTACAGGCCATATCCTGTGGAGAGATGGGCCATATTGTGACTTGAGTTTGAAATCCGCCACGTTTACCCCCGGTTGGGCTTCTATCTCTCCATGTCCGAATAGAGTTAAAGATTGAAGATGAGATGCCTAGCATCTCGCACGCTTCCTTTTCTTTTAAGTGTTCCATTTTTATACCCTGCGATAAGTCTTGTAGAGAGCCTTTAAGGGAGTTGAATGCGCCAAGACACCAGCAGAAATGATCATTAAATGTGTGCCCATTGTCGGTATCAAAGCCAAGAGCAGCAGCTGAGTGCCGGCGAATTTGCTCCGCCTTTTCTTTGGCATATCCGTTTATTTGCGAATCTTCAGCATTAACAAAGTCATCGCAGAGCAGCCGTATAGCGGAAAAAATAGCTGCCTTATCAGCAAGAGAAGCACTCTTGGGTAGCTCATCAATAAGTGATTTTAAAGCAGATGCTGTAATTTTGGGGTCGTTCATGATGCCTAGTCTGCTGGCCGTTGGAGCTTAAAATCATAGCTTTCAAGTAACGATTGCCAAAGCTATGGCGTCAAGTGTGATGTGTGCAGATGAGGGTTTGCAGGCGGCGGATAGGGTGGCTTGGCGGGTGTTGATGCCTGGGGCGGCGTGAAGGTGGGATAAAATGGGTAGTTATACTGTGTTTATATACAGATACCTGTGGCAGAATGTGGATAAGGGGTAGCGGCGGGTGAGTACCTCGCCTATCTGGTTGACAAATCGCGATTTCTGCAAGATTCTTTAGGTTGACAAATCTCTATTTTTGCAAGGAACACAGATGAGCCTTCCCCATCCCCAGCACTTCTATGCAGATCTGACGAGCGAGCGCCTGGAAACCATCGCCGCAGCGCTGCTCGACATCCGATTCGGCGCGGTCCGCGAACTCGACTCCCCCTATGACGACACTTACACGCGCGAAACTACCGCGTTTGGTCGCTCGCGGAACAAGCTGATCGAAATGTGCAAAAGTGGGGAGCACGACTGGCTCACCCTGGCAAGCCCGGCCATGGATATCACCTTCCGGATCGGCCAGGTTCCCTGCCGTTTCTTCCGCGACGATCACGAAGCCCCGGAAAAGGCCGGTTTCTTCAAACGCAACCATGTCGATGATCTTTTCGAGATCGATGATAACCACCCCGTGATGTGGCGCTTCATCGTCGAGAAGGCGTTGACCGATGAAGACGAGGATCGCGTCTTCTTCAGCGGATACAATGCCTATCAGGAGAAGGTCTCCGAGTGGATGTACGCATCCTCCAGCCCCGTATTGCACTCTGTGGACAGCGAAACGCCGCCCGCTAGAGAAATCCCCCCGGCTCAGGTCGACGTACGCGAAGACGAGGCTGGGCAGCACGACAAAGCACAGAACGAGTAACACCGATGACCGCTGTTTTTGATGGCGCATCTCTACGGCTGGCCCGCGTTTTCAGCGGGCTTGCTCTTGAAGATGTCGCCGAAATGGTTGGCAAGACGCGCCAATACCTGCACAAGCTGGAAACTGGGCAGAGCATGCCGACCGAAATTCTTACCCAAGACCTTGCCGACGCGCTCAAGGTAGAGGTGGGCTTTTTCGCCTCCAAAGCGAACCGTCTGCACGAAGACCAATTCCATTTCAGAAAGCTCCTGACCACCAAGAAAACCGTCAAGCAGGTCGCGATTGCCCGGGGCGAGATGATCGATGCCCTGATCAAGCTCTTGGACAAGGAGCTACGGCTCCCGACGCTGAAAATCCCGAGTGTGCCTGTACCCCACACCAGCGAAGAGATCGAGCGCATTGCTGAAAACTGCCGGATGGAGTGGGGGCTTGGTTGGGGGCCGATCGCCAACATGAGCCGACTGGCCGAAAACCTTGGTGCTGTTGTCACCACCTTCGAGGGGCTATCGAAAGAAATCGATGCGCTCTCCGTAGCGGTTGAACGCCCTTTTATCATCCGCAATACACTCAAAGAAAGCGTGTGCCGCCAGCGTTTCGACATTGCTCATGAGCTGGGCCACCTTGTCATGCATGAGGGCATCGTGACCGGCGACAGAGTGACCGAGAATCAGGCCAACCGTTTTGCCAGCGCTCTGTTACTGCCTCGCAGCATGATGGTGAAGCTGTTCCCGCGCCCCAACGGAACTCGGCTGGACTGGAAGGGCATCCGAGAGTTCAAGACGACCTGGAAGGCCAGCAAAGCCGCCATCCTCTACCGCGCCAGGCAACTGGAACTGATTACCGAAGCACAGTATAAAACTGGCGTGATCACGCTAAAGCGGACTGAGGGTACGAACGAAAAGGACGACTACCTGATTCCTCAAGAACCCCCGGAAATGCTGGAGAACTCCCTTTCCATCCTTGCCAAGAAGAAAGGCATCACACGGAAAGAGATCGCTAGTCTTCTGCATGTGAAGCCGGAGTTCCTGACGGAGCTTATGGGGGCCGAAGTGGTTCCGGAGCCGGAAAAAGTGCGACTTGCAGTCCCGCATCTTCGTCTGGTCGTGTAAGTGAATCCAGTCGAGACTGACTGCGATCTGATTCCGTAGAACCCCGCCAAGTGCGGGCTTTCTCATTTCTGCGCACTGAAAAAGCAAAACCCCGGAGGTTCGCCGCCTGCCGGGGTTTTCAGTCCTTAGGCTTCTCTGCGGAACCGGCCTTTTTCATCTGCTGACCCAATTCCGCTAATACCTCAATTACCTTTTCGAGTCTTTCAGCCGATTTAAGAATTCGCGTGCTCTCGTCAAGGTTTTCTGACGGGTTGTTCGCAAAAGTTTCTTCAACGCGAGCCACCAACTCCGCATTTATTGAGCGGCGATTCTCTTTGGCTGCTTCTTCGACCTTCGCACGGAGCTCGGGGGGCATTCGAAAAGCGAACGGATTGATCTCTCTACTCATGAAGTAATTCCTAAAGCCCGTGGCTCACCATAGCTTCACGGTGGGTTGACAGCAATGATTCATGGTGAAACTATGATCACCGTGAGTCTATAAGGGGAAATCAATGAAACAACGAGATATCAACCCATTCGGTCTTCGTATGCCGCCAAAGGTTAAAGAGTGGATCGAACGAAAGTCGGCAGACCAAGAACGCAGCCAGAACTGGCTGATAGTCAAGATACTTGAACAGGAGATGGCCAAGGATGAGCGCAGTTCAGAAACAGCTGCAGCCTAAAAAGCAAAGCCCCGGCGAGGTGAGAGTCGCCAGGGCTTTAGATAACGTCAAAACCAACAAGGAAATTAACGTCGTGAACAAGAATACCATAGCAACAGCACAGATAATTCCATTTGAATTCGACAGGAAACCGTTGCGAGCCACTTTGATAGCTGGCCTGCCATGGTTTGTTGCTGCTGATGTATGCGCAGCTATCAATATCACTAACTACCGTAATGCAGTTGAAAAGCTGGATGAAGATGAAAAGGGTGTCCACTCAATAGACACCCTTGGCGGAACCCAGCAAATGCTGGTTGTTAATGAGTCAGGCTTGAATGCGATTATTCTTCGCTGTCGCGATGCTATGACACGGGGAACACCGGCTCACCGATATCGCAAATGGGTCACCGCCGAGGTGCTGCCGGCCATCCGCAAGCACGGTCGGTACGAGGATGCCAGCGGCAAGATGGGCATCCTGCTCGATGACGTAATCGGCACCAGTGGCGTAAACGTGCTGGACCGGGTGATCGAGCAGAAGGCTTCGCCCATAGCCGCCAGCCTACAACGCAGCTTCAAGCACACGATGAAAAGCCGGCTGCGGTCTCGCTTCAACGTTCAGCGCACCGATCTGATCCCGGCCAGTCAACTGGCGGATGCCTGCAACTTCATTGCGGCCTATGCCCTGGAGGGTGAGTGGATCGGAAAGGAAGAAAAGCCCGGAACATTCGTGCTGGACGAATACCAAGCCCAGGACTTGGTCAGCTTGCTTCACTACACCGACTGGGTACTCTACCGCTGGAACCAAGGAATCAGTGCTGGCTTAAAAGCCATAAACCCGAAGTTTCACGCTAAGACTTGGGAGTTTTTCCAAGAGACTCAGTGTGCTGCCAAACGTCTGGAACGCGGACTTCCAGAACTGATCGCACATTTCCATCAGAAAAGCCATGGCTATCGACCACACGAAGCCATCGCCAAAGGCATTCAAGTCGGCCATCCCGCCGACTAATACAGACTAACAATGCATAACCCCGCTTCAAGCGGGGTTTTGGTGCTATTGCAGCCACGGTCTTACCGGTGGCCGTGCCATGAGGGCTACAGTATGAGCGCGCTGATATTGGATTTGGAGTGCTCAGCAATCGAAGCGGCTTGACTCCATTGGCCGATTGGCCGAAAATTTGGTCATCATGTGGAAGTTTGCCATTATGAATTTTCACATTGTTGTCGCGGGGTAGAGCAGCTCGGTAGCTCGTCAGGCTCATAACCTGAAGGTCGTTGGTTCAAATCCAGCCTCCGCAACCATATTCAAAGGTTCAAGACCCCAGCCAAGCGCTGGGGTTTTTATTTTAGCCAGTTATTACCTGTATATCGGTTATCCCTATATTTCTTAGCTGGGCATCAAACTGTTCTTTTAGGGAAGGTCTTCCCTCTCGACCAAAGTCAACAGGAAGCGGCTTAAGCGTTTCTACGAGGAATTGTTTCGCCTTAAGCTCAGTCAAGTGTTCATCATCTACTTCTATCGATTTGGCGTCATTGCCTTGCTTGTATTTGATAGTTGTACGCATGAAATTTCCTTCATTGAAAATGATGCTAATTCGTTATGGGTATTGCCTGTTAAGTAGCCGATTGCAGGGCATTGAATATTTAGACCACGAGTTGGCCTTATGCCAGCTTTTTCGTTTCTGGCGCGCACCGTCGCCCGTCCTAATATATCCAGGCCCTGCTATTGACCGGGGCTTTTGTTTTATCCACGCCCAGAAGCCCAGCCATCGCGCTGGGCTTTGTCGTCTGGTGCTCCAGGCGGAGCTGAAGAGATATGAAAATGCCTGAGAAAGATCCCAGCAACTGGGCGATCCTGCTCGCTTGGCTGAACCAGATTGCGCCGCACGTCTACGCTCCAGTCATGTCCGCCATCATCGCTGGCCTGCGCGTGCTGTACGGTGGTGGCAGATGGCGGCAGGTATGGCTGGAGGGCGCTTTATGCGGTGCTGCCACTCTGGCAATCAAGCCGCTGCTGATTTGGCTGGGCATGCCGGCCGATATGGCTGTGTTTATTGGTGCCTGCTTCGGCTTCGTCGGCGTCGAAAAGCTGCGCGAGCGCGCTGACCAGGTGATCGGGCGCAAGGTGGGGCAGTGAGCTTTCGAGTTGAGGCCAAGGGATTCCGAGAGCAGTTGGCGGGGTTAACAGAGCTGGAGCGTAATCAGTTGCCGTTTGCCATGGCGCTGGCTCTGACTCGTACCGCTCAAGATGTTAAGGCCGCAATCCAGAATGACATGCGCTCGGTATTCGATAGGCCAACGCGATTCACGCTCAATTCACTGTATGTCTGGCCGGCAAAGAAAACACGGCTATCTGCCTCGGTTGAGGTGAAGGATATCGGCGGCAAGGCTATCGCGCCGTCGTATTGGTTGGCACCTGAGATCTACGGCGGCGGTCGGCGGGACAAGCGCACAGAGGTAGCTCTGCACCGGCGCGGTCTGCTGCCGGACGGGAAGTACGTCGTGCCAGGCAAGGGGGCCGATCTAGATCAGTTCGGCAACATTAAGCGTGGTCAGGTCACAAAGCTGATGTCAGGTCTACGCGCATTCGGTGAGGTTGGTTTCAATGCCAATGCGTCGGGTAGCAAGCGCTCAAAGCAAAAGGGTAATGCCAAGTCATTTTTCGTGATGCGTCGAGGACGTGAGCCTATAGGCGTAGCCCAGCGCACTGGTCGTGGCCGGGATGATCTGAAAATGGTGTTGGCGTTTGTCGGTAAGCCATCGTACTCGAAGCGGCTACCGTTCTTCGAAACAGCGGAGCGTATTGCAGAACAGCAGATGCCAGTTCGGTTTCGTGAAGCAATGGCCCAGGCAATGCGAACTAGACAGCGCTAGAGGCGAGGCCCCCCTACCATGGGTCCTTCCGGGTGGGGTGGCCGGTCGAGGGTAATTCGAGCCTCGTTTCTTCACTACTCACGAAATTTTTTCAGGGGGACCGTTTCCGGTTCCGCTTTGGTGATTTATGGCCACTCAGCGCGAGGTCGCAGTTCACCTTGATCTGAGCGATCGACAAGTCCGAAATCTAATTGCAGACGGCGTCCTGCCTGCTTCCAAGGGGCATGGAGGGATGGATATTGATGCCTGTCGACTGACATACATTCGATATCTGAGAGGGGTGGGTAGTGGTCAGGTAAAACCGGCAACGCCTGGCGATTCCGGGCAGGGAGAGGAAGACCTAGAGCGCCAACTAACTGTCGAGCGCCTGCGCCTCACTGCTGCTCAGGCCGACGCCCAGGAATTGAAGAACGACGTTGTTCGGGGGCAGATGATTCCGACTGGATTCATGACAATGGTGCTGGGCAAGGTGGTGCCAGCTATCGCTTCAGCCTTCGACACCTTGCCCCTGATCATGCGCCGCCGGCACCCCGATCTGACACCAGCCCATATCTCCACGCTGGAGCGTGAATCCACCAAGATCCGTAACGAATGCTCTCGATTTGGTGAGCATGTACCTGAGTATCTGAAAGAATTCCTGGCCGCTATCGAATGATCTTCAACCAATCACAGCTTAATGCGGTGTCTGAAGCGATTCGCGCCGGGCTCATCTCGCTCTATCGCCAGCCGCCGCAGACCCCGGTTGAATGGGCGAACGATCATTTCTATCTATCCAGCGAGTCGAGCTATCAGGAAGGGCGGTGGGAGACTCTACCGTTCCAGGTCGCCATCTTGAATGCCATGGGCAACGACGAGATCCGCACGGTCAATGTCATCAAGTCTGCCAGGGTGGGTTACAGCAAAATGCTGCTGGCC
Organism: Azomonas macrocytogenes; assembly: GCF_014191985.1. GTDB lineage: Bacteria > Pseudomonadota > Gammaproteobacteria > Pseudomonadales > Pseudomonadaceae > Azomonas > Azomonas macrocytogenes. The sequence continues at coordinate 117,195 of NZ_JACHXI010000009.1, forward strand.
GCCTCGGCCTATCAGGTTCAGCACAAGCGCCGGAATATACTGCTGTTGCAGCCATCGGATGGAGCTGCTGAAGACTTTATGAAGTCGCATATCGACACCATGATTCGCGATGTGCCCTGTGTTCTGGAATTGGCTCCCTGGTATGGCACGAAACACCGCGACAATACCCTGAAAGCGAAGCGTTTCAGCCATTCAAAGCAGCTCTGGTGCCTGGGGGGAACCGCTGCCAAGAACTACCGGGAAAAATCAGTCGATACCGTCGTCTACGATGAGCTCGCTGCGTTCGATTCGGATATTGAAAAAGAGGGCAGCCCGACGTTCCTGGGCGATAAGCGTATCGAGGGTTCTACGTTCCCCAAGACCATTCGCGGCAGTACACCCAAGATCAAGGGGCCGGTGGAGGAAGGCGGATGTCTCATGGAGGCAGCAGCGGAGGAATCGCCGCATTTGTTCCGATTTCACGTTCCATGTCCGCATTGCAGAGTTGAGCAGGCACTGAAATGGGGCGGCAAGGAGTGCAATTTCGGCATCAAGTGGACCCCGGATAGGCCAACTGATGCCTGGTATGTCTGCGAGCACAACGGCTGTGTCGTCCGTCAGTACGAAATGCAGGAACAGCAGCATAAAGGGCGTTGGATTTGCGAAAAAACCGGCATCTGGACCCGTGATGGCTTCGACTTCTTTGATCCAGATAACACTGAAGTCCCAACGCCAGAGGCCGTTTCATTCCATATCTGGACGGCCTACAGCCCCTTTACGACCTGGGCCCGCATTGTTGCTGACTTCCTGAAGGCCAAGAAGGATGTCACGTCCCTGAAAACCTTCGTCAACACGACACTGGGTGAAACCTGGGAAGAAGATCAGGGCGAAAAGCTGGAATGGGAAGTCCTTTATAACCGTCGAGAGGTATGGGCAGGAATTCCTGAGCGAGCCGTCGTGCTAATGGGTGGCATCGATACCCAGGATGGCCGCTATGAAGGACGAATTTGGGCATTTGGTCCTGGTGAGGAAAGCTGGCTAATCCACCGATTCATTTTGAACGGCGATCCGGCCAGTGAAGAACTGCACCGCAAGGTTGGCGTGGAGATTCACCGGCAATTCACTCGGGCTGATGGACTGATCATGCGGGTCGAGCGCTGGTGTTGGGATGCTGGCGGTCACTATTCTGATGAAGTGGCCTTCGAAAGCATCCGGCACGGCGTGCAATGGGTTATTCCGGTATTCGGAGCCAGCGTCTACGGCAAACCCATTGCCAATTTCCCGCGAACTCGCAAAAACAAGATCTATAAGACCGAGGTGGGCACGGATAACGCCAAAGAGCTGATCTATGCTCGCCTGAAGCTTCAGGTCGACACCGGAGCAGAAGTGCAATCCGGCGTTATTCACCTACCAGCCAATAACGACCTTTGCGACGAACAGGAGATTCGCCAGCTCACTGCTGAAAGCAAAGTATCGAAGATCGTCAAAGGTCGGCGGGTCAAAGTCTGGGACGCAAAAGGCCGTCGAAATGAGGCGTTGGACTGTTTTGTTTACGCCCTTGCAGCACTGCGTATCAGCCAACAGCGATTCGGCCTGAATCTGGACCTGCTGGCCACTAGCCTGATCCCTGACAGCACTGAATCTCGATCTACCGAACGGCCTCGTGCCAAATCTTCTTTCTGGAGTCGTCATTGAGCAGCGTACAGACGCAATACCAGGCGCTGAAAGACGCCATCTATGGCGGTGAGCTGACCGTCAGGTACAACGACAGAACCATCACTTACCGCTCCATCGCGGAGATGAAGCAGATCCTCAAAATGATGGAAGAGGACATGGCCGCCGCAAACGGAACCGCAGACACCACTGGCGGACGCCGGTATACCTCCTTCTCAAAAGGCTACTGACATGGGCATGTTCGATTCATGGTTTCCCGGCATAGCCGCGAAACGGGCCGAGCAGCGCCTGAAGAAAATGCAGGCTGACATTGCTCTCGACATCATGTCCCGCCGCTTTGATGGGGCAGCAGGAGGCCGCAGAAATCAGGGTTGGCGTTCATCCGGAACAGATGCCAATGCCGAAAACGGCCCTGCACTGGCCAAACTGCGCAACCGGGCGCGTGATCTGCGTCGGAACAATCCCTATGCTGAGCGAGCCATCACTGGCATTGCCGATAACGTTGTTGGCGCGGGTATCGTTCCGCGCTCCAAGGCCCGAACGGCTCGTGCCAACAAGAAGTTGGGCGAGCTATGGCGTGCCTGGGCAGAGACCACCGCTTGTGATGCCGATGGGCTAGAGAATTTCTATGGCCTACAGCACAAGATCGTGGAAGCGGTAGTCGAGGCTGGGGAATGCCTGATTCGTCGCTGGCGTCGATTCAACTCTGACGGCTTACCTATCCCCGTCCAACTGCAAGTATTGGAAGCGGATTTTCTCGACGAGGGCAAGAACGGCCAGAATGGCAATAACCTGATCATTCAGGGTGTGGAGTTCGATCCTATCGGCCGCCGAGTGGCGTACTGGCTGTTCGATCAGCATCCGGGGGCGGCGCAGGCCTTCGCCACTTCAGCCTCTAAGCGCGTCCCGGCCGAGGACATCATTCACGTCTTTCTGGCCAGGCGACCAGGTCAGGCCCGTGGTTACACCTGGCTGGCTCCGGCCATGCAACGGCTGCATAGCTTCGATGATATGGAAGATGCCGTCATGGAGCAGGCCAAGATAGCCGCCTGTTTCGCTGCCTTTATCACCAAAGACGATGCTGGGGGCGCTGCCAAGGCACCGCCGCTGATTGATCGGATCGAACCCGGCATCATTCAGGAGTTGGGGATGGGCGAGAGCGTCAGCTTTGCCACGCCACCGGCCTTCAACAGCTACACGTCCTATTCCTGGCAAGTCTTGCACGCCATCGCAGTAGGGTTAGGAGTTCCCTATGAACTACTGGCTGGCGACCTGAAGGGCGTCAACTTCTCCAGCGGTCGAATGGGCTGGCTGCACTTCGCTCGCCGGGTCGACGTCTGGCAGTGGCGCATGCTGATTCCACAACTGTGCGATGGCGTCTGGCGTTGGTTTGTGGAAGGGCAGGTACTACTCCCCGGCGGCATACTGGACGAGGTAGGCGCTGAATGGGTTCCGCCACGCCGGGATATGGTCGACCCAAGTGCCGAGGTGAAAGTCATCAAGGATCGCATGAGGTTGGGCCTTCTGCCGCCAGACGATGCCCTACGCGAGATGGGCTACACCGATCCGGACGACATCATCAAACGTTATGCCGAGTTCTTCGGCAAGCTCGACAACCTTGGCCTGATCTTCGATTACGACCCGCGCCGAGTATCCGGGACTGGGCAGGTTCAGTCCGCTACGAGCAATACGACCGAGCCGGAGGATTCCCTGCCCGCTGATTCCATCGCTACCGACGAGAACACCGACGATGCCACTACCGACTCAAACGTTTGAGACGCCGCTATTCCGGCTTCAGGCTGCCGTAAAGCCGGAAACCGTCAACACCGACAACCGAACCGTAGAAATCACCTGGACCACAGGCGCCAAAGGGCGACGCTGGTCCTGGGACGTAGGTAGCTATAACGAAGAACTGAAGGTCAGCGATACCGCTGTGCGGTTAGCTCGCCTGAACAACGGTGCTCCGTTTTTGAATACTCATAGCCAGTGGGAGCTGGACGATGTCATTGGTGTCGTCGAGCGGGCCTGGCTCGAAAATGGTCAGGGACGCGCTGTCATTCGATTCAGCCAGCGCCCTGACGTGGACTCGATCTTTCAGGACGTGAAGGACGGCATTCTGCGCAACATCAGCGTTGGCTATGCCGTTCACCGCTACGACATCATTGAAGAGGCCGACGACAAGATTCCGACCTATCGGGCTACCGACTGGGAGCCGATGGAGCTTTCACTCGTGCCAATCGGTTTCGACGATGGTGCCAAGGTTCGTAGCGCCAATACTCCGGCTGACTATCCCGGTCAGCGTTTCCAGACCCAATTTCAAACCTGTCAGGCCGACGAGCCTGTTGAACCGGCCGTCGTGGCTGCGACTACCGAGGAGCAAGAAGCAATGCCCCCAGAAATCACTGAAGAAGAACAGCGCGCGGCTAATGACACGATTCGCCGTGAGGCAGCCGAGTCCGAGCGTAAGCGCTGCATTACCATTCGCCAGATGGCCCGCAAAGTGGGTGTTGGTGATGACGTTATCGAAGATTTGATTGAGCGGGGAACGTCTGTTGAACAGGCTAGCGCAGCGTTGATCGACAAGCTGGCCGAGCGCCAACAAACCACCCAGCCAGAAACACGCAATAGCCAGCCAACGGTTACGGGTGGTATCGATATGACGGTGCTCGCCACGAAGCGCTCGGCCATGCTCAATGCTCTGCAGCACCGAATTAACCCGGTGATCAAGTTGGAAGAGTCGTCCCGAGAGTTTCGTGGCATGCGCCTATTGGACATGGCTCGCGAGTGCATTGAGCACTCAGGCGGAAACGCTCGTGGTTTATTGCCGCGCGAAATCGCCGGCGCAGCACTTGGTTGCAACAGCGAGGCATTCCGCGCCGCCGGTATGCACACCACAAGTGACTTCCCGCTGCTGCTGGGCGGAACCATCACTCGAACCCTGCGTAGCGCTTATGAGCTTGCTCCGCAAACCTGGCGCCCGCTAGGCCGTCAAACGTCTGTGCCCGACTTCCGTGAGATCAGTCGCGTAGCTTTGGGGGATATTTCGGCGCTTGAGCAGGTCCGCGAGCACGGCGAATACAAGTACGGCACCATTGATGAAGAAGGTGCGCCGATCAAGGTTGCCAAGTACGGCAAGATCATTGCCATTACTTGGGAAGCCATCGTCAATGATGATCTGAGCGCATTCTCTCGCATTCCGCAAGCCATGGGCGCGGCAGCGGCGCAGGTCGAGACCGATATAGTGATGAGTCTGGTTCTGGGCAACCCCAACTACACCGACGGAACGCCGATTTTCGACGCAGCACATGGCAACGTGGCCGCTAGTGGTGGGGCGATCAATATCACCACGCTGGCAACTGCGCGAGCCGCTATGCGCAAGCAGAAATCCAAGGCCGGAAACTTCCTGAATATTGGCCCTGAGTTCCTGGTAGTCGGCCCGGACAAGGAGCTGGAGGCCTTCCAGTTCACCAGTTCGCAGTACGTGCCGGCCAAGAACGCCGATATCAACGATACCCGCAATGCTTCGCTGACGGTGATTGTCGATGCGCGTATCTCGGGTAACCAGTGGTATCTGTTCGCGGCTCCGGGTGTCGTAGATACCTTCGAATACGCCTACCTGGAAGGCGAACAGGGAGTATTCACGGAAACGCGCGAAGGTTTCGAAGTGGATGGTCTGGAAATCAAAGCCCGACTGGTCTTCGGGGCGGCGTGGATCGATTATCGCGGCGCTTACAAAAACGCCGGGGTCTAACCCGAACCGAACCAGCACGGGCGCCATAACGGCGCCTTTTTTGTTTCTGCAGTGAGGTAATCCATGAAAAGCTTCATTCAAAAAGGCGACATCGTCACCGTTCCAGCGCCTGCCGGTGGCACTGTCTCTGGCCAAATCTACAAAGTCGGGGCCATTGTTGGTGTAGCTGCTACCACTGAGGTCGCGGGTGATCCAGTCGAGCTCAAGCTGGGCGGCGTATTTGAGCTTGCCAAGATCAGTGCGCAGGCCTGGGCGGTGGGTGATCCGATCTTCATGAACACCACCAGTCGCGCCCTGACCAACGTCTCGGCTGCCGGCTTGGTATTGGTGGGGATGGCTACCGAGGTAGCGGCTAACCCTTCGGCTTTCGGTCGTTGCCGCCTGAATGGCGTATCTGCCCCGGCAGCGGTGGCCTAAGCCATGGGCTGGGCCAATATGCGCGACCGTATGCTTGACCGCGTCGTCGATACGTTCGCCGATGGCAGTGCCCAGTACATAGCCAACCAGTCAGGCCCTATCTCTCTGCCCTTCAAGGTCATCCTGGAGCGCAACTTGGAGCGGACAGGGCCGGACGGAGTATTTCTCACAGACTCGGTCGGCATCACCTGGCGCAAGCCGGATCTGCTGACCGTCGAGCGTGGCGGAGTACTTATTATCGGAGCTGAGCGGTTCATCGTCGAAGAGGTCATTTCCGACGATGGTTACATGATGACCGCTGCCTGCATGGTGCAACCATGACTGAAATCAACCTGCTGACCGCTGGCCGCAAAGCGCTGCTGGCCCGGCTGGAAACCATCACCCAGGATAACGGCTATCTGACCGATGCGGGCAGCAATGTCCGCTCGGGGTGGATGAACGAAGTTTTGAAGCGGGAAGACGTAGGTTTTCCGTTGGTCGTCGTGCAGTACGGCCGTGGCAAAGCGCCTGAGCAGTCCCCGGGCGTAATCAATCTGAATACCGCGTTCGATGTCGTGGGTGCCGTCGACGTCGGGTTGGATGAGTACGAGGCCGCACTGGAAGACCTGATGCTGGATTTATTCCAAGCACTTATCCCGCCCTTTGGACGTCCGCTGAATTGGATGCCTAAAGGGATAGCCGGCGTGCTGATCGGAGCCAGCGAAATGTATCCCCCCGGCAATGGAGAACGCGCCGCGATTGTTCGAATACCCGTCACGGTAAAAGCCGTGATCCGGATGAAATAGCCAAAGGCCTGCAACTGCAGGCCTTTTTTATGAGACCACAAAATGCCTGAAGTCACCGTAACCCTGGCCAAATCGCATACCCATGCGGGGCGGGCCTACAAACCCGGCGATGACCTGACCTTACCATTGCACGATGCCCAATTCCTGCTCGCGAATAAGGTCATCAAGAAATTACCGACCGCCGACGGCTTGGGCGAAGCCGATACGCCTGAAGAATTCACGACCCCAGAACAGGAGATCCAGTAATGGCTATTGCTCAACGTGAGACGTTTTCTTTCAGCCAGGGTAATGTGCTCGCGGCACTTATCGACGCCACTGGTATCACCGGCCCCTATTTTGAATTGTTCGATGTCTCAGTACTGACCGGCGCAATCGCCGAAGAACGTGTTCAGCATCGCGAATCTTATTCAGGCAAACGCTCGCTGGCAGTAGATTTCGGCATTTCCCAGGACATGACCTGGAACGCTACCCTGCACAGCATCAACACCCGTAATCTGGCGCTATTCACCAATGGCACCTCAAGCGATGTTGAGGGCGGCACGGTTACCGGTGAAGTGTTGCCGACGGAGTTGGTGGCGGGCGACATCATCGCTCTGGATAACCCCAACGTCAGCGGTTTGACCATCACTGATAGTGCGGGAACCCCAATTGCCCTGGCACCTGAAAACTACGAACTGAACGCAGTACACGGCAGTGTCAAGATCCTGTCCATCCCTACCAGCCCAGCACCAATCCAGCCATTCAAGGCCGCCTATTCGTTCACTGAATACAGCCAGACAGCATTTTTGAACGCAGGGCAAAAGCAGATGGCCTTGCGCTACGAAGGTATCAACCTGGCCGACAACAGCAATGGAGTCATTCTGGACTTGTACAGGGTCAGCGCGGGATTGCTCACCGAGTTGGCCCTCATCGCTGATGGTACTGACGTGCTCGGCATGCCTGTGACCTTCACCTCGCTGCTCGATACTCGCAAACCGGCATCGGGATCGCTGGGCCGATTTGGGCGCCTGATCCAGACGGGTACTGCGGCGATCTGAGGGCAATGCTTAAAACCCGGACTGGTTCCGGGTTTTTGCTATGGGCACTTGGTAGCGTGGTACTTTTGCGAGAAAGATATGCAGCCAGATGAGAAGAAGTGCCCTTATTGTGCAGAGCTTATTAAAGCTGAGGCTGTGCGGTGCAAGCATTGTCAAGTTGACTTCGCCGATAGAGCCAGAGTTAAAACTGGCTTTCCTGCTAGACGTGTAATTTATTTGCTTGCATTAGGTGCGCTGATTGTTAGCGGGATGGACCTTTCGAATGCCATTCCCGGAACACCAAGGCATCAAGAGGGAATGATGCTTACATGGGTATTCATTGGATTGTTTGTAACGGGAATCCTTGTTCAGGTATCGCAACGTAAAGCGGGCGATACACGGAGCGATGCTCCGTTTTGGTGGACGAGCATCATCTTCACAGTAGTGATTCTTTTTGTAGCGTTAGGTTCGCAGAATTAATCTAGATAGATATGAATGTCATAGCCCGGCCTTAAGCCGGGTTTTTTCGTTTTAGGCACGGAGAAATCATGGAAAAAACTGCAAAGCAGCCTGACGTTGAGAGCGACCTCGATATCCTAAACCCCGACAAGCACCTGACCATCGCTGGTGAGAAGATTGTCATGCGCGAGTTGCGCTTTGGGCAGTTGATGGAATTTGGAGTCGAACTCAAGGCAGTTTCCGATGATTTTTCCGCCTTGGCAGATCAGGAACTGGAAGGGGATGCGGGTATTGATCGGCTCCTGGATATCCTGTTCGAGAATAAATGGGCTGTAATGCCGCTGGTCTCGGCCTGCTGTGACAAGCCAGTAGAGTGGATTGATGGGCTGACCCAGCAAGAGGGGCAAGACCTGCTCATCATCTGGTGGTTGGCCAATAACAGTTTTTTCGTCAATCGCCGGGTCAGAAAGCAACTGGCTCAGAGGAGGCAGGGTGGGGAATCGTCTTTGCCACCCTCATCGCCAGAGGTCATCGATTCGGCGACCTCTTCGGCTACACCGTCCGCCAGCTAAATCTGTTTTACCTCGAAGCCGAGCGGATCTCTGATCGCCAGCAAGCCCGCGATATCTTGTCCAGTAATCTCGGATACAGCGGTGGAAAAGCCGCTACTGACGCCATTTCACGGCTGACCCGCTCGCCTTCCAAACCGTACTCGGGAAAATCCCGGCCGCGCTGTCCAGGACCATGACCCATGGCTGATATTGAATTTCGTCTCAATGCCGATCTTGATGCGGCTATCCGTGAGGTGGCCGGTTTCCGCAAGCAATTTGCAGATCTTGTTCAAGCAGTAGAAAAACCGCTGCGCACAATCAATTCGACCCGTGAGTTGGAAAACTCCCTGCAGAAAACGGCCAATCAGATCCAACAGGCCAAGAATCGCCTAAGTGATCTACAAGCTGAGATGGCTCGCGCTTCCAATCCGAGCGAGCAGTTACAGCAGTCATTCCGTAATGCTGCCAATGAACTAAAAAGTTTGCAGCGGCAGGAGTCCACCCAGTCCGACCAACTTAAGCGCCTGCAAGCAGAATTACGCGCTGCCGGCGTCGATACGACCAATCTGGCTGCGGCCCAGCGCAAACTTAACCAGGAGTACAACCAGCGCCTGTCGGCCGGCCGGGCCGATGCTGCCCAGCAGAATGCCCGTAACTCCCTGGGCGTAGGCCAGATCGAAGCGGAACAGCGTCGCCTGATTGAATTGCGGCAGCAATACCGCTTGGTAGCCAGTGATGCCAGCCTCTCCGCGAAACAGCGAGCAGAAGCCGAAGCTAACTACAGCAAGGCGGTTAATCGCTCGCTGGATACGCTGCGCCGGTTACGCCAAGAGGCTGCCAAACCGACACCATTGCCTGCACCCGATCCAAATGCCGCGCAGAATGCAGCCAGAATGGCTGCCAGGAATACCTTAGGCGTTGGCAACATAGAGGCCGAGCAAAGAAAGCTGATCGACCTTCGAAGCCAATACCGCCTTGTGATGGCTGATGCGACCTTGTCGTCAAAACAGCGTGCTGAAGCTGAAAAGAATTACAGTGCGGCTGTCGATAGGTCGCTGGCTAGACTGCGCGCCCTGCGGCAGGAATCCTCTAAGCCTGTTCCAATCATTATTGATGAGTCTGCAGAGAAACTGGCCAATGCGCGTAATGCTTTAGGCGCCAACAGAATCGATGCTGAGCAGCGCAAGCTCGTTGAACTGCGCAGTCAGTATCGCCTGGTCATGGCTGACGCGAGCCTTTCTGCCAAGCAAAGAGCCCAGGTTGAAGCGACTTACAGTGCCGCTGTCGATAAATCCTTGGCGCGACTGCGAGCACTTCGCCAGGAAGCGGCAAAGCCAGTCCCGGTAGTTGATACCGGCGCCGCAGCTCAAGCTAGCGCCCGTAATGCCCTGGGCGTTGGGCAGATCCAGCAACTCCAGCAGCGTTTGGCTGATCTGCGTAATCAATACCGCCAGGTCATTGCCGACGCCACGCTGTCCGCCAAGCAGCGTGCCGAGGCCGAGGCGGGCTATCGCCGAGAGGTTGAGAAAACCCGTGATCTGCTGCAGCGTGCCCGTCAAGCGGCAAACCTGAATACCAATTCAGGTAGCAATGGCGCCGCATTGGCTGGTGCCCGCAACTCGCTCGGCGTGGGCAGTATCGAGGCTGAGCAGCGCAAGCTTATTGAACTGCGCAATCAGTACCGCCTAGTGATGAATGACGCCACGCTTTCAGCCAAACAGAAGGCCGAGGCCGAGCGAAACTATCGGCAATCCGTCCAGCAGACGTTGGATACGCTGCGTAACATGCGCGGTCTAGAGCAGGCCAATCGGCGCATTAACCAAAATTCCGATGCTATGCGGCGTGGCGCGCTGACGGCTGGCGAGTATCGCAATGCTCTTCGGACGCTTCCCGCGCAGTTCACCGACATCGCTGTATCGCTGCAGGGCGGGATGCCGTTGCTCACTGTATTGCTTCAACAGGGCGGGCAGTTAAAGGACCAGTTTGGCGGAGTCGTTCCGGCGCTCAAGGCAATGGGTGGATATGTAAAAGGGCTGGCAACGCCCGTTAATGTTACGGCTGCCGCCTTTGCAACTTTTGGAGTCGCTGTTTATCAAGGCTCGCAGGAGCAAGCTGATTTTAATAAGGCTCTAGATTTAACTAACTCATCAATAGGGTTGAGCGCCAATCAATTGGCCGACATGGCCAAGCGAATGTCGGAAACCAAAGGTACTATCGGCGAAAATGTAGAAGTTCTTGCAGCGCTTGTATCAACAGGGCAGGTCTCTTCAGATGTAATTGAGAAGATCGGAACTGCTGCGATAACCATGTCAAAGGCTACCGGACGATCAGTCGATGAAATTGTCGCTGATTACGTAAAGCTGGCGGAAAATCCTGTTGACGCCATCTTTGAGCTGAACAAGTCGACAAACTTCCTGACCGACTCGACCTATAAGCAAATTAGAACGCTGCAAGAAAATGGACAGAAAGCAGAAGCAGCAGCCCTTGCTCAAAATACCTATGCGGATGCACAGGAAACCGCCGCAAAAAGAGTTATAGAGCACTCGGGGTGGCTGGTTAAAGCTGGCCATGCAATTTCAGAGGCATGGGGGCGAGCATGGAATGCCATGAAAGGCATCGGCCGTCAGACTACTGATTTAGAGAGACTGGCTGAAGTTAATGAGCAAATAGCCAAAATTCAAAGCAATCCAAGCACTGACAGATTCGGTCGAGCAACATCTCGCAGTCAGCGGCGACTTTCAGAGCTTCAGGAAGAGCGTGATCTTATTCAGCAAACGATTGACGATGACGCCGTAGCAGCCAAGCAAGAGGAACAGATAGCAAAGAGGCGTCGTGATCGGGTTCAGGCAACAAAAGATCTTGCAGATATTGACGCCAGGTATCGAGATAACGAAGAAAACAAGCAGATTGAGCTGAATAAGCTAGCGGCTACCGCCTTAAAATTGAATCTTTCTCAGGAAGAAGTAGATAAACGTCGCGCCAAGATCATTGAAAGATACGCAAAGACGCCAAAGTCGTCCGCTGTCGATCTGACCGAAGTAAACAACGTCCAGAATCAGCTCAAGCTGATCGATGCCGCTTACAAGAACTACGAAAAGAACCTCGATACCCGCCAGAAAGCCGGGCTGGTCAATCAGCAGCAATACCTGCAGGAACGCACGGCCCTGATCGAACGTGAGCGGCATGAGGTAACCGGTGCGCTCAATGCGCAGATATCAGCTCTGGAAACCGCCAAGAACCGAGCGGCCACTACAGGCCAGCAGCGCATTCAGCTGGATCAAAAGATTGCTGATGCCCGCACCGAAATGACCAAGCGCCTGGGCGATCTGGATGCCGAGCAGCAGCGACTCAGTGATAACGAGCAGAAGCGGCTGCAGGCTCAGGACAAGACCAATGCGGATCTGCAGGCCAAGTATCTGGACCTCACCGGAAAAGAGTACGAAGCCTCTGCGCTCCGGATCGAGACACAGCACAAGGAGCTGCTGAAGCAACTCGCCGAGGATGCCAACGAGGCAGGCCAGGAGTGGGCCGAGAAAATATTTCCGCTTGAGAAAGCCAAAGCTCAATTGGATGCCATCAAGAATCGGATCGACAAGGCGTTTGCCGGTACTGCGCGCGATGAATCCCGTGTCAGCACGGAAATGGATGCGGGTCTCATCACTGAAACCGAAGCCCGCGAGAAGATCCTGGCATTGCGTCGCCAGGAGACGGACTTGCTGGAGCAACAACTGCCGGCTCTGCGCGAGATTGCTGCGCAGGGAGGCGAGGCTGGCGAGCAGGCACTCAACCAGATCAGCGAGATTGAAAACAAAATCATCGCGGCCCGCCACGCCGCTAGTGACTTCGAATTGGCCCTGAAAGGCGGCCTTACCAGCGGCATTCAGGAAGCCCTCACCGGCCTGGCCGATCGCACCATGAATTTGCGCGATGCCGTTACCGGCCTGATTTCCAGTGTGGCGGATGCCATGGCTCAACTCGCCGCCCAGCAACTGGCCGAGCAGGCGACCAAGGGGATCATGAGTGTGTTTAGTAGTCAGCCGACCGACACCGGCCTGGCGACGGGGGCTGCGGCGGTGACCAGCTCAGCGGTTGCGCTTAACACAGCCGGCGGCACGCTGGTAACGGGTGCGGCAGCTATCGAGGCAGCAGCGGCAAGCCTAGCGACAGCCATGGGTACCGCCACTACCTCAACTGCCGCATCGGGTAGCAGCTCGTTATTTTCTGGTATCGGTAACTGGTTCAGTGGGCTGTTTGGCGGATCGGGTGGCACCGCAACTGGAGCATCAGCCGCGAGCAGTTCCAGTTGGCTTTCGTGGCTGGGTTTTGCCGACGGCGGCCACGTCACAGGCCCTGGCAGCCCGACATCCGACAGTATCCCTGCATGGCTCAGCAACGGCGAGTTTGTCACCCGCTCAGCCGTTACCCAGCAGCCAGGGGCTCTGTCGTTTCTGCACGACTTCAACGCCCGTGGCATGGCCAGCCTCGACGACTACGCCCGCCGCATCCGCCACGCCACCGGCGGTCTGGCCGGTATCCCCGCACCCGCGCTGCCGGCGCCAACGCTGGGCAATGTGCAACTGGCCGAGCCGGCGAAGGCCGCATCCACCACCCTGCAAAACCGCCAGAACTTCTACCTGCTTGATGACCCTGGGCGGATTGCCTCGGTCATGAGCAGCCCCGCCGGCGTCGACAGCCTGGCCATTGCAATTTCAAGCGATCCGGCGAAATTCCGGTCACTGCTGGAGCTCAACTGATGCCCCACGACATAGGCTACGTCGACAACACAACCCAGCTCGCGCACTACGCCATGCTTGAAAAGATCAAGGATTTTGCCAGTGCTAACGGCTGGACCGTGCTGCGCTATGACACCTCGGTCGCCAACCGGGAGCTGATCCTGAAGGGGGCTGGCTACAGCGGCGAAGAGGAAATCTTCGTCGGATTCAGGACGTACCAAAACGCCAGCGCCGACTACTACAACCTGGTGGCAGCCACGTTCACCGGCTATGTCGCCGGCAATACGTTTGACGCCCAGCCGAGCGCGGCACTTTCCGGTGTGCCCGCGCACAACAACCGGATCGACTACTGGCTGACCGTAAATCCGCAGCGGATCGTGTTAGCAATGAAGGTTGGCACACCTGTGTACGAGAGCTGCTACGTCGGCAAATTCCTGCCGTATGCCAGGCCGAGCCAGTACCCGTATCCAGTGGTCTGTGGCGGCATGCTTAACGGCACACCAGCGACGCGCTTTAGCGATACCAGCCATTCTGGCTACGTCAAAGGCAACAAAACCAACATGGCGCTGCGCACGAATGATCAATGGAGGCAACCCTACTGTTACCCATGGGGCAATGCCGCCCTCGCCGGGACGACTCAATTGCGCGATACGGGAGGCACATATCATCTGCTCCCGGTCGAGCTTCACGACAACAGCGCCAACTTGTGGGGCGCGCTGGACGGCATCTTCTATATCTCCGGATTCAACAACGCCGTGGAAAACACCCTGACCGTCGATGGCATGGATTACGTGGTGATTCAGGACGTCTGGCGCACCGGATTCACCGATTACTATGCAATGAGGCTCGACGACTGATGGCTTATTACAGCGGATCGGCAGTCGACATGACTGCCCTGCGCCAGGCGCTGATCGATGCCTGTGTAACCGAGGGTTGGGCGTGGAATGCTGGCTCGGAGGTATTGAGCAAAGATGCGATGTTCCTGCGTCTGCAGATAGTTTCTGGCTACCTGACTCTGCTGGGGCGCACCAGCGCGACAGCTGGCGATATGCCCAATGTCGTACGGATTGGCCAACTTGGCACTCAACCCTTGGTCTGGCCATTGTCGTATGAGATTTTTGTGTTCAATGGCGAGGTATACCTGGTCGCTAATTACAACGTCGACTTTTACCAATGGTGCGCATTCGGACTCTCGACTGTAGACGGGTTGCCCGGCAGCGGGATGTGGGTGGGTGCAACTGTAGGATCTGGTGTAAACCCAACTGGAGGCCCTATCTATATCATGGGGGGGGCTGGCGGTGATCCCGGCGATAACTCGACATCTGGCGCCTTGTTTTGGGCAACTGTTACAGGTTCGGGGGGCGGCCGAAATGGATTTGTGCATTCGGACCTGGACGCGCAAGGCTGGTGGCTTGGGCAGTATCTAACTGATTATCCCGTCGGTATTGCACCTATAGTCCCTTTAATCGGGTTGTTGCCAAATGCGTGGAATAGCGAGGCCGTGCTACTTCCGATCAGATCCTACAAAAAACGGCCGGAGCTCAAAGTTAGTTTGATTACTGACCTTGAGCATGCTCGGTACACGCGTGTCGATAACTACGAGCCTAGCGAGATCATCACCATCGGCAGTGACCGCTGGAAGGTTTACCCCTGGTATCGCAAAAATACTACAACCCGGAATGGCGGATCAGGAATCGCACACACTGGCACATTCGGTTGGGCCATCCGCTACGAGGGCCCATAAATGGCTGTGCTTGTCGGGCAGCATGTCAGGCCGACGCGCGGTGGCATCGATAATCCGCATCTGACCATTGCACATGACTCGTTCGTCTGGATCAATCAGTTCGACCCAGCGCCCTTTGTCAGCGATACCCAGCGTGCCGGACAGGCGGGTCTCATCGCTCACTGGCCGGTCGAGGCCAACGGCCGAGTTATCGCTGCTCAGCGAGTGGGGTGTTTTGGCGATGACTGGTACTACCGCATCCATCTCAGTCCGCAGGCGCTGGATCTCGGTAACGTTGTATCAACTCAGACTACGCCAGCCTATGCCTGGAACGCCTGGCTAGAGCCCCGCACCCTGAATGCGATCACAGGTGTTGATGAGGGCATCGAACTCACCGGGCAACCCTCGCCGCCATTGTTGTTCGCGGCGCTCCAGGAGCGCGAATGGCAGGTATCTGTCACGCCGGATGGCCCTGCCGTGCTCGATACCGCGCTGGCCTGGGTTTTCGACAACGGCGAATCGCCCGCTATCGAGATCACCGCGACGCGCATCATCGCCTGGGCATTCGTGCCGGATTGGTCGAATGGTGTGCTCGAGCGCCTGAGCTGGCTGACTGATGTGCTGCAGTCAGAGAGTTTTGTTGAGCAACGCCGTGCGCTCCGGATCGCACCGCGCCGGGAGTTCGAGGGTGCGATGTATGCCGAAGGCCGCGAGCGTCAGCTGCTGGACCTTGCCTTGTTTTCCTGGGGTGCTCGAATCTGGGCGCTGCCCATGTGGCCGGATATCCAGCTGCTGGATACGCCAGTCGCCCTGGGTGCGCTGCGGATCGATTGCAAAACCGAGCATTTGGATTTCGCGGTGGGTGGCCTGGCCATGCTGCGCGGCGAGTCCGCGTTTTCGGTCGAGGTTGTCGAGGTGGCCGGTATTGATGCCAGTGGCCTCGACCTGGCTCGTGGCACGAGCCAGGCATGGCCATCCGGTACGCGGCTCTATCCGGCCCGCACGGCGCAGTTGACCGAGCAGCCCAGCCTGACGCGGTTGACAGATCGGCTCTATTCAACAGATGTGCATTTTCTGCTGATGGACCCGAGCGACTTGGCCGAGGTGCTTCCCGCCACTATATATAGAGGTCAACCGGTATTTGAGCAACGGCCCGACGAGAGCGAGGATCTGACGGCCAGTTACCAGCGGTTGCTGCTGACGCTGGATAACAGCACGGCCATGCCGCTGGTGACCGATACTGCCAACCGCGCCATGCCAGTACAGGGCTGGCGCTGGCTGGACTTGGGCCGGGCCGAGCGCGCCGCTTACCGATCATTGCTCTATGCACTGCGCGGGCGGCAAGTGCCGATCTGGCTGCCGACCCACGCCGACGACCTGACGCTCGTCGCTCCGGTTACCGAGGTGGCGACCACGCTCAATGTTGCCAACTGCGGCTATGCCCGATTCGGGCAGGCGCGTCCGGGACGGCGGGATATCAGGATCGAGTTGTGGGATGGCACGGTCTTTCATCGGCGCATTACGGGCGCTGCCGAGCAGACGGCTGATATGGAGCGGCTCGCCCTTAATGCGGCCCTGGGCCGGTCCGTTACGCCGGACGAGGTGATGCGCATCAGTTGGCTGGTCCTATGCCGGCTCGATGACGACACCGTGGAGATCCAACACATGACCGATTCCGAGGGTGTAGCCAGCAGCAGCTTGGTATTCAGAGGAGTACGCGACGATGAGTTTTGACAGTGCCGAGCGCTCGCTCGCCGCGGGGCGCCCGATCCGCCTGTACCAGTTCATGCGTAACACCCAGTTCTGGGGCTACACGTCCTGCGACCGAGATATTGTCCACCAGACCCGCACATTCCGGACGCTGCGTGGCGGCATCAGTGACAGCGGCGTACGCCAGACCGGGCAGACGGCAGCCGATGAGCTGACCCTGGAAGTGCCCGCCGATCTGGAGGTCGCACAGCTCTATCGAGGCCCGGCACCCAGCTCGGTCATATCGCTCACGATCTTTGCCAGACATTACGGCGTCGATGATTACATCGTGATCTGGGCCGGTGAGATCAGTTCGGTGAGCTGGCCGGCGCTGGATCGCTGCTCGATCAAATGCTCACCGATCACCCAGCGCATGGATATGCAGGGCTTGCGCCTGGGCTGGGAGCGCAACTGCCCGCACGCTCTCTACTCAGTGCCCTGCGGCGTGGACATGACCAGCCATCGCGTCGACTCGACGATTCAAAGCCTGGACGGGGCAGACCTTAGCAACGGCGAATTCGCGGCGTATCCGGATGGTCATTTCACGGCTGGGCTGATCGAGTGGGCCATCGGTGCGGGCGAGTACGAGCGCCGCAGTATCGAGCGCCATATCGGCTCCACTCTGACGATCCTGGGCGGGACGGCAGGTCTGTCGCTCAACCAGGCGATCAGGGTCTATCCCGGCTGCGCGCAGACCACAGCCGCCTGCCAGGCCTACGACAACCTGGCCAACTACGGTGGCATCCCGCACCTAGCGGGCGAGTCGCCCTACGACGGCAACAACTATTTCTAGGAGGCTGCGTTGAATCCGATTGTAGTGCAACTAATTGTCATGGTGGCATCCATGACGATCAGCTATCTGACGCGCCCCAAGGCACAGGAGCCAAAGCCTGCAGCATTGAGCGACTTTGAGCTGCCGGTACCCGATGAGGGGACGCCGCAGTGTGTGATTTTCGGCGACTGCTGGACCCAGGACTGGCAAGTGTTGAGTTTTGGGCGATTCAGGACTAGCAAGGTCAAGACCTCGAGCGGTAAATGATGATGAGCGACGATTTCATGGTCACGCTGGATCACCTGCATAGCGTACCCAGCTACGGCCTGCGCCCCGGCTACTGCCATCGCGGTGCACGGGCGTTGTGCGAGCGCTACGGCCTGGATTGGTCGGCAATTGTGCGGGACGGCGGTATCCCGGCCAGCCAGCTGATGGCCACCGGCGATGCCCTTGCCCTGCATCTGGTCGATCACGCACGCAAGGAGCAATAGCCATGGGCATGGGCGGATCGGTCACCATCGGCTACAAATATTTCATGGGGATCCACATGGGTATTGGGCGTGGCCCGATGAATGCCCTGGTCGCTATCCAGGCAGACGGCAAGGAGGTATTTTCCGGCAGCGTTACCTCGAGCCAGCGGATCACTATCAACAAGCCTAAGTTGTTCGGCGGCGATAAAAAAGAAGGCGGCATAAAAGGCACGCTCGACGTGATGATGGGCGAGTCGGCGCAGGTCGCGCCCAGCCTATTGGCATCCATGTTGGGCGGCGCTGTGCCCGGGTTTCGCGGCATGATGACGCTGTTTTTTGACGGCCAGGTCTCGGCTATGACGCCGTACCTCAAGCCCTGGAAGATGCGCGTGTGGCGTACTACGGCTGGCTGGGACGGAGCGCCCTGGTATACCAGCAAGGCCACCATTTCCTTGATTGGCCCGGATGACGGCCCGATTAACGCCATGAATCCGGCACATATCATCTATGAATGCCTGACCAACCGCGATTGGGGTGGCGGCATGGCGCGCGGGCGGCTGCATGAGGCGTCATTCATGGCGGCGGCCGATCAGCTGTATGCGGAGGGTTTTGGCTTGTGCCTGCGTTGGAATCGGCAGGACTCAGTGAAAAACTTTATCCAGACCGTCCTCGACCACATCGGCGCCAATCTGTATCTGTCGAGGTTCGACGGGCTGTTCCACCTGGACCTGATCCGCGACGACTACGACGCTGACAGCCTATCACTGTTCGACGAGGACTCTGGGTTACTCGGCATCGATCAGGACGACAACGGCGCCAGCTCCGGTGCAGTCAACGAATTGATCATCAAATGGCACGACCCGATCAAGGATGAGGACCGCCAGTGGCGTGAGCGTAATCTGGCGGCTATCCAGTCCGATGGCCAAGTGATTTCCACCACTCTTGATTATCCCGGCATACCTACGATTGACCTGGCGGGACGCGTAGCCGTACGTGAGCTGCGAGCACGATCTGCCGGGTTAAAGCGCTTCAAGCTGCGCCTCGACCGACGAGGGTATCAGCTCCAGCCTGGCCAACCGCTACGCATCCGCAGCCTGAAACGCGGGATTGAGACTCTGGTAGTTCGCGCCGGCCGAATCGAGGATGGCACCCTGACCGACGGTGCGATCACCGTCACCGTCGTGCAAGATGTGTTCGGCCTGGCCACCAGCAGTATGGCCAGCGTCCAGCCCAGCGGCTGGGTACCGCCGGACCGCACGCCGACCGCTATTGCATTGCGCAAACTGACAGAGCGCACCTGGCGTGATCTGGCCCAGACCACGGATCCTGCCAACCTGGACCTGATCGACAGCACCGCCAGTTACTTGCAGGCCTTGGCCGTCAAGCCGACCAGTCTCTCGCTGAGTTACACGCTGCAAGATCGGGTCGGCTCCGGGGCCTGGATCGACGCCGATGATGCCGGGGACTTTTGCCCCTCGGGGCTACTGGTCTCGGCACTGGATCGCCAGGCCACCGCCTTTATCTTGACTGCTGGTACCGATCTTGATTTCGTCGAGGTAGGCGGTGCTGCGTTGATCGACGATGAGATCGTGCGCATCGATTCCTTTGATACCAGCACCCTGACCGGCACCATGGCCCGAGGCTGCATCGATACCGTTCCGGCCACTCACGCCGCCGGCGCGCGGATCTGGTTTATCGAGAGCAACGGCGCCATCGATGCAGCGGCCTACACCTCGGGCGCAACGATACAGGCGCGCCTACTGACCCAGACCAGCGAGGGCCAGCTTGATCCTGCGCTGGCCGCCGTCGACAGCCTGGTCATGGCTCAGCGGCAGGGGCGGCCGTATCCACCAGGACAATTCCGGATCGGTGGCGCGTACTATCCGGCGTCCATCGTCGGCGATGTCGTGTTGACCTGGAGCCATCGCGACCGTCTCCTGCAAGCGGATCAACTGATCGACACACTGCAGGGCAACATCGGTCCTGAGTCTGGCGTGACCTACAGCGCCAGGCTGCTGCGCGCCGACACGTTGGCCGAGTTGGTCAGCCAGACGGCTATCAGTGGTACGACCGTAACGCTGGCCACGACATATGAAGGCAGCGTGATCGCCGAGCTATGGGCGGTGCGCGATGGGCTGGCCAGTCTGCAGCGGTATCAGCACACATTCCACTACCAGAACGCGGTGACTGTCGTGGGGTACAGTACCACCAGCTTCGTGACCGACGTCTCCACCAGTGTCACCATCCCGTCCGCCACCGTTGCGGGCGATTTACTGCTCGCGTGCGTAATGCATCGGGATACGCTGACTCCGCCGCCCGGCTGGACACTTGTGGCAACAGCAGGCACTGTGAATGGAGCGGTGTACCAATACACCAGCGTCTACAAGCGGACGGCGGACAGTGGGGATGCCAACGCAAGCTCGATGTGGATGCAGGCGTCAGCTGTACGTCTTGGCTTGCATATCGTTGTGCTGAGGGGTGCCGCCGCCCTGGACGTGCTGAGCAGCGCCACGGCTAACGTGGACGGCTCGCAGGACAATGTTATCGAGATGGCCAGCCTCGCGGCAGCGGCAGGTGCTTCGACCAAATTGGCATTGGCTTGCGCGTCATCAGCCCAGGCGACCTCGGGGGCAACCAGCACGATGTCGGCCTCTGCTGGCTGGACGCAGACCACACCCTCCAGTTCGATGGATACCGCAAATCATATCCGCATGGGCGTGGCCGTGCGGCCAGCCGCCCCGGGCGATACGATCAGCGGAAACTTTACGATCAATACCTCAGCCGGCACCAACTCCAGTGCCAGCGTGACGGTGATCGTCGGGTGACTGGTGCGGGTGCTGTGACATAAACGGAGACGGGCGACTCGGCTCAGTGATCCCCTCAAACCACTCAGAAATATTCCCGAATTTATTTCAGCCTGCTCCGTGCGGGCTTTTTTGCGCCTGGAGAAAACATGAGTAGTACCATCGACAGCATCATTGCCGGTGTCATTGAAGCCGAAGGCGGCTACGTCAACAATCCACTGGACGGTGGCGGCGCCACCCATTTCGGGATTACCGAGGCCGTGGCCAAGGCCAACGGCTACAGCGGCGATATGCGCAATTTACCGCGCAGTCTCGCCGAGACCATCTACCGCCAACGCTACGTGATCGATCCCGGTTTTGATCGGGTGATCGCTCTCAGTGAGCAGATCGGCGCCGAGCTGGTGGATACCGGCGTCAACATGGGGCCAGGCATGGCCGCTCGATTCCTGCAACGGCTGCTCAACGGGTTCAACGCCGCCGGCAGTAATCCCGATCTGCTCGTGGACGGTCAGCTCGGCGACAAAACCATCGGTGCCCTGAAACGCTACCTGGCCGCAAGGGGTACCCGGGACGGCGTCAGTGTGTTGTTGCGCGGCCTGAACGGGCTCCAGGCCGCCCGCTACCTGGAACTCACTGAAACCAACAAAACCCAGCGGGCATTCCTGTTCGGCTGGATCAAAAATCGGGTGGCCATATGAGCATCGTCGGAACGGTATTGGGCGCGCTGTTGCCGCAGGTGTCGGATATTATCAATCGGGTTCTGCCAGATCCCGAGGCCCAGGCCAAGGCTCAGATGGAGCTGCTCAAACTCCAGTATGACTCCGATTTCAAACAGCTCGATGCAGATCTGCAAATCAATCTGGCCCAGGCAAAAATCAATGAGATCGAGGCGCAGAGCCAGACTGGGTTTCAGGCGTTGGGCCGGCCGCTCTGCCTGTTGGCATGTGCCGTGGGGCTCTGGTATCAGTTCCTGCTGCGACCTCTGCTGCCATGGATTTTGACCGTCTGTGGCGTTACCGGTGTGCCGGAACTGCCCAGTTTGGACGACTCGCTGTGGGAGCTGACGTTTGCGATGTTGGGGCTCGGGACACTGAGGACGGCCGATCGGTGGAAGAGGGTGGATGCGGTGAAGCCGAAGTGATCGTCGGCTTGAGAAAATCCTTAGAATTCAATGTCATGTTTAATGACTTCTTTCCTTGAGTGTAAGCGTACTTTCATCTCTGTGGAGAAGCGCAGGAATACGTTCCAGAAAATATCTTGCTTGTTGAGATCTAACCAGAAATTTTTACTCTCCAAGCACTGCGTTGCGTAGTAGCCAAACATATAATAAGTAAGATCTGGATTGATAAGTCCGCTGTTTTTCAATACAGCTATTTCTTCAAAAAACGTCAGATAAGCCCGCTTGTCTTCGAATGCAATATCTTTCAATTTTTCATCGTCTCTTCCAAGAAGATAACGAAGTTCACAAAAGGATTTGTTGCCAAAGTACTCACTTTGCTTCTTAAGAAATATCTCAGCGCGCCTTTGCTTGCCTTGAAGATGAAACTCGATGTAGCCCTTGTATATACCCCATATGGCTACTCCAAGCCCGACTATGGCAGTGACTATGGTGGCGATATCCTTGAGTACGTCCATGTGCAGCTCCGAGTTTTAAGTATCAGAGCCGCATACCATATCCGCTTTAGGCCAGCGTTTGGTGGCTGCAGTGGAAGCTGCTTGATAGGAAAAGTCCAAAGGCCCCTACACCCGGCCTGCCCATAACGCGGGTGCAGCCATGCCTCGGACACAAAAAAACCGCTCAGGAGCGGTTGGCTGGCTTTCACTTCATCGCCTTCGTCTGCCTGATGCTGCCCACCGCTATCAAAGCCTTGGCAGCACCGGGCTGATCAAATAGTGCGCGGGTTAATAACAGCCTCTAGGCCTCCCATCGAGAAAATTGGGGCCGAGTATTTCTATATGGGAGTGCGCCAGTTCGGCGAGCTGTTAGCCAGCTTCAAGGGGCAAAAGGTTGTGTATCTCGCGCCTATGGAAAAAAGGGGTGGAGGATTTGGTTGCCCAGGACGAGCGGGGTGGGCTTGAACCTGTCCCCTGAGAACGGACGCCAAGAAGCACGGGGTCAAGCGGCCTGCTTCATCTTCCTGGCATAGTCGTTGGGCGACAGGTAGCCAAGC
>NZ_JACHXI010000010.1 GCF_014191985.1 Azomonas macrocytogenes
TTGGCTACCTGTCGCCCAACGACTATGCCAGGAAGATGAAGCAGGCCGCTTGACCCCGTGCTTCTTGGCGTCCGTTCTCAGGGGACAGGTTCAAGGATTTCTCACTGGCGCCTTCGGCTCGCCCGACGATTTTGCCAAAGACGACTATCGTCGCTTCAGCCCACGCTTCCAGGGCGAGAATTTCCAACGCAATCTCGAACTGGTCGACCAGGTGAAAAGCATGGCTGCCGACAAGGGCGTCAAGCCTGCCCAATTGGCGCTCGCCTGGGTGCTGGCGCAAGGCGAGGATCTGATCCCGATTCCCGGCACCAAACACCGCACCTATCTGGAGGAAAACATCGCTGCGGTGGATATCGAGCTGAGCCAGGCCGATCTCGCTCGACTGAATGCGCTATTCCCGCCGGATGCGGCAGCGGGAATGCGCTACCCGGAGGCGGTCATGACCATGGTGAATATTTAGTTTTGCCAGGGCGAGGCCGGATGGGCGACGCAGCGCCCATCCGATGTGTGCGAAATGACACCGGGTTGCCCTGGCGAAGCATTCGTCAAGCCTATGCCCGGCGCTGCCTGTGACTGGGTTCAGACATTCAGGCAGAGATATTTCATTTCCAGGTATTCCTCGATGCCATACCGGGAGCCTTCGCGGCCCAGGCCCGAGGACTTGATGCCGCCGAACGGCGCCACTTCCGTGGAAATCAGGCCGGTATTGATACCGACCATGCCGTATTCCAACGCCTCCGCCACCCGGAAAACCCGGCTGAGGTCGCGGGCGTAGAAGTAGGAGGCCAGGCCGAACTCGGTGGCGTTGGCCTTGGCAATGGCTTCTTCTTCGGTCTTGAAGCGGAACAGCGGCGCCAGTGGACCGAAGGTTTCCTCGTGAGAGACCTTGGCGTCATCCGGTACATCGACCAGTAGGGTCGGTTCGAAATACGTCCCGCCCAGGCTATGAGAGTTGCCGCCGGCGATCAGCTGGGCACCCTTGGCCAGGGCATCGTCGATATGCTCGCGCACTTTGGCCACGGCGCGTTCGTCGATCAAAGGACCGATCTCGACCCCTTCATCCAGGCCGTTGCCGACCTTGAGCCGGCCGACTGCCGCCTTGAGTTTTTCCGCGAACGCGTCATACACGCCATCCTGCACATAGAGGCGGTTGACGCAGACACAGGTTTGCCCGGCATTGCGATATTTCGATGACAGGGCGCCTTTGACCGCTTCGTCCAGATCGGCATCGTCGAAAACGATAAAAGGCGCGTTGCCGCCCAGTTCCAGGGAAATTTTCTTGATGGTGGCTGCGCTTTGTTGCATCAGCTTGGCGCCGATTTCAGTGGAACCGGTGAAGGATAGCTTGCGCACCTTGGCGTTGGCGGTCAGCTCGCCACCAATTTCGCCGGACGCGCCGGTGACGATGCTGAGCACACCCTGGGGAATCCCGGCCCGTTCGGCCAGCACCGCCAGCGCCAGGGCGGAGAACGGGGTCTGGCTGGCGGGCTTGACGACCATGGTGCAACCGGCCGCCAGGGCCGGACCGGCCTTGCGGGTGATCATCGCGGCCGGGAAATTCCACGGGGTGATGGCCGCAGTGACACCGACCGGCTGCTTGATCACCAGAATGCGTTTGTCGGCCTGGTGGCCGGGAATGGTATCGCCGTAGACACGCTTGGCTTCCTCGGCGAACCATTCGATGAAGGCGGCAGCGTAGACGATCTCGCCTTTGGCCTCGGCCAGCGGCTTGCCTTGTTCCAGGGTCATCAGTCGGGCCAGATCGTCCTGGTTTTCCAGAATCAGTTCGAACCAGCGGCGCAGCTTCTGCGAGCGCTCCTTGGCGGTCAGCGCCCGCCAGGCCGGCAGGGCGCGCTCGGCGGCATCGATGGCGCGGCGAGTTTCCGCCGTGCCCATTTTAGGCACGCTGCCCAAGGGCTGGTTGCTGGCAGGATCGGTGACTTCGATGGTCTGGCCATGATCGGCATCCAGCCAGGCGCCATCGATATAGGCTTGCTGGCGGAACAGGCTGCTGTCGTTGAGTTGCATGGGGAATTTCCTCAGTCTGCCGGGCGCCCGGTCGGGCACCTCATGAGCGGAATTCGGCGTTCATGTCATGCCTGCAGAGGCTCTGTCCAGAGGCTGACTCCAAGGTTCGCCTGGGCACCGGGCGCCAGTTCGACGATATCGTCCAACACGTTCGCCGTTTCGATGCAGAGCATGCGCTGCCAGGCGTCATCGGCGAATTGCGAAAGGCGCTTGCCCTTGTCGATCCACGGATTCCAGACGATGGCCGAGCACGAATCGTGCGCCTGGAGGCAGATCTGCCGTTGCCAGCGTGGATCACGCAGACGGATCAGCTCGGGCGTGCCCAGGTAGATGCGGTCGGTCTCGCCGGTGAAGGTCAGCGCGCCGTCCTGGGTGCGCTCGCTCCAGTCTTGCAAGGTATCGATATAGCGGCAGCCGGCCAGTTCGGGAATCTCGACCTGATGGATATCGCTGACGGCGAAATAAGTATGCAGGGCCTGGCTCAGGGCGACTGGCTGGTCGCCATCGTTGCGGCTGGCCAGCGTCAGGGTCAGGCGTTTTTCATCGAGGCGGATTGCCAGGCTTGGCGTGACTTGGTGAGGCCAGTCCGGTAGGCCTTCCGGCGAGTGGGTCAGGCCAAAGACCAGGGTGATGGCATGGTCTGCCGCCGCGATATCCTGCAACTGCCAGGGTAGATTGCGTACCAGCCCGTGGAATGGACCGGCTGCCGGGTCGCGATGCATGGCCTGGACGCTCTGGGGGCTGCGCTTGAGATCGCCGAACCAGGGCCAGCACAGCGGCGCGCCGCCGCGCAGGGACTGGCCGCGCTTGAATTCTGCCTGCTCGCTGAGCCAGATCAGCGGTTGCTCGCCTCGGCGCTGGTAACTCAGAACCTGAGCGCCTTGTTCGGCGACCAGTAGTTCGGCTTGTGCCGTACCGATTCGCCAGCAGGTCAGTTGGTCTTTTTCCTGGCGTTCGACGCGTAATGACAGCGAGTGGGACATCGGCAGGTTCCTTGTTCCTGAGAGAGGTTGCGCATTAGAACCACAGCCTTGGGAAAACGCCAATACAGGCTGCAGGAGCGCAAACAGGCGGACGGGGTGACGATATCGGGAGCGCACGACGGCAATGCTGCGCAGGAAGGAACATACCGTCGTACGGGTGGTGAATGGATCAGTTTTCCAGTGTGGCGTGCAGGCTGATTTCGGCGTTCAGTACGCGCGATACCGGACAGCCTTCCTTCGCCTGGGTGGCCAGCTCCTGGAATTTGGCGTTATCGGTGCCGGGAATTTTGGCCTTGAGCTCCAGGGCGATGGCCGTGATGGTGAAGGCATCGCCAATTTTCTCGAAATTGACTTCGGCCTTGGTTTCGATGCGTTCGGCGGTCAGGCCCGCCTGGCCGAGGATGTTCGACAGGGCCATGGAAAAGCAGCCGGCATGGGCAGCTCCAATCAGTTCTTCAGGGTTGGTGCCGGGGGTATCTTCGAAGCGGGTGTTGAAGCCGTAAGGCGTATCCTTCAAGGCACCGCTCTGGGTGCTGAGCGAGCCTTTGCCATCCTTCAGTCCACCTTGCCATACAGCTGATGCGGTCTTCTTCATGCTGTGTTTCCTCCGGGTAGGGACGTTTGCGTCAGCTTATTCAGAGGTGGCGCCGGCAAGACTAGTTCCGGGAAAATATGGGGCTGGGTAAATGTACGGGCGCCTGGAGGCGGATTCTTTCAGGCTTCAGGCTCGTCTGGTTGTTCGATTTGTTCGATCAGCCCTAGCCACTGTGCCATGACCTGTTGCGCTTGTTCGATGCCCTGGCGTTTGGGAGCGGAGAACAGCTGGATGCTGGCATTGTCACCCCATTGCTGGCGGATTTCGCGCTCGACTTTCAGCAAGGCGTTCTTGGCCGCGCCGAAAGCCAGTTTGTCAGCCTTGGTCAGCAGGATATGCAGTGGCATGCGGCTGGCGCGGCCCCAGTCCAGCATCAGCCGGTCGAAATCGGTCAGTGGATGGCGAATATCCATCATCAGAAAGACGCCGGCCAGGCTGGCGCGGCTACTCAGGTAGGCTTCCAGATGTTGCTGCCAGTGCTGCTTGAGTGGAATCGGCACCTTGGCGTAGCCGTAGCCGGGCAGATCGACCAGGCGGCGCTGTTCGTCGAGTCGAAAAAAATTGAGCAGTTGGGTGCGCCCTGGCGTTTTCGACGTGCGCGCCAGATTGGCGTGGGTCAGGGTATTCAATGCGCTGGATTTGCCGGCATTGGAGCGGCCGGCGAAGGCGATTTCCAGACCGGCGTCGGTCGGGCACTGGTCGACCTTGGCGGCGCTGATGAGGAAGGAAGCCTGCTGGCACAGGCCCAGGATCGGGTTTTTCGGGGGCATGGAAGGTTCCGGTGACAGTGTGCGGCTTGGCGCCGCTTCGGTAGCGTGGCGGCCGCACGAGTATATAATGCCGCCCGTTTTTATGTGCGCCTGCCCGGTCGATGGTGCAAATTCCGGCTTTAGCCATGGATGATACTGTTCAATGACCCAATGCTTTCTGGATCAGTCTGTGAAACGAGTGCTCGCAAGTCTGTTGCTGGCCCTGGGGCTGGTCGGTCAGGTCCAGGCGCAAGGCGATCCGCAGGCCGGCCGGGGTAAGGCTGCCCTGTGCGGGGCCTGCCATGGCATGGATGGTAACAGCCCGGTGCCGAATTTCCCGAAACTGGCCGGCCAGGGTGAGCCTTATCTGCTCAAGCAACTGCGGGAGATCAAGGCCGGCAGCGGGCGTAAAGTGTTCGAGATGACCGGCATGCTCGACGCGCGGGATGAGCAGGAACTGGCCGATATCGCCGCTTATTTCGCCATGCAAAAACCACTGTCCGGTTATGCCGATCCGGCCTTGGTCGAGCGTGGCGAGCAGCTTTTTCGCGGCGGCGACATGGCACTCGGGGTGCCGGCCTGCAGCGGTTGTCACGCGCCCGACGGCGTCGGCAACGGCCCGGCCCGCTTTCCGCGCCTGGCCGGGCAGCATTCAGCCTACACCGCCAAGCAGTTGAACGATTTTCGCGATGGCGTACGCAGCAACGATGGCGATGCCATGCCTATGCGTGCTATCGCCGCCAGGCTCGGCAAGCGCGATATCGAGGCCTTGGCCAGCTATATCCAGGGTTTGCATTGAGAACTCATCAGCCTTCAGCCGGGCCCGGAGCATCGCCGGCGAAGCGCTGTGTATGGGCCTGCCGCACGAAGTTGCCGGCCCCGCTATCGTAGCCGACGGCGGTTTGATGGCTTGATCCAGTCTTTGTTTACTTCGATATGCCGGTTTGAGCAAAAATAAGTGAATCAGGACAGGCTCTGGCGAAAAGGCTTTGACGCGCCGGTGGATGTGGTAGAAAAAGGGTGACCGAAGCTGCATACCGGGTCGCCTGTTTTCGTTTCGCCTGCCCTGCAGCGGACGTAGCCGCAGACCGGTTTCAGCGTCTCGTTCATTCTCGCCTGCCAGGCCCTGGGGCGTGGCTGGCAATCTTCGCAGCTCAAGGAGTCATCAATGCGTAAGCTCATTCTCGGTATCGTTCTTGCCACGACCAGCCTGTTCGGGTTGGCAGCCCAGGCGGAGGAGTTCGAAGCCGGCAAGAATTATGTCGAGTTGGAGAAGCCCGTTCCCGTCGCCCAGCCAGGCAAGATCGAGGTGGTCGAGGTGTTCTGGTACGGCTGCCCGCACTGCTATCAGTTCGAGCCAGTGCTCAATCCATGGGTCGAGAAGTTGCCCAAGGATGTAGCCTTCCATCGGATTCCCGCCCTGTTCGGCAAGATCTGGGACATCCATGGCCAACTCTTCCTGACCCTGGAAACCATGGGTGTCGAGCAAAAAGTGCACGATGCGGTGTTCGCCGCCATTCACAAAGAAGGCAAGAAGCTCGCTACGCCAGACGAAATGGCCGACTTTCTCGTTGGCCAGGGCGTTGATCGCGAGGCATTCCTCGGTACCTATAACTCCTTCGCGGTGAAGGGCAATATGGAGAAAGTCAGGAAGCAGGCCATGTCCTACAAGATCGCCGGTGTGCCGACCATGGTGATCAACGGTAAATATCGTTTCGACATTAGCTCGGCTGGCGGCCCGGAGCACATGCTCGAGCTGGCCGATAGCCTGATCGCCAAAGAACGCGCGGCGCAGTGATCCATCATGCTGCGTCGTTGGAGTACACCGCGCTCGGCCATTTGCGGTCGGGCCAAGGTCAATTCCCAGTGCCTCGATAGCAGTGGCCTGCCGGCGGATGGCCGGCTTCGGCTGCTCAGCTTCAACATCCAGGTTGGTATCGGTACGGGTAGTTACCGCCATTATCTGACCCGCAGTTGGCAGCACCTGCTGCCGCATGCCGGGCGGGCGCTGAATCTCGGGCGGATCGGGGAACTGCTCGGGCGCTACGATCTGGTCGCCCTGCAGGAGGCCGATGGCGGCAGCCTGCGCTCGGGCTACGTCAATCAGGTCGAGCACCTGGCCCAGCTCGGTGCCTTCCCCTACTGGTATCAACAGCTCAATCGAAACCTCGGCTACTTTGCCCAGCACAGCAATGGCGTGCTGAGCCGACTCGAGCCGCATTTGCTGGAAGACCATCCATTGCCTGGGCCCGCCGGGCGTGGCGCCATCCTGCTGCGCTTCGGCGACGGCGCCGAAAGCCTGGCTGTGGTGATGATGCACCTGGCGCTGGGCACCCGGGTCCGCACCCGGCAACTGGCCTATATACGTGAGCTGATCGGCGGTTATCGCCACGTGGTGCTGATGGGGGACATGAACACCCATGCGGTGGATCTGCTGGAACACTCTCCGCTGCGCGACCTCGGCCTGCTGGCACCGCAGATCGAGGCTACTTTTCCCAGTTGGCGACCGCGCCGCTGCCTGGACCATATTCTGCTCAGTCCGAGCCTTGCTATCGAACGGGTCGAGGTACTGGCCCAGCCGATTTCCGATCACCTTCCGGTCGCCGTCGAGATCCGTTTGCCCACGGATTTGCACAAAGGCGCGCAGCCTCTGATCACGACTCCCGTGTGATGAAGGACGACTGGAAAAACAAGTACCTGAATAGCCTTGACCACCAGGAAGCGCGGGAGAAACTCTGGCATGCCCGCCTTGATTTGCTGCGCCGCAGCCTGGTACGCACCAGCATGGCGGCCGAGGGCAACGACCGGATGGTCGATGGCTGTATGAAGGAACTGCGCGATCTGCTGCTGCATCGCAATGACCTGGACGCTGGCCTTGAAGAGTTGGTGCCGCGCCTGGAAAAAGCCTTACTGGTTTCCGACCGGCAGCGTGAGGAGCGGCTGGAACAGATTTCCCGGGCCTTGCGGTGCCTGGTCGAACCGTTGCGCCAGCTGTCGGTAGCTTCCACCACCAACCGCTCGCTCAAGCGCCTGGCCAGGAAGCTCAATGGCCGGATAGAACAGCTTGACGAACTGCAAGTCCTGCTTCACGAACTGAGCGAGCTGCAGAGACAGGTACTCACGCCGTCGCCAGCAACCGACCAGGCTCGGGGTGGTCTGCTGCAACGCCTATTTGGCGGCAAGCTTCCAGCCGGCGCATCCGACGTGCTGCCAGCACCGCAGGCGACGGCTTCGATTCCCGATACCGCCGCAGCGGTCGAGCCAGTAGCGGATGCTTCGCCTGTCGATACGACCGATGTGGTATCGGCCGACTCGAAAATTTCTGTCGACGCGGCACCTGTACCGGTCGAGCCGTCGCTGGGTGAAGCGCTCGGATATGCTGCGACGGCAACGCTTGCGCCGCCGCTCCATGATCAATCCACCCAGGCGGTATCGCTGGACGAAAGCGAATACGCTCTGCCATTCAATCCGGAGCCGGCCTATGGCGCCGTTGCCGAGCACATCGAAACCACCCTGCTTGGCCTGCTGGAAGATCTCCAACTGTCCGCCGCCGAACAACCCCAGGTCCAGGCGATTCGCGACCGCGTTCTGCATGGGCTGAACTGGTACGAATTGGCGCCGCTGCTCGATGACCTGGCAGTGCTGCTGCGCGGGTTGTTCGGTTTCGATCCGCAGGCTTTCGAGAAACAGGTCGGGCAACTGAATCAGCGGCTGGCCTCGACGCAGGATAGCCTGACGATCGTGCACGAAGGTCATTGCCACGCCAGCGAGGTTGCCGCTGCCTTCGATTGCGCCCTGCGTGAACAAGCCGCTGGGCTGCATGGCTGTGTCCGGCAGGCGACCGAACTGGCCGAGGTGAAGCAAACTGTCGTGGCGCGAGTGAGTGATCTGTTGCAAACCGTCGATGCCTATCAGGGCCGGCGCCGGGAAGTCGAAGTACAATTCGGCGAGCAATTGCAGCAGCTGCGCGAACGACTGTCTGGCATTGAACAGACGGCCGGCAAGCTCCGGCAGAGCCTGGAGGAGCAGCGGCACAAAGCGCTGCATGACAGCCTGACCGGCCTGCCTAACCGGGCGGCTTTGGGCGACCGATTGGACCTCGAAGTGGCGCGTTGGCAACGCTATGGTGGTGATCTGCTGCTGGCGATCATGGACATCGATCACTTCAAGAACATCAACGACACCTACGGCCATCTGGCTGGCGATAAGGTGCTGCGGATCATCGCCAGCAAGTGGCGCTTGCGCCTGCGCAAGACCGACTTTATTGCCCGTTATGGCGGTGAGGAATTCGTGTTGCTGCTGCCGGCCACTACCATCGAAGCCGGGAGGCAGGTTTTGGACGACCTGCGCCGTGGCACCGAAGAATGTCCCTTCCATTTCAAGGGCGAGCGGATTCTGGTGACAGTTTCAACTGGGCTGACTTTCTTCGGTGGGCAGGATGTTCCCGAGCGCGTCTTCGAGCGGGCCGATCAGGCGCTTTATCGGGCCAAGCAAGCGGGTCGTAATCGGGTAGAGTTGGGTTGGATGCCCAAGCAGAGCGCCAGAACCAGCATTGATCCGCCAGGTATTATCGAGGCTTAATGCCGCTGAATGGAGCTTGCTCCTTCGCCTTGTGCGGCCAATGACGTCATTGGGCGCGGCAACCTGGTTCGCGCATAAACGTCAATAGATCCAAGAGGTTGCAATGAGATTCAGCCCCCTTCTTTCGGCCTTTCTGCTGTTGGCCGGATGCGCCGGCGACTTGCAGATCGACAAAAGCTACTCATCCAGAGGCCAGGACAGCCGTGAACAATTCATCGTCCTGCATTACACCTCCACCGACCTGCCGCGCTCGCTGGAATTGCTGACCAGAAGTGATGAAGTAAGCAGCCATTATCTGATCGGCGACTCGCCCGCCACCGTCTACCAGTTGATCGATGAAACCCGGCGCGCCTGGCATGCCGGCGATAGTGAATGGAACGGACGAACCTGGCTGAATTCCAGCTCCATCGGTATCGAGCTGGTCAATCGCGGCTATATCCAGACAGGGCAGGGACGTCTCTGGTATCCCTTTTCCGAGAAACAGATCGATGCGCTGATCGTGTTGCTCAAGGACATCATGCAGCGCCACGGCCTCAAGCCCGGTGCCATCGTCGGGCACAGCGATATCGCACCGCAGCGCAAGGTCGATCCGGGCCCGCTGTTTCCCTGGAAGCGCCTGGCCGACGCTGGCCTGATTCCCTGGCCTGACGCCCATGCTGTGAGTGCCTGGCGCATGCGCTTCGCCGCGCGCCTGCCGGATATTGCCTGGTTTCAGAACCAGTTGGGTCGTTTCGGCTACAAGGTGCCGCGCCACGGTGTACTGGATCAGGAAACCCGCAATGTTATCGCTGCTTTCCAGATGCGCTATCGCCCGGCGCTGTTCAATGGCGAGCCAGATGCGGAAACGGCAGCGCTGCTGGCGGTGTTGAACAACGATAAGTCGTAGCCTATACCGGCATCGATAGATAAAAGATGGTTCCGTGGCCGATCCGCGAGTGCACGCCGATCCTGCCACCGTGCAGTTGGACGATTTCCTTGCACAGGGCCAGGCCCAGGCCGGCACCGCCATGGTGGCGACCGATTTGCACGAACGGCTCGAAAATCCGTGCCTGCTGGTTGTAGGGAATTCCTTCGCCATTGTCTTCCACGCTGACAATTACCCGATCGCCATGCCTGCGCGCCTGCAGGCGGACCAGGCCACCACTCGGAGTATGCCGTAGCGCGTTGCTGAGTAAATTGTCCAGCACTCGTTCCATCTGCGCCGTATCCAGCATCAGGCCGGGCAACTCGGGTTCGATATCCAGGCTGAGGTTGATATTGCATTGCGCTGCTTGTGCCTGGTGCCGCTGGCTGGCCTTTTCGAGCAGCGCCGAAACCTCGCAGAGTATTGGTTGCAGCTTCTGCTGGCCGCTCTGGTAGCGGGAAAAATCCAGCAGATCATTGATCTGTTGTACCAGGCGGTGCAATTCATCATGAACAGTGATCAACAGGTCGGATTCGCGACTGTTCTGCGGAAATTTGAGCTTTTCGCGCAGCAGGCTGAATGCCATTTGGATGCCGGTGACTGGCGTGCGCAATTCATGGGAAGCGCGTAGGACGAATTCGTTGCGCACGCGCTCGAAGTTGCGCTGGTCGGTTACGTCATGCAGCACCATCACCGCACCGCTGATACGCCCGTCATGGTGGCTGACCGGACTCAGGCGCCAGGCCAGCAGGCGTCTTTCGCCATCGGCTTCGATATCCAGGTCTTGCGGCGGTTGGTTCAGCGGCTGGTCGTTGAGAACCTGTTGCGCGGCATCGTTCAAGGCCGGATCGCCCAGGGCCTGCCCCAGAGCTTGGCCAATGTATTCGTTATCCCAGGCCAACTGACGTTGGGCGACTGGATTGGCGTGTTCCAGGCAGCCCTCTCGATCGATGATCAGCAGACCATCGTCGATGCTGTCGAGCAAGGCTTGCAAACGCTGCTGGCCATTGACCAGGGCTTCCACGTTGGTCTGCTGGAACTGGTTCAGCGCGTGGGCCATCAGCCCGAAGCGGGTGCTCAGCGAAGAAAGTTCGGCGATCGGGGAGCGCGGCAGCTTGATATTGAAGTCACCTTTGCCGATCTGATCGGCTGCGCGCGACAGTTTCTCGATAGGTGAGCTGAAACGGCGAGCAAAGCCATGGGCAGTGATAAAGCCGATCAGCAGTATCGCGATGCCGATCAGAGTCAGTATCCCGGCCAGCATCAAGGCCTTTTCGCGAGCAGCCGTTTCAGTATGACGGACCCGGGCATAGGCCTGTCCCTGCATGTCGTTCATGAGGTTGCGCACCTCTTGCAACGAATTGGTCAGCTGGTCATCCAGTCCAAGCGACCAGTTGGCAGGGCGCGGCAGGTCGAGCTGATAATTGAAGGCACTATAGGCATCGGCAATCGCCTGGTAGCTATGGCACTCTTCCTCGTCAATGGCTTCATCCAGCCCTCTGGCCAGGGTATCGAAAAAGGCCTGGCGGGTGGTCTGCAAGGTGTCGAGATTGCGGTCGTCCTTGATCAATAGTGCCAGATGCCTCTCCAACACTTGACGCAACTGCTGGTTGACTTCGATGGTACCGAAGCTGTCCTTGATCAGTATTTCCTGGCTTCGGGCCATCTGCACCACGCTTACCAACCCCAGTCCCAAGCCCAGCAGTGCCACCGTCATCAATGCCGAGAATCCGAGAAACAGGCGGGTTCTCAGTTTCATCTGCAGTTTCATAATCCGTACTGTTTGCGCTTGCGGTAGAGCGTGGAGGCATCGATCCCGAGGATGCGCGCAGCCTGCTCCAGTGTTTCGCTGGCAGCCAGAACGCCGGCGATGTGAGCTTTTTCCAGTTCTTCCAGACTCAGTGCCTCGCCCACGCGCGGAGCGTTGCTGGCAACCTGTTCGCCGAGGCCGAGATGGGAGACTTCGATCATCGCTTGCGGACAGATGATGCTGGCGCGTTCGATCACATTGCGCAGCTCGCGCACGTTGCCGGGCCAGCGATAGGTCCTGAGCGCAGCGGTGGCTCCGGCGCCGAAGCCACGAGCCGGACGGCCATAGTTCTTGACAAAGTGGGCCAGGAAACGCTCGGCCAGATCCCGCACATCTTCCGGACGCTCGCGCAGCGGTGGAATAGTCAGGGTAATGACGTTGAGGCGATAGAGCAGATCTTCGCGAAAGCGTCCCTCGCGAACCATTTCTTCAAGATTGAGGTTGGTGGCCGCGAGAATGCGTACGTCGGCGCGCCGTGTGACCGGGTCACCGACCCGTTCGTATTCCTTGTCCTGGATAAAACGCAGGAGCTTAGGTTGCAGAGCCAGCGGAAAATCACCGATTTCGTCAAGAAACAGAGTGCCGCCATCGGCCTGGCTCACCCGTCCGAGCGTGCTTTCCGTAGCTCCGGTAAACGCGCCGCGGCTATGGCCGAACAATTCGCTTTCCATCAGGTCAGCCGACAGTGAGGGACAGTTGATGGTGACGAAGGCCTTTTTCGAGCGCCGGCTCCAGCCGTGGATCGCATGGGCAAGCTCGCCCTTGCCGGTACCTGACTCGCCCAGGATGAGTATATTGGCATCGGTATCGGCGAACTGCCGGGCGGTTTCCAGCACGCCCATCATGGCTGGGCTGTTGGAACCGATGGCATCGTTGCGCTTGCGGATTTCCCCCTCCAGTGCTTCCAGCCGTGCCGCCATCTGACGAACTTCAAGCTGCTTGGCGGCTGCCAGGCGCAGTTGTTCGGGGCTGCAAGGCTTTACCAGATAATCGGCTGCGCCAGCCTGGATGGCGTCCACGGCCGTATCCACCGCCGAATGCGCAGTGACGATGACGACACGCATCCAGGGGGCGATCCCCCGCATCTGTTGCAGGACGTCCAGGCCGCTCTCGTCACCCAGGCGTAGATCGAGAAAGCACAGATCGAAGACCTGACGTTGCAGAATGGCTTCCGCCTGGGCGGAACTTGCCGCAGTGGCAACGCTGTAGCCCCGATCCTCGAGGCAATAGCGAAAGGTTCGCAGAATCGCTGCCTCGTCATCCACCAGCAGGATGCGGCCACCGATATCCGTCGATTGCTCCATGAATGATGCTCCAGTCGGGCCATTGATGGTCCCGCTTAGTTAATCCGCTTGGCGAGGCGGCTCCGGCAGTCGAAGCCCCTGCATCGCGTGTGGGCTGGTCAGGCGAGCAAATCTTGATGCCCGGCGTTTTTGCGACTGTTTAGTCTACCAGTGGCCTTGCAAGTTGCACGGTTGTGCGCAAGGCAATCCCGTCGATGCATTGTCCGCTAACTGGTCGATAGTCTCCAGACGGTAGATGGCGCACTCTGCATGGTGCCCACTATGTCTGTTTCCGGGATAAGCCAGAGTGTGCAAAAAAACGCATCGTGCCCGCTTTTGAGAGTGTTTGAGGGAAAGTGCAATTCGCCGCGTACGCTCTGCCAGTGGTTGAATCGAGCAAGCTGCGGACCTGCCAGGAACGAATATTTCAGGTTGCGGAAAAGCGTTTACCGACTAGAGAAAATCCAGTCTTGCAAAAAGCCCGACCGGGAAAATACAGATCGTGCAAATTCAGTGGGAGATCCATTTGTTTTTTTATTAAGTTATTGATTATTAGGTATTAACTTGATTGGCATGCTGACTGCAAGGTGACCTGCACTGCTAATCGGAGCAATGAATCATGAATACCCAGAACCGCTTTTCGCTGCTTGGTCAAGGTTTTCTCGCTGGAGTCGCGGCCATGTTGATTCTGGGGGCTGACGATTTGCGAACCGAGCCGTTTGGGCAAGCAGAGGCAAAATCGGCGGAACAAATTCATCTCTATGAAACTCCATCGATACAGATGACGCAAAGCAGCACTGAGGGTTCGATAGTCCATCTACAAAACCACGGCGCCGATTCACAGCGCTGGGTTTTTTAGAGGATTTTCTGGTTCCAGTAGCTGCTGCGATCTGGCGGTCAGGGATGAATGGCATAGCTGATCCGAGCTACGTCACATGCATGAGAAACAGGCCGAATGGATGCGGCGCACACCTGTTTGCCAAGGGTGTCGAAAAGTTCATGAAAGCAGAGCGATAACTAGCAGGCTGCTTTCATTGAGTTAACACTGCAAGAGGAGAAACGCCATGCTAAGTTGGGCAGTCACATTTTTGATCATTGCTATTATTGCGGCCGTTCTGGGCTTTGGCGGCATAGCCGGGACCGCGACAGGAATTGCCAAGATCCTGTTCGTCGTATTCCTTGTGTTGTTTGTCGTTTCGCTGATCTTTGGCCGGGGCCGCGGACCACGAGTCTGACGTTTGAAGAACCGGGAGCCGCTTCCTGTTATCAGGGGGCGGCGGTTTTTTATCGAGGCCCGACCGGATTCATCTGCCGTGCCAGTTCACGCAAGGCAGTTTCTGCACTGAAGACCTTCTGCACTACCTCATCCGCTTTCTGCCGGTCGATTCCCAGCTTTTCGTAAAGCTCATCGGGAATATTCTGATCGGGGTCGCTACCGATTCCATGTTTCCCCAGCAGTCGAACCGTCAACCAGATCAGGTTCGGATAGAGCGCGTATTCGCCCTGGTAATGCAGGTCGTTCTGAAAGCGTAGGGCGGTATAGAGCTCTTCGGGCATTCCCCAATGTTGCATCATCCAGGCGCCGATCTGTTCGCGAGTGATACCCAGTAGATGCTGCTCGATCTGGCTATGGTGCAGGTGCGGGTTAACCTCTCTGTGCCGGCAAATCAATGAAAAATGCGGCGGAAAGACATGTGCCAGCACCAGATAGCCGAAATTATGCAAAAGCCCGCACAGGTAGGCCATGCCGGATTCCGGGCGTTGCGCTCGTGGCATGATGCGTAGCAACCCGTCGATGACCGTTGCGGTATAGATCGCTTGCTGCCAGTAAGGTGTGCTCTGTTGCGGTTCATCCTTGGGCAGGGTGATGGTTTTGCCCAGAGCCAGACCCAAGGCCAGATTAATCACGATGTCGAAACCCAGTACGCGGACGATGGCATCTTCCACAGAGCGGACCTTGCTCGGTGATGCGTAATAGGGTGAAGCCGCCCAGCTGACGACCTGGGCGGCCAGGGCCGGATCGGTTTCCACCAGATTGGTGATGTCTTCAACGGTAGCCTTGGGGTCGACGCGCAACCGGATGATGCGGTTGGCCGATTGTGGCAGCGGTGGAATTTCGATGGTTTCTTCCAGGCGCTGGCGAATTCGTCTGGCCGTGAAGGATTCCACGGCTCGGATGATTTCGGCCTGGTCTTCGTGGGGACGATTAAGGTTGGGACGAATATCGTTCACGACGACACCGAAGTGTCCGCTACTGGCCTTTTCCATCAGACTACGCAAATCTTCCAGCGTAAACTCCAGTAGCAGGCCAGGTTGTCCGGATTCAATCCAGAGTGTCGGCTGCTGCATCAGGCTGGCTTCGTAAAGGCAGGGTACGGGTAGTAGCTGAGGCAGTCCCGGCAGGCTATTCAACGCCTGCCGAGCCAGTAGCTGTTGCAATTTTTCATGCTTGGCGGCTGTGAGCTGGCGACCGGTCAATTCGGCCAGCAGGGTCAGGTCGAGCAGACGATCCCTTGGAAACAGCACGAGCAGCATACCGATGGCATCTTCAAGCAGTACGGACTGTACTCGTTGGGCGGCAGGCAGGTCGGGTCGGTCTTGGCAGGTGCGATAATTCAGGTCGAACTTTTCCAGTGCCTGGAGAACGTGCGAAGGCAGTTCTGGATGTGGCCCGCTATCGACAG
This sequence comes from Azomonas macrocytogenes, assembly GCF_014191985.1. Taxonomy (GTDB): domain Bacteria; phylum Pseudomonadota; class Gammaproteobacteria; order Pseudomonadales; family Pseudomonadaceae; genus Azomonas; species Azomonas macrocytogenes. The sequence goes on from NZ_JACHXI010000010.1 coordinate 15,618, forward strand.
CAACTATCATAAAAAATTATCCAACATGAGTTTTGCGTGAGTGTAGCCTCGGCCGGGCAGAGGAACTGGCCAGACAATGGTGTGTCAGACCTGGCCATACTGCTGTCCATGCCGCAGCCAGCGATTCAGAAGTGGCCCGGCTCGTTCCGGCCAGTCGGCGAGCAGCCGCTGGGCCGCTTCGCGTACCTGGGGTAGCAAGGCGGCATCGCGCAGCAGGTCGGCCACCTTGAATTGCAGTAGCCCTGTCTGCCGGACACCGAGCATTTCACCCGGCCCGCGCAATTCCAGGTCTTTTTCCGCAATGACGAAACCATCGCAGGTCTCACGCATGATAGCCAATCGTTCACGGCCCATCTGTGACAGCGGTGCATGATAGAGCAGCAAACAGTGACTTGCTGCGTTGCCGCGGCCGACCCGGCCGCGCAACTGGTGCAACTGGGCCAGCCCCAGGCGCTCGGGGTTTTCGATGATCATCAGGCTGGCATTGGGCACATCCACGCCGACTTCGATCACGGTGGTGGCCACCAGCAGTTGCAGGCGCCCCTGTTTGAACGCTTCCATCACTGCTGCTTTTTCCGCAGGCTTCATACGCCCGTGAATCAGGCCAACGTTGAGTTCGAGCAACGCACTAGACAGTTCCTCGAAAGTCGTTTCGGCGGCTTGGCAGGTCAATTCCTCGGATTCTTCGATCAACGTGCAGACCCAATAGGCCTGGCGACCTTGCAGGCAGGCGTTGCGAACCCGTTCGATCACCTCGCTGCGCCGGCTGTCGGCGAGTACCAGCGTATTCACCGGCGTGCGGCCGGGCGGCAGTTCGTCGAGGATCGAGGTATCCAGGTCAGCGTAGGCACTCATTGCCAGCGTTCGCGGGATCGGTGTGGCAGTCATGATCAACTGGTGAGGGCAGAGCCGGCCTTCGACACCCTTCTGGCGCAGGGCAAGGCGTTGTTGCACTCCGAAGCGATGCTGCTCGTCGATGATGACCAGGGCCAGGTTGCGAAAGCGCACCTCGTCCTGGAACAGCGCATGGGTACCGATCACCATCGGACAGCCAGCCGCGATTTTTTCCAATGCCGTGAGGCGGGATTTACCCTTGAGCTTGCCGGCCAGCCAGGCCAGCTCCAGGCCGAGCGGTTCGAGCCACTTGGCGAAATTCACGTAATGTTGTTCGGCGAGGATTTCCGTCGGAGCCATCAGGGCTGCCTGATAACCAGCCTCCAGCGCTTGCAGTGCTGCCAGTGCGGCGACTACCGTCTTGCCGGCGCCGACATCGCCCTGAATCAGCCGCAGCATCGGTTCGGGCTGGCTGAGGTCGTAGGCGATTTCGGCACCGACTCGCTGCTGGGCACCGGTCGGGACGAAGCCGAGATTTTGCAGGAATAGCTGCGGCAGGCGTCGGGCGATTGGTAATGCCGGGGCCTGCTGGGCTCGCACGCTTTCGCGCAGGCGCTGCAGGGAAAGCTGGTGGGTCAGTAGCTCTTCGAAGGCCAGGCGGTGCTGTGCCCAATGATGGCCTTCGGCCATCTCCTGCTGATCAGCATCCGGTGGTGGTCGGTGCAGGTAGCGAACCGCTTCGTCGAGCGGTGCCAGGTGATAGTGACGCGCCAATTCCTGTGGCAGCCAATCTGGCAGGCTGTGCGGACCGAGGCGAGCCAGAGCCTGCTGGGTCAAGCTGCGCAGGCGCAGTTGGGTAAGCCCTTCGGTCGTCGGATAGATCGGGGTCAGGGTCTGTTCGATCGGCACCGGCTGTGCCTCGTTCAGGGTGCGGCATTCTGGATGATAGATTTCCAGGCCGGAGGCACCGGGACGGACCTCGCCATAACAGCGCAATTGGGTACCGCGCTTGAGCGCATCTCTCTGCGCCTGGCTGAAATGATAGAAACGCAGGCTGAGCGTACCGGTGCCATCCTGCAACCGCAGCAGCAGGCTGCGCCGGCGACCCATAATAACGTCGGCGGCTGCCACCACGCCTTCCACTACGGCATCCTGGCCGGGTCGCAGGGCACCGATAGGGGTAATCCGGGTACGATCCTGATAACGCAGCGGTAGGTGGAAGAGCACATCCTGCAGGGTTTCGAGGCCGACCTTGGCCAATTTCTCCGCCAGTGCCGCGCCTACTCCCTTGAGCGCGGTCACCGGGACGGCCGAAAGATCGGGCATGCCGGTTTCAGTCCTTGCTGGCCGGGCTGCTCACCGAGCACAGGCGAATGGAGTCGGCCAGTACTTCGATGGCCTTCGGCCGTGGGAAACTGGCCCGCCAGGCAATCGCCACGGTGCGAAAGGGCGCCGGCTGTGTCAGTGGGCGAACTTCGATGATACCGGGCGCATAATGATGACTGTCGACTGCCGAAAGCGGCAGGACCGATATCCCCAGCCCCGAAGCGACCATGTGGCGGATGGTTTCCAGCGAGCTGGACTCGATGGTGGTGAAGTTGCCCGATTCAGTCTTGTTGCTGCTTGGGCAGGCTTCCAGTACCTGATCACGAAAGCAGTGACCTTCGCCTAGCAGCAGCAGGCTCTTGTCATTGAGCATCTCGTTCTTGATGACGCCCAGCTTGGTCCAGGGATGGTTGGCCGGCATCAATACGTAAAAAGGTTCGTCATAGAGCGCCATGGTCAGAACATCGGCTTCCTGGAACGGCAAGGCGATAATGATGGCGTCGAGTTCTCCAGTGCGCAGCTTGTCGCGCAGGACATGGGTGAAATTTTCTTCGATATACAACGGCATGTCCGGGGCGACACGGTGCAACTGGGGAATCAGATGGGGGAACAGATAGGGCCCGATGGTGTAGATGGCGCCTACCTTGAGCGGCGCAGCTAGCTGATTCTTGCCGGCCTGGGCCAGTTCGCGGATGTTCTGCGCCTGTTCCAGCACCTTCTGTGCCTGGGTGACGATGCCTTCGCCGACCGGAGTCAGGCGGACCGCACTCTTGGTACGTTCGAAGATCAGCACACCCAGCTCGTCTTCAAGCTTTTTCACGCCAACCGAAAGGGTCGGTTGACTGACATGACAGCGCTCAGCCGCACGGCCGAAATGCTGTTCCTGGGCAAGGGTGACGATGTACCGCAGTTCGGTCAGGGTCATAAGCATATTCCATTGGCTTGCGGCCAAGCATAGCGGCTGCAAGCCATGGAACCAACTGGAACAAGGAAACCGCTGCAGTTTCCTTGGCAAGAACTGGATCAACTGCTGCGTTTGAGCTCGTAAGCCAGGGGCGCAACGATTTCCAGGGTGCCGTCGTTGAGCAACTCGGGCGGTGGTGGCGGCAGTGGCTGTGCCTTGCGAATCATTTCCAGCGTGGCGCGGTCAAGCAGCGGGTTTCCGGAGCGACCAACCAGTTCGTAGGAGAGTACGCGTCCTTCCCCATCGATAGTGAAACGCAGGCGGTTGACCTTGACTCCCGGTCTTTCACGCCGCTTGGCTTCTTCGGGATAAATCTTGTAGCGCGCCAGGTGGCTCAGCAGCAGACTTTGCCAGGAAGCCTTTACCTGTTGCGTCGAAGAAGACATGCCATCCTGTTTGGCATTCGACGAAGCCGTTGAAGCGGCTGACGTCGTTCGGGAGTTCGCGTCGGTAGTGCTCGACTGAGCGACCTGACTCTCCATCGGCGAGTCTTTCTTGTCGGGCGATTCCACCGGCTTCTGCGCGACCTTCTTCTCTTGGTCAGGCTTCTTCGGCTTTTCCTTTTTGGGTTTGGGTTTCGGCTTGGGCTTGGGTTCCGTCTTGGCTACTGCCAGCTTCGGATCCGGTGCCTCTACCAGTTTCGGTTCCGGGTCCGGAATCGGTTCCGGTTCGACCTGCTGCGCCTGTGGGGGCGGCGGCGGAGGTGGCAGGGGTTCCAGCTGGACCATCATGGGAGCCGCCGGCGGCAACTCGATCGGCGGTGGTTTGGCGCGCCAGAACAGTGACCAGGCCACTATTCCGATGTGCAGGCTCAGTACCAGCAGGAGGCTGATGCCCCACAGCGGTATTTTGCGGGAGTTGCTGCTCATTTGCCGACCGTCTCGAGTCCTACCAGACCAATTTTCAGATAACCCGCAGCGCGCAGGTTATCCATGACTTCCATGAGGCGACCGTATTCCAGCGCCTCGTCACCTCTGACGAAAATGGCCTTCTGTTTGTCGGTACTCGTCAGTGTATCCAGCGAAGTACCCAGCTGATCCATCTGTACTGGATCGTTGCCCAGGAACAGGCTGTGGTCTTTTTTGATACTGAGGTAGATCGGCTTGTCCGGCCGTGGTTCAGGCTTGGCTGTGGAGGCTGGCAGATCGAGCTTCACGTCTACGGTAGCCAATGGTGCGGCGACCATGAAAATGATCAGCAGCACCAATATGACGTCAATGAACGGGGTGACGTTGATGTCGTGGGATTCCGTCAGCTCGTCACCGCTGTTTTCGCCAAGTTGTACGCCCATGTCAGCCCACCTTTACAACATGCGGTGCCTGGCCACGCTGTTCGGTGCTGGCTGGCAGATGATCGAGATCGCGGCTGACCAGGACCAGAACCTGGGTGGAGGCATCGACGACCTGGGCTTTGTAGCCGGTGATAGAGCGGGCGAAAATGTTGTAAATGATTACCGCAGGAATCGCCGCGACCAGGCCGATAGCTGTGGCCAGCAGAGCTTCGGCGATACCCGGAGCGACCACGGCCAGGTTGGTGGTCTGGGATTTGGCGATGCCGATGAAGCTGTTCATGATGCCCCATACGGTACCGAACAAGCCGACGAAGGGCGCGATGGAACCAATGGTGGCGAGTATACCGGTGCCCTGGCTCATGCGGCGGCCACTGGCAGCCACGATGCGGTCCAGGCGTAGAGCGACACGTTCCTTGATGCCGTCTTTCTCGCGTAGATTGGTCGAAAGACGCAGTTCTTCCTGGGCTTCTCCGATCAGGGTGGCGCTGAGACTGCTGTCGTCCATTTGCTCGGCGGCATGTTTGAGGGAGCGCGAGCCTTTGAAACCGGCCAGTTCGCGGCGCAGGCGGCGCTTGGCGCGACCGAGTTCGAAGCTTTTGGCGAAGAAGATGGTCCAGGTGGCGACCGAGGCCAGGGCCAGGGCGATCATCACGCCCTTCACCACACGGTCGGCAGCCATGTACATGCCCCAGGGCGACAGGTCATGGGACATGCCGGCGTTGAGTTCTTCCGCGCTCAGTTCCTCGCTATCGATAGCGGGTGCTGCTGCGTTCGGATCATTCGGATTGGCTGTTGCCGCAGGGGTTGCACCTGGGCTGCCGGCAGGCGCAGCAGGCGTGGTATCGGTTGCAGTTATCGGCGCTGGATTGCTGGCCGATGTCTTTGCCGCATCGATATTACCTGCCTGCTGGGCGAAGGTACTGCCGGAAGCCAGCAGCAGGCCGAAGGCCATCGCTACGGCTGTCAGGGTGCGGGGCCTGGATGGAGACGGTTGAACGCGAAGGGGGAATGATTTCATGCGTACCGGACCTCTGAGGTAAGTGAATATCCCGAAGGAAAAAGAATTAAAAGGAAACATAATTAAGCTATTATTGCGATTAATTATTGTTTGTAAAGGAACCAACTGCGCGTCATGCTGTTTGGCTGACCTGTGGTTGTCAGGCGTATACATCGAGTGCGGGAACCCGGTAAATGCCCGAAAACCCTACCTTATTGATCGCCGGCTGCGGCGATATTGGATCGCGAATGGGATTGAGACTGTCTCAGCTTAGCTGGAGAGTCCATGGGTTGCGTCGCTTTGTCGCAAATTTACCTGGAACCATTCGGCCGCTTCCGGGTGATCTTTTCGACAGCCGTTGTCCGCCTGGATGGCCGACCGCTGCACTGGATTATCTGGTGTATTGTGCGGCCGCCACCGGACATGACGAATCCGCTTATCGGGCTACCTATGTGGATGGGCTGAACCATGTGCTGAGCTGGCTGGCGCTGCATGGACAACGGCCGCGGCGGCTGCTGTTCGTCTCCAGTACAGGGGTTTATGGCCAATGTGACGGTGAATGGGTCGACGAAGATTCACCGACCTTGCCCTCGGGGTTCTCTGGGCGGTTGCTGCTCGAAGCGGAGCGTCTGCTGCTGGACAGCGGCCATCCGGCCAGTGTGATTCGCCTGGCCGGTATTTATGGCCCTGGCCGCCAATGGCTGTTGAGCCAGGTCCGTCAAGGCTATCGAGTCGCCGAGGAGCCTGCGCTGTATGGCAATCGTATCCATGCCGACGATGCCGCCGGGTTGCTGGCTTTTTTGCTGGCCGCCGATGCGCGTGGCGAAACTCTGGCTGACTGCTATCTCGGAGTAGACGACGAACCCGCTCCCCTGCATGAGGTTGTCGGTTGGTTACGGCAGCGTCTGGGCGTCACCCTGCAAGTAGAGGAAAACATCGTGCGGCGCTCCGCCAGCAAGCGTTGCAGCAATGCACGCGCCCGCGCGCTGGGCTGGTCGCCGCTTTATCCGAGCTATCGCGAAGGCTACGAGGCACTCATCGCCGCAACTGGCTAAGCGGTTCGATTATCTGCTTCCCCGGTGCTGTGTCAGCTTCCTGCCATGCCATCTTTAGTGGACGGTTTCTGCAACTCGATTTGCCATTCATGTACTAAAAAAGGGTGTGGCACTTGCTGTATCGATACCGGCGACACGGTGTATTGAGGCCCTGCATGGATTCCATGGTCTCGACGCCGTGCTGATACAGACGTACTGGCCTTTGCCTGGATTCACGCGGGCCAGGTACGCAATTCGTTCGTTCGGCTCATGGCCGTCCGTCTAGGGACATCCTGCGCACGCAACTTCTATCCGGCGATGCCTTCCTAATGAACAGGGTAAGTGCAGTGAAACATTCTGTGCTCTTTGTCACGAGGCTTGCGGAGGAACTTCTCTATGAAACAGACCCACAATACTGCCAGTGCAGAAGCCCTGACGGAACGCCTCAAACAAGATAGCAGCCCGATCGATCTGTCGACTGGCGAGCCCGTGAGTCGAGATGAGCGGCTGGATATACCTGGTAAAACCCAGGAGGCACCAGCCGAAAAGGTAGCCGGCAAGTAGGCGAAACAGTGACTGGCGCGTGGCCGTCTAACGTGATCTGACGGGCAAGCGATTGCGCCATCTTTGCCAGGAGTCGCTATTGCATCCGCACTGCCAGCTTTGCCACATGCTCGCCCTGGAAGCGGGCCAGGGATAGATCCAGCTCGCTCGGCTGATGCGTGCCATCGGCACCTGCCACTGTCGCCGTACCGTAGGGCGAATTGCGCTGCATCTGTGAGATGTCGGTGAGGTTCGGTGCCGAATAGGGCAGGCCGGTAATCAGCATGCCGTGGTGCGCCAGGGTATTCCAGAAGGACGTGATGGTGGTTTCCGAGCCGCCACCGGTGCCGGTGGAGGTGAATACGCTACCGATCTTGCCGATCAGTGAGCCCTTGACCCAGAGCCCGCCAGTCTGGTCGAGAAAGGTGCGCATCTGCCCGGCCATGTTGCCGAAGCGGGTCGGCGTGCCGAAGATGATCGCATCGTAGTCGCCCAACTCCTGCGGGCTGGCAATGGGAGCAGCTTGTTCCAGTTTGGCGCCGGACTTGCGTGCGATGTCTTCCGGAATGGTCTCCGGTACGCGCTTGAGCGTCACCTCGACCCCCGCCACGCTGTCGGCACCGTCCGCCACGGCCTGTGCTATCTGCTCAATATGGCCGTACATCGAGTAATACAGCACCAGAACTTTCTTCATAGGATCTTCCTTCAGTTGGTCGTTTCCCTATTGAGTGTAGACGTACCAAGTGACCGTTGCGTGCCTGGCCTTTATCATCGCCGCGTTTTCCTGATCCCGAGGGGAGTGCGTCATGCTCAACGGCCTGTGGCTGGGGTTTTTCCTGATTGCCGCGCTGTCCGCGTTGGTGCGCTGGTTGCTGGGTGGCGATCCAGCGGTATTCGCCGCTCTGGTGGAAAGCCTGTTCGCCATGGCCAGGCTGTCGGTCGAGGTGATGATCCTGTTGTTCGGTACCCTGACGCTCTGGCTCGGTTTTCTGCGCATCGCCGAGCGAGCCGGGCTGGTGGATCTGCTGGCACACCTGCTTGGCCCGTTGTTCCGGCGCTTGATGCCGGAAGTGCCGAACGGGCATCCGGCTCTGGGCCTGATCACGTTGAATTTCGCTGCCAACGGTCTGGGGTTGGATAACGCCGCGACGCCCATCGGCCTCAAGGCCATGCGCTCCTTACAGGAGCTCAACCCCAGTCAGACGACGGCCAGTAATGCACAGATCCTGTTTCTGGTGCTGAACGCCTCTTCGCTGACGCTGTTGCCGGTATCGATCTTTATGTACCGCGTGCAGCAGGGCGCTGAGGACCCGACATTGGTATTCCTGCCGATCCTGCTGGCCACCAGTGCCTCGACTCTCGCTGGCCTGTGCTCGGTGGCGCTGATGCAGCGCCTGCGGCTGTGGGATCCTGTCGTGCTGGCCTATCTGTTGCCTGGCGCCCTGCTGCTCGGTGGTTTCATGGCATTCCTGGCCAGTCTTTCCGCCGCCGCGCTGGCACAGTTGTCGTCGTTGCTCGGCAACCTGGTTCTGTTCGGTCTGATCGTCACGTTTGTTGCGGTCGGTGCCTGGCGCAAGGTGCCGGTGTACGAGGCTTTCATCGATGGTGCCAAAGAAGGCTTCGAGGTGGCGAAGAACCTTCTGCCTTATCTGCTTGCCATGCTATGTGCGGTCGGTGTGCTGCGGGCTTGCGGAGCGCTGGAATTCGGTCTGGATGGCATCCGCTGGTTGGTGGACGTGCTCGGCTGGGATGCGCGCTTCGTCGACGCATTACCCACTGCCCTGGTCAAGCCGTTCTCCGGCAGCGCAGCGCGCGCGATGCTGATCGAGACCATGCAGAGCCACGGGGTGGACAGCTTCCCGGCGTTGGTCGCCGCCACCATCCAGGGCAGTACTGAAACCACCTTTTATGTACTAGCCGTCTATTTCGGCGCGGTCGGTATCCAGCGTGCCCGCCATGCAGTCGGGTGCGCGCTGTTGGCTGATTTTGCCGGCGTGGTGGCGGCTATTGGGGTCTGCTACTGGTTTTTCGGGTGAGAAAAAATAGCGTCTGAAGCAGCTTCAGTTTCCACTGTTGAACATATGGCGTTCCATGCCATGGGCGATGTCCGGGAAGATCAGGCGAAACATCGTCAACTCGCCCGGTTTGCTGGTGGCCTCTACGCGACCCTGGTGCAAGACCATGATCGAGCGAACGATCGCCAGCCCCAAGCCGGTACCGCCCTTGGCCCGTGAACGACAGGCATCGGCCCGATAGAAGCGCTCGAAAATATAAGCAAGATGCTGCGGCGCGATACCGGGGCCGCTGTTGCCTATCGACAGCGTTACCCGTCCGGCGGCGGCCTCGATTCGAATGGAAATTTCGCCATCTTCGGGGCAGTGGCGGATGGCGTTGGACAGCAGATTCGACAAGGCACGCTGGATCATCAGGCGATCACCCAGGACCCGGCCTGCGCCGGACGTGCTCAGCTCGATATGCTTTTCTTCCGCTGCGATGCCAAAGATATCCGCCATCTTCGCCACTTCATGTTCCAGGAGGATCGGCTCGAACGGCAGGTGCGGCGCCGGCTGGCTGACCTGGGCCAGAAACAGCATATCCGAGACGATTCGCGCCAGCCGTTCCAACTCTTCGGTACAGGATTCCAGCGCCGCTTTGTAATCTTCTGCCGAGCGCTCCCGTGCCAGGGTAACTTGTGCCTTGCCCAGCAAGTTGGTGATGGGCGAACGCAGCTCATGAGCCAGATCGTCGGAAAACTGCGCCAGTTGCTGAACGCCGTCATCCAGGCGCTCCAGCATCACATTAATGCCACGGGCCAGCTCATCCAGCTCGCGGGGCAAGCCTGCCGTGGCGATCCGGTGCGATAGATCATCCGTTGATACCTGTGCGGCGACCTTGATGAACTGGCGCAGCGGCGCAAGGCCCTTCTGGGCGATCCACCAGGCGCCGCCACCGACCAGAGCCAGCAGCAAGGGTACGACCAGCAGGATGTAACGCAGATTGGCGGTGAGCAGCGCTTCGTCGACGGCAAGGTCGTAGGAAAGCAGCACGCGAACCGGCTGGCCGGTGTGCAGTTGCATGATCCGGGTTGCCGTAAGCAGCTCGGCGCCGGTCGCGTCGGTCCAGGTTTCGAAGCTGATTTGCGGCGTGGCTCTGAAAAGGCGCAGGCCGGGGTCCAGCGATTTGCTGCCGGCATTGAGCAGCGCTGGCGCATCGGCATCCATGCCAAGAATGGTGAGATGCAAGTCTCTGTGCTCCAGCAACATGTCGGACATGTGACGAGTCTCCAGAGAAGGGTTGGCCAGACCCGTGACGGACAGGCTATGTTCGATGCGCTGCAACTGGCCGGTCAGATGGATTCTGGCGATCGAATCCAGCCCGCGTTCCAGCGACCAGTGCTCTAGAATCGCCAGCAGCAGAACCAGGGAGGCCCCCATCAGGCTGACTTGCAAGGCGAGTCGTAGCGACAGGCTTGCCGCTCTCATGGACGCTCCTCAAGCACATAGCCGACACCGCGTAGCGTGTGGATCAGTTTGGTTGCGAACGGCTCGTCCACCTTGGCCCGCAGGCGCCGGATAGACACTTCCACCACATTGGTATCGCAATCGAAATTCATGTCCCAGACCAGCGAAATGATCTGGGTGCGTGACAGCACCTCGCCGGTGCGGCGCATCAACAGATGCAACAGGGCGAATTCCTTGGCCGTCAGATCGATTCGCTGTGTACCGCGCCAGGCGCGATGGCGTCCGGCATCCAACTCCAGATCCGCGACCTTCAGCACATCCGATACCGGTATCTGCTCGCTGCGTCGCAGCAGGCTGCGTACCCGAGCGAGAAATTCGGGAAACTCGAACGGCTTGACCAGATAATCATCGGCGCCCAGGTCCAGTCCCTTCACCTTGTCCTCCAGCCGCCCACGTGCGGTGAGCATCATTACGCGCGTATGGCCGAACTGGCGGATCTGTCGCAATACCTCCCAGCCGTTCAGACCGGGCAGGTTCACGTCGAGAACCACCAGATCATAATTGTGCTGCCGGACCAGCCAGATGCCATCCGTCCCGCTGGCCGCACAATCGACGACGTAACGGTTCTCGGTCAGGCCCTGATGCAGGTATTCGGCAGTCTTGGGTTCGTCTTCGATAATGAGGATGCGCATGGCAAGGCCTTTACCAAAAGGCCCGTATGTAGTTCATCGGCGGACGATCGGCAAGTGCCCGCTGTCATGCCTTCCCACTGGGATCGCAAGTGATTCGGGGCATAATGGGTGGTGCTGTGAGTGCATCCTGTGTCGAGTCAGACCAGTTCGGCCAGAATTTTTTACCTTGCAGATTTTTGAAAAAGCGCGTTTGCCCAGGGTTTTTTGGCGTGGCCAGCCGTGCGGCACCTAGCTTGGGCATTTTGCTGATATTGGATGGATGAAGGACGTTGTCGATGAGCGACAAAGCAGACCCGGCCCCAGTGCCACCCGAACCGCCTTACGAGGGCGAATGCTGTGAAGGTGGTTGTGGCGAGGCGTGTGTGTGGGAGAAGTATTACCTTGCCAGGGCCGAGCACGAGCAGGCCATGGCCGAGTGGCTGACCCGGCATCCGGCCGGGTAGGTTGCCCCGGCCGCTCTCAGTGACTGCCCATGGCGCGTTGCAGCACGTTGCAGGCAGCATCCACCAGTTGCGCGACGCTGAGGGTCGGGTCGGCCAGGATCAGCAGTTCGGTGTCGGTCGGGCGGAGCATGCCCTGGCCGGTACTGGGCAGGTCGGAGCCGAGCAGCGCCGTGGCGATCGTGTGCGCGGCGCCGCCGGTTGCACCGATGGGTAGCAGGAAGGCACCGGCACGCCGGGCCACTTCGAGTTCCTGGAAAACGCCATCAGCCACTATCTGCTGCCCTTGGCGAAGCTTCTCGCCGCCGATAAAGATGACCACGCCGGAAAGCTGTGCCAGTTCTTCGCGCAGCGTTGCCCAGTATTGCCGGTCGGGAGCCTGGCCGGGTTCGGGCTGCGGAAAGGTGCGGATGATCAAGCGCCGATCCAGACTCCAGTCGCCTGCGTCGCAGAGCGTGTAGGCAAAGCCGGCGATGGTCGCGGTGCCGACCAACTGGCCGCCGCCGCTGACCAGCGAGAGACCGGCCTTGGCGATACGCCGTCCAAGTTTTTCCGCAATGGCATGGATGCGGCGGGTTTCTTCATCGCTACCTTCGGGCCAGCTACCGCTGATCCAGACCCGGCGCTGGGCGACCTGGCGGGCGAGTTGGGCGAGCAGGTCGGCCAGTTCCTGTTGCGAGTCGATTTCAATGACCTGCAGTCCATGGCTTGCGAGCTCGGCAGACCAGTCGGCTTGGTCTGCCTGGCGCTGCACCAAGGCATAGTGGCGTCGCCTGGGGTCGAAGGTTTCGCGGTCGCAAAGGCGCAGTGCCCATTGCAGGGCGGGGTCGTCGCGCTCCAGGGCGATAAACAGGAACGACAGCCGGCGTAACTGGGCCTGCAGCAGCGCCAAGCTGGCATTGCGTACGGTCGGCAGCAGTTCCGGATCGCTATCGTCCAACAGCAGGCTGCTCATGTGCTCCGTCGAACCATGCAGCTTGTAAAGGCGTGCCGTGCCGGGGCGCAATTTAGGCGTGAGCTGTGCGTCGTCTGTGATGATGTCGAGCGATCTGCCGGCGGCCGTGAAGGCACGCTCGATCAGCGTATCGTGATTGCCGGTCCAGAGGTGCCTGAACGGCAGGCGACTGAGCTGGCCGAGTGCTGCGGGAAGCAGCTTGTCGATACCCAGTCGCTCCTGGATGAACTGCTGGATCTGCTGTCGGTCACCGCCGTGCAGGCCATGCTGGGCCTGGGCGGCAATGTCGCGCAGCGTGCCGGAAAGACCCAGGATCTGGCCCAGTTCGGCGAGAAGGATAGCCGGGGCGGGATAGCCTGCCGCTCTCGACAGGGCCGGCCCGATGAACACTGCGGCAGCATCTCCCGCCAGGATTGCCGGGAAGTCGCTCAGCAGTAGATCCCCGCAGGTGCCAGTCATGACGTCACCTGCCCGCCCGCCGGGCGGCCTGTTCGATATATTCCTTCAATTTGGTATGGCTCGTGTAGTCGTAGATGGGTACGTCGGCTTCGATGAGCCTGGCGGGAATGGGGCCTGGCGGGTCCGTTTTGCCATACTGATTCTTCAGCATGTGGATACGCAGGCCAAGCAGGCCATTGCCTCGGGCGATGGATTGTTCGATCTCGTAGTCGATAAAGGTTCGGCCGGCAGTTTCGGCACCGATGCAGATGACTGTGACCGAGGTGCCGTACAGGCCTTCGTCAATCCGTTTGCGGATGGCAGCCTGATTCTCATGCATTTGTTTTTCCCATAGGGAAGCGTCGCGAAAGCCGGCCGTGGCACAGCCGACGATTTCTCCGAGATTGCGGATCTGGTTCACTCGCCAGATATCGTGTTGGTAATGAAAACTGAAAAATACATGCCGGGCCATAACGCTTATCCATGTCTGTCGCTTTGTCTCGCTTTTTTAATAGTAACTTTTTAATGGTAATCCCTAGCGAGCGGAATAGCGGTACCGCGAACCCCGTTTCGGGCGCCCAGACAATCGGACGGCGTTATGGCGCGGCAGGCTGTGTCAATGCTTCAGAATGCTCTAACGCGGGACGAGCTTGATTACAGATTTGTAATATTCGGGTCATCCTGGCGCTAGGGCGCTTTTTCTATAGTTCCGCCTCATTTGCGAAAATCTTCGAACAGGCCGGGAGATGAGAGTGGCCGCGCTCGAATGCAGTTTTTGCCATTGCGCCATTATCGGCGATTCATTCATCGACGCTTGAAGCGAATCTATGAAGTCATGGCTATTGAGCTGGTGTATGGCCGGGTTGCTGGGTGTCGAAGCCGCTCAGACGGCGGTTTCCGCACAGGGCCAGGTCGTTACGCTCGAACAGGCACTGGCAACGGCGCAGGCCAGCAATCCACAGTTGGCTGCGTTGCGCTGGAATATCGGGATCGCCGATGGCGACCGGCAACAGGCCGGTCTGTTGCCTAACCCGGAGCTGTCCTGGCTTACCGAAGATACCGGCACCAAGGCAGAAGCCACCGTGCAGATCACCCAGGCTTTGCAACTGGGCGGCAAGCGTGGGGCGCGGGTGGATGTGGCCTCGCGGGGACAGGCGCTGGCGGCCGTCCAGTTCGAGCAGCAGCGCAATCAGTTGCGGGCCGAGGTCATCGAGGCCTTTTACGCCGCGCTGCTGGCGCAGGAGCAGGTGCAGATTGCCGAGCAAAGCAAGGTTCTGGCCGAGCGCGGCCTGGCCATTGCCAATGGACGGGTGAAAGCGGGCCGGTCTTCGCCAATCGAGGCCCGGCGCAGCCAGGTGCAACTGGCAGAGATCGAACTGACGCTCAATCGGGCCCGGCGCGATAAAGCCATCGCCTATCGGACGCTATCGTCATTGATGGGCACTGCGCTGCCGCAATTCGAGCGCGTCGAGGGTAATGCTCACTATTTTCCGCCGTTACCGGAGGCTTCCCAGTTGTTGGCCCGGATGAGCGATACCCAGTCGTTGCGCCTGGCAGCCCTGCAAATCGATCAGCACGAAGCAGCGGTAGAGCTGGAAAAGGCCAAGCGTATACCTGATCTCTCGGTGACCTTGGGCAATAAGCGTCTTGGCGTAGAGAACCGCGATGTCGTGGTGCTGGGCCTGTCCATGCCGCTGCCCTTGTTCGATCGTAATCAGGGCAATGTTTACGCTGCCTCGCAACGAGTTGGCCAGGCGCAGGATCTGCGCAACGCCACGGAGCTGCGTCTGCAGACCGAAACCCGGCAGGCGCTGAACCAGTGGGCGACAGCATTGACCTCGGTGCGCGCGCTCGATGAGGCCATCATTCCGGCGGCGCAGCAGACCCTGGATAACCTCACGCGCGGTTTCGAAGCAGGCAAATTCGGGCTCATCGATGTGCTGGACGCGCAGCGCATACTGCTCGCGGCCCGTACCGAATACCTTCAGGCGGCTGGCGATGTGACGGTGGCCTGGGCGCAAATCGAGCGCATCTACGGCGATGTCTTCGCGTTGAATGACCGTTGAATAGCTCTCGGCTTTCGATGAAACATTTTCCAGGAACCTCAATGGACAAGAAGCAAGGCCTCGCCATCGCGTTAATCATATTGGTCGGATTTGCCCTTGGTGCGGTGATTCTGCGCGAAGAAGCGGCCAGTCCTGCTGGCGAGCAAGATGAGCCTGAGCACACAGAGCATGCCGACGGGGTGCTGGTCCTGAACGCGGCGCAGATCGCCGCAGCCGGTATCGAACTGGTGACGGCCGGGGCGGCGTCGATGAGCAACTCGGTTGTTTTTTCCGGCGAGATCGGTTTCGACGAGAACCGTACCGCGCATGTACTGCCGCAGGTCTCCGGTGTGGTGCAGGCAGTACCGGTCGAGCTTGGTCAGTCGGTCAAGAAGGGGCAGGTGCTGGCGGTGCTCGCCAGCCAGGAGATTTCCGAGCAGCGCAGCGAAGTAGCGGCCGCGCAACGCCGTCTGGAGCTGGCCCGTTCCACCTTCGAGCGCGAGCGTCAGCTCTGGCAGGAGAAGATTTCCGCTCAACAGGACTATCTGCAGGCCCGCCAGGCGTATCAGGAAGCGGATATCGCCCTGCAGAACGCCCGGCAGAAGGTCCGGGCCTTCGGTGATGGTGCGGTGGCCGGTGGCAATCGCTACGAGCTGCGCGCGCCTTTCGATGGGGTGGTGGTGGCCAGGCATCTGGCGCTGGGTGAAAACGTCAACGGCCTGAGCACCGGGGCGCAAAGCAGTGCCGTGAGCAATGAAGCGACCAGCGCGTTCACCCTGTCCGACCTGTCGCGGGTCTGGGCCAACTTCAATATTTCTCCCCGTGATCTGAAACGGGTCCAGGTGGGTAAGTCGGCCAGAGTCGTCGCTCCGGATCTGAGCATGGAAGTGGCAGGAGCCGTGGCCTATGTCGGTAACTTGTTGGGCGCGCAGACGCGTACGGCAACCGCGCGCGTCACCCTGGAAAATCCGCAGGGTATCTGGCGACCGGGCCTGTTCGTGTCGGTCGTGGTCGCTGCTGAAACCCATACGGCAGCGGTCACCGTACCGATTGCTGCTGTGCAGACGGTGAATGAGCAGCCCAACGTGTTCGTGCGAGTGGAGCAGGGGTTCCTGGCCCGCCCGGTACAGCTGGGCGAACGCGACGACGAGCGCGTCGAGATTCTCCAGGGGGTGAGCGCCGGTGAGCAGGTAGCCGCCGCTGGCAGTTTCATTCTGAAGTCCGAGCTGGGTAAAGAATCCGCCGAGCATTCCCACTAGAGCGCTTTTCATGTTTGAACGCATCATTCGTTTCGCCATCGAGCAGCGCCATCTGGTGCTGCTCGCTGTGCTGGGCATGGCCGCGCTGGGGGGTTTCAGCTATCAGCAACTGCCCATCGACGCGGTACCGGATATCACCAACGTACAGGTCCAGATCAATATCGCTGCGCCGGGCTATTCACCGCTGGAAACCGAGCAGCGCATCACCTATCCCATCGAAACGGCGATGGCCGGTCTGCCGCACCTGCAGCAGACGCGCTCGCTGTCGCGTACCGGTTTGTCCCAGGTCACAGTGATTTTCAAAGAAGGTACCGACCTGTTTTTTGCCCGCCAACTGGTTGGTGAGCGCCTGCAATCGGCTCGCGAACAATTACCGAACGCTATTGAGCCGATGCTGGGCCCGATCTCCACCGGGCTTGGGGAAATATTTATGTGGACTATCGAAGCGCAGGCCGGAGCGCTGAAGGAGGACGGCACACCCTACACGGCGACTGACCTACGAGTGATTCAGGATTGGATCATCAAACCGCAGCTACGCAATGTGCCGGGTGTGGCGGAAATCAACACTATCGGTGGCCTCGCCAAGCAATACCAGATTGCGCCAGACTCCAGGCGCCTGGCGGCTTATCGACTTACCCTGACCGATCTTATCGCCGCCCTAGAGCGCAACAATGCCAACGTGGGCGCAGGCTTTATCGAGCGCAACGGTGAGCAACTGATCGTGCGAGCGCCGGGACAGGTAGCTACGGTTGAAGATATTGCCAACATCGTCGTGGCTAATATCGACGGTACCCCAACCCGCGTCCGAGATATCGCTGAAGTAGGAATTGGCCACGAGTTGCGCTCCGGTGCTGCCACCGAAAATGGCCATGAGGTAGTGCTGGGCACAGTATTCATGTTGGTCGGCGAAAACAGTCGCAGCGTGTCACAAGCGGTTGCCGCCAAGATGGAAGAGATCAATCACGGCCTGCCTGAAGGTATTGTGGCGATTACGGTTTACGACCGTACCAATCTGGTCGACAAGGCTATCGCCACGGTGAAGAAGAACCTGACCGAGGGTGCCATCCTGGTCGTGGCCATCCTCTTTCTGTTTCTCGGCAACATCCGCGCCGCGTTAATCGTGGCGCTGGTGATTCCCCTGGCGATGCTGTTTACCTTCAGTGGCATGCTCAGCAACAAGATCAGCGCTAATTTGATGAGTCTGGGCGCCCTGGACTTTGGCATCATCGTCGATGGCGCGGTGGTGATCGTAGAAAACTCGATTCGCCGGCTGGCTTATGCACAGCAGCATAAAGGCGATCCCTTGAACCGTGCTGAGCGTCTGCATGAGGTGTTCACAGCATCAAAGGAAGCGCGCCGAGCGTTGCTGTTCGGCCAGTTGATCATCATGGTGGTGTATCTGCCCATCTTTGCCTTGAGTGGCGTCGAAGGAAAGATGTTTCACCCCATGGCCGCGACTGTGGTGATTGCGCTCCTGGGCGCGATGATACTGTCGGTTACCTTCGTTCCAGCGGCCATCGCCCTGTTCATCACCGGTAAGATCGAGGAAAAGGAAAACTGGCTGATGCGCGCAGCCCATCGGCTCTATGAACCGCTGCTCGATTGGGTGATGAGCCATCGTCCGCTAGTGTTTACGCTAGTGGCGGTGCTGGTGATCCTGTCGGCACTGGTGGCTACGCGTATGGGCAGCGAATTTATCCCGAGCCTCAGCGAAGGCGATTTTGCTCTGCAGGCACTACGCGTTCCGGGCACCAGCCTGAGTCAATCGGTCGAAATGCAGCAACGGCTGGAAAAGACCGTCGTCGAGCAGATGCCGGAAGTGCAACGGATGTTCGCCCGTACCGGCACGGCAGAAATTGCCGCCGACCCCATGCCGCCGAATATTTCTGACGGCTACGTCATGCTAAAACCTAAGGATCAATGGCCGGACCCGGACAAATCGCAGAACGAATTGATCGACGATCTACAGCGTGTCACCGCTTTGGTACCTGGTAACAACTATGAGATCTCGCAGCCGATTCAGCTACGCTTCAATGAGTTGATATCCGGCGTGCGCAGCGACGTCGCGGTAAAGCTGTTCGGCGACGATATGCGTGTACTCAATGCGCAGGCTGCGAAAATTGCCGAAACCTTGGAAAAAACCGCTGGAGCGTCTGAGGTAAAAGTGGAACAGACCACTGGCCAGCCGGTACTGACCATCGCTATTGACCGTGACAAGACGGCTCGTTACGGACTGAGCGTGGGCGATGTACAGGACATCGTCGCCATCACCCTCGGTGGACGTAAGGCCGGGACGCTCTTCGAAGGTGATCGCCGCTTCGATATGGTGGTGCGCCTGTCCGATGAGTTACGTACCGATATCGAAGGTTTATCGCGATTGCTGATTCCAATCCCTGCGACAGCCCGCTTGCCCAATGGCCAGATCGGTTTTATTACCCTGGCGGAGGTTGCCCAACTCGAGCTAGTGCTGGGACCCAATCAGGTTAGTCGGGAAAATGGCAAACGGTTGGTGATCATCACCGCTAATGTGCGTGATCGCGATATCGGCTCCTTTGTCGAAGACGCCAGCAAGCGGATTCGCCAGAAAGTGAACATTCCGGCCGGCTACTGGGTCACCTGGGGCGGTCAGTTCGAGCAGTTGAAGTCGGCCACTGAGCGCCTACAAATCGTTGTGCCGGTAGCGCTGCTATTGGTATTTGTCCTGCTGTTCATGATGTTCAACGACGTCATGGATGGCCTGCTGGTCTTTACCGGTATCCCGTTCGCCCTCACCGGTGGCGTTATGGCGCTGTTTCTACGTGGCTTGCCGTTGTCGATCTCGGCGGGTGTTGGTTTTATTGCTTTGTCCGGTGTCGCAGTACTGAACGGCCTGGTGATGCTGGCCTTCATCCGCAACCTGCGCGAAGAGGGCCGGGCGCTGGACGTTGCCGTCCGCGAGGGAGCGCTGACCCGGCTGCGCCCGGTGCTGATGACCGCACTGGTCGCCTCCCTGGGCTTCGTACCCATGGCCCTGGCCACCGGCACGGGTGCGGAAGTGCAACGGCCACTGGCCACGGTCGTGATCGGCGGCATTCTGTCCTCGACTGCCCTGACTTTGCTGGTGCTGCCGGCGCTGTATCGCTGGGCCCACCGGCATGCCGAAGAGGCCGGATAAGGCCTGGCTGCAGCCTGACCGGCGGCAGCGGCTGCTGGTTGCCGATGCCTGCAGGTTTGTTTCGCTCTTGGTAGGCTTGGCCCTTACCCAACGCTCAGTCGACAAGAGATATCCGCATGAAGCTCTATTTATACGATCATTGCCCATTCTGCGTTCGCGCCGATATGGTTGCCAACTACAAGCAGGTCGCCCATGAAAAGGTCTACCTGCTGAACGACGACGAGAAATCCTGCTTCGATCTGATCGGTGCCAAGATGGTGCCCATCCTGCAATTCGATGATGGCAAGGCCATGGGCGAAAGCCTGGATATCGTGCAGAAGCTGGACGAGCTCGGCAGCCGGAACAGGCCGCTGCAACCGGGCACGGACATCCAGGCCCTTCTCGCGCAGATCGGCGAGGTCGGCCTGGCGGTTTCCTGTCTGCTGTTCCCGCGCAATATCGCCATCGGCCTGCCCGAGTTCGCCACCCAGTCCGCCCGCGATTATTTCGAGGTGCGCAAGGCGGCGATCATCAAGCGGCCGTTCGCCCAGGCGCTGAAAGAAACGCCCACCCACAAGGCCGCCATCGAGAACATGTTGGCAGCCCTGCCGCCTTTGCCGGCAGCGGCCGGGCGCGATGGCGTGTTGGGCAGGGACGATGTGCTGCTCTATCCCACGCTGCGCAACCTGACCATGGTCAAGGACCTCGTCATCCCGGCGCAGGTACGCGCCTACATCGATAGCGTGGCGGCTTTGACCAGTACGCATACCTACTTCGACCGGGCGATCTGAACGTCTTGCTGCTGCGCGGGCCGCTATTATTGCTGGCCGCGCCCGGCACGATCCCGAAGCTTGTGCATTGCCAGCCGGATAGTGCGCACTATAAAATGAGAATTCATCTCATTTGTGCTGCAGGACTATCCAACGGTGGCCGGCCATGTCGAGCTTCGACAATCTTTACCGTCAGCAGGTACAGCGCTATTACCGTGAGCATCACGGCTGGATCAGAGCCTGGCTGCAACGCCGGTTGGGGCATGGCAACGATGCGGCCGATCTGGCGCACGATGTCTTCCTGCGATTGCTGACCACGCCGCGCCAGTTCGAGAGCGACAGCCACGTACGCGCTTACCTGGGTGCCATGTCGCGCCATGTCTGCGTGGATTTCTGGCGGCGTCGGCAGGTAGAACAGACCTGGCTGGACGTGTTGGCCAGCCGCCCGCAAGCCTGTATGCCATCGGAAGAGCATCGCGCTCTGGTGCTGGAAGCCTTGCAACAGGTGCACGCCATGCTGGCGCGTCTGCCGGAAAAGGTCGCCGAAGCCTTTCTGCTCGCCCAGCTTGAGGGTCTGACTTACCAAGCCATCGGCGAACGCCTGGGTGTGTCCGAACGCACCGTGACCAAATATATGGCCCAGGCGATGTATCAGTGCATGCTGCTGGAAGCCGAACTGGACGAGGCACTCGATTGAGCCGCAAACCCGACCACGCAGCGCTGCAACAGGCGGCGCAATGGTACGCCCGGCTGAGCGCCGATCCGGCGGATCAAGCGACGCGCGTCGCCTGGCAGCAATGGCATGGCCAGCACGAGATGCACCGCCTGGCCTGGCAATACGTCGAGCGTGTCAGCCAGCGCTTCGCCAGCCTGCAGGACGATAGCGTCACTGCTGCCCAGACCCTGCGCTCTGCCCGGCGCGCAGGCATCTCACGCCGCCAGACCTTGCGCAGCTTGACGCTGCTTGCGGGTGGAAGCCTGCTGGGCTGGATCGGTTGGCGCGTCACACCACTGCCGCAGCTATGGATGGCCTGGCGCGCCGACTATCACACGGGAACCGGCGAAATCCGCGACCTCATGCTGGCCGATGGCACGCACCTCTGGCTCAACAGCGCCAGCGCCCTGAATGTCGATTACCGCGCTGACGTGCGCCAGCTGCGCCTGCTCACCGGGGAAATCCTGATCGACACCGCCCATGAGGCCAGGCCCTTTATCGTCGCAACTGCCCAAGGCCGGCTGCGTGCCCTGGGCACGCGCTTCAGCGTGACCCAGCAGGACGGGCATACGTTGCTGGCGGTTTTCGACGGTGCCGTGGAAGTTCGTACCGCCGGGAGCGCCGCCACCCATATTGTCCAGGCCGGCAGGCAACTGCGCTTCGACAACCAGGCCATCGGCCCCGAAGCACCGGCCCAGCAGACTCGAGAGGCCTGGACGCAGGGCATGTTGCTGGTCAATGACATCCCCCTGGCGGAATTCATCGAGGAGTTGAATCGCTACCGCCATGGCTATCTGGGCGTTTCGCCGCAAATCGCCGGCTTGCGGGTCATGGGTACTTATCCCTTGCACGACACCGAGCAGATCCTGAGCATGCTGGAAAGCGCCCTGCCGATCCGCATCCAGCGCACCTTGCCATGGTGGACGAGTATCGAAGCGCGCTGAGGATCAGGCGCGAACGGCAGGCGTGATCGAGTTTTCCAGCCGGAATGCCGGACAGGTCATGCGGCGTCCAGATCATCGGCATCGCTCGCACCGGATTGCCCGTGTGCTCTGAAAACGTGCCAATGCACCATTTCGATAAAAATTCTCATTTTCTCCTTCCGGTTTTTGTTTCTCATTCGAATTAGCAGGTGACAACGGCCTTTTGCCGACCGAACCGTAAAGGAACCCAGCATGTCACCACGCAAGGCGCGCCTTCTTCGTTTTTCCCTTCGCCCATTGGCCCTGGCCATTCCCATCGCGCTGGCCGGCGCGCCGGTACTTTTCCTCAGCAATCCGGCCCTGGCCGCCGAACAGACGCGCCGCTACGACATCCCCGCTGGTCCGCTGGCCATCCGGCTCAATCAGTTCGCCGCCCAGGCGGGGATCTACCTGGCTGGCGATGCCGCGCTGACGGCAGAAAAACGCAGCCAGCCGCTCAAAGGCGAATTCGGCATTGAGCAGGCCCTGGCTATTTTGCTGGGCGGCAGTGGCTTGGAAGCGCTACGGACGCAGGAGGGGCGGTATGAATTACGTAGCCAGGCGCAAGCAAGTGGAACAATGAGCCTGGACGCGATGACCGTGGTGGATAACCAGCTCGGCACCATCACCGAGAACACCAAATCCTATACGCCCGGCGTGATTGCCTCAGCCACCAAGCTGGTCCTGACACCCCGCGAAACCCCACAGACCGTCACGGTCATGACCCGTCAGCATATGGATGATTTCAGCCTGACCAGCATAGATCAGGTGATGGATCATACGCCGGGTATTACCCGCACCACCTATGACACGGAGCGCTCCATGTATTTCGCCCGGGGCTTCCCCATCACCAACTACCAGTACGATGGCATACCCATCCAAAACAACACCGAGTATTCCTCCGGCAATACCCTGAGCGACATGATTGTTTATGATCGGGTCGAAGTTATCAAAGGCGCGAGCGGCCTGACTACCGGGGCCGGTAGTCCCGGCGCTACCCTGAACCTGGTACGCAAAAAACCTACGGCCCACTTGGCTGGGCACGTATCCGCCCGGGCTGGAAGATGGGACAACTACCGCTCCGAGTTTGATATCAGCAATGCTCTGAACGAGTCCGGTACTATCCGTGGCCGGATGGTTGCTGCCTACCAGAACCAGCAGTGGTTCATGGATCGTTACAAAAAGAACAATCTGGCCTACTACGGCATTCTGGAAATGGACCTGACGCCCGATACTCTTTTGACCCTGGGCTACGACTCCAACCGAACCCAGCCCACCGGCTCCAGTTGGGGCGGCACGCCCATCTTCGACAGCGCCAACAAGCGAATACACACCTCGCGCTCCTACAATCCCGCCACGAATTGGAGCAGTTGGGAACAGTACAATCACTCGTTCTTCACCCAACTGGACCATAACTTCGCCAACGGCTGGGTCACCCGTGCCTACTACACCTATCAGGTCAATGGCTATAGCGCCCAGTTGGGTTCATCGCTCTACGGACCGGACGTAGATACCGGCAAAGCCACATGGTACGGTGGCCTGTGGCGCGGCAAGACCCGCAGCAATGCGGGAGAGCTGTACGCCAGTGGTCCCTTCGAGCTGTTCGGCCGTGAGCATGAGCTAGTGGTCGGCGCCAGCTACTACCGTAACCACTGGAAAGGTCGAGGCTACAACAGCTTTTCAGGTACAACGGATTACTACGACTGGAGCGGGGATGTCCAGAAACCCCAGGCAGGTTCAGTAAACTACCGGAATGACGAACTCACCAATCAACGAGCCGTCTACGCTACGGCGCGTTTCAAACCCACCGACGATCTGGCTGTGATCCTGGGTGGACGGGTTACCAACTATCATTTGACGGGAGATAACGAATCACGAGACAGCGGAGTGGTCACTCCTTTTGCTGGAGTGGTTTATGACTTGAACGACAACTACTCCCTCTATGCCAGCTATACCAAGATCTTTTTGCCGGCGGCGAACCATGACGTAAACGGCGGCATTCTGTCACCGAACAAAGGTGACAGCTACGAGGCAGGCGTCAAGGGGGAATGGTTCAATGGCCGCCTGAATGCCAGTCTGGCCTATTTCGAAATCCGTGAAGACAATCGCGCTGTTTATAGCGGTTATGACAATACCCGTAACTGGTACCTTTACGAAGCCAAAAAAGCCAAGACCAAGGGCTTTGAACTAGAACTGACTGGCGAACTGCTGCCGGGTTGGAATATCCAGACAGGCTACACCCACAAGATCATCCGCCAGGATGACACCAACCAAAAACTCTCGACCCAGGAGCCGGAAGACCTCTTCAAGCTCTACACCACCTATCGCCTACCTGGAATGCTCAACAAGCTGACCATCGGCGGTGGCGCGGAATACCATGGCCATACCTGGACTCAAAACACTACCGATTACGACTACAATCACGTAACCATTCGTCAGGGGGCTTACACGCTGTTCAACCTGATGAGCAAATATCAGTTCACTAACAAACTGTCTGCCACGCTCAATGTCAGTAACCTGTTCGACCGTCACTACTACACCAACATTGGTCAAGGCACTAGCAACACCCGAGCCTATGGCGAACCCCGCAACATGATGCTCACCACCCGCTGGGATTTCTAGATCCATACCGAGCACAACAGGGGTTTACGAGCCGTAAACCCCATGTCTTTCGCTAGCCCGTAGGGTGGAAAATCCGCGCAGCGGTTTTCCACCGGAGAGGTCCGGGCAATTCGCCGCTCGCGTGTTCGATGGACAAACCGTCGGCGTTGTCCATCGAACGCGGGGAGAAACCCGCCCCCCAGTTTTCCATGGGTAACAGGCGTGTCTCGAAGATGTTGAAAGGCATGGCCGTAAACCCTAACGCAAACACCCAACACCATCCTTTGACATCATCGCTCATCATGCCTGCGTCAATATGTCCTGATGGGCTTAATCATTCTCATTCGTCTAAGAATAAGTACGCCGAATAATGCATATGCCATGGCAAAATGGTGAGACTGATAAGAAAAAGGTGATTTCCATGTCCATTCCTCAACCCTCCTGGTGGGAGCGGCTTCGTGAGTTTGCGCAGAACAGTCGGCGACTGGATATCGTCGCACGGGCTGTGCTGGCGATTTTCGGTAGTTATGGGTTTGCCGGTCTGGTGACCGTCAGTCTGTCCTGGGCGTTGCCCATGCCGCCGGCGCAGGCGGTGTTGATCACGATGATGCTGTCGTTTGCACTGATGTGCGCCTTGGCGATCTGGGCTTTTTCGGCGGCCAGTGCCTGGCGGGCCTGGGGTGTGGCCTTGCTGCTGGCCGCGATTCCCGCCGTGCACCTTTTGCTCAAAGAAATCCTGTCATGAAGGCGCTTGGCTTTCGTCAGGCAAATTCCTGGCTGCACACCTGGGTCGGCTTGCTGCTGGCTTGGTTGCTGTATTCGATTTTCCTTACTGGAACCCTGAGCTTTTTCCAGAGCGAAATCACCCTCTGGATGAAGCCCGAACTGCACGGATCGCAGCCCGATGCCAACACTCCGTTGCGCGCGCTCCAGGCCATGCAGCGCCTGGCGCCCAATGCCGAGCAGTGGAATATCGTCCTGCCGGGCGAGCGCGATAGCGTGATCGAAGCGAGCTGGACCGAACCCGGTCAGAAGGAAGGAAAATCCCTGACGCTGGACGCGGCTACCGGTGAGCCGCTGCAGGCACGCGAAACCCGTGGCGGTCAGTTCTTGTATCGCTTCCATTTCGAACTGTTCAACATTCCTTATCCGTTCGGCCGCTGGATCGTCTGCATCGCCACCATGTTCATGTTCGTGGCCATTGTCAGCGGTGTGATCGTTCACAAGAAGATCTTCAAGGAATTCTTCACGTTTCGTCCGGGCAAAGGGCAACGCTCCTGGCTCGATGCACACAATGCCACCTCGGTGCTGGCGCTGCCCTTTCATCTGATGATCACCTACAGCGGCCTGCTGCTGTTCATGTACATGCTGATGCCCTGGGGCGTAGAGAGCGTCTACCAGGGCGATGTGAGGCAGCACATTCAGGAACTCGGCCTGCGCTCCGCCCCGGAAGCAAAACCGCCCGTGACGGCCACTGGCGTTCCCCTGGTCGATCCCGCGCCGTTGCTCCAGCAAGCCGAGCAGCGCTGGCCGCGTGGGATCGCCAGGATTACTGTCAGTCAGCCGGGTACCGACAAGGCCTGGATCGAGTTCCATGAACTGGGCAACGCTCAGCTGAGCGAGTCCCGCCATCGCGAGCCTTTGCGTTTCGATGGCGTGACCGGCCAACCCTTGCCAAGCCCACCCAGACCTGACGGCGGCACATCCGCTGCCATTTACAACCTGCTCACTAACCTGCATCTGTTACGCTTCGCCAGCGTGGAGCTGCGCTGGTGCTTTTTCCTGAGCGGTCTGTTGGGGGCGGCGATGATCGCCACTGGCTTGATCCTGTGGGTGAGCAAACGCCTGCCAGCTCAGCAGGGCCATACACCGTTCGGCTCGCGGTTGGTGCAAGTGCTGAATGTCGGCGCTATCGCGGGTTTGCCCATCGCCATCGCTGCGTATTTCTGGGCCAACCGTTTGCTGCCAGTGGCAATGGCGCAACGTGCCGACTGGGAAATCCGCAGCCTTTTCACCGCCTGGGCGTTGTGCCTGCTCCATCCGCTGCTGCGCAACCATCGCCGCGCCTGGATCGAGCAACTGACCCTGGCGGCGCTGTTGTATGCCGGTCTGCCGCTGTTCAGTTTCGCTCTGCCCGGCAGTCACCTGTTCGCCACGCTGGCACATGGGCAATGGCTGGTCGCCGGGATGGATCTGACCCTATGGGCTTTCGCCGCCCTGTTCGGTTTCACTGCCTGGAAACTGGTGAAGCAACCATTGGCCACCCAGACACGCCCGCTGCGCAAGGTACGCGAAGCGAAGGAGGCACCCGTATGATCTGGCCCAGTCTGGCGCTGTGCTTCAGCGGTTTCGCCGCCCTCTGCCTGGCGATGAATCGGCATTACGGGCAGGTTTTCGGTACGGATGCGCCAGCGGACAAGCGTCTGCCATTGCAGATAGGCGGCTGGCTGATGCTGGCGTTCGCCATTTTTGTCTGCATCGATGCCCGAGGAATTTCCGTCGGTATTGTGCAATGGATCGTCCAGCTCACCCTCGCGGCGCTTGCGCTGGTTCTGCTGTTGGCTTACCGGCCACGCCTGATCGTCCCGCTGGCCCTGGTAGCGCCACCGGTGGCGCTCCTGTCGCTGTTGTTTCGTTAGAGCCTGTTCAAAGTCTGCTGCGCGTTGGCCATACCGCGTTGAAAATGGCCTTAGCTCGCGAGACTTTGAACAGGCTCTTAGCAACCAGGGCAACCGCAGGAACTGCCGTTGCCCGAATGGCCGCTTCGCCCTTAAGATGAGATCAGTTCTTATCTGACTCATGCGCACCGACGTGCCAGGGAGGATTACCGTGCGGCCAATCTCGCCGGACGCAGCGTCATTGCAGCAAGACGTCCATGGGCTCTACAGCGATCACCACGCCTGGTTGTTGAACTGGCTGCGCCGGCGTCTGCGGCATGCCGACAACGCGGCCGATCTGGCGCAGGACACCTTTCTCTATGTGCTCGG
The DNA here is from genome assembly GCF_014191985.1 of Azomonas macrocytogenes. Lineage (GTDB taxonomy): Bacteria > Pseudomonadota > Gammaproteobacteria > Pseudomonadales > Pseudomonadaceae > Azomonas > Azomonas macrocytogenes. The sequence goes on from NZ_JACHXI010000010.1 coordinate 43,065, forward strand.
TCGCCCGGAGCAGATCCGCGAACTGCACCAGCCCCGCGCCTGGCTGAGCACCATCGCGCATGGTTTGCTGGTGGACAAAGTGCGCCGGCAGCGCTTGGAGCAAGCCTATCTCACGGCCATCGCCCAACTGCCGGAGCCGGAAGTACCTGCGCCGGAAACCCGGCTGATCCTGCTGGAAACCCTGGCACAGATCGATGCTCTGCTGGATGGCCTCAAGCCCAAGGTTCGTACAGCCTTTCTGCTGTCCCGGCTGGAAGGGCTTGGCTATCAGGAGATCGCCGAGCGTCTGGAAATCAGCGTGAGCTCAGTGGAAAAGTACATGGCCACCGCCATCCGCCACTGTTACCTGGCACAGCGCAAGTGACTGGCATGGCCAGCGCAACCGATGACATCCCCGAGCCCATCCTGGATCAGGCCATCGACTGGCTGGTCAAGTTGCATTCGGGAACGGCGGACGAAACGGTACAAGCAGCCTGCCAGCACTGGCGCTCACTCGACCCACTGCATGAAATGGCCTGGCAGCAATTGCAGCAGGTCGAAGCCAGCTTCCGCCGCCTGCCCGATGTGCAGCCGGCGCTGGCCATGCAAACCCTGGAGCAATTGGAGCAAGGTCGCAACGGTCGGCGTCAGGCACTCAAACTGCTCGGCCTGGGCACGGTTGGTACCGGGCTGGGCTGGATGGCGTTGCAGCAGACGGCCTGGCGGCACTTTGGCACCGATTATGTCACCGCGATTGGCGAGCACCGCCGTTTCACCCTGGCGGACGGCACGCGCCTGCAGCTCAACACCGACAGCGCCGTGGATATCCGTTTCAGCGCCCTGCGCCGGCTGGTTGTTCTGCGCGAGGGTGAAATCTTTATCGAAACCGGTCCGGACAATGGCACGCCGGATGACCGTCCATTCTGGGTGCAGAGCGGTAGCGCCCTCCTGCAAGCCGTCGGTGCCGGTTTCAACGTTCGGCAGGCAGGGGCGCGATCCGAACTGTGCGTCGCGGAAGGTACAGTCGCCATCCACCTGGCCAACACAGCGCCTGTTCGCGTGGAAAAAGGCCAGCAATACCTGATCGACCAGCAGGACGCGCAACGTATCGAGAACAGTCCGTTCGATGCCACAGCCTGGGTACGCGGGCAACTGGTGACCCGCCAGGCACGCCTGCAGGCGCTGGCTGCCGAGCTGGCTCGTTATCGTCGTGGCTGGCTGCACTGCGACCCGGCGGTGGCCGAATTGAAGGTATCTGGCGTGTTCCAGCTGGACGAGCTGGATCGCTCTCTGGATGCTTTGAGCCATTCACTGCCGGTACGCATCGAGCGTCTGACGCGCTTCTGGGTGCGTATCCTGCCGGCATAAAAAAATTGCGAATAATTCTCAAAAATAGTTACGGGTTTTGGCGGCTCTTTCGACAGACAGGAAAACCACCTGCAATCGCAAGGAGCTCTCATCCAAATGTCGAACCGCCAGCCCAGCACATTCCGATCTAAACCCAGCGCCCTGGCGATTGCGCTGAAAGCCATTCTGGTGGGCAGTACCGGGTTGGCGATTACGCCCTTGAGCGTGTCGGTTCTGGCCCAGGAGACAGCCGCTGCCCGTAGTTACAACCTGCCATCGGCTCCGTTGGAAGAAGCCTTGAACCGCTTTGCCCAACAGGCCGGAATAACCTTGCCTTTCGACCCGGCCTTGGTCGCTGGCAAACAGGCACCGGCATTCAAGGGCCGCTATTCGGTGGGTGAAGCATTGGCCCTATTGCTTGCCGGAAGTGGGCTGAGCGCGACACAAAACGACAATGGCACCTGGAGCCTCGTGGCAACTCGCCAGACATCCGATGTAATGAGCCTGGACGCCATGACCGTGGTGGATAATCAGCTTGGGACGATCACGGAAAACACCAAGTCTTATACGCCTGGCGTTATTGCCTCTGCAACAAAGTTAGTGCTGACACCGCGAGAAACACCTCAGAGTGTCACTGTTGTTACACGTCAGCATATGGATGATTTCAACTTGACCAATATGGACAAGGTGATGCAGCACACGCCGGGTGTTACTGTGACGACTTATGATAGTGACCGTTCTGAATATTACGCACGAGGCTTTGCTATTACTAATTTTCAATATGATGGAATTCCAATTCAGCGTAATTCCCAATACTCATCAGGTAATGCGTTGAGTGACATGATTACTTATGATCGTGTCGAGATTATTAAAGGCGCTAGTGGCCTGACTACGGGAGCAGGTACGCCTGGTGCCACTTTAAACCTAGTACGCAAGAAACCCACTGCTTATCTGTCAGGTCATGCTACCGCCGAAGCTGGCTCTTGGGATAATTACCGTACCGAGTGGGATGTGGGTGGACCATTGAATGAAAGTGCGAGCATTCGTGGCCGAGTTGCAAGTGCTTTTCAAGACAGGCAATCGTTTCAGGATCACTATAAACGTTTAAATAAAGCCTACTATGGTATTCTGGAAATAGATCTGTCTCCAGAAACTTTATTGACTTTTGGTGCTGACTATAACAAAACAATTCCGACTGGTTCCAATTGGAATGGTGTTCCGCTGTTCGATAGCAAAGGAAATACTGTTCATGTGACCCGCTCATTTAATCCAGGTGCGAGCTGGAGTACTTATGAGCAATACACACATTCATTATTCACTCAGTTAGATCATAATTTTGATAATGGATGGGTCAGTCGAACCTATTATACTTATCAAGTTAATGGTTATGATGCTCAATTGGGGTCTGCTAATGGTATTCCGAATGTAGATAATGGTAATTCAACTACTTTTATATCGGGGCAATATCGTGGCAAGACCAAAAGCCATGCGGTAGAGCTTTATGCTAGCGGACCGTTTGAATTATTTGGTCGCGAGCATGAGCTGGTAATAGGCGCTAGCGCTTACCGAAATCACTGGAAAGGCAAAAATTGGGGATCGACCAGAATTGCTACAGGCGATTTTTACGATTGGCTTGGAGAGATAAAAAAACGGGATTGGGGAAAACCAACATCGCATCTTGATGAACTCACCAACCAGAGAGCTATTTATGCTACAGCCCGTTTCAAACCTACTGATGATCTTTCGCTAATAATTGGTAGTCGGATCACAGATTATCATCTGACTCGCGACAAAAATTCTAGAAGTAGTGGTGAAGTAACACCTTTTGCTGGTGTGGTTTACGACCTCAATAAGAACTTTTCAGCTTATGCTAGTTATACCAGTATATTTTTACCATCGCGCTATCTTGATACAAAAGGTCAATTACTCAATCCCGATGAAGGTGATAGCTATGAAACGGGTATAAAAGGTGAATGGTTCGATGGACATCTAAATGCTAATTTATCGTATTTTGAAATCAGAGAAAGCGACCGCGCCGAATATGCCGCTTATGACTATAGTCGGAATGACTCGCTTTATGAAGCTGTTAAAGCTAAAACCAAAGGTATTGAAGCAGAAATCTCAGGGGAGATTTTTCCAGGTTGGAATATTCAAGCTGGTTATACTTATAAAACAATTCGACGAGATAAAGATAATCATAAGCTTTCGACTCAAGAGCCTGAACAAATTGTTAAACTATATATGACCTATCGATTACCTGGGCGATGGAATAAATTTACTATCGGAGGAGGGGCCAATTATCAAGGGACAACTTGGCGGGATGTTACAAATCCTGTTGGAGGCAGTGAACAATATCGCCAGGAAGCTTTCTGGTTAGTGAACGTTATGAGTAAATATCAAATGACAGATAAGTTATCGGCTACGCTCAATATCAATAATTTATTCGATAATTATTATTATACTAATATTGGAAACGTTAACACAAAAGCCTACGGCGAACCTCGCAACATGATGCTTACTACTCGCTGGGATTTTTAAGCTTATATCACAACGTATTGAGCTTTATTCCAGCTTCACCCTGCGAAAATCTATTCCGACAAGTTCGATCATTCGCATTCGCATTCGCATTCGCGAAGATCAGCGGCGAAAGCACCAAAACGGTGGATGGTTTCAGCCATCCACCTTGATTGTCTTTAGCTCGATGTGCCGCGTGGCAGTGCGGCGATTTGCTGTTCTTCATCCAGAACCTCTTCTGCCGCCTGCGTGGCCTGCCGGGCGCGGCGGATTTCCAGGACGGCGTAGGCGGTGCTGCAGAACAGCGAGTTCAGGCGGCGCATGTCGGCGATCAATTCCAGATGGGCGGAGCTGGTTTCCAGGCTGTCCAGCACCTTTTCATGCAGGCGATCCACATGGGCATGGGAGAGGGTACGTTCGTGCTTGCGGAACGAGTGCTTCTGCTCGATCAGTTGCAGCGCGCTGCGTTCGTCACCGCACAGAAATACCGACAGCCCCAGGTGCAGGTTATCCGCCAGCAGGCCGAGCAGCAGACTCAGCTCTTCCAGGTCGAGGGCGGTGAAGGGGCGCAGGCTGCCGGTCTTGGGCTGGCGTAGCTTCTTGGCCATGTGCTCGATGATGTCGCCGGACAGTTCCAGGTTGATCGCCAGTTCGATGATCTGCGCCCAGCGCCAGCTTTCTTCCTCGCTCAGCTCGTCGCGCGGTAACTGCGCCAGGTAGAGTTTGATGGCGCTGTAGAGAGAGTCGATATCGTCGTCCAGGGCACGGATATCCGTGTTCAACTGCGGGCGATCCTCATGCAGCGCCGTGCGCAGGTGGGTCAGCATGCTGTCCACCAGATCGCCGATCCGCAGGCTTTCGCGTACCGCGCTGGCCAGGGCCAGGCTCGGTGTATCCAGCATGCTGTGGTCCAGGTGGCGTGGCTGGGCCACTTTGCTCGGCAGCGTGCGATCGGGCAACAGATGTTCGCAGAGCCTGGCCATTGGCTGGATCAGCGGCAACTGCAACAGGCAGCGCGCACTGTTGTAGGCTAGGTGAAAGCCGATCACCAGGGTCGCCTGGGCAAAGGTGAAGGTCTGCATCCAGGCCGCCAGTGGATCGATGATCGGTAACACCAGCAGGCCGGCCAGCTTGAACAGCAGGTTGCCCAAGGCCAGCTGCCGCGCTGGAGTCGGCTGGACACTGGCGTTCATCCAGGCGATGAAGCCGCTGCCGATGCTGGCGCCGATGACGACGCCAAGCGCCGCTGGCAGGCCGATCAGTCCGGCGCCGGCGAGGGTTGCGGTGAGCAGCACGGCGGCCAGGCTGGAGTAGCTGATCACGGCGAACAGTGCGCCGAACAGCGCCGCCAGCAGGGTATCGCCGGCCAGCGAGGAAAACAGGGCATCGAGCCCATGCGTTTCAGTGATCGGCCGGGCCGCCTGAACGATCAGCTCCAGGGCGAGGATGATCAGGCCCAGCCCGATCAGCACCCGACCCAACTGGCCAAGGCGGGTTTGCCGGCGCGACATGAACAGGCAGACGCCGACCAGCGTCAGCAGCGGCGATAGCCAGGACAGGTTCAATGTCAGCACGCGGGTCATCAGCGCCGTACCCACGTCCGCACCGAGCATGATCGCCAGTGCAGTGGCCAGCGGCACCAGTTTCTGCGCAACGAAGGAGAGTACGAACAGTGCCGTGGCGTTACTGCTCTGCACCAGGGCGGTTACGCCAATGCCGGCACCGAAAGCGAGGTAGGGATTAGTGGTGCTATGGCCGAGGAAACGGCGCAGATGGGCGCCATAGACCCGCATGATCCCGGTGCGCACGATGTGCGTGCCCCAGATCAGCAGGGCGATGGAGGAAAGCAGATGCAAAAGCGTCAGCATGGATGCGGTTCCGGGAGGACAGGATGATCGAATGGCTATGTTACCTGATCGACTGCAAGGTACAGGCCATGGGTCACAAGCCTGAAGCTTACCGCCAGGTTCTGGCAGAATGCGCGGCAATCGCCATGTTTTGCCAAGGATCGCCATGCTCAGCCTCTACCATGCTCCCGATCTGGAAACCCTCGGCGAGCTGGCCACCGCTCTGCTGGGCCAGCCGCAGCGCGACCCGTTCGCGCCGATGCAGGTCGTGGTGCCGAGCCATGGCATGGGGCGCTGGCTGACGCTGCAACTGGCGCGCAGCCAGGGCATCGCCATGCAACTGGAGCTGCTGCTGCCGGCCCGCTATATCTGGGACCTGTCGCGCCTGGTGCTCGGCAAGCTGCCGGAGCAGTCGGCGTTCGCCCCGGCAACCTTGACCTGGCGCCTCTACGGCTGGTTGGCCGAACCGGACAATCTGCCCCGCACACCGCGTCTGGCGCGTTATCTGGACGGCGGCGACGAGCGCCGGCGATTGTCGCTGGCGGCGAAAATCGCCGATGTCTTCGACCAGTATCTGCTCTATCGCGATGACTGGCTGGCTGCCTGGGAGCGTGGCGAATTGCTCGACCTCGGCCCCGACGAAGCCTGGCAAGCGCTGCTCTGGCACGAGCTGACCAAGGACGGTCACCCGCACCGGGCGCGTCTGTTGGGCGATTTGTTGGCGCGCTTGTTCAGTGACAAACCTATCGCCGGGCTACCGGAGCGACTGCTGGTGTTCGGTATCAGCAGTCTGCCGCCGCACCATCTGCGCGTGCTGGAAGGGTTGGCGCGGCATACCGAGGTGGTGATCTGCGCCCTCAATCCGAGCCGCGAAGCCTGGGGCGAGATTCGTGATATCCGCGAGCTGGCGCGGGAAAACGACACTGCTGGCGGTCCCGATGACTGGTATCTGGAAGTCGGCAATCCGCTGCTTGCCAGCCTCGGCAAGCAAGGGCGCGATTTCTTCGACAACCTCTTCGCCCTGCTCGCCGAGGGTGGGCAGGACATCGGCCTTTACAGCGAGGACGAAGACCTGTGCGACGACAGCCTGTTGCGGGCTTTGCAGAACGATATCCTGCGTCTGCGTACCCGGCTGCCCGAGGAACGCATTGCGCTGCGCGAAGATGACCGTTCGCTGGAAGTGCATGTCGCCCATTCGCCGCTGCGCGAGGTGGAAATCCTTCACGATCAGTTGCTGGCCCGCTTCGCCGCCGATCCGACGCTCAGCCCTGACCAGGTGGTGGTGCTGACGCCGGATATCGAAGCTTACGCACCCTTTATCGAAGCGGTGTTTTCCGCCCGTGGCGCCATTTCCGCCGGTACTGCCCGGATTCCCTTTAGTCTGGCCGACCGTAGCCTGCGCGCTGAAACGCCGCTGATCGAAATCTTCCTGGAATTGCTGGCGCTGCCTAATAGCCGCTTTGCCGCCGAAGAACTGCTCGCCTGGTTGCAGCAGCCGGCCATCGCCCGCCGGGCCGGCATCGATGCTGCGGATCTGCCGTTGCTGCGTGACTGGTTGCATATCGCTGGCGTGCGTTGGGGCCGTGATGACGCGCACCGTGCCCGGCTCGGCCTGCCAGCGGACGGTGCGTTCACTTGGCGCCAGGGGTTGGATCGCCTGCTGCTGGGCTTTGCTGCGCCGCCGCAGCTCAGCGCCCAAGCCGCACCGCTGCTGGGCGAGCACTGGCCGCTGGACGCCCTGGAAGGGAGTCGGGCGCAAGTGCTTGGGCGGCTCGTCGAGTTCGTCGAACGCCTTGGTGTGCTGGCCGACCAATTGGCCCGGCCACGCCCGCTCGCTGCCTGGGCCGACAGCTTGCAGGCGCTGCTGGAGCAGCTCTTCGACGAGCGTGAAGCCGGTGACACCCTGCTGCAACTGACCCAGGCCTGCACCGCTCTGCGCGAGCAGGCCAGCGCCAGTGGCCTGACCCGGGCGGTGCCGCTGGAACTGGTACGCCAGCAGTTGGCCGGCGCGCTGGAGCAGGGCGGTGGCGCCGTGGGCTTTCTCACCGGCGCCGTGACCTTCTGTACCATGGTGCCGATGCGCAGCCTGCCGTTCCGGCTGGTCTGCCTGCTGGGGCTGGACGATGGGGTCTTTCCCCGGCGTACCCCGGCCGCCGGTTTCGATCTGGTCGCCCGCCATCCGCGGCGGGGTGATCGCGCCCGGCGTCTGGACGACCGCTACCTGCTGCTGGAAACCCTGTTGTCGGCCCGTGATGCGTTGTATCTGAGCTACGTTGGCCGTGATCCACGCGACAATGCCAGCCTGCCGCCTTCTGTGCTGGTCAACGAGGTGCTGGAGGCCGTCGACCTTACGGTGGCCGCCGTACCGGGCCAGCCCGGCCCGAGCCAGCGCATCATCATCACTCATCCGTTGCAACCCTTTGCCCCTGGCAATTTTGCCGATGGCCGGCATGCCGGCTTCAGCGCTTGCTGGTTCGAGGCCGCTGGTCGGCTGGCCGAGCCGCCTGTCGCGCCCGCGCCCTTTGCCAGCACACTGGATGCGCCCGGCGAGGATTGGCTGAACCTCGAACCGGCGCAATTGATCCGCTACCTGAAACATCCGGCGCGCTTCTTTCTCGAACAGCGTCTGGGCTTGTACCTGCCCGACGCTCAGGAGGCCATTGCGGCCGACGAACCTTTTGAGCTGGAGCCGCCCGCCGGTCGCGCCTTGCGCCAGCTTGCCCTGGATACCATGGAGCGCGGCTGGAGCGATGACGAAGAACGCCGCCTGGCGCTTGCCGCCGGTTGGTTACCGCCTGGCGAACTGGGGCAGGCGCTCTGGGGCCGGCAACGTGGCCCGGTACGCGCCTTCGCTCCGCGTCTATTCGAGGCGCGCCCCACGCAAGCACCGCAACCTTTGCTGGTGGATATCCGCCGTGCCGGTGTGCAGATCCATGGCTGGCTGGACGGGGTCACCCCTACGGGCCTGTTCGGCTGGAAGCTGACCCAGCCGAGTGAATGGGATCTGATCCCGTTCTGGCTGCGACACTTGCTGCTCAATCTCGCCGCCCCGGCAGACATTCGGTGCGAAAGCCGCTTGCTGGCACCGGGCGGCGACTGGCGACTCGGCCCACTGGAGAATGCCGCCGAGCTGCTTGATGCCTGGCTCGACGCCTATCGCAGCGCCCTCTGCGAACCGCTACCGCTGTTCCCGAAAACCAGCCATGCCTTCGCCAAGGCGATCTGCCAACCCAGCACGCGCAGCCAGAAGGATCCACTCCAGGCCGCTCGCGACAAGGCCCGTAGCACCTGGGAAGGCAACGAGCATTTCACCGGCGACGGGCAAGATCCCTGGAATGCTCTGGCCTTTCGCGACCAGGACGTCTTGACCGAGCGTTTCGAGGCGCTGGCCCGACGGCTGCTCGGGCCGGCAATAGAGCAGTTGGCCAAAGAAGAAACCGAGTAATCGGAACGCTTGACGAAACGTCGCCAGACCCTGGCAGTCACACAAGGCGGATGGGTCTTCCGCGCGAGTGGCAACCGCTGGCAAGTGTGCGACCCCTTGGCTGGCGGACACTGGGTACGATCCGGCAAGCGGCTACCGTCGAATGCTGTTCGTCGCAGCCGTTGCGTCGTTTTGCGCAACGCACTATCTATCATTAACGCACATGATATCGAGAGAGGACGAGAGCATGACCACGTCAGATTTCCATGGTGTTTTTCCCTATCTGGTTTCACCGGTGGACGACGATGGTACGGTCCGCGACGCGGTGCTGGCACGTCTGTGCGAGGATCTGATCGCCGCCGGCGTGCATGGGCTGGCACCGCTTGGCTCTACCGGCGAGTTTGCCTACCTGTCGGCGAATCAGCGACGGCGGGTCGTCTCGGTCGTGGTCGAGGCCGCCGCCGGCCGGGTTCCGGTCGTCGCCGGCGTGGCTGCGACCACCATCGCCGATGCCGTCGGCCTGGCGCGCGACTGGAAGCGGATTGGCTGCGATGGCGTACTCGCCATGATCGAGGCCTATTTCCCGCTCGCCGATGATGGTGTCTACGACTATTTCGCCGCCATCGCCCGCGCCACCGACCTGCCGGTGGTGCTCTACACCAACCCCAGCTTCCAGCGTGTCGACCTCAGTCTGTCAGTGATCGAGCGCCTCAGCCATCTCGACACCGTGCGCTATCTCAAGGACGCTTCGGTCAACACCGGCCGCCTGCTGACCATTCTCGACCGCACCGAAGGCCGGCTGGATATCTTCGCCGCTTCCGCCCACATTCCCGCCTGCGTCATGCTGATCGGCGGCAAGGGCTGGATGGCCGGTCCCGCCTGCATCGCCCCGCGCCAGAGCGTCGAACTCTACGAATTCTGCGTACGCGGCGACTGGACTGCCGCCATGGCCCTGCAACGCCGTCTCTGGCGTCTCAACCAGGCTTTCGCCCGCCATAACCTCGCTGCCTGCATCAAGGGTGGGCTGGAACTGCAAGGCTATGAGGTAGGAATCCCGCTGCCACCGCAGGCACCGCTATCGGAGCTGGGCGTAGCGGAGGTGAAAGCGGCGTTGACCGGCATGGGGGCCTTGTAAGAGCGGCCGTGATTGCCCCGGCCTGGCGTCCGCCCGGCAACCGAGACGGGCTTGCCGACAGACGCGCAGGGGTAGGTACAACCCGCCGACGGGGCGCCGACTGATCCAAAAGATTTCATCCGTTCTACAGTGCTCAGCGACGCGGAAACTGCCATAAAATCCGCCACGACGGATCGAAACGCATCGTGCAAATCCTTTCTCCGAGCAGGAACCCCCCGCGCATGAACACTCCCGCCCCCGACCGTGAGGCGCAATGGGATGAATTTCTCCAGCGTTGGCCGCTGGCAAGTCTGGCCACACTGACCTTGCCCGAGTACAGCACGGCGGGCGCTACGGATTGTTTCGTCTACTGGCTGGAGGCGCGAACGGAGAGTCTGGGGTCGATCTGGGGCGGCTCTGCCTTCAAGTTCGGCGTCTATTCGCGGCGCGATACCCGCGAAAAAACGGCCGGCAACGACCGGCGCTACAGCAAAGAATATGCGTGGTACGCCAAGTATGGCGACAGCGCCGAAGCGGCCTTCGCCCGTGTGCGGCAGATTATCGTCGACGTGGCGCAAGCCGCCCGGCAAGGTGATCTGGAGCGGATCGACGCGGCCGATCTGGGCCAGGCTGTGAAGTGGAAGCTGGCTTTTCTCTATCAATCCCGTCGCCAGCCCTGTGTGCTGCCGATCTACTCGTTGCGCGATCTGCGCGCGGCGCTGGAGCAGGAAACCACACTGAAAACCCCCGAGCTGCAACGGCAACTGCTGAGCCAGCGCGACAAGCAGTCGTTGTTCGACCATGCCGATGCCTGCCTGCAACGCTCACGCCGCTGGCAGCAGCGGGAATCTCTCAGCGAACAGGCCATGGCGTATTTCGCCGAACAGCCGGAGCGTTTCTATCCTATCGATATCACCCGGAAAATGGCCGGTTATCGCCTGGCCAATGGCCGGCCCCTGGCCTTGCTGCGCGATGGCAAGCGCTTGCTGGTTTTCCTCCAGCCCGGGCCTTGGCAGGAACTGCCGATCACGGCGTCCTGGCGGCTCGAAACCTATCCGGCGGAGCGTTCCCGGCCCGACAAACTGTCTTCCTATATTTCCGAGCTGGGTATGGGCTATCCAGCGATTGCCGCAGTGCTGCCTGATCTAGCGGCGCTGCAAGCTCTTTGCCTGGCTTATGAAACCGATGGCAACGACACGCCGCCGGAGCAGATGCCGGCGGCGAATCCGTTTCTCAACCAGATCCTGTTCGGGCCACCGGGTAGTGGCAAGACCCATGCAGCCATCGATGCCGCCCTGGAAATTCTCGCTCCCGAGTCGCTGCAATTGGAACGTGCGCAGCGCAAGGCCCGTTTCGACGCCTTGGTGGCGAATGGACAGGCGCGCTTCGTCACCTTTCACCAGAGCTTCAGCTACGAGGATTTCGTCGAAGGCTTGCGCGCCGTCACCACGGCCGACCGGCAACTGGAATACCGGATCGAACCGGGCATCTTCAAACGCCTGTGCGATGCGGCGCGTGGCGCGCCTGAACCTTACGTACTGGTGATCGACGAGATCAACCGGGGCAACGTCTCACGCATTTTCGGCGAGCTGATCACCCTGATCGAGCCATCCAAGCGCGCGGGCACTGCCGAAGCCTTGAGCGTCGCGCTGCCGTATTCGAAAGACTCGTTCAGCGTGCCGGCCAACGTCCATCTGGTTGGCACCATGAACACTGCCGACCGTTCGCTGGCTGGGCTGGATATTGCCCTGCGCCGGCGCTTCGTGTTCCGCGAAATGCCGCCGCGGCCGGAATTGCTGGATACGGTAGACGTCGACGGCGTGAATATCGGCCAACTGCTGCGGGTGCTGAACCTGCGCATCGAAAGACTGCTGGATCGCGACCACTGTCTTGGTCACGCCTACTTCATGCCGTTGGCGCAGGAGCGCACCCTGGCGCGGCTTGAGCTGATCTTTCGCAACCAGGTGCTGCCGCTTTTGCAGGAATATTTCTTCGAAGACTGGCAGCGCATCCACTGGGTCCTGAACGATCAGCGCAAGGCGCTGGAAAACCGCTTCATCTATCAGCGCAACCAGGATCTGCTGGCCTTGTTCGGCGAGGATGTGAGCCTTTCCGAGCACGATCTGCCCTGGAGTCTCAACGAGGCGGCATTCCGGCGGATCGAAGCGTACCGGGGTATCGTCGATCATCGTCAGGCCGCATGAAGCCGCTGGTTAGCGTCCGCGAATATGCCCGGCTAACCACCGAGGCGGTGCCGTCTTCGCTGGATCGCGCGCACATTTCCGTCACTGCCTTCGACTGGCTGTGCCGGTTGAACGAGTCGTTCAGCCGGGCGGGTGCGGCACTGGTGCAGGTCGAGGGCCGACGCTGGCTCAAGCTGGACAATTACGTCGGTGTGCTGGAAACGCCCTGTGGCACCCGCCTGGAAATTCTGCCCAAGCATATCGAGGCGGATACCTGTCTTGCCCAGAGCCGCCTGTTGCTGCGTCGGATGATCCAGGCTGCGCTCGATCTGCCGACTCGCGAAGCCGGGCCGGCCGCGCTGGAGCTGTTCGACGCACCGACCTCGGAGTGGGTGATGCGGCAATTCCTGCAAGCGCTGGATTACCTGCTCAAGCGCGGTCTGCGCTTCGATTATCGGCGCGTCGAGCAGGAACAGCGCTTTCTGCGCGGCCAACTCAATGTCGCAGCGCAGCTGCGCCAACCGCCGGGACGCCAGCAACGCTTTCAGATCCGCCACGACCTATTCCTGCCGGACCGGGCCGAAAACCGCCTGCTCCGGCTGGCTCTGGATCGCGTCTGCCAGACCACCCAGGAATCCGGCAACTGGCGTCTGGCCCACGAACTGCGCGGCCTGCTGCTGGAAATTCCACCCAGTCGCCAGATCCGCGAAGACCTGCGTGCCTGGCGTAACGACCGGTTGATGACCCACTACCAGCCGGTCAAACCCTGGTGCGAGCTGATCATCAACCAGCAAATGCCGCTAGCGGTCGCCGGGGCCTGGCAAGGCCTGAGCCTGCTGTTCCCCATGGAAAAACTCTTTGAACGCTACGTCGCCACCTGGCTGAAGCAGGCGCTGCCGAACACTGCACGCCTGACCACGCAAGCGACGGGTAAGTATTTATGCGGCCATGACGGTGGCCGCATCTTTCGCCTGCAGCCGGACCTGCTGGTACAGCGCGGTGAGCAGCGCTGGGTGCTGGATACCAAATGGAAACGCCTGGACACCACGAACCGGAGCGACAACTACGGCCTGGACCAGGCCGATTTCTATCAGATGTTCGCCTATGGCCGGCAATATCTCGCAGGGCAGGGTGAACTGATCCTGATCTATCCGCGCCGGGCGGCGTTCCGCGAGGCGTTGGCGCCGTTCGGATTCGGTGACGGAATGCGCTTGTGGGTGCTGCCGTTCGATCTGGAAAGCGAGGAGTTGATTGGCGTAGCGCAAACCACCTTACCCATGAGCACTTGAGCTTGGATTGGGCTGGTCAGTCGCGTCTCAGCGCAAAAGCAGTTCTTCGAAAAACCGGGCATCGTCCAGATTGTGCTGGCGCTGTTCCTTGAGCCACTGCTTGAGCGCCTGAGGGTTTTCCAGCGCCTGGCGTTCCAGCTTCAAATGCTGGATGTCGTCGCGCAAGTGGCGGATCTGCATGTCGATTTTGCGGGTCAGCCGGGTTGGCGAAACGGCGGCAGAGGATTGGATGACGAAGCGCATCCTGAATGCCTGTTCTTCCGCGCGCACCTCATGCTGGAGCTCGGCAAGCTGGTTGGCCAGCATCCGGTTGTAGTGCTTGAGACGGTCTTCGGCGAGGTTGTCGAGCCGATGCTGGTCGATCTGCTCGATTTCCAGTTGCAGTTGCAGCAGTTCGAGCAGGTTGCCGGCTTTGTAGGCTTGATTGGCCCGTTGCATCTGGGCGGTCTTGCGCTGGCGCTCGGCGGTATCGGTTTCCCGGTCGGGGTGCAGGCTGCTGGCCAGCTTGCGGTAGATTTCCCGTACCGACTGGCTGGCCTGCCGGGCTTCCTCTTCCTGGCGTCGCTGCCGGGCGGATGGTTTGTCTGCCTGGCGCTGGTCGGTGCTGCCGCCGCTGGCCTGGAGTTGTTCGGCCATCCTTTCCATGAAGTCGGGCGCACCCGGTTGCAGCAACTCATCTTCCTGATCCTTGATACCGAAGAGTGTTTCCAGTACTTCCTTGAAGGTTTCCTCATCATGTCGCTGCTGGTGGTCGTAGTCGACGCCGCTGTGCTTTTGGTAGAGGGCTTTCAGGGCGGCCGGGTCGTCGGCGCTTTCCAGCAACTGGGTCACCAGATCGCAGATCGTGTCGCGCAGGGTTTCGCGCTCGGCCTTGGCCAGCTTGACACGGCCACTGGTCTGGTCGAGAAATTCCAGCAGTTCGGTCTGCTGCTGCCGGTAATCATCGAGCAACGGCTTGAAGGTGTCGCTCCAGCGTTGCTGGTAAGCGGGGATCGCCGCCTGCCAGGCTTCGAGCAGTCGCCGCTGTTTGTCGATCCTGCCGATCAGGCTGTTGAATTTCTTCTGTCCGCTGGACAGCTTGCATTGCTCGGTCTGGGGATTGATCTTGAGCGATTTTTCCTTGTCGGCCATGTGTCGTTCCTCATCGGTGACTACCGTGGTGAGCCCGGTAGCCGATTCGGCCGTCCAGCAGCGTGTAGTGCACCAACCCCGGCAGCTGCTGGCCGATGAAGGGGCAGTTGCGGCCTTTCGAGAACCAGTTTTCCCCGGCCAGCGTGCTGGCTTCGGGGTCGAACAGCAGCAGGTCGGCGGGAGCGCCTACCGCCAGTTGCCCGACGGGCAGGCGCAGGGCTGCGGCCGGGCCGCAGCTCAGCCGGGCGAGCAGGGTTGGCAGATCGAGCAGGCCGTCCCGGACCAGGGTCATGGCCAGCGGCAGCAGGATGTCCACGCTGCTGATGCCCGGCTCGGTTTCGCCGAATGGGGCCTGCTTGGCGTCTGCTTCGTGGGGCTGGTGGTGGCTGGCGATGGCCGAGATCACGCCGGATTTCACCGCTTCGCGCAGGCCGTCGCGGTCGGCCTGGGTGCGCAGGGGCGGCTGCACATGGTAAAGGCTGGAAAAATCGCGCAGCGCCTCGTCGGTCAGGATCAGCTGGTACATCGCCACATCCGCGGTGACCGGCAGGCCGCGCGCCTGGGCCTCGGCGATCATTTGGGCGCCGCGAGCGCTGCTCAGCTGGCTGAAATGGGCGCGTACCCCGGCTTCTTCCACCAGCAGCAGTTGCCGGGCCAGGGCCACGGTTTCGGCGCTTTCGGGAATCCCGGCGAGGCCAAGGAAGCTGGCGGTCGCGCCTTCATGGGCCAGGCCGCCGACGGCCAGGTCGCGGTCCTGGGAGTGGAGTACCACGCACAGATCAAAGGTGGCCGCGTATTCCAGGGCGCGGCGCAGGCTGCGGGTATCACTGAATTCGACCAGGCCGTTGCCGAAGGCGACGCAGCCGGCGTCGCGCAGGGTGACCAGTTCGGCCAGTTGTTCACCGGCCAGCTCCTTGCTGAGCGCGCCGATGGGGAAGACCTTGGTGCGGGCGGATTCGCGAGCCCGGTCGAGGATCAGCTCGGCGACCGCCGGGGTGTCCAGTACGGGGTTGGTCTCGGGCGGGCAGCACAGGCTGGTCACGCCACCGGCGACGGCGGCGAGTGTTTCGCTGGCGATGGTGCCTTTGCGGCTGTAACCCGGTTCGCGCAGGGACACGGAGAGATCGACCAGGCCGGGAGCCACCACCAGTCCTCGCGCATCGAGGGTTTCGTCCGCAGCGAAGCCGGCCGGTGCGTTGGCGATGGCCGCGATCCGCCCATTATCGATATAGAGATCGGCGCGCTGGTCCAGTCCGCTGGCCGGATCGATCAGCCGGCCACCGAGGATATGGATACGCATCAGTTCTGCTCCTCGACGTCCTGATTGAGTTGTCGTTGCGTGGCTTGGCCGCTCATGGCCATGGACAGCACTGCCATGCGGATGGCGATGCCGTAGGTGACCTGGTTGAGGATCACCGAGTGGCTGCCGTCAGCCACTGCCGATTCGATCTCGACACCGCGGTTGATCGGGCCGGGATGCATGACGATAGCCGTGGGGCTGGCCAGGGCGAGGCGCTGGCTGGTCAGGCCGTAGAGGCGGTAGAACTCGCCCTGGCTGGGCAGCAGGCCGCTCTGCATGCGTTCGCGTTGCAGACGCAGCATGATGATTACATCGACGCCCGCCAGCCCTTCTTGCATGTCATGGAACACGCGCACGCCGTATTGTTCGAGACCGGCCGGCAGCAAGGTCTGCGGGCCAATCACGCGGATGTCCGGGCAACCCAGGGTCTTGAGCGCCAGCATGTCGGAGCGTGCCACGCGCGAATGCAGGATATCGCCGACGATGGCCACCGAGAGGTTCTCGAAGCTGCCCTTGTGCCGGCGGATGGTGAGCATGTCCAGCATGCCCTGGGTCGGGTGTGCGTGGCGACCGTCGCCGCCGTTGATCACCGCCACGTCCGGGCAGACGTGCTCGGCGATGAAGTGCGCAGCACCGGATTCGGCGTGGCGGACCACGAACATGTCGGCGGCCATGGCTTCCAGGTTGCGCAGGGTATCGAACAGGGTTTCGCCCTTGCTGGTGGAAGAGGTGGAGACGTTCAGGGTGATGACATCGGCGGACAGCCGCTGGGCGGCCAGTTCGAAGGTGGTGCGGGTGCGGGTGGAGTTCTCGAAGAACACATTGCACACCGTCTTGCCGCGTAGCAGCGGGACCTTTTTCACCGCGCGGGCGCCGACTTCCAGGAAGGAGTCGGCCGTATCGAGGATTTCGTCGAGCAACTCGCGCGGCAGGCCGTCGAGGGAAAGAAAGTGGCGCAGCTGGCCGTTGTCGTTCAATTGCAGCGGGCGCTTGGCGTCGGTCGGCGACATCGCGAGGGGCCTCATTGGCTGGCGAGGGTGTTCAGTTCGAGGGTGAGTGGTGTGGGGCCGAGCAATTTTACCCGTTCGTCGGGCTTGAGCGACAGTGTAGCCCCGACTACGTCGGGACGGATGGGCAACTCGCGCGAATCCAGGTCGAGCAGGCAGACCAGCGTCACGCTGGCCGGACGGCCGTAGTCGAAGAGTTCGTTCATGGCCGCGCGAATGGTCCGGCCGCTCATCAGGACATCGTCGATCAGCACCAGGTGCTGGCCTTCCACCTCGAACGGCAAGGCCGAGGGCTGGACCTGGGGATGCAGGCCTTTTTGCGTGAAGTCGTCGCGATAGAAAGACACATCCAGCATGCCCAGCGGTTCGTCGCGCTCGAGCTCGGCCAACAGGGCCTGGGCGACCCAGACGCCACCGGTGCGGATACCGATGAAGCGGGCGTCCTTTAGCGCGTGTGCAGAGAGATGGCGAGTCAGGGTGGTGGCCATTTCTGGCAAGAGTTGCTCGGGGTTCGGCAACATCATGGGATCTCCTCGGAAGCCTGCGTCAGGCGCAGGCATGTTCGGTCAGCCAGCTTTCCAGCAGCAGGGCGGCCGCCAGTGCATCGACCGGTCGGGTACGATAATCGCCATGTTGTCCCTGGCGCATGCGCTGGCCCTTGGCTTCGAAAGTGGTCAGGCGCTCGTCCTGGGTGTGGACCGGCAGGTTGAAGCGGCCATTGAGGCGGCGGGCGAACTTCTCGGCGCGCGCGCTCATGGCACTGGGCGTACCGTCCATGTTCAGCGGCAGGCCTACGATCAGTGCGTCGGGTTGCCATTCGCGCAGCAGTGCTTCGATCCTGCTCCAGTCCGGTATGCCGTCCTGCGCCTTGAGCACGCACAGTTCGCGCGCCTGGCCGGTGATGGCCTGGCCCACGGCTACGCCGATCTGGCGCGTGCCGTAGTCGAACCCCAGCAGCAGGCGCAGCTCGCTCATGCGTGACCAGCCTGGGTACTGAGCAGGCTGAGGTCGATGCCCATGGACATCGCGGCTGCATTCAGGCGCTGATCGTAGGGGAGTTCGAACAGGATGTCGTCCGTGGCGGGACAGGTGAGCCAGGCATTGTCGATCAATTCCTGTTCCAACTGCCCGGCTTCCCAGCCGGCATAGCCGAGCGCGATCAGGTGACGGTCCGGTCCATGGCCATCGGCGATGGCGAACAGCACGTCCTGGGAAGTGGACAGGCTCCGCGACTCCAGCGCCAGGGTAGCCAGGTATTGCGGGCCGGCCGGATGCAGGACGAAGCCACGCTCGGTCTGCACCGGACCGCCGGAGAAGATCGGCAGGCTGCGGCAGAGCGCCGGAGGCTCGCTGTCGGGACGCAATTGTTCCAGCACGTCGGCCAGGCTGAGACCGCTTGGTCGGTTGACGATCAACCCCATCGCGCCTTCCGGGCCATGTTCCACCATATAGACCAGCGCATGCGCGAAGTCGGGATCGTCCATGTGCGGCATGGCGATCAGGAAATGGTGTTTGAGGTAGTGGGGTTCGGTGTTCTTCATGGCAGCTAGCTTAAGGGTTGCAGGCGCTACAAGCTACAGGCGCTTCCGGAGCTCGATGCCTATTTGCTCGACAGTCGGTCGCCGCCCTCGAAGCGCCAGGTACGGATGATTTCGACCTGATCGTAGCGCTTGGCCAATTCTCCGATGAATGGTGCGAAAGGCGCCGCCAGGCGGACGATCCGGATGGCGGCACTGTCGAGTACCGGTTTGCCGGATGATTCGAGAATCTGCAGCTCTGCGACGGTGCCATCCCGATTTACGGTCACCAATAGCCGCAGGTGGCCGTAGATCTGGTTTCGTCTGGCTTCTTCGGGATAGTTGAGGTTACCGATCCGTTCGACTTTCTTGCGCCATTCGTCGCGATACCAGGCGCTGATATCGCGCATGGTGGCTGCGCTGTTCTGGCGGCTGACCCGGGGACGCTTGGCATAGCGCTCGATGTCCTGGGCCAGCTCGGCTTCCAGGCTGGAAATCTCGGCGCTAAGGCGAGAGCTGTCGAAGATCGGGGCCGGGCGGGACGCCTGTTTCGGGTGAGCCTGCGCCGGTTCGATCGGCACCTTGTCCCGCTGCCTGGCTTGACTGGTCACGACGGTTCTGGATGGCTCCGGTTTGATCGCTTCCGGCGGTGCCGCTGGCGGCGTGACCTTGCGGATTTCATTGTCCTGGAACAGAGCTTGCTGATTGGTGCGCGGGGCGGTTTTCTTTTCTTGGGTACCGCTGCCCTGCTGGTTTTCCTGGGCGATGAAGTCGGCTTCTTCCGGCTTTTTGTCACTCTTGAACGTAGCCAGGGTGATTTCCAGGGTCTTGCTTGGCTGGCTCGGTGGCTGCAACGAGAATCCAACGCCCAGGATCAGGGCGAGATGCGCGGCGATGGCCAGGCAGAGTGCCGGGCCGAGCCGGCCCTGCGAGCTGGCGCCAGCCGCTTGCGGAACGAGTTGTGGCAAGGCTGCATTCATCATGGTTCGGGTCGGTGCGAGTGACGTGCAGTCTGCCCGACGCTTGGTGGGAAGTCCATGCGGTGGATCCCATCCTGTTGGCATCGGGCGACCAGCTGGCGACGGCGGTGTCCGGGCGCGTCAGCCCTTGCCCAGCTTGCCGGCGATCATGTCCATCAGGCGGTCACCGATGCGCGTGTCGAAAGCGCTGTCGATCTCGCGGATACAGGTCGGGCTGGTGATATTGATCTCGGTGAGGTAACTGCCGATCACGTCCAGACCGACGAACAACAAGCCGCGCTTGCGCAGTTCCGGGCCGATCAGGGCGGCGATCTCGCGGTCGCGCTCGGACAGCGGTTGCGCCACGCCATGGCCGCCAGCCGCCAGGTTGCCACGGGTTTCGCCGACCGCCGGGATGCGCGCCAGGCAATAGGGCACAGGCTCGCCGTCGATCATCAGGATGCGTTTGTCGCCATTCTTGATTTCCGGGATATACCGTTGGGCCATGATCTGGCGGCTACCGTGTTCGGTCAGGATTTCGAGGATCACCGACAGGTTCGGATCGCCCTCGCGGTGACGAAAGACCGAAGCCCCGCCCATTTCATCCAATGGTTTGAGAATGACATCACGCTGGGTTTGCGCAAACTCGCGCAAGATATCGGCTCGCCGGCTGACGAGGGTCGGCGACATGCATTGCGGGAACTGGGTGGCGAAGAATTTCTCGTTGCAGTCGCGCAGGCTGCGCGGGCTGTTGACGATGAGCGTACCGGCTTGTTCGGCCAGCTCCAGCAGGTAGGTCGCGTAGACGTATTCGCTGTTGAAGGGCGGGTCCTTGCGCATGAGGATGACATCGAGCTCGGCCAGTGCGGCATCGGTTTCCTCTTCCAGTTCGAACCAGCGCTGTGGATCCAGGAAGACTTTCAGCGGGCGCATCCTGGCCCGGGCTTGGCCTTCGAGGAGGTAGAGATCGTGCTGCTCCATGTAGTACAGCGACCAGCCACGGGTCTGGGCCGCCAGCAACATGGCCAGCGAGCTGTCCTTCTTGAAGGCGATATGCGCGATTGGATCCATGACGATCCCGACGCGAACGCTCATGAGAAACCTCCGGGTAATGGCGGCTGAATTGCCTGGATATGAAAAGTTGCCGCAGATTGGCGCTGGCATGGTAGGGGGGTCAAGAGAAATCGAGCTCCTTTCCATTCGCGGCGATGCCGCATGGATTGGGCGAAACCATCGGCAGGCAGGCCTTTGGCATACACTGGTAAGTGCTGCAGACACTATTCACCGAGGCAATGGTAGGGGCGAAATGGAACAGCATTCCAACGAATTGAGGGTCATGGTGATCGACGATTCGAAAACGATCCGGCGCACCGCGGAAACCTTGCTGAAAAAGGTCGGGTGCGCTGTCATCACGGCAGTCGACGGCTTCGACGCGCTGGCCAAGATTGCCGACACCCATCCGCACATCATCTTCGTGGACGTCATGATGCCCAGGCTGGATGGCTACCAGACCTGTGCGCTGATCAAGAACAACGACACCTTCAAGTCCACCCCCGTGATCATGCTTTCTTCGAAGGACGGCCTTTTCGACAAGGCCAAGGGACGCATCGTGGGCTCGGATCAATACCTGACCAAGCCATTCAGCAGGGAAGAGTTGCTGGGTGCTATAAAGGCCCATGTTCCAGATTTTGCACCGGTCGGGCTGGTATGAACCAGACCGCTTGCACTTCGCTACCTGTTTGAGGAGGACAGCATGGCCCGTATCCTGATCGTCGACGATTCGCCCACCGAAATGTACAAGCTGACCGCCATGCTCGAAAAACACGGCCATCAGGTTCTCAAGGCGGAGAACGGGGCGGATGGCGTGGCCCTGGCGCGCCAGGAAAAGCCCGATGCGGTGCTCATGGATATCGTGATGCCCGGCTTGAACGGCTTCCAGGCCACGCGCCAGCTTTCCAAGGATGCCCAGACCGGCAATATCCCGGTGATCATCGTCACCACCAAGGATCAGGAGACCGACGAAGTATGGGGCAAGCGCCAGGGAGCCAGGGATTACTTGGTCAAGCCGGTCGACGAGGCCACGCTGCTCAAGACGCTCAATGCCGTACTGACACGTTGATGGCATTGGGCATGACTGATACGGACCCTGTCACGGGCGACTCGCCAACGCCGTTTCAGCGGCTGAAGGGGATCGATAGCCGCTGTCGTGCGCTCGCGGCAGGGTTGCCGCTACGCCAGAATGCCACCCATACCTGGGGGGGAATCGGTTTTCGCATGGGTGAGCGGTTCTATGTCGCGCCTCTCGAGGAAATCGGCGAAATATTGCGCGAGCCGCGCTATACGCCATTGCCGGGGGTGAAGAGCTGGGTCAGGGGCGTTGCCAACGTCCGCGGTCGTTTGTTGCCGGTTATCGATCTGTGTCGCTACTTCGGTTTCGAATTGTCCTCCGCGTACCGGCAGCGACGGACCATGGTGCTGGAATCAGGCGGTGTATTCGCTGGCCTGATCGTCGATGAAGTGCTCGGCATGCAGCATTTTCCGGTCGAGGCGTTTTCCGAACACCCGCCGGCGGTCGAGGCGTCGATCCAGCCTTTCTTGCATGGGGCGTTCCGGCGCGAGCAGTTCTGGTTGGTGTTCAGTCCGTATGCGCTGGCCAGACACCAGGACTTTCTGAATGTAGGTCTTTGAGCTTTCGGGTACAGGCAGTTGCCGAGTCCGGTTTTGATGGTTATGGAAAGGGCCAGGCGAGGGCCGATGATGCACAAGAACTTGAATGCGAGTGCCCTGTTGGCCGGCATGCGGAACAACAGGCTGGTGACTTTCCTGTTTTTCGTACTGATCGTCTCCACAGTGCTGTTGTCCGCGAATTTTGCCTATGTCGGCACGTTGGCTGGCTATGACAACGAATACATGCGCAATGCGGGAGAGCTGCGGATGATCTCCCAGCGAATTGCTACCAATGCGGTAGAGGCTTCGGCCGGAACCCCCGAGGCGTTCCAGAAGCTTCGCGAGGCGCGTGGTGATTTTCAGCAACGCTGGGATGTCATCCTGCACGGTGACGAAAACCTCGGCCTGCCGGCAGTACCGACTACCCTGGCACCCAGCATCGAGGCCGTGCAGCAGGACTGGAATGTGCTGCGCAAGAATACCGATGCGATCATCGGGCAGGAGCAAACGGTATTGGCCCTGCACCAACTGGCTGACAACCTGACCAGGATCGTTCCGCAGCTGCAGGCCGAATACGAGGATATCGTTGATATCCTGCTGGCCAGAAATGCCCCGGCCGCACAGATTGCCGTTGCCCAGCGCCAGTCGTTGCTGGCCGAACGTATTCTCGGATCGAGCAACCGGCTGCTCGCGGGCGGGCAGGATGCGCAGCAGGCGGCCGAAGCCTTCAACCGCGATATCAGCCAGTTCGGCCAGGTGCTTGATGGCATGCTGCAAGGCAGTCAACCCCAGGGGATCGTCATGGTTACCGAGCGAGATGCACGTGCGCGCCTCGACAGGGTAGCCAAACTGTTCCAGTCGGTTTCCGGGCCGGCCGAGAAAATTCTTGGCAGCTCTGCCGAGCTGCAGCAGGTGCGTGAGTCTGCGCATGCCCTTTTCGGTGTCTCGAATGCGTTGCTCGACAAGGTATCGTTGCTGCTCCAGGGCCTGGAGATGCGTGTCGAAGGCCGCAGGATCTACAGCTTCATCGGCTATGGACTGGCTGCGCTGGTGCTGGTTTCGATCATGCTCATTGGCCTGGTCATCGTACGCCAGGCACGGCGCCGGCTGAACGAGACCGCCGAGAAGAACGACCGCAACCAGGCAGCCATTCTGCGCCTGCTCGACGAGATTGCCGACCTTGCCGATGGCGATCTCACGGTAACGGCCACCGTGACCGA
The DNA here is from genome assembly GCF_014191985.1 of Azomonas macrocytogenes. Taxonomy (GTDB): domain Bacteria; phylum Pseudomonadota; class Gammaproteobacteria; order Pseudomonadales; family Pseudomonadaceae; genus Azomonas; species Azomonas macrocytogenes. The sequence continues at coordinate 66,563 of NZ_JACHXI010000010.1, forward strand.
GGACTTTACCGGGGCCATCGCCGACTCGATCAACTATTCGATAGATCAGCTGCGCGAGCTGGTGCAGACCATCAACCAGACTGCCGTACAGGTGGCCTCTGCGGCAGAGCAGACTCAGGCGACCGCTACCCATCTGGCCGAGGCTTCCAAGCACCAGGCGCAGGAAATCGCCGGAGCCTCTGCCGCGATCAACGAAATTGCCGTCTCGATCGACCAGGTATCGGCCAACGCGCTGGAATCCGCTGCCGTGGCGGAGCGCTCCGTGGCCATCGCCAACAAGGGCAACGAAGTAGTGCACAACACCATTGCCGGCATGGATAACATCCGCGAGCAGATCCAGGATACGTCCAAGCGGATCAAGCGGTTGGGTGAGTCGTCCCAGGAAATCGGCGACATCGTCGGCCTGATCGACGATATCGCCGACCAGACCAACATCCTCGCCTTGAACGCGGCAATCCAGGCATCCATGGCCGGTGATGCCGGCCGTGGTTTCGCTGTGGTCGCCGATGAGGTGCAGCGTCTTGCCGAGCGCTCTTCGGCCGCGACCAAGCAGATCGAGGCACTGGTCAAGACCATCCAGAGTGACACCAACGAGGCGGTGATCTCCATGGAGCAGACCACGGCAGAAGTCGTGCGCGGAGCTCATCTCGCCCAGGATGCGGGCGTTGCCCTGGAGGACATCGAAAAGGTCTCCAGAACGCTGGCAGCGCTGATCCAGAACATCTCCAATGCCGCCCGCCAGCAAACCTCTTCGGCAAGCCATATTTCCAGCACCATGAACGTGATCCGGGAAATCACTTCACAGACTTCGGCCGGTACCACCGCCACCGCCAGAAGTATCGGCAACTTGACGCAACTGGCCAGCGAGATGCGCCGTTCGGTTTCCGATTTCACCTTGCCGCAAACCCGGCGTCCGTTGTGAGGCGCGAGCTGCAGCACGCTGTGCGTGGTTGTTCGCCAAGGTTTAGGTGGGCTCCCGGGCATCCATGCGGGCACTGGTGGGTGGAAGGCTCGCTGCAGCGAGCGGATAGCGGTTTTTACCCGGAAGAACAATGAGCGGAATCGCAGCGATGGGTGAGCGGCCTGATTACGTTGCCCTGACGTGGTTGAAGGGCGAAATCGGTGAGGCGCTGAGGCAGGCGCGCCAGAGCCTCGAAAACTATGTCGAAGCACCACAGGATGCGCTACAGATGCGCTCTTGCCTGAGCTGCCTGCATCAGGTCCGTGGTTCGCTGCAGATACTGGAGCTCCGGGGCGCCGTGTTGCTGGCCGAGGAAATGGAGCAATTGGGCCTGGCGCTGCTCGAGGGGCAGGTGGCGCAGCGCGATGAAGCATTGGCCCTGCTCATCCAGGCGATCCTGCAACTACCGACCTACCTTGAACGTATCCAGGAGGTGCGCCGCGACATACCACTGGCCATCCTGCCGTTGCTCAACGATATGCGCGCTGTGCGCGGTGAAGTGTCTTTGACGGAGCCGCGGCTGTTGCTGCCCGCTCCGGAAAAGACCCCGCCACCCTTGTCCGAAGCCTCCCTGGCCGATCTGGATTCCGACGATCTGCCAGTGGTGCTGCGCAGGCTGCGGCAAATGCTGCAGACTGCACTGATCGCGGTGATTCGCGACCAGGACCTGCCTGGCAACCTGACGCGCATGGGCAAAGCTTTCGCGCATCTGGAAAAGCGTTGCCGGAATACTCCGTTAAGCCCGCTGTGGGAAGTGGCTGGCGGTGTCGTCGAGGGCATGCTTGAGGGTCAGATACCCAATACCCCAGCAGTGCGCAGCCTGCTGCACGAACTGGACAAGGAACTGAAGCTGCTGATCGAGCAGGGTGCCCGTGGCTTCAACCGATCTGCTCCCGAAGCGCTGCTGGAAAAGCTTCTTTTGCTCGTGGCCAAGGCTGCCTCCCGGACCCCTGCAATTCTTGCGCTCAAGGCACGTTATCGCTTGGATGAAGCGCTCTCGGACGAGGTCCTGGCCGCTCAGGATCGTACCCGGCTGGCCGGCCCCGACCGTTCCACGCTGCGCTCCGCCGTTTCCGCGCTTTGCGAAGAACTGGTTCGCATCAAGGACAGCCTGGACCTGTTCGTTCGCAGCGGCAGTAGCGAGCACCAGGCGTTCTCCGGCCATCTGGTCCGGTTGCTGGACCCTTTGAGGCGGATTGCCGATACGCTGGAACTTCTCGGTTTCGCGCAGTTATGCCAGATCGTCCGGGACCGGATCGAGTCCATCCGGGCAATGCTCCGGCAGCCGCCGCCGCCGGACGCTGCGTTGCTGATGGATATCGCCGGCTCGTTGCTGTTCGTCGAGGCTTCGTTGATCGGCAGGGTCGGCTTCCTGGAGCAGTCGGTCGGCGATGAGCATTCGCTGCCGATAGCGGATATCGCGCACATCCACCGACAGGTGCTGAAGGAAGTACGGGAGGATCTGGCCCAGGTGAAGGATTCAATGGCCGGATTCGTTTCATCCCGCTGGGATCATGATCGCCTGCAAACAGTGCCCGAGCTGTTCAACCGGGCTCGCGGTGCCCTGACGATGATTGCGTTACCGCGCGCCGCCGCCCTGATCGATGGCTGCGACCGCTATGTCCGCATGCGCATCCTCGACTCCGGCGCAGTGCCTGGCCGACAGGATCTGGATACCCTGGCGGAGATCATCAGCAGCCTGGACTATTACCTCGAGCGCCGGTGCGAGGATTCCGTCTCGCAGAGCGACTCTATTCTCGACATGGCCCAGCAACGCCTGCAAGCACTGAACTGCGAACCGACCGAAGAGCAGCTTCCTGTGCCCGCAAGCGCTTACCTTCCGGTTGCGTCCAAAGAGGATTCGACGCCCGTTGCCGTGCCGTCCGAAGTCGATTCGATCGCTGCCTCTGCATGTGCCGAGGAGGACGAGGCAACGAGCGGTGATACCCAAGCTGGGCTGTTGCCTGCGCCGGAAACCGAAAGCCTGATGGACGATGAGTTGATCAGGGTCTTCATCGAGGAAGCCGGCGAGGTACTGCAGACGATCGGCAATCACCTGCCCGTGTGGCGTGAAAAGCCGGGCGACAAACAGGCATTGGGTGAACTCCGCCGCGCTTTCCATACCCTCAAAGGGAGCGGTAGGATGGTGCAGGCGGCGCTCATCGCCGAGCTCGGCTGGGCGGTGGAAGATCTGCTCAAGCGCCTGATCGACGGCACTGTGGCGGCAAGCGAAGCGGCCGTTGCGGTCGTTTCGCAGGCAACCGTGCTGCTGCCAGAACTGCTCGATGAGTTTGCCGCGCAAGTCCAGCATCCACGCAGCGATGTCGACCGCCTGATCATGCAGGCCCAAAGGTTGGCGCAGGGGCTGAACGGCGCCATCGACTCCCCGGATATCCTGGCCGCGACAGCTCAGGGCCAGGGGCTCGATCCGCAGTTGGTCGAGATTTTCTGTGGTGAGGCAGAAACCCATCTCGATGCCATCGATGGATTTCTGGCCCGTTGCGCCGAACTGCTGCCGCAGCCGGTGACGGATGATCTGCAGCGCTCATTGCATACCCTGAAAGGCAGCTCCCGCATGGCCGGGATAGTACCGATTGATGAAATAGCCACGCCACTCGAAAAACTGGTCAAGGAATACAAGAATCATCTGATTCCTTTCGACCTGGCGGATACGGAGCTGTTGAAAAACGCTCTGGCGATGCTGCGCCGGGGGCTGGTTGATCTGCAGGCCGGCAAGCCTCTGGTTCCCGTGGAGGGAACCGAGGAACTCAAGGCGCAGATTGCGGCGCTCTACCTGGCTCGCCAGCCTGAAATGGCTGCCGGAAACGGCGAGTCTGCTGTTGTCGGCGCTCCAGCAGGCAAGGCCGGCGAGAATCCGATATCGCAGTTCGTATTCAGGTGCATGCCGCTTCTCCAGGGTCTTGAAGAGGCCCTGGCGAGCTGGCGACAGGAACCTGAGGAGGGCAGCCATATTGCGTCTATCCAGCGCGATCTGGTAGCACTGAGGCAGGCTGCACGGCTGGTCGAGCTACAACCGATCAATAAACTTTCCCAGGATCTGCTTGACCTGTATGAAGCAGCCAGAGTGCGAGAGGTTCCGGTCGATGAAGCCTTTCTCATCCTTGCCGAGCAGGGCCACGAAGCGCTGGTCTGCATGCTGGATCAGGTCGTGGCCGGGTTGCAGGTCACTCCGTACAACGATGTCGCCAACGGCCTGCAGGCCTTGCGTCATCGTGCGCGGCAAGCTCCCGAACCGGCCGCGACGTCGGTCGAGGCGGATACGCTCGACCGGGAAATGATCGCGATCTTCCTGGAGGAGTCCGTCGAGCTGCTGCACGATGCTACCCAGGCGCTCGAACGCTGGCGGCATGATAGGCAGGATCACGAGGCCCTGGCTGCGCTGCAACGGAATCTGCACACCATCAAGGGCGGTGCGCGTATGGCCGAAGTCCGCCCTATCGGCGATCTGGCCCACGAATTGGAATTTCTTTACGAAGGGCTGTTCGAGCAGCGTATCGAGGCTTCCGGCGAGTTGCTCGAGCTGCTGCAACGCAGTCATGACCGGCTCGCGATTCAACTGGATGAACTGCGGGCCAACACGCCGCTCGACAGCTCGCAGGATTTGCTCGAGGCGATCCAAGCCCTGCGCCGGGAAGCGCTCGCTAAGACGGCACCCGCCGGGGACGAGTTGCCACCGATGGTCGATGTGGTGGCTACCGACGCAGTCAGCGACAGTCACATTCCGGCACCAAGGCTGCCGGATGCCTTCGCCGAAAAGAGCCGGGACGACGATGGCGATCCACAGCAAGAGGCAGCGCTGCTCAGGCTCTTTCTAGAGGAAGGCTTTGTGATCCTGGAAAGCGCTTCCTCGTCTCTGCGGCACTGGATTGCCGACCCCGAAGCAGTTCATGAACTCGAACACCTGCAGCAGGATCTGCACCGGCTCAAGAGTGGCGCGCGCATGGCCGGGGTACGCCCGGTCGGCGATCTGGCCAACGAACTGGAGTTCGTCTACAAGGACTTGAACAGCGGCCACTTCAGCGCCGGTGCGGCGCTGCTTGACCTGCTCGAAACCTGCCACGACCGGCTCGCCGATATGTTCTACAAACTGCGGGCGAAACGAACGCTGCCCGATAGCCTGTTCCTGGTAGAGGAGTTGCGAGGTTTCCGCAAGCGCCCGGCCGATCCTGCACGCGTTGCTTCGTCGCACAGAGTGGCCAGCGACGCTGGGGATTCCGACGATGCGGACGTTCTACCGGTCTTCATCGAGGAAGCCGACGGTTTGCTGGATGCGCTGGGTTCGGCGCTGGAGCAATGGGCAGGCGGTGCGGATGAGGCGTTGGCCGATATGCTGCGAACCTTGCACGCCCTCAAGGGCAGTGCATATCTGGCAGATCAGAGCGGAATCGGCGATCTGGCCCACGAATTGGAGCGGTGCCTGAGCGCAGCGCGCCGGCAGGCCGACCCGCGTGCTTGCGGTCTGCTGGAAGCCATGCAGATCGGGCAGCGCGAGCTTGGGGAGGCGCTCGCGCGGCTGGGCAATGGCGCTGATGGCTCTCTCGCGGCGCCTGTGCCCATCCCCGCGCCACTGGCCGAGCCGGCGGAACACTTGGTCACTGCTGCCAGCGTGCGGGATCCCGACCTGCCGGCATCCCCCAAGGTTCTTCCCTTTGTCCAGGCTGCCCAGGAAGCGGCCCGCGCCGCCGCGGCCCAGCGTGCTCCCGAGGAAATGGTCAGGGTTCCAGCCGGACTGCTCGAGCAATTGGTCAATCTGGCCGGTGAAACGTCCATTTCCCGGGCACGGATCGAGCAACAGATCAGCGATTGCAACTTCACCCTGAACGAGATGGATGCCACGATCGAACGGGTACGTGACCAGCTTCGGCGGCTGGATATCGAAACCCAGGCGCAGATTCTCAGTCGCCATCGTGCCGAAGGGGAAAGAAGCGCCCGTGAGGAGTTCGATCCGCTGGAACTGGATCGTTACTCGCAGCTGCAGCAACTGTCGCGCTCCCTGTTCGAATCGGCTTCGGATCTGCTGGATCTGAAGGAAACCTTGGCGGCGCGCAATCGCGACGCCGAATCTCTGCTGAACCAGCAGGCGCGAATCAACACTGAGCTTCAGGAAGGCCTGATGCGTACCCGTATGGTGCCTTTCGAGCGGGTCATGCCGCGCTTGCGTCGGATTGTTCGCCAGGTGGCCACAGAGCTGGGCAAGCAGGTCGAACTCGTCGGTGGCAATGCGAGCGGCGAAATGGACCGCAGCGTACTCGAGCGCATCATTGCCTCGCTTGAGCATATGCTGCGCAATGCGGTCGATCACGGAATCGAGACGCCCGAGCAGCGCCGGCTGGCAGGCAAGCCGGAAACTGGTTCGATCAAACTCGAACTGGCTCGCGAAGGTGGCGACATTCTGGTGATCCTGGCCGACGATGGCGCCGGTATCGACATCGATGCGGTGCGACGCAAGGCGGTCGAGCGTGGGCTGCTGGCAGCCAACAGCCATCTGGCCGACCGTGAAGTGCTGCAGTTTATCTTCGCCGCCGGCTTCAGTACGGCCGGACAGGTTACGCAGATTTCCGGGCGTGGCGTCGGGTTGGATGTGGCCTGTGCCGAGGTGCGGCAGTTGGGGGGAGCGATGAGCATCGATTCCTACCCGGGCAAGGGATCGCGTTTCGTCATCCGACTGCCGTTTACCGTATCGACCAACCGCTCGCTGATGGTGTGTTCCGGCGAGGATCTCTACGCCGTTCCATTGAACGCGGTCGAAGGTATCGTGCGACTTTCTGCCACTGACTTGAAAAAATACTATCGATCGGATGTGCCGCATTTCGAGTACGCGGGGCGGCGTTACGAGTTGTGCTACCTCGGCGACCTTCTGGGGACCGGGCAACAGCCCGCTCTGGAAGGCCGCAATATCCCATTGCCGGTGCTGCTGGTGCGCTCTGGCGAATCCGTGGTTGCGGTCCAGGTCGACTCTCTGAGCGGCTCGCGCGATATCGTGGTGAAGACCCTCGGGCCGCAATTCGCCGGCGTCCAGAGCGTATCGGGAGCAACCCTGCTCGGCGATGGACGGGTCGTCGTCATTCTGGACCTGCCGGGAGCCATTCGTGTCCGGCAGACGCGCATGCATCTGCCGCGCCCGAACATACAGTGGGCCTCGACTGCCGATGGCGAGACCAGTCGAGGCCGTCCGCCGTTGATTATGGTGGTCGATGATTCGGTTACCGTGCGCAAGGTCACCAGCCGTTTCCTGGAGCGCAATGGCATGAATGTACTGACCGCCAAAGATGGCGCCGATGCCATTCTCCTCCTGCAACAGCAGCAGCCGGATGTTGTGTTGCTGGATATCGAAATGCCACGCATGGATGGCTACGAGGTTGTCGCACAGATGCGCCACGATCAGCGCTTGAAGGATTTGCCGATCATCATGATCACTTCGCGCACCGGCAGGAAACATCGAGAGCGGGCCATGGCCATTGGCGTCAACGAATATTTCGGCAAGCCGTACCAGGAATCCGCACTACTCGAAGCCATCCACCGACTGGTTGCCAGGCATGCGTGAGGATGCTTGCGCTGCGCGCATTGCCGTCATCGCCGATACCTCGCTGCAACGCCATACCCTGCAGCGAGTCCTGGATGTCAATGGCTACCAGGTGGTGCTCAATCGGGATCCACAGCGTCTGGAAGAGGCCGACTTGAGTGCCTGCCAGGCCGATCTCTGGCTGATCGATCTGACACAGATCGAGGATTCGCTACTAATCGATACGCTGCTGGAAAAGTCTGTGGTGCCCGTGCTGTTCGGTGAAGGCGATGCGCCAAGACAGCAGTCGGATGAGTACTCGCAGTGGGAGCGGCGTCTGGTAGGAAAGCTCAAGCGTCTGGTCGGGGATTCCAGCCGTGCGGTCGGCCCCAGCCTGAAGGCGCTTTTCGAGGATGCCGGGCAGCCTGCCCGTCTGGAGATTCCCCCCGCGCTTTCCAGCAAGAGACTGCAGTTTGGTCAACCGGCACGTGAAGTCTGGTTGCTGGCTGCGGCGATGGGCGGGCCGGGAGCGGTCAAGGGATTTCTCGATGCCTTGCCGGGCGGCCTGCCGGTCGCTTTTCTGTATGCTCAGCATATCGACGCCAGATTCGAGACGTTGCTGTCTCAGGCGGTAGGGCGACATAGCCAATGGCATATCGGTCCTGCACGACATGGCGAGAAATTGCGTTGCGGTGAGATGGTCGTGGTGCCGGTAGCTCAGGAACTGGCTTTCGGCAAGGATGGTTCCATGCAACTGGGCGGGGTTGCCTGGCCCGAGCCCTATAGTCCGTCGATCGAGCGAATGATGCTGAATCTGGCGCAGCAATTCGGCGCGCATTGTGGCGTCATTGTTTTCAGCGGCATGGGCTCCGATGGCAGCAATGCCGCCGCTTATGTGTCTCGCCGCGGCGGCAAGCTCTGGACCCAGCAAGCCGATGGCTGTGCCTGCCCGAGCCTGCCGGAAAGCCTGCGGGAAATAGGATATGGCCTGTTCAGCGCTTCTCCACCGGGTTTAGCCCGGGCTCTGCTCGAGCATCTTGCGGAGCAGGCAGTTTCTGAGTTGGAGATTTCTCATGAATAGTTTGTTGGTTCGCCAGGAAGGCGAGGAACGCCTCGCCTGTCTGCTATTGCCTCTGGCTGATCGCCAATTGTTGCTACCCAATGTGGCGATTGCCGAATTGATTTCCTTTCGTGCGCCGCAGCCGGTCGCGGATCTGCCGAGCTGGTTTCTCGGCTGGATTTGCTGGCGTGACTTGCAACTTCCCTTGCTGTCTTTCGAAGAAGTTTCCGCGGGGCAGGTTCGCTTTGTCTGCGCGAACCGGATCGCCGTCTTGAATGCGCTGGGTGGACGAGAGCAGCTGAAGTTCATCGCCTTGCTGATCCAGGGGATCCCGCGCTCGGTTCGGGTCGACAGCGATCTGGCGGCTATCGGAGCCAAGCTGGCGCCGTTCGAGCTGGAGGTGGTCAGCCTGGGCGATGAACAGGCCAGCATTCCCGATCTGGCCGGGCTGGAGCAGCTGTTGGTCGATCTGGAACTGGTTTGATCTTGCGATGAACCCTCTAGAAATCACCCCATAGTTGCTGGGCCACGGCCAGCGCTACCACCGGAGCCGTTTCGGTCCGCAGGATGCGAGGGCCGAGGCGGGCGCCCTGGAAGCCGGCCTCCAGGGCCTGGTGCACTTCCGCTTCGCTCAGTCCTCCTTCCGGTCCGATCAGCAGGGCCAGGCTTTGCGGCCGGGCATGTTCCGGTAATGGCGTTGCGACCGGGTGCAGGACCAGCCTGAGCTCGGCTTCGGTTCGCTGCAGCCAGTCTGCCAAGGCTTGCGGTGCGTGAATAACTGGCAGGACCGAGCGCCCGCATTGTTCACAGGCACTGATCGCGATTTGCCGCCAGTGGCTCAGGCGCTTGTCGGTACGCTCGTCGTTCAAGCGGACTTCGCAGCGTTCGCTGAAGAGCGGGGTGATTTCCGTAGCACCCAGTTCGGTAGCCTTCTGGATCGCCCAGTCCATGCGCTCGCCCCGCGAAAGTCCCTGGCCCAGATGTACCTGTAGCGCCGATTCAGGCAGGCCGGGCAAGGCTTCACGCAGTTCGACACGAGCACTTTTCTTGCCGACTTCGGTCAGCTCGCCCAGGTATTCCACGCCACTGCCATCGAAGAGTTGAACCTCGGAACCGGCATTCAAGCGCAGCACTCGCCCGATGTAGTGCGCCTGGGCTTCGGGGAGATCGTGTTGGCCAAGGGATAGTGGGAGATCGACGAAGAAGCGGGAAAGACGCATATGAAAGGGCTACAGGCTTTAGATAGGGGGCTGCAAGCTTAACTCTTGCAGCTTGCAGCTTGCAGCTTGCAGCTTGCAGCTTGCAGTCCTCTTCTAGCCTGGATCGCGGTGTCCCGGATAGCGGCCCATGTCTACCCGTGTACTGGCGCTTTTCCGGGTGGCGAGGTCGATTCCCTTGGTAGCGACCTCGGCGAGAAAGTCGATCTGGTCGGGGGTAATGACATAAGGCGGCAACAAATAAACCACGTTGCCCAGCGGTCGCAGCAGGGCGCCGCGCTCCAAAGCATGCTGGTAGACCGTCATGCCCCGTCGTTCCTGCCAGGGATAAGGCGTTTTGCTGGCCTTGTCCTGCACCATCTCGATGGCCAGGACCATGCCAGTCTGGCGTACTTCTGCCACGTGGGGATGCTCGGCCAGGTGTGCGCAGGCTTGCCCCATATGCGCAGCCAGTGCCCGGTTCGCCTCGATAACGCCATCCTGCTCGAAGATATCCAGGGTCGCCAGTGCGGCTGCGCAAGCCAGAGGGTTACCGGTGTAGGTATGCGAATGCAGGAAGGCGCGCAGCGTGGTGTAGTCGTCGTAGAACGCCTGGTACAGCTCGTTGGTAGTAAGCACTGCGGCCATCGGTAGATAGCCACCGGTCAAGGCTTTGGACAGAACCAGGAAATCCGGCGTGATGCCAGCCTGTTCACAGGCGAACAGTGTGCCGGTACGGCCGAAGCCGACCGCGATCTCGTCGTGGATCAGATGTACGCGATAGCGGGTGCAGGCTTCACGCAGCAATTGCAGGTAAACCGGGTGGTACATGCGCATGCCGCCGGCACCCTGGATCAGCGGTTCCACGATCACGGCCGCGATTTCGTGATGGTGCTCGGCAAGACACTGTTCCATGTGGCTGAACATGTTGCGTGAGTGTTCTGCCCAGTCCATGCCTTCCGGTCGCAGGTAGCAGTCCGGGCTCGCCACCTTGAGGGTATCCAGCAGCAGCGGTTTGTAGATGTCGGTGAACAGCGCCACGTCGCCCACCGACATGGCCGCCACGGTTTCGCCGTGATAGCTGTTGGTCAGCGTGACGAAGCGTTTCTTTTGTGCGTGACCGCTGTTGCGCCAGTAGTGATAGCTCATCTTCAGCGCGACTTCGATCCCGGAAGAGCCGTTGTCGGCATAGAAGGCGCGGGAGAGCCCCGGTGGAGCGAGTTGCAGCAGCCGTTCGGACAGCTCGATCACAGGCGCATGGCTGAAGCCGGCGAGCATCACGTGTTCGAGATTTTCCAGTTGTCCGCGGATGCGCGCATTGATGCGCGGGTTGGCGTGGCCGAAGACATTGACCCACCATGAGCTCACTGCATCCAGATAACGCTTGCCGTCGAAATCTTCCAGCCAGACGCCTTCCCCACGCCGAATCGGGATTAAGGGCAACTGCTCGTGATCCTTCATTTGCGTGCAGGGATGCCAGACAACAGCCAGGTCGCGTTGCATCCAGGCGTGATTTCGACTCATGAGCATTTCTCCTTGCAGTGGGGCCGCAGACTAGCAGAGGTACCTTGATCAAGTGATGGTGGATTTGTCATATCCAATTGATCGGTGTTTCTCAGCGAAATAATCCGTCTTTACCCGATAGATTTGCCGCTAGGCTTTTCCCAATTCATGCAGGAGTCGCTCGCGATGCAATGGCGTAATTCAACTGATAGCTATGGGCTGATTGGCAGGCTGTTGCACTGGCTGGTTGCCGTTACGGTATTCGGCCTGTTTGGCCTGGGTATCTGGATGCGCGGGCTCGACTATTACAGCAGTTGGTACCGTGCGGCTCCGGAGATCCACAAGAGCATCGGCATGCTGCTCTTTGGCCAGATGCTGGTGCGAGTCGCCTGGCGTTTTTTCAGCCCGGGACCGGCGCCGTTGGCCAGCCATGGCAGCCTGGTGCAGGTCGCGACCAGGCTTATGCACGAGCTGCTCTATCTCGGGCTGTTTGCCGTGATGATTGCCGGCTACCTCATTTCCACCGCCGATGGTCGTTCTATCGAGGTATTCGGCTGGTTCGCAGTGCCGGCTTCGGTCACCTCGCTTGCCAATCAGGCGGATTTGGCCGGAATGATCCATAAATACCTGGCTTGGCTGCTCGTTATCCTGGCTGCACTGCATGCTCTGGCCGCTCTCAAGCACCACTTCATCGATCGTGACTCGACCCTGCTGCGGATGGCAGGCCGAGTATCGAAGGCTCAAGTTTCGATCCGCTAATCACTAAGGAGAAACTGTAATGTTGAAAAAAAGGTTTATCGCTCTGGCTCTGGCTTCCACCCTGTTTGGCGGGCAAGCGCTGGCTGCCGATTATGTGATCGACAAGGAGGGCCAGCACGCTTTCGTCAATTTCAAGATCAGCCATCTGGGGTTCAGCTGGCTATACGGTACCTTCAAGGATTTTGACGGTACCTTCAGCTTCGATGCGGACAAGCCGGAAGCCAGCAAGGTCAAGGTCAATCTGCAGACCGCCAGTGTCGACAGCAATCATGCCGAGCGTGACAAGCACTTGCGCAGCCCTGATTTTCTCAACGTTGCGGCACATCCGACGGCAACGTTCGAATCCACTTCGGTCAAGTCTACCGGCAAGAATACGGCCGATATCGCCGGCAACCTGACCTTGAACGGCGTTACCAAGCCAATCGTGATCGCTGCGCATTTTTTGGGTGAAGGCAAGGATCCATGGGGCGGATATCGTGCCGGATTCGAAGGGAACACGACACTCAAGCTGAAGGATTTCGCTATCGAGAAGGATCTTGGCCCGGCCTCGCAGACAGTGGAGCTGATCTTATCCATCGAAGGGGTTCGACAGTAGATTTTCGATAGGTTGGTTTTCGTGAAACAACGCCGGCCCGGAGCCGGCGTTGTGCTTTCCAGCCTTTTTATATGTGCGGTCATTGGCCGCATATTTAGGGCTGAATTGGGTTCAGGACCTTCGCTAAGGTGCGGATTGCCTGCTACATACCGATTTTGGAAAAGTTTTTATAGCCCCTTTTCATAACCATTAGAGCAATCGTGTTATTGCATAAGATATTGATTTTAATGTTTTTATTTTTTAATGGTAACGAGTTTTTTTATAAGAGACTGATTCTTATTGATAAACGTGCAAGAGCATGATTGCACTGATATGACCAAGAGATTGGTTTACAGACAATTATGGATGTAAGTATATTTCAGCAGTTCTTCCCACTCCTGGTAGAAATTCGTTCCACGCTAAGGTCCGCCTGCCCAAGAGGTTCTCCATGACATCCATCAAGTCGGCATGCGCTGCACTGGTCTCTATTGCAGCTGCTGTGTTCATGCTCAGCGCATGTCGGGAGCAGGAAGCTGCACAAACCCAGCAAAAACCGGCCCCGCAAGTTGGTATCGTCGTTCTGAAATCCGAGCCCGTCGCCCTTACGTCCGATTTACCGGGGCGGACTCAGGCCTATCGGGTCGCCCAAGTCCGTCCGCAAGTCGATGGTATTGTTCAGAAACGGCTGTTTACCGAAGGTACAGAGGTCAAGGCGGGCCAACAGCTCTATCAGATCGACCCGTCGATGTATAATGCGGTGCTCAAGAGCGCCAGTGCGACCCTGGCTTCCACCAAAGCCCTGACCGAGCGCTATTCGGCATTGGTCAAGCAGCAGGCGGTGAGCCGACAATCCTATGACGATGCTCGTGCCTCCATGCTGCAGGCCGAAGCCTCGGTCGAACAAGCGCGTATCAACCTTCGCTATACCAAGGTCATGGCACCTATCACTGGGCGAATCGATCGCTCGCTGGTTACCGAGGGAGCTCTGGTCAGTAGCCGTCAGGACCAGGCATTGGCCATCATCTATCAGCTTGATCCCATTTATGTGGACGTGACCCAGCCGTCGCGCGAGTTGCTGCGCCTGCGCCGCGATTTCAACGAAGGACGCTTGCAGAAAGCTAGCGACCATGCGGCCCGGATCACCTTGACTCTTGAGGATGGTACCCAGTACCAGCAGGAAGGAACCCTGGAATTCGCCGAAGTGTCGGTCGATCAGGGAACCGGCTCGGTAACCGTGCGCGCAATCTTTCCTAATCCCGAGCGTACCTTGCTGCCCGGTATGTTTGTTTACGCCAAATTGGTCGAGGGCGTGCAGGAACAGGCAATTCTGGCGCCGCAGCAAGGTATTACGCATGACACTAAAGGCAATGCGGTTGCCATGGTGGTCAATGCCGAGAACAAGGTCGAATCGCGCCCAGTCGTTACTGGACGCACGGTAGGTAACCGCTGGCTGATTCTCGATGGGTTGAAAGAGGGGGATCGGCTGATCACCGAAGGTCTGCAGTACATCAAGCCGGGAGCGGAGGTCAAGGCCGTTCCCGCCACCAATGTCGCGGGCTCTGCAACCGAGCCGCCACGCAAGCAAGAAGGCTGAGGGCCGAGCATGTCCAGATTCTTTATCGACAGGCCGGTCTTTGCCTGGGTGATCGCCTTGCTAATCATGCTGATCGGCGGCTTGTCCATCTTGCGCTTGCCGATCAACCAGTATCCGGATATCGCCGCGCCCGCCGTGGCGATTTCCGTGACCTATCCCGGTGCGTCGGCGCAGACGGTGCAAGACACGGTAGTCCAGGTGATCGAGCAGCAGCTCAATGGTCTCGATGGCCTGCGTTACATCTCGTCGAACAGTAACTCTGACGGTTATATGACTATCACCGTCACGTTCGACCAGGGCACCAACCCGGACATCGCCCAGGTACAGGTACAGAACAAGCTGCAGTTGGCCACGCCGAACCTGCCGCTGGAAGTTCAGCAGCAGGGGATCCGGGTTACCAAATCGGCTACCAGTTATCTGATGATTGTCGGCGTGGTTTCGACCGATGGCCAACTGGAGCGGGGCGATCTGGCCGATTTCATCGTTTCCAACTTACAGGATCCGATTTCGCGTACCTATGGGGTTGGCGATTTCCAGGTATTCGGCACCCAGTACTCGATGCGAATCTGGCTGGACCCTGTCAAGCTGAATAACTTTCAGTTGACCCCAGTCGATGTAAGGAATGCCATCACTGCCCAGAACGTCCAGATTTCATCCGGGCAACTGGGGGGGCAGCCGGCCGTGCCCGGGCAGCAACTGACCGCTACTATCATCGGCAAGACTCGCCTGCAGACGCCCGAACAGTTCGACAATATCCTGCTGACGGTAAACAGTGACGGTTCCCAGGTCCGCCTGAAGGATGTTGCACGTTCGGAACTGAGTTCTCAGGACGCGAATATTTCCTCGCTCTTCAATGGTAAGCCGGCCAGTGGTATCGGGATCAGGCTGGCTACTGGCGCTAACGCCTTGGATACTGCCGAAGCGGTGCGCGAGACGATGAACCAATTGACCTCCCTGCTGCCGCCGGGGGTGGATGTCGTCTATCCATACGATACGACGCCTGTGATCAAAGAATCGATCATGACGGTGGTGCATACACTGTTCGAGGCGATCGTTCTGGTTTTCCTGGTGATGTTTCTGTTCCTACAGAATTTTCGTGCCACCCTGGTGCCAACTCTGGCTGTTCCGGTCGTGTTGCTCGGAACCTTTGCGGTATTGGCTATGTTCGGCTATTCGATCAATACGCTGACCATGTTCGCCATGGTTCTGGCGATTGGCCTGCTGGTAGACGATGCCATCGTGGTGGTAGAGAACGTCGAGCGGGTGATGGCCGAGGAGGGGTTGTCGCCGCTGGAGGCAACTCGCAAATCGATGGATCAGGTCCAGGGAGCGCTGGTCGGGATTGGCACCGTGTTATCGGCAGTATTTCTGCCCATGGCGTTCTTCAGTGGATCGACCGGCATTATCTTTCGCCAGTTTTCGCTCACCATCGCCACGGCCATGGGGCTATCGGTGCTGGTTGCGCTGGTCTTCACTCCGACGCTATGCATCATGCTGCTCAAGCCTTCGGCTGTCGGTCACCATGAAAAGCGTGGCTTCTTCGGCTGGTTCAACCGTGTGTTCGAGCGCAGCGTAAATGGCTACAAACACAGTGTTGCGTCCATTCTACGGCACAAGGCCCCTTATTTGATCGTATATGTCGTGATCGTCGTTGCCATAGGCTGGCTCTTTACCAAGCTACCCAGTGCCTTTTTACCCGAAGAGGACCAGGGTGTGTTGTTCGTCCAGGCCCAGACGCCGGTTGGTTCCAGTGCTGAGCGGACCCAGCAGACCATGGATAAAGTCCGTCAGTATCTGCTTGAAGATGAAGGTCATATTGTTCCATCGGCCTTTACCCTCACTGGCTTCAACTTTGCCGGGCGTGGCCAGAATTCGGGGCTTGCTTTCGTCACTCTCAAACCTTGGGAGGACCGACCCAATCCTGAGGACTCGGTTTTTGCCTTGATGCGGCGGGCCCAGCGACACTTCGCCGGTATTCGTGATGCGATGGTTTTCCCCTTTGCCCCGCCTGCAGTGATTGCATTGGGTAACGCATCGGGTTTCGATGTCTTTTTGGAGGATCGCGGTAACCTTGGTCATGAAGCATTGGTTCAGGCTCGCAATCAAGTGCTCGGGATGGCCGCACAAGCTCCCGAGCTGGTTGGTGTGCGCCCTAACGGCATGAATGATGAACCCCAGTTCAAGCTGGAAATCGACGATGAAAAGGCCAGGGTGCTTGGCATATCGCTCACTGAGATCAATGCGACCGTGTCGGCGGGCTGGGGTACTAGCTATGTCAACGACTTCATCGATCGCGGCCGGGTCAAGAGGGTATACATGCAGGGCGAACCCGCAGCCCGTATGTCTCCGGAAAACTTCAAGGACTGGTATGTTCGCAACAGCAGTGGTGCGATGGTGCCGTTCACTGCATTTGCCTCAGGAAAGTGGATCTATGGATCGCCCAGACTGGAACGTTACAATGGAGTGTCGGCAGTCGAGATCCTCGGCCAGCCGGCACCCGGCTATTCCACTGGAGAGGCGATGGCGGCAATGGAGCGGATCATGGAACAATTGCCGCCTACCATCACTCACTCCTGGACGGGCGTTTCGTTCGAAGAGCGCTCGGCTGGAAACCTGGCTCCGGCTCTTTACGCTTTATCACTGGTCGTTGTGTTCCTCTGTCTGGCCGCCTTGTATGAAAGCTGGGCGATTCCCTTTGCTGTCCTTTTAGTGGTCCCGCTGGGCGTTATCGGCGCTCTGGGCGCGACTCTCGGGCGTGGGCTCTCCAACGATGTGTTCTTCCAGGTCGGTCTGCTGACCACGATCGGGCTGACAGCGAAGAACGCAATCCTTATCGTCGAATTTGCCAAGGAGTTGCACGAGCAAGGCAAGAGTCTGATCGAGGCTGCCATCGAGGCCTGTCGCATGCGCTTGCGCCCGATCATCATGACGTCGATGGCTTTTACCTTAGGGGTGGTTCCCTTGGCCATCACCACCAGCGCAGGTGCCGGTAGTGCGCATGCGATCAGTACCGGGGTGATCGGCGGTATGTTGTCTGCGACTTTTCTGGCGATCTTCTGGGTACCGTTGTTCTTCGTAGTGGTGCTGTCTTTGAAAGAGCGAAAAGAAAGAAAAACCAAGCACGATGTTAGTGAAGAGGAGGGTTCAGAGTGAACAAGTCACCATTGGCCTTGGCTTTGCTTTTGGTATTGTCAGGCTGCTCGTTTATTCCTGGCTATGAGCAGCCAGAGTTACCCGTCGAGCGGACCTTCAATACCCGAACCGAGGAAATGGATCAACCGGATTTGGTCTGGCGCACTTTCTTCCGCGATCCAGCGATGCGCCAACTGATCGAAATCGCTCTGGAAAACAACCGAGATCTGCGTACGGCTGCGCTGAATGTGGAGGCTTATCAGGCGCAATATCGTATTTCTCGCTCGGATCTTTTTCCGAAATTCAATGTGTCCGGCGTTGAAAGCCGTCGACGCATTCCGATGGGCACCAATGGTGGCAATAGTGGTAGCGGTAATACCACTAGCGGTGGTACTTCTGGCACCAGCTCAAATTATACCGGTCCCGGCAGCAACGGCAGTTCAGCGACAATTACCTCCTGGTATGCGACAACCATGGATGTTTCCTGGCAAATCGACCTGTTCGGCCGGCTGAATAGTTTGCGTGAGCAGGCGCTGGAGCAATATTTCGCTACTGAAGCTGCACACCGTGGCGTTCAGGTCAGCCTGATTGCCAACGTCGCCAATGCTTGGCTGAGTTGGCAAGCTGATCAGGCGCAGCTGGAGCTGAGCCAAAATACGCTTAAGGCTTATGAGGAAACCCTGCGCCTGACCCAGAGTACGTTCGATCTCGGTACTGCGTCGGCACTGGATGTCCGCCAGGCACAGACGACAGTAGACTCCACGCGGGCAACCTTGGAATCTTATGCTCGTGCCGTAATGCTTGATCGCAATGAGTTGACCTTGTTACTGGGGCAGAAAATTCCAGACAACATCAAGCCTGACTGGAAACCGGATGGTCATCAGTTGGCCGATTTTCCTGTGGGTATGTCGTCCGATCTGCTGTTACAGCGGCCAGATATTATAGAAGCTGAATATCAGCTCAGAGCGGCCAACGCCAACATTGGAGCTGCCCGTTCCGCATTTTTCCCGACTATCACGCTCTCGGCATCGGCAGGTACTGCTGGCGGTTCGATTTCAGATTTATTCGAGGGGGGCTCGGGCTACTGGAGCTTTGTACCTAGTATTTCCTTGCCAATTTTCCGGGCTGGTGAGCTGATGGGAAATCTCGATTACGCCAAGGTCAGCAAGAACATGCAGGTCTCGAATTACGAGCAGGCTATTCAGACGGCTTTTCGCGAGGTTAACGACGGTCTTGCTGCACGGACCACCTATCACCGCCAGGTACAGGCTCAGAACGATCTGGTCGATACCAGCCAGGATTATTATCGCCTTGCCGAGCTGCGCTATCGAACCGGAGTGGACAATTACTTGACCTTGCTGGATGCGCAGCGCCAATTGTTCTCCGCTCGCCAGCAACTGATCACTGACCAGCTCGATCAGCACATCAGCGAGGTCAATCTGTTCAAGGCGCTCGGTGGTGGTTGGCAGGAAACCACGGCTGACAAGTCAGAAGTAGTGATGCTTTGATATCTGTTCCGCTGTAATGAAAATGCCGACCCTGTGGTCGGCATTTTCACGGAAACCTGGAGCTTGTGGGTTATCCAGAGCAAAAGGAAACCGTGGCGCTGGTTGATTGATCAGTTGGCAACCTTGTCCATCAATTCTTTCAGCGAGCCATCCTTGTCCATGCCAAGAACGATGTCACAGCCGCCAATCAGTTCGCCATTTACAAAAAACTGCGGGTAGGTTGGCCACTGGGAAATCTTTGGCAATTTCTCGCGGATGTGAGGTGCGGTCAGGACATTGACGAAGGCATAAGGCTTGCCGAATTTTTTCAGAGTCTCGACCACTGCACGGGAAAAACCACATTCCGGGGCGTCCGGTGTACCTTTCATATAAAGAATCACCGGATTTTCGGCAATCTGCTGACGAATGCGGCCTTCGGTATCCAGAACCTGCATAATGGTTTCTCCTTGGTTTGTTCTTGCTGGAAAGGAAACATGAACGAGCCGCCTTATGTTTCATCTCCGAAGCAGTCATTGTAGGTAGGGCATTGTTCGCACGTAGGCGAGCGACAGACATAACCGCCTTCCTGCTCGCACAGTTGTTTGTAGAAGAATTTTTTCCAGCGCATGTTCTGGGTATTGCGTGCAGTAATATCCGGAAAGTTGTACGAGAGCAGCTCATGTAATTGTAGACGAGAGGTCATGCCGAGATCCTGCCACAAGTGACCTCCACCGAGGCAGGCAGCGGCGACGATGGCTGCCATGACTTCTTCGGCAGGATCGAGGCCATGGCGTCCGCTGAGGAGCAGGGTACGAATCTCGTCCCATTCGTCCTGACGTAGATCCAGCAGCTCTTGGCGTAAATCTTCCTGCTCCGCTTGGGCATTTTGATTGGATGACCAACTGTTTGCCTCGAAGGCATATTGGCGGGAAAGAGCTTGGTACGTCTGTTCATCCAGGCCCAGCCTGGCGGGGAGACAAGTCTGGCCTGCTGCCCTGGCCTGGACAATCTGCAATAACCAAGTGCGGTTATCTTCGGGCTGGTGCATTGTTGCTGGAGCCCGACGTATAACCATCGATTGTCCGATCATCATTGACCACCTTGGGCAGGTGAACAGCCCTCATGGCTTCCCTGGCCGACCGAACAACTACCCAAGGTATTCTCTTCCGGTAGGGACGGGAATTTACCCTTGCAAGGAAGCTGTTTGCTCAGTGTGGCCAGATCGAATCCAGCCATGAAATGCATGCCATAGCGGATCAAAGGGCGACGAATCAGCAGCGGATTTTTTATCATCAGCTCCAGGGCCTGGTTGGCTGTAAGCGTCTCTGGGTCCAGTTCGCCGTATTTAATGGCTGGGGCCGAGGTATTGAACCACTCGGCTACCGGTTTATTACCGAAAAAAGGACGCAGGCGCTCACTGGTCCAGGGCTCGCTGAGCAGATCCCGTACTTCAAGCTGAAGACCTGTCGTGCGCAGCAACTGTTTCTGTAGGCGGTTGGTTGCACACCCTGGCTTTTCATAGAAGACGATACAGGACATATGGATAGTCCTCAGCGAGCCTGGATTTCATTCATGGCTTCAGCCAGACGCTCCGGTGGAATGCCCGTCAGTGAGCCTGGCGGATTTGCAGGCATGCCATCAGCCAACAGAATGGCTCCTTCTACGGGGCAGATGCTGGCACATTGCTGCTCCGCATAGTCGCCGTCACATTCGGTGCATTTGCTTGTCACTATCTGAAAATGTGCACTACCTTGGGTTATTGCATCGCTCGGGCAAACATCTACGCAAGCCCAGCAGTTGACACAGGATTCCACAATCTTCAAGGCCATCTCGCACCTCCGGCATCTCTTGTTCAGTAGTCGGACCCCGACTCAGGCATTGGCCTGAAACAGGGCCTTTTCACCATTCAGACGACCAGCAGCGATCATTTCCTGGTATACGGCCATCACCGCTTCTTCAATGGGTTCCATTGCATGTTCGCCATTGGGGTGGATACCCGCAGCTTCCAGGTCACTCCAAGGTTCGAACCCGATCTTGGAGCAGAGCACTGCCTCGCAACCTTTCAATGCACGAATGCTGCCAGAAAGGGCAGATTCCTTTTCGCCACAGCTGTCATTACCGACGCAGAACTGATCGACCTTGCGGTGTCCGATAAAGCGAACACCTTCGGGCGATGCTTCGTAAATTAGAAACTCGCGAGCGTGACCGAAGTGTTCGTTGATCAGTCCACCGCCATTGGTGGCTACTGCCATCTGCACAGAGCGATAGTTCCGGCTGATCCGACCTTCGGTGAGCGAGGGTACGGAAACATTGGCCAAGCGAGCTTTTTGGGCTGCTTTCTCGTCTAGCTCTTCCATGATCGAAGCTTGTACGGCGGCACGTTTGACCATGGCCGCTTCGTAGTCGATATCCATTTGCTCGATCTTCTCCAGGGTGAATTCGTCACCACGGTCTTCACCGAGCATGCCCACGGCATCGGCGCGACACTGGCGACAATGACGCATCATGTTCATGTCGCCGGCACAGGAATCCTGCAAATCCTGCAACTCTTCTGGATCGGGACTACGCTGGCCCATGACGCCATAGAAAGTACCGTGCTCCGCTTCGGCGATCAGTGGCATCACATTGTGCAGGAATGCACCTTTTTCTTTCACGATGCGGCTGACTTCCTTCAGATGCTCGTCGTTGACACCTGGAATCATCACCGAGTTGACTTTGACCAGGATGCCGCGTTCGACCAGCATCTCCAAGCCTTTCTGCTGCTGCCGGATAAGGATTTCGGCTGCTTTCACACCACGGATACGCTTATTGTTCCAATAGATCCAAGGGTAGATCTTGGCGCCGATTTTCGGATCTACGCAGTTGATCGTGATGGTGACGTGGTCGATATTGTGCTTGGCCAGTTCTTCGACGCAATCCGGCAGAGCCAGGCCGTTGGTGGATACGCACAGCTTGATGTCCGGGGCCTGTTCGGTCAGTTGGCGAAAGGTCTCGAAGGTGCGCTGTGGGTTGGCCAGAGGGTCGCCGGGACCGGCAATGCCGAGAACGGTCATTTGCGGAATGGTGGCAGCTACTGCCTTGACTTTCTTGACGGCTTGATCAGGCGTCAATACTTCGGAAACCACACCCGGACGGGACTCGTTGGCACAGTCGTACTTGCGGTTACAGTAATGGCACTGGATGTTACAGGCCGGTGCTACAGCCACGTGCATACGGGCAAAGTAATGGTGGGCTTCTTCCGAATAGCAAGGATGGTTTTGGACCTTGGCGCGAATGCTATCCGGAAGGTGGGAAAGTTGATCGTCGGTGCTGCCACAGCTACTCGAAGAGCAACCGCCAGCACTGCTGCTCCCTGCCTTGCCATGCTCAAGTACGCTCAGTTCCATGGTTGTTCTCCGATTGAGAGAGTCTGGTGAACCATGGTTAAGCAATAAAAGGGCCTGTTTCTTTAACTGTTTGTTTTTTATTGTTTTTGATATTTTTATGATGTCCTTTTGTAGTTCAACGGACAAATAACGGATAGCTTTGCTGCTGCATCTGTACACTTAATAACAACGAATGTACGAATGAAGTGAGGGGCACCGGCACCTGAATGGTGCCGATGGAAAGTAAAGTCAGATTTTGCGCATATGGATGTTGAGTGTCTGGATCCGGTAGGCAATTTGCCGAGGGGTCATACCCAGCAGGCGTGCTGCCTTGGCTTTTACCCAGCCCGCTTGTTCCAGGGCAGCAACGACTCGTTCGCGGTCATCCAGGCCTTCATCGCTCAGATCGATTTCGGGAAGCGGAGCGATAGGCGGGGCTTCATTGTCCGGGCCTGTCAGAGAGATGACATCGCGAGTGATGCTGCCGTCTTCGCTCATGATCGCCGAGCGCTCCAGGCAGTTTTCCAGTTCACGTACGTTACCTGGCCAGCGGTGGTTCATCAGTAATCGGATAGCGCTATCGGTTATGGTCAATGGCCGACCTTGCTGATTGGAAATCTTGTCGAGCAGGAATTCGGCCAGTTCGGGAATGTCGGCGGCTCGCTCGCGCAAGGGTGGAATACGGATGGTCATGACGTTCAGTCGGTAATAAAGGTCTTCACGGAAGTTGCCTTTTTCGACTTCGTTTTCCAGATCGCGGTTGGTTGCCGCTACGATACGGACATTGACTCGGACTGTCTGGTTTCCGCCAACCCGTTCGAACTCGCCTTCTTGCAGGACACGCAGCAGCTTGGCTTGGAACATCGGTGAAATTTCACCGATTTCATCCAGGAACAGGGTGCCGCCATCGGCCTGTTCGAAGCGTCCCTTGCGCTGCTTGACTGCGCCGGTAAAAGCGCCTTTTTCATGGCCGAAAAGCTCCGATTCCAGCAGCGTTTCCGGAAGCGCAGCACAATTCAAGCGTATCAAGGGGCGGTGCGATCTTGGCGAATTGTAATGAATGGCGCTGGCAATCAGTTCCTTGCCCGTTCCGGATTCGCCCAGAATGAGTACCGTGCTGTTCCACTTGGCTACGCGCCTGATCTGGTCGAATATCTGGCGCATGGAGGCGGTATGGCCGACAACCATGTTTTCGAAACCATACTTGGCCCGGACTTCGCGGCGCAGTTCGTCGCGCTCGTCCGCCACATCGCGGCCGTCTTCCAAATTGACTACAAGCCGGACGGTCTGCGATAGCAGATTCGCGACAATTTCGAGCAGGCGGGTCCGCTCGGGCAGTAGTTCATCGGCCCGACTGGCAGGTTGTGCAGCCAGTACGCCAATGGTGCTGCCTTCCGGATTTTTGATCGGCACGGCAATGAATGGCAGCTCCAGATCGTACAGGGCCAAGCGGTCAAGAAAGCGCGGATCAGAGGCAATGCGTCCGAGCACGATGCTGTCACCGTTCTTGAGTACGTGGCCAATAATGCCTTCACCGTTGCGATAACGCGCGCTTTCCGCCGCCTGGATGACGGTTTGGGAATCCGTATAGATGGCTCCGATCTGCAATGTATCGTTCTTCGGGTCGGTTATGGAGACCAGTCCGTGCAACAGGCCCAGGTCGTTGTGCAATACGGCCAGAACCTGAGTCAGCAGCTCCTCGACCTGCTGTACTCGACTAAGGACGCGGGCAATGCTTGCCAGGGCCTGTATCTGACCATCGTAGAGCTCGATCTGTGTCGGCTTGGGCGAATAGTGTGGGAAGGTTGCATTCATGAGCATCCCTTGCGCTAATTCAGGTGGCCGAGAATGGAAGTTCGACAATCACGCGGCAGCCGTTTTGGTGCCGTGTGTCGAAGTGCACCATTCCGGAGTGCTTGGTAACGATTTCCTGGACCATGGACAATCCCATGCCGCGAGCACCACGGTGTGGTGGTTTGGTGCTGAAGAAAGGTTCGAATACCTTCAAGGCCAGGTTTTCAGGTATTCCTGGGCCTGTATCGGTGATTTCCATGCGCACGAGCTTGCCGCTTTCCACGCGAGTGCTAATGAATAATTCGCGCTGGTAACTCTGGCTCTGGCTCATGGATTCGATGGCGTTGTCCACCAGGTGCTTGATCATGCTGCGCAGGCTGCTTTCAGCGCCCATTACCCAGGGCAGGCGCAAGGCTGGTTGCCAGTCCACGACGATGCCTTGGGAGAGCAACTGATCGGTATTCATGGTGATGACTTCGCGAATCAGCTGGTTGAGATTGACTGGCAGCTTCGCCTCCTCCATGCGGACAGGAATCGACCCACTGAGATTTTCCAGTGCTTCGAGGCCGGCAGCACTGGCTTCGCGCATGGCATTCAGCACTGGGTCGTTTTCGGCCTGCTCGCCTAGACGTCTCTCCAGCATGCGAGTGGCTGCACTGATCAGGTTGACCGGGCCCTGGAGACGATGGATTGCACCATTGAAAGTCTCGCGCATCCCGTCCAGCAGTTCTTCCTCGGCCATCAGGGCTTTAAGTGCATGAAGCCGGGAGTCTTCCTGTTTCTGCCGCAGTTCGGATATCTCATTGAGGGTCAGTAGCAGGTAGCGTTCTTCTTCTTGGGAAAAGAAGATGTGTGCATGTTCGTCCTCGACATTGATGGCTCGGCCATGGCATGAAAGCCAGCGCGAAGAGCGTCCACCCAAATCGAAAGAAATTTCCTTTCCCGAGAATGGCTTGCCATCTTTTTCCAGTGCTTCGAATGAGGCGGTCAGGCTCTCCCGGAGCAGGGCTACCAGTCCTTCGCTGCTATTATCATCCACCAAGTCGCGAGCGAGACGCTGAAAACTAGGGTTGGAAAGCACTACCCGGTACTGGCTGTCGAACACGACCATGGCCGCCGGTGCGGCATTGAGTACTGCTTCGATCATCAGTCGCTGGTTATTGACGCGCTGTTCGAGCTCATGAAGCTCGCTGGTGTCTCGGTGCATGCCCAGGTAGCAGAGGGCTTCGCCCTGTTCGTCAAGCACCGGAGCGACGGTTAGCTCGGCTAGATAAAGCGTGTTGTCCTTGCGGCGATTGACTAGTACGCCGGACCATGGCTTCTTCTGTGCAAGTCTGCCCCATAGCGCCTGGTAGACCAAGCGCGGAGTGGTCCCGTTGGATAATACCGACTCGTTCTTGCCTATTACCTCTTCGTTGCAGTAGCCGGTAATGGTGCTGAATGCTCGATTGACATAGATGATGTTGGCTTTTAGGTCTGTAATGGAGATCGCGATAGGCGCATGCTCCACTGTCTGACGGAATATTTCTGGTAACAATTCCAGATTGTCTCTACTGGCTGGTTGAGTGTCGTTGCTCAGAGTCGGTTTGGCCTGGGTCATGCTCAGCCTCGTCTATCTACGGAAAGCCAGCGAACACGATACACATCAGTATGCAGCTCGGTCGAGAGTACGACTGGCCGCCCAGTTAATTAAAAGAAGCGTGCCTGTAACGGTAAACGGTATCGGCTCCTGCCTTTGATTCTGTTCGCCGGCTGGAAAGGCCGTCTCCTGGCGTGTTGGATCACTCCAGTCACTGCGTTTCTGTGTGAAATAACACAATTGAAGAGTAGATGGAGAGTAATCACTTGTCGCAAATGCTACAGCGTACCGTTTGTAGATAAGCAAGTTTCAGGATTTTTTTCAACTTTGCTGATCTGTATCCGGTTTTTTTGGTGGGGTTTTGCTCTGAGTGAGACATCAGACATACCTGATGCCAAGGCTTTATCTGACTGCGTCCTAACGATCATGGTGTCAGGCGTCACCCAGGACGAGGAAGGAAACCATAAGACGGAAAGCATCCCTCGGTTCATCGCGCTGGTTGTAGGCAGGTGCTCGTTCCGAGTTGGGAGTTTTTCACAAGGAACGTTAAAAGCCTATCCGGGTAATTGATGACTAACCCAGTCGTTATCAAGAAAACGAAGTGATAAATGGAGTTGGCCGCCACTGCTGTATCGATTCTCACCAGGGCCTGATTTCTGCGATAAGCCATGACATTTCGCCTGAAGTGCGTAACCCACTGATGATCGGTATCATTGCACTGATGATAACCAACTACGCCGTATTGGATATAGATCGCAAGCTGTCTGCGCAACGTGCCAAAAATCATGAGGAGTTGGCGGTTTTGCAGTAACCGTGTTCTAGGAGTAATTCGATGAAAGTTTCTGTGGTGTGCGCTACTGAAAGGCCGCTTTTGTTGAATTGCAATGTTGGGTGAGGCCGTAGCGTTGAGCAAGTCATCACGAAATTCGGATTGTCGCGCTGCTGTCCGCCCGGACATCGGCCTGAAAAAAACAGAAGGTTAGGTTTTTGGCAAATTCGTTAAGCTTGATAGCATATTGAAAGACGGTGACCGTATTGAGATCTATCAAAAGATCATACGGGTGCTCAATGATGACGACGATTGAGTCTCGCTAAGGAGGCTGCCTGTGGATAGCCCTATGAATATGAGCCGTGATACTGCATTGCGTATTGCCCTGGCTGCCCGAGCCTTGCCGGATACTAGTGTCGGGCAATTACTTGAAATCCTACATCAGCAGATCAACGGCCCTTTGACCGAGAAAAGCCTGCAGGATGTGACCGTTACCGATCTCAAGATCGGTTTGGCTGGGTCTGAGGAGGACGTCGACATGCTTGATACGCCAATGTCTGCCTTGAAAGATGCGGTACGCATTCTCTGGGGCGAGACCATGGCCGACGATCTACCCAGGCCGGTAAAACTGGACAGTATCCCGGAAGGCTCTATTCGTGTCGCTGTTGCTTCGAATAATGGCGAGTGCCTAGATGGACATTTCGGTTCGTGCCTGCGTTTTCTTGTCTACCAAGTCTCGGCCAAGGAGAAAACCCTGGTTGATATCCGCTCCACGCTGGATGCAGATTCTTCCGATGACAAGAATGCTTGGCGAGTTGATCAGATTGCCGACTGCCAGGTCTTGTTTGTCGTTTCGATCGGGGGACCAGCAGCTGCCAAGGTAGTCAAGGCTGGTATTCATCCGCTGAAGAAAGTTAAAGGTGGCATGGCTGCAGATGTCATCGCCGAATTGCAACAAGTCATGGATGGCGCACCGCCGCCGTGGCTGGCAAAGATGCTCGGTGTTTCGGTCGAAAAGCGGGTGCGGTTTTCCCTTTCGGATGACGAGGCTGTAAATAAATGAGTGATGGTCGTCTGTTGATTGCCGTTGCAGTCGATCGCGATGGTCATATCGCTAGTCATGCCGGGCGGGCTTTGCGCTGGCGAGTATTTGATGTCTGGCCCGGCGAAGCTCCTGATGCTATCTACACTATCGAACTGGATGAGCATGCCAATCTTCACGAATGGCATGTGCAGGCCTATCCGGAACGGCATCCGTTACATGCCGTCAATGTCGCTATTTCCGCTACCGCAGGAGCTGGGGTCATCAAGCGTTTGAGTGCGCGGGGTGTCACGATGCTCACAACCAGTGAGCCTGATCCGGAAAAAGCCGTGAAGGCTTATCTTACTGCTACGTTACCCGATGGTTTGCCACATGATGAGCACTCATGTGGTGGGGAAGGTCATCAGCATTGAGTGGTTTGTCTGCTTTTGGACTAGTAGCGGATAAAGCCGGATTAACAGAGTAAAGGTAACTGACTTAATAAAAATGACTAAAACAAAACGCCCCCGAATGGGGGCGTTTTGTTTTGTGCTAAATCTATCAAACCGGTCCGCGGGTTTCGCGACGAGCGACGTTGGCAAGAGCCAAGCCTTCTTCGTAGCTGACCTTGTCGAATTTTGGCTTGAGGTCGGCCAATGCTTCGCGCATGGTAATTACCTTGTCTTCAGCGGTTTGGCCTTTGAAGTCGTCCTTGTCCAGCCTCAGGTCATCCATCAGGGTGTTCCATACGGCGCCGCCATCGTAATGGGGGATCAGGGTAACTACTATGCCATCTATGTCGATCAGAATCTTCTTGCTGAGGTTTTCAACGTAGAAGAGGATGCTGGCGCTGGGGGACAGATCTTTCTTGTAGCGATTGAAGAACGTGGGCATCAGATCCAGAGTATTGAGAGTACCGGCAACCATTTCCAGCTTGTCGTTCTTGATCAGAACAACGCCTTGCTTGAGGGTGGATTTCGGCGGCTTGCGACGACCGGACGAGTCGGCGATTTCTCCTTCCTCCAGAACCAGGTCGCCACGATAGGCATAGGTATCAGCCTGGGTAGTGGCTCCATTCACGCTGAGGTTACACAGCAGGTTCTCGGATTCGTAAGTTTTAAGCAGCATTGTTACTTCCTCGGTTAATGATCCATGGTTCAGGCAATCTGGGACGAAGCGGCATTCAACAGCTCCGTCCAGTCAGCCTCTACTAGCTCAAGAGATTTTTTAGCGCAGATTTTGCGCTCCTTTTGCGTCGGCTCGTTTATCAAAGCCCAGCCGGCATCGGGTGCAGCATCGTAGATGAGATCACTCATCACCATTCGCTCGGTATCGCGATTGAAACGCATGCCAAGGAACAGATATCGCTGGTCGCGGCGTTTGAGTTTGACCCATCCTGGTACGGCAAAACCGCCCATCAACTCAGTGATGTAATCTACAAAGTCCGCATCACTAGCAATATAGGTCGGTTTGGGAATTGGTGTTCCCAATGGCTTGAACAGGATTGGAAGGCTGGTGTCGACCTGATCCTGACCAATTGCCCGGTACGCGCCATTTTGCCATTCATAAATCTCGAAGCGGTAATGTGTACCGGTCAGGCGTGCGCAACCGACAATCAGCGTATGGGCACGATCGGCATAGCACTGCTGAAGAAGTGAGTCACGATTGTAATCAATGACATAAGGCAGGTTCAGAGCAGCTATCCAGCGGTGAATCGGCGCTGGTGTCCACCCTTCTCCGCCATATGTCTGCGTTAGAAAGCGTTCAATGAAGCTGCGCCCCTTCTTATTCTCCAGATGCATGGCAGCTCTGGAGAACTCATACATGAGGCGAGGCGACATTGGCGTGCCCCCTGTCATGGCCAGGATAAGGCTCTCGCTTTCGGCCGGTACGGGTTTCTGAGTAGCGGGAGCAATTACTCCATTCAAAATCCCCGGACCCAAATAGGGAACGACATTGCCGGCTTTCAATTGGGCAAGAATTGCCTCAAGGCTATTGTTCACTGGTCTCTCCTGCTGAAAAAAGGGCGTGACACAGAAAAAAGATTCCTGCAAATTTCAGGCCTACTTCTTTGTTTGGCTATATTGTTGATTTTAAATGATAAAAATAAGGATTCAGATGTTCGTGCAGTGCAGGTAAGGGCAGTTTCTAACAAGTTGTCGTATTTGATACATGTGACGCTTGGGTAATACAGGTTGTATGTGTTGTAAGTGTTCATTGTTGTTTTGTTGCCAATCGCACCTGACAGTTGGCACCGATTGTTATGTATCGCACTGGTTTGAGATTTTGTTGTTTTCATTTAATTTCTTATAAATCATTAAGTTATATTTTTTTAAGGAATTTGGCATGGAGGCTGCATTAGTGTTGGGGCGCGGGCTTGTTCGTGCCTACGGCCCACATATATGAAAGTGGCAACGAAACCTGAGGAACTTAATTATGGCAATGCGTCAATGCGCTATCTACGGCAAAGGTGGTATCGGTAAGTCCACAACCACTCAAAACCTCGTGGCTGCTCTTGCCGAAGCCGGCAAGAAGGTGATGATTGTTGGTTGCGACCCGAAAGCCGACTCGACTCGCCTGATTCTGCACTCCAAAGCCCAGAACACCATCATGGAAATGGCTGCTGAAGCCGGTACCGTTGAAGATCTGGAGCTGGAAGACGTTCTGAAAGTAGGTTTCGGTGGCGTCAAGTGTGTCGAGTCCGGTGGTCCTGAGCCGGGTGTAGGTTGCGCTGGCCGTGGTGTTATCACTGCAATCAACTTCCTCGAAGAGGAAGGTGCTTATGAAGAAGATCTGGACTTCGTATTCTACGACGTACTGGGTGACGTAGTGTGTGGCGGCTTCGCCATGCCGATTCGTGAAAACAAGGCTCAGGAAATCTACATCGTCTGCTCCGGCGAAATGATGGCCATGTACGCGGCCAACAACATTGCCAAAGGCATCGTGAAGTACGCTAACTCCGGTAGCGTTCGCCTGGCCGGTCTGATCTGCAACAGCCGTAAGACTGACCGCGAAGACGAACTGATCATCGCTCTGGCCGAGAAAATGGGCACTCAGATGATTCATTTCGTACCTCGTGACAACGTTGTACAGCGCGCTGAAATTCGTCGTATGACCGTGATCGAATACGATCCGAAGGCTGGTCAAGCTGATGAATACCGCTCCTTGGCTCGCAAGGTCATGGAAAATAAAAAATTCGTGATCCCGACTCCCATCACCATGGACGAGCTCGAAGCTCTACTGATGGAATTCGGCATCATGGAAGTTGAAGACGAGAGCATCGTCGGCAAGACTGCTGCGGAAGAATAAAACCGCATAGCTTCAGACGGACGGGGCAGGGCAGATGAGCCCTGTCGGAGCGTCGCGCTCTGTTCGCAAGTAGTGCGACGCATCCGTTCCCGCAAATGAACGCAACGCTTAAAGGAGTCATACCCAATGTCTGGTATGTCACGCGAAGAGGTCGAATCCCTCATCCAGGAAGTTCTGGAAGTTTATCCCGAGAAAGCTCGTAAGGACCGCGCCAAGCACTTGTCGCCCAACGATCCTTCTCTGCCAAATGCCAAGAAGTGCATCACTTCCAACAAAAAGTCCCAGCCTGGTCTGATGACCATTCGTGGCTGCGCTTATGCCGGTTCCAAAGGTGTGGTCTGGGGTCCGATCAAGGACATGATCCACATCTCTCACGGTCCGGTAGGCTGCGGTCAATATTCGCGTGCTGGTCGTCGTAACTACTACATCGGCACCACCGGCGTTAACGCTTTCGTCACCATGAACTTCACCTCGGATTTCCAGGAGAAGGACATCGTCTTCGGTGGCGATAAAAAACTGTCTCAACTGATCGATGAAGTGGAAACCCTGTTCCCGCTGAACAAGGGTATCTCCATCCAGTCCGAGTGTCCGATCGGCCTGATCGGTGACGATATCGAGGCTGTTTCCAAGAAGAAAGCCGCTGAGCACGAAACTACGGTTGTTCCGGTTCGTTGCGAAGGTTTCCGCGGTGTTTCCCAGTCTCTCGGTCACCACATTGCCAACGACGCGGTCCGTGACTGGGTTTTGGACAAACGTGACAACGATACCAGTTTCCAGACTACCCCTTACGACGTATCCATCATCGGTGACTACAACATTGGTGGTGACGCCTGGTCTTCCCGTATTCTGCTGGAAGAAATGGGCCTGCGTGTTGTCGCCCAGTGGTCCGGCGACGGCTCCCTGGCCGAGATCGAGCTGACTCCGAAGGTCAAGCTGAACCTGGTTCACTGCTATCGCTCGATGAACTATATCTCCCGTCACATGGAAGAGAAGTACGGTATCCCATGGATGGAGTACAACTTCTTTGGCCCGACCAAGACCATTGAATCCTTGCGCGCCATCGCTGCTCGCTTCGATGAGACTATCCAGAAGAAGTGTGAAGAAGTTATCGCCAAGTACAACTCGGAATGGCAGGCAATCGTTGCCAAGTACCGTCCGCGTCTGGAAGGCAAGCGTGTCATGCTCTATATCGGCGGCCTGCGTCCTCGTCACGTGATCGGTGCCTATGAAGATCTGGGCATGGAAGTTGTCGGTACTGGTTATGAGTTCGCTCACAACGACGACTATGACCGTACGCTGAAGGAAATGGGTGATTCCACCCTGCTGTACGATGACGTTACCGGCTATGAATTCGAAGAATTCGTCAAACGCATCAAGCCCGATTTGATCGGCTCCGGTATCAAAGAGAAATTCATCTTCCAGAAGATGGGTATCCCCTTCCGTCAGATGCACTCCTGGGATTATTCCGGTCCGTACCATGGCTTCGATGGCTTCGCCATCTTTGCTCGTGACATGGATATGACCTTGAATAATCCATGCTGGAAAAAACTGCAGGCTCCTTGGCAGAACACTGAGCAAGCTGCCGAAAAAGTTGCAGCCAGCGCCTGATAGAACCAGAGCAATAGTCGAAACGTCCGCCAGGGGCCGCGTAAATGTCCTTGGCCGACATCCGTGATCGCCGTTCACAGATGAGTGAGGCGCAGGAGATAGTCATGAGTCAGCAAGCCGATAACATCAAGCCCAGTTACCCGCTGTTCCTCGACGACGAATACAAGGACATGCTTGCACGCAAGCGTGATGGATTCGAAGAAAAGCACCCGCAAGACAAAATTGACGAAGTGTTCCAGTGGACTACTTCCGAAGAATACAAAGAGCTGAACTTCAAGCGTGAAGCGCTCACCATCAACCCAGCCAAAGCCTGCCAGCCTCTGGGCGCCGTTCTGTGTACCCTTGGCTTCCAAAATGCCATGCCTTATGTGCATGGTTCGCAAGGCTGCGTCGCTTACTTCCGTTCCTACTTCAACCGTCATTTCCGCGAGCCGATTTCCTGCGTTTCCGACTCGATGACCGAAGATGCGGCAGTATTCGGTGGTCAGCAAAATATGAAGGATGGCTTGATCAACTGTAAGTCTACCTACAAGCCTGAGATCATCGCAGTTTCCACTACCTGCATGGCTGAAGTTATTGGTGACGACCTCAACGCGTTCATCAACAACACCAAGAAGGAAGGGATCATTCCTGATGATTTCCCTGTTCCTTATGCCCACACTCCGAGCTTCGTCGGCAGCCATGTAACTGGCTGGGACAACATGTTCGAAGGCTTTGCCAAGTATTTCACGCTGAATGCGATGGAAGACAAGGTTGTGGGCAGCAACCACAAAGTCAACATCGTTCCTGGTTTTGAAACCTATCTGGGCAATTACCGCGTCATCAAGCGCATGCTCAAGGAAATGGACGTCGGTTTCAGCATGCTTTCCGATCCGGAAGAAGTGCTGGACACTCCTGCCGACGGAAAATTCCGCATGTACTCGGGTGGTACTACTCAGGAAGAAATGAGAGATGCACCGAACGCCTACACGACCGTTCTGCTGCAACCTTGGCACTTGGAAAAAACCAGGAAGTTCGTCACAGGTACCTGGAAGCACGAAGTACCGAAGCTGAACATCCCGATGGGACTGGACTGGACCGACGAGTTTCTGATGAAAATCAGTGAAATCACTGGTCAGCCGATTCCTGAGAGCCTGACTAAAGAGCGTGGCCGTTTGGTCGACATGATGACCGACTCCCACACCTGGTTGCATGGCAAGCGCTTTGCCGTATGGGGTGATCCAGACTTCGTTCTGGGTGTGGTCAAGTTCCTGCTGGAAGTAGGTGCCGAGCCAGTACACATCCTCTGCAACAATGGTAACAAGCGTTGGAAGAAAGTCGTAGATGCACTGCTGGAAACCTCGCCTTATGGCGCCAACAGCACTGTTTACGTCGGCAAGGACCTGTGGCACATGCGCTCCTTGGTCTTCACTGACAAGCCGGACTTCATGATCGGCAACAGCTACGGTAAGTTCATCCAGCGTGACACCCTGCACAAAGGTAAAGAATTCGAAGTTCCGCTGATCCGTATCGGCTTCCCGATCTTCGATCGTCATCACCTGCACCGTCAGACCACCATGGGCTACGAAGGCGCCATGTACATGCTGACTACTATCGTCAATGCCATTCTCGACCGTCTGGACGATGAAACTCGCGGCATGCAGGCTACCGACTACAATCACGATCTGGTTCGCTAATCCCGATCTGTTGTTAGTTGCTTGGGCCGGAGCGGTGTTATACCGCTCCGGCATTTCGTTTGGTGATTGTCTAAATCGGACGGCTGTATTAGCCTCGCTCCGATTTTTCGATTACCTGTCATTTTTCTTGGAGAACCTCATGCCAAGCGTCATGCTCCGTATAAACGATCAAGGAAAGCTGACCTTCTATATTCCCAAGAAGGATCTGGAAGAGACGGTTGTATCTCTGGAACATGATCGTCCCGATTGCTGGGGTGGCGAAGTCGCTCTTTCCGACGGCTCGACTTATTATCTCGAGCCTCTTTCCGCTCCGCCGAAACTGCCAATTACGCTTCGTGCCAAGCGAGTTGGCGACGGCGAGGACTGATCCTATGGCCGAGCAATCGCCCTATTCTCAGGCGCGTCTGCCGGCCCATCTGGCGCTACGTATCGCTCTGGCGGCACGAGCGCTCAAAGGAGTCGATACTGCCTGCCTGTTGCAAGCATTGATTGCTGCCGTAGGTGAACCCATAACCGAAGCTCGTTTGGCGAAGCTCAGGGCTTCGCGTCTGCGGTCCCGATTGCTCGAAGCCGGGTCGGCTGAAACACCATCATCTCCTTTGGTCTTGACTGACCGGCAACTGCAGCAGGCCTTGGGCTTATTGAAAGGGCGCGGTGTGAAGATGCCTGAAGAGCCTTTACCCAAGCCCCAGGCCTATCAGGAAGGAGATTTGCAGGACTCGATTCGCATTGCCTGTGCCTCCGATGGCGGCGAGCGACTGGATGGTATTTTCAGTAACTGCACACGGTTCCTGATCTACCAGATTTCACCGCGGGAAAGCCGCTTGATCGCTCTGCGAGAGCCGGGTTCTTGTCGTAAAGATATGGACCGGCATGCCTATCGAGCTGAACTATTACAAGATTGTCAGTTGCTTTATACCTTGAGTATCGGAGGGCCTGCCGCTGCCAAGGTAGTGCGTGCGGGGGTTCATCCCGTCAAGCTTGCTCGTGCTTTGCCCGCACGAGAAATCGTCGAGGAGTTGCAGCGAGTGCTTGCAACTGCACCGCCACCTTGGCTTGCCAAGGCCATGAGGCGAAGCCGGGATAGCTCGCACGATTTTTCTGTAATAACTCCGTGATGAGGACAAAGCCATGATCAGTCAGACACAACTCGATGAGATCATTCGCGAGGTTGAACAGTCTTCGCTTGACGATGCTCTACTGGCACGTTTGCGCAATACCTATCCAGGGATTCATTTTACGCATTGCATGGATGATGACATTGTCGTGAATGCCAAGCCTGTTGCCGAGAAATCCGGGTTCAATCTCTATCTGGTAAATTCGAGCGATCATTGTTCGGTTTTGACCAATGATACGCAGGCCGCATCTGGAGTGGTTCTGGCTGAAGTCATTGAGGACTAAGAGAGCATGCTCGACGATAAAGGTGAGAATATTACTCCCGTTGGCGATTGTCGCTCCTGTTCATTTCGCCGGACTTTACTGCTAGCTGGTCGCTGTACGCCGGGAGATACCTGTGTCGCGGTGGAAAGTGGGCGGCAAATTGATCGTTTTTTTCGCGTTAACCCTCATTTGGCTGTGCAATATCTTGCGGATCCTTTTTGGGAGCGCCGAGCCATCGCCGTTCGTTACTCACCCATAGAGGCCCTCTCTTCCATGACTCGCGATCCTGACGAGGCTGTTCGAAGAGCTGTCGCTTACCGATTGCCCCGGGAGCAGCTTTCGGTGCTGATGAACGATGAGGATCGCGAGGTGCGCATCACTGTGGCAGATCGCCTACCGGCAGAGCAGTTGGAGAACATGGCTACCGATAAGGATTATCTGGTTCGAGCTTATGTGGTTCAACGCATTGCACCAGGCCGCCTGTTTCGCTTCATGCGCGATGAAGATCGACAAGTACGTAAATTCGTAGCCAAGCGTTTACCGGAAGAAAGCCTGGGCCTGATGTCTATGGATCCCGAGCCGGAGGTGAGGCGTATCGTTGCTTCCCGGCTCAGCGGGGATGATCTTTTCGATCTGCTGTGTGACCCGGATTGGACTGTTCGTCTTGCTGCCGTACAGAATGCTTCGATAGAGGCACTGCGCAAGTTGGATGAAAAAGACCCCGAGGTTCGTTTGGCTATTGAGGAGCGTCTCGCCGAAATATAGGCGGAGCATGGTTTCCCGAAGAGCAAGAGCATAATTGCCTCGAGGCTTTGTTTTTGTCTGTTTTGTTCCTTTTATGGCAAAGGACTAAAGCTCGCCTGATATGTTGCAAAATAGACAATTGGATGCTTTTGTTACACGTACGCTATTCGATTAGTCTCCTTTAATCAGCATGTTGCCCTGTGGTACGAGCTTTGCAGCATCTGGGTGTGTGCAACACCGATAAGCTAAAGAGGGGTGCGCGATGAAAGCCAAGGATATTGCCGAGCTCTTGAACGAGCCCGCCTGCAGCCACAACAAGAAAGAAAAGTCTGGCTGTTCCAAGCCAAAGCCGGGTGCTACCGACGGTGGTTGTGCCTTCGATGGTGCACAGATTGCCCTGCTACCTATAGCTGACGTAGCCCATATCGTACATGGGCCCATTGCCTGTGCTGGCAGTTCTTGGGACAACCGTGGAACCCGATCGAGTGGTCCTGATTTGTATCGCATCGGCATGACTACCGATCTTACCGAGCAGGACATCATCATGGGGCAGGCAGAAAAACGCTTGTTCCATGCTATCCGGCAGGCGGTCGACACTTATGCCCCGCCTGCAGTGTTCGTCTATAACACGTGCGTACCCGCGTTGATCGGGGACGATATTGACGCGGTCTGCAAAGCTGCCAGTGCTCATTTCAATACCCCAGTCGTGCCTGTCGATGCCGCTGGCTTCTATGGTACGAAAAACCTTGGCAACCGCATCGCGGGCGATGCAATGATCAAGTACGTGGTTGGCACTCGCGAGCCGGAGCCTGTCCCGCAAGACGGGCAACGAGACGGTATTCCCGTGTACGATGTCAACCTGATCGGTGAATACAATATTGCTGGCGAGTTCTGGCATGTACTGCCGTTGCTGGATGAGTTGGGACTGCGCGTCCTTTGTACGCTTTCCGGCGATGCCCGCTACCACGAAGTCCAGACTATGCATGCCGCCAAGGTCAACATGATGGTCTGCTCCAAGGCCATGCTGAATGTCGCGCGAAAGCTGCAGGAAACGTACGGTACGCCTTGGTTTGAAGGTAGCTTTTACGGCATCACCGATACCTCGCAGGCCTTGCGTGATTTTGCTCGCTTGATCGGCGATGAGAGACTGATTGCCCGTACCGAAGTCTTGATTGAGCGTGAAGAAGCTCGAATTCGCGCTGCCCTCGAGCCTTGGCGTTCTCGTTTGCAGGGCAAGCGTGTTCTGCTTTATACCGGCGGAGTCAAGTCCTGGTCGGTGATCTCCGCCTTACAGGATCTGGGGATGAAGGTAGTTGCCACTGGTACGAAGAAATCTACCGAAGAAGATAAGGCGCGTATCCGCGAGTTGATGGGCGACGATGTCAAGATGCTCGATGAAGGGAATCCCCGCGTTCTGCTCAAGACTGTCGAAGACTACAAGGCCGATATTCTCATTGCCGGTGGCCGTAATATGTATACCGCCTTGAAGGCCCGCATTCCATTTCTGGATATCAACCAGGAGCGTGAATTTGGCTATGCCGGTTACGAGGGCATGCTTGAATTGGTAAGGCAGCTCTGTCTGACAATGGAGAGTCCTATCTGGGAAGCGGTTCGCCGTCCTGCTCCTTGGGGAGCACAGGTTGTAGCGGCAGTACAGGATATTCATCCGCAAGTTGCTAACGTCTGAGGAGAGGTAGCATGGCCGAGATCCTTAACCGCAAGAAACCCTTGGCGGTTAGCCCGCTGAAAGCCAGCCAGACGATGGGGGGAGCACTGGCGTTTTTAGGAATGAAGCGCAGTGTTCCGTTGATGCACGGCTCGCAAGGATGCACGGCCTTTGCCAAAGTCTTCTTCGTTCGTCATTTTCGCGAGCCCATTCCGTTGCAAACTACTGCAATGGATCAGGTCAGTTCAGTAATGGGCGCCGATGAAAATATCATCGAGGCATTGGCGACTATTTGCGAAAAACATCATCCGGCTATTATCGGTCTTGTGACAACAGGACTTGCCGAGGCACAGGGCTGCCATTTGACCCGGGCAATCCTGCAATTTCGCCGTGAACATGAGAAGTTTGCCGATATAGCTGTCGTACCGGTCAATACACCGGATTTCAGCGGCAGCTTCGAAAGCGGCTTTGCGATTGCTGTAAAGGCAATCATCGAGACGCTGATCCCGCAAGATACCACCCGAGTAGGCCAACGGCCGCGTCAGGTCAATGTACTGTGTGGTGCCAACCTGACCCCGGGTGACCTGGAATTCGTTTTCGAGAGCATAGAAAGCTTCGGACTCCGTCCCCTACTTATTCCAGACCTATCCGGCTCGCTAGATGGTCACCTGGATGACGCATCCTTCAATCCTTTCACGACGGGAGGGTTGACGCTGACCGAGCTAGCAACGGCGGGGCAGAGCGCTGCCACGCTAGTAGTAGGACAAAGCCTCAACGAGGCTGCAGATATTCTGGCAGCGCGGACAGGTGTACCTGATCACCGTTTCGGATTGCTGATGGGGTTGGATGCTGTCGATGATTGGATGATGGCTTTAACCGAAATTAGTGGAAATGCAGTTCCCGAACGTTGGAAGCGTCATCGTAGCCAACTGCAGGATGCATTACTTGATACGCATTTCATGCTTAGTGATTCCCGTGTTGCGATCGCTGCCGATCCGGATCTACTGCTTGGCTTCGATGCCATGTTGCGTGGTGTTGGTTCGCGCACTGTTGCTGCTGTGGTGCCTGCCCGGGCAGCGGCATTGAATAGCTCGCCACTCGACCGCATCCAGGTTGGTGATCTCGAGGATCTCGAGGCTACTGCACGTAGCGAAAAAGCCCAGTTGGTTCTTGGTAACAGCCATGCTTATGCTAGCGCCGAGCGCTTGGGAGTACCTTGTTTGCGGATGGGGTTTCCTCAGTATGATCTGGTCGGTGGTTTCCAGCGCTGTTGGTCTGGCTATCGTGGTACTAGCCAGGCATTGTTCGATATGGCCAATTTGCTGATCGAACATCACAAGGGAATTGCTCCGTATCATTCCATTTACAAGCAAGCGACCTTGAACGAACATCTGAAATAGAGGTACTGAGACATGTCCGCTCCGACTCGACAGCTGCAGGTTCTAGATACTGAAAACGACGGCACTCTGTTAAAAGTAGCCTTTGCCTCTTCTGATCGTGAAGTCGTGGACCAGCATTTCGGCTCATCCCGCTCTTTTGCCATATATGGAGTGAATATCGACCAGGTCCAGCTCCTTTCTGTGGTCGAGTTCGGCGACCTTGAGCAGGATGGTAATGAAGACAAGCTGAATAGTAAGCTGGAGTTGCTAGAGGGTTGCATAGCTGTGTACTGTCGCGCCTGCGGCGCTTCTGCAGTGCGTCAGTTATTGTCGGCAGGCATACAGCCGGTCAAGGTTAGCGAAGACTCACATATCGACAAGCTAATCGAAGCTTTGCAGGGTGAGTTGCGCGAAGGTCCTTCGGCATGGTTGGCCAAGGCTATTCACCGCACCCAAGGAACCGACATTAAGCGCTTTGACGCCATGGCTGCAGAAGAATGGGACGAGTAAGTTCCTTCCGGTAGTCTGGGTAATTAGCTCTTGCTGTTTCGCCTCTAAAAATCCAGATTCCCAAGTCACCAACGTGACTTGGGAATATTTATTCGAGTGAGGAATACTACATGTACGAAGAAGAGTTCGAACAAGCAGTCGTGCAGGAAGACGACAAGTTTCTTCAGGACCCAATTATCCGCCAGATGGTAATACAGCTTCGCGCCATGGATGGATATGGCACTTACGATACTTGGAGCGATGCCCGGGTGCTTGATCCGCTAATCTTGACCAAGGCACGTCGGAAAGCCATTCCGGTTATAGGTGATCCTGATGAGACGGTTATCTCCAGGATAAAGGCCTTCTACAATGCCATTTCGCAGTTGATTGAGCGTGAAACAGGCCTGTTGGTCGTGCCGGTAATCAATATTACTCACGAAGGTTTTGGGCGCGTGCTGATCGTTGTTGGAAAACTCGTTGCGTTCGACAAGATCCTTCGGGATGTTCACCGTTTCGGTTTCGATTCGCTTGAAGTATTGGCTGGCGATGCGCAAAAGATTGTCCAGAAAGCAGCGGCTTTGGTCAACGAGCACCGGGTGGTTGCCGAGCTTTAATTTAGGGAATTCGTAATGAGTGAAGAAGAACTCAAGGCCTTGAAAAAAGAGGTCAGCCAGAAAAAACGCATAGCGAATGAGTGGGCCGGTCAGATACACGACTTGGTAGAGGATCGCTTCTTTACCGATTATCCAAATCTTATCGCTCTGGCACAGAGCGCTCATCAAGCCTGTCTCGAATGGGAAGAAGCCAAATCTCGCCTTGAAGAGGCTGGAGGCAGCGCTGCCTGAGCGTTATTGGATTCATATAAGAGCGGATATAACCGCCTTTGTTAGCGTCAACCTCTTGCATGGTAAACAGCAAAGGATACTCGTACCTGGGAGTTAAGAATTCTTTTCGAAGCAGAGTACGGTAGCTTTTGCGGTTTACGATCAGGTGGGATGACGTTGTACGTGTTAGTCATGATCAAGGAATAGTGTATATGGCCAAGCCTGAGTTTCACATTTTCATTTGCGGTCAACATCGTCCCGAGGGCCATCCTCGTGGCAGTTGTGGAGCAAAGGGTGCTGATGCCCTGTACGATGCTTTCGCGCAAGTGATTATTCAGAATAATTTGACGACCAAAGTTGCTCTTACTCGTACGGGATGTATAGGTCCTTGCCAGGCTGGTGCAAACGTATTGGTTTATCCGGGTTCGCAGATGTACAGCTGGGTGGAACCTGAAGATGCCCAGCCGCTTATCAAGCATGTATTGGAAGGTCAGATCTTTGCTGACAAGCTGACTCCGGCAGAGCTCTGGTAACCGAGATGGCGAAGGTATTGCTGTTCGGTGCGGAGCGAGCTTTTTTTTCGGACAGCACACCCCAAGCGTTACGCCATCTTTTAAATAATGCACTTTGTGCAAAAACACCTGATGCTGTCGAGGCTTTGCTGCTCGAAGCGCGTGAATGTTGGCCGGAAGAGCCTGATACACATATTGGCTTATACAAATTCCTCTTCGTCAATAAGCGTTACTCCGAAGCAGAAGCCGCTGTATGGGCTGCTTTGCGATCTGCATCTCGACAATTGGGAATTGACCGCAACTATCGACGCTTAAAGGTGAATAGCGCCGATTGGAGTAAGCGTCAGGGAGCGGAAAGGCTCTATCTTTTCAGTCTTAAAGCACTTGGCGTGATTCGTTTACGGCGCGCCCGTGTAGGGCAGGCTCGCAGTGTCCTGAGTAAGCTACTGGAACTGGATCCCTATGATGAAATCGGTGGGGGCGTCTTTTTACAGATAGCACGATCCTTCGATGAGGATAATGATCGGTGATGGCCTTTCTCAAACAACGCATCGAAGAAGCTGAGCCTCTTTTTGCTGAAATCTGGCAAATCATGGCTCTGACTCTCCAGAAAGCTGGGCTCGACCCGCTGGTTGTATTTGGTCAAGTTCCTAATCATAGTGAGTTGCGAGAAGATTCTTTTGATCAAACCTTCGCTCTTTATACCGAGTGGCGTACACAAATTGGGGTTTACCTGGGTAATATCGTAGTCAATGGTAACGGTCAGAGTTTTGCTGAATTCGATGTCTTGTTACCGCACCCCCAAAAACCTTGCTGGTTTGTCGAAGCGGTAACGGCCTGGGGTGTGTATGGTGAATTGAGAAGTGAACTTCGTCTGCTGCCGGCACTTGAAGAATGAACGAATTATATGAGTGGTTGTTGGAAAGCGCTGCCACTAGCTTGCCACTGGAAAAAGTACTGCTAGGGCTGAACTGGACTGTTGCAGATGTTTCTGGAGAATTCGGTTTTGCTTTCAGCCCGCGCCATGTTCCCAGGACATTGGACTGGGCTGGAACGTTAAGAGGGCGGTCCTGCGAGCAACTGCATTCTTGGTTGCTATCTTGGAACGAAGCGGAAGCTGCCGTTGGGTTGGCTGTTCTCAATGCCTCAATCAATACAGGAACATCTCGCTGCTTGCAGTTGGCTCAGCCACTACGTTCTGATGCTCCAGGGCATTTGCGTGTTTTCGCGCATTTTGGTCCACAGTTGAATGGGCAAAAAGTAGTAGTGATTGGCCGTTATCCTGGTCTCGACAAATTGTGGAGTGGCTTTTCCTATAAATGCCTGGAGCGCACTCCGCAAGATGGTGACTTTCCAGATATGGCGGCGGAATATCTTCTTCCCCAAGCGGATTGGGTTTTCATTACTGCCAGTAGCCTTGCCAACAAAACACTGCCGCGCCTGCTTGAGTTATCTACTCAGGCAAAAGTAGTGTTGATGGGGCCTAGCATGCCTTGGCTGGATGGCTGGAAAGATTTTGGTATTAATTATCTGGCCGGGGTCAGGGTTCTTGATGCTGCAGCAGCATATCAAGTTGCCGCAGAAGGAGGCGGAACCCGTCTCTTTACTGGCCCGGTAGAGTATGCCCTTCTGGCACTTGATTGATGGATCTTATAAACGAGGCTGATGCTTTTTTTTGGCGCATTTTAGTGTGTCATAAGCACCCATTTAGTGCGCGCCTGCATTTTTTAGTACCAGAGAATACAGGAGTAGTGCTACCCGAACCCTTACCGCGTCTGGCTGTCATCGCTGAATGTGGTCAGGATACTGTTATTCAGTGTCACCCATCCGCTGCTCTGTGTAGTTTTCAGGAGATTATGGGCATAAAGCAGACATTGGAAATTGTCAGCGATTTTGATTTATTGATGGAAGTTCCCGGGCATTTGGTATCGATTTATCTGGCCGCTTTAAGTGGTCATGATCTATTCGAGCCACCTGAAGGTACTTGTTGGGTTGAACTACTGCAGTGTGTTGAAAGGCCTTGGTTGGATCGAGAGATCCTACGGCGTGCTTACGAAGTGCTGATGGGGTGACGCAGATAGAAGGCAGGGTGTAGGATTACACCCTGCCAAGCTGGAGTGGTAACACTTAGCCACCCAGCAGGGCTTTAGCCAATTTTGGTGAAAGCTGATCTTTGGTGAACTGGGGTTCGTTCGGCGGATACAGCGCATCTTCAATAATGCTGTGTCCATGCTCTTTGGCAAGAGCAATCATCTCACGAGTTTTTTCGCAAGCTTTCAGCTTCTCGGCAAGTACCTGATCAGCTTTGGCTTTTTCCGAGAAGGCGTGTACTTCTTTTATCGACATGACTT
Source organism: Azomonas macrocytogenes (assembly GCF_014191985.1). GTDB lineage: Bacteria > Pseudomonadota > Gammaproteobacteria > Pseudomonadales > Pseudomonadaceae > Azomonas > Azomonas macrocytogenes. The sequence continues at coordinate 109,818 of NZ_JACHXI010000010.1, forward strand.
TTCTCTCATTGACGATGTTGCATACGCCAAGGCCAGTTGTTCCAACCTTGGGGCGCGCATTATGCCAGATATGCCAGACGCTTTGTCCTGGTAGCGGGCCAATGGTTTTAATTGAGAAATTTTTGCCGCTTATCGAAAAACTGCATTTCTCTCCAGGATTTCAGCAACTGGAGATATTGAGGTTTTAATATCCCAAATTTGCTTCATTCGATGAAAATTTCAGTATTGGCTCTAATTAATTCTTTGGTTTATTTGAATCATAGAATGTCAGGTAGAAATAATTACATGTGAGGCCTTTATAAAGGCTGTACAAGGCTGTCCAGGGGCTAAGCCAAGCTCACTCACGCTTTCATTGGTAACGGTAGCTGTGAGAGTTCTTCCTTTTGGTAGTTGTATCTTGACTTCGCTGCTAATAGTCCCGGGTATTATCGCGATCAGCTTTCCTTGAAGGCGATTTCGAGCACTTATTTTCAATTCAGGATCAGGGGAAAGCAGAATAAAACTGGCCTTTACCAGTGCGATGGCAGCTTTTCCTGTGGTTAGCTGCAAATCATCGGCACATTCATTTGTCATCGTTGCAACAATTTCCAAGCCTTCGCCCAGATCAAGGCTCACGCAACTATCGATAGCTCCTTGCTCAATGGTTTTGATGCGCCCATGAAATTGGTTGCCTGCACTGGTTTTTGTTGTAATTGCCCGAAGTAGTCGATCTATATCTTCGAAATGTTCAACACCTTGCGCAATCTTGGCCAGATAACGTTCATATTCCACCTGCATGCGACGCCAAGTCTGAACTACTTCTCGGCCAAAGTCGGTTAGTCGGGTTCCTCCTGTCAGTCCACCTGCCGAACATACAACCAACGGCCTTTCAGAGAGATTGCTCATTGCATCCACGGTATCCCAGGCTGCTTTGTAGGGCAGCTTGATTTTCTTGGCTGCACGGCTTATCGAGCCTGTCATTTCGATTTGCTCGAGTAGCTCGATGCTTTTACTCGCCATGCGGTTTTTGTCCCTTTTTTCGGGCCAAAACTCGCCAATGCTTTCGGAAGGTTTCGGGCGGTGGAGTTGAGACATAAGGTGTGCTCGCCTCGTAAAGGATCGATACGTTCTTGCAAAATGGCTTCCAGTTTGTTGTCTGGAATTTTAATTATTTTAATTATTTTAATATCAATGGCTTATGCTGTTTTTTTGCAATGGCGTAACAGCATATTTACTTGTAGAAGATATGACGTTGATAGGTTACCTGTGTCATTTTGTATATAACGCAACAGCTTGTGTGAACCAAATAGAGCAAGGTGTGGTGATGCGGTAATTGTATTTTTGGCTTTGAATATGTACATAGACTGCTTCGAAAGTTGTATCAAAGTCGACATTGGTTCCAGCAGGTCTTGTTCATGACAGCTCGTAAGCTGGTTTGATTGCTCCAAGGCATTGCTACCAAAGAAATTTTCTGTTTTTCAATATATGGCATGCTGGGTGCATAAATTTTGAGGTCAGGTTGTTTATGCAACTGCCAAATCCGAGGAGACAAGCCAATGATTACTCTGACAGACAGTGCGATGGCTGCAGTCAGCCGTTTCATGACCAATATGGATAAGCCGGTCGCTGGCTTGCGTATTCGGGTTGAAGGTGGTGGCTGTTCGGGACTGAAATATAGTCTCAAGCTGGAGGAAACTAGCGAGGTGGGCGATCAAATGGTCGATTTCAACGGTGTTACCTTGCTTATCGATGATGCCAGTGCTCCGCTACTCAATGGTGTAACCATGGATTTCGTCGAAAGCATGGAGGGCAGCGGCTTCACTTTCACTAATCCGAATGCCACCAACAGTTGCAGTTGCGGCAAGTCGTTCGCCTGCTAGCAATTCTATGGTAGCCGGCCGACCGGCACCGATAAAGACTTACCGGGAGACATGCCGTAATGTGGGATTATTCTGAAAAAGTAAAAGAGCACTTCTACAATCCGAAGAATGCCGGAGCCGTTACTGATGCAAATGCGATCGGTGATGTCGGCTCGCTGAGCTGCGGCGATGCATTGCGTCTGACACTGAAAGTCGATCCGGCAACCGACGTTATCCTGGATGCGGGGTTTCAGACGTTTGGTTGTGGTTCAGCTATCGCTTCTTCTTCTGCTCTGACCGAAATGGTGAAGGGGCTTACTCTGGATGATGCGCTGAAAATCAGTAATCAGGATATTGCCGACTATCTCGACGGTTTGCCGCCCGAAAAAATGCACTGTTCCGTGATGGGAAAAGAAGCTTTGCAGGCTGCTGTGGCGAACTATCGTGGCGAAGAGCTAGAGGACGACCATGAGGAAGGTGCTCTGGTCTGTAAATGTTTCGCAGTCGATGAAGTGATGGTGCGCGATACCATTCGTGCCAATCGTTTGTCCAGCGTCGAGGATGTTACCAACTATACCAAGGCTGGCGGTGGTTGCTCGGCATGTCATGAACGAATCGAGCAGCTCCTTGATGAAGAGCTGACTGCCCGTGGTGAAGTGTTCGCTCCTGCTCCGATCAAGGCTAAATCCGGTAAGAAAAGCCAGATCGTTACGCTCGAATCTCCAAAATCTGCTGTTCCCGCAGAGGTCGAAACACCTGCTGCACCTGCTACCGGCAAGCTGACCAATCTGCAGCGTATTCGTCGTATCGAGACGGTTCTCGAATCCATTCGTCCTACTTTGCAGCGCGATCATGGCGACGTTGAGTTGCTTGATGTCGAGGGTAAGAACGTTTATGTGAAGCTTACTGGAGCATGTACTGGCTGTCAGATGGCCAGTATGACGTTGGGTGGCATCCAGCAGCGCTTGATTGAAGAACTCGGCGAGTTCGTCAAGGTCATTCCTGTCAGTGCCCAGGCTCACGCTCTATAACGGAGGTTTGATATGGTCAACGTCTATCTGGACAACAACGCCACAACTCGAGTTGATGATGAGGTTGTACAGGCGATGCTACCTTTCTTCACTGAGCAGTTCGGTAACCCTTCGTCGTTGCATAGTTTCGGTAACCAAGTGGGCCTGGCGTTGAAAAATGCCCGCAAAAGCGTACAGAACCTGCTCGGTGCTGAGCATGATTCCGAGATAGTCTTCACTTCCTGTGGTACAGAAGCTGACTCTACGGCCATTTTTTCTGCTCTTAAGGCGCAGCCAGAGCGCAAGACGATCATCACTACTGTCGTTGAGCATCCTGCTGTACTGACCCTCTGCGATCATTTGGTGAGTGAGGGATATACGGTACACAAACTGACGGTAGACAAGCGTGGTCGTCTCGATCTCAAGCAATATGCTGACCTGCTTGGCGATGATGTTGCCATTGTATCTGTCATGTGGGCCAATAACGAGACGGGCACATTATTCCCGATCGAAGAGATGGCACGCATGGCTGATGAAGCTGGTGTCATGTTCCACACCGATGCAGTCCAGGCAGTTGGCAAGGTACCGATTGACCTGAAAAACTCCTCAATTCATATGCTTTCACTTTCTGGACATAAACTGCATGCCCCGAAAGGTGTCGGTGTGCTTTATCTGCGTCGTGGAACCCGCTTTCGCCCATTATTGCGCGGTGGACATCAGGAGCGTGGGCGTCGGGCTGGAACCGAAAACGCCGCATCGATCGTCGGTATGGGAGTTGCTGCAGACCGTGCTCTAATGTTCATGGAGCATGAAAATACAGAAGTCAAGCGTTTGCGGGACAGGCTTGAGGCAGGAATTCTTGCCGCAGTTCCACATTCCTTCGTTACTGGTGATCCAGAGAACCGCCTGCCCAATACTGCCAATATTGCTTTTGAGTTCATCGAAGGCGAAGCCATTCTTTTGCTGATGAATAAAGTCGGTATTGCCGCCTCCAGTGGTTCCGCCTGTACTTCCGGTTCGCTCGAGCCTTCGCATGTAATGCGGGCTATGGATATCCCCTATACCGCAGCACATGGCACTGTTCGCTTTTCACTGTCGCGTTATACGACAGAAGAAGAAATTGATTATGTAATCCGTGAGGTTCCGCCGATCGTAGCCCAGTTGCGCAAGCTCTCTCCGTATTGGAGTGGTAACGGTCCTGTGCAAGATTCGGGTAAGGAGTTCGCTCCAGTTTACGCCTGATTTTGGTGTGAAACTTTCGAGCGGGAGAGAAAGCATGGGCACTGTGATCATTGACGATACTACTTTGCGAGATGGTGAGCAGAGCGCTGGAGTAGCTTTCACTCCTGAAGAAAAGATCGCTATTGCATATGCGCTGGCAGAATTGGGAGTTCCTGAACTGGAGATCGGAATTCCCAGCATGGGTGAAGACGAGCGCGAAGTCATGCGCGCTATCGCCGCTTCGAATTTGCCTTCCCGGCTGTTGGCCTGGTGCCGTTTAAGCGATGTCGACTTACAGGCCGCTCGTACTACTGGTGTACATATGCTGGATCTTTCCTTACCTGTATCCGACCTGATGCTGCAGCACAAGATCAACAAGGATCGCGCGTGGGCAAAGAGAGAGGTCTCTCGATTGGTTTCGGAGGCCCGCATGGCTGGTTTCGATGTCTGCCTAGGATGCGAGGATTCATCCCGTGCCGATATCGAGTTCATCGTCGAGGTAGCAGAGATTGCTCAGGCTGCCGGCGCGTGCAGGGTTCGTTTCGCCGATACGGTTGGCATCATGGAACCTTTTTCTATGCTGGAGCGTTTTCGCTTTTTGCGTGAGCGGCTGGATATGGAGTTGGAGGTTCATGCCCACGACGATTTTGGCCTAGCTACAGCCAATACCGTCGCCGCAGTAATGGGGGGTGCCACACATATCAATACCACCGTCAATGGATTAGGCGAGCGAGCAGGAAATGCACCGCTGGAAGAGTGCGCCTTGGCTCTCAAGCATCTTTATGGCATCGATACTGGTATCGATACGCGCGGTATTCCATCGGTTTCTGCACTTGTCGAGCAAGCTTCCGGCCGGCAAGTGGCCTGGCAGAAAAGCATAGTCGGGGCTGGTGTGTTTACGCACGAGGCAGGGATTCATGTCGATGGCATTCTTAAATACCGTGGAAATTACGAAGGTTTGAACCCTGATGAATTAGGTCGTAGCCATAGCCTGGTGCTAGGAAAGCATTCCGGTGCACATATGGTAAAAATCACTTATCAGGAATTGGGTATCGAGCTTGATGATCGGCAAAGCCAGATTTTGTTGAGCCGCATCCGAGTTTTTTCGACCAATGCCAAGCGTAGCCCTAATTCTGATGAGTTACAGGTTTTCTATCGTCAGCTTTGCGGCGATAAAACCTCTGGAGCGATTCCTGGGGATGTGGCATGAACCTGCTTTCCAAAGAGCATGCTATCGTCCAGTAATATTTTGCTTGCTGCTATGTGTGGTACTTCGGCAGGCCGAAAAACGGAGTATACAAGCATGGATCTTCAGGATTTCGATGGCGAGGGACTTTACTTTGATAACCCTATGGCGCCTGAGGTTGAAGCTCTGCTAGCTGTAGCTGGCGAGCAGTACAGTGAAGGAACTGCCGAAGAATTCTTACTTGCTGCCCAGACTCTGGCTCCCGAAAATCTTACAGTTCTGGTTGGTTTATACCGGTTCTACTACTACCAGCATCGCTATCAAGACGCGCTGGGTGTCGCCGATCGAGTGCTGGATATCGTCGGGCCGCAGCTTTCACTTCCTGCGCAGTGGTGCGAAGTCAAGCAATCGCACCTGAATATCGCTGCTGACCGAGGAATGGGATTGCTGCGTTTCTATCTGCTGGCTCTCAAGGGGGCCGGGTATCTTAACCTGCGTCTGAACCGTTTTGAGCAAGGGAAGGCCATGCTTACCAAGGTTGTCGAGCTTGATTCCGACAATCGCCTGGGGGCCAGGCTTCTATTGGATGTGCTAGCCAGTCACAGTGCTGAAATCCTAACTTTTCCTACTGCTACTACCGTGGAGATACGACCATGACCGTACAACCTTTTTCTTCTGACTTTGATCTGACATTGGATGAAGCCATGGAAGAGTTGGTATCCGCTGAAGATTTTCTGGAGTTCTTCGGTGTGCCTTTCGATCAGACTGTCGTACACATCAATCGCCTACATATTATGCAGCGCTATCACGATTACCTGATCAAGGCTGGCGAACTTGAGGAGCATGACGACGATGCTCGTGCTGCTATCTATCGCCAGTTGCTGGCTCGTGCCTATCAGGATTTTGTCGAATCCGATGCGCTTACCGAAAAGGTCTTCAAGGTATTCAAGCGTGGTGAGCCGCAAACCACTTTCGTACCCATTGAGCAGCTACTGGGTTGATGAAGAGAGGATGTCATGACTCTGCCGCAATATGACTATGGCGATACGGTGCGTTTGATTCGCAACGTGCGTAACGATGGAACTTATCCTGGAATGGATACTGGAACCTTACTGATTCGACGTGGCGCGGTAGGCTGTGTCCGTGACATCGGAACTTATTTGCAGGATCAGATTATCTATCGGGTGCACTTTCTTGAAGAAGGTCGCACGGTTGGTTGTCGCGAGGAAGAGCTGATCCCGGCATCGGATCCCTGGGTACCCAATCTATTCGAGTTTCGCGACAGGGTTGTGACAACCCATAGCTTGGCCATCCGGGGTGAAGTTGTCGTCGAGCGTGGCCAAGAGGGTGAAATCATGAAAGTGATCAGGGACTTACCGGAGGGGGTGCAGTACCACGTGCATTTTGGTGAAGGCCGCGTATTGCAAGTTCCTGAACAAAGCCTTGAGATGGCTGGAAGTCAAGGGGAGACCATCAACGATGAGTGAGCTGATTTCTAACGGTAGTGAAGGTCGTTATCGTCTGTTACGGGTCGCTCTGGAGCGGTTTGGTTGTGAACCCGCGGCCTTGAAACCCGACCAGCAACAAGAGGCTGCTCGTATCGTTGGTCGTCAGTTACAGATCGAGGAAGTAGTGCTTCGTAGCTCCGAGGCTGTCGGCGTGGTAATCCCTGAATCCCAGGTCGACGATGCTTGGCAAAGTATTCGTGATCGTTACGAAAATGAAGAGGCTCTGGAGTTGGCTCTTGAAAGTCAAGGGCTTGAAAGTGCTCAATTACGTATATTCCTGTTGCGAGATTTGAAAGTAGAGGCTGTACTTGATCGGATCTGCCGGGATGTGTCTTCAGTGACCGATGAAGAAATCAGTCAGTATTATTTCAGCCATATTGATCAATTTAGACGGCCAGCTTCTTACAAAGCTCGCCACATACTTATAACCATTAACCCTGATTACCAGGAAAATAAGCGCGAAGCGGCGTTGTCGCGTATGCAGGCTATCCATAAACGACTCACTGACAAGCAGCAACCCACAGTCGATATCGAGCGTTTTGCCATGCAAGCGATGAAGCATTCCGAATGCCCAACTTCAATGGAGGGCGGTCTGCTCGGTGAGGTGACCAAGGGCAAGCTTTATCCTGTGCTGGAGAACTGCCTTTTCGATCTCGAAGAAGGGCAATTGAGTCAGATCGTGGAATCTCCACTGGGCTTTCATCTGATCTATTGCGAATCGAAGATTTCAGAAGAAATAGCCTCACTGGAAGAAGCTGCCCCTCGGCTTCGAGATTGGCTGGAATCTCGCCAGCGACAGAGGCGTCAGCGGGAATGGCTTGTAAGTCTGCTGCAACAACATGCATCTGCATCTTTGGAGAAAGTGGCTCATGGCTGATACAGAGACTCCGCGTTGCTCGTTTTGTGGTGCCGAAAAGAGCCCGACCGTACCCCTTATTGCAGGCAATGAGGGTCGTATCTGTGAGGCTTGTGTGAAACTGGCCCACCAAGTAGTAAGCAGTTGGGGGCAGCGGCGCAAGAGCCAGGAAATGGCGCCGCAACTGCGTACTCCGATAGAGTACAAGCAGCATTTGGATGAATCAGTTATAGGACAGGAATTCGCCAAGGAAACGTTGGCTGTAGCAGTGTACAGTCATTATTTGCGTCTGTTGAATTGCGATCGGGACCCTGTTTGCCAACTTAGCGAGCAGGTGGAACTGGAAAAATCCAATATTCTCATGGCTGGGCCTTCCGGCACCGGCAAGACTCTGCTGGTACGTACGTTGGCGCGTATCCTCGGTGTTCCGTTCGCTTCTGCGGATGCCACCACTCTGACCCAGGCTGGCTATGTTGGTGATGATGTCGATAGCATCATTGCACGCCTGCTCGATGCGGCTGGAGGTGATGTCCAGCAGGCTCAGTGGGGGATCGTGTACATTGACGAAGTAGATAAACTGGCAAAACGTAGTGGCGGTGGTACTGCGGTACGAGATATTTCCGGCGAAGGGGTGCAGCAAGCCTTGCTGAAAATGGTCGAGGGAACGGAAGTTCGGATTACCAAATCCGGGCGCCGTAGCGATCATGGGGAAGAGCAGGTTGTGGATACGCGCAATATTCTCTTCATTGCCGGCGGAGCTTTTCCCGGACTGGAAGCGCTGGTTTCCAGCCGTCTCCAACCAAAGGATTCGGGGATAGGATTCCATGCGTCACCGCGCCAGAAGATGCCGTCGCTTAATGAGTTGTTAGCCTCATTGCTGCCCGATGATCTGCACGAATTCGGTCTGATTCCTGAGTTCATCGGTCGTTTCCCGATTATCACCTTTCTGCAGGAGCTTGACCGCACTACGTTGCTACGTATCCTTACCGAGCCATGCAATGCTTTGGTTAAGCAGTATAAGCAACTATTTGCCTATCAAGGAGTTACTCTCGAGGTTACCGATGAGGCCCTTGGCTATATTGCCGACCAGGCTTTAATTCGTAAAACGGGTGCTCGTGGATTGCGTGCAGTATTAGAGGTTGCTCTGCAAAAAACGATGTTCAACATGCCTTCTCAGCCTTTGCTTCGCCGTTGCTCTCTGGATCTGGTGGAGAAAGAGGATGGTAGTAAATCCCTCGAGGTATTGAGCGTCATGGCTGAAGAGGAGATCGAGTCCATTGCCGATACGCAATCAACCAAAGGCGTCGAGGCTACAGATAAAGCTCGCTTTTCAGTCGATCTTTAATTTGTTGTAAAGCAATAGGCTTGGCCATGTAAGGCTGAGCCTATTTTTTTTGAATAATTATTTTTTATTTTTCAAGTGGTTGTGGCTGGGTAGCCAATGGCCAGGCTTTGCCTGGGTGATATTTCAGTAAATTATGAATCCAAAGTTGGGAAGACTTACAATAAGTTTCATGCACTTTAGCCAGGGGTAAGTTATGGCCAAGATTGGAGTGTTCTTCGGTACCAACACCGGGAGAACTCGCAAGGTTGCCAAAATGATCAAAAAGCGCTTTGACGACGAGACGATGGCTGATCCCGTTAACGTGAACAAGGCTGCGCCCGATGATATTGCCAAATATGATTTCCTCATCTTGGCAACTTCCACCTTGGGTGATGGTGAGCTACCAGGGCTTTCTTCCGATTGCGAGAATGAAAGCTGGGAGGAATTTCTTCCTCAATTGGAAGGGGTGGATTTTTCTGGCAAAACTGTTGCTCTTTACGGTCTAGGCAACCAAGTAGGTTATCCTGACGATTTCGTCAGCGGCATGAAGCCGATCTACGATCTAGTTGTCGAGCGAGGCGCAAAGGTCGTTGGTTCCTGGTCTACTGATGGTTACGAGTTTAAAGCTTCCAAAGCTGTAGTCGATGGCAAGTTTGTTGGGTTGGTACTGGATTTGGAAAACCAGAGCAATTTGACTGATGAACGTGTCAGCGCCTGGCTCAAGCAGATTGCTCCTGAGTTTGGTCTGAACGTCTGATATAACAACACCGCCCGATCATCAAATCGGGCGGTTTATTTTAGTAACGCGCTTTATCCTGTCCGATATCAGTGATTGCGCGTTAGCAAGGCAGGCTTTTCTCCCTTGCTTTTGTTTGGCGTGCCATCAAGCTGTTCCAGTTGTTCTAGGCTGGGCAGTCGCTCGAGTTTCGATTCTTTCTTCACTATTACCGGTTGGCGTGTACGTTGCGGCTGGGCATTGCTGCTGCCTTCACGGGGTTGCGCCTGAAAAGGCGTCAGGACGCGTTCCGGGGCCCGGTTTCGTCCATTACGAATCTGACCATTAGGTTTTTTCGGTTGACGCTTGCTTGTATCGCGATGTTGGCCGGTGCCGCCAGGAGTTGTTGCTTGAGCAGGTGTAGCTGCCGTGGCTCCGGTTCGCCCATTGGAGCGTCGACCACGCCCCTTATTCTGGTAAGGGCTTACATAGTCGACACGATTACCAAAGTTATCGATGTCGTCATCAAGAAACTCTTCCGGATCTCTATTGGTAGAGAAGCGAGGTATCGTGCTTGCTGCCGGATGTTGATCGTTTGACTTGGTCTGATCTGCAGCGTTGTTTCTGGGCTTGCCTCGGAGATTGTTGTTTTTTCTGGAGCGGGAAGTTCTATCGCTTTCCGAGGTTTGCTGTATCGCTTGTTTATTATCGTTGCTATGGTGAGCCGGTCGGTGCCTTTTCGATTCCTGATTGGGTCGCTGCTCTTGCGTATTTGAAGTACTACCGACTTCTTTCTTTTCGATTTCGACGGTGGCTGGATCGAAGCCCATATAGTCACCATCCGGTATTTTCTGCCGAGTCAGGCGTTCGATATTGCGCAGCAGTTTTTCTTCATCTGGAGCTACCAGGGAAATTGCCTCGCCATTCCGGCCGGCGCGCCCAGTTCTCCCAATGCGATGGACATAATCTTCTTCGATGTTTGGGAGCTCGAAATTGACTACGTGCGGTAATTGGTCGATATCCAACCCTCTGGCAGCAATATCAGTGGCAACCAATATGCGAATGCTGCCTGCCTTAAAGTCGGCAAGGGCTCGAGTTCGTGCATTCTGGCTTTTGTTTCCATGGATGGCAGCAGCAGCTAATCCGTGCTTATCCAGGTATTCGGCCAGACGATTGGCACCATGCTTGGTGCGAGTAAATACCAGAACCTGTTCCCATTGGCCTAGGGTGATGAGATGGGCGAGCAGTGCGCGCTTATGGGATGCGGGCAACCGGTAGGCGCGCTGCTCGATACGCTCTACCGTGGTGTTCGGTGGCGTAACTTCAATGCGTTCAGGGTCTTGCAGAAGCTTGCCTGCCAACGTGACGATATCGTTGGAAAAGGTCGCCGAGAACAACAGGTTCTGTCTTTTTTCCGGCAGCTTGGCCAATACCTTGCGCACGTCATGGATAAATCCCATGTCGAGCATGCGATCAGCTTCATCAAGAACCAGGATTTCCACGGTGGAAAGGTCCACACTGTTCTGCCCGACCAGATCGAGCAGACGCCCTGGACAGGCGACCAGTACGTCTACACCTTGCGCAAGTGCTTTGACTTGCGGATTCGCACCGACTCCGCCGAAGATACAGGCACTTTTGAGCGGTAGGTCTCGGGCGTACAGCTTGAAGCTGTCGTGAACCTGTGCAGCAAGTTCCCGAGTGGGGGTCAGCACCAGCACGCGAGCTTGGCGCGGGCTTTGGCTGGAGCGGCTCGGCTGGCCGCCAGGAAACAGCAATTCGAGGACGGGAAGGGCGAAGCCACCGGTTTTCCCTGTACCCGTTTGCGCAGCAACCATTAAATCGCGTTTTTGCAACACGGCGGGAATGGCCCGCTGTTGCACCGGTGTAGGCTGGATATAGCCAGCGGCCTCGACGGCACCGGCTAAAGCCTCGGAGAGACCGAGGGAAGCAAAGGACATGCGTTATCCTGTCTTTTAAGGGGGCCGTAGGCCCGAGGGCGATAATGCCTGGCTGGAATCGCGCGAATCTGGCGCTATCCCGACCGGTCTTGCCATCTCTTTCTAGCTGTAGAAGGATGACATCCGGGCGCAAGCTGGGCGGGAGTGCGGAGTATTACCAATTTGGATCAACCCCGCATGGTTATGACACTACCACAGCTTTTGGGTTCAGTGGCTAGCTTGTTAAGGGGAATAGGTAGAATTTTTTTCGTTAAAACGATATTGCATTCGGACTTGGGCCAATTCGATTCGATTTTGGCTCATGAGCCCAGCCCGAGATTGTTCCAGATGGCAAGGCTGGGTTCTGCCTGGTTCAGTGTGTAGAAATGCAATCCCGGTGCTCCGCCTTGCAGCAGGCGTTCGCACATTTCGGTGATTACCTGCTCGCCAAATTTGCGGATACTTTCGGAGTCGTCACCATAGGCTTCCAATTGCTTGCGAATCCAGCGTGGAATATCTGCGCCGCAGGCATCAGAAAAGCGTGCCAGCTTGCTGTAATTGGTAATCGGCATGATGCCCGGTACGATCGGGATTTCCACGCCCGCTCCAGTTGCACGTTCCACGAAGTGGAAATAGCAGTCGGCACTGAAAAAATATTGGGTTATCGCGCTATTTGCACCGGCCCGGACTTTGCGTGCGAAATTGGCAACGTCATCTTCGAAGTTCCGTGCCTGGGGATGCATTTCCGGATAAGCGGCGATTTCGATATGAAAGTGGTCTTGGGTCTCGCTGCGGATGAATTCCACCAGCTCGTTGGCATAGCGTAGCTCTCCGCTAGCCTGGCCCATGCCGGAAGGCAAATCCCCACGTAGCGCGACGATGCGGCGAATTCCGGCATTCTTGTAAAGGTTGAGCAGCTCACGCAGCTCCGCCTTGCTGTCACCGACGCAGGAGATGTGCGGGGCGGTCGGAACCTTGATCTCGCTATCCAACTGCAGGACGGTAGTGAGCGTGCGATCACGCGTAGAGCCCCCGGCACCATAGGTGCAGGAGAAGAAATCCGGGTTGTAGCCGGCCAACTGGCGGGCGTTAGCCAGTAGTTTCTGGTGCCCGGCGTCGGTCTTGGTCGGGAAGAATTCGAAGCTGATGTTGGGGCGATTCGAAATAGTCATTGGTTTTTACCAAGCTTGAAGCTTGAAGCTTGAAGCTTGAAGTCGAACAGACTCAGTCTCTGAGCGGCCTCAAGCTTGCGACTTCCGGCTTTAGTAACGATAACTGTCTGGTTTGAACGGGCCATCAGTATTGACGCCGATGTATTCGGCCTGTTGTGAGGTCAGTCGGGTGATGACCCCACCGAAGCCTTTCACCATCTCGGCAGCGACTTCTTCGTCGAGTTTCTTCGGCAGGACCATGACGGTTATGTTCTGGCTTTTTTCGGCAGCGGGCAGATCGGCGAACTTTTTATTGAATAGGTGTATTTGCGCCAGTACCTGGTTGGCGAACGAACCATCCATGATTCGACTCGGGTGACCAGTGGCATTACCCAGGTTCACCAAGCGGCCTTCGGCCAGCAGAATCAGGTAATCGTCGTTTTGCGGATCGAAACTACCCTTGCCGGTGCGATGGATCTTGTGTACCTGGGGCTTGACCTCTTCCCAGACCCAGTTCTTGCGCATGAAAGCGGTATCGATTTCATTATCGAAATGCCCGATATTGCAGACTACTGCGCGTTTTTTCAGCGCGTTGAGCATATGGGCATCGCAGACATCGGCGTTGCCAGTGGTGGTGACGATCAGGTCGATCTTGCCCAGCAAGGCTGTGTCGATACTGGCTTCGGTGCCATTGTTGAGGCCATCCTTGTAGGGCGAGACCAACTCGTAGCCGTCCATGCAAGCCTGCATGGCGCAGATCGGGTCGATTTCGCTGATCTTGACGATCATGCCTTCCTGGCGCAGCGAGGCAGCCGAACCCTTGCCCACGTCGCCGTAGCCGATGACCAGCGCTTGCTTGCCTGATAACAAATGATCGGTGCCACGTTTGATGGCGTCGCTGAGGCTGTGGCGGCAGCCGTATTTGTTGTCGTTCTTGCTTTTGGTCACCGAGTCGTTGACGTTGATGGCCGGGACTTTCAAGGTGCCTTTCTTGAGCATGTCCAGCAGGCGATGTACACCAGTGGTGGTCTCTTCGGTGATGCCGTGGACCTGCTCCATTACCTGAGTATACTTGTCGTGCAGCATAGCGGTCAGGTCGCCGCCATCGTCCAGCACCATGTTGGCATCCCACGGCTTGCCATCTTTGAGGATGGTTTGTTCCAGACACCATTGGTACTGTTCTTCAGTTTCTCCTTTCCAGGCGAAGACTGGAACGCCGGCAGCGGCCACTGCGGCAGCGGCCTGGTCTTGGGTCGAGAAGATGTTGCAGGATGACCAGCGCACTTCGGCGCCCAGCGCTATCAGCGTCTCGATCAGGACCGCTGTCTGGATGGTCATGTGGATGCAGCCCAGGATTTTCGCGCCTTTCAGGGGTTGCTCCGACGCGTATTTGTAGCGTAGGCCCATCAATGCCGGCATTTCCGATTCGGCGATGATGATCTCGCGGCGGCCCCATTCGGCCAGGGAAATATCGGCAACCTTATAATCGGTAAAACCGGCAGGCGTCATGACAGCACTCATGCGATGAGTCTCCATTCGTATGTGCGAATGGGCGCCGTTGATGCGTTGCGAAGGAACGCCCCATCCGAGCCTGACAGACCGGACCTCGGTGGTTCCGACTGCTGCAGCGCCCCTCGGATGGGTGGCGGGCATGATCGGCATGCTATGGCCGATCATGTGAAAAGTTCGGGGATTATAGCCGTGCTACTCGATGGACCCAAGTATGACCGGGCTTATGCAGCCAATCTATCGTGGTGTGGTATTGGTGACGGTGAACCCCATTATGCCGATTCGCTGTAGATGAGCGCGCAACTCTTCTACGTCTGGATGAGCGAAAAATACCTGTAGCCGGCGCGCACGTGTCGCTCCGACAGCTGCTGCGTGTCGCCACTGTTCTTCGCTGCGTGTGGCCAGGCTGTTCCAGTCTTCTTGCGACCCTGCTTTCAGGCCGGCTGGTGCCCCAAGCGCCCGCAGCCAGACTGGGAACGGCCGCTGCCGTGCCTGACTCATTGCCTCCGCTAGCATTCTGGCCCGTGTCTCGCCGATGCCAGGTGCTCGCGATAACTCCTCGATGCCCAGATCGAGCCAGGTAAGCAGATCATCAAGCAATCCTGCATCCAGTAGTGATTGCCAGATACCGGAGCCGATGCCGGGCAGGTTCAGTCCGCTTTTGCCGCTCAGCCAGGCGAGGCGGGCGAGAAATTGCTGTCTGCAACCGGGGGTGGGTTTCCAGCAGCTCAAGGCATGGTAGTCGGCAGCCTGTGGTGCCATGACTGCTTGGCGTTCCTGGGTACGCCAGACTACTTGTTCCAGGCGCGGAATGGTCAAGCCGGCGAGTGCGACGGCAACCTGATCGCCAGGACGGATATCCAGTGCCTGCCAGCGTTGCAATGAGCCGACGCTGACTTGACGAACGGTACGATCGTCCAGTACGACCGGTTCCAGCTTCAGCAGCGGTGTAATGCGCCCGGTGCGGCCGATGCGAAATTCCACCGCCTGCACCTGTGTCAAAGCCGAGCGAACAGGGTACTTCCAGGCTACGGCCCAGGAGGGTGGCGCAGCCTGCCAGTGGCTGCCGTCCGGGCGTTGGCTCTGGCGTAGCACCACGCCATCGCTGGCGAAGGGCAGTGGAGTGCGATACCAGGTTTCACGCCACTGCCGGGCTTCATCGAAACCGTTCAGCGGCTGGCTGAAGCGCTGTGAGTCGCCCAAGCCGAGGGCGGCCAGTCCAGCGAGGCGTTGCTCCATTTCATCCGGACCGTTTGGCCAGTCCCAGACGAACAGGCCGATCCGTGCAGCGGTGGCGTTATCGAGATCCTGCCGGGCCATTGCTCCGGCTATCTGGCTGCGGGCACTGGCACTGCCATCTCTGGATTGCACATGTCCGTCCTGTCGCCAGTAGAGTTCACCTTGCAGGATGATCCGTTTCTCACTTGGTAATCGTTGCGCAATTGCCTGGATGCGACTGGCATTGGGTGTCCAGTCCTGGCCGCGCTGGCCATTGCCGCGGCTGATGGCTTGTAACAGCCGACCTTGTTCGTAGACGAGCGTGACCGCTACGCCATCTACTTTTGGTTGAATCCATAATGCCTGTCGGCTGGCGATCCAATGACGTATTTCATTTTCGTCGGTCAGTTTGGCCAGGCCAGTCTGCGCTACGGGATGGACGACCTCGCCCCGAGTCGTAGCCAGCGGGTCAGGTAGGGAGCTGGGCGTACCGGGAAAACACTGCTGCCAAAGGGTAAGCCTGGTGCTGGCCTGATCGTACAGCTCATCATCGACTGGCGAGCGTCCGTCCCGATGATAGGCCGTGTTCCACTCGGCAATTTGTCGGGACAAGCTGGCGATTTCTTGCCTGGCTCGCTCGGTAGGCCAGTCAGGACAGTGAGCCGCAAGGCCGATGGTGGGGAGCAGGCAGAGTGACAGCAAAACCAACGTGCGTAACATGGTGAGCATCCTTGCTCTATTGGTAAAGGTATGCCGCTATGTTGCGCCTGTACGTACCCTGTGGTCCGTGTGCCAGTGCCGCTTTGTGGCACGGAATTTCGTTCTGCTCACCGTCTGGCTTTTCTCTACAATCGGCTCCCTTCTTTCATCTCTGGAGATGAGTTAGTGCAGCCTGTGATCTCCATCGAACAGCTCACCAAGACCTATGCTTCTGGCCATCAGGCGCTGAAAAGCATCGATCTGGACATTCGCCGTGGCGAAATCTTTGCCCTGCTCGGGCCGAACGGGGCAGGCAAGACCACATTGATCGGCATCGTCTGCGGGATCGTCAATCCTGGAACCGGCCGCGTGCTGGTCGATGGCCACGATATCGTCGCCGACTATCGCCAGGCCCGTTCGAAGATCGGCCTGGTACCGCAGGAGTTGTATAACGAAGGTTTTGAAAGTGTCTGGACGACCGTGCGCTTCAGTCGCGGCCTGTTTGGCAAGGCACCGGACGATGCCTATATCGAAAAGCTGCTGCGCGACCTGTCGCTATGGGACAAGAAGGATGCGCGCATCCTTGATCTTTCCGGTGGTATGAAACGCCGGGTGATGATCGCCAAGGCACTGTCGCACGAGCCGAGCATTCTCTTTCTCGACGAACCCACCGCCGGGGTCGATGTCGAGCTGCGTCGCGACATGTGGGCAATGGTGCATAGGCTGCGCGAGCGCGGAGTGACCATCATCCTCACCACGCATTACATCGAAGAGGCCGAAGAGATGGCCGATCGCATCGGGGTGATTCGCCAGGGCGAGATCATCCTGGTGGAAGACAAGGAGCGGCTGATGGTGCAGTTGGGCAGCAAACGGCTGACTCTGCAATTGCAACAGCCGCTGGCGCAGATTCCGGCAGGGTTGGCCGAGTATCCACTGCTATTGTCCGCCGACGGCCAGCAATTGGCGTATACCTTCGATGCCCATCACGAGCGTACCGGCATCGCCGAGCTGCTGCGCCGGCTCGGCGAGCAGGGCATCGACTTCAAGGATTTGCAGACCAGCCAGAGTTCGCTGGAGGAAATCGTCGTCAATCTGTTGAGAGCCCGCTGATGAATCGTTACGCGATCCGCGCAATCTATCTGTTCGAACTGTCGCGCGCCTGGCGCACGCTGTTGCAGAGCATCGCCACCCCGGTGATCTCCACCTCGCTGTACTTCGTGGTGTTCGGCTCAGCCATTGGCTCCAGCATGAGCCAGATCCATGGTATCGGCTACGCGGCCTTCATCGTGCCTGGGCTGATCATGATGATGCTGCTGACCGAGAGCATTACCAATGCGTCCTTTGGCATCTATATGCCACGTTATTCGGGGACCATCTACGAGGTGCTGTCGGCACCGGTGTCCCATGTCGAGATTCTGGTGGGCTATGTCGGCGCTGCCGCTACCAAGTCGATCATTCTCGGCCTGCTGATCCTGGTGACTGCGCGAATATTCGTGGATTACCGGATCGAGCATCCGGTATGGATGGCGCTGTTTCTGATATTGACCGCTGTTACGTTTTGTCTCTTCGGCTTCATCATCGGCATCTGGGCGGATGGCTGGGAAAAGCTACAGATCGTTCCTTCCCTGATCGTTACGCCACTGGCGTTTCTTGGCGGCAGTTTCTACTCAATCGAAATGCTGCCGTCTTTCTGGCAAAAGGTGGCTTTGCTCAACCCGGTGGTGTACCTGATCAGCGGCTTTCGCTGGAGCTTCTACGGCGTCGCCGACGTCAATCCGGCAGTCAGCCTGGGCATGACCTGTGGGTTTCTGGCGATTTGTCTGGCGCTGGTAGGCTGGATCTTCAAAACCGGCTACCGCTTGAAGAGTTGAGTGGCTTGCTCCGGGAACAGGGTGAGCAGCCTGAGGCTGCTCCGGGCATGCTTATCTTACTTGCCGAACAGGCTACCCAAGGCATTCGAGGCGGCTTGGACGCTGTCTACTGCGTTGGTTACTTTGGTTGCCTGCTGGTTGGCATCTGCCGTACTGGTGGCCTGCTGGCTGGCTACACGATTGCAGGTGTCATTGGCCTGAGCGGCACCGTTCTGGATGTTCTTGTTTTCCAGTAACTGGCCGAGCAGCCCGACCTTGTCGATGTTTTGCTGCTGGCTTGCCTTTTGTTCCTGGCACTTGCTCTGCAGGCTGCCACTGTCGGCGGCGTACGCGGAAAGGGTAGCGCAAGTCAGAAGAGTGCTGGCGATGAAACGAGTAATACGCATTGGAGATAGGGCCTATTCCATGATCCGGTTGTACGGCCATCCCTGTACCGGGTCGAGTCCGTTGGATTGATTGTGGGATGGCCAGGCGGGAATCTAGCATCAAAAAAGCGCCTGGCAAGGCGCTTTTCGTGTGGTTTTTCAGGATTATGAAGTGAGTATCAACAACTGTCGTTCGGCTAGGGGCTGTTGACGTTTCGAGCCAGAGGCGTTGATGAAGAAGAGCAAACCCGCAGAATTCAGGGCCCAGCCAGATAACCCCGCGAGTTTGCA
>NZ_JACHXI010000011.1 GCF_014191985.1 Azomonas macrocytogenes
AAGGCTTCGCGCATGCTGAAGTGGTGCAGGCTTTGGCGGTGATCGTGCAGGGCTTTCCAGGAGGGCAGGCCGGTGACGTCGAGCGGATTCTGGTAGTAACTCATGGAGAAGGGCTTCCTTTGTTCGTCTTGTTATCGGTGTTGCACGACTAACGCTTGGCAAGGGTGGCTACGTCAAGGGCACCAGTAGATTTCCAGAGGCTGATCCAGAAACGCACGAATGGGCATTTGCAGGGGATCGCTACGCAGGGCCTGACGCAAGGTTTCCAGCTTGGCGCTGCCCTGGATGGCCAGATAGCGGCGACGTGCCGAAGCCAGAACAGGATAGCTCAGGCTAATGCGCTCATAGGGTGCAACTGGTGCTCGCATCGGTACGCAGGAATCCAGGCATTGGCTGTCGAGTGCAGCGGCCAAGCCGGGATTGCCGGGAAACAGAGATGCGGTATGTCCATCTTCACCCATGCCTAGCACTACCACGTCGATAGGACGGCGTAGCTCGTTTATCGACTGTCCGGACAGTCGGGCAGCTTCTTCATGAGTGGGCGCTTCACGATAGAGGCCGACGAAGGTTGCCGCTGCTGCTTGGTTGCGCAGCAGGTATTGACGCACCAATGCTTCGTTGCTGTCTGCTTGGTCGACTGGCACCCGGCGCTCGTCGACCAGACCGATCTGGACGTGGCTCCAATCCAGAGGGCGACTGGATAGAGCTTCGAAGAAGGCGATAGGACTGCGTCCACCGGAAACCAGCAGACTGGCAACACCACTTGCTTCGATAGCAGCGCTCAGGGTGCCGGCTACGTCATCGGCCAGCTGCGTCGCTAGCCGAGTGGCGTCGGTCAATTCGTGGGTGCATATTTCTTTGGGCAGATCGAGATCGGAAATCGTCATGCCGAAGCCTCTTGCAGTGGAAGCTGCCTGATTATTGTTAACGAGAGAACTGCTGCCTAATAAAACATTGATGAAACGTTTCATCAAGTTTTTGTTATTTGTTTGGACTGAAAGCTTCATTACCGATGAGCCTATTGGCGATGCTGTGGGCAATAGGAAATGCTCATATTGATAGGGCGATAAATGGTCGGTTGTGCTCGATAGTGTGACTATTCGAAGAAGGGATGTTCTACGCTTTTCAGGATCGAATCTGCGTATTACCCACCGACTGATCGAACAGGTGAATGCCATGCTCAAGCTTTTCTACTGGACGACACCCAATGGCCACAAGCCGGTCCTCTTTCTCGAAGAAACCGGACTTCCTTATGAAGTGGTTCCAGTCAATATTTCCAAAGGAGAACAGTTCAATCCTGATTTTCTGAAGATAGCGCCCAATAATCGAATTCCCGCATTAGTCGATCTTGAGCCGATTGGAGGCAAAGAGCCGCTATCTTTGTTCGAATCTGGCGCAATTCTATTGTATTTGGCCGAAAAGACCGGACAGTTCATTTCCGGCAATATTTACCAGCGTGCCGAAGTGCTGCAATGGCTCTTTTGGCAAATGGGTGGCCTCGGACCGATGGCGGGACAGAATCATCACTTTGTGCAATATGCGCCGGAGAAGATTCCTTACGCGATCAAGCGCTACGTAGATGAAACCAATCGGCTCTATGGCGTGCTGGATCGGCGCCTGGCGGATCGCGAATTCGTTGCCGGTGGTGACTACAGTATTGCCGACATGGCGATCTATCCTTGGATTGTGCCTTATCAAAGTCAGCAACAGGATCTCAACGATTTTCCTCACCTGAAGCGTTGGTTTGAAACCATCAAGGTGCGGCCAGCAACTGTCCGAGCTTATGACCTGGCTAACCGAGTCAACCAGAATTCTACGGTATCACCAGAGTCCAGATCGATCTTGTTCGGACAAACGTCTCGTCGGAAGTAAAGCGTCTCAATGGGTAAAATTTAGACGCAGTTGGCTTAATGCAGGCGAATACCTCAACCCAACAGCTCTAGCGCAGTAAAATGGATCATCGAAAACCGTTTGTAGAAATTATCCGTGATCCATCGTGGAGTTTGCTTGATGAGTAGCCTTTCAGCAGGAGTTCAAGTGATATCGCCTCGTATCGCTGCACTTTCTTCCATCCTGCTACTAGTCGGAACATGTCTGGCCGGTCAGGTCGCTGCGCTGGAACTGCCGCTGCCGCCGCCGGGCGAGGATTTAGTCGGCACAGCCCAGGTCATCGATGCCAAGTATGAGGATACGTTCGCTTCGCTCGGCGAAGTCTACGATCTGGGCTATACGGAGATGCTGGCGGCCAACCCCAAGGTCGATCCCTGGCTGCCGGGCGTCGGCACCAAGATCCTGATACCGACGCGCTTCATTCTGCCTTCCGGGCCTCGTGAAGGCGTGGTAATCAATCTGGCCGAGTATCGCCTCTATTATTTTCCCAAGGACAAACCGGTGGTTTACACCTATCCGATCGGTATAGGTCGCGAAGGTTGGGAATCACCGGTTTCGACTACTAGGATTGCCGGTAAGGTCGCCAATCCGGCTTGGTATCCACCAGAATCGATCCGTGCAGAGCATGCCGCCGATGGCGATCCTTTACCAAAGATCGTCCCGCCAGGGCCGGATAATCCGTTGGGGCCATTCAAGTTGCAGCTGGGGTTGGCTGGTTATCTGATCCATGGTTCCAATAAACGCTTTGGTATCGGTACGCAAACCAGTCATGGTTGCTTTCGTTTGTATAACTTTGATATCGAAGAATTGTTCGGCCTGATTCCCGTTGGTACGCCGGTGCGCATCGTCAACGAGCCTTACAAGTATGGACGTAGTCAAAATCTGCTTTATCTGGAAGCACATGCACCACTGAACCGTGCCAACGATCCCTCTCAGACGGATCTGCAGAATCAGGCGGTCAATGCCTTGCTCAAACGCAGCGAGGCTGACCACAACCTATATGTGAATCTGGAGAAGGTTCGCGAAGCGGTGAATGCCGAAACAGGTGTTCCGGCGGAAGTCGCACAGCCGACGGAATACATCGATGTCCAGGCCAGTGAGTATCCGCACTGACGGATACCATTGAGAGTGTATGAAGCGGTTTTCTGTGCGCGACTATTACCGCTTCCGCCAGTGGTTTCGGTATTGTTGCCGAGACGAAGCGATTGATCCTTGCTGGCGAAGCGGGCGTGGCGCTATGTGGCGGCACTAAAATGAGATGAGCTAACGCGACGTATTGGCCGAGTCCAATATTCATATCGGTTGCAGTATTATTTCTGGCCACGCTTGTTCGTCTTCCGAGGCAATGCGTTTCGTTACCCCCTCACAAGGAAACTAGGTATGTCAAATATTGGTATCTTCTACGGCAGTAGTTCTGGCGTAACAGGAAAAGTGGCCGAGAAGCTCGCTGAGTTGTTGGGTGAAGATCGTTGCGATCTTTACAATATGGAAGAAGATTTTGTCGATTTCGACGACATGCTGAAATACGACCACCTGTTGTTCGGTTGTTCCACTTGGGGATCGGGCGAAGTGCAGAACGATTGGCGCGATCCGTTACTGGATCTGGATAACGAAAAACCGGATTTTTCAGGCAAGACTATCGCTTTGTTTGGCGCAGGCGACTACAAGGCGCATGGTGAGCAGTTTGTCAGTGCACTTGGCGTGCTGTACGACAAGTTTAAAGCTCGCGGAGCAACTCTGGTCGGAGCTTTTCCGACCGATGGTTATACTTACGAATACTCTTTTGCTGTACGTGATGAGAAATTCGTCGGGTTGCCTTTCGACAAAATAAATGAAGCGGGCAAAACCAAGGAACGCCTTGAGCGTTGGGTTGCCATCCTCAAGGAAGAGTTTCTGCCTGCAGGCGAATAGGACGATATGAGCCTGGTGCCATCCTGATCACTTGAACAATGGCAGCCGGCCAAGATCGGCTGCCATTGCCAAAGTGAATACCGTATGTTGTCTCTAGACATCCACCATGCTTCTTTGCGAAACGGCGGGAGTTTCTCTAGTACTCTCTGCCGAACATATATTCGTCGCATGCAGACCCTTGGGTCCCTGCAGAATATCGAACATGACCGCCTGCCCAGCTTTCAGAGTCCGGTAGCCGTCCATCTGAATAGCTGAATAATGGGCGAACAGGTCTTCATCCCCGCCATCTGCTACTATGAACCCATAGCCCTTGGCGTTGTTGAACCACTTGACCTTACCGCTAAGCATGCTGTTATCCCTCTGCAAAAGACCCCATTGCTGGGGTGGTATCCACTGAATTATCAAGTTATGAAGCATGTCCGCCTGTTGGACATGACCTCCAGATTGAGGTGCCCTGGATGGTTACTATGTTTGTATCATCATGTTACTTTCAGTCAAGGCTTCTTGTCGGGTTTATCTAGCCCACCTTACATTACATTGAATATTTCATATTCGACCCCATAATTCCTGTGATGGAAAATACTGTAGCGATGCGTGCGATTTTGCCGATTCGACTAATATGCAACCAAGATCGCCCCGATGCAGACGAGGATAGCGACGGTTCTGGAGTGGCTTTGCAAGAGGCCAAGCCAGACCTTCAGGCACCTCCTCTGTATCGTGTTGTCATGTTTAATGATGATTACACGCCTATGGACTTCGTGATCGAAGTACTGGAAGGTATCTTCAACCACGACAAAGAAGTGGCTACAAAGATCATGTTGACTGTTCACACTCAAGGTAAGGCGGTCTGTGGCCTGTTCACCCGCGATGTTGCTGAAACCAAGGCAATGCAAGCGAATCAGTATGCGAGGGAGTGCCAGCATCCGTTGTTATGCGAAATTGAGAAGGATGGTTGACCCGACTGCTTGGGTAAGAGGTGAAGGTTATGTTGAACCGTGAGCTCGAAGTCACTCTGAATTTGGCTTTCAAAGAGGCACGTACCAAGCGCCATGAATTCATGACGGTTGAACACCTCTTGTTGGCTCTACTCGACAATGAAGCAGCTGCAACAGTCTTGCGTGCCTGTGGTGCGAGCTTGGATAAGCTACGCCATGACCTGCAGGAATTTATTGAATCTACAACTCCATTGATTCCTCAACATGATGAGGAGCGGGAAACCCAGCCGACTCTTGGGTTCCAGCGCGTTCTACAGCGTGCGGTATTTCATGTTCAGAGTTCCGGCAAGCGGGAAGTTACCGGAGCCAATGTGCTGGTCGCGATCTTCAGTGAACAGGAAAGCCAGGCTGTCTTTCTGTTGAAACAGCAGAATGTTGCCCGGATTGATGTCGTCAACTATATCGCCCATGGAATTTCCAAGGTTCCTGGACAATCCAGCAACTCTGACAACGAGCCTGATGTGCAGGAAGAGGAAAACAATGAAGCCGCTTCCGCAAATCAACCGCTCGATACCTATGCCAGTAATCTGAACGAGCAGGCCCGCCAGGGGCGTATCGACCCGTTGGTTGGTCGCGAGCGTGAAGTCGAACGCGTTACCCAGGTACTTGCCCGTCGTCGCAAGAATAACCCGCTGTTGGTTGGCGAGGCTGGGGTAGGGAAAACAGCTATTGCCGAAGGGTTGGCCAAGCGAATAGTCGATAAGCAGGTCCCGGAGTTGCTTGCGGAAAGCGTAGTCTATTCTCTGGATATGGGGGCCTTGCTAGCAGGCACCAAATATCGTGGCGACTTCGAAAAACGTTTTAAAGCTCTCTTGAATGAGCTGCGCAAGCGTCCACACGCAATTCTTTTCATCGATGAAATACACACGATCATTGGTGCTGGAGCTGCTTCAGGTGGAGTTATGGATGCATCCAACTTGCTCAAGCCGCTACTCTCTTCTGGTGAAATCCGCTGCATAGGTTCCACTACCTTTCAAGAATACAGAGGCATTTTCGAAAAAGATCGTGCCTTGGCTCGTCGCTTCCAGAAAATCGACGTAGTCGAACCTTCGGTAGAAGATACTATTGGTATTTTGAGAGGGTTGAAGTCTCGTTTCGAGCAGCATCATGGTATCGAATATAGTGATGAATCCTTGCAGGCTGCAGCAGAACTGGCTTCTCGGTATATCAATGACCGACACATGCCAGACAAGGCCATTGATGTAATCGACGAAGCTGGTGCTTTCCAGCGTCTGTTGCCAGCGGCGGATCGGGCCAAGTGTATCGATGTATCCCAAGTCGAGGATATCGTAGCGAAAATTGCGCGTATCCCACCAAAACACGTCAATAGTTCAGATAAGGAACTGCTGCGTAATCTGGAGCGTGATCTCAAACTCACAGTCTTTGGCCAGGACGAAGCAATCGACTCTCTTGCAACTGCAATTAAATTGTCGAGAGCAGGGCTCAAGGCTCCGGATAAGCCAGTTGGGTCCTTTTTGTTTGCCGGTCCTACCGGCGTTGGCAAGACCGAGGCTGCACGCCAGCTTTCCAAGGCCCTTGGGGTGGAGCTGATTCGCTTCGATATGTCCGAGTATATGGAGCGTCATACAGTGTCGCGCCTGATTGGTGCTCCTCCTGGATACGTTGGTTTCGACCAAGGGGGATTGCTGACCGAAGCTGTTACCAAGACACCCCATTGTGTTCTTCTGCTCGATGAAATCGAAAAGGCACACCCGGAAGTCTTCAATTTGCTTTTACAGGTCATGGATCACGGCACTTTGACCGATAACAACGGACGTAAGGCTGATTTTCGTAACATCATCCTGATCATGACCACCAATGCGGGCGCTGAAATCGCATCACGTGCTTCAATAGGTTTTACTAAGCAGGATCACAGCACGGATGCGATGGAGGTAATCAAGAAGAGCTTTACGCCAGAGTTCCGCAATCGGTTGGATGCTGTCATCCAGTTTGGTCGTTTGAGTCATGAGGTGATCAAGAGCATTGTCGACAAGTTTCTTGTTGAGCTGCAGGCTCAGCTTGAAGACAAGCATGTAATGCTGGAGGTGACCAACGTGGCGCGAGGATGGCTGGCCGAGCGAGGTTATGATGCCCAGATGGGAGCTCGTCCAATGGCTCGATTGATTCAGGAAAAGATCAAGCGGCCTTTGGCTGAAGAAATACTGTTTGGCGATCTTTCAGAGCATGGTGGAGTGGTACACATCGATATTAAGGACGATGATCTGGTTTTCGATTTTGAAACAGCTACTGAAATGGCCTGATATGACAAGCCCAATAAAAAGCCCAGCATATGCTGGGCTTTTTATTATCTGCAAATCAGCGTGCACGATAGGTTATGCGCCCCTTGCTCAAATCGTAGGGGGTCAACTCCACCCGAACCTTATCACCAGTAAGAATTCGAATATAGTTCTTGCGCATCTTTCCAGAAATATGTGCAGTAACGACGTGCCCATTTTCCAACTCCACACGAAACATGGTGTTGGGTAGGGTGTCGACGACAGTACCTTCCATTTCGAAGCTGTCTTCTTTCGACATGCAGTAGGGTCCTCGGTATCGAATGATTATCCAAGCTTACTTTCAGGGCTTGAAAAACGCGCAGTATTTTGCCTGATTATAAAAGCCAAGGCCAATTTTTCAGGTCAGCTTGATCCAGCGCTGATTGATCAAAAGTTCAATAGGGCGATATTCGGTCTTGTAGTTCATCTTGCGGCAATTTTTGATCCAGTATCCTAGGTATACAGCTTTCAAGCGGAGGCGTGCGGCTTCGCGGACTTGCCAGAGAATAGCGTAGCGACCAAGGCTGCGACGCTCCTCGTCAGGATCGTAAAAGGTATAAACTGCTGAGAGCCCATTCGGCAGAACATCGGTTACCGAAACAGCAAGCAGTTTTCCTTCATGGCGAAACTCATAAAAGAAGGAAAATGGCAGTTCTCTGACCAAAAAGGTATTGAATTGATCCTTGCTGGGGGGGTACATATCGCCATCAGCATGCCGCTTCTCGATATAGTAGGCATAGAGCGAATAATATTCTTCAGTGAATACTGGGCGTACAGCTTTCACCTGAAGATCGGTGTTTCGCTTGAGAATGCGTTTTTGCTGACGATTGAGAACAAGGCTGGCCGAGGGGATCCTGGCTGGAATACAAGCAGTGCAGCTTTGGCAATGAGGCCGATAAAGGTGATCGCCACTTCGCCGAAAACCTATTTCGGAAAGATTTGCATAGACATTTGTATCCATGGGTTGGCTAGGATCCAGAAATAGGGTCGTAGCTTGCTCGTCCGGCAAGTAGCTGCAGACATGCGGCTGTGTCGCATAAAATTTGAGGCGAGCCAGTGAAGTCATGGTCAACCCTCGAACCTTTTCCAAAGCAGTTTAAGCCAGCTGGCAGATGACGACTAGAGAAAGCCTGCCATGCCCGTATTGGCGTCGACATGATAAGTCGGATTCGATCGTAATAAGCATTTCATTCAACGAAGCTTCCAGTTGCTTTCTCCGGGTTTTCCCAGATATTCATTCAGTACACACTTGAATTGACCGCGCGAAATCGAGCGAGCTCCGAAGCTAGTCAGATGCTGCGTATGCATCTGACAATCGACCAGCATAAAACCTCTCGCCTTTAGGTATTCAATCAGGGCTACGAATCCAACTTTTGACGCATCGTTAGCTCGGCTGAACATCGATTCGCCAAAAAAAAGCTGCCCCATCGCCAAACCATACAAGCCTCCGACAAGGCGATCTTCTTGCCAAACTTCGACGGAATGCGCTATCCCCATTTCGTGTAGTTGCTGATAGGCGACTTGCATTGCGTCGGTTATCCAGGTTCCATTGGTATAGTTACGTGGTCCCGCGCATTCGCAAATGACTTCGCTGAATGACTGATCAAAACTGACTTGGTAGCTTCCGCTGCGAATACGCTTGCTCAGGCTGCGAGAGATATGCAATTCGTCAAGGCCCAAGACAGTTCGAGGGTCTGGAGACCACCACATCAACGGCTGTCCTTCCTGATACCAAGGAAAGCAGCCGTGCCGGTAAGCAGCAATGAGTCGCTCTGGAGACAGATCACCGCCGGCTGCAAGCAGGCCATTGGGTTCGGCCAAGGCTGCTTCCAGCGGTGGAAAATGTAGGTCGTTGCATTTTAACCAAGTTAGCATAGGATTTTCAGGATAAGGAGTGCGGAAGAATGCCATCCAAGTAGCGCTCTGCATCCAATGCCGCCATGCATCCAGCACCCGCAGAGGTAATAGCCTGGCGGTAGACATGATCGGCTATATCACCTGCGGCAAACACGCCTTCTATGCTGGTACCGGTGGCGTTGCCTTCGCTGCCCCCTTTTATCTTGAGGTAGCCATCCTTCATTTCAAGCTGATTGTGGAACAATTCGCTATTCGGTTTGTGCCCAATGGCAATGAATACACCGGTCAGCTCGAGTTTCTGTTCCTGTCCATGCCCAGTGCTTTTCAGACGAATTCCAGTGACGCCGCTGGCGTCGCCAAGTACTTCTTCGAGCGTATGGTTCCAGTGCACGCGTATATTGCCACTAGCAACTTTCTCGCGAAGCTTGTCCTGCAGAATTTTTTCGGCGCGCAGTTTGTCACGGCGATGTACCAGGTGGACTTCCTTGGCTATGTTCGCCAGATACAAAGCTTCTTCGACAGCTGTATTGCCGCCACCAATGACAGCGACGATCTGATTGCGATAAAAGAATCCGTCGCAAGTAGCGCAGGCTGAAACACCTCGTCCTGCGAAAACCTCTTCCGATGGCAGGCCCAAATATTGTGCGGATGCGCCGGTGGCAATGATCAGTGCGTCACAAGTATAGGTAGCGCTATCGCCTTCGAGGACGAAAGGGCGTTGCTGCAGCTTGGCTGTATGGATGTGATCGTGAACGATTTCTGTAGCGAAGCGCTCGGCGTGCGCCTGCATGCGCTCCATTAGGCCCGGTCCAGTCAGCCCCTCGGTGTCGCCAGGCCAATTATCCACTTCCGTTGTAGTTGTCAGTTGGCCGCCGGGCTGGATGCCGGTAATGACTACCGGTTTGAGATTGGCGCGAGCTGCGTAGACGGCAGCAGTATAGCCGGCGGGGCCCGAACCGAGGATGATCAGTCGAGAATGCTTGACTTCATTCATTGAAAAAGCCTCATAACCATTTGTCGCAAACTGATGGAACTTGCCCTGATCGAGCATTCGTCAAACTTGCCGGGTATGCTACACCGAAGCCTGGTAAACCCCTAATTGCAGGGAACCGACCTGACGTAAAATCGACAACCTCGTACAATACCTAGTCCCGGACAGTAGATCTGAAGCGTCGAAGACGCAGGAAGCACGTGTTTTGAAGAAGTCCTCTCCCAGTACATCCGTGTCGGCACTCGACTGGCAGCAGCAATTGCAGTATCGCCTGAAAGAAGGAGCGCTGATCATTCTGAGCGCTTTGTGCGCTTACCTCTGGATGGCTTTGCTATCCTACGACCCGGCTGATCCTGGCTGGACTCATACTGGCAAGGCCGATCAGGTTCACAATGCTGCTGGGCGGACAGGGGCATGGTTCGCGGATATTCTTTTCATGGCTCTGGGATATTTCGCTTATCTCTTCCCTATATTGCTGATGTTCAAAGCTTGGCAGATGTTTCGTATTCGCCATCAGTCATGGCAGTGGAATGGCTGGCTGTATTCCTGGCGGCTGGTCGGACTGATATTTCTGATTCTTTCCGGAACTGCGTTGGCCACCATTCATTTTGGCTCCACTAGTCCGCATATGTCTGCGTCGGCAGGTGGGGCTCTGGGAGAGAGCCTCGGTCGATTAGCGGAAAATGCTTTCAATATTCAAGGCAGCACTTTGCTGTTCATCACGTTGTTTCTGTTCGGGTTGACAGTCTTTTCCGATATTTCCTGGTTCAAAGTGATGGATATGACCGGGAAATTTACGCTTGATCTTTGCGAGCTGGTTTTTGGGTTTTTCAGCCGCTGGCGTTTGGCCAGGAGCGAACGCAGGCAACTGCTTGCAAAATTGAAAGCTGCCGATGTGGCGATAGACGACGAACCTCTTCCTGTCGTTTCCAGACAAGAACGTGGTCGAGCCAGGAAGCCTGTGGTCGAGACCTTTGATGAAGAGAATTTCGCTTTCTTCGAAGATGAAGAGCTGTTGCCATTGCCACCGGCCAAACCTGTACCAGAACGCGAACTACCGCGTCCTGCTCCAATCATTCAGCCGCCGGCGGCTACCGTTGTTGCTCCTGTCGTACCGAAGCCTGTCGAAGTGTCCATGCCGGTTGAGACATCCAGGCCGGTCGCGGCTATCAAGAATTTCTGGAATAAAAAGCCATCAGCGCCATCTATCGATATAGATATCGAAGGTGCTTTACCACCTCTTTCACTGCTTGATCCCGCTGAAAAACAGCAGAAGCAGTATTCGCCTGAAGTATTGGAGAACATGTCCCGTCTGCTCGAAATCAAGCTCAAGGAGTTTGGTGTCGAGGTTATAGTGGAAAGCGTTCATCCAGGTCCGGTTATTACCCGTTTCGAGATCCAGCCGGCACCAGGCGTCAAGGTTAGCCGTATTTCCAACCTGGCCAAGGATCTGGCACGTTCTCTTGCAGTAATCAGTGTTCGGGTCGTGGAAGTTATTCCTGGTAAAACCACTGTAGGTATCGAAATCCCTAATGAGGATCGGCAGATTGTTCATTTCTCGGAGGTTCTATCTTCCGAAGCCTATGACGAAGCAAAGTCTTCTATCACGATAGCTCTGGGCCATGATATTGGTGGCCAGCCAATCATCACCGATCTGGCCAAGATGCCGCATCTGCTTGTTGCCGGCACGACCGGTTCGGGCAAGTCGGTAGGGGTCAACGCTATGATTCTTTCGATCCTGTTCAAGTCGACGCCGGAAGAGGCCAGGCTGATCATGATCGACCCCAAGATGCTGGAGTTATCCATTTACGAAGGTATCCCGCATTTGCTCTGTCCGGTGGTCACCGATATGAAAGAGGCGGCCAATGCCTTGCGTTGGAGCGTCGCCGAGATGGAACGGCGCTACAAACTGATGGCGGCAATGGGAGTGCGCAACCTTACCGGATTCAACCGCAAAGTGAGCGAGGCGGAAGAGGCAGGACAGCCTTTGACCGACCCTCTGTACCGGCGCGAAAGTATGGATGACGAGGCGCCGTTGCTGAAGCAATTACCGACTATTGTGGTGATCGTCGATGAATTTGCCGACATGATGATGATTGTCGGGAAAAAAGTGGAAGAGCTTATCGCACGTATTGCCCAGAAAGCGCGGGCCGCTGGGATCCATCTGATTTTGGCCACCCAGCGACCTTCTGTGGATGTCATTACTGGTCTGATCAAGGCCAACATTCCTACTCGGATTGCCTTCCAGGTTTCAAGCAAGATCGACTCGCGGACGATTCTGGATCAAGGCGGGGCAGAACAATTGCTTGGGCATGGTGACATGTTGTATTTACCGCCAGGAACCGGTCTGCCGATTCGAGTTCATGGCGCCTTCGTTTCGGATGATGAAGTGCACCGAGTCGTCGAGGCCTGGAAAGCCCGCGGCGCACCGGACTATATCGAAGATATCCTGTCCAGCGCGGATGAATCCTCCGGCGGCTTCGATAGTGGTGGCAGCGATGGTGGAGAGGGTAGTGAAGAAGATCCTCTGTATGACGAAGCAGTACGTTTCGTTACCGAAAGTCGCCGTGCCTCCATCTCGGCGGTGCAACGCAAACTCAAGATCGGTTACAACCGGGCCGCGCGGATGATCGAGGCCATGGAAGTGGCTGGTGTGGTGACCTCGATGAATACCAACGGCTCGCGTGAAGTCATTGCGCCGGCTCCTATGCGAGACTGATTCGTGAAAAACCCTATGTTCCTGCTACGTTTGCTGCTGTTGCCAGTATTGTTGTCGATTGCTTCGCTGGGGCATGCCCAGCAGGCAGGATCCGTCGAGCGCCTTACTCAATTGTTGAGCCAGGCCGAAACCATGACTGGGCGCTTTTCCCAGCTATCGCTCGACGGTAGCGGTACTCGATTGCAGGAAACTTCCGGTGAGCTTGTTCTGAAGCGTCCTGGTCAGTTTCGCTGGCATACCGATAAACCAATGGAACAGTTGCTGGTTTCCAATGGCGAAAAAGTCTGGTTGTTCGATCCCGATCTCGAACAAGTTACTATCCGCAAGCTGGATCAGCGTCAGACCCATACGCCTGCCCTGTTGCTTTCGGGCGATGTATCCACGATCAGCCAGAATTTCAGCGTAAGTCACAAGCAGACAGGCGAAGTAATTGAATTCACCTTGAAGCCCAAGGCCAAGGATACGTTGTTCGATAGCCTGCACCTGACATTCCGCAACGGCGTGGTCAACGATATGCAACTGATCGATGGCGTCGGCCAGCGAACCAATATCCTGTTTTCCGGCATAAAGATGAATCAGAAGCTCAAGGCCGATACCTTTACTTTCAATATTCCACCCGGTACCGATGTGATTTCCGAATAATGGATTTCGATAATTCCTGATTGGCTCATTTTGCGAAGCGTTTTGGCTCCCATGGACCTCTTTCCTCAAGACCCTGTTACCCAACCGCTTGCCGCACGCTTACGCCCACTCAGTCTCGATGAATATTTAGGCCAGGATCATCTGCTGGCGCCAGGCAGGCCGCTACGTGAAGCCTTGCAGCAGGGTGTGTTGCATTCCATGGTTTTCTGGGGACCACCAGGCGTTGGAAAAACAACCCTGGCTCGCTTGTTGGCTGGTATTTCGAATGCACACTTCGAGACGCTTTCTGCTGTATTGGCCGGTGTCAAAGAGATTCGTCAATCTGTAGATATCGCCAAGCAACAGGCGGCTCAGTTTGGTCGGCAGACCATTCTGTTTATCGACGAGGTCCATCGTTTCAACAAGTCACAGCAAGATGCCTTCTTGCCCTATGTCGAGGATGGCACTCTGATTTTTATCGGTGCTACCACCGAAAATCCTTCTTTCGAATTGAATAATGCCTTGCTCTCGCGGGTACGTGTATATGTCCTGAAGGACTTGGATGAAAATGCGTTGCGCAAGCTTACCCTCCGTGCTCTGACCGATCCAAAGGGCTTGGGCGAGCAGAACCTGAAATTGCCGGAAGAGGGTTTGCGCGTATTACTGGCTGCCGCCGATGGTGATGGCCGGCGATTGCTCAACCTCTTGGAAAACGCTGCCGATCTGACGGAAAAAAATAGTGAAATCAGTGTGGATCTGCTCAGGGATCTGCTTGGCAACACCCGCCGCCGCTTCGATAAGGGAGGCGAAGCTTTCTATGATCAGATTTCCGCTTTGCACAAGTCTGTACGGGGCTCTGATCCGGACGCCTCGCTCTACTGGTATGCCCGGATGCTGGATGGTGGCTGTGACCCGCTTTATCTGGCCCGCCGCGTGGTACGAATGGCCAGTGAGGATATCGGCAACGCTGATCCGCGGGCACTTGGTCTTTGTCTGAATGCCTGGGATGTACAGGAGCGCCTTGGAAGTCCTGAGGGTGAGCTGGCGGTTGCCCAGGCGATTGTCTACCTCGCTTGTGCGCCGAAAAGCAATGCGGTCTACAAAGCTTTCAAGGCTGCTCGGCAGGATGTTGCCAGCAGTGGTTCGCTGGATGTGCCTTTGCATTTGCGCAATGCACCGACCGTGCTGATGAAAGAGTTAGGTTACGGTGAGCAATACCGCTATGCCCACGATGAACCGGAAGCCTACGCTGCCGGCGAAGATTACTTTCCCGAAGCATTGATGCCGCGCAGGTATTATCTGCCGACGCCGCGGGGGCTCGAATTGAAAATTCGTGAAAAACTGGAGCATCTGGCAGTACTTGATCAGGCCAGTCCCAGGCAGCGAAAGAAACCCTGATAAGTGGCTTATTAGACGCCTTTACTACATTTTCGAGCTTTTCCTTGGACGCTTCCTGCACTTGCTGGAAAGTGCAGAGGTTCTGACAGCGTTTGGCTATCTTGCTTGGTGTCAGCGTGGGGGCTGGTCCATTGGCTCCATTTGATACCTTCCCGGTTGTGAAAGCCGGTCGCAATCCAAGTAAACTTTCATCTACATTTTCCTAATCCAAGCTCAATAGAACGAGAATCCTCATGCTTGATCCAAAACTGGTACGTACCCAGCCAGAGGCCGTGGCGCAGCGCCTCGCCACTCGTGGTTATCAGCTGGACGTGACGCGTATCGAAGCGTTGGAGTCGCAGCGTAAAACCGTGCAGACACGTACCGAGCAGCTTCAGGCCGAGCGCAATGCTCGCTCCAAAAGTATTGGCCAGGCCAAACAGCGAGGTGAAGACATTGCCCCGCTACTTGCTGAAGTGGATCGCATGGGTTCTGAACTGGATTCGGCCAAACGTGAGCTGGAATCCATCCAGGCGGAGCTGGATGCGCTGTTGCTGGAAATTCCCAATCTACCTCATGAATCGGTACCCGTCGGCAAGGATGAAGAGGAAAACCAAGAGGTTCGCCGCTGGGGTACGCCGCGTCGTTTCGAGTTCGAGGTCAAGGATCATGTTGCCCTTGGTGAGCAGCATGGCTGGCTCGATTTCGAAACTGCCGCCAGGCTTTCTGGTGCGCGCTTCGCGTTGCTGCGCGGTCCGATCGCCCGTTTGCATCGGGCGCTTGCCCAATTCATGCTCGACCTGCATATACGCGAGCATGGTTATGAGGAAGTCTACACGCCGTATCTGGTACAGGCTGCAGCGCTTCAAGGAACAGGTCAGCTGCCGAAGTTCGAGGAAGATCTGTTCAAGATCAGCCGGGAAAAGGAGGCCGATCTTTACCTGATTCCAACGGCTGAAGTTTCACTGACCAATATCATCGCGGGCCAGATTCTCGATGCGAAGCAGCTACCCATGAAGTTTGTGGCCCACACTCCTTGTTTTCGTAGCGAGGCGGGGGCTTCCGGACGGGATACTCGTGGCATGATTCGCCAGCATCAATTCGATAAAGTCGAGATGGTGCAAATCGTTGAACCGGACAAATCTTTCGCTGCGCTCGAAAGTTTAACAGCCAACGCCGAGCGGATTCTCCAGGCACTGGAGTTGCCTTATCGGGTTCTGGCTCTTTGTACCGGTGACATGGGGTTCGGCGCTACCAAGACCTATGATCTGGAAGTCTGGGTTCCGAGCCAGGATAAGTATCGCGAAATTTCTTCCTGCTCCAATTGCAGTGACTTCCAGGCGCGGCGTATGCAAGCGCGTTACCGTAATCCAGAGACCGGTAAACCGGAGCTGGTGCATACCCTCAATGGCTCGGGCCTGGCCGTTGGTCGGGCACTGGTCGCAGTGTTGGAAAACTACCAGCAAGCCGATGGCAGCATCCTGGTGCCGCAGGCCTTGCAGCCTTACATGAACAATCTGGATGTTATCGGCTGATAGCCGAAAAGGGCTGCTGAACACAGCATCGACAATCCTGGCCGGACACAGCTGTCTTACAGCTTTTCTGGCCCCAGCCAGCCAGCGAACTTCCATGAATTACCTTCCGCTTTTTCATAATCTGCAAGGACGTACCGTTTTGATCGTTGGCGGTGGCGAGATTGCTTTGCGCAAGGCGCGGCTCCTGGGCGATGCCGGTGCAGTACTGCGTGTAGTCGCACTCGAAATCGATCGGGAACTGGTGGGACTTGTAGCCTTGCAGAAGGGAGAATGTCGGCAGCGAGAGTACGCTCCTCAGGATCTTACCGGATGTACCTTGGTTATTGCGGCTACCAATGATCATTCGTTGAATCGCCAGCTTTATGAAGATGCGACTGCTCTTTGTATTCCGATAAACGTAGTGGATGCACCAGCCTTGTGCACTGTAATTTTCCCCGCCATCGTCGATCGTTCCCCATTGTTGATCGCCGTTTCCAGTGGCGGTGAAGCGCCGGTATTGGCTCGACTGATCCGGGCCAGAATTGAAAGCTGGATTCCAGCGGCCTATGGCCAGTTGGCTGTACTGGCGAGTAAATTCCGGGCTCAAGTAAAAGCTTCGCTGTCCAATGTTCAGCAACGGCGAATTTTCTGGGAAGAGGTTTTTCAAGGCAATATTGCCGAGCGTGTCCTAGCCGGACGGCAAGCTGAAGCTGAGCGTCTGTTGGTAGAGAAGCTTACTGGAGCTGGTGTGCAGCATGCCGGCGAGGTGTACTTGGTTGGTGCCGGGCCCGGTGATCCTGACCTGCTGACGTTCCGGGCCCTGCGACTTATGCAGCAAGCTGATGTAGTGCTCTATGATCGATTGGTGGCACCAGCCATCATCGAATTATGCCGTCGCGATGCGCAGCGAATCTATGTTGGCAAGCGTCGTGCCGATCACGCCTTGCCGCAGGAGCAGATCAATCAGCAATTGGTTTGCCTGGCTCTGGAAGGCAAGCGGGTTTTGCGCCTCAAGGGTGGCGACCCTTTCATTTTCGGAAGAGGTGGCGAGGAAATCGAAACGCTGGCTGCCCACGGCATCCCATTCCAGGTCGTGCCAGGCATCACAGCAGCCAGTGGTTGCGCTGCTTATGCTGGTATTCCACTGACTCATCGGGATTATGCGCAGTCGGTGCGCTTCGTCGCCGGACATTTGAAGGATGGTAGCTGCGATCTGCCTTGGAACGATCTGAGTACGCCTGGGCAGACTCTGGTCTTCTATATGGGGCTGGTAGGACTGCCTTTGATCTGTCGTCAATTGATTGCCCATGGCCGTGCTGCCGCCACTCCCGCCGCTCTTGTGCAGCAAGGTACTACCACCAGTCAACGAGTCTTCAGCAGCACACTCGCGGATCTTCCCGAACTGATCGGCAAGCATGACGTACGTGCTCCGACGTTATTGATCATCGGTGAGGTCGTCAGCTTGCGCGATAAACTCGCCTGGTTCGAAGGAGTGCGCTCATCCGCTTCTTTGGGAGAATGACCAAGCGCTTTTTGAGGTCACTTGAGCGCTTCGCCAGTTGTTGATATCGAATGCCCAGACGACAGAGCTTGATCAAAGCATCAACTAACTTAAAAGCACTGCTGTCCGATCTACTAAGGGCAAGGCCAAAATGGCAAGAAATACGAAGGTGAATTTAGCTTGGCCTACCCTGATATTGATCTGATTTTTCAGGTGCAGCGCACTTGATTTCGAGTTTATGGGAGGGCTATGAGTGAGTTCGCCACGTTTTGGATGGCCAATTGGCTGGGTTTTTTCCTTTTTATTTTGATATTGGCGATAGCAGGGTATCTATACAAAGCATCTCGAGAAGCATCAACGAGGTCGATCAAGGATTATCACGCCTTTAAGGATACGTATCGGCGCGATTTCTCTGCGCTTGGCACGAAAGTCAAGAGTCTCGAAGAGAAAAGCGAGAGTTATCAAGACGACCAAAAACGTATAGAAAGACAAATTGCCGAGCTACAAACATCCATTGAGGATTTGGCTATACGCTTTGCAGCCGATGAAAAAGGTTATCGAAGCCTCAAGGTCGGCGTTAAAGAGCACGTTACCGAGCTGAAAACGCTCATTGAAGTCCTTGGCTCAGAAGTGGATAAATCATACGAGCGTTTCAACAAACTCAGCGATGCGCTTGAAGATGTTGAAGTGACTATTCGAAGCCCTGATTTTGCGCAGGTTGAAAGCTGGAAGTTGGTCAATAGCGCGCTTGATAGCCATGGCCTTCACCTACAGAATATCGACAAGCTTGTGCGGGATATATCTCGACGGGTACCTTTGATTATGTCGGAGCATGAGCATAACGAGTGAATACGGTATTAAAAGCTCGGTCGCTATGTTTTATTTTATCAGTCATTTTTGTTTTGCGTTTGCGCTGCAGTATTTGGCGAGTGCCCATGTTTGGTTGCTGAGGCGCGCTGGACAGAATCCTTGCGATCAGCACTTTTAGCCGCATCACTCTTTTGAGTGCCAGAGCCGTTTTTTTCTCCACCCCCCGATTGTTTGTTAACCGTAGCCCAAGCGCGTGCTTCAGCTTCATTTTTCGAAATGCCTTTGGCTTCATAACTTTCTTCAATGTGTTCGGCTTGGCGTTTCTGTTTATCGCTATAAGCTGATTTATCTCCACGTGGCATGGTGGTTTCCTCTCTCAATCATTTCTCTTACTTCTCTAACGATAACAGTGCCGTGCCTGCCACTGAAGGGCAGCGGCAGGTGCAGGCGTCACTGACCGCTACGGTGAAATAGGATCACTGGCTGGAAAAGTATCTTCCAAGGCTTTATCGAGCTGATCTTCCGTGTCCTTTTCTGGTTTTCGCTCAAGGTTTTTCTTTTCTTTTTCGCTTGGTTTATGCGTCTTCCGCTTGCTGCTGTCGTTCATGCTGTCCCCCTCAATAGAATGAACCTGATCTTTAGGCCATTGATCATGGTTCAGAGTTCGAGGAAAAGTGCGATTAGCTCCGCCAAACCGTTCAGGCGGCTTGTAAACCCAATGACAAATGAAGCAATAGTGCCGATGGGATGAAGATTTTGTGGGAATGAAAAAAGAAGAACCTTTGGAACCGGTTCGAACGCTACGTGGAAGTCGGACACTTGTCGATCGACAACAACCGTGTC
Organism: Azomonas macrocytogenes; assembly: GCF_014191985.1. Lineage (GTDB taxonomy): Bacteria > Pseudomonadota > Gammaproteobacteria > Pseudomonadales > Pseudomonadaceae > Azomonas > Azomonas macrocytogenes. Next base: position 19,306 of record NZ_JACHXI010000011.1, read on the forward strand.
GAGAGTGCCATCAGACGCTTCGTCAACTGGCTACTCAGCGAATGGAGGTTATGAGCGCTGATTAGATATGGATGGTGTAACGATCCCTTCGTGATAACGATGAAGGAATAATTATGGAACTTCTAAATAAAAACCTCGGTACGCCGTTCGATCAACTTGGATTGGATTCCGACGCAGTTAGTATCGACACTTTTATTAGTAGCCATGTGACATTACAGAACGATATGAAAATATCGGAAGCTCCATTCTGGGCTGAAGCGCAAGCAGCTTTGCTGGAGGGCGATCTGGATGAAGACGCTGAATGGGCGCCTGTAGTGGATGATTTAAATGTACGCTTGCATGAGGTGCCTGCTTCTGTAAAGCATGTATAAGCTAGAGCAATGGCAAGAGTTTAGTGCGATACGGTTACTGGATCGAAATGGCTATTTGTAGCAGTTCGGTTTTCGTGTGCCCTGTTAATGGGGGAGATAATCTGTGAAAAATAGCTCACAGATTAAGCGTAAGCGCAGAGCATCTGACAGCGATTTCAAGCCGTGCAGATGCTCAAGGGGTAAAACCTGAAAATCCCCTGGTTCTGCGGGGACAGACAGTAGTTCGATGTCGAATCCAGCGATCTTGCCTTTGCTTGTCGGCTTTTACAACTGCACCAAGCCAAGGGAGGTTTTGTAATATTCCCTTTGCTCGGCATATAGCCGCACTTGTAAGAGCTATTGCGACACTACGCTTCAGGAAGCAAAACGCTCCAGAATATAGCTTCGCATGCTGCGAGCCAGCTCGTCATCGTCGAAAAAGACCTTGCCGATCGCCGATTTCTTGAAGATCTGCGCTGCGTCCGCGCTGTCTGTGCGGATTACGATTTCGATCTGCGGATTTAGCGTTTTGGCCGCATCTATCATGCGAGTTACATCGATCGGATCGGGAGTGGCGATTACCAGCATTGCGGCATCGGTGATATGGGCCTGAATCAATGTTGCCGGATCGGCAGCATTTCCGGTTACTGCGGCAATGTCCAGTTTTCGGATGGCCTCGACCAGTTCGCGGTTCTGTTCCGCAACCACAAATGGAATATTACGCGATTGCAAAGCTTCGGCGATGCGCTGTCCCACACGGCCATAGCCTACGATAACCACTTGACCACTCAAGTATTTCTGTTCGGTAGCCATTGGCAGGACGGCTAGGGGATCTTCACGATGTTCCATGCGTCGCGCTAGGGCCGAACGTCGCAGAACCATATCGTTCAGAGGTTCGATGGCTTTGAAGAGTAGAGGATTGAGTGCGATAGAGATCAGCGCACCGGCAAGAATCAGACTCAAGCCTTCCTGAGGCATCAGGCCGAGGGAAATGCCGAGGCCTGCCAGAATAAAGGAAAACTCGCCAATCTGCGCCAGGCTGGCGGATACGGTGAGTGCCGTATTCAGCGGATAACGGAACAGTATGACCAGGACAGCGGCAGCTATTGCTTTGCCTATTATGATGATGGCAATCACAGCCACTACACTCAGCGGTTTTTCTAGCAGTATATGTGGGTCGAATAACATGCCGACGGATACGAAAAACAGCACTGCGAAAGCATCTCGCAGTGGTAGTGATTCTTCTGCGGCACGATGGCTCAGGTTCGATTCGCGCATTACCGTACCGGCAAAAAATGCGCCGAGGGCGAAGGATACGCTGAATAGAGCTGCGGCTCCGTAGGCAATGCTGATGGCTGTGGCAATAACGGACAAGGTAAACAGTTCCCGCGAACCGGTACGGGCAATCTGCAGGAGCATCCAGGGTAGTACACGGCGTCCGACAATAAGCATTAGTGCGATGAAGGCAGCAACCTGTAGGAGGGTTTGCCCGAGCGTCAACCAAAGTGGTTCGGTGGTTTCCTCTACTGCGACTCCACCCAGGACGCTAGCCAGGGACGGAAGCAGCACAAGGACCAGAACTGTAGCCAGGTCTTCCACCACTAACCAGCCGACCGCAATTTTTCCATTTATCGAATCGAGCAGGTTGCGGGCTTCCAGAGCTTTGAGCAGCACCACTGTGCTGGCACAAGAAAGCGAAAGGCCGAAAACCAGCGCGGCACCCATATTCCAGTCCCACCAGGTCATCGCCAGCCACATACCTAGAAGCGTGGCGAGCCCCATCTGCACCACCGCGCCAGGAAGGGCAATCTTCTTTACTGCCAGCAGGTCATCGAGAGAAAAATGCAAGCCCACACCGAACATCAACAGCATTACACCGATTTCCGCAAGCTGGGAGGCTAGGTGTACATCAGCAACGAAACCGGGGGTGAAAGGGCCAAGGGTAATGCCGGCCAGCAAGTAACCGACTAATGCCGGAATATTCAATTTTTCTGCGGTAAAACCGAAAATCAAGGCCAGGCCAAAGCCTGTTGCCAAGGTGGTGATGAGGGGTACGTTATGTTCCATTCATGCTCCTTCGTCCTCTGAGTAATTATTAAAGAGACCATAACAGACCCATTTCGAGGCGCAATCTGTCCGGAAAAACTGGTAAAGATATTTCCACGCCGTTGCAAGGCACCTATTTGCTTGGCCCAACGGACAGGCAAGTCAAGAAAAGGGAGCCGATTTACTGCTATTGGTATTTTTAGGTGATCGGTCTATATTTATTCCCTATGAATACTCATGGTTCTCTACCTCGACGCGGCCGTCCTCCCAAGGTTTCCAGGGAGTATTCCGACACTCGCGAAGCATTGATTCGGATCGGTACTGCAGTGTTGACCGAGCAGGGGTTCGTCGCTACCGGGCTCGATGGTCTGCTCAAGCAGGTTGATGTGCCTAAGGGGTCTTTTTACCACTATTTCAAAAGTAAGGATGCCTTCGGCAGGGCGGTACTGGAGAGCTATGCCGTTTACTTTGCCCGCAAACTGGATCGCCGCCTGCTGGATGAATCCATGTCTCCATTGGAGCGAATCGGTACCTTTGTTGAAGATGCCAAGGCAGGCATGGTCAAGCACCAGTTTCGGCGTGGTTGTCTGGTCGGAAATCTCGGTCAGGAAGTAACTGTTCTGCCAGAAGGCTATGGTGACTTGCTGGAAGCTATTTTCGCAAGCTGGCAAGGTAGGATAGCGGCTTGCTTGAGCTTGGCCCAACAGTCCGGTGATCTGTCTGAAAAAGCCGATTGTATGGAGTTGGCTCAGTTTTTCTGGATTGGTTGGGAAGGTGCCGTCATGCGCGCAAGGCTCGTACAAAAAGTTGATCCACTGGATGTCTTTTTCAAGGTTTTCATGGCAGGCCTGCCACGCTGAGTTTTGATATCTGTTAATAGACGATCGGTCTAAATTGAGAGGATTCTAATGTTCAAAGCAGTCTTGATTGAAAAAGATGCCGAAGGCTATCGTCCTCATCTCGCCACGCTGGATGACACCCGCTTGCCGGCCGGCGATGTAACAGTGCGCGTGGAATACTCAACGCTCAACTATAAGGATGCCCTGGGGATTACCGGCAAGGGGCCTGTGGTGCGCGAGTTTCCAATGGTGCCGGGAATCGATTTGGCCGGTACGGTGGAAGACAGCAGTCATCCTGAATTCAAGAAGGGCGATGCAGTACTACTCAATGGTTGGGGGGTAGGTGAAAAGCATTGGGGTGGTTTGTCACAGAAGGCACGTCTGAATGGTAGCTGGTTGATTCCGTTACCCGAGAAGTTTTCTGCACGTCAAGCAATGGCCATTGGTACTGCCGGCTATACGGCTATGTTGTCGGTGCTGGCGCTGGAGCAGCATGGCGTTACTCCGGACAAAGGAGAAATCCTGGTGACCGGGGCCAATGGTGGGGTCGGCAGTTTCGCCATCGCATTGCTTGCCAGGCTGGGTTACAAGGTAGTGGCTTGCACCGGGCGCGTGAACGAAACGGAGTATCTGAAGAAGCTTGGTGCGGTAGAGATTCTGGATCGTGCAACCTTATCAGAGCCGGGGCGACCGCTTGGCAAAGAGCGCTGGGCCGGAGCTATCGATTCAGTTGGCAGTCACACCTTGGCCAATGTTTGTGCCTGCATCCGTTATGGCGGAGCTGTGGCTGCCTGCGGACTTGCGCAGGGCATGGATTTTCCTGCCAGTGTTGCGCCGTTTATCTTGCGTGGAGTGGCATTGCTAGGAATTGATAGTGTGATGCGCCCACGTGCTGATCGGATTGAGGCCTGGAAACGTTTGGGGGAAACGCTGGATCCTGCCCATTTGGAATATATTGGTCATGAAGTCGGGCTGGAGCAATCAATCCAATTGGCCGCAGATATGATTGCTGGCAAGGTACGTGGCCGAGTAGTTATCGATGTGAATCGTTAGTCTTTATTTGCCATTGCGGGATTTAAAGCCACCACCCATTCTCGAGTAACTACTCAACTATTACCAAGACAATCGAGTATATGTGGGGCAGGAGCCTATTTGTGGCAAGAATAAAGACCCGATAACAGCGTTGGAGGTTTGAGGCTGGACGAAAATGCAGTAGCTGGGACTTTTCGTTCAGCCTTCAGGCACGCAAGCGATATGGCTTTGCGTGTTTTCAGGATTCGACGCACAGGACAATCATTGGCGCCATATGTCTGGTAATGTCCGAGCCTTTACTCGGTGGTCGACTTATTGCTTACAATCCTCCCATTGCTACCGTGCCAAAGGTTTTCCCAATGCTGTTTCGTACTTCTTCAATCGCTTGCTGTCTATCGCTGGCTGCTTCGCTTCTGGCTGATCCTGCTATGGCATTGGAATTACAGTTACCGCCACAGGGCGATGACGTTGTTGGTCAGATACAGGTTGTCCAAGCGCAGTACAAAGATACTTTTGCCGAACTGGGTGAGCTCTACAATCTGGGCTATACGGAAATGGTTGCTGCTAACCCTGGCGTCGATCCATGGCTACCAGGGGAGGGGACGGATATCGTATTGCCGACCCGCTTTATCTTGCCACCTGGCCCGCGTGACGGCATTGTCATAAATTTGGCGGAGTATCGACTCTATTATTTTCCAAAGGGGGAAAATGTCGTCCATACTTATCCATTGGGAATCGGGCGGGAAGGTTGGTCGTCGCCTATAGCCATAACTAAAATTACCGCTAAAACACCTAATCCGGCATGGTATCCACCGCAATCGATTCGAGACGAGCACGCAGCCGATGGAGATCCACTGCCTAAGATCGTTCCGCCCGGGCCGGATAATCCCCTGGGGCCTTTCAAGTTCAATCTAGGCCTGCCTGGCTACCTTATCCATGGTTCCAATAAGCAATTCGGGATTGGCACGCGGGTAAGTCACGGATGCTTTCGAATGCTCAACTCTGACCTTCTTCACCTGGCAGGGATAGTCGGTGTAGGTACCAAGGTTCGTATCATCAACGAACCATACAAATTCGGGATGAGGGAGGGTAAGCTTTACTTGGAAGTGCATGCTCCTTTACAAGGGAAAGAGGGAAAAGAAGCCTCTTCTTTAATGGATAAGCATGCAAGCGTAGCCAATGAGCTACTTAAATATGATCAGGCGAAATCCAGCTTTCATCTGGATTGGGAAATAGTCCGCGATATTGTAGCAACTGAAGATGGATTGCCTGTTTCAATTGCCGAGCAGTCGCCTACCACCTTTGCTGGACAGGTCGCTACGCCCGGTACTTAGGCTTTTTACCGCTGTTTATCGGGTTACCGAAAGAAAAGCCGATCTTGCAGATCGGCTTTTTTATAAGCAGATAGCCTGGCTTATTTGCGGCTAGCACGATCCAGCATACGTAGAGCGCGCTCGTTGGCTTCGTCGGCAGTTTGTTGTGCTCTTTGGGCTGCAGACAAGGCTTCATCAGCTCTGCTGTAGGCTTCGTCGGCGCGAGCTTGGGCGCGGGCAGCGGCATCCTCGGTAGCAGTCAGACGAGATTCGGCTTCTTGTTTTGTTATGGTGTCGCTGCTGCAACCAGCAGCTAGAGCAGCAGCCAGAGCCAAGGCAGAAAGTTTAAAAACGTTATTCATTGCATTCCCCTTTTTCGTGGAGTTCCTAAAGCAACTTCTCATCAAGGAAGTTGGCGAGCCAATACTACCTATAAGTTTTAGTAAGTAAACTGAGGTAGTGCTCTGACAGGCTATTTTTCCTCTCCAAATCTTGACTTGATTAAAAAGTATTCAGATAACAACAAAAATACCAAAAATTTTCAAGAATATCTTGTCTTGGATTGCGATCCATATCAACGAATAAAGTTCATTTTTTATATAGTGCTTCGCTAGGTTTTAATATGTTCACATCTGGTTTTCGTCTATTTATTTCATTTTTGATTAAAAAATATACTTTTTGATCGATGTCTACCTGGCACGTCGAGTCGTAACATTTGTCCAAGCCTAGAGTGAGAATGGCGCTATTAATTATGCTAAACGAGGCTTTGTGCGGGCTGGTCTGCCAAAGGAGCGATGATGCAAAATTCAATAAGTCACAACCGCATAACCCATCAATTCGAGACGGTTATCGATGGGCACCGTGCTTATCTGGCGTATATGGATTTAGGAAAACAGACTCTGGACTTCTACCGAACATTTGTCCCGGATGAGCTGCGTGGCCGTGGCATCGCAGCTGCGCTGACAAGGGCGGCGCTGGAGTTTGCCGAGCAGGAAGGATATATCGTCATTCCCTCATGCTCGTATGTGGAACGCTACCTTGAGCGGGTGGAAAAGCGACTTAGTAAATAAGTCGATTGCGAAGATGCCAGGCAAGCTGGCACATTCCGATTTGAAGGTATTCAGTTACGCTTGCGTTTGACTAGCACGTCCTTGAGCTTGGCATGCATATCAAGCACGGCTTTTTCGGTCGTTTCCCAGCCGATACAGGCATCAGTAATCGATACCCCATACTTGAGTTGTGAGAGATCTTTTGGAATCGACTGGCTTCCCTGGCCTATATGGCTTTCTATCATGAGCCCGACAATCGAATCGTTGCCTTCGCAGATCTGGTTGGTGATATTGGTCATGACTAATGGCTGTAAAGCCGGGTCTTTGTTGGAGTTTGCATGGCTGCAGTCGATCATGATGTTCGGCTTGATTCCTGCTTTGGTCAGTTGTTGTTCGCAAAGCGTCACACTGACCGAGTCATAATTCGGTTTGCCATTACCTCCCCGAAGAACGACATGGCCGTAGGGGTTCCCCTTGGTTGTGACAATCGAGACGCTACCTGACTGGTTTATGCCAAGGAAGCGATGAGGGCGTGAGACTGACTGCAAAGCATTGATCGCTACCGTCAGGCTGCCGTCCGTACCATTTTTAAAGCCTACCGCCGAGGATAATCCCGAGGCCATCTCCCGATGAGTCTGGGATTCGGTCGTGCGTGCTCCGATAGCCGCCCAGGTAATCAGGTCTTGTAGATACTGCGGTGAAATAGGGTCTAATGCTTCAGTTGCAGTGGGTAAGCCCATTTCTGCGAGCTCGAGCAGTAAGCGGCGAGCAATGCGCAAACCGTCCTGAATCTTGAATGAATCATCCATATAAGGATCGTTGATAAGCCCTTTCCAGCCAACGGTGGTACGAGGTTTTTCGAAGTAGACGCGCATGATGAGAAACAGGCTGTCGGAAACCTGTTCCGCTAATGCTTTGAGTCGTTTGGCATAGTCATGGGCCGCTTCGATATCATGAATGGAGCATGGGCCGATCACGACGAAAAGCCGGTGGTCTGTGCCATCCAGAATGTTACGAACCACTTGGCGAGCCTGAGACACGTTTGCCTCGGCTGGTTCGCTTAAGGGAAGCTCCGCTTTCAGTTCTTCCGGCGTGATCAGTGTTATGTTGGAGTCGATGTTCAAGTCATTGATTGGTAAGTCAGCCATTATGTTACTCATCAGGTCGCGATAGCCTTATATGGGCTAGCTGAATAATTCGAAAAAATGACCCTATGGGTAGAGCCGGACGAGCCTCAAGATGATACTCGTTTGCCCTGTCAATAGGGGAAACCGATCTATGAGTGATACTAGGTGAGGCAGTTTGCGCAGTGCCTGGCCTTGGCGTAATTCTCTGGGGTTCTGCTACGCTCTTTGAATAGATGATTTGGCAAATATAGTTTGCTGGAGTTCGGTTGTCACAGCCGGTTGGAGCGCTGGACTCGCATTATTTTTAAATTTCAAACAGATATAATATTTACAAAAAAACTCTCTAAGGGTTATAAGTGGGCTCGCAAACGATTCATCATATTTTTGGGAGCCTCTATGAAGCTTCAGCAGTTGCGTTATATCTGGGAAGTTGCACACCATGATCTGAATGTGTCGGCTACTGCTCAAAGCCTTTATACGTCCCAGCCTGGTATCAGCAAGCAGATACGGCTTCTCGAAGATGAGCTCGGAGTAGAGGTCTTTGCCCGGAGCGGAAAACACCTTACCCGCGTTACGCCAGCAGGGGAGCGCATTATCGCGACAGCGGGAGAAATTCTGCGTAAATGCGAAAGTATCAAGCAGATCGCTCAGGAGTTTTCCAATGAGAAGAAGGGTACCCTGAGTATCGCCACTACTCATACTCAAGCTCGCTATGCGCTGCCGTTGGTCATCGGCGATTTCATCAAGCAGTATCCCGATGTTTCTCTGCATATGCATCAGGGAACGCCTATGCAGATAGCCGAGATGGCTGCTGATGGAACCGTGGATTTTGCCATCGCTACCGAAGGGTTAGAGCTTTTCGGTGACCTGATCATGATGCCTTGCTACCGTTGGAATCGATGCGTCATTGTCCCCAAGGGGCATCCTCTAAGCCAGATCGAAACCTTGACTCTGGAGGCCTTGGCCGAGCATCCGATTGTTACTTATGTTTTTGGATTTACTGGCCGTTCCAAGCTTGATGAAGCATTTTGCCGACACAACCTCGTTCCTAAAGTAGTCTTCACAGCGGCAGATGCGGATGTGATCAAGACTTATGTTCGCCTTGGGCTGGGTGTTGGGATCGTTGCCCGTATGGCAGTGGATAGCGAGCTTGATTCGGATCTGACCATACTGGATGCCAGTTCGCTTTTTGAAGCCAGCATTACCAAAATCGGCTTTCGCCGTGGAACCTTCCTGCGTGGGTTCATGTATGACTTCATCAAGAATTTCGCTCCACATCTGACTCGCGACGCAATCGACGGGGCTATCAAATGCCATAACAAGACCGAACAGGAAGAGCTTTTCAGAAATATAGAGCTACCTATCTACTGACGATATCCAGGCCTCAATACTTAATAATTGCTGATTTCGTAAAATCAGGTTTCCGCGTTGAATAAAGGGTGATCTAGATGACGATTACTCATTAACGTTTCAGCGTCATCTGGCGGCGTTCGAATTCGGCGATACGTTGGCGATAGTGTTCGATGGTCTGGGCCGTCAGAACACTGCGCTGATCGTCCTTCAGTTCGCCGCTGAGCTCCTGGGATAGCTTGCGAGCTGCAGCGATCATGAGATCGAACGCTTGCTTGGGATGGCGCGGGCCTGGCAATCCAAGGAAGAAACTGACGGCTCGTGTCGTGAAGTGATCGATATCATCCAGATCGAACGTACCTGGTTTGACTGCATTGGCCATAGAGAACAGGATTTCGCCATTGCCGGTCATGCTTTCATGGCGATGAAAGATATCCATTTCACCGAAACGCAAGCCACTTTCCAGAATATTCTGCAGTAGGGCAGGGCCTCTGAAGCCAGTCGGCTCGCGAGAAATTACATTGATGACAAGTACTTCCTCTATTGGTGAGGGGCCACTCTTGTCGTGTTCTTCCTTTTCTTCGTAATCGTGAAAATGGTCGTTCTGAATCGGTTCAATTCGCATGGACGAGGTTTCATTATGCGTGCCGATACGATATTCATCATGCTTGCTGGATTCGCTGCTGTGAGATCTTTGATGACCATGGGTGCTCAAGGAGGGCATGTCATGAATGTCGAGAGTGGGGTCTTGCTGGCGGACTATCCGAGCCGGCCCCAGCAATTCGTCTGTATTCTCGCCACTATCTTCCTCTTGCTGGTCGGCAACGTTGCGCTCAAGCTGGAATTTCAATTTTCCCTTTCCGCCTCTCATGCGACGCCAGCCATCGAAAAGAATGACTACGATGACCACTATACCGACAACGATCAGCCATTCGCGCAGACCGATTTCCATTAATAACCTCTGAATCCAATGATGATTGCGCCACAACGACCTCATCCAAGAGGGGCCTGCGCAGGAAATTATTTCTAAACTAGCATGGCAAACGGCTCTTTTGTACCGTTTGGATGGCCTCTGAAGATTGCTCCAACAAGAAAATATTAACTTGGTGAACCATCTATGATCGACGTTGCCTTCATTGGTTCGATGCCAGAGAGGCTGCTTCTTCGATATCGACCGTTACCAGGCGAGAGCAGCCCGGTTCATGCATGGTTACCCCCATCAGCTGATCTGCCATCTCCATGGCGATCTTGTTATGAGTGATGTAAATAAATTGCACAGTCTGCGACATCTCTTTCACCAATTTTGCATAGCGACCAACGTTTGTGTCATCTAGCGGCGCGTCTACCTCATCCAGCATGCAGAAGGGAGCTGGATTCAGCTGGAAGATAGCGAACACCAGCGCTAAGGCCGTCAGGGCTTTTTCTCCTCCTGAAAGCAGGTGAATGGTGCTGTTTTTCTTGCCGGGAGGCCGTGCCATGATCGCAACTCCGGTATCGAGCAAGTCTTCGCCGGTAAATTCCAGGTAGGCCGTTCCTCCACCGAATACCTTGGGGAAAAGCGCTTGTAGCCCACCGTTGATTTTGTCGAAGGTATCCTTGAAGCGGTTGCGAGTTTCCTGATCGATCTTGCGGATTACATTTTCCAGGGTCTGCAAGGCCTCGACCAAATCGTCGTTCTGCATATCCAGATACTGCTTGCGTTCGGACTGTTGCTGGTATTCGTCGATAGCTGCCAGGTTGATGGGGCCGAGGCGCTGGATACGCATGGCCAGGTTTTCCAGCTCGGTTTTCAGGTTGCTTTCTGTGCTATCTGGCGCGAGGTTGACGAGTACGGTGTGTAGGTCGTAGCCCTCTTGGCGCAATTGTTCTTGTAGTGTCTTGCCTTGGATATCCAGAGCTTGCCATTCCAAGCGCTGTTTCTCCAATTGGCTGCGCAATAACTGGGCCTGCTGTTCGGCATTGGTTCTTCGCTTTTCGTCATCGCGCAGCTTGAAATCGATATTTTCCAGCGTTTGGCGGGCCTGTTGCACCTCTTCCTCGGCAACCATGCGGTGTTCGAGAAGTTCCTCCAGCTTGATCCGCAGCTCTTCCAGTGGTGCATTGCCTTCATCAAGGCTCAGGCAGAGCTGTTCATGCCATTCATTGGCTCGTTCGAACTGTTGCTGCAAACGTTCCAGCGATTGCCTGAGCGAGCCGTACTGCGCCTGCAGTGAGCCGAGGCGAACCGCAAGCTGATGAGCATGATCTTTGTGCTGTCGTGCTTCCTGGCGGATGCGATCCAGATGCTCACGCAGTCGCTCCCGCTCGGTTTGCAGTTTTTCGCGTTGTTCGCAGGCTTGCTCCATTGCATCCAGGGCCGCTTGCAATTGCAGGCGAGAGTCGCCTAAATGTTCGGTTTCCGTAATGCGTTGTGTCGCTATTTCCTGTAGTTCTTCATCCAGACGCTGCTGGCGCAGGGTCAGTTGTTCGTAGCGGGCCTGATGGGCGGATAGCTGCGCTTTGATTTCAGCCTGGCGTCGCGATTCCTGTTGGATGCGCTGGCGCAATTGTTCGCGCATTTCCTGATGGTGCTGTTGTATTTCGCGTAACTCGGCCAGATTCTGTTCGAGGTCTTCCTGCCTGAGGCTGCGCGTACTGCGTTCTTCGTGCAGATGCTCAAGCTCTTGTCCTCGTGCCAGTAAACCGGATTCTGCTCGATTCGCACGTCGTATGCACAGCGAATACCGACCGATCCAGTGACCATCGCGAGTGATCAACGTCTCGCCGTCACGTAGTGAAGCGCGTTCGGCGATGGCCTGTTCCAGCGATTCCACCGGTCGTATCTGGGCCAACCATGGCGACAGGTCATGCTGCGAGTCGACTTGACCCAGCAAGCCATTCACTGGTCGCAGAATTCGTTCGGCGGGGCTGAGCAGCCGCAGTTCGCCTTCTTCGAAAGTGGACAGATCGAATGCCGTGAAGTCGTCCAACAGAACGGCCTGAAGATCGTTGCCCAGCACGGTTTCAACAGCCAGTTCCCAACCAGGCTCCACTCGTAGCTCTTCGGCCAGGCGCGGATGTTTGGCCAAACCGTTGTCCTGTAGCCATTCAGCAACTCCCTTGCCGGGATTCAATGCCGCTTGCTGCAAGGCTTCCAATGAAGCAATACGACCCTCCAAGCGTTGCAGTTCTCCCAGGTTGTCCTGTTGGGTCTGCGCTGTTTCACGCAAGTTGTTGTGCAATTGCGCAAGATGTTCTTCCTGATCAGCTTCGGTAGCAGTCAGTTCCTCAAGATGCAATTCGCTGATTGCCAATTGTTCGCGCGATTCGGTGATAGCCGCATCTTCAGGATCGGCGCCCAGCAAGCCGCGCTCGTTCTCCAGGCGATGTTGCCGATTGGCCAGTTGCTCAAGGTTTTGCTCCAGTTGGCGGATCAATGACTGCTGGACTTCGGCGGTTCGTTGCGGTTCGGCACTGTGCTGGCTGAAGCTATCCCAGCGTTCCTGCCAGCTGTGCATGGCTATTTCTGCCTCATCGAGGCTGGCTGAGGCTTCCTCTGCCGTCGCCTTGGCCAACTCGTGTTCGGGTTCGAGGGAATGTATTTCCTCTTCGAGCGCTGCCAGTTGGAGGTGATCCTGTTCCAGATGAGCGGTGGTTTCCTGGCGTGCTCGTTCCGCTTCGCGCAAATCTTCCGCCAGTTGGCGCAAGCGCTGCTGCCCATGCTGGATATTCTGTTCGACCCGGGCGATATCCCCGCCAACTGAATAAAAGCGGCTTTGGGCTTGATTGAAGCGTTCAGATAGTTCGTGATGACTATCGCGTATATGCTCGATGCTGGCATCGGCATTACGCTGTTCGGCAATCAGGGCTTCGAGCGCTGTTTCCTGCCCGATGATGACTTGCTGATACTGGTGGCTTTGCTCGTCGAGAGTGCGCCAACGCAAGGCGATCAATTGGGCGGTGGCCTGGCGTTCGTCTGCCTTGTACTGCTTGTATTTCTCGGCCGCTTGGGCCTGGCGGTGCAGGCGTTCGAGCTGTCGTTCCAGTTCTTCGCGCAAATCGCCCAGGCGCGCCAGGTTTTCCAGGGTTCGCCGAATGCGATTCTCGGTTTCCCGGCGGCGTTCCTTATATTTGGAAATGCCGGCGGCTTCCTCGATGAAGTTGCGTAGATCCTCTGGTTTGGCTTCGATCAGTTTGGAGATCATGCCCTGTTCGATGATCGAGTAACTACGCGGACCGAGGCCGGTACCCAGGAAGATATCGGTGATATCGCGACGCCGGCATTTGATGCCATTGAGAAAGTAGGTGTTCTGCGCATCGCGGGTGACCCGTCGGCGAATGGAAATTTCCGCAAACGCTGCATATTCGCCGACCAGTGTGCCGTCCGAGTTGTCGAAAACCAGCTCGATACTGGCCTGGGTAACCGGTTTGCGGGTATTGGAGCCATTGAAAATGACATCAGTCATCGACTCGCCCCGCAGGTTCTTGGCCGAGCTTTCGCCCATGACCCAGCGCACCGCATCGATGATGTTGGATTTTCCGCAGCCATTGGGACCGACCACTGCGGCCATGTTGCTGGGGAAGTTGGCCGTAGTGGGATCGACGAAGGATTTGAAGCCTGCGAGTTTGATACTTTTCAGGCGCATGGGGTCGTTTCGGTAACAATCAGCATGCGGTGGAAAACCGGGTAGTCGTCGCCATACGGGTCGTGGGATCTTGTGCAAGATGATGCGTGGGGGCGCAGTCTAGCATGGTGGTTTTTGCTTGAAGAATTTGTATGGAAAACCTGGGCCAGGGCCGGTTTTGGCACGGTTGACAGGTCTTTCCCATTAATCCAGAAGATGCAAGTGGCTGATATCTGGAAGCGGCATGCTTGATGCCAGAGGCAGCTGGCCCAGGTCGCTGCCGACAGGCGCCAGGGTGAACCCGGAAAGATCCAGTTGCGGGCTTGCCACAAGCGGTTGTTGCCGCTGTAGATCGCTATCGGCTGGGGCAAGGCCGAAGTCGGGAGCGATGACGTTCCGAAAGGCAGCCATATACTCATCCCGGGGTATAACTTCGAGGTGGCCATCGTTCGATGAGGTCGATCTCGAGGTTTCAACCGGTGGCGCAGTGAGTTCGATAGGCGTAGGCATGACGCAGACATCGACGTGTGCGCCGGCGCGTTGCAAGGCAGCGTGGTATTTTTCGGCGGATTCTTGATCCAGGTTATGTTTGATCACGACCCTGTGCCCGGAAAATAGCGCTTCGATTCGCTGTGCATCGCATTGGAACAAGCGCATCAGGTTAGCTTTGACTTGTTCTGGCTGTACTTTGGGTAGCAATTGGCCGGAAAAAGCAATCTCATAGCGAGTCATATCCTTGTTCCTTCGATACTTTGGTGGCGGCAACTTGTCTCAGGGCTGACGCATGCGCAAACTATTTTTTTCCTGTAAGCCGATTGTAGCCTCTTGATAAACTGCAGCACTGCTCGGAGTAGGTAAATGCTGGCCATGCTACAAAAACGACTATTGAAAACATGGCTCCTGCTTGGTTTGCTGTTATGCCTTCCGGGGTGTTCCGGTTGGCTTTCCGGGCGCTTTGAGAACCCGAATGTCGAGTTGACGGATGTCGACGTGATCAAGGCTCGCCTGCTGGATCAGGAGTTTCTACTGCGCTTTCGCATTGATAACCCCAATGATCGTAGTCTGCCGATACGTGGGCTTAATTATGTGGTAAGGCTTGGTGAAGTGAAGCTTGCCAGTGGTGAAACTGATTCCTGGGCCTATATTCCTGCCAATGGCCACGCCTTTTATGAGGTGCCGGTGCATACTTCGCTCTGGAAAGACCTGAAGCATCTGGTACGGCAACTGGAAAAACCCAAACAGCCGATTCGCTACACACTGGATGGCGAGCTGAAAACCGGTTTGATGTTTCGTCGCCAGGTACCCATCAGCCGGAGTGGGGAAATAACTCCCGGCAAATTCATCCCGAAGTGATCTGCATAAACCAGAAACACCCTGTACATGGTCAGGGTTGCGACCATGAACAGGATCATCACCATGCCCATGGTCCACATTGCAAGCATGACCAGGAACCAGTGCGCAATCCGTTGAGAGATATCGGGCGTAGCGATCTCTGTCCATGTGGCAGCCAGAAGACATTCAACCTTCAAGAAATATCACGGTACCTGATTCGTTCATGAGCTTATGCGTCGATTCTCGCTCGGCGATTACCTGGACTCGGCAGCCGGGTGCGGTATGAATTCCCGGTCCGCTTGAAGCGCTGATATTTACCCATCGCCCGAAAACTGCCTCTGTATTTCACATGATTTCTCCTGCACGGGTCCGTCCTGGCCGGGTGAGATTGTGAACTGTGACCAAGTCTCGCGACGGTTCGTCGTTTTCCCGCTTTCCTTACCTGCCAACCCGCACAGGAATTACTCCCGATGCTCTTGCGTGTGTCTTCTGCCCTGAACCGCCTTACCTTGGCGACTGCATTCAGTGTGTTTGGTCTGTCCGGTTGCGAAAACTATCTGGACAAGCGTTACGAGAGCACTCTGCCTCCCGACCAGGGTTCCTTGGCGCTGGTCGGCCTTGAAGATGCAGTGAGCGTTCGGCGCAACACTTTTGGCATGCCGCTGATCGAAGGCAAGAGTTTTCACGACGCGATATTTGCTTTGGGCTATGTGCATGCCAGTGATCGTCTGAGCCAGATGATTACCTTGCGCTTGACCGCTGAAGGCCGCCTGGCCGAGATGGTTGGTCCGGGTGTGCTGGATCTCGACCGCTTTATGCGTGCGCTGAATCTGAAACAGAGCGCAAAGATCCTTTATCGCAATGCTTCGCCACGCTTGCGCCTGTTGTTCGAGGTGTATTCGCGGGGGGTCAATGCCTACATCTACCGCCACCAGGATAAGTTACCAATGGATTTGGCTGCTTCTGGCTACCATCCGGACTATTGGCAGCCTGAGGACTCGGCACTGGTGTTCTGTCTGCTGAATGTCGGTCTCTCGGTGAATCTGCAGGAAGAAATTGCTGCGTTGATTCTGGTGCAGAGGGTTGATGCGAAGCGGCTCGCCTGGTTGTTGCCGACTTATCCCGACGAACCGCTACCCTTCGCTGAAGCGGAGAAGCTTGAAGGGCTCACGCTGTCCGGGCAAGTTCCCGGCCTTGCTGCGCTTGAGCGAACAACTGGGTTAATGGCGCAATTGAATCCTCTGGGGGTTGCCGCTTCCAATGCCTGGGCGATTGCCGGGCGCAACAGCACCAGCGGCAAACCGATTCTGGCCAACGATACTCATTTGCTGCTATCCATGCCGTCGTACTGGAATTTCGTGCAGATCCGCTCGCCCATTTTTCAGGGAGCAGGTATCACTATTGCCGGTATTCCAGCCATCATTGCCGGTTTCAACGGCAAGGTCGCCTGGGGCATGACCATGGTCATGGGTGACAATCAGGATCTGTTTCTCGAACAAGTCCGCCGGGAGGGTGGTCGCCTCCTGTATTTGGCTGATGGTGAATGGCAAGCGGCGCCCGAGCGTCAGGAAACTTTTTTCATCAAGGGGCAGCAGCCGATTCGCGAAACGCTTTATGAAACCCGCAATGGCCCGTTGCTCAATGACGTTCTGGGGGCACGCCAGCACGCCATCCAACCGCTGCCACTGGCCAGCAGCTACGGTCTGGCGCTCAAGAGCGTTCCACTCGATGATGACCAATCGCTGGATGCTTTCTTCGATCTGTCACGCACAAAATCTCTCGAACAGGCTTTTGCCGCCGCTCGCAGGATTCGCACGCCAGCGCTGAACATGCTGCTGGCCGATGAAAACAGCATCGGCTGGCAGATCACCGGGCGTTTTCCCAATCGCCGCCAGGGGCTGGGATTGGTTCCTTCGCCCGGTTGGGACGATCGTTACGGCTGGGATGGTTTTGCCGACCCCATGCTGCATCCCTACGATCAGGATCCGCCGCAGGGCTGGCTCGGCAACGCCAACCAGCGCAGCGTCGCTCGTGGCTATGGTATGCAGTTGTCCGCCTCCTGGTATTACCCGGAGCGCTACGAGCGTCTGGCCGAACTGGCTGCAGCGGGCAAGCAGGACATGCGCAGTACGATTGCCATGCAATATGACCAGGTCACGAGCTTTGCCGGCAAACTCAAGACGATGCTGCAAGCACCGGGCATGGCGAAGCCGCTCGCCCAGGCCATTGCCGCGCTGCGCGAGGATGAAAGGCACAAAGCTGGCGAAGCGTTGGATAGGCTGTTGTCTTTCGATGGCAGGTTAGCGGTGGCCTCGGCGGACGCTGCGTTGTACGAAGCCTTCCTTCACCAGAGTGCGCGCGAGATCTTTCTCGATGAGCTTGGTCCGGAAGATTCGCCAGCCTGGCGGGCGCTGGTACAGGCCTCCAGCTTTTCCTACTCGGCGCAGGCCGATCATTTATTGGGGCAGGAAGACAGCCCGTTCTGGGATGATCGGAAAACCTCGCAACAAGAAGACAAGCCGGCCATCCTGGCTCGCAGTCTCGTTGCCGCAGTCACCTTCCTGGAGACACGCTTGGGCAGCGATCGCAAAAGCTGGCAGTGGGGCAAGCTGCATACCTATACCTGGGCCAGCGGCCCGACCCAGCTTGCACCTCACATGAGTGCGACCCAGCGCGCCGGCATTCAGGCGATTCAGGGCTATCTCGACCGCGGTCCGTACCCGGCTGGAGGCGATCATGACACGTTGAATGCATCGGCCTATCGCTGGGGTGAAAGCTTCGATACCTGGTTGATCCCGGCGATGCGGATCATCGTCGATTTCGGTCGCGACGAGCCATTGGTGGGTTTGAATAGCTCCGGCCAATCCGGTAACCCGGCGAGTCCGCACTATGCCGACGGTATCGACGCCTGGATGAAAGGGCAGTACATGAGCTTTCCATTCAAGCCTGGCAATCAGGAGCGGATCTATGGCAGCAAGCGTCTGTTGCTGATGCCGGAACAACAGCCCGCACGGCGCTGATTTTGGAGCGTCACCGCTGCGGTGCAGCGTCGATCACTTCCAGTACCTTGATTCGCTCCGGCGACGGATAATGCCAGCGCACGTCCACATCCCAGAAGCGGGTACCGTAGCGCCGCTGCGGTTCGGGAGTCTGATAGGCGGGGCGCGGGTCCTGGCTCAGGCATTGTTCGATCAGTTCCACCAGCGGCTCGCCCAGGCGCTGAGCTACGGCATAAGCCTGGAATCGGGCGTTTTCGTCCCACTCGACGCTGATTCGCTCAGGCTCGCGTTCCGCCATGCCGTTATGCGCATTGGGTAAAGCATCGGCATACGGCACGTAGGGCTTGATATCTAGTACAGGTGTGCCGTCCAGCAGATCTATGCCAGATAGCCAGAGCCTGCCGGGTTCGATTCGTTCCAGTTTGACGACGGACTGGCCGATACCGTTGGGGCGATGCGTCGAACGTGTGGCGAATACCCCGACCATACGATTGCCGCCCAGGCGCGGAGGGCGTACCCGCAAGCGCGGCTGGCTTTCCAGCGTCTGGTGAAAGAGAAACAACAGCCAGACATGGCTGACCTGTTCAAGCCCTTCCAGCGCCTGTGCCTGGTCGAAAGGAGCGATCAATTCCAGTACGCCACGGGCAGCCGGAGCCAAGTGTGGCTGCCGGGGAATCGCGAATTTCTCCTGAAAGCAGGAACGCACATAGCCGATGGGGGAAACGCTATGGATCATGGCTGTGGTTTCGTGGAATTTGCCGGGCTTGCGTAACGGCGGGAAAGCCCAGGAATAGTTGGGCTTTGATTGTGGAGTTTCAGATCATGTCGGCCCAAAGATCGTACTCGTCGGCATCGAAGACCCGGGCCCAGACCATGTCGCCAGGTTTCAGATTCAGGTTGTCGATATAGACGTTGCCATCGATGTCCGGTGCATCGCCCCAGGAACGGCCAATGGCGCCTTCGTCGTCGACTTCGTCGATCAGCACCTGGATTTCCTTGCCGATCTTGCGCTGCAGGCGTGCAGCGCTGATGGTTTGCTGATGCGCCATGAAGCGTTCCCAGCGCTCCTGCTTGACCTCTTCCGGCACTGCACCTTCGAGCTCGTTGGCTGGCGCACCGTCCACGGCGGAGTACTGAAAGCAACCAACCCGATCCAACTGCGCTTCGCTCAGCCAGTTCAGCAGATACTGGAAGTCTTCCTCGGTTTCACCGGGAAAGCCGACGATAAAGGTGGAGCGGATGGTCAGATCCGGGCAGATCTCTCGCCATTTTTTGATGCGCGCCAGCGTCTCGTCCTCGAACGCCGGGCGTTTCATCGCCTTGAGGATTCTTGGGCTGGAATGCTGGAAGGGAATATCCAGATAAGGCAGGAGCTTGCCGGCCGCCATCAGCGGAATCACGTCATCCACGTTGGGGTAGGGATAGACGTAGTGCAGGCGCACCCAGACGCCCATGCGCGCCAGCGATTCGCATAGCTCCAGCATGCGTGTTCGGGTCGGCTGGCCGGCCCAGAAATCAGTCTTGTACTTGAGGTCTACGCCGTAGGCACTGGTGTCCTGCGAAATCACCAGCAGCTCCTTGACGCCTGACTCGACCAGGCGTTCGGCTTCGACCAGCACCTCGCCGGCCGGTCGGCTGACCAGCTTGCCACGGATCGATGGGATGATGCAGAAGCTGCAGCTATGGTTGCAACCTTCGGAAATCTTCAGGTACGAGTAGTGCCGTGGAGTCAGCTTGATACCTTGCGGCGGAACCAGATCGACGAAGGGATCGTGATCGGCTTTCGGCGGTATCACTTCATGCACGGCATTCACTACTTGCTCGTACTGCTGTGGCCCGGTAACGGTCAATACGCGAGGATGGACATCGCGAATGGCGCTTTCGGATACCCCCATGCAGCCGGTGACGATCACCTTGCCGTTTTCTGCCAGCGCCTCGCCGATGGCATCCAGCGATTCCGCCTTGGCGCTGTCGATAAAACCGCAGGTATTGACCACTACTACATCGGCATCCTGATAACTCGGGACGATCTGGTAGCCCTCGACGCGCAGCTGCGTCAGGATGCGCTCGGAGTCGACCGTCGCCTTGGGACACCCGAGCGATATCATACCTATACTGCCCACATATCCGTTTTTTGGCTTTTGGGAGTCGGTGGGTTTGGTCATGATAGGTACTGTCTCGAGTGTGATGTATGAATGAAATTGGCGCGAGAGTATATAGCTATTTACGGTTTTCAGATCCGCGTCAGGCGACGGGTCACAGCGCCGATCGTCAGATGCAATATGTGCTGAGAGGGGCTCAGGATAAGGGTTTGGCGCTTGATGAATCACTTTTGCTGTGCGATGAGAGGCTATCGGCCTATTACCATCGGCACCTAAAGTAAGGTGCACAGGGAACTTTTTTACAAGCTATTGATCAAGGACGGATTGCGCCGGGATCGATTCTGGTGCTTGAGAGGTTGGTCCGACTGAGCCGAGCAGAGCCGAGATACAAGCCTATTTTATTTTTTATGAATCTGAACGGTGCGTCTGTCTGGATGCGACAAACCAAAATAGTGCGCTAATCCGTCTTCAGTTCGCGGGATCGTGAGTTGTGTTTTCGATTTGAAATACCCAAAGCGGGTTTAGTTAACAAATCTATCCAGGCCTCGCCATCGTGCGGGGCTAATGAGAGGGTCCCCCACACCCTGCGAGGGTTACGCTTTCGCAGGGTGTTTTATTTATCAATCTTGGCAAGCACAGCTTCCATCTGCATGGGCAAGCCAAACACCCACAGCCGGAATGTTCGGCGCAGGTGTTGCCGGTTTTAGCCGGGATCGAACCAATTGATCTCTCAGGTCTATCAGCATTTATTGCATCTGCCTTGGTCGTAACTGTAACGCTCGCGCGGGCAGTTCCGGAGGAAAAGGAGGAGACCAATGGCTAGCCTGCTGACCTGGATCACTGTCGTACTGGGCATCGTTACGTTTATCCGACTGCTCGCCTACCAGAGACGTGGAGCCAGATTCCGCTGCGACGTGAATATCATGGCGATCATGGCCTGCATAACTGCAGCGGTGGAGATCCGGATCGGGACGTTCGTGGTTCTGGTCACAGCATGGCTGATGATTGTCATGCATACAGTGTTGGCTATCGGGTTATTTAAGATTAGGGGAAACCCGGCTCCGGTGTTTGGTGGCTCGTGATGGCTCAGTCTAATTTTGCAGTTCGCCTAAAAGTGGCCTGGTGGGTAAAGCCTTACGTACGCTTGATCACGCTTATGCATCGGCTGACTGGACGCGAAGTGGATTTGAACCGCATGGCGGAGCAATGCAGGCGTGGAATAAAGGTCGAGATAGAGGCCTGATGGATGATCGAGATTGCATCAAGCGACGGACGGAGCAGTGCGCTTTCGCGTTGAGGCCAAGGAATTCCGAGGGCAGTTGGCGAAGCTAAAGAGCTGGAGCGTAACCAATTGCCGTTTGCCATGGCGCTGGAATTACCTTTACGCCGGATTCGAATATCGCGATGACAATTTTGCTGCCACGGCAAAGCTGTGGCTTCGAACAGCGTTTCGCCTTGGGTGGTCCACTGTTCTAATAGCGAACTTCCGTCGTTGGGCAACCGTCCGATTCAAGGTTGGAACAAAAATCAGATAGAGAAGATGAAATGGCTTTCCTGGATACGCGCAACCTTGGTATGCAGAAGCTGATCAAGCGGACATTCAAAGGTTTCAGTGAAGATGACATGTCGACTTATGCTGCTGCATTGGCATTTTCGATCCTGTTTTCGATGTTTCCTTTTTTTCTGTTCTTGATTGCTCTGCTGGGCTTTCTGCATTTGCCGCAATTCTTTAGCTGGTTGCGAGAACAGGGTGAACTGTTTTTTCCACCAGTGGCGATGGAGCAGATCAATCCGGTCATCGACCAGTTGCAGCGGCAGGAAAGCGGGCTGCTTTCTTTTGGCATCCTGCTCGCCCTGATATCAGCTTCCCGGGGCGTACGTTCGCTGATGCAGGCTATGAATGTTGTGTATGCGGTCAAGGAGGCACGCCCGATCTGGAAACTTTATCTCCTTTCGCTGGTGTATACCGTGGGGCTTGCCATGATGATGCTCACGGCTGCCGGACTGATGATCGTGGGCCCGCAAGTCTTGGAGTGGTTAGCTGCGCGAGTAGGGCTGCAGGAAGTCGTGATAACGCTCTGGACCTGGTTGCGCTGGCCGGCAGTGATCCTGCTGCTGACCTTTTCAGTTGCGGTGATGTACTACGTCATGCCTGATGTCGAACAGTGCTTTCGCTTCATCACGCCTGGATCGATCCTGGCAGTTACGATCTGGCTGATCGCCTCGCTTGGTTTCGGTATATATGTACAGAACTTTGCCAACTATAACGCGACTTACGGCAGTATCGGCGCGATCATCGTGCTCCTGCTTTATCTCTATATCTCGGCGTCGGTGCTATTGTTCGGTGCCGAAATGAACGCAGTGATCGAACATGCCTCCGTAGACGGTAAAGACGAAGGTGAAAAAATCATCGAAGAGTGAAGGGCGTAGATCTTCGTCAAACAGGCTGACAATATCATTGTCTGTTTACTTATCTAGCACGAACATCTGCGCTGCGTTACGGTCCATTGGTTTCTCGGTGCTGGCTCCGTCCTGAGCTGCATACGAATCGAGCGGAGAATCCCTGTCTTGCATATCGCCGATATGACCATGTTCTATGCCCCTGCCAGTGGCGGTGTGCGTACCTACCTGGAAGCCAAGCATCGCCGCTTGCGCTTGTATCCCGGCGTCCGGCACAGCATGTTGGTACCGGGTAGTGCTTACCATCACCGTGAAGGGCTTTATGAAGTGCCGGCTTTCGCCTTACCTTTTGGCAAAGGGCAGCGTTTTCCGTTACGGCGAGCACCGTGGAGCAATCTGCTTGGTAGCCTGCGGCCGGATTTGATCGAAGTCGGTGATCCCTATGTGACAGCCTGGGCAGCTTTGGATGCCGGTCGGCAATTGAATATCCCGGTGATCGGTTTCTATCATTCGGATCTGCCGCTGTTGGTCAGCAATCGTTTCGGCTCCTGGGTTGGTGGTAACTTCAATCCCTATATTCTCAAGCTCTACAGCAGTTTCGACCGGGTTCTTGCGCCCAGCCAGGTAATGGCGGATAAGCTGGCCGGGCTTGGCGTGCGTAATATCTTCGTCCAGCCGCTGGGTGTGGACCTCGAGATTTTCCATCCCGATCGATGCAATCCCGACCTTCGCCGGGAACTGGGGCTGGAGGATAAAACCCGTCTGCTGATCTACGCGGGGCGGGGCTCACGAGAAAAGAATCTGGATATTCTTCTGCAAACCATCCAAATGCTGGGCAAACCCTATCATCTATTGTTGGTTGGCTCGGGGATGCCTAGGCGTGTGCCGGATAATGTGACGGTTATCAAGCGTTTCTGCCCGGCAATAGAGGTCGCGCGGTTGATGGCCAGTTGCGATGCGCTGTTGCACGCTGGTACCCAGGAAACGTTTGGTTTGGTAGCACTGGAGGCCATGGCCAGCGGTATTCCGGTCGTTGCGGCGCGTTCTGGAGCCTTGCCCGAGCTGGTGCCGTTCCATTGTGGCCGGCTTTGCCGCCCGTTGGATGCGCTGGATATGGCCGGTAAGATCCGTGAGTTGTTCGAAAGTGATACGCGCTTGATGGGCATACAGGCCCGCCAGTATGTAGAGGCACAGCATGCCTGGGATGCGGTCGTTGCGGGGCTGCTGGCGCATTATCAGGCAGTACTTGGTCAGTCCGAAATGGCAGTTGCCGTCCATGGTTGAGCGGACCTTGATGCTGGTGCTGCATGATGTGGCGCCGGAAACCTGGAGGGATTACCAGCCTCTGGTCGAGGCAGTGGATGCGCTTGGACATATTCCCATGAGCTGGCTGGTCGTTCCGGATTTTCATCATCGCAATCCATTGGACAAGTTTCCCGGTTTTTGCCGAATGCTCGACCAGCGCATCGCCTGCGGCGACGAACTGGTGTTGCATGGCTATTTTCATTGTGATGACGGACCGGGGCCGCGAACGCTTCCGGATTGGTTCATGCGGCGCATCTATACGCATGAAGGTGAGTTCTATGTCCTGAACGAGACGGCTGCCTTGGAACGCCTGGAACTGGGCAAGGCACTGTTTCAGCGGCATGACTGGCCGTTGCAAGGATTCGTGGCACCAGCCTGGTTATTGAATGAAGGCGCGCGACAGGCGCTGATAAAATCCGGGCTGAGCTATACCAGCGATCCACATCATCTCCATTTACTACCGAAGTTCACTGCCATCAAGGCGCCTTCGTTTGTCTGGAGTGCCCGCAGCAACTGGCGTCGTGGATTATCCTGGCTGCTTAGCGAAAACCTGGCATGGCGGTGCCGGCAGATGCCACTGGTACGTTTAGGCTTGCATCCAGTGGATATGCGTCATGATTTCTCACGTACTTACTGGTTAGAGCTGTTACAGCGACTGTTGGCGGATGGCCGTCGGCCCATGACCAAATCTGCCTGGCTGCGCCAGTACCTGGAGCAGCCAAGGTCGGCCGCATGAAGCATGGCGTATGGTTGCTGCCGGGCGCTTTGCTTGCTGCCGCACTGATCCCTTTGCTGCTGGGTGGTAACGGTCTGTTTGAGCGCCTGCTATCGTTTCCGGTCGATCTGTTATGCGGCATGCTTGGTATGGTAGTTCTCTGCTGGTTCTGTAATGCGCTGCGCTTGCGCTTGCTGCTGGGGTATCGCCATTTGGGGCAGAGACAGGCGCTAGGTATCGTGGTGGCTACCGAATTCGCCATGTGCGCGACTCCCGGCGGGGCCGGTGGACCTCTGACGATGATGGCTTTGCTGATGCGCCAGGGAATCGCACCGGCCAAAGGGACCGCAATATTCGCCGTGGAGCATTTTTGCGATCTGCTGTTCTTCATGTGTGCCTTGATTGGTGTGCTGATCTATGCGCTGACTCACACGCTCAATCCGCATCTGGCCGGATTGCTGAGCCTGAGTACCGCTTTACTGTGCGCGGTCCTGATTCTGCTGGGGATGCTTGGGCGCTTTCACCGTCAGGTATTCAGGCTTAACGGCTGGTTGATGGCTCGGTTTGGTATGCAGGCTCGGCGCAAGATTCGCTGGGCGCGCCGGTTGCTGGGCTTTCGCAATGCATTGCTGGAGACCTTCCGTCTACCGCAAGCGATCCTGCTCTGGGCCTTTTTATTGACCGTCATGCATTGGCTGCTGCGTTTTAGCATTCTCTACTTGGTTCTGCATGGGCTCGGCCACGAATTGGCTTGGGCCTGGACCCTGCTGGTGCAGATGCTGGCGTTGACTGCAGGGCAGCTCAGCCTGTTGCCTGGCGGCGCAGGCAGTGCCGAGTTGGCTGCGGCAGCGCTATTGGCGCCGCTCGTAGGAAAGTCCAGCGCAGCGGCGGCTATCCTGATCTGGCGGTTCGTCACCTATTATTTCTATCTGATTGCGGGAGCGCCGGTATTTCTGCAGTTGGCCGGACGGCCCTTGCTGAAGCGACTGATCCGCTACCGGCAGACCTGAGCCATTTGTCCAATACTTGCAACTACTGTTTTTTTCACAGGTCGATTGAGGGGTAACGTTCAGCTTCTTGACGATAAGGGGAAACTCAAATGGGTAGCACTACGGACAAGATCAAGGGTAATGCAAACGAAGCAGCGGGTAAGGTCAAGCAAGGCGTTGGTGAGGCTACAGACAACGAACGTTTGAAAAACGAAGGCCGTGGCCAGGAAGCCAAAGGTAAGGTTCAGCAAGTAAAAGGCGATGCCAAGGATGCGGTCAAGAATCACGTGGACCGGGCCTGATTCCTTCGAGCATTCGATTTGCCAGCGAAAGACAGGTAGCCTGAACATAACGATGCCAGCGTGTGCAGGCATCGTTGTGTTGAGCCGAGATATAAAAGCATCTCAGCGTTCCAGATGCTTGAGCTTGTTATCCACTCCATCCCAGTCTTCTGCATCCGGTAGCGCATCTTTCTTTTCCGTAATGTTGGGCCAAATACCCGACAGTTCGGCATTCAATGCCACAAATTCCTGCATATCTTCAGGTACTTCGTCTTCCGAGAAGATCGCCTGAGCTGGACATTCCGGCTCGCAAAGTGCGCAATCGATACATTCGTCAGGATGAATCACCAGGAAGTTCGGACCTTCGTAGAAGCAGTCCACTGGACAGACTTCCACGCAATCGGTGTATTTGCATTTGATGCAATTGTCGGTAACGACGAAAGGCATTTCTAGTTATCTCCTCATTTTTAAAAGCCTTGCCGACAAGGCTTCCTGGGCGGCTATGGCAGGCTAATTACCACAGATCCATGCTATGAAATTCTAGCAGATTTTGTTTTACCAGCGCCTCATAGTCGGGCTTTCAGGTTATATAGCAATTCCAGCGCCGCACGTGGTGTCAACTCATCGGGATTGATCTGCGCCAGGTCTTCCAGTATCGGATGCGGCACGTTGGCAAATAGGTCGGTTTGCATGGGCATCATTGCTGTCCGCGGGCCGGGCTGTTGCTTTGGTAGGTCATGGGACAGGCTGGTTGCTTCCAGACGCATCAAGTGGTTTCGCGCTCGCTGGATCACCTCGTCTGGCACGCCGGCCAGTTGTGCAACGGCCAGGCCGTAACTCCGGCTGGCAGGCCCTGGCAGTACATGGTGCAGAAAAACGATCCGCTCGTTATGCTCGGTAGCGCTGAGATGCACGTTGGCTACCACTGGCTCATTTTCCGGCAAGACGGTCAGCTCGAAGTAGTGCGTAGCGAACAAGGTATAGGCGCGCAATTTTGCCAAGTGTTCGGCGGCCGACCAGGCTAGGGATAGGCCATCGAAAGTACTGGTCCCGCGTCCGACTTCATCCATCAATACCAAGCTACGATCGCTGGCATTGTGCAGGATATTGGCGGTCTCGCTCATTTCCACCATGAACGTGGAGCGGCCGCCGGCCAAATCGTCGCTCGAACCGATGCGAGTGAAGATTCTGTCCACCAGCGATAGCTCACAAGTGGTTGCCGGCACGAAACTGCCGATTTGTGCCAGAAGCACGATCAAGGCCGTTTGCCGCATATAAGTGGACTTGCCGCCCATGTTCGGCCCGGTAATGATCAGCATGCGCGTCTCGTTATCCAAAGCCAGGTCGTTGGCCACGAAGGGGGTTTCCAATACCTGTTCGACTACTGGATGCCGACCTTGCTCGATTCGCAGGCAGGGTTCTTCAGTAAAGCGCGGTCGATTCAGATCGAGATTCAGTGCCCGTTCGGCCAGATTACTCAACACGTCCAATTCGGCGAGGGCACCGGCAGTTTCCTGCAGCGGCGCCAGCTGTTCAATGAGCATGTCCAATAATTGCTCGTAAAGCGCCTTTTCCCTGGTCAGTGCCCGGCTCTTGGCAGACAGGGCCTTGTCTTCGAAGGCTTTCAACTCGGGTGTGATAAAGCGTTCGGCACCTTTGAGCGTCTGGCGGCGGATATAGTCGGCCGGTGCCTGTGCGGCCTGCACACGCGGTAGCTCGATGAAGTAACCATGGATACGGTTGTAGCCGACCTTGAGATTAGCAAGGCCGGTACGGACTTTTTCCCGCGCTTCGAGATCCATCAGGAATTGCCCGGCGTTCTCGCTCAAAGACTGCAGTTCATCCAGCTCAGGATCATAGCCGCGTTTCAGCACGCCGCCATCGCGGATCACCGCCGGTGGATTGTCGATGATCGCGCGCGCCAGCAAGTCGGCCATTTCCGGATAGGTGCGAATACTGCTTGCCAGATCGTTCAGATGTGTGGCGACCAACCCCTGCATCGTAACCTGCAGACCCGGGAGCGCTGCCAGCGCATCGCGCAGGCGTGCAAGGTCGCGCGGCCGAGCGTTGCGCAGCCCGATCCGGGCAAGGATGCGTTCGATATCGCCGATATCTTTCAACAGCGGCTGAATGTTCTCGAAACGATAATGTTCCAACAGACAGGTAATGGAATCCTGGCGCGCTTCCAGCACCGCACGGTCGCGCAACGGGCGGTTCAGCCAGCGCGTGAGCAGACGGCTACCCATCGCCGTCTGGCAGCGGTCCATCACCGATTGCAGTGTATTATCGCGCCCACCGGAAAGGTTAGTGTCCAGCTCCAGGTTGCGTCGGCTGGCACCGTCCAGAATAACGGTGTCGTCGAGTCGTTCGTGGCGCAGGTTGCGCAGATGGGGCAGGGCGGTGCGCTGAGTATCTTTCGCATAGGTCAGCAGGCAGCCGGCTGCGCCGATGGCAAGGGTCAGTCTCTCGCAACCAAAACCCTTGAGATCTTGCGTACCGAATTGCTGGCAGAGACCTTTGAATGCGGTATCTCGATCGAACTCCCAGGGTGCCCGACGTCGCACGCCACGGCGTTTTTCCAGTGGCAGGTTCTGAGGCCAATCATCGGGAATCATCAGCTCGGCAGGATTGAGTCGCTCCAGCTCGGCCAGCAAGGCTTCCCAGCCTTTTATTTCCTGCACACTGAAACGCCCGCTGGTGATATCCAGCACCGCCAGGCCAAATAGCTTTTCATCACCGAGCACCGCTGTCAGCAAGTTGTCCCGACGTTCGTCCAGCAAGGCCTCGTCGCTCACCGTGCCGGGGGTGATAATGCGTACTACCTGACGTTCCACCGGCCCCTTGCTGGTTGCCGGATCGCCAATCTGTTCACAAATGACCACTGATTCGCCGAGCTTTACCAGTCGAGCCAGATAGCCTTCCGCTGAATGAAACGGAATGCCAGCCATGGGAATCGATTTGCCGGCCGACTGACCGCGGGCAGTCAAGGTTATATCCAGCAGACTGGCGGCGCGTTTGGCATCCTCATAGAACAATTCGTAGAAGTCACCCATACGGTAGAACATCAGCTGGTCCAGGTGCTGGTTCTTCAGCCGCCAATACTGTTGCATCATCGGGGTGTGTTGCGATAAATCTGATTTTTGATTATTCATCAACTGCTTAGAAAGTTTTCTGGAATTTTTGGGACAGATCTGGAGCATTTCGCTTTTGATTTTCGGGGCTGTTCCAGATGAGCAGGAGCTCGTTCGGCGGCTCGTTGTCCACCCATTTTGCGTAGACTTCGACCAGCATCGTGAAGTCTTTAATGGCCTAATCGCATGGCAATGAAAGCAAGATTACCACGGGCGCTCAGACACCTGCAGGCATAGGTGTGGCGAGGCTGATAGCTACACGGACGCCAAGTGATTTTACCTTGACCCGTGCCCTGAGCGTCTGATTTTCTATTAACTGCCGTTTATCAAACCCATGGCTCTACAGCTTGCTTCAGGCATGTGGGCTACAGAGGTTTTTGTTAGAATTTACTACTTGGATCCAGGCGTCATTAAAGGTAGTGACTGTACTTGAGCTCAAGATTGCTCTGGTTTATCCAGTGGAGCGAGGTTATGTAACTTGGAGTTCCGCGCTGGTCTTCTTGTGTAACGAGGTATCCGATTTGATTAGGGTGCTGGTGGTCGATGATCACGATTTAGTACGTACTGGCATTGCTCGAATGTTGGCCGATATCGACGGTTTGCTTGTGATTGGACAGGCTGATTCGGGCGAGGAGGCTATCAGGGCGGCAAAAGAATTAAAGCCAGATGTAATCTTGATGGATGTTAGAATGCCTGGCATTGGTGGGCTGGAAGCTACTCGAAAGCTCTTGCGAAGCCATCCGCATATGCGAGTCATTGCTGTTACGGCATGTGAGGAAGATCCTTTTCCTACCCGATTGCTGCAGGCTGGTGCGGCTGGCTATCTGACCAAAGGAGCAGCATTGGGGGAAATGATTCAGGCTATCAGGCTGGTTTTCGCTGGCCAGCGCTATATAAGTCCCCAGATTGCGCAACAGCTGGCGTTGAAGTCTTTTCAACCCCAGTCCAGCAATTCACCTTTCGATCTGTTATCCGAGCGGGAAATCCAGATTGCCTTGATGATTGCGAATTGCCAGAAGGTGCAAGCCATTTCCGACAAGCTCTGCTTGTCACCCAAGACGGTCAATACTTACCGATACAGGATTTTTGAAAAACTCTCGATCAACAGCGATGTTGAATTAGTGCTGTTGGCTGTGCGCCATGGCATGATCGACAACTTGAGCTGATCGATGGCCGTTGTCTTCGATTCGTCTGCTTTTCTTGCATCATGCAGTGCGAGACCAGGCGTTTATCGCATGCTGGATGAAAAAGGCAAGCTGCTCTATGTTGGTAAGGCCCGCAATCTCAAAAAACGGCTGAGCAGCTATTTTCGAAAATCTGGCTTGGCGCCCAAGACTGCAGCTCTGGTTGCAAAGGTTGCCCAGGCTGAGGTGACTATCACTTCGAATGAGACGGAAGCTCTCTTGCTTGAGCAGACGCTGATAAAGCAATGGAGACCGCCTTATAACATCCTGCTGCGTGATGACAAATCATATCCCTACGTCTTTTTGTCTGCGGGTGACTACCCTCGCTTGAGTCTTCATCGTGGCGCTAAAAAAGAAGCTGGCAGATATTTTGGTCCCTATCCCAGTGCTGGAGCGATTCGAGAAAGCTTGGGATTGCTGCAAAAAGCTTTTCTTGTTCGCCAGTGTGAAGACAGCTATTTCAAAAACCGCACACGCCCTTGTCTGCAGTATCAGATCAAGCGTTGCAAGGCCCCTTGTGTAAAATTGGTCGATTCAGTCGAATACGCTCAGGATGTTCGTCATTCCGTCATGTTTCTTGAAGGACGTAGCGATGTTCTGACTCAAGAGCTTTCTGTCGATATGGAGCGCGCTGCAGCCAGCCTGGACTTCGAGCAGGCCGCATCGATACGCGATCAGATAGTTTTTCTTCGGCGAGTACAGAACCAGCAAAGCATGGAAGCAGGCTCTGGCGATGTAGATATCGTTGCTGCTGTAGCCAGCCCGGGCGGCGCTTGTATCAATCTGATCAGCGTAAGAGGTGGACGGGTACTGGGGAGCAAGAATTTTTTTCCTCGCGTGGGTATTGAGGAAAAAACTAGCGAGATTCTTCTTGCCTTTCTCGAACAATATTATCTTGGCCTATTCGAGCGCGATTTGCCTGAAGAACTGATCGTCAATGTTGTACACGAAGATTTTTCTACCCTGGTAAATGCCATCCTCGAATCGCAAGGCCGCGAAATCAGTATCAGCCATCGAGTGCGGGGTACGCGATCGCGCTGGTTGCAATTGGCCCTGACTAATGCAGAACAGGCCCTGACTGCACGGTTAAGCAGTAAACAACAGTTATTGGCGCGTTTCGAAGCATTGCGTCTAGCTCTGCAATTAAATGAGGTTCCCACACGCCTTGAATGCTTTGATATAAGCCACTCGAGTGGTGAGGCTACCGTTGCTTCCTGCGTGGTATTTGGAAGAGAAGGGCCGATTAAGACCGATTACCGTCGCTATAACATCGACGGAATTACCGCAGGCGATGATTATGCGGCGATGCGCCAAGCATTAACCAGGCGCTTTAGCAAAGCGAGGGAGGGTTCAGGAAAATTACCTGACATTCTGCTTGTTGATGGCGGCAAGGGACAGCTTGGTATGGCGCGCGAAGTGATAGATAAATTGGCTATTTCTGGTTTTACTCTTTTGGGGGTTGCCAAAGGGGTTACGCGCAAGCCGGGATTCGAAACCTTGTACCTGAATGATGCTACAAATGAGTTGTCTTTGCCGGCGGACTCACCGGCTTTGCATTTAATTCAGCAAATTCGTGATGAGGCGCATCGCTTTGCTATTACAGGCCATCGGGCACGTCGAGCCAAGGTGCGACGGACATCGAGCTTGGAGGATGTGCCCGGAATTGGACCCAGACGAAGAAGGGAGTTACTCAAGCATTTTGGTGGCCTTCAAGAGTTGAACAGAGCCAGTGTAGACGAGATAGCAAGAGCTCCAGGCATCAGTAAAAAACTGGCGGAATCGATTTATGCGATTTTGCACAGTGAGTAAAATGCTTGCAAACCAGCGGATTAGGCTCAAATGAACATACCGAATTTTCTTACTGTATTACGTGTTCTGCTTATTCCGTTATTTGTTTTGTTGTTTTCTATACATGCACATTGGAGTTATTTGGCGGCTAGTACGGTTTTCACTATCGCTTCATTGACAGATTGGCTGGATGGCTATCTTGCAAGGCGCTTGCAGCAAACGACATCCTTAGGAGCTTTTCTTGATCCAGTAGCGGATAAGCTAATGGTTACTACCGCCTTGGTCTTGCTGGT
This sequence comes from Azomonas macrocytogenes, assembly GCF_014191985.1. GTDB lineage: Bacteria > Pseudomonadota > Gammaproteobacteria > Pseudomonadales > Pseudomonadaceae > Azomonas > Azomonas macrocytogenes. Next base: position 51,535 of record NZ_JACHXI010000011.1, read on the forward strand.
TGAAGAACACGCTAATCTTTGGTTGACAATGCCGGCAATAATCATTATTGGGCGTGAAATCGTTGTTTCGGCGTTGCGTGAGTGGATGGCTGAGATAGGAGCCCGAGCAAAAGTAGCTGTCTCCCGCCAGGGAAAATGGAAAACAGCTGCCCAAATGGTTGCCTTGATCATTCTTCTTGCTAATACCCCAGTTTTAACTTTTTGGGTTGGCCTCGGATATATGCTACTGACAGTAGCCGCCGTTTTGACTTTATGGTCGATGCTTTTGTATCTGACAGTTGCCTGGCCATATCTGAAAAACGGTAAATAAACTTTTTTAATCAAGGGCTTGACGTAAGCTATTAAAGTTATAGAATGTCGCCCGTCAAGACGACGCGGGAATAGCTCAGTTGGTAGAGCACGACCTTGCCAAGGTCGGGGTCGCGAGTTCGAGTCTCGTTTCCCGCTCCAATTTATGATTTACAGACGTCCACTGACGTCTGTAAATCCTTGAAATAAGGACCGAAAGGTCCTTTTTTCGTTCCAACGCAGTTTACGGAAATCCATCTGTATTCAGGACTTTTTAGTCCATTTTTTATTTCATCAAGCCGAGTGCGCAGGGTTCCGCATTATTGCTGGGATAGTGCGGTAGGCGAGATGAAGATCTGGCTCTAACACGATGTTAGGAGCTGGAACGATGGCACTCTCGGACGCGGCCGTTCGCCAGGCAAAGGCGACGGGCAAGGCATACACTCTCGGCGAGATCGACGGCCTCTCCCTCGACGTCTCAGAACAAGGCAGCCGGTCCTGGCACTTCCGCTACTGCTGGGCGGGCAAGCAAAAGCGCATGTTCCTGGGCACCTACCCGTAGGTGGATCGTAAGCACAAGCGTCAGGCGGTGCGCCTGGCCAATTCGACGCGCTTAGGCGGAGTTGAAGCCGCGATCAGCGAGTGACAAAGGCGGCAAGAATGAGTATGCAAAAAATGCCGACGTTGAGCTTTGGCTCCCGTCAAGGCTGCCCTGCGAATGTCGCAGCCGCTCGGCGAATGCCGCGATGGAATCGAGGCTGGCGAGATCCAGCGCCTCGAAACTCACATTCGCGCTAGGAATGCTTTGGCGAATCCGATTGACGGCTGCCGCCCCTTTTGACTGGCTTCGACCTGCAATGATGACGTTTGCGCCCGCACGGGCCAGCGCCAAGGCGTCTTGGAACCCAAGGCCGCCGGTTCCAGTGACGACCGCCGTGCGGCCATGTTGGGAGGGGATGTCGGAAGCTGTCCAGTTGGTCATGATCATTGCCTGGCGGGGGATAGGGAGGTACGCTTGACGCGAAAAATTCAGCACTTGGCGCATGATTTGGTGCACTAAGTGCAGATTAACAATAGCCATTCGAACCCCGGGAACCCGCCCCAGCCGGTGTTGTGCTCCCCCGGCTCAACTCCTGTCCCGAGTGTGCATCAGGTCACCGTGCACGCTTTTCTCCTCTTGGATTGCGGTGATTCCTCATGCGCTTGGAACCCGGGCGGCCTCGCTGCGCCTCTGCGTTGGTCGCGAACTGCATCTCGAAGCTGTCGGGCGGCCATGACGGCTGATCGGCCTAGAACGATGCTTCCAGGAGGCCGCTGGCCATCCTTCTTCCCCAAGCGCCGTTGGTGAAGCTCCATGTCACGACCATGACGAAGGCGCTCGCAGCCAACAGCAGCGCAGCCGATCCCAGGTTGACGAGCGCGCCGCGTTCCTTCCGGCGCGAACGGATGAACTGTTCGGCGATAACGAGATTGGGGATGTAGAAGAAGAACGCCATGATCATGTCGAACCAGCCCGTGAAGCCCCTGCCTACACCGAGACCGCCGGACAGCAGGAACCACGTGCCGTATTCCATCCGATAGAGCCAGGAACCGACGGTCAGCGCGAAGAGCCGGATCGCCCTGGCACGGTGTTGTTCATAGCGTCCGGCCCGGGCCGCGTCAGATCACCTGCAGCGCCTTGAGCATGGGTAGCATCGAGGTCAGGAAACGCTCGGCCAACGGTTCGATCGCGGCGAGGTTGTCCTCGTGGAATTCAATTTTCTTATCGTCCTTTCTCATGCGCTCGCCGATAGCTTCAAGAAATTTCCAGACGTACAGCGACAGTTCTTTCACCGTGCTGCGACCTTGGCCGATGGCATTGAGGAACAGCATGCAGGTGTGGGATACGTTGATGGCTCCACCGGTAATCGGGGAAGCCAGGTACTCGACCTCTCGGACGACCAGTGCGCGGTCACACACGTAGCGATTGAGATTCTTGCAACGGGCAACGATCTCGGCCGTGGGTACCTGGGCGGTGCTGGCATGGCCTGCGCCTACCAGAAGGATCATCGTTTTGATGACCTCCTCGATTCTGGCGTAGGCCAGTTTCGGGTGTTCGCTGATCTGTGCGATGGTCTTCGGCGCATAGTCGTTTTCGGCCAGAGCATCGATGACGTCCGCCGGAACCTTCTTGTAGAGAAGGATTGTCCCGAGCGGAAGAACGACTTCCTGTGGGATTTCGTTCTTGTGCGTGGTCAGCACGAACAACTGTTCCTTCCAACGCTGGATGAATTCGCCGTGTGGAATGCGGCGCGTGCCTTTTACGTACACGTCGCGTCGGAAAATCTGGTTGGTCAGAAAGTCCTTGGTGGTTTCCTTAAGCAGAGGATCGCCGATCTGGCCCAGGATCTTCTGTCCATCTGGCGTGAAACGGAACAGTTCGATGTTGTCCAGGAGGTGGGTTGAGCCCGCATAGGTGAGTTTGGCTTCGCCAAGTTGGGCGGACACTTCGGCGAACGTCGATATCTTCCAGTCAGCGTTCAAGTATTCATGGGCGATGTAGGCACTGTTGCGGACGTTCAGGGTTTCAAGATGCCGGGCCATCGCCGGAACGTTCCTGTAATAGTCGGCGCCCGCGGCGAACACGTCCTTGGCGAACTGCAGCACCCCGGAGATGGTGCCTTCCGCTCCCGAGCTGGCCCCGGCCTGGTCCTTGAAGAGCGACATCAGTTGGCGAATGGGGACATGGGGCGCCCAACCGGGGTAGACGTTGTAACTGACATAGGCGATGCCCCCGATTTTGAGCTTGCGGCGGATCAGATCGACGATGACGTCCCGGTTCTCGTCCGAGATCCAGCTCCAGATGCCGTGAAGCACGATGTAGTCGAAATCTGGCAAATCGGTTCGGAGCGCGAATTCCTTGAACGAATCATCGGATAGATGGGTGCGTGCACCGGAGGCAGCCGCCAGTTCGATCGCATTCGCCGCGTGAGCGGGATTGAAATTCGTTCCCCAGTACGTCCCGCTGGTTGCCGCGGCGTGGAAGCTGACCGAGACCCCCTGGCCGAAGCCCAGCTCTAGGTAATTGTAGTCGTCGTTGCACCTGGGGGGGTCATAGCCACTCGCGAGGACTGCTAAGCGGAGCATGGAGGGGGTGAGTTGCTCGTAGTACCCGTACGTGTAGTTGAGGCCGGTGAAATAACCTTCGGACCAGTTCATTGTTTCTTTCCAGTGAGATCGATTGGGTCAGACAAGAAAGAGCAGAGGTAGGTGAATGACACGAGGCGATAGTCGCTGCGGAATCTGAAGAGTGGCAGCCATCCGTCCGCGTTTGACAACCCCGACTCGTTGGCGGTGTCGTCGTGCGGGTATCGGGTGATCCAGTGTTCAATCTTGATGTCTTCGTTGTTCATTGGAAGAGGCCGGGTAATTGGACGTCATCGCCGCGGAAGCCGGCAGCTCACTGCCTGCGCAGGGGAGGCTGTGGCGTGCACCACGGATTGGCCAGGATCGTCATGCGCACCCTTGGAGGCCGCAGGCGCGGCGCTTGCCGGCGGCGGCTTCACGCGCTGTGCCTGCGCGCGCCCCAGCCACAGGCCCAGCGCGACCCAGGCCAGCGCCAGCGGCATGACCACGCTGGCCAGTCCGTCTATAGCCAGGCCCAGCCGCCCGAGCGCACCTTCGGTCTGCGCACCGATGACATCGCCGGCGCGGTACATGAAGGTGTCGACGAAAGCCTTGGCCTTGTACTTCTCCTCGCGGCTGACCACGGTGAACAGCGCCTCGCGCGCCGGCCGGGTGATGCCGCGCTGCACGGCGCGGTTGGCGGCCTCCAGCAGGATCAGCACCACGAACGAGCCGTAGATCGCCAGCCCGATGAAGCCGAGCGCGGTGGCCACCGGCAGGATCGCCAGCGCCACGCCGAGGCCGAAGCGCGTGATGATCTTCCCGGTCAGGGTGAGCTGCAGGACCAGCACCGCGACCTGCGTCCACATGTCGATATTGCCCAGGAGCGCCGTGCGCGCGTCCATGCTGTCGGCCATCGCTGTAATCATCTGCAGGCGGGTGAAGTAGACGAAGGTCACGAGTACGGTCATCAGCAGGATGTAGCCGGCGATGCCGGTCAGGTAGCGCGAGCGGAACACCGCGCGCAGGCCCGCCCAGGTGCTGCCGCCGATGCGCTCGGCCTCGCCGGCGAATCCGGCCGTGGCGTCGGACGTATCGGTGTCGGCCCGGTCCGGCGCCACGCGAACCAGAAGCCAGGCCATGGCCAGGGCCAGCAGCAGGAATCCGCCGGCGACCAGCAGCAGGTTGGGCGTGCCCAGCGGCTCGGCCAGTTGCGAGGTCAGCCAGGGCCCGAAGATCGCGCCAAGTGTGCCGCCCATCGAGATCAGGGCGAACAGGCGCTTGCCCTGATCGCTGGTGAAGCGGTCGGTCAGCAGCGCCCAGAACACCATGGTGACGAACAGGTTGAACACGCTGAACCAGACGTAGAACAACTGGCCGCTGCGCTGGCCGACCGCGCCGGGCGCGAACATCAGCAGTACCCAGAAGCTTACGAGGCTCAGTACGAAGAAGCCGTAGGTCGCGCCGATGAACTGCAGCCGCCGCAGGTGGCTGACCAGCCAGCCGTACAGCGGGTTCACCGCCAGCGTGACCAGCGCGGTGCCGATGAACAGCCAGCGGATGCTCTCGATCCCGCGCTCCATGCCCAGCGCATCGCGCACCGGCCGCAGCAGCATCAGCGCAGTCAGCACGCAGAAGAAGAATAACCCCGCGATCAGTACCGGCCCGACCTCCTCGCGGCGAAGGTTGAACAGGATCTGCAGCAGGCGTGGGCGACGCGGCGCCGGTGGCGTGATTCGGCTCATGGGGAGAGGGGCCTGGCTTGGAGTACGCCGGTGTCCGAGACGAGAATGGAGATCAGGTCGATCGCAGGTCGCGGCAGCGCCACGGTGGCCGCGGCACTCGACGGGAACCGCGTGCCACTGAGCGCTTCGCTGACCGTCCAAAGGCGGGCGGCTGCCTCGGCATCCGTCGCGGCGGCGGGCACCTTGGCCAGGCCGAGCGGGCCACGCGTTTCCATCATGCCGGTCGGCTCGTAGTAGCTTCCGCCTTGCACCTCATGCGCGGTGGCGGCATACAGCGTCGGCAACGCGCCCTGTGCAGCCGGCTGGAACAGGAACGACAGGTTGCGGCGGACGAATCCCGTGACGCCGCCGTGATGAACCAGCAGATCGGTACGCGAAACCCCCGGATGGGATGCGATGCTCTGGAGGCTCCAGCCTGCCGCATCACTGCGGCGCTGCAGCTCAAGGGCGAACATCAGACAGGCTAGCTTAGATTGGCTGTAGGCGGCAGCCGGATCGTAGGCTTGCTCGAACTGCAGGTCCGAGAAGTGGATGGCGCCGCCGCGGTCGGCGGCGATGCTGGACAAGGTGACAACGCGGGGAGCATCGGCCTTCTGCAACAGTGGCAGCAGCTCCGCGGTCAGGGCGAAATGGCCCAGGTAGTTGACGGCGAACTGCATCTCGAACCCGTCCGCCGAGGTGCCGCGCTCGGGCGGCTCCATGATCCCTGCGTTGTTGATCAGGCCGTCGAGACGGGGCAGCGTCGCATCGAGGCGTTCGCTCAGCGCGCGGACCGAAGCGAGATCGGCCAGGTCGAGCACTTCGAAGCTCACATGCGCCTGGGGCGTTTCTTGGCGGATGCTCGTGATCGCCTCCTGGCCCCGCTCCGGATTGCGCGCCGCGATCACGACCTCGGCACCGGCAGCCGCCAGGGCTTTGGCGCTTTCGTAGCCGATGCCACTCGTCCCGCCCGTGACCAGGAAGATGCGCCCACGCTGAGAAGGCATATCGGCCAGGCTCCAATCGGGTTTGGGCGCGCTCTGCGCAATCGAACTGTCCGTGGCACACGCGGAGCTCAGCAGCAAACCGAAGGTGGCGAGGTAGTTTCGCCACCGGGAATATGTCGGGCGTACTTTGGAATCCGGAGTCGCAGTTCCAGTGACGACCGCCGTGCGGCCACACCGAGAGGAGGTGTCTGAAGCTATCCAGTGGGTCATGGTCTTTGCCTTGCATGAGAAAGGAAGGTAAGATAGGTGCATAAATATTTGCACTAAGTGCAAAACTTATAGCACTGAGTGCATGCGCGCAATAGGCTATCCAGAAATGTCGGAAACCCTCCCCCCCGTGGGCATTGCGCCCGCAGAAGGCTTGCGGGAACGCAAGCGCCGTGAAACACGTCAGCGCATTGCCGAAGTCGGGCAGCGCCTGTTCCTCGCCAACGGTTACGAAAGCACGACGCTGGACGCCATCGCGGCAGAAGCCGGCATCTCACGCCGCACCTTCTTCTCGTACTTCAAGTCGAAGGACGACATCATCTTTTTCTGGCTGGACACCGACCGGGCCAGTCTGATTGTCAGTCTGCTGAAGACATCACCCGACGTGCCGCCGCTCGATGCGGTTCGCGATGTGATGGTCAAGCACATTGCGCGCTACACGACCGAGCAGATGATCGCCATCGACAATCTCATGCTGTCGAGCGAATCGCTGCTTGCACGCAAACAAGCGCACTACGCGGAACAGGAACAGGCGCTCTTCAAAGCACTGTGCGAGGTCTGGCGGCAGCCTGAGCGCCGTCCGGCGCTGCGGATGGTGGCCATGGTATCCATCGGTGCGATGAGAGTCGCGCTTCAGGCATGGAGGGACCAGACTGGCCAGCGGAAGCCGGCATCCAAGTTCCTGCGGGACGCCTTCGACAGCCTGAGGTCCGAACTTTGACCGTGCGTCGCAGCTTGAACGGCCGAGCGCTGGCGCGGTATGAGCGGTTGGCAGGGACCAAACACCCGACGAGAAAAAGCCCTGCCTGACCTGACAGCTAGTGCTTATGCGCCGAAAGTCAGAATTATTTTTTATGTACTTGTAGTCGTTCTATCGGGCACCCATCCAGACTCTGAACTTTCCTTGATGAGCGCGAGCCTACTGAACAGGCGGCAAAGTTAACGAGGCAGACAAGATGCCTCTTGCCAACCGGATAGGAAGCTATCCAATGGGAGGTCCTTATGAAAATAAATGAAATCATGACTCGGGAAGTCTGGACTATTCAGCCGGAAACGACCTTGCAGGAAGCGGCAGAACTGATGCGGCAGGCTGATACAGGTTCGTTGATTGTCAATGAGAATGACCGAATGGCAGGCCTTGTTACTGATCGGGACATTGTCATTCGGGCGGTAGCGGACGGACTTGATTTGCAAACGCCGGTGAGCGAAATCATGAGCGCTGACGTCTGTTACTGTTTTGAAGACGAAGAGGTGGATCATGTAGCCGAGAACATGGGGCAAATCGAAAAACGGCGATTACCCGTGGTGGACAGAGACAAACGGCTGGTCGGAGTCATCTCGTTGGCCAACATCGCCAGTTGCAACAGCGATAAGGTCATATCTCACTTCGCCAACAGCGTAGCTCGACCTCATTGATTTTTTCTCAAGCCGGGCCGGATAAAAGCGACCCGGCTCCGAAGCTCCGATGATAGCGGGCTGCTCCGGCAGTCAGGCTCGTTGGTCAGCCCAGGCGCGAAGGCCGTGCTTTCCCAGCGTCTTGTGTGAACCAGGATCCTGCCGCTTTATCCCGTCACATACTCTACTTCTTGGTCGAGCTTTCTATTGGCGCATGACCGACCCGGTTCTCAGCGCCAAATCAGTTGCAGCTCGCTGGCGAGTGCCAGCATGTGCTGTTGCTTGATGCTGATCTGTTTTTCCTTCATGTCGAGCCAGATCTTGTTCCAGCCATCCAGTTTTGCGGTATCCAGATATCGAGCTGCCCTGTGTTGGCGGATAAAGTGTCCGCGATGGCCTTTTTCCAATAGTTTTTTGCTCAGACGAGGAACAAGGAGTGCGTCGGCACGTGGCAGGGTATGGGCGATTTGCAGGCCCGCGAGATCCCAGTCGGGAAAGACCGTGATGCGGCAAGCCTGGGGCAGGTTTACCAGCAAAGTGCGCAGGCCTTTGGCCAGTCCGTTATGGCCTCGGTAGAGAACCAGACTTTGGGCTATCTCTGGCGGCAGAGAAAATTCCTGCCAGTCATCGAAGCTGTCCAGATTTTCGATTATCAATACCTGCCTTATCTGGGCTAGGTCCAGGCTGGATAGCGGTACGCGCAGGCTCAACTGCGCAGATAAGACGGGAAGTGGCGCGGGTAGTCGCCCTTTGACCAGCACATGGTTTTCGTCGGGACGTGTGGGGGCGATTTTTTCGTCGATGGCCGTGGCAGCAGCCTGTACACGGTTACCAGTGGGCAGGGGTTCCAGTGGATCTATTCCCCATGCCTGGTGCGCCAGTTCAGCCAGGATTCGTTGCTGCTCTGGCGGTAAATACAGCTGGTTACCGCGTATCTCGCCGATATCGAAGACTGTGTGGATTTCCCGCCAGGCGGGAGTCAGTTTTACTTGATGGGCATATTTGCGTAATTGGTTATGAACCAGTCGCATATGCCGTTTGCTCAAGCCAGCCACAGGCAGATATCCCTGATAATGAAATTGCCGGAATAGTCTGGGTGCGGCTCACCGATCGGGTCCAGGACGAAGTGGCGTTTCTGTTCTGCAGGCAGCCCTTCGAAACCACCAATGACTTGATACAGCCAGCTTTCGGCATCCCAGGGCAACGCTTGGTGCTGACGATATTCCAGCGCGGAAAGACGCAGACCGCTGTCGATTACGCTGCAGAAATAGGCCGATACGGCTTCCCGGATCGGATTGCTCTGTACTTCGAAGGTTTCCGGTTCATGCAGAAGCAATTCCGCTGCCTCGACAGGTACTTGCAGGGAACGCTCCTGGGGCTGCAACGCCTTGATCTGGGCGATCAATTCCAGTAGCTCGTTTTCGTGTTGCTGATTGTGAATATCCACCGCGGCAGGAGCCAGGATGGGCGTGGCCTGATTGAACAGTTGCGGGATTTCCTTGGCGCCAGTGTGATTGCCAATCCGATAGTCCGGGTGCTGCTCCAGATGCAACAGCCAGCCCTTGAGCAGGCGAGTGCGACCACGAATCTGGCGAAAGCGGCCGAGCAATTCCAGTAACCGGCCTTGTACGATGCTCAGCTCCTGGGCGCACTCGCTGACGGTGCGTTGCAAACGGGTAACCAGTAGCCGGCGCAAATCGCGCAGATCGCCAGCCGTTTCGGCCAGCTCTTCGAAGCTGATCATCTCCAGTCCGTTGAGCAACTCGCTTACTTGGGATTGCGCCAGTTCGTTTTCGCGGATCTTGGCGTTGAGCGTGCCGACATAACCGAATTCGTTGTTCAGGCGGCTCCAGAGCACACGGGTGCCGTGGCGCAGGGTTTCGCCGAAGGCATAGACATGCTCTTTCAGATCCGCCAGATACACATCCGCGGCGGCATAGTCGCCCTGATGGCGCGCTTCCTTGTAATGCGCTGCCAGGGTTTTGAAGGTGACCAGCGCCGAACCGGTGTTTGCATCGATCTGGCGGTTGCGATCATCGCGCAAGGCTTCTTCCAGCAGCGACCGGACGGTCCGGCGCAGATGCAGATCGGCTTCCGGTTCGGGGCGATAGAGAATCCCGTCTTTTATCAACCGATCCTGGACTGCGGGTTCCAACGCCTGGTCGGGCAGTGAACCGGAAAGGTAGGCGTCCATGATGGGGTCTGCATGGCGGGCCAGTTGCTTGAGAAAGCGCACCCCGGTCTGATGGAGATCGCCACTCATAGCAGATTGCTCTGGCTGGCAGTTTCCGCGCGGGCTTCCAGATCCAGGCTTTCGGTCTCGTCGATGAAGCGGATCACTTCGTAGAGATGATCAAGTTTGCCGGTCGCCAGATAGATCTGCTTGTCGGGGTTGGGGCGCGTGAGGTAGCCCAGGTCGCACAGGCGCTTGAAGACCTGCTTGAGCTGGCCATCGACGCCGTTACTGTTGGAATTGAACAACCGGTAATGGCTGATCCTGGCCAACTGCTCGCGAAACGCGGGAGTATCTTCGATGATGGTTTGCAGCTCGTTGAGGCGTACCGGGGTGCCTTCGGTCAGCGGTGCATCCTGGGCGCCGGCTTCCTGGACCAGTACCAGCCATTCGGCCAGCGGTGCCAGTGCATTGCAGGTATCGCGAAACTGTTGGGCGATGACCTTGCGTTCCTCGTCGTCCAGTTGGCGGTAGCCACAAAAGAACACATCGCTGTCCGTACTGCCGCCGACCATGGCCACTGTGCGGTTGAGCTGGCTCAGGTAGTCGTCCACCTGCTCGCGGTTGGCAGGATTTTTCAAAAATCGCCAGCCTTCCTCGTCGGTGGTGCGACAAATGAATTCGCCCTTGAGCAGGCGTTCGAGAACCTGACCTTTGGTCGATAGCATTTATATCGTCTCCTGGGCCTGACGCTGTTGCAGTTTCTCCGCGATGGCATCCATCTTCGGCTTGACTATCTGTAGCTGTTTCGTCTGCTTGTTGACGATATAGCGGTTGGCGAACAGCGAGAGAACGTCTGAATCCGGGTTGGGGAATGCGCCAAGAACACGGATATTGTTACTGCTGCAGGCATCGAAAATCTTCTTTACGTTGGTGTGGTGCAGCGTACCGATTTCGTCGATCGGCCAGTGAATGGTGGCGGGAGAGGCGCCACGTAGTAGGCGGGTGAAGGCCAACAGGAATTTGCACAGGATCAGGTAAGCCATGCCATGGCTGGAGGATTCGTTGAGCTGGCGGTCGGTGCGGATCACCAGATCGCTGTTGCCTTCGCGCAGGCGCAGTTCGATTTCCAGCAGCCCGGCGATTCCGCCGCTGAGAGCCGAGCGACCGATGATATCCAAGGCCCGGCGCATGCTGCTGGTGTAGTCCTCGCCGGGCAGGTCGTTGAAGCCGTCTGTGCGCCATTGCTGGAAAGCCTTGATGAAGGCCTTGAGTTCAGGCCAGAACTCCAGTTCGCTGATTCGCGAGCGAATGCGCACTGCCGAATCGGATACGCCATCGAGAAAGAGTTCTTCGCTGACTTCGCGGGTAATGCGGATACTTTGCGTAACGATGCTGCGATCGATGTCGACCAGGACATCATAGTAATTATTGAGCTCCAGGCCGAAGATCCGGCCCTGTTCGCGCAGCGCCATGATGCTTTGCGGCACCATGACGTTGAGCAATTGCTCCAGGTGCGGCACCAGCTTGCGATGATCCAGAAGCGGAATGCCGCGCTCGCCGACCAGAGTGCATTCTTCGCGGCTGCGCTCCCAGGTTTCTGCCAGGCTGGAGCCGGATTGGCCGGCGATCAAGGTATCGAAGTGTTCGACATGGGCCTTGATGGCCGCCAGCAGTTGCTCGCGACTTTGCAGCAAATTCTCCCCGAGACGCAGCCGTTCGTGCAGCTCACCATCGGGAATGCTGCCTTCGGGCGGCAGTTTCAGTTCCTTCAGGCGGTGGAGCAGGGTTCTCAAGCGGGTCAGGAGCTCGTCCGCTACGGTTTTTGCCGCAGCGGCTTGCATGCGTAGCTCTTCCAGCCGACTGCGCTCGGCCTTGAAAGCAGCCGTAGCCTTTGCCAGTTGCTGCTCCAGGGTAGTTGCGCGGAGCTGACTTTCGCTCGATTCGGTTTGCAGCAGCGGTTTGCGTTGCAGCCAGTGGTGCTGGTACCAATCAGCGTAGCTGTGTACGTCGGAACGGCGTTGCTCGGCAGTGGCGATTTTTTTATTCAGCGCGTCCAGTTCCCGTTTCAGCGAGACGATGACGTTCTCGTCCACGCCGCGAGAATGCAGTTCGGCCTTGTACCAGTTTTCGCATTCCTTGAGTTCTTGCTGGGCTTTGCTCTGGCGTTGTTCGATATTTTTCTTGAGCTGCTGGATTTGTGCATAGAGGCTGCCGAGCACCTGTTGCCAGTACGCGGTTTTTTCCAGACGATCCGCGCCATGCTGGTTTTTCAAGTCGGCCAGCCATTGTTCGTGCTGGCTGGCGAGCTGCTTGAGTGCGCCAGTCAGTTCGGTGAGCTGCTTGCGCGCCTTGAGCTTGCGCTCCTGCAAGGCGGCATTGATTTGCTCCTGCTGGTTGCGCTTTTCCTCCTTGATGCGCCGGATATCTTCGCGCCGGTTGCGTTGTTCGGTGTGGCTCAGGAGCAGGCGTTGCTGTACGTCCTCCACGGCTTCGTTGGCTTCGATAAGCTGTTTTTCGGCGAATTGCTGCTGGTTTTTTGCTTCCTGCACTTCGTCTTCGAGGCATTGCCAGCGTTGGCGCAAGGTCTGCTCGGAGGCGGCGTGTTCCGGGGTTTCGAGGGCGGACAGATCGAGCAGCACACCGAACAGCGTGGCCTGTGCGTGCTCGGTGAGCGTGGGTTTCAGATCGGTTCGCTGCAGCAACTCGGGATGCACGACCTTGCCGATCTGTTCTTCCCAGCCCGGTTGTTCGCGGCGCAAGAACTCCAGCAAGGTGTAGTGGCCGGGGTAGAGTACCCGCTTGAGTTCGTCCAACTGGCTCTGGCGGTCTTCCAGCCGGCGATTGGCCTGGCGCAGGAGATGGTCTGCCGCGTCGCGCCGGGCGCGCCGCTGTCGCTCGCCAATTTCTTCTTCCTTGACCCTGGCTGCGCTGGCCTCCAGTTCTTCATCGGCACGTTCCAGGCGCTGCTCGAAGATGGCCAGGGCGCGATTCTCTTCTTCGGTATGGCCGCTGTTGTCGATCTGCTGCTCCAGCCGGTTCCGTTCGACCTTGAGCTGAAGCTCCTGGGTGTGGAATTCGTCCTGGCCTTGCTGGCGACGCTGATGAAAACCCTGCTCCAGGGCAGCAAGCGCATCGGTTTGCTGTTCGTGCTGCTGGGTGCGTTCTTCCTGCAGGGCATCCTGCTGGCCGCGCAGTTGTTCCAGCGCCATTTCACGCCGATCCTTGATCTCCTGGCAGCGGTCCTTGTAAGCCGCCTCCACGTCTTGATGCTGCTCGGTCAGCAGGCGATGACGGGCCTGCAGGTTGTCCAGGTCGTCACGCCAGGCCGGGATCAGTTCCAGATCGATCTTGGCTTGCTCGATACCGCTGTCGAGGAACGCTTGATACTGGTTTTCGATCCGGTCGAGTTCGGCTTCGATCCGCTTGTTGTCGCCCTTGGCGGCGGACAGTTCCTGATTGAGTTCGTCGCGTTGCTGTTTCCAACATTCGTCCAGTTGCTTGAGCTCAAAGCCGGTCTGTTCGATGAGGACGCTGCTATCTTCCTGGCGCTTCCATTGGAGGGATTCATCGACCTGATAACTGTGCAGCAGGCCGCTCAGGCGTAGCTCGCAGGCTCGCAGATCCTGATCGTCATGCTGGAGTTTGTCGAACTTGGGGCGGATGGCGTTGAAGCCCTGGATCAGCCGGCTTTCGCGTATCCAGGCTTCCACGCGCTGCAGGTTGAGGCCGGAGGCGGGCGGATTGACGCCATCTTCTTCCAGAATGGTAGCGATCATGGATTTGACTGTTTCCATCTTGCCTTCGCGCGAGTGCACCGCCCTGGCCAGTTTTTCGATGTGGCGCAGGGAATGTTCCGCTTCGCACAGGGAAAACTGGCGGGCATAGGCACGCATTTCGCCGCGGTCGCTGTCAGCACCGAGCAGAGAGCGATCATTCTGAATGATGGCGCGGAACTGGCGGGTATTGAGCAGTTTGGTCGTTGCTACGCCGCTCTGTTTGAGCTGGCGACCCAGTTCGGCCATGCCGAGGAAGGTCAGGAAATTGCCCTGGCGAGTTTTGATGTAATCCTGCAGCTCGAAAGCCTTGCGTGCCAACCGGTATGCCACGCCTTTGCCATCCGCAGCGGCGGCCAGTACGGCCTGACACAGCTGGCCATCCATACACCGGTACTCATAGATGATGAAGCTTTGCTCGGTGGGCAGGTACCAGCGCTCGAAGCTGTCGCGGGTAGCGGGCACCACACGGCTGGGGTATTCGCCGTAGAAAACCGGAACCAGTCGTTGCAGGGTGGTCTTGCCGGAGGCGTTAGTACCGCAGATATTGGTGTGATCGTCCACGATCAGTTCCACCACGCCCTTGAGATGGGTGTTGATCAGGATGATGCGATTCAGGCTCGGCATGCAGCTCCTCGAAATTGCAAAAGATGATGGGTCGCCGGTGAATGGGCGCACAGTCTAAGCAGCAGGCATGCACTTGCCGAGAAGGAAATCCGCAAAGCTTTCAATAGGTCGCAGAAAGTCGGGCTTTAGCGCTGTTGGGTGCGCTCCAGGGCCTGCAGCAAGACGTGGACCTTGGTGATGGTTTCCTGGTATTCGGCCTGCCAGTCCGAGTCCATGACAATGCCGCCACCGCCCCAGCAACTGACTTGCCCGTCCTGGATCAGCAGGGTGCGGATAGCGATGGAGCTGTCCAGCGTGCCGCGTACGTCCAGGTATAACAGCGAACCGCAGTAGATGCTGCGGCCAGTGGGTTCCAGCTCGTCGATGATCTGCATGGCACGAATTTTCGGCGCGCCAGTGATGGAACCACCAGGAAAGCTGCTGGCCAGAAGGTCCAGCGCATCTTTCCCTTGAGCGAGGGTCCCGGTAATGCTGCTCACCAGGTGGTGGACATTGGGGTAGCTTTCCAGAGCGAACAATTCGGGGACTCGGATGCTGCCCGTCTGGCAGCTGCGGCCCAGATCGTTGCGCAGCAGATCGACGATCATCAGGTTTTCCGCGCGATCCTTGGCGCTGCTGCGCAGTTCTTCGGCCAGCGCGGCATCGATTGCCGGATCGGCGTGGCGTGGTCGGGTGCCTTTGATCGGTCGGGTTTCCACCTGGCGCTGCTGCACCTGCACAAAGCGTTCG
Source organism: Azomonas macrocytogenes (assembly GCF_014191985.1). Classification (GTDB taxonomy): domain Bacteria; phylum Pseudomonadota; class Gammaproteobacteria; order Pseudomonadales; family Pseudomonadaceae; genus Azomonas; species Azomonas macrocytogenes. Next base: position 66,566 of record NZ_JACHXI010000011.1, read on the forward strand.
GGAGAGAGACTGAGTACTGCGCCGCGCTCCAACGCCAGATAGCCGGCGAATGGCGTCGGGCAAGCCTGGCGCAGCTGGCGATACGCTGGCCAGGGAGCACCTTGGCAAGGAGCGCGAAAGCGCTGGGCATAATTGACCTGGTAGCAGTCGCCGGCCTGGATATAGGCCTGGATGCGTTCGATGGCTTGTCGGTAGGTGTCTGTCGTCAGATCACTGGCGAATGGGGCGAGTAGGTGGAAATCGTCTTGCGGGTCTGCGCCGGCTGGAGCGGAAAACAGGCCGATCAACCGGTCGCGTTCGGTATCCGGCAGGCCGGGATGGAAAAGCAACTGGCTGGTGCGCCGTTGGTGGTCGCTGATCAAGGCCCAGGCGTACAGACCGAAGCGGGCAGGGGGCGTGTCCAGATCGCGCACGGCGCGGTTGGGCAGGGTTTCCAGGCGCTGGCCGAACTCGTAGCCGAGTAGGCCGATCAGGCCGCCGGCGAAGGGCAGGTCGAGTCCATCCGGCAGGCGCGCCGGCCCGAGTTGATCCAGCGCCTGGCGCAAACGCTGGAAGAAGCTGCTGCCGCTTTCGCCCGGCGCAGGTTCCAGGATGATTTGCGGCCAGGCGCTGAACAGATCGAAACGCCCGCGTCGGGCTATCGGACGCCCCGAGTCCAGCAGCACGGCGCCGTTTTCTCCGGCGATGCGGGCGAAGCGCCGGCCCGGGTCTTCCTGATAGGGAAGTGCCTGGATCCGGCATTCGGGCCAGCTTCGGGAATCATCAGTTTCTGGGTTGGACATGCCCGAACCGCTGCTGGGTGAACCGAACCCGTTCAGCAGGAGTTTCCTGCGTGCCGGCTTGTTCGAGTTCCTGCAAATGGGCTTCGACCCTCTGGGTTCGCCAGGTCAGGCCGCTGTCGTTGGCGATCTGGATATTCAGGCCGGGACGGGCGTTGAGTTCGAGGATGAGCGGACCTTGTTCCTTGTCGAGCACCATGTCGACGCCGATGTAGCCGAGTCCACAGAGTTCATAGCAACTGGCGGCAAGGGTCATGAAGCCGTTCCAGTCAGGTAGCTGGACACCGTCCACGGCATTGGTGGTATCCGGGTGCTTGCTGATTTTGCTGTTGAGCCAAGTGCCATGCAAGGTGATGCCGGTGGCCAGATCCACACCGACGCCGATGGCACCCTGGTGCAGGTTGGCCTTGCCGCTGGATTGGCGCGTCGGCAGGCGTAGCATGGCCATCACTGGATAGCCTTGCAGCACAATGATGCGAATATCCGGTACGCCTTCGTAGCTGATGCTTTTGAAGATCGGATCGGGGGTGACGCGGTATTCGATCAGTGCCCGGTCGCGATGGCCGCCGAGCGAATAGAGGCCGGTGAGGATGCTGGAGATCTGATGCTCGATTTCGTCGTGCCTGATGATGCGCCCGGATATCGTCTTGTAGCGTCCTTCGAAACGGTCGGCGATGACCATGATGCCGTCGCCTCCGGCACCCTGTGCCGGTTTGATCACGAAGTCGTTATGCCCGTCGATGATCTCCCGGAGCCTGTCGATATCCTTTTCAGTCTCGATGATGCCGTACATCTGCGGCACCTGGATGCCGGCCTCGATGGCGCGCAGCTTGGTGATGATCTTGTCGTCGACGATCGGATACAGGCTGCGCTTGTTGTATTTGAGCACATAATCCGCGTTGCGCTGGTTGATGCCCATGATGCCTTTGGCCTTCAGGGCTTTCCAGGTTTTGATCAGGCCGAACATGGCTCAATCCTTGAGCAGCGCTTTGAAGCGCAGCAGTTCGGTCAGGCGATAGCCGCGGTAACGTCCCATGGCCAGCATGAAGCCCACCAGCACCAGCAAGACGGCCGGGAAGGTGAAGATGAAATACACCAACTGCGGAATATTCATCAGCAGATGCGCCAGCGAGCCGGCGATGATGGTGCCGACCGCGACCTTGAAGGCATGCCCGCCACCGCGTTCTTCCCAGGTGATGGACAAGCGTTCGATGGTCATGGTGAGAATCACCATGGGGAACAGCGAGACGGACAGCCCGCGTTCGAGGCCGAGCTTGTGACTGAACAGGCTGATCATCGCAATCAATATCACGACAAAGGTCAGGACCACGGAAAGACGCGGCAGCATCTGCAGCTTCAAGTGCTCCAGGTAGGAGCGCAGGGACAGGCCCAGGGCTGTGATCAGGGTGAACAGTGCGATCCCGAAGCCCAGTTGGGTCTCGCGAAAGGCCAGGGCGATCAGTACCGGGGTGAAGGTGCCGAGCGTCTGAATGCCGACCAGGTTACGCAGGATCAGGATCACCAGCACGCCGATAGGGATCATGATCATGATCTGGTAGGTCTGCTGGGTCGAAAGCGGCAAGCCGTACAGCGAATAATCGAGAAACTGGGCGTGGGTATTCTGGTCCGTGAGCTGGGCCAGGCGGATGGCGTTGATTTCGCTGTTATTGAGCGTGAAGCTGACGCTTTCGGTTTTTCCCCCTTCCACGGTCACCAATGGTTGGTCGCCGTGCCACCAGATCATGCGGTCACTGGGCAGGCCCTGCTCGCCGGTTTGCGGATTGAAATACAGCCAATTCTTGCCATTGAAGCTGCGCAGCCAGAGTTCGGGAGTCTGCTGCAGTTGCTCGGGCGTCAGGCGTATCGTGTGGACTCGTTCCAGGGGAACGTGCGCGATGGACAGGATCGATTCGACGATGCGGGCCTTGTTGGACACGGAAGCATTGCCGCCCAGCAGCAGCTTGACATTCTCGTCGTTGGGGTTGCCGATACGCTTGATGGCTTCGCTGATGAAGGTCTCGACATCTGCCGAGTGCTGCCTGATGGGTGAGAGCAGGGCCTCCGCTGCGATTTTCTCGGCGCCCTGCATCGGGATGGCCTCACGGAAAATCGAGCCACTGGCGGCTGGCGCCTGTTGCTCGCCGTTGCCGCTGTAGCGTTTGGTCATTACCAATCGGTAATAGAGTGTCTGGGTACCCTTGGCTCGCCGCGACGACCAGGTGACGCGGCGATTGCCATCATTGCGGTTGACGCTGACGCCGTAGTTGTTGGAGATGAAGCTCTCGTTGAGGCTGACGAAGTTCTGGTTCAGTGGTGGGACGAACATTTGAACCTTGATCGGGCCTTTCGTGTTGGCGACGAATTCGACCTTGGCGTCAATGCTCCACAGATCGTCGGTTTCATCTTCGGTTACCGGGATGCCTAGCACGAATATCTGATAAGCCGTGATGCCGATCCCCAATGCCACGAGTAGGGTGATGAGTATCTTCAGGTGCAAGGTAAGCGCGCGCATGGAAAGGATCACTCGTCAGCGGTTGCAAGAGGGCCGCCGGGTTTGGCGAAGGTGTAGGCCAGGTCTGGATCGACCAGAACGTCGACATCGGTAAGCGCGTCGGAGCCTGAAAGCGATAAGAAGAGTGCAAGTCTCATAAGTCAGGTTTTTAAGAGCCGAGGGCCTTGGCTGGCTGGAGAAGAACTGCAGGTTGCCAGGCTGGCGGCGAGACGCATGTGCCCTATGGCGCAGGGCCGGCATTCTAGCACGCGGAACCGGGTGTCGCGACACGGCCCGATATTCTTCGATGGGTCACCTCTCAAGAAACTATTCCAGGATTATTGTCGACAATAGTCTAGGGTTGCATTGACTGTCCGATGTTTTGTGGCTAGTTTTTGCCCATATTTATTTTAAAGTGTCGACAATATGGATTCTGTAATCGAACAAGCCACCTTACTTCAGGAAGACGGCGGGACGCTGTCAGAACATGTCTTCCGTCAGATTCAGAGCGCTATCGTGCGTGGCGATATTCCGCCGGGAGCGAAGATTTCCGAGCCTGAATTGGCGCGAACCTATGGCATCAGTCGTGGCCCGCTGCGTGAGGCGATTCACCGCCTGGAAGGGCAGAAACTGCTGGTACGCATACCCCATGTAGGTGCACGAGTGGTTTCGCTAAGCCACGCGGAACTAATCGAGCTGTATGAGATTCGTGAATCCCTGGAAGGCATGGCCTGCCGATTGGCTGCCGAGCGTATGACGCCAGAGGAAATCGACGAGCTGCGCCGAGTACTGGACACTCATGAGCGCGACGCGGCCTTTCGTGCCGGGACCGGTTACTACCAACAGGAAGGCGATTTCGACTTTCATTACCGCATCATCCAGGGCAGTGGCAACGGTACGCTGGCCCGGATGCTCTGTAGCGAGCTGTATCAGTTGGTGCGTATGTACCGCATTCAGTACTCCACCACGCCCAACCGGCCACGCCAGGCCTTCAATGAACATCACCGAATTCTCGATGCCATCGCCGAGCACGACGGCGAGCTGGCGGAGCTGCTGATGCGCCGCCACATCGCCGCGTCCCGGCGCAATGTCGAACGCCAGCAGCAAAACCAGCAGAACAACACCACCACAACCCGAGGTGAAGTATGAGCAATACATCCGCAGGCCAACGTTTTCGCGATGCAGTGGCCACCGAGCATCCACTGCAAGTGGTTGGAGCCATCAATGCCAATCATGCCTTGCTGGCCAAACGCGCTGGCTTCAAGGCTATCTATCTGTCCGGTGGCGGCGTTGCGGCAGGTTCACTGGGGCTGCCGGATTTGGGAATTACCGGCCTGGATGATGTGCTGATCGATGTGCGGCGCATCACTGATATCTGCGACCTGCCGCTGCTGGTGGATGTCGATACCGGCTTTGGTTCCTCGGCCTTCAATGTGGCTCGTACCGTCAAAGCCATGCTCAAGTTCGGCGCAGCCGCTATTCACATCGAAGATCAGGTGGGTGCCAAGCGTTGTGGCCACCGCCCGAACAAGGAAATCGTCACCCAGCAGGAGATGGTCGATCGCATCAAGGCTGCCGTTGACGCCCGTACCGATGACAGCTTCGTGATCATGGCGCGTACCGATGCGCTGGCTGTGGAGGGGCTGCAATCGGCCATCGACCGTGCTTGCGTCTGTGTGGAGGCTGGCGCTGACATGATCTTCCCCGAGGCCATGACCGAGTTGAGCATGTACAAGGAATTCGCCGGCCTGGTGAAAGTGCCGGTACTGGCCAACATCACTGAGTTCGGCGCTACCCCGCTGTACACCACCGAAGAGTTGGCCGGCGCCGATGTCTCCCTGGTGCTGTATCCGTTGTCAGCGTTCCGCGCCATGAACAAGGCCGCCGAGAACGTGTACACGGCGATCCGTCGCGACGGCACCCAGAAGAATGTGATCGACACCATGCAGACCCGTACGGAGCTGTACGAGCGCATCAACTATCACGCTTTCGAGCAGCATTTGGATGCGCTGTTCGCCCAGAAAAAAGGCTGAGCCAGCCGCCCAGAAAAAATCCATAACAAGATGACTTACCGTTTCCGATAAAAAATCCAAAATGAGGAGCATTGCAATGGCAGAAGCAAAAGTATTGAGTGGTGCTGGTCTGCGCGGCCAGATTGCTGGCCAGACCTCCCTGTCTACCGTGGGCAAGGAAGGCGCTGGTCTGACCTATCGCGGCTATGATGTCCGCGAACTGGCCGCCGAAGCCCTCTTCGAAGAGGTCGCCTATCTGCTGTTCTATGGCGAGCTGCCCAATAGAGAACAACTCGCTGCCTATAAAAAGACCCTGCAAGAGTTACGCGATCTGCCGCAGGCTTTGAAGGACGTGCTGGAACGCATCCCGAAAGAAGCTCACCCCATGGATGTGATGCGTACCGGTACTTCCATGTTGGGCAACCTGGAGCCGGAACAGAGCTTCGCTGATCAACAGGCTGTAGCCAATCGCCTGCTGGCGGTGTTCCCGGCCATCATGACTTACTGGTACCGCTTTTCCCACGAGGGTGTGCGCATCAACTGTGTCAGCGACGAGGAAACCCTTGCCGGCCATTTCCTGGCTCTGCTGCATGGCGAAAAACCCAGTGAGCTGCATGTGAAGGTCATGAATGTCTCGCTGATTCTGTACGCCGAGCACGAGTTCAACGCTTCGACCTTCACCTCGCGGGTCTGCGCTTCCACCTTGTCTGATCTGTATTCTTGCGTGACCGGCGCTATCGGCTCCTTGCGTGGCCCGCTGCATGGCGGCGCCAACGAAGCCGCCATGGAGATGATCGCGCAGTGGCATTCACCGCAGGAGGCCGTCGAAGGCATCCTGGGCATGCTGGAGCGCAAGGACAAGATCATGGGCTTTGGCCACGCAATCTACCGTGATAGCGATCCACGTAACGAGGTCATCAAGGTCTGGTCGAAAAAATTGGCCGATGAAGTAGGCGATACCGTGCTGTATCCGGTTTCCGAAGCGGTGGACAAGACCATGTGGGAGCAGAAGGCACTGTTCCCCAACGCAGACTTCTACCACGCCTCGGCTTACCACTTCATGGGCATTCCCACCAAGCTGTTCACGCCGATTTTCGTTTGTTCGCGGGTGACCGGCTGGACCTCCCATGTGTTCGAGCAGCGTGCCCACAACCGCATTATCCGCCCCAGTGCGCAATACATCGGGGTTGAGCTGCGGCGCTACGTGCCCATCGCCCAACGCTGATCGGGAAGGGGGAGTCGCCATTCATGTAGCCATGGCACCCCCCGGCCTTATCCCTGACCATTACTCGCTAGAGTCGCTACTTATGAACACTGCAAACCGCAAACCTCTGCCTGGCACTTCGCTGGATTATTTCGACGCTCGTGCTGCGGTCGATACGATTCAGCCCGGCGCCTATGCCACGCTGCCGTATACCTCGCGCGTGCTGGCCGAAAATCTGGTACGCCGCTGTGACCCGGCGACACTGACCGATTCGCTCAAGCAACTCATCGAGCGCAAGCGTGACCTGGATTTCCCCTGGTTTCCGGCGCGTGTGGTGTGTCACGACATTCTCGGCCAGACCGCACTGGTCGACCTTGCCGGACTGCGTGATGCCATCGCCGAAAAAGGGGGTGACCCGTCACAGGTCAATCCAGTGGTACCGACCCAACTGATTGTTGACCACTCGCTGGCCGTCGAACACGGTGGCTTTGAGAAGGATGCCTTCGAGAAGAACCGCGCCATCGAGGACCGTCGCAATGAAGACCGTTTCCACTTCATCAACTGGACCAAGAAGGCGTTCAAGAACGTCGACGTGATTCCGCCGGGCAACGGCATCATGCACCAGATCAATCTGGAGCGTATGTCACCGGTGGTTCACGCACGTGATGGCGTGGCCTTCCCGGATACGCTGGTGGGTACTGACAGCCATACCCCGCATGTTGATGCCTTGGGCGTCTTCGCTATCGGCGTGGGGGGGCTGGAAGCCGAAAGCGTGATGCTGGGCCGCGCTTCCTGGATGCGCCTGCCCGATATCATCGGTGTGGAATTGACCGGCAAGCGTCAGCCCGGCATCACTGCCACCGATATCGTGCTGGCGCTGACCGAATTTTTGCGTAACGAGAAAGTGGTTTCCGCTTACCTTGAGTTTTACGGTGAAGGTGCAGCCGACCTGAGTCTGGGGGACCGTGCGACCATCTCCAATATGACGCCGGAATTTGGCGCGACTGCAGCGATGTTCTATATCGACCAACAGACCATCGACTACCTGACTTTGACTGGACGTGAGCCCGAGCAGGTCAAGCTGGTGGAAACCTATGCCAGGCAAACCGGCCTGTGGGCGGACAGCCTGGAGAATGCCGAGTATGAGCGCGTGCTGAGGTTCGACCTATCCACTGTCGTACGCAACATGGCTGGCCCGTCCAACCCGCACAAGCGTCTACCGACCTCCGATCTGGCGGTTCGTGGCATCGCAGGCAAATGGACGGAAGTTCCTGGTCAAATGCCTGATGGAGCCGTGATTATCGCTGCCATCACCAGCTGCACTAACACCAGCAATCCACGTAACGTGATTGCCGCGGGCCTGCTGGCGCGTAACGCAAATGCCCTTGGCCTGACCCGTAAGCCTTGGGTAAAAAGCTCGCTGGCTCCCGGCTCCAAGGTTGCTCAACTGTATCTGGAAGAAGCTGGCCTGCTACCCGAACTGGAAAAACTCGGCTTCGGTATCGTGGCCTTTGCCTGCACCACCTGTAACGGCATGAGTGGGGCACTAGACCCGGTTATCCAGCAGGAAGTCATCGACCGCGACCTATACGCCACTGCCGTGTTATCGGGTAACCGCAACTTCGACGGTCGTATTCACCCCTACGCCAAGCAGGCTTTCCTGGCCTCGCCGCCACTGGTCGTCGCCTACGCCATCGCTGGTACCATTCGTTTTGATATTGAAAAAGACGTACTGGGTGTCGACAAAAAGGGTAACCCAGTCACTCTGAAAGACATTTGGCCCAGCGACGAAGAGATCGATGCCATCGTCAAGGCAAGCGTCAAACCTGCGCAGTTCAATCAGGTCTATATCCCGATGTTCGCGGTATCTGAAGATAATGGCGAGAAGGTCAGTCCGCTGTACGACTGGCGCCCGCAGAGTACCTACATCCGCCATCCACCCTACTGGGAAGGGGCACTGGCTGGTGAGCGTACCCTCAGAGGCATGCGTCCTCTAGCGGTGCTGCCGGACAACATCACCACCGACCACTTGTCACCGTCCAACGCCATTCTGCTGGACAGTGCTGCCGGTGAGTATCTGGCCAGAATGGGGCTGCCGGAGGAGGACTTCAATTCCTACGCTACCCACCGTGGTGACCACCTGACTGCCCAGCGCGCCACCTTTGCCAACCCGCAATTGGTGAATGAAATGGCTGTGGTCAATGGCGAAGTTAAGAAAGGTTCGCTGGCGCGTGTCGAGCCGGAAGGCAAGGTGATACGCATGTGGGAAGCCATCGAAACCTACATGAACCGCAAGCAGCCCTTGATCATCATTGCCGGCGCCGACTACGGTCAGGGGTCTTCGCGTGACTGGGCGGCCAAGGGCGTGCGTCTGGCTGGCGTCGAGGCCATCGTGGCCGAAGGCTTCGAGCGCATCCACCGCACCAACCTGGTCGGTATGGGCGTGCTGCCGCTGGAATTCAAGCCGGGAATCAACCGCAAAACACTGGGCATTGACGGCACTGAAACCTTCGATGTGATCGGTGAACGTACGCCCCGCGCTACGCTGACGCTGCTCATTACCCGCAACAATGGTGAGTGTCTGGACGTGCCGGTGACTTGCCGTCTCGACACTGCCGAAGAAGTTTCCATCTATGAAGCCGGTGGCGTACTGCAGCGCTTTGCCCAGGATTTTCTCGAATCAGCAAGCGCTGGCTAATCGCCTGAGCATCGCCTCAGTGCATGGGCATCGAGGCGATAGCCAAGGATAAAGAGAATAAACCACGGCAGGTATCCATCGTACCGCTTGCGGTACAGGCAGGTACCGCTCAGCCTTATCAGGACAACATCTCCATGGCCCACGTACCTCAAATCAAGATTCCCGCCACCTATATACGGGGCGGTACGAGCAAAGGCGTATTCTTCCGTCTGCAAGACTTGCCCGAGGCCGCGCAGGTTCCGGGGGCGGTGCGTGATGCACTGCTGCTGCGTGTGATCGGTAGCCCCGACCCTTACGGCAAACAGATCGACGGTATGGGGGGAGCGACCTCCAGCACTAGCAAGACAGTCATCCTGGCGAAAAGCAGCCTGCCGAATCACGACGTCGATTACCTCTTCGGTCAGGTGTCCATCGACACGGCCTTTGTCGACTGGAGCGGCAATTGCGGTAATCTGTCGGCTGCAGTCGGCGCGTTCGCCATCAGCGGTGATCTGGTGGATGCCAGCCGCATTCCGCAGAACGGCATAGCTACCGTACGCATCTGGCAGGCCAATATTGGCAAGACCATCATCGCCCATGTGCCCATCACCAACGGCGCCGTACAGGAAACCGGCGACTTCGAGCTGGACGGTGTGACTTTCCCGGCGGCTGAAGTACTGCTCGAATTCCTTGACCCGGCTGACGAGGGGGACGGCGAGGGTGGCGGCGCGATGTTTCCGACTGGCAACCTGGTCGATGACCTCAATGTGCCAGGCATCGGTACGCTCAAGGCCACCCTGATCAACGCCGGCATCCCGACCATCTTTGTCAATGCCGAAGACATCGGCTACACCGGCACCGAGTTGCAGGATGCCATCAACGGCGACCCCAGAGCGCTGGCCAGGTTCGAAACCATCCGTGCCTACGGAGCGTTGCGCATGGGTTTGATCCGGAATGTCGATGAGGCGCTCAGGCGTCAGCATACCCCGAAGATAGCCTTCGTAAGCCAACCGAAGGCTTATACGGCTTCCAGTGGTAAATCGGTGACTACCGATGACACTGATCTGCTGGTGCGTGCTCTGTCCATGGGCAAACTGCACCACGCCATGATGGGTACCGCGGCGGTTGCCATCGGTACGGCCGCGGCCATTCCAGGGACGCTGGTCAACCTTGCTGCCGGTGGTGGCGAGCGTACGGCAGTGCGCTTCGGCCATCCGTCCGGCACTTTGCGCGTAGGAGCACAGGCCAAACGGGTCAACGGCGAATGGACAGTTACCAAAGCCATCATGAGTCGCAGTGCCCGCGTGTTGATGGAAGGCTGGGTGCGCGTACCCAGGGATGCTTTTTAAGCGCTTGAAGCTAGAACATGTACAGTCGATTGATTCAGGGTTATCTGTAATACAACCTAATTTATAACATCATAAACTGAATTGTTACTCCAATTCATGGAGTGCTTTAAGTAATAAGTAAAAAAGCCGGAATTTAAATAATCCCGGCTTTTTGAAATTTGAATTTCTGAATAAATCCAAGAGAATTAAAAGTAAAAAAAGCTGTCTCATTTGAACTTGCGTTCGACACCCATCTCGACAAGAATCTTGGCGGAAATTTCTTCGACGGAAAAATGGGTCGAATCGATGAAGTTGATATTTTCGCGGCGCAGCATTTTCTCAACTTCGCGAACTTCGAATTCGCATTGTGCAAAGCTGGAATAACGACTGTTTGGCTTGCGCTCGTTACGGATGGCAGCAAGACGGTCTGGGTCGATGGTCAACCCGAATAGTTTGTGCTTGTGCTTTTTCAGTGCGGCAGTAAGTTGCAGGTTTTCCATATCTTCTTCCGTCAGGGGATAGTTGGCTGCACGAATGCCGAATTGCATGGCCATATACAGGCATGTAGGGGTTTTGCCACAGCGGGAGACACCGATCAGGATCAGGTCGGCCTTGTCGTAATAGCGGGTACGGGCACCATCGTCGTTATCCAGCGCGAAATTGACCGCCTCGATGCGTTGCATGTAATTGGCATTATGGCTAATGGAATGCGATTTGCCGACGGAGTAGGAAGAGCGAGACTGAAACTCGTGTTCCAGAGGAGCCAGGAAGGATGAAAATATGTCAATCATGAAACCGTTGGACTTGGCCAGGATATCGCGGATTTCCTGGTTGACCAGCGTATCGAAAATGACTGGGCGAATTCCGTCGCTTTCAGCAGCAGCATTTATTTGCTGCACCATTGCGCGAGCCTTTTCAGGCGTATCGATATATGGCTTGGTCAGTTTGGTAAAAGTAATATTTTCAAATTGTGCAAGAAGACTTTGGCCCAGAGTTTCAGCCGTAATACCTGTTCCGTCGGATATGAAGAAAGCAGTTCGTTTCATTTTGTGTGCTGGCCCTGTAAATCGAAAATATGCTTCAACTGCTATGGTTGAATTCGTTTAAGCGTACTTCGATTTCCCGGCATTTTTAGTTTATTTATTTCGCTGGACCAGACTACAGCTGCGGGCATTGTTCCGTTCGAGTTTCCAAACATAACTGGAGAGATCACCTTGGTAGAGTACGTAGTTTCCCTCGATAAGCTCGGCGTCCATGATGTGGAGCACGTAGGGGGCAAGAACGCATCCCTTGGCGAGATGATCGGCAATTTGGCAGGCGCCGGTGTTTCCGTTCCCGGTGGTTTCGCCACGACAGCGCAGGCTTTTCGCGACTTTCTCGAACAAAGCGGTCTGAATCAGCAAATCCACGCGGCTCTCGATATTCTCGATGTGGATGATGTGACGGCGCTGGCCAAAACCGGTGCGCAGATTCGCCAGTGGGTGTTGGAAGCCGAACTTCCCGCCCAATTGGATAGCGATATCCGCCATTTCTTTGCCGCCTTGGCTGCCGGCCACGATAACCTTGCCGTAGCCGTTCGCTCTTCCGCTACGGCAGAAGATCTGCCGGACGCCTCTTTTGCCGGTCAGCAGGAAACGTTCCTCAATATTCGCGGCGTGGATAACGTCATCCTTGCGGTCAAGGAAGTGTTCGCTTCGTTATTCAATGACCGTGCGATTGCCTATCGTGTGCACCAGGGCTTCGATCACAAGCTGGTAGCGCTTTCTGCCGGCGTGCAGCGTATGGTCCGCTCGGAAACGGGAACTGCCGGCGTCATGTTCACGCTGGATACCGAATCCGGATTCCGTGATGTGGTTTTCATTACGGGTGCCTACGGCCTTGGCGAGACGGTCGTGCAGGGAGCCGTCAATCCTGACGAGTTTTATGTGCATAAACCCACTCTCGAAGCGGGACGCCCGGCAATTCTGCGGCGCAATCTGGGCAGCAAGGCGATCAAGATGATCTATGGGGACGAGGCCAAGGCCGGCAAGTCGGTCAAGACTGTTCAGGTCGAGGCCGCAGATCGTGCGCGTTTTGCCTTGTCCGATGCCGAAGTTCTGGAACTGGCCAAGCAAGCGTTGATCATCGAGAAGCATTACGAGCGTCCGATGGACATCGAATGGGCCAAGGATGGTGACGACGGCAAGCTTTATGTTGTCCAGGCTCGCCCGGAAACCGTGAAAAGCCGTACCAGCGGCAACGTCATGGAGCGTTACCTGCTCAAGGAAAAAGGGAAAGTCCTGGTCGAGGGACGCGCCATTGGCCAGCGTATTGGCGCCGGTCCGGTCAGAGTAATCCACGATGTTTCCGAAATGGATAAGGTTCAACCCGGCGATGTGCTGGTTTCCGATATGACCGATCCGGACTGGGAACCAGTGATGAAGCGTGCCAGCGCCATTGTCACCAATCGTGGCGGTCGTACTTGTCATGCGGCAATCATTGCGCGCGAGTTGGGCATTCCCGCAGTCGTCGGTTGTGGCAATGCCACCGATGTTTTGAAAGATGGCCTGCGTGTCACCGTGTCTTGTGCCGAGGGCGATACGGGGTTCATCTTCGAGGGCGAACTGGGCTTCGATATCCGGCAAAACTCGATCGATGCCATGCCGGATCTTCCCTTCAAGATCATGATGAACGTCGGCAACCCCGACCGTGCTTTCGATTTCGCGAATTTGCCGAATGAAGGCGTGGGGCTTGCTCGCCTGGAGTTCATCATCAACCGGATGATCGGTGTGCATCCCAAGGCATTGCTGAATTTCGACAGCCTGCCCCCCGAAATCAAGGGCAGCGTTGAGAAACGTATCGCCGGTTATTCAAGTCCGGTCGACTTTTACATCGAGAAGCTGGTCGAAGGGGTCAGTACCCTGGCAGCGGCATTCTGGCCCAAGAAAGTCATTGTGCGTCTGTCGGACTTCAAATCCAACGAATACGCCAACCTGATCGGCGGCAAGCTGTATGAGCCGGAAGAAGAAAACCCGATGCTGGGGTTCCGTGGTGCTTCCCGCTACATCAGTGATTCGTTCCGTGATTGTTTCGAGCTGGAATGTCTGGCCATGAAGAAAGTCCGCAATGTCATGGGATTGACCAACGTAGAACTCATGGTTCCCTTTGTGCGCACCCCGGGCGAGGCGGCGCAAGTAATCGAGTTACTGGCTGCCTATGGTCTCAAGCGAGGCGAAAATGGCCTGCGCGTGATCATGATGTGCGAGCTGCCATCCAACGCATTGCTGGCAGATGAGTTTCTTGAATTCTTTGATGGATTCTCTATCGGTTCCAACGACATGACCCAGCTTACACTGGGGTTGGATCGAGATTCGGGAATCATTGCCCATCTGTTCGATGAGCGTAATCCTGCAGTCAAAAAAATGCTCAGCAGTGCCATTCAGGCCTGCCGTAAGGCGGGTAAATATGTTGGTATTTGTGGCCAGGGACCTTCGGATCATCCCGACCTCGCCAAGTGGCTGATGGAGGAGGGTATCGATAGCGTGTCGCTGAACCCGGACTCCGTTCTGGATACGTGGTTTTTCCTGGCGGAATCCAAGCTCTGATGTGATCGAATGTAGCTAACAGTAAAGAAAGGGCGAGGATTCGCCCTTTCTTTTTGATTGCAGATTTCTCTTCTTCTCGGGCCAAAGTCAAGCCTGTGACGGTGATTTCAAGAGGGGAAAAGCTCGCTGAGTTTCATCGCCAACATCATGTTTCCTTCTGTACGCAGCCTGCCGGACATGAATGCCTGCATGCCACTGGTTTCGCCACTCATGATTTCCTTTACCGTTTTCTTATCCATGATCAGCGTGACATCTGCCTCGGCATGCTCGCCAGGCTGAAGGTCGCAACTGCCATTCTTGATAATGACATGATAATTCTCGGCATCAGTGATATTGAATTGAAAAACCAGATCCAGGCCGGCAGCTGCACTTGGATCGAATCTGGACTGCATGATTTTTAGTGTCTCGCCGACGTTACTCATGACGTATCCTTGGTTACTGGCTTGATAAATAATTATGGGCTGGAGCGTTTTTTCGAGAGTATGGAGATCGCGATTACCTGTCAATCGAAGACCAAACGTACGTTTGAAATGCTTGTTTACTCTAAAATAAGGATGATCTTTTCGATCTTCAGGAGGGGATGTGGAGTTTCTAGGTGACTACGCAGTTTTTTTAGCAAAAGTATCTACAGTGGTAATTGCTGTCATCATCGTGTTGGTCACTATTGTTGTGCTGCGTCGTGATCGCGGACGGCAGAATAATCGGCATCTGGAGGTCCATAAACTCAACGACTCTTACAAAATGCTGCGCGAAAAACTGGAACAGGCGCTTCTGGAAAAAGATGAGCTCAAGGCTTTACGTAAAGCCGAGGCCAAAGTGGTCAAGCGAGCAAAGAAGCAGGAAAAGACCGAACCCAAGTCACGACTTTTCGTCTTGAATTTCGATGGAGATATCAGAGCTTCGGCTGTAGAAAGCCTGCGCCATGAAATAACCGCCCTGCTGACCATCGCCAAGCCTTCGGATGAAGTCGTACTACGCTTGGAGAGTGGCGGTGGGATGGTACATGCCTATGGCCTGGCTGCCTCGCAGTTGGTACGTATCCGCCAAGCCGGTATCCCCTTGACTGTCTGTGTCGATAAAGTTGCAGCGAGTGGCGGCTACATGATGGCTTGTATCGGCGACAGGATACTTGCAGCACCTTTCGCTATCCTCGGTTCCATTGGTGTGGTAGCACAGCTGCCTAATTTGAACCGGCTTCTGAAAAAACATAACGTGGACTACGAGGTTCTTACGGCCGGTGAGTACAAACGTACCCTGACTATATTTGGAGAAAATACGGAAAAAGGCCGGGAGAAATTCCAGGAAGATCTGGAAATGACTCATCGTTTATTCAAGGATTTTGTTGCCAGTTACCGTTCCCAATTGAATATCGAGGAAGTCGCTACAGGCGAGATATGGCTGGGAACGACAGCTCTCAATAAAAAACTGGTCGATGAACTCATGACTAGTGACGAATACCTGGCCAAGCGTGCGACCGATGCTGAGCTTTTCCAGCTGCACTATATCGAGAAAAAAAGTTTGCCGGAGCGCTTTGGCATGGCATTTGGCAATGTGCTGGAAAAAGGCTTGCTCAAGGGACTGACAAGGTTGAATGAGCAAAAATTCTGGCAGTGACCAAGCTAAGGTACGAAGTGTTTGTTCTAGCCAAACGCTTCGTACCGTTGGCCAATGTGATTTATCGACGACGGAACAAGGGTAGCGGCTGATCAGCTGCAGCCTGGTAGGCAACGCTGAAATCCTTCAACCCGGCAAGAGCCGCTTGCGGATCCCGGTCGGGACGAACGGCAAATGCATCGAAGCCACAACGCTGCATAAAAAACAACTGGTCTTGAAGGACATCACCAATCGCGCGAATTTCGCCTTTGTAGGCGTAGCGATCCCTTAGCAGGCGTGCAGTGGAATAGTGTCGCCCATCGGTAAAGGCGGGGAAATTCAGTGCAATCACCTGGAACAGAGGGAGGCTATCCGGCGCAATGCTTTCGATCTCCTCATCGCTTTCCAGCCATACACCAAGCCCACCGTCCCGTGCCTTGAGTGCATGCTCATGCTCCAGCCAAAGTGCTAGCGGAACGATGATATCGTCGCTATTGGGCAGAACGTCCAAGGTTGCATCCTTTGGCATCAAGTGCCAGGACTCCTGCACCAACTGTCCATTTTTAATTATTTGCTGCATAAACCCGCTCCTTGAAAGGGGCGATACCGATCCGGCGGAAAGTGTCGACAAAGGTTTCTTCCTCGGTACGAGTTTCGACATAGACCTGAATTATCTTGCTGATAACCTCGGGCATTTCATCCTGGGCGAAGGAGGGGCCGAGAATTTGCCCCAGGCTGGCGTCCCGACTGGAGCTACCACCCAGTGATATCTGATAGAACTCTTCTCCTTTCTTGTCGACACCAAGGATGCCGATATGGCCGACATGGTGGTGACCACAAGCGTTCATGCAGCCGGAGATGTTCAAATCGATTTCACCGATATCGAACAGATAGTCCAGATCGTCGAAACGGCGCTGGATTGCCTCGGCGACCGGAATCGACTTGGCATTTGCCAGGGAGCAGTAATCACCGCCTGGGCAGCAGATGATATCGGTCAGCAGGCCGATGTTAGGTGTGGCGAAGCCCTGTTCACGCAGCTCCTGCCAGAGCGCAAAAAGTTGTGACTGCTCGACATCGGCAAGAATCATATTCTGATTATGGCTGTTGCGAACTTCGCCAAAGCTATAGCGATCAGCTAGATCAGCGATTGCCTCGAGCTGTTTATCGGTCACATCGCCTGGTGCGGTTCCCGTTGGTTTCAAAGATAGTGTTATCGCAACGTAACCCGGTTTTTTGTGGGCAAAGACATTACGTGAACGCCAGCGAGCAAAGCCGGGGTTTTCAGCATCCAGGCGGGTGAGGGTAGCGCTGTCGTCTTCCAGTGATTTATAGGGCGGGTCGACGAAATATTGCGAAACCCGCTCTATTTCGGCTTCAGTCAAAGTCGTGGGGCCATCTTTCAAATAAGCCCACTCGGCATTGACACGCTCGGCGAAGACCTCAGGAGTCAGTGCTTTTACCAGGATCTTGATGCGAGCCTTGAATTTATTATCCCGGCGTCCATAACGGTTATAGACGCGCAGGATGGCATCCAGATAGCTAAGCAGATGTTGCCAGGGCAGGAACTCATTGATGCGGCTACCGACAATCGGAGTACGGCCAAGGCCGCCACCGACCGAGACACGGAAACCCAGCTCGCCAGCGGCGTTTTTGACTGCTTCCAGGCCTATATCGTGTACTTCAGTGGCGGCTCGATCACTTACGGCACCATTGATGGCGATCTTGAATTTCCGCGGCAGAAAGGCGAACTCTGGGTGAAAAGTCGACCACTGACGGATGATTTCGCACCACGGGCGCGGGTCGACAAGCTCGTCATGAGCCACGCCGGCAAACTGGTCGGTAGTCGTGTTACGGATACAATTACCGCTGGTCTGGATTGCATGCATCTGTACCGTTGCCAGTTCGGCAAGAATCTCAGGTACATCTTCCAGATCCGGCCAGTTGAACTGTACGTTTTGCCGGGTGCTGATATGGGCATAACCTTTATCGTAGTCCCTGGCAATCTGTGCCAGTTTGCGAACCTGGGACGAGGAAAGCAAACCATAAGGAACGGCTACACGCAGCATGGGCGCATAGCGCTGGATATAAAGGCCATTCTGCAGCCGCAGGGGACGAAACTCTTCTTCTAGCAACTCTCCTGCAAGGTAGCGGCGGGTCTGATCGCGGAATTGCTTGACGCGTTCATCCACGATTTGCTGGTCATATTGGTCGTATAAGTACATGAATCATCTCATCAGGCATGGCCTGACCAGGCAAGGTCACGGCATATGGAGAATAATACGCGTTAGACCACTTTCGTGATACCGACAAGCCTTCATATGCAAATGACGAATTTGCATAGTTAATTTATAACATCATAAATTAACTGAGAAAATTACTTACCCAAACCTTCTAAAAAAAGAACTCACCTCGCTTCGCTAAAAACCATCGAGACAAGCAGATAACGTTGCGAAATCCGGACGTTGCATCGTCGGTATGTGGAAACATTCAGCTTGCAGCTGCCGCATGCGTTGCTGTTTCGCTGGCTGATCCTGCGGTGCAATGCGTTCAAGCAATTCTTCCAGAAGACAGCCGAATGCACGGGTCTCGATGCGCTGTAGTGCAGCACTAGTCGAGCCAGAAGCTGCGAAAAAGGATGCTGCACCGAAATCACTCAGCAAGCATTTACCATATTCGTCGACCAATAGATTATGGGCATAAAGGTCGCCATGCAGGATGCCACTCCGGTGCAAATGCTTTAGTACCGAAGCAACTCCTCGGACAATATTCAGTACTTGCTCGAAGCTGAAGCCTTGGCCTTCGGCGTAGCAATCGCGTGTACAGCTGGCTAGAGAAGGCGGGGCGGCAAGCACTTTAAAAGCTGGATCGATCAACTCCATCAAGAGGCCAGGGGCAGTATTGATTTCATCTTCAAGCGGGCCGACAACCTGGATCAGGTTGTGGTGATCACCAGCAGCGATACAAGCAGCCATTTCACTATGCGGAAGACCATCGCTGGTCACACTACCTTTGAACAGCTTGGCCGCCATCGGTCGCGCCGCAGTTTTCCAGTTTGCGCGCCGAATGATCCCGGAAGCTCCCTGGCCAAGAATTTCACCCAGTTCGATACTATCGCGCGCAATGGGTGGTATAGGATGCTGGGCCAGTGTTCGAGCCTCATTGGTATCGCTGAACGGATTGCCAGCAAAGGCCAGCCAGGATAAACGCGGCAGTTCAAGCAACCACCCAGGAAGACTTTCCAATCTGTTGGCAGCGATACGAAGCAACTCAAGGTTGTGGCAGGCCTCCATGCTCTGTGGCAGGAAATGTAGTTGATTACCGGCCAGCATCAGCTTTTGTAGGCGTGAGCAATTGCCCAGATCTTCTGGCAAATCCTGCAATTGATTGTCGGTAAGAATCAGCCAGCGTAACGCTGGGGACAAGGCTGCAGCTGGCAAATGATTGATCCGATTGGCTTTGAAACCAACCATTTCCAGGTTCGAGCATTCACCGAGTACTTCGGGAACCTCGGTAAACGGGTTATTCGAGCAGAATAAAATACGCAGTTTGTGTAAACGCGAGAGATTGGCAGGCAGGCTCTGAAGCTGGTTGCCTGATAGATTCAGCACTTCCAACGTGTCGGAAAGCGCGAAAATTTCCTCAGGAAATTCAGTCAATCCAGCAGATAAATCAAGTCGTGTGGCGCCAGCCAGTTCACCGCGCCGCAGTTGTTCCAATGTATGCATGTATGGGCCGTTCCGTTGGCATGCGTACTGTCATCAAGCAAGACCGTACCAAAGGATAAAGTAAAGAAATAATCAGGCACTGTGACTGGTCATTTGCCTTGGGCGTTCCCCGCGTGCCCTCAGTTGCCCGCAGCCACCATCGATATCCTGGCCTGCAGAGTTACGTACCTTGGTCAATACGCCACGGCTGTGCAGGTAACGCACTATCTCGACAATACGCTCACCCTTTGGACGCTGATAGTCATCGATATCCAGACTGTTATATGGAATCAGATTCATGACCGCGTATTTACCCTTAATCAGTCGCAAGATACCGTCCATTTCTTCCTGGCTATCGTTGATTCCCGCGAGCAGCGTCCACTGATACTGGATGGGATGGCCAACCTGGCGGGCATAGGCTTCGCCAAGCTCGACCAGTTCTTTGGGGTCGATGCGTGGTGCGTTCGGTAGCAATTGCTGCCGCAAATCGGCACAGGTGGTGTGTAGAGACAACGCAAGGGCCGGCTTTATTCGTTCGCGGGGTAGACGCTCGAATACGCGTCTGTCGCCTACCGTGGAAAACACCAGATTCTTGTGGCCGATGCCGCCAATGTCACCAAGCAGATTCATGGCTTCTATCAGATTGTCGAGGTTATGCGCCGGTTCGCCCATACCCATGAATACGACTTTTCTTACTGGGCGGAAACGTCGAGCCAGTGCAAC
Organism: Azomonas macrocytogenes; assembly: GCF_014191985.1. Classification (GTDB taxonomy): domain Bacteria; phylum Pseudomonadota; class Gammaproteobacteria; order Pseudomonadales; family Pseudomonadaceae; genus Azomonas; species Azomonas macrocytogenes. Next base: position 86,661 of record NZ_JACHXI010000011.1, read on the forward strand.
CTGGGCAACTATTTCGGCACTGCCCAACTGGCGTAATAAGCCGCTTTTTCCTGTCATGCAGAATACGCACCCCACAGCACAACCGACCTGGCTCGAAACGCAGAGGCCATCACGTGGTAGCAATACACTTTCCACTATCTGCCCATCGTGCAGTTCCACCAAAAGGCGAGCTGAACCATCGGTTCCCGGATGCTCGGCGCGCAGCTTTGCCAGCTTGGCAAGCTCTTGCGACAGTTGGGGAATGGCTGTTCGGACACTTAACGGCAAAAAATTCTGCGCCTGCTGATAGCGAGTGCCGGTATCGAGCGGCCAGCCCTGCAACCAGGCACGGCTGATTCGCCGGATATGACACGTCTTGGCACCGCATTCGGCCAGGCGCCTGTTGATTTCAGTGACTCGCATAAAGCTCCTTATATGGCTCCAGGCAGAGCAGGCGGATTGTCTTTGGCTCTTTTCAACTCGTCCAGCGCATGAGCAGTCTTGGCCAGATCCTCATGCGCAACCTGTAGCTGGTCGGCTTGCTTCTGCAGGGTTTTGTTTGCTCTGGCAACTGCTTCTTCCAACCCCAGAACTTGCTTTTCCAGTACGCTTTTTGCTCCAACAGCCTCACTGAAGTGCGCTATATCAGCCTGCAGGGTTTTCAGGCGAGATTCGAGTGCTTCCTTGGTTCCCTGCGATTGGGCAATGCGAGTATTTAGCCCGGCAATTTCCAGTTGCTGCCGTTCCATCTGTCGCTGCTGTTCCTGCCGTTCGCTGGATAATTGCCGCGCTTCAGTAAGCAGGCGTTCATTATCCCTATTCAGCCTGGTCAATTCGTCCTGTTTGACGATGGTTGCCTGTTGCAGCTGACGGATATCCATCTGTAGCTGCTGTATTTGGGTTTCATGTCGACGTTGTTCTTGTTCACGCTGCTCTTTACTGGCCTGGCGATAATGTTCAAGAGCAGCACGAGCATGCTCGTGCTTTTCTTCCAACGAGAGTATTTGAGTGTCCTTTTCACTCAAACGTGTTTTCTGCTCCTCGACAAGCTGTTGCAATCGAGCTCTTTCAAGATCGGTCCCATGCAACTGTTCTTGGGTTTTTTCTTGTAATCGACGAATTTCCAGCAATTCGTGCGAAACCGTATCGCTTTGTTTTTCCAGTTGACCGATACGTTCCTGAGCCAGACAAAGCTTGTTTTCATAACCTGTTCGTTCTTGGGTCAGCTTCTCTCGCTCCTGGGCAACAGATTCCTGTGCCTCCTGCTCCAGTGTCTCAGCCAGATGCGCTACCAAGTTGGCCAGTTGCTCGCTTAAAGGCAGGGTGGGGCTTTCTCTGCCATCTATTGCATCCAACTCCTTCAAATATCGGTGAATTGTCGTTTTCGAGCCGGTATTTCCCAATTCGATACGAATGGCATCGATACTAGGTTTTTCCCCTCTCGCGAGAATTGCCTGGCGAGCTTTTTTCACTAAAACCTTGTTGATTCCACCACGTGCCATCACAAACCCCATACGATTCAATACTGTATTACGTACAACGTAATTACGTACTAATTATGCATGAAATTTAAAGAAAATATTGAAATATCTGATACGAAATAATCGAGTATTATTTGGTTTTATAAGTAGCAAATGGCCGCTCAGCGGTTCTTTTCGTACGCAAAGGGCAATGTCAGCGATGAAAGATATCGAGCACTATTTGCAGGCCGGCACACGGGAGAACACCCGGCGCAGCTACCAGTCAGCCATCGAGCACTTTGAAATAACTTGGGGTGGTTTTCTGCCAGCAACCAGTGACAGCGTCGTGCGTTATCTGGTCGACTACGCAGGCACACTGACCATAAGTACTCTCAAGCAGCGTTTAGCAGCACTTGCCCAATGGCATGTCAGTCAGGGTTTCCCTGATCCCACCAAGACGCCGGTCGTCAAACAGGTGCTCAAAGGTATCCGTGCCTTACACCCCTCTCAGGCAAAACAGGCCGCGCCGTTGCAGTTGCAGCATCTGGAACAGGCTACCCAATGGCTGAACCAAGAGGCGGAGAGGGCACAACACGACAGTGACCTGGCGGGTTTACTGCGCAGCCGACGTAACACGGCTTTGCTCTTGATCGGTTTTTGGCGGGGCTTTCGCAGCGACGAACTGTGCCGTCTACAAGTCGAGCACATTCAGGCCGAAGCTGGCGCTGGCATGGCTCTTTTTCTCCCTCGCACGAAAGGCGACCGCGATTTTCTCGGCACCACCTATCATGCCCCGGCGCTGAAACGGCTGTGCCCGGTACAGGCTTATCTGGACTGGATCAGCGTGGCAGGTTTCACCCAAGGTCCGGTCTTCCGTCGACTCGATCGCTGGGGAAATCTCAGCGACACCGGCTTGTATCCTGGGAGCCTGATCGCCGTACTCAGGCAGATCCTGCAATGCGCGGGTATTTCTGCCGAGCTATACACCAGTCACTCGCTACGCCGCGGCTTCGCAAGCTGGGCTACAGCCAATGGCTGGGATATCAAAGCCCTGATGAGTTACGTGGGGTGGAAGGATATCAAATCAGCAATGCGTTACATTGACCCGACCACCTCCTTTGGTGGTCTAGCGGCCAAGCCAGCCCTTGAACCCAATACCAGCACCTTGGTGCCGTTACCGGGCTCTCGCTGAAATGCCTATGACAGGCGTGGTGCTGCACTACATGGCATATGCCAGGACGGCACTAACCACCCAATTGACAGTCCCGTTTACTCCAGTACAGCAAGCCTGCTTTTATACCAGTGATGGATCAGTGCGAGTTCTCCGGCGGCTTTTTCTGTGCAGGAGGGTCGATACCCCAATCTCCGAAGGTATACCAATCTTCTCCGAGCATTTCGGCCGGGTGCATCGTTCGGTCGGCACCATTTCCACAAGCCAAGGAATTTGCTGGACAGTACCTATCGCAACCCCAGCAAATTCGCTCAGGATGCTTGGGGTTCAAGGGAAATTTTTTTGTCATTCTTGATGCCCTGGGAAAAATGCGGCAGTAAATATCGGGCTATTTAGTCATAAAAATACAAACAAGGCGATAGACCAAAGCTCGACACGCTCATATACACGCTATGAGAGAACCGGCACCCTCAAAACTAATTCAATTCAAAATTGGATTTTTTTGGATCTGCGGAGTCTTTATAAAAGGAAGTACTTTACAAGTATCTTTATTTTCTAGTGCGAAGTATAACAAGGGGGATAATTATGTCTCTTACAACTATTTTACTTCTTGTTCTAATCGTTCTACTTATTGGCGGCCTGCCAGTATTTCCTCACTCGCGTAACTGGGGGTATGGTCCTTCTGGCATTCTTGGCGCTATTTTGATCGTGGTTTTAGTTTTGGTCCTATTGGGTATTATTTAAATTCATATCAACGTGCCCAGTGCCAATTGCAGTTCCTGCTTCGCCAGGTGTTCTTGATAGGGCACCTGAAGATCCGGTTCTCAGTTGGCGGGCCATCTCGTCTGACAACTTGAGGAGGCCATTCTGGAGGGTGCCGGCAACTCCTCCAGAGCCAAAACTCGCCCACACCGGCACGGTTATCCAAGCGATCGAGCATCACAACCTTTTATAAGGTCTGTCAAAATCACTCTTCCATTTCATAAGGAAGGATGGCTAGAGCATCTCTTATTATATCGGCTTACATTACCTGAATGATGCGGACTTTAAGTGCACGTCCTTTGATCTTGCCTTCGCTGAGACGCTTCAATGCCTGCCGGGCGATATTGCGCTCGACAGCAACGAGGGCCTGGAAATCGAAGATACTGATCTTGCCAACCTGGCTACCAGCAATACCGGCCTCACCGGTCAGGGCGCCGAGAATGTCACCGGGGCGTAACTTGTCCTTGCGACCGGCGGCAATACTTAGGGTCGTCATGGGAGGCAATAAGGGTTCCGATTCATGGATTTTCAGGGAATCCAATTCGAGCCAATTCAGCGGTGCTTGCTGCAGTTTCTCGATGGCCTGGGCGCGGCAGGCTTCAGCAGGTGCGACTAGCGAGAGTGCCAAGCCTTTTTCACCGGCCCGTCCACTCCGGCCAATACGGTGGATATGCACTTGCGAATCGCGCGCCAGTTCGACATTGATCACTGCTTCCAGCCCCGCGATGTCCAACCCGCGCGCGGCTACATCAGTAGCGACCAAGACGCTGAGGCTACGGTTGGCGAACATCGCGAGAACCTGATCGCGGTCGCGCTGTTCCAGATCACCATGCAGCGCCTGGGCATGAATACCCTGCATTTGCAGATGTTCGAGCAACTCCTGGCACTGTTGGCGGGTATGGCAAAAGGCGATGCAGGACTGCGGACGGAAATGCCCGAGCAAGCGCAGCACGGCATCCATGCGCAGCTGTGGTTCTATCTCGTAGAAACGCTGTTCGATCTGGCTTTCGTCATGCAGTGACTCCACCTGTATTTGCTGCGGACTTTTCATGAAAGTTGCCGCTAACTGCTCGATACCCCTGGGGTAAGTGGCGGAGAACAGCAACGTCTGCCGCGAGACTGGAGCCTGCCCAATGATTTCGGCGATGCTGTCATAAAACCCCATATCAAGCATGCGGTCGGCTTCATCGAGGATCAGTTGATTGAGGCTGTCGAGCTTGAGGCTGCCCTTGCGCAGATGCTCTTGTACCCGCCCGGGCGTGCCGACAATAACGTGGGCGCCATGCTCCAACGAACCGATTTGCGGACCGAAAGGAACGCCGCCGCAGAGTGTCAACACTTTGATGTTATTCATGGCGCGAGCCAACCGGCGTACCTCCTTGGCTACCTGATCGGCCAGCTCGCGAGTAGGGCAGAGGACCAGTGCCTGGCAGCCGAAATGACGGGGGTTCAGCGGTTCCAGCAGACCAATGCCAAAAGCCGCAGTTTTGCCGCTACCAGTCTTGGCCTGAGCGATCAGGTCCTGGCCGCGCAGAATGACCGGCAGGCTATGAGCCTGGATTGGCGTCATGGCCTGGTAGCCGAGGGCCTTCAGGTTGGTCTGCATGGCAGCGGAAAGGGATAGGGTGGAAAAAGCGGTACTGGTCAAGGAGTGGGCCTGGGAAAGCGGAAACGGCGAATAGTCTAACAGGCAGTACAGAGCACACTAGCAAGAGATTTGCCCGGATCGACCAAGGTGCCATCGGTTCAGTGCAAGTCGCACTTTCGCCGATGCCTTGGTTGGTCGGCAATGGGCCGTTCGGAGGCCATCACCTCTTCCTCGCTCAGTTGCAACGATTATCCATATCAACAACCTTATACGTTATGGCATGGCGCTGTCCTTGTGAATCATCGTAAACCATATGTGCCGGAACCACATCGCAGCTACTCATATAGTTACTGCCGTACTGGCGGCTAATCACACGGTGTATGTCCAGCTTCATACCGTATTCATATTGCTCGCTTTTTACGGATGGAGTGTCGTACGGAATCTGGATAGCGGGCAGAGTGGAATCAGCCAAGGCAAGCCCAGGCAAAATAGCCAATAATAAGAAAATAAGCCTTTTCATGATTAACCTCCTTTTTCCAACTCGCTGAAAATTTTTACAGAGCGGCGATGGAATAAGTTTGGTAATGTGAGGATGCTCCTGTCATTTGATTAGATTCCTGCTGCAATTACTGCAACCAATACCCTTCAAGCAGACGCCGGATATTTCAGGAATTATTTTTATGAAAATTAAATTCATATAAATCAATTATTTAAGATGTAAGGCAGATATTAAAGCAAATTAAGGAAATATCTTTTATAAATATTTAATATTATAAAAAACTCGTTTCTATTTCCGTAAACCCAGCGCTACAGTGACCAGAAGCTGGAGTTTATTCAAAGCCTTCTAAATAACGAAGCGAGTATGAATTTCCAGAAATAGCGCTTATTTTACAAGCTAACTCTGGATAGTTGGAGCGGGTAAGCCGGCATTCTGTAGTTTAGTTATTCAAGCCACTACTTTCGCACTGTCTGCAATATCGGATCAGTTTGCGGCCCTGGATGGTCTGGATATCCCGATCCCGGAGCGGCCCACTGACGTAGGCAGCCACAGGTTGGAGCTGGCTGGCCTGGAAAACTCCACAGGGTCCGGTCAACCGCGGCGCACCAGCGGGATGGGTGTGAGCGGGACGACGGTTATCGAGCGAATGACGGCGAGCCCGTCGAACGCCTCGGCAGTGATGCCGTTCGCGTCATTCGCGCCATACACGACCGCACTCAGCGCATGCTCGTCGCCGTTCACGAACATTTCAACCGAGGTACGATCGACGATGATGTCGAGATCGACAACGCCGTCTCGCGGCCTAACGCGGATCGTGCGCCCGTGGCGGTAGACCTCGGTCAGTTTATCAGCAATTGCATCGTGGTCGCGGACGATGAATGCCGTCTCGGTGGCGAAGTCGTAGCCAACGGTGGCGAAGTGCGTGCCGTCCGCCTTGAGTTTCAGTCGCACCTCCCGAGCCGGGTTGAGCGGATCTTGCGTGATTGAAGCGCGCAACCGGTACGCGGCACTCGGCGGCTGTGGCACTGCCCAGGTCTCGCCGTAGCCGATCAGAAGCTGCTCGATACGAGCCGGTTCGCCTTCGAGAGTGCTGATTGTATCGAGCGGGCGTGAGGTGAGCGTGAGCCGGCCGCTGATATCCTTCAAGCGTACCTCGCGCACGAGCGAGAGGTGGCTGCCACCCCATTCACCCGCCGGGAGCCGGCGGGCGTAGTCCCAATTGTTCATCCAGCCAATGGCATACCGGGTGTGCAGCTGCTCTTCGGCTGCCTGCCGTGGGTCAGTCCAGGTGACCGCGGCGTAGAAGTCCGACCCGTTGTCGAGCCACTGGGGTTCAGCCTGATCGGGGTGGAAGTTTGTTCCGTCCCACCTGCCGGTCCAGTAGGCATACCCGGAATTCATGCCGTAGTTGAACCCGTTTGCGCCGGTCGCCAGTACCCAGGTCGTGCGCGACGGATCGCCGTCGACCGACATGCGAAATAGCTCTGAGCATTCCATGATACCAAGGTCGTCGCGCATGAACCCCGACAGGTAGGTCCATTGCCTCAGGTTTGTAGAGGTGTAGAAGCCGATCTTGTGCGGCTCGGAGATGAGCATCAGCCAGCGTGAATGTTCCGCATCCCAGATGATCTTCGGATCGCGGAAGTCTGTGCCATCCGCGGGGTTGTGGAGGATGGGGTTATCTGCATACTGCTCGAACGTGTAGCCGCCGTCGGTGGAATAGAAGAGCGATTGGGTCTGCACAGCATTCAGCTGTTGCGTGGCGGCGGCAACGATCGCACCGGCACCGAATCCAGCCGTATTGTTTACGTCGATGACGGCACTGCCGGACTGGATGTCGCCGTCGCCGCGTGTGTATTTGTGGATCGCCACACCCTCATCGAACCAGTGCACCAGGTCAGTCGAGGTAACGTGGTACCACTCGGTACCATTTCCGTTCGGGTAGTCCTCATTGTAGAGGTAATACAGATGCCAGCGGCCATCGAGGAAAAATGGCCGCTGCGGATCGTTTATCCAGCCACTCGCTGGCGTCAGGTGCACCTCAGGGCGCAGTTCGCCGAGCCCTACGGTACTCACCCGCGAGGCGACAACTGGGTGGCTTTCTTCAGCGGCCATAAGTGCGGGGGACATGATTGCAACGGCTACCACGACGATGCGCAGCAATCTTGAGGGCACAATGAATCGGAATCGCTTGGTAGTCATCAGTTTATGCACGAGAAACCTCGCAATTCAGGCCGAGGAGGGATAGCGCGTCACGCCAGTTCCTTCTGAAGTTGAGCACTATCGAAGGTTGTTAGGAAATAGCCATCGGTCCGCAGGACCAGAAGGCCGCTGAAATCGCCTTCGCGAATCTTCGCTTTTGACCCTTGGGGTTGTTCAAGCAGTTGGTCTGGCAGAGCTTAATGATCAGTGCGCTTCGCCGTATAGCGACCGCTCATGACTGATCATGATATCTGCCAGAAACCAATAGGCTTCACCCCACGCATTGAGAATTTCATCAGTGGCTGCATCGCTCAACACATCCTTAATAGCCGGCAGCAGAGCGTTGGCCACAGCAGGATAGTGTTCGGCCTTGACATGGGTTGCCACATGCCGCGCACAGATCTTGTCGATGGCACCCTGGAGGGCGTCAAGGTTATCCACATTCTTGGCGAAAGCGAGGATGGCAGCAGCCAGGCGCTTGGGTTGTTCACCGGATGCATGCGCCGCCTCGTCGAACAATGCCTTGATCTTCGGATCGACAAACAAGCGTTCATACATGCGTGTTGTGATCGCAACGCCATGCTCCTGTAGCACAGGTGCAGTGGATTTAATTATGCGGATGGTTTCAGGAGAAAGAGATTTGTTCATTGATAATTCCTGGCAATTACTGGGTTGCAGTGATTTTCTGCTGCTTGATCTTGCGGGGCGTTTTTACACAACCTGGAGCAGAAGGCAATCGCAAGTATCTGCGGAACCAGGTACAGGCTCGAATTCAAAAACAAGTTTTTAGCAATCTCTATACCGCCAACTAAAATTCGAGATATAGGCGATTCGAAAATCCAGGAGCTACCATGTTGAATCGTTATGCATTCACAATCATCTGCATGGCTACTCTGCTGCAGGCTGGAACGGCTTCGGCACTCAGTGTCACGATGATCACTGATTGGACTGCCGAGAAAGTCACCAATTCGGTGGAGAGTACATCTGACTTTACTTCGTCGTCTTTCAAGGATGACAAGGTTGTGCAAGAGGCCCGCGACGACGCTGCCTGCTTCGTCGCCAGCAATGGTGAGCAACGCGGCGTACGCCTGGAAGCCGCGCTTGAGCATATCCGCAACCTGGCTCCACAGCTGGCTCAGGCCAGTGATTTGCAGCTGGCCCAAGCGATTCTGACGATCTGAAATAATGCGCTGCTGATGTAGCGCTATGACTCTTTGCTGGCGCAGTGAAAGTCTGCGACGGCCCGGCAGTAAGTTCGTTCCTTCAATGGGCTGAAAGCGGAGCGGGCGAGCTGAAGCGTCCAGCATTTAGTCATATCTGGTCATATTTTATTATAAATAGCCTGCATTAATCTTGGATTAAGTACTGCAAGTATACAATCAAGCCCTGACGCCGCTTCTTAGATCACTTTCAACGGCTGTATCCGTCCTACATCAGGGTTCTGTATTGTGTCCCACGATCTCCAATTGGGTCTTTGCCTGACCACGCTATTTGCTGTGCTCACAAGTCTCGCAGGCTGCATAGACAGTCGCGGCATCATCCCGCAAGCCGGCCTATTGCACGACAAGGAACTGGTTACCGATAAAGCCATTCGCAAAGCCATCGAGACCGCCTGGCCCGATCACCAATGGTGGCAGGCATATGCTGATCCTCAACTGAATATCTGGATTGAACAGGCTATGGCTGACAGCCCGACTTTAGCTCAGGTGCGGGCACGCGTCCGGCAGGCTCAGGCCATGGTCGATGTTGCCGAAGCAACTGAAGCGCCACAGCTGAATTTCGATACCAGAATCCAGTACAAGCGCTGGCCGGACGATTTTTTCTACGGCCCATCCACACTTAACCACAACGCTAACTTGAACAGCCGTACCAATCTGAGACTGAGTTATGACCTCGATCTGTGGGGACGTTTACGCAACAACCAAGAGCAGGCCATGAATCTGGCCCAGGTCGTTGCAACCGAAGAACGGGCAGCGGTGCTGGAACTGGAAAGCAACATCGTGCGCAGCTATATCCAACTGGCGCTGTATTACGAAGAGTTGGATATCGTCAACGCCTCACTGCATCAACGCGAAAAGCTGCTGCAGCTGGCCGAGCAGCGTTTGCGTATGGGGCTGGGGACTCAGTTGGAAATCAACGAGGCCGAGGCACCGATTCCGGATGTCCGTCGCCAGCTCGATCTGTTGCGTGAAAACATCGCCTTAGCGTGTAACCAGCTGGCTGCTCTGGCTGGTAAAGGACCGGGTGAAGGCGCACAGCTCAAGCGGCCAAAATTGTCGCTGCATGCGAAGCCGGCCTTGCCCTCGAGTCTGCCACTGGAATTGCTCGGACGTCGCCCGGATGTGGTCGCCAGTCGCTGGCAGGTGACTGCCGAAGCACGTGGTATCGAAATGGCCAAGGCGGAGTTCTATCCGAACGTGAACCTCTTGGCCGCTCTGGATACGTTGTCGAGGGGAGGCAGCCTGTTGCACTTCCTGCAATACGAGAGCCTGGCTAGAGCGTTTGGGGCGGCGATAAGTCTGCCGGTCTACGATAATGGCCGTCGGCGTGGCAATCTGAGTGCTAATACAGCTGGCTACGACATGGCCGTCGAACAATACAACCAAACGCTGGTCATGGCGCTGAAAGACATATCTGACCACTTGATCCGATTGCATTCGCTGCATGAGCAGCATGAATTCGTCACGCATGCACTGGATACTGCGAAACGGCGCTACGAACTGGCTCAGAATGCTTATGACCGTGGCCTGGTGGATTACCGGCGGGTATTGGAAGCGCAGACCGAACTGTTCGAGCAGCAGCGTCTACGTAAGCAGATCCATGCTTCTCAATTAAGTACCCAGGCCAAGCTATGGGTATCGCTTGGCGGTGGCGTGCTTGATGCAGGCAGTAGCCCAGTCAATGATTGGCTGAAAGCTCGGGACATCCTGCATAACCCCGTGCACCCTGGATCACCCGATGCGGGATGAACCGCCAGGGTAAGTGGAAAACTGCCGAAAAGACCCTCACTTGCAGTGATCGGCGATCTAGAGGCGAAGCAACTGTCTACTACCTCGCGAGACTAAACAAGATAAGGAAGAGGAGTAGCGGGCATGAAATACCAAGAGCGGACACGCAACAGCTACCATGCAGTGGCAGAGCTGCTGCCAGCACACCTGCATGGCCTTATCTATTATTACGGCGAGCGAGACGCCCAGGGGTGGCCCGAAACCATAGCCTTGGATCTGCTGTTGGAAGGATGTCTGGAGCATTGCGTGATAGATGCCAAGACTCTGGAACGGATTCACGAACTGCTCGAGGTTTAGTGGGTGCCACACATAAATCTGTGAGCGCTACAGATGACTGACGCCAGCATCATCGTAGTGGAAAACAGAAGAAGAGGGCGCGCCACCCACCTGAAAGCAGAGCCGCTGGTCAGCGGGGTTTTCCCAAGTCTGACAGGTGTGTTGTAGAGGCTCGATGCTGCACGTAGAATCCGCGGCGTTCAGGCCGTATCCGTACTCACTCACCGCGTTCTAGCTCCTGGGGCTCATCAATAAAGCCGTGGGGCGACGTTTGCTGCGCGCGAGTCTCGCCGATATGACTTCTTTCCTCCACATTCCATATTCCGTGCAGCCCTCTCAATAGGAATATGGTTGAACGCTAGATATCGCCCACATGAATACATCTGTTGATGCTTGTGTCAGGAATTGGCTCAGTGTTGTCGCATTGGCTTTGGCTGCTTTTATTTTCAACACGACAGAGTTTGTTCCTGTCGGTTTATTGAGCGATATCGGCAGCAGTTTCGATATGTCGACAGCCCAGGTCGGGCTGATGCTGACGATTTACGCATGGGTCGTTGCATTGGCGTCTTTGCCAATGATGTTGCTGACCCGAAATATCGAACGGCGCAAGTTGCTGATGCTGGTTTTTTTGCTGTTTATCGTCAGCCATCTTCTTTCTGGCGTGGCTTGGAGCTTCGGCATTCTGGTATTGAGCCGGATCGGTATCGCTATTGCGCATGCGGTTTTTTGGTCGATTACGGCATCTCTTGCCGTACGCATGGCTCCAGAGGGCAGGCAGGCTCAAGCTCTGAGCTTGCTGGCCACAGGGTCTGTTCTGGCCATGGTGCTTGGCATTCCTCTCGGGCGTATTGTTGGCGAGGTTTTGGGTTGGCGTACGACCTTTCTGTCGATTGCGGCCATTTCCGGCGCTACCATGCTCTGTCTGGCAAAAGCATTACCTGTCTTGCCTAGCCAGAATTCGGGTTCGCTCAGAAGCGTTCCGGTGCTTTTCAAACGGCCGGCGTTAGTGTCGCTCTATGCATTAACCGTTCTGGTTGTTACTGCGCAATTCACCGTGTACAGCTATATCGAGCCGTTTGCCCAGGTTGTAGCTCACATGAGCGAAGATATGACCACGGTATTACTATTGTTGTTTGGTGGTGCGGGTATTCTTGGTTCCATCTTGTTCAGCCGTTACAGCAGCCGCTACCCGAAAGGCTTTTTGATCATGGCGATCCTTGTATTGGCCTTCTGCCTGCTGTTGCTACTGCCGTCCGCTGAAGACCCTTCACACTTCGGCTCTTTGAGTGTGGTTTGGGGAATCGCCATCATGTGCCTTGGACTTGCACTGCAGTCAAAAGTCCTATCGCTGGCCTCTGATGCTACCGATGTGGCCATGGCTCTGTACTCCGGCATCTATAACATCGGCATCGGTGCTGGAGCCTTACTGGGTAGCCTGGTGAGTAATAATTTGGGGTTATCCAACATCGGTACTGTAGGCGGGCTGCTTGCTATAAGTGGGCTGATATTGTGTTGCCTCACAACCTATAACTTTGCCAAGCCACTCAGGACAAATGCCTTGTAGGAGATTCAGTCACTGCTTCGCTGCATGTTGCTGAACTCGACCGCATACGCTGCTTCTAATTCGGTTATCTAGTTTGGTTGTTAAGCTGGGCCAATTTTCATGTTTTTATCCAAGGGAAAGGAAAAATAATGGTCACCGTGCGTCAACCTGCTTCGACCAGCGGCAAGCTGGTAATTCTCTTATTTCTTTCTTTGCTGTTGTCAGGCTGCGGAATAAATAATATTCCGCAATACGACGAGCAAGTTAAATCGGCTTGGGCACAAGTACAGAACCAGTATCAACGACGTGCCGATCTGATTCCCAACTTGGTGGAGACGGTCAAAGGCTATGCCAAACAGGAACAAGAAACACTGACGCGGGTGATCGAAGCACGAGCCAAGGCCACATCGATCCAAGTTGATGCCAATACGCTGGAAGATCCGCAGAAGCTTCAGCAATTCGACCAGGCTCAGCAGCAACTAAGTGGCGCATTAAGCCGACTGATGGTGGTGTCCGAGCGTTATCCGGATCTCAAGTCCAACCAAAATTTCCTAGCCTTGCAATCACAGCTCGAAGGTACCGAGAACCGGATCGCCGTTGCACGTCGCGATTTCATCACTGCTGTGGAGCGATATAACACCGAGATCCGCACCTTTCCAGGCAAGCTTTGGCAGATGACGCTGTATCGCGATATGAAAGTACGTGAGAATTTCAAGGCGACCGCACCCAATGCCGACCAGGCGCCACATGTGAATTTCCAATGAAGCAATGGCTGTGTCTGCCACTGCTCCTGCTTTGGGGGGCAGCGTTGCTGGCACAGACTGCCACGGGCTTTCCCGCACTCAGTGGTCGAGTCGTGGATCTGGCCGAGCTGTTGGATGTGCAGACCCGCATCCAGCTCAATCAAACGCTTGAAGCCCATGAGCAGGCCACCACAGAACAGGTAGTCGTAGTCACCTTGCCAAGCCTGCAGGGCAGGGCCATCGAAGACTATAGCTATCAACTCGGACGTCACTGGGGTATTGGACAAGAAGGCAAGAATAACGGCGCATTGTTGATTGTGGCGCGAGACGACCGCCAGGTACGCATCGAGACGGGCTATGGCTTGGAGGATCGCCTGACAGATGCGCAGTCATCGATCATCATCAACCGGATTATCGTACCAGCGTTCAAGCGTGGCGATTTCGCTGGAGGCATTCGCGACGGTATTGGTGCGATCCTGGAAGTGCTTGGAAGTGAGCCTGTGGCGCAAGCTGCAGAAAAACCTTCACGCTATGAATCGCAGAGCTTGTCCGCAATGGCGTACCTCGTGTTATTCATCATTATCGTGATGCTGCTGCGGGGTGGTGGCGGCGGGCGGGGTGGCGGCCGTTCGATTTTAACCGGGGCGGTGCTGGGCAATGTGCTGGGCGGTGGCCGTTCTTCAGGCAGCGGTGGTGGTTTTGGCGGAGGCGGCGGCAGCTTCGGCGGCGGTGGTGCTTCGGGTGGCTGGTGAATCCACATTGAAGAATACGGGAACTCCATGACGTTACTAAGCGAAAGCGAGCAGCAGCAGGTCGCTGCAGCGATCAAGCGAATCGAACGTGACACCGATGCCGAATTAGTCACTGTATTGGCGGCCCGGGCAGATGATTACACCTATATCTCTCTGCTCTGGGCAGGAATGCTGGCCTTGTTAGGACCGGGAGTCATCAATTATTACCCGCTCTGGCTGAATGCTCATGAGTTACTGCTAACACAGTGGCTTACCTTCATCGTACTCAGTCTGTTATTCAAAGTGCCGGCTATTACTACTCGTCTGGTTCCGCAGCGTGTACGTCACTGGCATGCCGCGAATCTGGCACGGCGGCAGTTTCTGGAGCTGAAGCTGCACCATACCGAAGGAGGCACGGGCATGCTGATCTTCGTCTCCGAGGCAGAACGCTATGTGGAAATTCTGGTTGACCATGGTATTTCCAGTCAGCTTAGCGACGAAACCTGGGCAGCTATCGTTAGTGACTTCACCATGGCAGTACGTCGTGGTGAAACATTACAAGGTTTTCTGACATGCATCGCCGCGTGTGGTGAAGTCCTCAGGCAACATGTACCAGTAACCCGACTGCGCAATGAGTTGCCAGATCACTTGGTTATCCTGACCTAAAGGTAAAGGGTCGCGACAATACTTCGCATAATATTTATTATGTTAAATTAAGTATTATTGATTTTCCCAGATTGATCAGTTGCAAAGCCCCTTCTCCTTCGCAGATTGTCTTGTCGAACAAATGATGCGATTGCGCTAAGGTGACAAGCACACCCTATATGTTCAATCGTATGCAGACAACTCAACAGAAAGAGGCCTGTCCATGAGGCGAATCAGTTACATCGACCTGCTGATCTGCGATTGCGATGGAGTATTAATCGACAGCGAAATAATTACTGGCCGTGTGGTACGCGAGGCACTCAGCCAGCTGGTTCCGGAACACGAGCTGGAAATAATACTCAACGGTACTTTCGGCTTGCAGAGCCGGGACATCATTGCCAGGGTCGCAGCGCACTTCAATCTGGTGTTACCGGAAGACTTTCATCCGAAAGTACGTGAACGCAGCGAATCTATCATTCGTACCGAAGGGCAAGCCATTGCTGGCGTCAGGGACGCCCTTTACGCCATAGACCTTCCCCTTGCTGTCGCTTCCAACAGCCGTAGCGATGCAGTCAGGCACGCCTTGCAGCGTTGTGGTCTGACTGAGCGCGTGAACAAGGGTGTCTTTGCCGCTGAACTTGTCCAACACCCCAAACCGGCACCAGATATCTATTTGCTGGCAGCCAAGACGGCAAGTGTTGCACCACAGCGTTGTCTGGTCGTGGAAGATAGCGCGACTGGTGCGACTGCGGCGCTGACTGCCGGGATGCGCGTAATAGGTTTCCTGGGAGCCAGCCATATTCCTCCGGAGCACGGCGAGATTCTACGTGAGCTGGGTGTCGAGCATCTGCTGTCGGATATGCGTGAATTACCGGCCCTGGTGGAAAGGTTACGTTACCTCGAGCCAGGTTCGACCTCTTCCTGACCTGCTGCAGATCGAAAACCTGTACGAACCAGCGTGCCAAGGTTGTAATTTCCACATCTAATGAGGGGTTTCCATGTTGTTTCGTCTGTTGGCTGCGGCGGCCTTGAGTGTGGCCTGTCTTTGCGTCAATGCTCATGAACACGATGGTGCAACGAACCAAGCCAAGAGCTTGATCGTTTCTCAGGCTTGGTCACGTGCCATGCCTGCTTCGGCTCCAACAGGTGCAGCGTATTTCATTATCGACAACCACTCCGGAAAGAGCGACCGATTAACTAGTGTATATGCTGTTGTTGCTGACAAGACGGAACTGCATAGCCACATGCATGTGAATGGGCTGATGCGCATGCAGCACGTCGAATCAGTCGATATCCTGGCCAATGACCAGGTTCAATTCGAGCCTGGTGGTTATCATGTGATGATGTTCGGCCTGAAGCAGCCGCTGGTGGCAGGAGAAAGCTTTTCGCTGACACTCGAGTTCGAGCACGCTGGAGAAATAACGACCGAAGTAAAGATCATGGATGCGGCACCGGGGCCGCACTCCTCGATGAGGTAGTAGGCGATCAGTCTACTTTCGCCGGCGTGCGCATAGTCACGAATTCCTCTGCGGCGCTGGGGTGAATGCCAACAGTTTCATCGAATATCCGTTTGGTCGCGCCGGCTTTCAGGGCCACGGCAAATCCTTGCATGATTTCTCCTGCTTCGGGACCTGCCATATGGCAACCCAGCACTTTGTCGGTCTCGGCATCCACTACCAGCTTCATCAGGCTGCGCTCTTGTGTGTCAGTGAGCGTCAGCTTCATTGGTCGAAAGCGGCTTTCGTAAATACGCAGCCGTACACCCTTCTCTCTTGCCTCTTCCTCGGTCAAGCCAACAGTCGCCAGGTTAGGTAGACTGAATACGGCGGTAGGAATCAACTTGTAATCCACCGGACGGTATTCTTCAGGCTTGAATAAGTGTCTCGCCACGGCCATGCCCTCGGCCAACGCCACAGGCGTGAGTTGAATTCGACCGATTACATCGCCAATGGCGAGAATCGATGGCGTCGTGGTCTGGAACAGATTGTCGACGACCAGATAGCCACGCTTGTCTCGCTCGATCTCGACATTTTCCAGACCAAGGTTATCGAGCATTGGGCGCCGCCCCGTAGCATAGAGAATGCAATCGGCTTCCATGACCCGGCCATCCTTTAGGGTAGCCTTGAGCGTGCCGTCCGCCTGTTTATCGACACGGGCAATATCGGTATTGAACTGCAGATCAATGCCTTTCTTGATCATTTCATTTTTCAAATGATCGCGCAGCGAGCCATCGAATCCACGCATGAATAACTCGCCCCGATACAGTAAACGAGTTTCCGAACCGCAGCCATTCAGAATCGATGCGAACTCCACGGCGATATAGCCACCACCGACCACCAGGGTCCGCTTGGGCAAGCTCGGTAGGTAAAACGCTTCATTGGATGTGATGACATGTTCGTTCCCCGGAAATTCGGGAACATGCGGCCATCCCCCGGTCGCGATGAGAATATGCTCGGACGTATATGACTTGCCAGCCACTTCGATCCGATGTGCGTCCAGTATCTGAGCATGCTCCTGAAACAGAGTGACGCCGCTCTCGACTAGCAAATTCTTGTAGATGCCGTTGAGTCGTTCAATTTCGCTATTCTTGCTGGCGATCAGGGTGGCCCAGTCGAAGGTTACCCCATCCACTGACCAGCCATAGCCCTTTGCCTGATCGATGTCCTCAGCGTAATTCGCACCGTACACCAGCAGTTTTTTCGGTACGCAGCCGACATTGACACAGGTACCACCCAGATATCGGCTTTCGGCCACTGCTACGCGCGCACCGAAGCTGGAAGCGAAACGGGCGGCCCGGACACCGCCGGAACCGGCTCCAATGACGAATAGATCGAAGTCATAAGCCATGATTAGTAGTCTCCTTTCAATAAGCGTCAGCATAACCCAGGCTGACGGCATTGATCATGAAAGGAGGATTCCATGTCCCCTACCCTGACTCATATTGCGTTGCACGTACCTGATCTGGATGCCTGCGTCGATTTCTATGAGAGGTTCTGTGGCATGCATGTATTTCATCAACGCGAGGCCAAGGGTTCTCGCATCGTCTGGATGGCGGAACCCGGCAAAGAACGTGCGTTTATTTTCGTGATCATGCCAGGAGGCACAGACCGAGCACTGGCCGCCAACGATTACAGCCATTTCGGCTTCGCCTTGGAAAGCCGCCAGGCGGTCGATGCGATCGCAGATCTAGCCCGGCAGGCCGGCTGTTTGATCTGGGCACCGAAACAGGAACCCTACCCGGTTGGCTATTACTGCGGCTTGCGCGATCCGGCGGGAAATTATGTGGAGTTCAGTTATGGGCAGCCGTTGGGACCAGGAGCAGATGATTTACCTGTCTGTTGAAGCAAAAAAGGCCACCGAGCAGGTGGCGGTGGCCTTGGCGAGAACACGTTCCGGTAATCAGTTGAACGCTTTACCAGTCAGGTAAAAATGCTCATAACAATAATTGGTGGCAGCGATATAGCCTTCTGCGCTACCGCAGTCGAAACGCTGCCCTTTGAATTTATAAGCCAGCACGCAACCTTGGTTGGCCTGCTTCATCAGTGCATCGGTGATCTGAATTTCGCCGCCTTTACCTGGTTCGGTTTCTTCGATCAGATCAAAAATATCCGGAGTAAGAATGTAGCGACCGATGATCGCCAGATTGGACGGCGCATCTTCAGGCTTGGGTTTTTCCACCATGTGGCTGACGCGGAAAATATCTTCGCGAATCATCTCTCCAGCGATTACACCGTATTTGTAAGTTTCTTCCGGCGGCACTTCCTGAATCGCTACGATGGAGCAGCGAAACTGGTTGTACAGCTTGACCATCTGGGTCAAGACGCTGTCGCCGTCGAGATTGATGCAAAGGTCATCGGCCAGCACCACTCCGAAAGGCTCGTCGCCGATCAGCGGACGACCGCTGAGGATAGCGTGGCCCAAGCCTTTCATTTCGACCTGGCGGGTATAGGAGAATTTGCATTCGTCGATCAGACGACGGATCCCGACCAGGTATTTTTCCTTGTCGGTATTGCGAATTTGGTGTTCCAGCTCATAGCTGATATCAAAATGATCTTCCAGAGAGCGCTTGCCACGCCCGGTAACCACTGCGATCTGGTTGAGACCCGCCTCAAGGGACTCTTCAACCCCATATTGAATCAGGGGCTTGTTCACTATCGGTAGCATTTCCTTGGGCATGGCCTTGGTGGCGGGCAGAAAGCGCGTACCGTAACCGGCTGCGGGAAAGAGGCATTTTTTGATCATGGGAGTCCTTGAAATTTATGAAGGTTCCAGTTGGTATCTCTACTTTCACTCGAGGCAAAAGCTGTTTTGTCTGTTTTGTTGACATCGGCTGACAAGATCAGCCGGCTTGTTTTCCAAACCACTGCTGATTATTGCACTTGATCCTGTAGCCAAGTCAGATCAGTTTTCCGCCAAAAAAAAGCTGATATCCAGACCTATGACCAGAAATTGATCTCGTGGTTCGTTGCTTTGTTCGTTCGACTATTACCGAGCTTGCGGCAAAGCGCCATTAGGTTGAGCTCCTGCCTCGAAAATGTCCAATCGACATGCTTAATTCCAGAGAAGAACTCCTTCGGTACGTCGCATCGAGTTTCACCTTATGTGCTTACAGGGTTACTCTCGAGTCATTCATTCGTGCCGGAGAACAGTCGACATGCTCAAGAGCACGCGCGCGATTACGCTCGAAAACACTACTTATGAGCGTTTGGAGCAATTGGCCCAGATGCTTGAACGCTCACCTGAGTGGTTGGTTGAACAAGCGATTTCCGCCTATCTGAAACAGCTGGAGAGCATTGGCCAGATCGTTGATTTTCCCAAACAGAGTAATTCTGCCAGCGCACAGCAGGAAGACCGGCAGCCGTTCCAGGAGCTAGCTGCCGGTATCCTGCCGCAATCGGTTCTACGTACGGCCATTACCTCGATTTATCGCAGCCCCGAGCCGGAGTTGCTGCCAGCATTGCTGGAGCAGGCTCGCCTGCCCAAAGTACGGGCCATTGCAGTTCACGGTCTGGCCCGAAGTCTGACCGAACAGCTGCGTAAGCGAAAACCAAGCAGCGGTCGCGCCGGGCTGGTTCAGGGCATGCTGCAGGAGTTTTCACTTTCATCCGACGAGGGAATAGCGTTGATGTGCCTGGCCGAAGCCTTGTTGAGGATTCCTGACAAGGCCACGCGCGACGCTTTGATCCGGGACAAGATCGGAACGGGTAACTGGCAGCATCACCTGGGCCAAAGCAACTCCCTGTTCGTCAATGCAGCAACCTGGGGTTTGCGCCTGAGCGGCAAGCTCATTACCAAGCCAAAAGAATCCAGCCTTGCCTCTTCACTCAACCGGATTATAGGTGAAGGTGGCCAGCCGCTGATCCGCAAGGGCATCGACATGGCTATTCACATGCTCGGCGAGCAGTTTGTCAGCGGCGAGACAATTGCCCAGGCGCTGGCCAGTACCTCTACTTCAGAGGAAAAAGGGTTTCGCCATTCGTACGACATGCTGGGCGAAGCCGCACTGACCGCACAGGATGCCAAAGGCTACCTGACCTCCTACGAGCAGGCCATTCATGCTATCGGCAAAGCTGCCAATGGCCGGGGGATTTACGAAGGCCCCGGGATTTCCATCAAGCTTTCCGCCTTGCATCCACGCTATAGCCGTGCCCAATACCAACGAGTCATGGAAGAGCTTTATCCGGCCCTGCTCTCCCTGGTTCTGTTGGCTAGGCAATATGAGATCGGCCTGAATATTGACGCCGAGGAAAGCGAGCGTCTGGAACTGTCACTGGATTTGCTAGAGCGCCTTTGCTTCGAACCGAAACTGGCAGACTGGAACGGTATTGGGTTTGTCGTGCAGGCTTATCAGAAGCGTTGTCCGCTGGTTATCGATTACCTGATTGACCTGGCCAGACGCAGTCACCGTCGACTGATGATCCGCCTGGTCAAGGGAGCCTACTGGGACAGCGAGATAAAGCGCGCCCAGGTTGATGGGCTGGCAAACTATCCGGTCTTCACTCGCAAGGCCTATACGGATGTTTCCTATCTCGCTTGTGCCCGCAGGCTGCTAGCTGCTCCCGATGCGGTTTACCCTCAGTTCGCCACCCACAACGCCCATACAGTGGCTGCAATCTACCATCTGGCTGGACGAAAGAATTACCAGGCCGGGCAATATGAATTTCAATGCCTGTACGGCATGGGCGAACCGCTTTACGAGCTGGTAGTAGGTAATGGCGTTAATCGTCTTGATCGCCCGTGTCGCATCTACGCCCCGGTCGGCAATCATGGAACTCTGCTGGCCTATTTGGTACGGCGTCTGCTGGAAAATGGAGCCAACTCATCCTTTGTCAATCGAGTCGCCGACCATTCCGTATCGCTCGATGATTTGGTCGCCGATCCTGTAGCGCTCATCGAGCGGATGGGTACCTGGGAAAGCGCCATCGGCTTGCCTCATCCCAGGATTCCGCTGCCGCCCAAGCTGTATGGCGAGATGCGGAGCAATTCGCGCGGGCTCGATCTTTCCAACGAACACGATCTCGGCGCCTTGGCTTGTGCACTGCGCGACAGTGCCGGAAAAACCCGCACGGCTGAACCCTTGCTCGGTTGCGAGCAGGTAACGGCCGATGAACCGAAAGCGTTACTTAATCCAGCGGATCATCGAGAAGTCATTGGCAAGGTATGTGAAGCGTCCAGGCAGGATGTCGACAATGCCCTCGCCTGCGCGGTATCCAGCGGGCCAGCCTGGCAAGCCCTGCCAGCCACCGAGCGCGCCGCGATGCTCGAACGTGCGGCAGACTTGATGGAGGCGCGTGCCGCACCGTTGATTGAATTACTGGTGCGAGAAGCTGGCAAGACACTTGCCAGCGCGATTGGTGAAGTACGCGAAGCGACAGATTTTCTCCGCTATTACGCTGCGCAAGTGCGCGACAGTTTCGACAATCATACTCACTGCGCCTTGGGGCCAGTGGTTTGTATCAGCCCCTGGAATTTTCCATTGGCGATCTTCACCGGACAAGTGGCCGCGGCTCTTGCAACCGGCAACACCGTACTGGCCAAACCTGCCGAGCAGACTCCGTTGATTGCCGCCCAGGCAGTGCGGCTGCTTCACGAAGCGGGCATCAGTAAAGGAGCTTTGCAGCTTTTGCCTGGACAAGGCGAGAACATCGGTGCCCGTCTGGTAGCCGACGAGCGCATTCGTGGTGTGCTATTCACTGGTTCCATCGAAGTGGCACGTCTTATCCAACGCAGTATTGCCGACCGACTCGACGAGCAAGGTCGCAGCATTCCACTCATAGCTGAAACCGGTGGCTTGAATGCCATGATCGTCGACTCGTCGGCCTTGCCGGAGCAGGTAGTCCAGGATGTAATCGCGTCAGCTTTCGACAGTGCCGGCCAGCGCTGTTCGGCATTGCGGATACTATGCGTGCAAGATGATATCGCCGACCAGATAATCTCCATGCTGGGAGGAGCTCTGGCCGAATACCGCCTTGGCAACCCGCAGCGCCTGCAGGTCGATATCGGGCCGGTAATCGATACCGATGCCCGAGACAATATCGAGCAGTATATTCAGGCCATGCGAGACAAAGGGCACAAGGTGTCCCGGCTCGCACTTGCCGATGGAGATGAATGTACTCAGGGTTCGTTTGTCATCCCGGCACTGATCGAACTGGAAAGTTTCGATGAAGTACGTCGGGAGATTTTCGGGCCGGTTCTACATTTAGTACGCTATCCACGCGATGGCCTCGAAGGCTTACTCGAGCAGATAAATGCTTCGGGTTATGGTCTGACCATGGGTGTCCATAGCCGAATTGATACTACTATAGCTTGCCTCATCAAGCATGCTGCGGTAGGTAATCTATACGTCAATCGCAGCATGATCGGCGCGACTGTAGGCGTACAGCCTTTTGGTGGCGCAGGGCTTTCCGGTACTGGTCCCAAGGCTGGCGGGCCACTCTATCTTTACCGTTTGCTCTCGGCTCGCCCGCAAAACGCGCTGACCCAGGCATTTCGACTGATCAATGCGGATGAATCCGCCATACAAGTGCATGAATCGACACCCTCGGTAAAAGCCTTGCAGACTTTTCAAGAGTGGTTCAGTAAGCGCAACCCGACCGCTGCAAAATTGAGTACCCAATACGCAGAACATTTTCCGGGAATCACTACGCGCCTGCTTACCGGCCCTACCGGCGAGAGCAACAGCTACAGCCTGTTACCACGGCGGCACGTACTCTGCCTAGCTCAGGGGTTGAACGATTTGCTGATTCAACTGGCTGCCGTATTGGTGGCAGGAGGCCAAGCACTATGGGTAGAAAGTGACGCGCAACGCGATCTTTACCGTAGTCTTCCTCTGGAAGTACAGGCACGAGTGCTACTGATTTCGGACTGGTGCGCCGATGACGTGCATTTCGATATTGTGCTTCATCATGGGGATCCGGATCAGTTGCGTAAAATCTGCCGACAGGTGGCTCAGCGGACCGGTCCAATCATTACGGTATACGGCCTGGCACCCGGTGATACTGATATTCCATTTGAGCTGTTGCTTATTGAACGAGTACTTAGTGTCAATACCACTGCAACGGGTGGAAATACGCGCCTGATGACACTGGATTGAAAGTATTTCTGTTTTCTGGGTCGGGTAGAATAAAGCGGTAGATACATGGATTGGCAATCAAATTTATGATGTTATAATTTTTAGTCTTTGCGAGAGGCGCTAAGGCTAAAATTGCCGCTTCCATCCGGTTCAGCATGGTCTTTGCAGGCTTTGTCTCCATACCGGCACCTCCCGTTATTATTAGGTGAATTCCGTATGGCTCAGCCAACTACTTTCAATCGTGCTCTGGTCAAAAAATATGACCGCTCTGGGCCTCGTTACACGTCTTATCCAACTGCGCCCCAGTTCCATCAAGACTTCACAGCTGAACACTACCGTCAAGTTGCCCTCGCGAGTAATCGCCAGGAAGCAGTAAAACCTTTGTCGATCTATATCCATATCCCCTTTTGCAAAAGCCTTTGCTATTACTGTGCCTGCAATAAGATCGTTACCCCAAAAACCGAGCGGGCGGCGGAATATTTAGACTACCTGAAACGCGAAATAAACTTACAAGCTGAACTCTTTGATCGGACGCGAAAGTTGACCCAGCTTCACCTTGGCGGTGGAACTCCAACTTATCTCGATCAGAAGCAACTTACCGAACTTATGGAGTCATTGCGCCAAGCCTTCAATATGGATGAAAGCGACAATCATGAGTTCTCGCTGGAGGTAGATCCACGTACCGTTACCCCATCACAAATTCATGATCTGCGTGCACTCGGCTTCAATCGCCTTAGTTTTGGGGTTCAGGATTTCGACGACAAAGTGCAAGCGGTCGTCAACCGCGTACAGAGCGAAGAGCAAATCCGCACATTAGTCCTGGCCGCGCGCGAAGCGCGCTTCAAATCAGTCAGTGTCGATCTCATCTACGGCCTGCCACTACAAACCGAAGCAAGTTTTGCCGTCACGCTGGACAAACTCATCGGTATGCGTCCGGATCGCATCGCTGCCTATAGCTATGCCCACCTCCCCCATATGGTTCGAGCCCAGCGTTTGATTCGCCCAGAAGACATGCCTCCGCCGGAACGCAAGCTGGAGCTACTTGAACTGACCATCAACCGCCTGACCGAAGCTGGCTATATCTATATCGGCATGGATCATTTTTCTCTGCCCGAAGATGAACTGGCCCTGGCACGCGAAAACGGAACCTTGCACCGTAATTTCCAGGGTTATTCCACTCATGCCGATTGTGATCTCATTGGTCTGGGGGTTTCTTCTATTGGCAAGGTCGATGAGAGCTACAGCCAGAATCTCAAGGAACTCGCTGATTACTACGCCTCCCTGGATATAGGACGCCTACCAATTCATCGTGGGTACCTGCTGACGACCGATGACCGTTTGCGGCGGGACGTAATCATTTCCCTCATGTGTCACGGCCGGATCGATTTCCGTGAAATCGAAGATCGATATGGCATCTCGTTCCAGGATTATTTCGCCGATAGCCTGGGCAAACTGGACGAAACAATCAACGATGGCCTGCTGGAATACCGTGACAATAGCCTCATCCTGCGTCCCCAAGGACAGCTGATGATGCGCAACATCGCCATGGCTTTCGATGCCTATCTCGACGAGCAACACGGACGCTTTTCCAGAACAGTATAAAAGCCTATTGCAGGTTGCACGTATCCGGGCGGATCGCTATAGTCCTGCCCGCTACGATCAGCCTTTAGGCAAATATTTAAAACCATCCTTTCTTCACCATGCCCGGATGGCGAAACAGGTAGACGCAAGGGACTTAAAATCTGTTTTGTCAAGTCCTTTCTGCTAGAACTACCGAGCCAGAAGGTCAATAGTGACAACGGTTTGCGGGCATCCGAGCTGTAGCTTTGCAGCTAGGCTTGACGGCCAGGGGCCAGCTAGGCGCCAGTAGATGGAGGTAGGTGTTTTCAGTGCGTTGAGCACTACGCCCGAGTGGTGAAATCGGTAGACACAAGGGACTTGAACAATTTGAGCCTTCGGGGGGAAACGCCCGAAGTGAAGCCCGTCAAAGTCGGCGAACGCCCTGGATGCTTTTGCATCCGAGCCAACGCCGAGCCAAGCCCAAGCTACAGCTTGGGAAGGTGTAGAGAGCAGACGGCGGGCACCTACGGCCGCAAGGCTATGGTGAAGGCGTGCTCCAGACCACGAACGCCCTGCGTTGAGCAGGGCGGCGGCGAAAGTCGAAGTGGTAAGAAAATCCCTCGCCGAAAGGCGTGCCGGTTCGATTCCGGCCTCGGGCACCAATCCAGAGCCGCCCCTGTTCACGCAGGGGCGGCTTTTCCGTTCTTGGGCTGTGTGCGCTTGAATCCCCGATCCCCCGCCATGAACGCCTCCAGCATGTGCGGAATCAACTTCTCTGCATCGACCGCCTCGCCATACGCCTGCGCGTGCAGCGCGGCGTAGCGGTCGAGGTCGGCTTTCAGGCTGGCCGGGCAGGCAAAGGTCAGCTTGACGTTCTCGGTCTTGGGCAGCGGCCCGAGCCGCAGCTTCTTGGTCGCGCTCATTGCGAAGCTCCCCGATTGAAGAACAGCGGCTGGTAGGGCCGCAGCACTAGATCCCGGTTGACGATGATCCGCACCGGCAGGCCCGGCCGCTCGGTCAGCGTCGGCTGGATGTTCATGTTGCGCCGGGTGATCTCCTGGCCGACCTGATTGATGCTGTCCTGTGCGCTGTCACGCCCGGCGATGACGATGCGGTTGCCGTCCTGCCGATTCTCCGGTGCGGCCAGTTCGGCGCTGACGCCCAGCAACGTCGTCAGCACTGCGCCGGCGACGATGCGCTTCCAATGCCAGTCCACGTCATCTTCCAGGCCCGAGTAGCCCGCAGGATCTGTGCCCACAAGGTTGTCTAGTGTCAGCGATGACGTGTCCGGCAGGATGATGCGATTCCACACCACCTGCACGCGGCTCTGCCCGTAGCTGACTTGGCTGTTGTATTTGCCCAAGATGCGCGATCCCTGCGGGATCAGCAGGAACTTGCCGGTGGCCGTGTCATAGACCGGCTCCGTGACGGTGCCGATCACGTCGCCCGGTAAGTCCGACTTGATGCCCGTCACCAGCGCACCCGCGATCACCGTCCCGGCCATCACCTGATATGGCGATGTCGGCAGCGCCAGGTTGCCGGAATTGCGGGTTTCCGTAGAACCGGCTTTCAGGAACGCCTCTTTCTGGTCTTGCCGGTTTTGCACGGCGGTTGGGTCGGCAGGCTGGGCCGCCGTCGAGGCCGGCCCTGCGGCAAGCGGGTCGAAGGCCGCGAGCGCGCTGGCACCACCGGCACCCGGCGCCGCTTGCGCCACCGTGGCGGTCGCCTCGCCTTGGCCGCCCGAGCGGAAGAACACCGACGAAGCCGCAGCGGCTTCCGCCTCCTTGCGCAAGGCGTCGTTGGGATCGTGGCCAGGGGCTGCGTAGGCGGCCACGGCCGGCTGCTGTGAGTTCACGATGGCCGGGCCGAGGTCGCCCGGCAGCGGCGGCCCCAGCTCCGGCACTTTCGGCGGCAGCTTCGAGTAGTCCGAAGGCAGGCCGTCCAGCCCTTCGGACTTCGAGACGCGATCGACGTTGTAAAGCTCGGTCTGTTCGCTGGCTCCGCGCCGCTGCGGTTGCAGCGACCAGATCGTGGCCCCGAGCACGGCGACCGACAGGCCGCCTACGAGGATGGCCAGCGTGCGCCGGTTCAGGCGCGTGACCGGGCGCGGCTGGGCGCGCAGCGTCACCGCCTCGGGCGCGACCTTGCCCGCCTGCGGCGTGGCGAGGTCGGGGGTGTCGTCCTGGCTCATGGTCAGTTCCTCCGCGCAACGCCGTCCGTGCGCTCAATCCGCACCACGTCGCCCTTGTCACCGCCCAGGCGCAGTTCGGCCGCGCCGAACAGCCGATCCACGATGTAATACGGCGAGCGGAAGCGGTAATTGACCAGTTGCCCGCCGCCTTCCGGCCCGATCACGAACAGCGGCGGCAGCTCGCCTTGCGCGATGCCGGCGGGGAACTGGATATAGACCTTCTGCCCGTCGTCGAACGCGCGCAGCGGCTTCCACGGCGGGTTGCTGCCGCTGACCGCGTAGCGGAAGCGCAGGTTCTCCAGCGACAAGCCGGAATCCACCGGCGCGGCGGCGCTGGCCGCCTGTGCCTGGCGCTGCAAGGCCAGCATCCGGTCGCGCGGATACTCCCAAGAAGCCGATGCCATCCACGTCTTTTCCGTCGAAGCCAGCTCCAGCAGGTATGTCCTGCGATTGGTGGTGATGACGAGATTGGTCTTGAGGCCCGAGCGGATCGGCTTGACCAGCACGTTCACGCGCAGGTCGGCACCGCTACCGCTCGATGTGTCGCCCACGATCCAGCGCACGGTATCGCCAGCGGCCACCGTTACCAGTTCCTCGCCCGGCTGGAGCGAAACCACGGTCACGCGGCCCACGGCCGCATAGACCTGATAGAGCGCGCCATCCGTGAAAGGCCACACCTGAATCGCGTTGACGTAGCCCTCGCGCGTGGGCGCGACGCGGGCCTCGGCATTGGCGCGCGAGACACGCACCTTCTCGTCTGCCGGCTCCGGCGTGGGCTTGGCGTCATCGGCTTCGGGCAACGGCTTCAACTGCGCCGGCATCGGTAGCACCTCGGGCACAGCCACCACTTCCACAGGCGCGGGTAGTTCAGGCAGCGGCTGGGCCTGCACCGGCTCATCAAGCGAAATCACGGGCGGCGGCTTGCCCTGCGTGGCGCAGCCCGCCAGGGCCGCAAGCGTCAGCACGGAAACGTAAATACGGAAAGACAGGTTCATGGTTTGGCTCCTTCGGAAGAATCCAACTCGCGGCTCCACGACAAGCCGTTGACGTAGATGCCCAGGGGGTTCTTGCGCAGGCGTTCTTCGGTGCGCGGCGGTTGGAGCACGATGGACACCACGGCCGTCCACCGTTCCAGCCCGGCCGTGGCGCCATTGACGTACCGGCGTTCCGTCCAGCGCACGTTGAAAGACGTGTCGCTAGCGCGCACGACGCTCGTGATCTGCACCGTCACCGACTCCTTGCCGATACGCGCGAACGGGTCGTTCACGCGCGCGTAGTCGTTGAGCACGGCCGCGCCCTTGTCGGTCGTGTAGTCGTAGGCGTCGAGCCAGTTCTGGCGGACAACGATGGGGTCGATGGACAGCGAGCGCACCAGGCCGATGAAGCGGCCTAGGTGGTACGCGGTCTGTGCATCGCTGGGCCGGTACGGCGTGGCGGCTTCGCCCACGGCGCGCACCTGGCCTGCGTTGTCCACCTCCACCACGTAGGGCGTCACGATGGACTGCGCCGAGCGCCACACCAGGCCGCCGGCCATCAGCAGCGCGAGCGTCAGGCAGCCGAAGGCCATCAGCCGCCAGTTCTTCGCCTGCACGCGCGGCGTGCCGATACGGTCGTCCCACACCTGGCCGGCAGCTTGATACGGCGTGGCAGGCTGCGGCGTGTCGGCATAGCGCACCTGCGGTTTCTTGAATCGCATGGTCAGTTCTCCTTATGAATCGGAATCGCGCAGGCTCGGGCCTTGCCCGGAGCCGCCGCCATCGCCACCGCGCAAGGCGTGGGCGGTAGTAGTCGCGGCATGGGTGAGTTGCTGGCGGCGATGCAGGCGCTTGGCCCAAGCGGGCTGTTCCTGCGTCTGCGCGGTGGCGGTGCCGGATGCGGCCTCGCCTGCGGCACCCTGACCGGATGCCGCGCCTGCGCCACTATCGGCCGCAGCGCCATTCCAGCCAGCGCGGAAGGGAGCAGCCATGCGTTGCCCGGCTGCGGAGGCGCGAGATGCAGCGCCTCGCCCGGCTGCCTGCGCGCCTGTCTTGGCGACGTTGCCCAAGCCCGCCATTGCGCCTTTCGCACCACCGCCTGCGGCGGCGGAGCCGGCCTGGAACGCCGATTTCGCACTGCCAGCCGCCGACGTGGCCGCACGCGCACCAGCGCCAGCCAGCTTGGCGGCAGCCGGTGCCATGCGCGCGCCAGCGGCTACCGCGCTGCCTACACCCGTGGCGGCGGCACCGACGGCCACCGCCGTCCCGGCTGCGCCGATAGCCGCGCCCGCCATTGCGCCCGCGCCGAGCTGCGGCGCACCGGACACAAGGCCCGTGGCGATGCCAGGGCCGAAGATCCCCAGCGCCAGCAAGGTGAGCGAGGCCAGCATGATGACCAGTGCATGGTCGATGGACGGCTCATCGGGATGGACTTGGAACTGAGTGAACAGGCCCGAGCCGATACCGACGATCACGGCCAGCACCAGCACCTTGACGCCGGAGGCAACCACGTTGCCCAAGACTTTTTCGGCCAGGAACGAAGTCTTGTTCCAGAGCGCGAACGGCACCAGCACGAAGCCCGCGAGCGTGGTTAGCTTGAACTCGATGAGCGTGATGAAAAGCTGGATCGCCAGCACGAAGAAGCACAGCACTACGACCAGCCAGGCGAGGAACAGCACCAAGATGGCATCGAGGTTCAAGAACACCTCGGGAAATCCCATCATGTCGTCCATCTGGAGGAAGATCGGCCCGCCCGCGTCAAGGCCGGTTTTTGCCAACCGGCCCGGCTGCAAGAAGTTCTCCATCGTGATGGCCGAGCCGGTGGCGGTGATGCCCAATCCCGCGAACGAGCGGAAGACGATGCTCGCCAGCCAGTTGAAGTTATTGATGATGTAGGCGAAGGCACCGACGTACATCACCTTGCGCAGCAGCTTGGCGATCACGTCCTCGCCCTGGCCGGTGGCGTGGCTCATGGCCCAATACAGCCCGGCGATCGTCATGTCGATAACGATCAGCGTGGCGGTGAGGAAGGCCACTTCGCCCCGCAGCAGCCCGAAACCCGAGTCGATGTAGGCGGCGAAGGTGCTGAGGAATTGGTCGATGATGGTCACGTCATTCATGGCATGGCCTCCGGTTCGGGGGGCAGTGCCGGTGCCACGCCATCGGCCGGCTCATCGAAGCTCGGTGGGATCGGCGGCAGGTCGGCCAAGGTCTGGTATTCATCCGGCCCAGCCAGGCCGGAGAAGAAGCGCCGCCGGAAGGCTTCGGCGGCGGCGCGGCAAGCGTCCTCGCCCGTGGCCTGCCGGTCGGCCGCGCATTGCGCGCGCAATGTCTTGAGTCGCACGGGATCGGCGGCCAGGGCATCGGCATGGTGGTCGGTTGGCTGCTTGCCGCAAGCGGCCAGCAGCACGACACCAAGGGCGAGGACGCATCGCATGGCGGCCTCCCGTCAGTTGCCGTAGAAATCCACGCGCTGCGGCGTGTACGGCGTGCCTTCGCCCATGAAACGCCGCCGCACCTCGCGGGCGCGCTCCGTGGCCGCCGCCTGCCGCGCCAGCTCCAGCGAGGCGGCCCGGTCTTGCGTGATCTGAAGCCGCTGCGACTGGATCGACTGCTTGGCCTGCAAGGCGAGCAACTGGTTCATGGCCTGCATCGCTTGCAGCGCGCCTTCGGCCGACTGGCTCTTGCCAACGAGATCGGCCAGCACGCTTTCGTCTTCGCCCAGGTTCTGCGACACCTGTGCCTGCATCTGCATGGTGGTTTGCAAGCCGTTGAGCGTGTTCCGCCAACGCTCCTGCGCGTCGCGGTACATCTGGTCGCCGCTGACGGTGGCGGCGTACTGCTCGGGGTACAGGCGCGCGAACTCCCGATCGAGGTTCGTCACGTCGTAGGCCAAGCCTCGGGCCTGCGCGATCAGCCGCTCGGTCGTCGCCAGGTTGGCGCGCAACTGGTTCACCACGCTGGACGGCAGGCTGGCGAGGTTGCGCGCCTGGTTCATCAGCATCTGCGCTTCGTTCTGAAGCTGCTGGATCTGGTTGTTGATCTGCTCCAGCGTGCGGTTCGCTGTCAGCGTGTTATTCTCGATGTTCGTCGGATCGAACTCGAGCCATTGAGGTTTTTCTGTTTTTGTGTATATTT
>NZ_JACHXI010000012.1 GCF_014191985.1 Azomonas macrocytogenes
AAGGAGCTGGGCAAGAACGTCTACAACCGCCTGACCAGCTACGAGGCAGAGCCGGCCGAGGATTCCTCGACCCAGGGGCTGATCGATCATTTCCGTGGTCGGCACCGCGGCTAATATAGTTTGGCTGAAATGATCGTAATTACTATGCTCATGCTAAAGCGTCAGCTTACTTATCTGGCACTTTAGCAGATGCAGGGACAGCATAACCGCATAAGCACTCTCAGCATCACCTAACGACGCAGCTCTATAAGTTAACTGTATTGAAAAGTACAACGGTAGCGTTGAGGATGAAACCTAATTTCGAAAAGGTCTTACCTGATAGTGAATCGTCGCTAACGTTTTTAAATCGCAGGCTCGACGAAAGCATTCCTTTCGAGTGGCACCACCATCCAGAATTCGAGTTGACTCTTACGCTTAACAGCCGCGGTCATCGCTATATTGGTGATAATATCGAATGGTTTGATGATGATGACCTTATCCTGATTGGCCCGCATGTGCCGCATGGCTGGTGTTCGAGTGAGCGTATTAACTCTGGACAACCACATATTGCTCTGGTGATTTGGTTCACTAGTGCATGGATTTCATCCGTAGTTGATCTTTTTCCTGAAATGCAGGCCGTGCGTTCTTTAATGGTTACGTTGCACCAGCAGGCCATTCGCTTTGGAAGCGCTACACAACGTGAGGTACGTCCGCTTATAGAGGCAATGATAGATAGAGATACCACGGGTCGCCTGATTTTATTGTTGGATATCTTACAGCGAATTGGACGCGACTCTAGTGCCGAACGTTTAATAACCATACCAGCCTGCCTGACAGACAGGTTGCCAAGCGAAGACCTTCGGATGCATCGGGTGTTGGAATATCTACATATTCATTATGCCGAGCCTATCGCCATCCCGGATCTTGCCGAAATGGCATGTATCAGTATATCGGCCTTTCATCGCATGTTTCGCCGTCATACACGAAGAACAACTCTTGATTATATATCTCGACTGCGGATCGGTAGGGCTTGCACCTTGTTACTGCAAGAAACTCTATCTATATCCGCTATTGCGGAAACTGTCGGTTATTCCTCTCTAGCACTTTTCAATCGACAATTTCTTGCACAGAAAGGAATGACACCTCGAGCTTTTCGTCTTGCTCATATTCATCATTTTCACTGATTTTTATGCTTCATAAATAAAGCCATTCTTATTCTGGTGCAACTGGATTAGTTTCAAGCTGCAAACGCCACTATTGTATTACAATATGCCATTTTTCAGCTATCTTTGAACTTCTTAAAAATGCATTATATTATCCATTAATTGCAAAAAAGGAGATCCTTATCATTACCAGCCAAAATAACTAAAATAAATTTAAGGAAACATTCCATGAGACATATAAATTTATATTTCCATATTTTTATGTTTTTTATCATTTAAAGTATTATTAGCATTAAGAAAACTCTGAAAAATCTCCATTTTTACCAGATCACATCCCCTATAAATCGCATAATTACTGGCTTGTTATTTAATAATAAAAATATCACTACAGATTTTTATTCAGGATCTTTTTTATATCACAACTATCTGCTGCTTCTATTGATATCCCTATGACATACGAAAAAGCCACTAACGGTTTCCACTCAAAGACCATTTAACTGATATATCTGACTATAACCCATCTTAAAACAAGGAAAATCATATGAACCTCGAACTTGATGGTAAAACTGCACTGATTACAGGAGCTAGCGTCGGTATCGGCCTGGCAATTGCTGAAGGGTTGGCTGCCGAAGGAGTCAATCTGGTGTTGGTTGCACGTAATAAAGAACGCCTTGACCAAGAGGCGGCCCGTATAGCTGACTATTATAAAATCAAGACGCTTGGTATTGCTGTGAATATAGCCAGCGCTAGTGATGTAAAGGAAACTGTACGGCTTGTGGAAGAGCGTTTTGGCGGTATAGATATACTAATAAATAACGCTGGTACCGGCAGTAACGAGACCATTGCAGAGGCAACAGACGAAAAGTGGCAGCTTTATTGGGAACTTCACGTGATGGCAGCAGTGCGCCTGGCACGGGGGTTCATGCCGACAATGAAGCGACGCGGCGGCGGTGTAATCTTGCATAACGCATCTATCTGTGCAGCCCAGCCGCTCTGGTATGAGCCGATCTATAACGTTACCAAAGCCGCACTGATGATGTTTTCTAAAGTACTGGCACACGAAGCAATTGATCACAATATCCGTGTCAATACAGTAAATCCGGGATTGGTCTTGACTCCTGATTGGATCAAGACCGCCAAGGAGTTGACTGAAAAATCGGGTGGGGATTGGCAGGCCTATCTGAACGGCGTAGCCGAGGAGCATGCGCCCATAAAGCGTTTCGCCTCTCCTAAAGAAATAGCTGACTTCTTCGTATTCCTCTGTTCCGCACGGGCCAGCTATTCAAGCGGCTCAGCTTATTATGTCGATGGAGGCATGCTAAAAACCGTTTAAACATTACTTACACTTACAAAAGCCCAGCTTTAAAAAAGCTATGGTCACCCCCGATTTGCAATACTGATCAGTGATGAGTGTTTGGCTTGCCTAAATCTATTCAGTGCCTATTTGAAGCTGGTGCTCCGTGACACGATAAGAGTTGCCCCTGTCGATCCTAAAAAATTTGTTGGCATTGAGAATGCCATTTTTTAATCAGGTTCTTCGCCAGGCCGCTGAGCCGTTCACGTCATCATTCAACTCTGAAAGGATGCTCTTGTACTGTGCAACTGCAGGGTCAGGCTGAGGCTGGCAACACCTCGGCCCCTGCATCAAAACGGGTGTGCCTCGTAGTTATCAACCTAGTACACCGCCACATTGGAATGGCGACGCATGCGAACGTAGCCACCCCTGTCAAGTAGACAGTGCCTAGTCGATATTGGGAGCCAAGTTTAGCCGAGGCATGAACTGAATCGGCGGGATGCCGCCCAGCGCTTCACGCGGCCGGTATTCGTTGTAGTCGACCAGCCGCTGATCAGTGATGACGTGGACCTGTTCGAGGTTGGCAAACAAGTCGATATCGAGCACTTCAGTTCGATAGGTCCGGTTGAAGTGCTTGATGAAGGCATTTTGGTTCGGCTTGCCTGGTTGGATATCTCGGATGGCTATGCCTTTGGCCACAGCCCACTCGGTGAACGCCTGCGAGACCATCTCCAATCCGTTGTCCAGCCGTATGGCATCGGGTGCACCATAGCAGTCGATCAAGCGAGTTAAGACGCCACGCCGAAGAAATCGATGAACCCAACTCTCTTCGATCATGTTTAGTGTCCGCAAACGCCGGCCGCAATATAGAGCGTCGTGCATGAAGTCCATCGCCCAGCAGCGATTCGATTCGATTCGGTTCGCTGGCCAAGTCCAGCAGTTGCCGTGGCTGACCCGGCAAACGCTTCTTACATCACCGTGGCAAGTTCAAACCCATATCGCAACACACCCGATGCCAGACTGGCGGGTCGCCAGGTGAATGTAGTTTGGTAGTTTTAGACAGATCCGTCACCAGCAGGAACAGCCTTGCCCGCCGAACAACTTGTAACCCTTGTCGCGAGACTTGGCTGCCTCGCATTTGGAAGTCAGTGGGGTGACAGTCCTTGCCATAGGGGTACTTTTTCATATCGAACCGGTATATCCCTAAATATACTCCTAAATCATAGGGTATCCAGGCGGAGAGCTCAGGCACAAAAAAACCGGCTAGAAGGCCGGTTTCTCTGCCTTTCCAGTATACCCCTATCAACTTTGGAGTACTCAGGAAAGCTATTTTGGTACCGAGGAGGGGACTCGAACCCCTACAGCCTATGGCCACTACCACCTCAAGGTAGCGTGTCTACCAATTCCACCACCTCGGCAAAGACAAACTGAAAATCACTTGGCAGGAGATTGAGGAATATCGCCTGCAGGAACACTTTTCGAACCGTCAATTACAGGTACATCATTCGATATCGGCTTGTTTGCCGGAGTCTCTAAAACAGCTGGGTCAGGCAAGCCTGCTTTTGAAACTTCGTCAGCCTCATGTCTGGCAAAATAAGCCAACCCCAAGCTGGTTACAAAAAAAACAGCAGTGAGAATAGCGGTAAGCCGACTCAGGAAGGTAGATGCTCCCTGGCTTCCGAATACGGTTGCTGAGGCGCCAGACCCAAACGAGGCACCAGCATCAGCACCCTTACCTTGCTGTAGCAGTACCAATACGATTACCCCAAGGGCAACCAGTAAATGCACTACGATAACGACGTCTTTATACATCTAAATTTCCCGGCGGAACAACAGATTGAATCAGGCTTATCTGTATACAACGATGCTCTGCGCCCCACTGAATTCTATCTCAGCATCTGGATTCGCTTTGTATCCTGAACAATTCAAGATACTTACTGATCCGCTTCAGTCCATCTAAAGTGGGCGCAGATGTTACTTGAGCAAACAATGACTGGCAAGCTTAATCAAGCACAAACTGCCGTAACCATTTCTGCGAGCTCTTTTGCATAAGCATTAACCATTGATTCATCATCTCCTTCAACCATGACCCTGACTAGCGGCTCGGTTCCAGATTTGCGCAACAGGACACGCCCATGACCAGCCATGCGCTCGGTAATACGATCACAAGCAGCCTTTACATCAGCGTGGGAAATAGGATCAATGCTACCAGCAAAACGTACATTGATCAGGGCCTGAGGAAATTTTTTCCAAGTCTGCCGCTCTTCAGCCAAGCTTCGTCCTTTTCGATGCAATGCCTTGACAACCTGGAGGGCAGCAATAATGGCATCCCCCGTAGTCGTATGCTGGGCACAAACAATATGACCTGAGTTTTCTCCCCCCAGAATCCAGCCTCGCTCATGCATCTCCGATATGACATAGCGATCACCGACTTTGGCGCGTATAAAAGGTATATCCCGTTCTTTTAGGGCCAACTCCAAGCCCAGGTTACTCATCAGGGTTCCCACAACTCCACCGGCCAAAAGACCACGATCCTGGAGGTCGGTGGCAATGATATAAAGCAGTTCGTCACCATCAACAACTGCTCCGGCATGATCCACCATCATTACCCGATCGCCATCACCATCGAAAGCGATCCCCAAGTCTGCACGATTCTCGACTACCGCTTTTTGCAACTGGGTAACATGGGTCGAACCCACGTTTGCATTGATATTGAGCCCATCGGGCTGCACAGCCGTCGCTAGAACATCGGCCCCCAGTTCGCGAAATACATTGGGTGCAACCTTGTAGGTCGCACCATGAGCACAATCCAGCACTACTCTCAATCCGGAAAAATCCGTACTGGTTGGTACGCTGCTCTTGCAAAATTCGATATAACGACCGGCTGCATCATTGATGCGTGATGCTTTTCCAAGATCCTCCGACTCCACAACAGTCATGGGAGCATCGATCAAGCGCTCTATTTCAAGCTCGATATCATCGGGAAGCTTGGTCCCACGACCAGAGAAAAACTTGATTCCATTATCGTAATGGGGATTGTGGGAAGCACTTATGACGATGCCGGCGTCTGCATGAAATGTTCGGGTCAGATAGGCGACTGCCGGCGTAGGCATAGGGCCGAGCAGAAGAACATTGGCCCCTGCCGCCGAAAGGCCTGCCTGAAGAGCTGACTCGAACATATAGCCAGAAATTCGCGTATCTTTGCCGACCAAAATGCGGCATCTACCTTGCTTATGGAAAGCTTTTCCAGCAGCCCAACCGAGCTTGAGCAAGAAATCCGGAGTGATCGGATAATGTCCGACGCGGCCACGAATGCCATCGGTACCAAAATACTTTCTGCTCACTGTAACTTCCTATTAAGCTTGTTTGACTGCGGCGATCATGCGAACCACATCGACCGTTTCAGCTACATCGTGTACTCGAAGAATATGCGCGCCATTGAAGACCGCTACTGCGGCCAAGGCAAGGCTACCATACAAGCGTTCGTCCACCTCTTTGGCCAATACCTGGCCGATCATGCCCTTGCGGGAAACGCCGACCAGTAGAGGGCATCCTAATGAATGAAGCTCTTGCATATGTTTGAAAAGAGTCAAATTGTGAGCAAGGCTTTTGCCAAACCCGAACCCAGGATCGATCAGGATGCGGCTTTTATCCATACCAGCTTGAATACAGGTTTGTATCCGCTCGCTTAAGAAATCTTGTACATCTTCGAGTACATTTTCATAGCAGGGAGATTGCTGCATCACTCTTGGCTCGCCATTCATGTGCATCAGGCATACCGGCAAACCGCTCTGCATCGCAGCCGCCAGGGCACCGTCTCGAGTCAAGGCTCTCACATCGTTGATCAGTCCAGCACCAAGGCGGGCAGCTTCGCGGATTACCGATGGGGTGGAAGTATCTACCGAAACGATCACGTCCAACTCGCTGGAAATGGCTTCGATAACAGGAGCAACGCGCTCCAGTTCTTCGAGTGATGAGACCGGTTCGGCCCCCGGGCGCGTGGACTCCCCTCCTACATCGATCAGTGTTGCCCCTGCTTTTACCATAGCCTCCGCGTGAGACAGAGCTACAGCCAAATCAGTAAAACGACCGCCGTCGGAAAAAGAGTCCGGCGTTACGTTGAGAATACCCATCACATGCGGATGCGATAAATCAAGAACCCGGCTACCACACGGCAGCCGGGTTCCAGAAGCGAGCGTCAAGTCCATGCGAATCTCTTAATGCTCTCCTGCCGGACCACCAATAGGCGTTTCGGGTCTACCACCATCTGCTTGCATGGGAGGAGAACCAGAAGTACCGGAACCATCCTGCCAATCCCGAGGCTCTCTTGGAGTACGTCCAGCCATGATGTCATCGATCTGTTCAGAATCGATGGTCTCGTATTTCATCAAAGCTTGCGCCATCGCGTCGAGCTTGCTGCGGTTCTCTGTGAGGATACCTTTGGCAGTCGAGTAACAGTGATCGATGATGCTTCGTACTTCCAGA
Source organism: Azomonas macrocytogenes (assembly GCF_014191985.1). Lineage (GTDB taxonomy): Bacteria > Pseudomonadota > Gammaproteobacteria > Pseudomonadales > Pseudomonadaceae > Azomonas > Azomonas macrocytogenes. Next base: position 6,922 of record NZ_JACHXI010000012.1, read on the forward strand.
TCGATCAGTTTTACAGTATCTACCGATACGTTTGCGGATTGAGAACCTGCACTACGTCCCAGGAAGACTTCACCTTCTTCTTCCGCATACATCAACGGACCCAGTTTTTCGGACAATCCCCATTTCGTCACCATGTTCCGGGCGATCTGAGTAGCTCGCATGATGTCGTTTGATGCGCCAGTCGTAACGCCCTCAAAGCCCAATGTCATTTCTTCGGCAATACGGCCCCCGAACAATGAGCAAATCTGGCTGACCAAAGCGCGCTTGGAAAGGCTGTAACGATCTTCTTCCGGCAAGAACATGGTTACACCCAAGGCTCGCCCACGAGGAATGATCGAGATCTTATAGACTGGATCATGCTCGGGAACCATTCGCCCGACAATGGCATGGCCGGCTTCGTGATAAGCAGTATTGAGCTTTTCCTTTTCAGACATCACCATCGATTTACGCTCAGCGCCCATCATGATCTTGTCTTTTGCCAATTCGAATTCCCGCATTTCCACCACACGCTTGTTGGCCCTGGCGGAGAAAAGCGAGGCTTCGTTGACCAGATTGGCCAAGTCTGCACCGGAAAAACCGGGAGTGCCGCGCGCAATAACGCCTGGAACCACATTATCGCCAACCGGAACCTTGCGCATATGCACTTTGAGGATCTGTTCGCGCCCACGGATATCCGGCAACCCGACCACGACCTGGCGATCGAAACGACCGGGACGAAGCAGAGCAGGGTCCAGTACATCCGGACGGTTGGTAGCAGCAATGACGATGATCCCATCGTTCATTTCGAAACCATCCATTTCAACCAGCAACTGGTTAAGGGTCTGCTCGCGCTCATCGTGTCCGCCACCCAGTCCAGCGCCACGATGACGACCGACCGCATCGATTTCATCAATGAAGATGATGCAGGGAGCATGTTTCTTGGCTTGATCGAACATATCGCGGACCCGGGAAGCACCCACACCGACGAACATCTCAACGAAATCCGAACCGGAAATAGTAAAAAACGGGACCTTGGCTTCTCCAGCGATGGCTTTTGCCAACAAGGTCTTACCGGTACCGGGAGGGCCAACCATCAACACACCACGCGGAATACGACCGCCTAGCCGCTGGAATTTGCCAGGATCGCGCAGAAACTCCACCAGTTCGCTAACCTCTTCCTTGGCTTCGTCACAACCTGCCACATCCGCAAAGCTCGTCTTGACCTGATCCTCGGACAGCAAGCGGGCCTTACTCTTGCCAAAGCTCATCGGCCCACCTTTGCCACCGACACCGCCCTGCATCTGGCGCATGAAGAACATGAACACGGCGATAATGACCAGAATCGGGAAGCTGGCGACCAACAACTGCGTCCAGATACTTTGCTGCTCCGGTTGCTTGCCTTCGATCTCGACATTGTTGTTTATCAAGTCACCGATAAGCCCACCATCCTGAATGGCGGGACGAATGGTCTTGAACGGCTCGCCATCGGTACGCCGGCCCGTAATGACGAAACCGTCGACCGTCACACGCTCGACTCGGCCTTCCTTGACCTGCTCGATGAATTCGGAATAGTTGAGCGTTTGTGGCTCGGTCGGGCTGGAAAAATTGTTCATCACCGTGACCAGTACGGCTGCGATGATCAACCACAAGATCAGGTTTTTTGCCATGTCGTTCAATTAACTACCCTCTCGAGCAAACCCTGCCAGCAGAGCCTGCATGACGGCCGATGTTTTAACTTTTAGTCTAAGTTTACTACCACAATCCAAGAGGTTACTCATAGATCGTCTGTAACCTGTTGTTAGGCTCAATCGAAGCCTTTCCTAATAGACAACAGCCTTGCCAATATTTTTCAACCGTTTCGCCTGCTCCATCCTTACGCAACTAGAAGCAAAATCCAAATTTTACTAGCCAGGCCTCTTGAGCCCTCTTGCCAACAGATACTGCTCCCTGGATCGATCACGTGAAGAAAGAGGTTTACGCATGTACACCTTGTCGAAACGATACCGAACATCCTTGAGATAAGTATCGAATCCTTCACCGTGAAAAACCTTGATCAAAAAGTCTCCGCCTGGCCGCAGCACTCGCGTGGCCAGATCCAGAGCCAGCTCACATAGAAACATGGCTCGTGGCTGATCGGCAGCTTTGACTCCACTCATATTGGGGGCCATATCTGAAATCACAAGATCTACTGGCGTATTGCCTGTTGCTTCGAGGATACAACTAAAGACTGAATCTTCAGTAAAATCGCCTTGGATAAAGGTTACATCGGGGATGCTATCCATCGGCAGAATATCGGAAGCGATCAAGCGTCCCCGGTCGCCGATCAGTCGGCTGGTTACCTGCGACCACCCACCAGGAGCAGAACCGAGATCCACCACCGTCATACCCGGGCGTAACAAGCGATCTTTTTCCTGCAGTTCCAGCAACTTATAACTGGCTCGCGAACGATAACCGTCCTTTTGAGCCATTTTTACATAAGGATCGTCGAAGTGTTCTTTCAGCCAACGCTGACTGGTTTTAGAGCGAGCCAAGTTATTACCTCATCTGTGCGATCCTGAACTGCTCGGTTACACTGGAACGCTTTTCTCGAACACGATGCAAGGGTTGAATATGTCGCTCTCCAACGAGCAGAAAAAACACTTCAGAACTATTGGCCATCACTTGAAGCCTGTAGTGATTATTGCCGAAGGCGGTTTGAGCGCTGGAGTACTCGCCGAGCTGGATCGGGCGCTTACCGATCATGAGTTGATAAAGGTTCAACTTCGCCTATCGGAACGAGAAGAACGCCGGGCGCTGATAGATGAGCTCTGTCATGGTGGAAATTGTCAGCTTATTCAGGTTATCGGCAAGATTGCTCTTGTTTATCGCAAAAACCCCAAGGCCAACAAACAGCTTTCCAATATCCACCGGCATTCATTCTGAGCGCCGAATCCTTACGCTAACCTAACGTCATTTCGACTGAGTCCATGCGTTTCTACATGGGCAATGATGCTCAAATCGATGCGGAATCCGGTCTGGATAACGAGCTATATTCCGTCGGTGTCACCGGAAACCGCAGTCGTTACTGAAGCAAATAATGCTGTCTCTTGCAAAGGGCGATTGACAACATTATTTGCTCTGAAGCCGCTCAAATATGGCGAATTTCGACGATTTCATATTCAACGATGCCGCTCGGCGTCTTGACTACAGCGACCTCACCCTCTTCCTTGCCAACCAAGGCACGAGCGATAGGCGAACTGACAGAAAGCTTGCCTTGCTTGATATCGGCTTCATCATCGCCAACGATCTGATAGGTAACCGTTTCGTCCGTTTCGACATTGGCGATATCAACAGTAACGCCAAAAATGACTTTACCAGTCTGAGGGATGCTGGCTATGTCAATTATTTGAGCATTCTGCAGGCGCCCTTCGATATCACGGATACGAGCTTCAACCATACCTTGCTGTTCACGGGCGGCATGGTACTCGGCGTTTTCCTTCAAATCACCCAACTCTCTGGCTTCGGCGATAGCTTGGATAATCTGCGGACGCAGCACACTTTTCAGATGCTTGAGCTCCTCTTCCAGAGCCTGAGCGCCCTGGACAGTCATGGGAAACTTGGTCATGAATTGACTCCTGCGTGTAAATCCTGCAGTCGGCGTACAGCTTTTTCGGGACCGAACTTCAACGCCTCACAGATAGCCAAGGCTCCTGTCAGGGTTGTGGTGCAATAAACCTTGTGCTGCAGGGCATTGCGGCGAATAGAGTAGGAATCGGCAATCGATTGCCGTCCTTCGGTAGTATTGATAATCAAGGTGACCTCGTCATTCTTGATCATATCGACCACATGCGGACGACCTTCAGTCACTTTGTTGACTCGACGAACCGGCAGGCCCGCAGCTTCGATCAATCTGGCAGTTCCACTAGTGGCCACCATTTCGAAACCCAGATCGATGAGACGGCGAGCGACCTCGGGAACCTGTGGCTTGTCATCCTCTCTCACGCTGAGGAAGGCATAACCACTGGTCGGTAGAATCTCACCAGCCCCCAGCTGCGCCTTGGCATAGGCTTCGGCAAAGCTGTCGCCCAGGCCCATGACCTCCCCTGTTGACTTCATTTCCGGCCCAAGAATTGGATCGACACCGGGGAATTTAGCGAAGGGGAAGACGGCCTCCTTGACGCTGAAATAGCCGGGAATCAGCTCATGCTCGCAACCAACTTCCTTCAGCGTCTTGCCAGCCATGATACGGGCTGCGATCTTGGCCAGTGATACACCGATGCACTTGGAGACAAAAGGCACGGTACGCGAGGCGCGCGGATTTACCTCCAGAACATAGATATCATCGCCTTGTACAGCCATCTGCACGTTCATCAGGCCGACGACACCAAGCTCGAGGGCCATTTTCCCGACTTGCTCACGAATGACATCCTGCGCATGCCGAGGCAGCGAATAAGGTGGCAGAGAACAGGCCGAATCCCCCGAGTGAACACCCGCCTGCTCGATATGCTGCATCATCCCGCCAATGACGACTTGTTCTCCGTCGCAGATGGCATCGATGTCCACTTCGGTGGCACAGTTCAGGAAGTGATCGAGCAACACTGGGCTATCATTGGAAACCTGAACCGCCTCGCGCATATAGCGCTTGAGTTCATCTTCGTCATAAACGATTTCCATGGCTCTTCCGCCAAGCACATAGGAAGGCCGAACGACCAAAGGATAGCCAATAGTCTTGGAAGCGATGATGGCTTCGTCTTCGCTACGCGCAGTGGCGTTTGCCGGCTGGAGCAAACCCAGGCGCTGAACCATTTGCTGGAAACGCTCCCGGTCCTCGGCACGGTCGATCGAGTCCGGACTGGTACCGATGATCGGCACACCCGCCTCTTCCAGGGCACGACAGATTTTCAGAGGAGTCTGTCCGCCATACTGGACGATCACACCCTTGGGCTGCTCGACCCGCACAATTTCCAGCACATCTTCCAGCGTCACGGGTTCGAAATACAGCCGGTCGGAGGTGTCGTAATCGGTCGAAACCGTTTCCGGGTTGCAATTGACCATGATGGTTTCGTAACCATCTTCGCGCATGGCCAGAGCTGCATGAACGCAGCAATAATCGAACTCGATACCTTGACCAATGCGATTCGGCCCACCGCCGAGGATCATGATCTTGTCTCGGTTCGAAGGCTTGGCCTCACACTCTTCTTCATAGGTGGAATACAGGTAGGCCGTATCGGTAGCGAACTCGGCAGCACAGGTATCGACACGCTTGTAAACCGGCAAGACCTTGAGCTTGTGGCGATGGCTACGCAAGTTTTTCTCGGTTACCCCCAACAACCTGGCCAAGCGTGCATCGGAAAAGCCCTTGCGCTTCAAGCGGCGCATCAGCTCTGCATCGATACTCGATAGCCCCAGAGTCTTGACTCGCTCTTCCTCTTTCACCAGATCCTCGATCTGGACCAGGAACCACGGGTCGATCTTGGTCATGCCGAAGATATTTTCCAAGCTCCTACCGGCGCGGAAAGCATCCGCGACGTACCAGATGCGTTCAGCACCCGGGACCGTCAGTTCGCGCTTGAGGCGGCTATCGGCTTCGGCATCGTCCATGTTCAGCTTCGGATCGAAGCCAGTCGCGCCGACCTCCAGACCACGCAAGGCTTTCTGCACGGACTCTTGGAATGTTCGCCCGATCGCCATTACTTCACCCACGGATTTCATCTGGGTCGTCAGGCGTGCATCGGCTTTGGGAAACTTCTCGAAAGCAAAGCGTGGAATCTTGGTAACGACATAATCGATCGATGGCTCGAAGGATGCCGGAGTCCGACCTCCGGTAATGTCGTTTAACAGCTCATCGAGGCTATACCCCACGGCCAGTTTGGCGGCGATCTTGGCTATCGGGAAACCGGTAGCCTTTGAGGCTAGCGCCGATGAGCGCGAAACACGCGGGTTCATTTCGATCACGACCATCCGACCATCATCGGGATTGATACCGAACTGAACGTTGGAACCACCGGTTTCCACTCCGATCTCGCGCAATACTGCCAAAGAGGCATTACGCATGATCTGGTATTCCTTGTCCGTCAGAGTTTGCGCCGGGGCGACGGTAATGGAATCGCCAGTATGTACGCCCATGGGATCGAAATTCTCGATGGCGCAAACGATGATGCAGTTGTCCTTCTTGTCACGGACAACCTCCATCTCGTATTCCTTCCAGCCAATCAGGGACTCGTCGATCAGCAATTCCTTGGTGGGCGACAAATCGAGCCCCCGGTTGCAGATCTCTTCGAACTCTTCGCGATTGTAGGCGATACCGCCACCAGTCCCGCCCATGGTGAAAGAAGGGCGGATGATGCAGGGAAAACCGACCTTGTCCAAAACGCCATAGGCTTCCGCCATGCTATGGGCAATGCCAGAGCGAGGGCACTCCAGACCGATTTCGCGCATGGCTTTGTCGAACCGGGAACGATCTTCGGCTTTGTCGATGGTGTCGGCATTGGCACCAATCATCTCTACTCCGAACTCTTGCAATACCCCATTCTTTTCAAGGTCGAGAGCACAGTTCAAGGCCGTCTGGCCACCCATGGTCGGCAACAGAGCATCCGGGCGCTCCTTCTCGATGATCCTGGCCACGGTCTGCCATTTGATCGGTTCGATATAGGTGGCGTCGGCCATGGACGGATCGGTCATGATGGTGGCCGGGTTGGAGTTCACCAGAATGACGCGGAATCCTTCCTCTTTCAGGGCCTTGCAGGCTTGAGCGCCGGAATAGTCGAACTCGCACGCCTGGCCGATGACTATGGGGCCGGCGCCGAGGATGAGAATACTCTTGATATCAGTACGTTTTGGCATGATGTCTCTCGAAATCTGGGCTCGGCAAAGTCTTAACGGCGCGTGGCCATGACCGCGATGAAACGATCGAAAAGTGGCGATACATCGTGCGGGCCCGGGCTGGCCTCAGGATGTCCCTGGAAGCTGAAGGCGATCTTGTCAGTACGTTCAATCCCCTGCAGGGTGCCATCGAACAACGATTTGTGAGTCGCCCGCAGATTAGCCGGCAAGGCGCTTTCCTCGACCGCAAAACCATGGTTCTGGCTGGTGATCATCACGACACCGGTATCCAGATCCTGAACCGGATGATTCGCGCCATGATGGCCATGGCCCATCTTGATTGTCTTCGCCCCAGAGGCCAGCGCCAGCAATTGGTGGCCGAGACAGATACCAAATACCGGCGTATCGGTTTGCAGGATTTCCTGGATTGCGCGAATGGCATAGTCGCACGGTTCGGGATCACCAGGACCATTGGAAAGCATTACACCATCCGGCTTCAATGCCAGTACTTCATTGGCAGAAGTCTGCGCGGGAACGACGGTAAGGCGACAACCACGCGCTACCAGCATACGCAGGATGTTCCACTTGACCCCATAATCGAAAACCACGACATGATAAGGCAGTTGGCTGGCCGGAATTTGCGGATGGCTATCGGTTTCGAGACTCCAGATACCGGAACACCATTCGTAAGGCACCTTGGTGGAAACCTCCTTGGCCAGATCCATGCCTTTCAGACCTGGGAAGCTGCGCGCCAATTCCAGTGCCTTTTCTGCAGTGGCATCGTTACCAACCAGGATACAGCCGTCCTGCGAGCCTTTTTCCCGCAGGATACGGGTGAGCCGGCGCGTATCTATACCGGCAATCGCAACGGTTCCATTTTCTTTCAGGTAATCGCCGAGCGATTGTTTGTTACGCCAGTTGCTGGCCAGAAGCGGCAAATCACGAATGATCAAACCGGCTGACCATACTCGATCTGATTCGGCATCTTCCGGCGTAGTGCCGGTATTGCCGATATGCGGATAAGTCAAAGTCACGATTTGCCTGGCATAAGAGGGATCGGTAAGGATTTCCTGATAGCCGGTCATGGCGGTGTTGAACACCACCTCACCAATGGTATGACCATCAGCGCCGATGGACTCACCACGAAAAATACTTCCATCGGCAAGGGCGAGAATGGCTGGCTTAATCAAGAGACCTCCCGTAGATCAAAAGCAGCAGCAAACGCAGAGTGTAAAAAAGCGGGATGACGTGTGAAGGTCATCCCGCTTTTTATCGAAAGCTTCATTCTGCGTAATATTTTAGTGGGCACACTAAAGCGGGTATTCTACAGAAGAAAGACCATCTGCGGTAGCCAAGGCTATCCTCTCCATTTTCGCTACCGCTATCTAGCGAAGTTCCAACACATCCTGCATATCGTACAAGCCGGCAGATTTTCCCTGAAGCCAAAGAGCAGAACGCACTGCACCCTTGGCAAAGGTCATGCGGCTGGAAGCCTTGTGCGTGATTTCAACGCGCTCACCTTCGGCCGCAAACAGCACGGTGTGATCGCCCACGATATCGCCGGCGCGCACAGTGGCAAACCCGATGGTCTCGCGGACACGGGCTCCTGTCTGCCCTTCGCGGCCATACACGGCCACTTTCTGCAGGTCACGCCCCAACGCATGGGCAACGACCTCGCCCATGCGAAGTGCTGTTCCCGAGGGAGCATCTACCTTGTGCCGGTGATGCGCCTCAATGATTTCGATATCAGCCTCGTCACCCAACACACGTGCAGCGGTATCCAGCAATTTCAGGCACAGATTGACCCCGACACTGAAATTGGCTGCGAACACAATGGGGATATCCTTTGCCGCATCGATCAACAACTGCTTCTCTGCTGGCGAAAAACCAGTGGTACCGATAACCATGGCTTTACCGGCCTTACGGCAGATTTCCAGATTTTTCAGCGTGGCGCTCGGATGCGTGAAATCGATCACAGCATCAACATCGCCCAACACCACTTCCAGATCACCAGCCAGCGCCACACCAAGCCGCCGAACGGCAGCCAACTCGCCGGCATCGGCACCGACCAGGCTGCTATCGGGACGAACTACAGCCGCACCCAGTTCAGCACCGCCAGCCTGAACCACCGCTTCGACAAGGGCCTTTCCCATGCGCCCGGCGGCGCCTGCTATCGCGATACGTTGCATAAAACAGCCTCAAGCTCGAGTCTCCGGCAGCAAACACAACACCATGTCGTCCGCCCCTGACCCATGACTACAAATCTTCGAAAAAGCGCTTAACACCTTCGAACCAACCACTGGCCTTGGGCGAGTGTGAACTGTCACTCTGCAAGGTATTGCGAAATTCCTCCAACAGTTCCCGCTGGCGGCGACTCAGGTTGACCGGTGTCTCTACCATGACCCGGCACATGAGATCGCCAGGAGAACCACCACGTACCGGCGCAACCCCTTTGCCACGCAGGCGAAACAGCTTGCCGGTCTGGGTACCGTCAGGAATCTTGAGTTTGACCCGGCCATCCAGCGTCGGCACCTCCAACTCCCCTCCCAACGCCGCATCGACAAAGCTGATCGGCACATCGCAATACAGGTTTTTTCCATCCCGTTGGAAAATCGGGTGCTCACGCACGTTGACGACCACATACAGATCACCGGCCGGACCACCCAGGCTCCCTGCTTCACCTTCGCCGGACAGGCGAATACGGTCCCCAGTATCGACCCCCGGTGGGACTTTGACCGATAGCGTCTTCTGCTCCTCGACACGCCCCATACCATGACAAGAAGGACAAGGATCGGTGATCATCTTGCCTGTACCATGGCAACGCGGACAGGTCTGCTGTACCGAGAAAAAGCCTTGCTGCATACGTACCTGGCCGATACCGCCGCAGGTAGTACAGGTAACCGGAGTGCTCCCCTTCTTGGCTCCCGATCCACTACAGGTTTTGCATTCGACCAGTGTCGGTATCCGAATAGTTACCGTAGTGCCGCGTACAGCTTCCTCAAGATCCAGTTCGAGGGTATAGCGCAGATCACTGCCACGCTGAGCGCCACCACGGGCATTACCGCGCGCACCGCCAAAAAAATCACTGAAGACATCGCCGAAAATATCGGAGAAGTTCGAGCCGCCAAAACCGGCACCGGCTGCTCCAGCCCCCATGCTCGGATCGACGCCGGCATGACCATATTGGTCATAGGCCGTACGCTTGCTGGCATCGGAGAGAATTTCATACGCCTCGTTGGCTTCCTTGAATTTCTCCTCAGCCTCCTTATCGTCCGGATTACGGTCCGGGTGATACTTCATGGCGAGGCGGCGGTAGGCCTTTTTCAAATCCGCTTCACTGGCGCCACGCTCGACACCCAGCACCTCGTAATAATCACGCTTGGCCATAGATTTCCAGAATCCTCATTGGTGCCCTCCAGACACACCGACGCGGGAGCAAGCTCCCGCGCAACGGTGAGATCCGCCATAGGTTATGGCGGACCGGAGCAGAAGCAAGCCGGCAAGCTTACTTGTTGTCCTTGACCTCTTCGAACTCGGCATCGACGACATCGTCGGCCGTTCCTTTCTGCGAACCACCAGCCGCACCTTGGGCCTCGCCATCAGCTTGTGGCTGCTCAGCGTACATTTTCTGAGCCAGCGGTGTGGTTGCCTGGGACAAGGCAGCCATTTTGGCATCAATGGCAGCCTTGTCGTCCCCCTTGACGGCCAGCTCCAATTCTCCTATCGCCTTCTCGATAGCCGTTTTTTCTTCAGCCGTCGTCTTGTCACCCGCTTCGGTCAGCATCTTGCGACTGGCATGTACCAATTGATCACCCTGGTTACGCGCAGAAACCAGTTCTTCGAACTTGCGATCTTCCTCGGCATTGGCCTCGGCATCGCGCACCATTTGCTGGATCTCATCCTCGGAAAGGCCGGAATTGGCCTTGATGACGATGGACTGCTGCTTACCGGTAGCCTTGTCCTTGGCAGAAACATGCAGGATACCATTGGCGTCGATATCGAAAGTCACCTCGATCTGCGGTACGCCACGCGGCGCAGGAGGAATATCGGCCAGATCGAAGCGGCCCAGTGACTTGTTCTGTCCAGCCTGCTTGCGCTCGCCTTGCAGTACATGAATGGTCACGGCATTCTGATTGTCGTCTGCCGTCGAGAACACCTGCGACTTTTTGGTCGGGATAGTGGTGTTCTTTTCGATCAGCGGAGTCATCACGCCGCCAAGTGTTTCAATACCCAGAGTCAGTGGCGATACGTCAAGCAGCAGAACATCCTTGACGTCACCAGCCAGAACCGCACCTTGAATGGCAGCACCAATAGCTACTGCCTCATCAGGGTTGACATCCTTGCGTGCTTCCTTGCCGAAGAAATCGGCCACACGCTTCTGTACCAGAGGCATACGGGTCTGGCCACCGACCAGGATGACATCGTCGATCTTGGCCACATCGATCCCGGCATCCTTGAGCGCAACGCGGCAAGGCTCGATGGTCCGCTCGACCAGATCCTCGACCAGCGATTCCAGCTTGGCGCGGGAAATCTTCACGTTCAAATGCTTGGGACCGGAGGCATCTGCAGTGATATAGGGCAGATTGACATCGGTCTGCTGGCTGGAAGACAGCTCGATCTTGGCCTTCTCGGCAGCTTCTTTCAGGCGCTGCATGGCCAGCGGATCACCCTTGAGGTTGATGCCGCTTTCCTTCTTGAACTCGTCTGCCAGGTAGTCGATGAGACGAATATCGAAGTCCTCGCCACCCAAGAAAGTATCGCCGTTGGTAGCCAACACCTCGAACTGGTGCTCGCCATCCACTTCGGCGATTTCGATGACCGACACATCGAAGGTGCCACCACCCAGGTCATAAACGATGATGGTGTGGTCGCCCTTGGCCTTATCCATACCATAGGCCAGAGCGGCTGCGGTTGGCTCGTTGATGATCCGCTTGACATCCAGGCCAGCGATACGACCTGCGTCCTTGGTAGCCTGACGCTGGCTGTCGTTGAAGTACGCCGGTACGGTGATCACCGCCTCGGTGACGGTTTCGCCGAGATAATCTTCGGCAGTCTTCTTCATTTTTTTCAGCACTTCGGCGGAAATCTGTGGCGGGGCCATCTTCTGCCCCTTCACTTCCACCCAAGCATCACCGTTATCAGCCTTGGCAATGGTATAGGGCACCAACTTGATATCTTTCTGGACGACATCTTCTTCAAAACGGCGACCGATCAAACGCTTGACGGCGTACAGCGTGTTCTGCGGGTTGGTTACCGCCTGGCGTTTGGCCGACTGGCCGACCAATATCTCGTTGTCATTGGTATAAGCGATGATCGATGGCGTGGTACGCGTACCTTCCGCGTTCTCGATAACCTTGACGTTGCCATTTTCCAGGATAGCCACACAAGAGTTGGTGGTGCCCAGGTCGATACCGATGATCTTACCCATTTATTTCTCTCCGAAACCTTGTCTGGACCGAACCTGCTTGCCAGGCTCGGATAACATGAAAACGCTTGACTCTCAGATGGGGGTGCAGCGTCCGATTTCAAGCTTTCTCGTTGATGGAAGGCTGGGCTTGTGCCGGTGCCTTGCTGACCACAACCATGGCCGGGCGCAGTAGACGACCATTGAGCAGATAGCCCTTCTGGAAAACCCGCAACACGCTATTCGGCTCGACCTGAGCACTTTCCTCCATGGCCATCGCCTGGTGATGCTCGGGATCGAAGGGTTCACCCACCGGATCCAAAGCCACCAACTGATAGCGGGCCAGGGTATCAAGGAACAGTTTCAGCGTAAGCTCCACACCTTCACGCATCGGCTTGATCGCCTCATCGTCCGGGCTGGATAATTCGAGCCCCCGTTCCAGGCTGTCAACTACGCTGAGTAGATCGCCAGAAAACCTTTCCAACGCAAACTTGTGCGCCTTTTCCACATCCTGCTCGGCCCGGCGACGAATATTCTGCAACTCGGCAACCGCGCGCAGAGATTGATCCTGGGCAGCAGCCAGTTGTTCTTCGAGGGACTGCACTCGGGCCGCGAGATCCTCGCCAGCTTCCGGTGTTACCTTCTCCTCGGTGTCAAGATTCTGATTATCTCCATTCTGCTCGTCGGCCATACCTTCCTCCTATTCAATTCTCGGTGGGCTGAAACCACGGCTTGTCGCCCAATATGGGGTTGCGAACGCAAGCTTCAAGGGGAAAGCATCTCGATTTACGCAAGCGCGAAAAGCGCGGCACTGCCACCCAGAAATAGCCGGCAGTCAATAAGTGGCTTCCAGCAAAAAAAATCTATACTGTATGAATAAACAGCCAAAAAGAATGATGGGAGCCTGACCATGCTGGTTCATCTATCCATTCATAACTACGCCATCGTCGAACATCTCGACCTCGAATTACTGCAAGGCATGAGCGTGATCACCGGAGAAACGGGGGCAGGCAAATCCATCATGCTCGATGCCCTCGGCCTCGCCTTGGGAGATCGAGCCGACAGTGCGGTAGTCAGACCCGGGACAGACAAGGCCGATATTCTGGCCAGCTTTGACTTGCAAGACATCCCGGATGCTCGCCAGTGGCTCGCCGAACGGGATATGGAGAGTGACGGCTCCTGCATTTTGCGGCGCGTCATTACGGCCGAAGGACGTTCACGTGCCTACATCAATGGCACGACCTGTTCGCAAAACGATCTCAAGGCACTGGGCAGCCTGTTGATCGATATCCACAGCCAGCACGAACACCAATCGCTGCTCAAGCCCGATACTCACCGACGCCTGCTCGATGAACATGGCGGCAAGCAGGAACTGGCCAGGCAGGTGCAATTGGCAGCACAGCGCTGGCGTCAAACTCGCCAGTCGCTGGAACGAGTGAGCAACAGCAGCGAAGCACAGCATGCCCGCCATCAGTTGATCAGTTATCAGCTCGAAGAATTGGAAAATCTCGCCCTTGGCGAAGAAGAACTGGAACAATTGGAACAGGAACATCGCCAGCTTTCCAATGCTGGCCAGCTTCTTGGTGCCTGCCGCCAGGTCATCGACATGTGCAGCGAAAGCGATGCCGGCAATGTCCTGTCTATCCTCACAGCAAGCCTGCAACGCCTGACCGGCTCCCAGCATCGGCCGCGCGCACTGGAAGAAGCCATTACCCTGCTGTCCAGCGCTCAGATTCAAGTCGAAGAAGCCATCGGCGAACTGAATCGCTTCACCGATCATTTCGACGCCGACCCAACTCGCCTGCAGTATCTGGAAGAGCGACTGGACAATATCTACAGCCTTGCCCGCAAGCATCGAGTGCAACCTGCGGAATTGCTTGCACTACAACAACGGCTGCTCGAAGAACTGGAAAGCCTTGCCGCAGACGACGAGGCTGTAGAACAGCTGGGTGAGGAGTTGACTGCCTATGCGCGACACTATATGCAAAAAGCCAGTGAGCTCAGCAGATCACGCCACACAACAGCCAAGCGACTGGCCAAAGCGGTAGAAGCGGAAATCAGGAGGCTAGGCATGCCTGGCGGTCGCTTCAGCGTGGCATTGAAGCCCCTCGAGAGCGAAGAGCCGCATCCGGCAGGCCGGGAACACGTGGAATTTCTGGTCAGTGCCAACCCAGGCCAGCCATTGCGCCCCCTGGCCAAGGTTGTATCGGGAGGCGAACTATCCCGGATAAGCCTGGCGATTCAGGTGATCGCCGCGCAGACATCGAGAACACCGACTCTGGTTTTCGACGAAGTGGACGTCGGAATTGGCGGCCCCACCGCCGAAATCGTTGGCCAACTGCTACGCCGGCTAGGCAATCACGGACAGGTTCTGACCGTTACCCATCTGCCACAGGTTGCCGCCCAGGGACATCATCATCTGCTTGTGCACAAGGCACGCGCAAACGACAACACCCATACAACGGTTACTCAACTTGCAGAAGCGCGGCGCATCGAGGAAATCGCCCGGATGCTGGGCGGGATCGACCTGACCGAACAATCGCTGGCACATGCACGACAGATGGTATCTGCAGCTCAGGCATGATCCGCGCCAGAAGTAGCTGGTTCAAGGCTTCTTCTTGCGAACATAAAGCACCAGATTATGCTCAAGCAGCTCGAAACCATGCCGCTTGGCGATTTCCCGTTGCAGTTGTTCGATTTCCTGATCGAAAAACTCGATAACCTCGCCAGTATCAATACAAACCATATGATCGTGGTGGCCGTTATCGGCCAGCTCGAACACAGCGTGGCCACTGTCGAAATTGTGCCGGACCACCAGACCTGCTGCCTCGAACTGGGTCAGAACCCGGTAGACCGTAGCCAGTCCGACGTCTTCGCCGGCATCCATTAGTGCCTTGTAGACATCCTCGGCGCTCATATGCCGATGGCCTGCCGAATCCAGCATCTGCAGGATCTTGATTCTCGGCAAGGTCACTTTCAGGCCTACTTTGCGTAACTCGTTGTTCTCAACCATTGTGGGTATCTCGTAGCTGCTGTTTCGCAGCCTCCATGATGCGGTATGATCCGGGAATCGTTTGCCCAGCCAAGATAGTGGAAGTCACCCACCGATGCAAAATCCCAAGCTTTTGCTGGCCAGTCTCATTTTATCGAGCCTGGCGGTATTCGCCACCGGCTGCTCCATACCAGGCGTCTACAAGATAGATATCCAGCAAGGCAATGTTGTCACGCAGGATATGATAGACCAGTTGCGCCCAGGAATGACCCCCAGACAAGTGCGGTTTATCATGGGCAGCCCGTTGATCATGGATACCTTTCACCCGAATCGCTGGGACTATCTCTATAGTTTCCAAGCTGGCGGCAGCCGGCGTCGCCAAGAGCGTATCAGCTTAATGTTCGACAACGCCAATCAACAATTGGTTGGCCTGACAGGCGACTTCATGCCGGGTGTCAGTCGAGACCAGGAAATTCTGGGTACCGGCCAGAGCACCACTATCGTCACACCAGGAGAAGGGGAAGAGCCGGAAACGGCCCCAGAACCAGGCTCATTGCTTGAACAACTGCAAAAGGAAATCGACGAAGTGGAACCTGCTCCAGTTCCAGTTCCCGAAGCCCTGTAGCTGTAGCGTCTTGTTCAGGCTTGCAGCGCACCCATATCGTCAATCACCAAGATCCGCCAGCCGCCATACATCGAAGGCTGGCGTTTCATAGGGATGAGCATCCTTCAGCGCTGCGAGGCATTCGTTAATCCGATCATCGGCCACCACCAACTCGACCCGCCATTCGGCTACAACTTCGATTCTTCCGCTGCGGCCAAGATAGGGTTGGCTACCTTCCAGGGGGCGAAACTGTCCCTGTCCCAGCACTTGCCAGCAACAACTGTCGTAGTTTCCGATATGACCGCCACCTGCTACAAAGACAGCGGTCTTGACGGCCTCAAGATGGGAATCCGGCACATAAAAACACAGTTTGTACATATTTCGGGTCTGTCTGGCGGCGGCTTTCTCAAGCTTAGCTTTCGCATTTGCCTGCCACCAGCAGCCCGCTGCTCTACTACCCCACCCAAACCCGCGCATTGCGGAACATGCGCATCCAGGCACCATCCTCTTGCCACTCATCCGGGTACCAGGAATTCTGGATCGCACGGAAAACCCGTTCCGGATGCGGCATCATGATGGTCACCCGGCCATCACGTGTGGTCAGGCCGGTAATACCACGTGGCGAGCCATTGGGATTGGCAGGATAACGCTCGGTAACCTGACCATGGTTATCCACGAAGCGCAGCGCAACGCTACCCGACAGATCGGTCTCCAACAGAGCATCCTCACTGGCAAATTCCGCATGACCTTCGCCGTGGGCGATGGCAATCGGCATACGTGAGCCAGCCATACCCTGCAAGAGAATTGACGGGGAATCCTGCACTTGTACCATGGCCACGCGCGCCTCGAACTGTTCGGAGCGGTTGCGCACGAAATGCGGCCAGAGTTCGCTGCCGGGAATCAGCTCATGCAAATTGGAAAGCATCTGGCAACCATTGCAGACACCAAGCGCAAAGCTGTCCTTGCGGTCGAAAAAGGTGCCGAAAGCCTCGCGGGCACGACTGTTGAAAAGAATGGATTTCGCCCAGCCCTCACCCGCCCCCAGCACATCGCCGTAGGAAAAACCACCACAAGCCACTAGCCCCTTGAACAGCGAGAGGTCGATGCGACCGGCCAGGATATCGCTCATGTGCACATCAATCGCAGAGAAGCCGGCACGGTCAAAGGCAGCAGCCATTTCCACCTGACCATTGACGCCCTGTTCGCGCAGGATCGCGATTTTGGGACGTACGCCCAGCCGAAGATAAGGTGCGGCAACATCCTCATTCACATCGAAGAGCGGACGCGCATGTAGACCGGGATTACTCTCGTCCTGCAAATCGGCAAACTCCTGATCGGCGCAGTCGGCGTTATCACGCAAACGCTGGATCCGATAACTGGTTTCGCTCCATTGCGACATCAACTGGCTACGCCGACCGGTAAAAACCGCCTTCCCGGCCAGATTGATGGTTATCTTGTCGGACTCGAGCGGCTTGCCAATCAGTGTGACGCAATCGGCCAGCCCAGCGGACTCGAATCCGGCCAGGATTTGTGCGAGATGTTCCTGCTTGGCCTGGATCACGGCCCCCAGCTCTTCGCAGAACAGCACTTGAGCCAGTGCGTCCTGCCCCACAGCCAACTCATCCAGGTTCAGCTCCAGGCCGCAATGGCCAGCAAATGCCATTTCCAGGACAGTGGTCAGCAAGCCGCCATCAGAGCGGTCGTGATAAGCCAGCAGCAGGTTATCGGCATTCAGCGACTGCATTACGTCAAAGAACGCTTTGAGCTCCTCAGGCTTATCCACATCCGGGCCGATACGGCCGATCTGCCCGTAAACCTGGGCCAGGATGGAACCGCCCAGGCGGTTCTGGCCACGCCCCAGATCGACCAGAAGCAGATTTGTTTCTCCCTGATCCAGGCGCAATTGCGGCGTTCGGGTACGGCGTACATCCTGAACAGGAGCAAAGCCGGAAACGATCAGTGACAACGGTGCAGTAACGCTCTTGTCTTCGACGCCATCCTCCCAGCGAGTCTTCATGGACATCGAATCCTTGCCGACTGGAATGGTGATACCCAGCGCCGGGCACAATTCCATGCCCACTGCCTTCACCGTTTCATACAACCGGGCATCCTCTCCGGGATGCCCGGCGGCAGCCATCCAGTTGGCGGATAACCTGATGTCGGAAAGCTTGCCGATGCAGGCAGCAGCCAGGTTGGTGACAGTTTCCCCGATGGCCATGCGCCCGGAAGCTGGTGCGTCCAGCAACGCCAGCGGTGTGCGCTCGCCGATTGCCATGGCTTCGCCGGTGTAGCTGTCAAAGCTGGTGACTGTCACGGCGCAATCGGCCACAGGTACTTGCCAGGGCCCGACCATCTGGTCGCGGGCAACCAGACCAGTGATGCTGCGATCACCGATGGTGATCAGGAAACTCTTGCTGGCTACAGCCGGATGGTGCAATACGCGTGACACAGCCTCCTGCAGATCGAGCCCGGCAGCATCGAACGCATCGCCCAGCGCCGCTTCACGGGCGACCGTGCGATGCATGCGCGGTGGTTTACCCAGCAGGACGTCAAGGGGCATATCCACTGGCGCATTGTCAAAATGCTGGTCGGCGACGCTCAGGTGGCGCGCTTCGGTGGCTTCGCCAACCACGGCGAAGGGGCAACGCTCACGCTCGCAAATGGCCGCGAAGCGTTCGAAATCGGTGGTATCGACAGCCAGGACATAGCGTTCCTGGGATTCGTTGCACCAGATTTCCAGGGGACTCATTCCCGGCTCGTCGTTAGGTACGTTACGCAGCTCGAAACGACCGCCGCGGCCACCATCATTGATCAGCTCGGGAAAAGCATTCGACAAGCCACCGGCACCCACATCATGGATGAACTTGATCGGGTTGGCTTCGCCCAACTGCCAGCAGCGGTCGATGACCTCCTGGCAACGGCGCTCCATTTCCGGGTTGTCGCGCTGAACGGAAGCAAAATCCAGATCGGCCGAGCTGCTTCCGGTAGTCATCGAGGATGCAGCGCCACCGCCCAGGCCAATCAACATCGCCGGGCCACCCAGCACGATGAGCTTGGCTCCGACGGAAATCTCGCCCTTCTGGACGTGCTCGGCACGAATGTTACCCAGGCCGCCGGCGAGCATGATCGGCTTGTGATAGCCACGCACCTCGGCCCCTCGCGGCGTTGCGATCGCCTGCTCGAAGGTACGGAAATAGCCGGTCAGTGCCGGACGGCCGAACTCGTTGTTGAATGCCGCACCGCCCAGCGGGCCATCAAGCATGATATCCAGCGCACTGACGATACGCTCGGGCTTGCCATAAGGCTTTTCCCAGGGTTGTTCGAAACCGGGAATGCGCAGATTGGAAACGGTAAAACCCGTCAATCCGGCCTTGGGCTTGGCGCCACGTCCGGTCGCGCCCTCATCGCGAATCTCGCCGCCGGAACCGGTAGCGGCGCCGGGGAACGGTGCGATGGCCGTCGGATGGTTGTGCGTCTCGACCTTCATCAGGATATGCACCGGCTCCTGGGTAGCTGCATATTCACCGCTATCGGGCTGCGGATAGAAGCGCCCGGCCGTGAAGCCAGTCATCACTGCTGCGTTGTCTTTGTAGGCGGACAGCACACCTTCGGAATTCATCTCGTAGGTGTTCTTGATCATGCCAAACAGGGATTTGCTCTGTGCCTGTCCGTCGATATCCCAACTGGCATTGAAAATCTTGTGCCGACAATGCTCGGAGTTGGCCTGGGCGAACATCATCAACTCGATATCGTGCGGATTGCGGCCCAGGTCGCTAAAGCTCTTCACCAGATAGTCGATTTCATCCTCGGCAAGCGCCAGGCCCAGCTCACGGTTGGCTTCGGCCAGCGCCGCCCGCCCGCCACCCAGTACATCCACTGCGGTAAGCGCCCTGGGCTGAGCATGGCTGAACAGCGCTGCGGCCTCTTCGAAGCGCTCCAGCACCAACTGAGTCATGCGATCATGCAGGACAGCAGCCACTAGCGAAGCATCGCCATCGGCAAGCTCACCTTGAATGTAATAGGCAACGCCTCGTTCCAGACGACGAATCTTACCCAGGCCACAATTGCGGGCAATATCGCTGGCCTTGCTCGACCATGGCGAAATCGTGCCGAACCGCGGAACCACCAGAAACAGTCGACCGGCAGGCTCTTCGACCGGTACGCTGGGGCCGTATTCGAGCAGACGATCCAGCACCTGCTGTTCGGCCTTGCCGAGCACGGCGGACACCTCGGCGAAATGCGCGAACTCGGCATATAGCCCGGTGACGGCAGGAATCTTCTGGTTCAGCTGACCCAGCAGCCTGGCGTGACGGAAGGAGGAAAGAGCGGGAGCACCGCGCAGGATCAGCATCGTCGGAACAGCCTCTGGGATGGGATGCGAAAGGGCGAGCATTTTAGCGTAAAGCATTCGAGTGAACATCCTACCCGCATTTACCGCCGTAATCGCCCGGCCTGCTCGCACGCCTCTCGATTCGAATTGTGCCAGTGGAAACCCGGCTTATCAGGCGACCTCTTTCATTAAATTGGCCGGACATGACCACTTTTGCAGCCTCAAAGAGGCTATGCAATCGTTCTATCCATTGATCGCCATAAAACGTTACTCTCACCGAACTCGACTTTCCGGCGAGACGCCGTTATCCGTTTCGCCCTCGATCAGGAACCACAACCATGGCAGATGCCCTGTTGGTCGAACCTAACCACGATGCTGATTCCTGTGTCATCTGGCTGCATGGCCTGGGTGCCGACCGCTATGATTTCCAGCCGGTAGCCCAGATGCTGCAAAAAGGACTGCCCAATACCCGTTTCATTCTGCCGCAGGCACCGACCCAACCAGTCAGTATCAATGGTGGCTGGCCCATGCCGAGCTGGTACGACATCATCGCGCTATCTCCGGCACGAGCCATCAACGAAGAACAACTGGAGCAGTCGGCGCAGCGAGTCATCGAGCTGATCGAAAGCCAGCGCGCTTGCGGGATCACTGCAGAGCGCATCTTCCTGGCAGGCTTCTCTCAAGGCGGTGCGGTAGTGCTGCACACGGCGTTCCTGCGCTGGAACGGCCCCCTTGGTGGCATTTTGGCACTTTCCACATACGCGCCGACCTTCCCTGAACGACTGGAACTGTCCGCACAGGCGAAACGTTATCCGGTACTGTGCCTGCACGGCCGCGACGATGACGTAGTCTCCGTGGAAATGGGGCGCACCGCCTACAATTGCCTGCTTGCCAGCGATGTTCCGGCTCAGTGGATGGACTACCCGATGCGTCATGAGGTCGTTCCCGAAGAAATCCGTGATATCGCCGACTGGCTCAAGGTACATCTCGGCTTCTTGTCGCCACGTCCCGAGTAGCATTTCGCGCAGTACGGCTACTTCGCCTTCGCTGCGCCATGATCTTGCTTTACACTGCGAGCGACTACCCACTTGACGACAACGAGAAAACCGTGCTCAAGGCACTCAAGAAAATCTTCGGTAAAGCCCCCCTCACACAGCCAGCCCCAGACGGCGCGGCCTCATCCGGCACCCCGGAAACCGAAGAAGATCGGCATGACGATCATCTCGTACGAACAAAGAACTTCCAGCCGCGGCGGGCCAAGAAAAAACCCAAGCCGCCCCTATCGCCAAAACCTGTCGAGCCAGCCTGGAAACTCCAGGATTTCCAAGTCGAATCCATGGCAGGCAAGACCCGCTTTCATGACTTCAAGCTCGCTCCCGAGCTGATGCACGCGATCCACGACCAGGGTTTCACCTACTGCACGCCGATCCAGGCACAGGTGCTTGGCCACACGCTCAAGGGCAAGGACGCTATCGGCCGCGCCCAAACCGGCACGGGCAAGACTGCCGCCTTCCTGATCTCCATCATCACTCAGCTCCTGGAAACGCCGACTCCAGAAGAACGCTACATGGGCGAGCCTCGCGCACTGATCATCGCACCGACGCGTGAACTGGTGGTACAGATTGCCAAGGATGCCGAAACACTGACCCGCTATACCAAGCTCAATGTAATGAGCTTCGTCGGCGGCATGGACTTCGACAAGCAGCTTCGACTGCTGGAATCGAAATTCTGCGACATACTGGTCGCCACGCCCGGCCGGCTACTGGACTTCCACCAGCGCGGCGAAGTCCACCTGGACATGGTCGAAGTGATGGTGCTGGATGAAGCCGATCGCATGCTGGACATGGGTTTCATCCCCCAGGTTCGCCAAATCATTCGCCAGACCCCCCACAAGGGTGAACGCCAGACTCTACTGTTTTCAGCCACGTTCACAGAAGATGTCATGAATCTCGCCCGGCAATGGACCGTCGAGCCGGCCATTGTCGAGATCGAGCCGGAAAACGTTGCCAGCGATACCGTCGAACAACATGTCTACGCGGTTTCCAGCAGTGATAAATACAGACTGCTCTACAACCTTGTCAGCCGTAACGATTGGGTCCGGGTGATGGTATTCGCCAACCGCAAGGATGAAGTGCGCTATATCGAGGAACATCTGAGCAAGGACGGCATCAGTGCCGCCCAGATGTCCGGTGATGTTCCCCAACACAAGCGCATTCGGGTACTCGAAGGGTTTCGCGAAGGCAAAATACGCGTGTTGGTCGCGACCGATGTGGCCGGGCGAGGCATTCATGTGGATGGCATCAGCCATGTCATCAACTACACCTTGCCCGAAACCCCGGACGACTACGTTCATCGCATCGGCCGTACCGGTCGGGCTGGCAGCAGCGGAACGTCCATCAGCTTCGCCGGAGAGGACGATGCCTTCGCCCTCCCCGCCATCGAACGGCTGCTGGGCCGCAAGATTGCCTGCGAAATGCCACCAGCCGAGCTGCTTGTGCCGGTATCGCGCAACACTTGAACGTTACCCCTGCCGACACACATCCGGAATCGCCCAAGGCTCTCCACACAAAGCCAGGTATCCTCTTCGACCCCGGCCACATGTGAAAATCTCCATTCCAATTACCTGGTTCAATAGCAGGCAATCCCGAATCGCCCTGTAATTACCCTTGCCGCCCGGGCTTGCGGGTTTCGGTTTGCGCTACATATTCGCCTCCGCATACTCGGCCAGCACCGAGCGCGGTACGCCCTGCAAGGTGACATGGACACCATAGGGAAAATTCTTGAAACGTTCGGTCAGGTAAGTCAGCCCCGAACTGGTCGCGGAAAGATAAGGTGTATCGATCTGCGCCAGGTTGCCCAGACAGACGACCTTGGAGCCGCTACCAGCACGGGTGATGATGGTCTTCATCTGATGGGGCGTCAGGTTCTGGCATTCATCGATCAGAATCAGGCTCTGCTGGAAGCTGCGACCACGGATGTAATTCAGCGATTTGAACTGCAAGGGAACCTTCTGCAGGATGTAATCGACACTGCCATGGGTGTTTTCATCATCCATATGCAAAGCTTCCAGATTGTCGGTGATCGCTCCGAGCCAGGGCTCCATCTTCTCTGCCTCGGTTCCCGGCAAAAACCCGATATCCTCGTCCAGCCCCTGAACGCTACGGGTGGCGATGATACGTCGATAACGCTTGTTGACCATGGTCTGTTCGATGGCAGCCGCCAACGCCAGGATAGTCTTGCCCGAACCAGCCGCACCGGACAGATTCACCAGATGAATCTCCGGGTCGAGCAATGCAAACAAAGCCAGCGCCTGGTAGATATCGCGTGGATTGAGTCCCCAGGCCTCCTGATGCATCAGCGGTTCTTGATGCATATCCAAAATCAACAATTCGTCGCTACGCACACCCTTGATCCAACCGACGAAATTCTGCTCGTCCAGGATGAACTCGTTGATATGCAATGATGGCAGGTTGTCGGTGAGCTGAACTCGGTGCCAGGTCCGCCCCTGGGACTGGCGCGTTTCCACCTTGCTGACACGATCCCAAAAGGAACCGCTCAGGTTGTGATAGCCACGGGACAACAGGCCGACGTCATCGACCAACTGATCGGTATGGTAATCCTCCGAGGCGATCCCACAAGCCCTGGCCTTGAGCCGCATGTTGATGTCCTTGGTGACCAGCACAACCGCATCACCACCCCGCAGGCTTTTCAGCTCGACCAGCTGATTGATGATCTTGTTATCGTTCGAATCATCGGGCAACCAGGTTACCGGCTCGGCGCGCTTACTCATCAGGATGGACAGCCAGCCGCAGGGATTACCGGTTTCGCGCTGAATTGGCACCCCTTTCTCGACCTGCTCGGGCGTGGCTTCGCCAAGAACCTTGTCGATCAACCGGATTGCCTGGCGGCATTCCGCTGCGACGCTAACCTTCCCGCTTTTGAGTTTGTCCAGTTCCTCCAGTACGGTCATGGGGATAGCGACGTGATGCTCCTGAAAATTCAGCAATGCGTTGGGATCGTGAATCAGGACGTTGGTATCCAGAACATAAAGAGTGGGCTGGGTGCTGCCGTAGTCATCCATACGCGATCACCTTTTGCTATGGCCGGACACTGGAGACGACAGACGCTTCCAGTGTGGAAAGCCGCCATGCAGGCAGGTGAGCGGACTGGGATGCCAGGGGGTTCGGAGCTTCCCGAGGCCGCCACCTGTGTTGCAGGGTTCGGCGGTCTGTTTCTGTAATACAGTAAAAAATATGACAGATGCACTATTTCCGCCAGATGGCGGCGCAGATAAAGCGAAGCGTCGCATCCTTCGGTTCAGTTTTGGACATTTACAGCGCGCCTGTCCAAAACCGGAGCCGATTTCATTCTCACCTCAGACACTAGGGCGTGTCATCAATTGCCACCCCGATTGCGTTTTCAGCCGCAACCCAAAGGGACGGGCCGTAAACGATCATCGGCGCTTCGCGCATCTACCAAGCTATCAGCTTCAACGACTATCGAATACATCACACGGACAGCATGCAACTGGAGCCAGCCTTCGGCTGAAGAATAGAATCGCCCCAACCTTAAGGGAGACATATTCATGCTGATGGTGATTTCGCCCGCCAAGACCCTGGATTACCAAACTCTGCCGGTAATCCAAACCTATACGCAGCCGCAATACCTCGATCATGCTCAAGAGCTGGCCGAGCAGTTGCGTAAACTCGATCCGCTACAGTTGGGTGAACTGATGCATCTATCAGATAAGCTGACGGCACTCAATATAGCTCGCTATGGCAGCTGGACTCCGGCATTCACACCGGAAAACGCCAAGCAGGCTCTACTCGCCTTCAAGGGCGATGTCTATACAGGTATCAATGCAGAGGACTTTCAGGACGACGATTTCGAGTTTGCGCAAAAACACCTGCGTATACTTTCCGGCTTGTATGGCGTACTGCGGCCACTGGATCTGATGCAGCCCTATCGGCTGGAAATGGGGACCAAACTTGGCAATTCACGTGGCAAGGATCTTTATGCATTCTGGGGTGATCGCATTAGCGACTGGCTCAATGCCGCATTGGAAAAGCAAGGCGACGATATACTTCTCAATCTCGCCTCGAACGAATACTTCAACGCAGTCAAGCGTCAGGCTCTTGCAGGACGCATCATCGATACCGAATTTCGCGATCTGAAGAACGGCCAGTACAAAATCATCAGTTTTCATGCCAAGAAAGCACGCGGCCTGATGGTCCGCTATGTCATCCAGGAGCGTCTGCGCGACCCGGAGCGGCTCAAGTTTTTCGATTACGGCGGTTACCGTTACAGTGAAAGCCATTCGGCAACGAATCGACTGGTTTTCCTGCGTGATCACCCCTGAGGCTCGCAACAAACGCCCTGCTTGCAGCTCCCTGATGCCACTTGGCCCGGCCCCCAGACACCCAAAAAAAATCCTGGCCTTGTGCGCGGGAACTATCGTGAAGCTGCCGCATCATAAGCGCGTACTCGACAATTCCAGATTGGAAAGGGAAGGCGTACATGAAGAAGGCGCATCGGGTTTCGTACCTTTCAACGAAGTCTCCTTCTTGCCTGCAGCGGACTACAATGGAACCGATCAACTGGCTACCCATTCCCGAAGAAGCGGAACACCCTGCCCTACCCACTGGAATGCGAGCCTCTTCCCATATCCAGGACACCGGATGATCCCGGTTGCCTCCCTGCTTTCTTCAACAACCGGCTGCAAGAGCGCTTCCCGGAAATTCGAAGCCTACCTCCGATACAATCCAGAAACTTGCGCGAACGAAATATCGGCAACAATTGCCCATGGCAGCCGCAGCAAATCAGACAAGATAAATTCGGCATCCAGGCCCAGCCTGGAACAATTTGCAAACGAATCAGGAGAACTCAATGATTCCGGTCATTCTTTCAGGTGGTAGCGGCTCCAGACTCTGGCCTCTTTCACGCAAGCTCTTCCCCAAGCAGTTCCTTGCACTTACCGGCGAGCAGACTCTCTTCCAGCAGACCATCGAGCGCCTGACCTTCGAAGGCATGCAGCAGCCGCTGCTGGTATGCAACAAAGAGCATCGCTTTATCGTCAAGGAACAACTGGCTGCCCGCCAACTGGCAGTTCAGGGAATGCTGCTGGAACCCTTCGGCCGCAACACCGCACCGGCCATTGCCATCGCCGCGATAAAACTGCTGGAAGAAGGCCGCGATGAATTGTTGCTGGTCCTGCCAGCCGACCACGTGATCGAAGATGAGAAAGCCTTCCAACAATCGCTGAGTCTTGCTGCCGACGCAGCCGAAAGAGGTGAAATGGTTCTCTTCGGTATTCCGGCAACCAGTCCTGAAACCGGTTTTGGTTATATCAAATGCGATATGAATAGCCGGCCTGGCCTGACCGAAGGCGTCAAGCGGGTACTCCAGTTCGTCGAAAAACCCGACGAAGAACGTGCCAAGCAGTTCGTCGAATCAGGCGAATACTTCTGGAACAGCGGCATGTTCCTGTTCCGGGCCAGCGTGTTCCTGGAAGAATTGAAAAAGTACGACATGGATATTTACGACAATTGCATGGCTGCACTCCATCGCAGCCAGCGTAACGGCGATGAAATCCTGATCGACCCGGCGACTTTCGCCTGCTGCCCGGATGACTCCATCGACTACGCCGTAATGGAAAAAACCCAGTTGGCTTGCGTCGTCCCCCTTTCTGCTGGCTGGAACGATGTCGGCTCCTGGTCATCGATCTGGGAAGTCCACGAGAAGGACGAGAACGGCAACGTAATCAAAGGCGATGTCATTGCCGAAGATACACATAACAGCCTGATTCATGGCAATGGCAAGCTGGTCACCGTCCTGGGCCTGGATGATGTCGTGATCATCGAGACCAAGGATGCCATGATGGTCGCTCACAAAGACAAAGTGCAGGACGTCAAGAAACTGGTCAATCGCCTGGATGCCCAGGAACGCAAGGAAACCCTTAGCCATTGCGCAGTGTATCGCCCCTGGGGCTGGTATGACTCAGTCGACATGGGTGGCCGCTTTCAGGTCAAACGCATCTGTGTGAATCCAGGTGCCAGCCTTTCGCTGCAGATGCACCACCATCGCGCCGAACACTGGATCGTGGTTTCCGGTACAGCCCAGGTGACCTGTAACGACAAGACTTTCCTGCTGACGGAAAACCAGTCCACATACATACCTGTAACTTCCATACATCGCCTAGCCAATCCTGGCAAGATTCCGCTGGAAATCATCGAAGTACAGTCTGGCAGCTACCTAGGAGAAGATGACATCGAGCGCTTCGACGATGTCTATGGCCGTGCCGAAAGTCTCATCGAGACGAACACGACCCGCTGATCGCCATCCTGCTCTCGCGCGCAATGCCGAGGGCAGGATTTTCTGCACGCCTCGATTTACCACTTGAAAACCTCACCGCTGGCATTTTCAATAGTAATAGCGATGCACGTATACCGATGTATCCCATCCAGCCTTGTTTCTTAATTTACACAATAGGTTTATTCAGTGACGAAAGAAGAATTACGTCGCGAGCTTGAACGTCAGGCTCAGCATTTCCAGAACACTTCCGGCGGAGAAATCACTACTTACGCAGCCCAACCCGAACCAGAACGCAAACCCTGGAAAAAGAAACCCAGCCTGCTCGATGAAGCATTCCAGCAGGAATTACAGAAAATCGAGAAAGAGCGGGACAATCAGATCGGCTGAAGGCAGCGTTAACACCTAATACCCTCTGCCCCGTCCCCAGACAAGCAGCCGGGAAAAACAACAGGCAACAGGTTTCCCAACTGAAATCTTGCACGCCAGTCCGGGCAACACGCTCAGTCAAATACGACCGTCTTGTTGTCATGCACCAACACGCGATCCTCCAAGTGATAGCGCAGGCCGCGGGAAAGCACCATTTTCTCCACATCCTTGCCCAGCCGCACCATGTCCTCGATACGATCACGATGGCTGACACGCACGACATCCTGCTCGATGATGGGGCCGGCATCCAGCTCTTGGGTCACGTAATGGCAGGTCGCACCGATCAGCTTGACGCCACGCAGTGAAGCTTGATGATAAGGCTTGGCGCCGACAAAAGACGGCAGGAAGCTGTGGTGGATATTGATGACCCGCTGAGCGAATTCCTGACAAAGTGTCGCAGGCAGAATCTGCATGTAACGGGCAAGGACTATCGCATCGGCCGACTGTTCGCGCACCAGCCGGGTTATGGCGGCAAAAGCTTCGCTCTTGCAGGCAGGCTCGACTGGTATATGGAAATAGGGAATACCATGCCATTCCACCATGCTGCGCAGCTCGTCGTGGTTGGCGATGACGCAGGGAATATCGCATTCCAGCTCACCACTGTGCCAACGATGTAGAAGATCCGCCAGGCAATGGGATTCGCGGCTGGCCATCAGGATTACTCGCTTGCGGCAGGCAGAATCGGTAATTCGCCACTCCATGGAAAATTCTTTCGCGATGGGCGTGAATGCCTGCCTGAACCCATCCAGATCGAAAGGTAGCGAGTCGGCGCGTATTTCATGACGCATGAAAAACCAGCCACTATGACTATCCGAATGATGACTGGCTTCAGTAATCCAGCCGTTATAAGTGGCCAGAAAGTTACTTACCTTGGCGACTATGCCAATACCGTCGGGGCAGGCAATTACCAGCCTGAAAGTTCGCATCGAGTAAAAACTCCGGAAAATACGGAAACCGTGGCATTCTAGCCCAGGCGCGCAGCATGGTGCGCACCTTCCTCTGTTTGCAAACAACCGCTTGCTAGAAACCGATAATAAAACAATTTAAAGTACGCAAAATATCTGGCTGCAATTAGAGTACCCTCGGACGCGCGAACCTGCCTCAACTGTACTTTGCAACTTCTGTCGAAAATAACTTCCACAGCCAAAACGACTGAAGCACATTGAATGAAGAATGCTTTTTTCGCACAAAATGGAATTTCAATCTCATTTACTTATCCATAATTACTGACTATTATCGTTAACACGATAACTCATCCTTTTCCTCGCTCAGGTATGGCCATGTCCCTGATTAGTGAATTTCGCGCAACAGAAGAAACCATCAAGGAACTTCAAGAGCGTCTTAAAACTCTTTCTCAAGATAGCAAACTGCAAAAGGAGCTCGATTTCGAAAAGAAACTTCTGGCACTAATGAATGATTACCAGAAGTCCTTGCCGGATATTACTGCTCTTCTGGACTCCGGTGCTCGTTCGACCAAGCAAAACCGTCCGGTCAAAGCAGTAACTCCAACCAAGCGTGTCAGGCGCATCAAGCAGTATAAAAACCCCCATACGGGTGAAACGATCGAAACCAAGGGCGGCAACCACAAGACACTCAAGGAATGGAAAAACAAGTGGGGAGCCGACACAGTGGAAGAATGGTCTTCCATTTTGGAGTGACATGCCTGGCATCGGCTCTTCAGGCTCTGTTGGCGTTCGCTCGCAGACCACGCAGCAATGCCAGCAGACATCCAATAGCCTGTTTGATTGATGAGTCAATGCCAGCACCCGAAGCTCCGCTACCTCCTGTTACCACTGCTCGCCATAGCCCTGCCATGACTCGTCGCAACGCCTGCTTTCGGAATTTCGGTCAGCCGAACTTGAATCAATCACACAGGCCACTAACCGGCATTCTGCCGAATAGGGTTTCGGTGCATCAGGTAAATAAACCTGAACCGATGAAGGCGCCATCAAGAGCTGATACAAGTATTGAATAGTCACGGTAAGGCGTAGCGCTCACGCAAACCCTGCACATATTCCAGCCACAAATGCAATATTTCACTCTGTGACGGTGTCGCGTTTATCAATAACTGCCGGGCTTCCTTTTCAAAACAAGATAAAGTATTCGGCGCTCCACTATTTAGATCACTCAGACGCTTCATACAAAACGATTGCCATTTCTGCCTTTCTTCCGCAGACAGACTTTCCGGAAAATTTCGCCCTCTGTAACGGAACAGCATTTCCCCCAGGCGGGAATCATCGAACGGCCATTCCCGAGTTCTCAGATCCTGCGCATTCGAATACCTGATTTGCTCACATAAGCGCCGATCCCGGTTATCAAGAAACCCGGCATAAAGTTGCTGCTCGGGATCGCATTGGAAATCCGCTTTTTCCTCCTGATAAACAAGCGCTATTTTAGGGCGCCACAAAGAATCCTTTTGGCGAATTTCCTCCGCTCGAGCCAGACATTCATTGCGATTTATTCTCAATCGAGAGATATCCTCCTTCCTTAATACTTTCAAGGGAGCAACTACCGGACACCGATTGATATGTATCAACTTCAGAGGAACGGGTAATTCATCCGCCATCAATTCGTCTCGCCGCGTATATAAACGCTGCTTCAGATTTTCGGCATCCAGTTGCCAAAGCGGCGAAGGATCGGCACCCAGATCACAAACGACCAGGGCATTACGATTGGTCGGGTGCCAGGCCAGCGGTAATACGATGGACAAGTAGTGCCGCTCAGCCGAGAAGCGTCCAGAAACATGCACTAGCGGCTCCAGCAAGCATATCTGCTCCATGACTTGCGGCTTGCGACGCAAGGTATACAGATAGTCGTACAGCCTGGGCTGGCGTTCGCGAATCAGCCTGGCCAGCGCGATGGTGGCGCGTACATCGGACAACGCGTCGTGCGCTTGCAGATGATTCAATCCGTTGGCGGCTGTCAACCGTTCCAGCTTCAGCGTGACCCGCCCCTCTTCTTCCGGCCAATTCAGACCATCCGGGCGTAATGCATAGGCTGTACGAATCAGATCGATCAGATCCCAGCGGCTGTTGCCGCTTTGCCATTCCCGGGCATAAGGATCGTAGAAATTGCGATACAAGGCGTACCGGGTCACTTCATCGTCGAAACGAAGGTTGTTGTAGCCGGCAACGCAGGTTTCCGGAAAAGACAGCTCATGATGTAGGCGGGCCATGAATTCGGCTTCGCCCAGGCCTTTTTCCTGCAATGTGGCAGGGCTTATGCCGGTAATCAGACAGGCGCCAGGATGTGGCAGGATATCGTCGGGCAATCGGCAGTAGAGATTCAGCGGTTCGCCGATTTCCTCCAACTCCTCGTTGGTGCGAATACCTGCCACTTGAAGAGGGCGGTCTCGACTCGGAGAGATTCCAGTTGTCTCGAAGTCGTACCAGAAAATGCTTGCAGTCACGGAAAACCTCCTTCGCTATCGAGCCATGAGTCTAACCGAGCGCCCAGGCTATCGGGCCGGAAGCGAACCACCTCGTCAAGATATAGATCATTGCTCCAGCCCGGCCAGACGCCTAGCATCGACCAGCACCACGCCAATGGATGAGCCAGAACCTTGCTTTCCCCTCAACTGGATAATCGCCACGCTGTGGAAACGCCTGAAGGCATCGAACTGCTGCTTACTCCGGCCGGCCTGCTTCCCCGAGCACTCGCGTTTGCCGTGGATCTGGGAATTCGCGGTGCCATCCTGGGCCTGCTGATCCTTGTACCGGGATTGCTGGATCGATTCGGGCTCGGTCTGGCGATGATTCTCGTGTTCATGTTGCAGTGGTTGTACATGGTGTTATTCGAGGTCTTGAATCAGGGGCGGACACCCGGTAAGCAATGGCTGGGGTTGCAGGTAATTCAGGATGATGGCTCGCCGGTTGGCTGGGCCTCGTCTTTGACTCGCAACCTGTTGCGCATGGTTGATCTGCTTCCCTTCGGCTATTTTTTCGGTGTCCTCAGCTGTCTTTGGCATCCATCTTTCAAACGGCTCGGCGATCTGGCCGCCGGAACCCTGGTGATTCACCAAGGCAGGCCGATCAAACGCGCGGCCCCGACGCAGCTCATTGCCCAGGCTCCGCTGTTCGTACTTCTCCAGGAAGAAAAACTTGCCCTGCTCGACTTTGCCGAGCGGTATGCCGATTTTTCCCAGGAGCGCCGCCGAGAACTGGCCGGGATTCTCGCGGCCTCGTTGCGCACTACGCCAGACAAGGCCGAGCAGCAACTCCTGGCCATCGCCCACGGCCTTTTGGGGCGCGCATGAAACAGCAGCAATTCGAGGATCATCATCAGCAGCAATGGCAGATCTTCGCTGACGATCTGCAGGCGCTGGAACAGGGCCGGCCTGACGAAGCACGCATCATGGCCTTTCCTGCTGCATACCGGCGCATCTGTCAGCATCTGGCGTTGGCGCGGACACGCGGCTACAGCCGTGCGCTGATCGAACAATTGCAGTATCTGGCGATGAATGGCCATCGTCAGCTCTACCGCCAGCGCAGCCCATTGCCGGTGAAAATCCTGCTATTTCTGTCCGTTGGCCTGCCACAGTTGATCCGCGCCGAATACCGCGTCGTACTGACGGCAGGCCTGCTGTTCTATGGCAGCCTGCTCGGCATGTTGCTGTTGGTGCAGGTGCAACCGGATCTGGTCTACAGCATGCTGAGCCCCACGCAGGTGGCGCAGTTGGAAACGATGTATGACCCAGACAGCAGCCGGCTCGGCCGCTTCGGAGAACGAACGGCGGTAACCGACTGGATGATGTTCGGCTACTACATCATGAACAATATCAGCATTGCCTTTCAGACCTTTGCCGCCGGCCTGCTCTTCGGACTCGGCAGCCTTTTCTTCCTGATCTACAACGGCCTGACCATCGGTAGCATGGCTGGCCACCTGGGCAATATCGGTTACCAGCAGCCATTCTGGTCATTCGTGATCGGCCACAGTGCCTTCGAGCTGACCGCCATTGTCCTTTCCGGAGCTGCCGGCCTGAAGTTGGGCTGGGCCCTGATCGCACCTGGTCGCCGGCGACGCAGCGCAGCCTTGCGTCTGGCGGCAAGCCAGGGCGTACGCTTGGTGACCGGCGCGCTGCTATTACTGCTGATCGCCGCGTTCATCGAAGCCTACTGGTCATCCATGACCTTCACCGCGCCAATAATCAAATATCTAGTCGGTTGCCTGCTTTGGCTGTTGGTAGGGATTTATCTGTTGCGCGCAGGCAAAGATGTTCATGCTGCGGCCTGAAATCGAGCCGCGCCCCCGCAGTGCCTGGGAAGCACTGGATCTTGGCGTTCTGCTCGCACGTCGTCACGCCGCGCTGCTGATGGGCACTTGGACGATAGTCAGCCTGCCGCTTTTCGTCATGCTGACGGCCTTGTTCTGGCGACAACCGACGGCGGCCATCCTCCTGTTCTGGTGGCTGAAACCCCTGCTCGAACGACTGCCGTTGTATATCCTGTCGCGTACCTTGCTCGGCGAAACGCCGACGCCTGGACAAAGCCTGAAAGCCTTGCCCGGCCAATTACGCAAGCAGTGGTTCGCCGCCCTGACCTCCCGTCGCCTGAACGCAAGACGCAGTTTCGAGCTGCCGGTCACCCAACTCGAAGGGCTTGGCGGCCGGGAACGCAAACGGCGCCTGGCTATCCTGAACCGCCAGGATGGTCGCAAAGCCTTCTGGCTGACGCTTGCCGGCATGCACCTGGAAGCCATGCTGTGGATGGGACTGCTCACATTGCTCTATGTGCTGCTACCTCAACCGCTGGTCGATACCCTGAACTGGCAGGGATTGCTCGAACAGAACGACAGCAACTGGCTATGGATGGAACACCTGAGCAATCTTTGCTATGCCCTGGTGCTGATCGTCTGGGAACCGATCTACGTAGCCTGCGGCTTCAGCCTCTATCTCAACCAGCGGACAAACCTGGAAGGCTGGGATATCGAATGGGTCTTTCGACGCTTGGCCCAGCGTTTGTCCGGTGCAAGCGGCATGCTGCTTGCCGTTGCCTTGTTGACTACAACCGTAGCGAACACCGCCAAGGCCGCCGAACCGAATGTTCACCCTCCGGTTTACGCACAGTCCCTGACACCTGGCCAGGCCAAAGAACAGATCCGGGAGTTGCTGACACGTCCCCCTTTCCAGAATCGCGAGACGGTTACCCGCTGGCGCTTCACCGACCAATCAGACAGCCAGAAAGACGTGCCGGATCGTGCCGATCTGGCCAAGCCGAGCGAGTGGCAAAACAGCCTCGAATATTTCGCGCAGCTGTTGGAAATAGGGCTCAGGAGCGCACTTATCATCCTCAGCACTGCCTTGCTCTGGTATCAGCGCGGTTGGCTGCGCAACGTTACTGCTAACCGCCGCCAACCCACCGAGCCCAGACCGGATCCGAACATACGCTACGACCAGATCGCGTTACCCGCCCCACTACCGGACGATATCGCCCAGGCAGCTGAACGGCTCTGGAACGAGCAGCCGCGCCAAGCCCTTGGCCTGCTGTATCGCGGCATGCTCGAACGGATTGGATTACCGTTCAAGGCTGCCCATACCGAAGCAGAAATCCTGCAGCACATAGCAACCCTGCAGCGACCGGAATTGCAGCGCTTTGCCGAAACCCTGATCGAGCATTGGCAAGCCCTCGCCTACGGGCATCGAGCGCTACCTGCCATGCTGGGAACACGGCTTTGCCAGGATTTCCGCGCACTGTTTCCGGATCAGTCCTCATGAAACGCCGGCCGATTCTGCTTGGCGGCCTGGGTTGCCTGCTACTGGTCGTTGCAGCGTTCTTGCTGAAGAACCCTCTGCAACCCTACGAGGAAAGCATCGACCATGGTCCTGCGCCCGCAGTTCGTGCCAACCCTTATCTGGCCGCAGAGCTGTTTTTACGAGAGCACGGGCTTGATCTCAGGCGCGACCGTGACTTGCCGGATCTGGATACCCTGCCCGCGCCTGGGCATAGTCTGCTTCTGCTGGGCGAGCGCAGCCAGATGACGCCCCCCCAGGCAAAACACCTGCTGGACTGGACCGCTCGCGGCGGACACCTGCTCTTCGTCGCCGAGCGCCTATGGGACGAAGAAAATGCCAACAGCGGCGATCTGCTGCTGGATGCATTACATCTCCAGCAGTTCGAAAGCGACTCGCCACAGCGCGCAAAGCTGACCTACTTCCATACGCAAAACAGTGGCAAACCAGCCCGGCTGGCCTTCAATTCCGCTTACCATCTCTATGATCCCGAGCACAGAGCGCATGCCTGGGCCAATAGCGATACCGCCACGCATCTGCTGCAACTGCATTACGGCCAGGGACAGATCACCGTCCTCACCGACGCGTGGATCTGGCAGAACCAGCGGATTGGCCAATACGACCATGCCTGGCTGCTTTGGTATCTGACTCGCGACACCAAGGTTGTGCTAATCGAACGTAATCGCCAGCCGGGAATGGCCACGCTATTGCTGGAATATTTTCCGCACGCCTTGAGCGCTGCCCTGCTTCTGCTGATCCTGATTGTATGGCGCAGCAGCCGGCGTCAAGGACCGTTGCTGGCCCCTGCCGATCCCGCTCGCCGGCAATTACGCGAACACTTGGTGGCTTCGGCCGGCTTCCTGCTGCGCCATGCCGGTAAACGGCGTTTACTGCACGATTTGCAAGAGCGTATCCGTCGCCGGGCTCGTCTGCGCCAGCCTGGGTTCGAGCGCTTGGCACAGGCCGAACAACTCGAAGCACTGGCTCGCCTCAGCAGTCTGCCAGTTGCCACCGTGACCGCCGCCATGTACTTGCCTGCCCAACGCCGGCGTATCGGTACGAGCGCTTTCATTCGCCAGGTCGCCGACCTGCAAAACCTCGGGAATTCCCTATGAACGAACACGACAGCATGCCCTGCCGGGTGCTCGGTGAACTGCGCCAGGAACTGCAAAAAGCGGTAATCGGCCAACAGATCGTTATCGATGGTGTGTTGATCGCACTGATCGCCGGCGGCCACGTCTTGATCGAAGGCGTACCTGGGCTCGGCAAAACCCTGCTGGTCCGTGCCTTGGCCCGTTGCTTCGGAGGCGACTTCTCACGCATCCAGTTCACTCCCGATCTGATGCCGAGCGATGTCACCGGTCATGCGGTTTTCGAGCCGCAGAGCGCACAATTCAGCCTGCGCCGCGGCCCGGTATTCACCCATCTGTTATTGGCCGATGAAATCAACCGGGCCCCGGCCAAGACCCAGGCGGCGCTACTGGAGGTCATGCAGGAGCGTCAGGTGACGCTGGAAGGAGAAACGTTGCCGGTACCCCAGCCGTTCCTGGTCATGGCTACGCAAAATCCCATCGAACAAGAAGGCACTTACTCGCTTCCGGAAGCTGAACTGGACCGTTTCATGTTCATGCTGCGCATGGACTATCCACAGGCGGAAGAAGAAGTCGCGCTGGTTCGCAAAGTGACCCGCTCATCCCGCGCCGATATGCTCGAAGTCACCGACTTGCGCCAGTTACTGCAACCGCAGGACATGCTGGCTCTGCAGAAGATTGCCAGCGAAATGCCACTGGATGATCAGGTACTCGACTACGCGGTACGTTTGGTGCGTGCCACCCGCGAATGGCCGGGATTGCTGCTGGGTGCCGGGCCACGCGCATCCATAGCCCTGGTCAGCGGTGGACGCGCGCACGCACTGCTACGCGGTGGCGATTATGTGCTGCCGGACGACATCAAGGCTTGTGCTCCAGCAGTACTGCGCCACCGCATACGGTTGTCTGCCAAGCTGGAAATCGAAGGGCTGGACGTGGAAGCCGTATTGGGCCAACTGCTCGACCAGGTACCGGCACCGCGCCAATGACTCCGTCACGCAATCTGCCGATCATTATGGCTGCACTGTTCCTGCTGGCCCTGCCGCTCGGAACCCTGTCGGCCATCGGCATTGCCGTTCCGCACTGGCTCGACTCACTCTGGTGGAGCTTGTTGCTGGCTGTCGTGCTGCTCGCTGCGCTGGATGCCCTGCGCTTGCAACACCGGACCTCGCCGCAATTGCTGCGACGCCTGCCAGACAGGCTGCTGGCGGGCCGCTGGAACACAGTCGAACTGGAAATCCACCCCTCCGCCGCCAAGCCGTTAACCGTGGCAATCTTCGATCATGTACCAGACAGCATGACAAGCGAAAACCTGCCAGCTGCCCTTTTCCTGCTGCCTGGCAAAACGACTCGCTTCAGCTATCGTTTGCGCCCGCTAAGACGAGGGCATTTTCACTTCCACTACTGCGAAATTCACTTGCCCAGCCCATGGAAACTCTGGCAGCAACGCCGCCTGCTGAGCCTGCCGGAAGAGGTTCACGTCTACCCCGATTTCATTCGTTTGTATAACGCACAACTGACAGCAACCCCCTTGGCGAACCGGCAAGGCCGGCAGCGACAACCGCATTCGGGAACCGGCCAGGAGTTCCATCAACTACGCGAGTTTCGCGAAGGCGATACCTTGCGCCAGATCGACTGGAAGGCCACGGCGCGCAGGCGCACGTTCATCAGCCGGGAATACCAGGCCGAAGCCGAACAGCGAATCCTTTTTCTGCTCGACTGCGGCAACCGCATGCGTAGCCGCGACGGTGAGCTTGCCCATTTCGATCACGCCCTGGAAGCCTGCCTGTTACTTGCCCATATCGCTCTACGCCAGGGTGATGCCGTCGGACTCGCCACCTTCTCCACGCCACAACAGCGTTATCTCGCCCCAGCCAAGGGACAGGCACAAATGAATGCCTTGCTCAACGCCTTGTACGACCTGGAAAGCACTCGTCAGCCGGCGGATTTCACTGCCGCCGTGGGCGAGCTTCTCGATCGAGGCCAGCAACGTTCGCTAGTGGTGATCCTGAGCAACCTGCGTGATGAAGACAACGATGAATTACCTGTGGCGCTCGCGCCACTGCTACGGCGGCACGCGGTAGTGCTGGTCAGCCTGCGGGAAACGGTGCTGGACCGCTTGCGCCGGCGGCCGGTCGCAAGCTTCGAAGATACTCTCGCCTATCAGGGTGCCATGACTTATCTCGATGCCCGCGAAAACCTGCATCGTCAATTGATGACTCAAGGCATTGCGCTGCTGGATACCAGCCCGGACGAGCTGGCACCCCGACTCGTCGAGCACTACCTGGCCAGGAAGGCATCAGGTGCGTGTTGATCGAACGATTTGTCACGCAATGCCCCTTTCTCCTTGCAGTCACTCGCTGCGTATTGCGGTCACACGTTGCATCTTTCACTGAAATGCATGGCGCTCTTCCCGACAGATGTCGCGGAAATCAGCAAGGCCCTACTTTTCGTTGGAGAGCACATCATGTCGAACGGAATACGTATCGCGATAATCGGTGGCGGCAACCTGGGACTCTATCTCGCCGGCCATCTGAGCCTGGCCGGCAACGAGGTGTTCATCACACAACGCACCCGCAGCACTGGATCCGAGACAGACATTATCTTCGCCGAAGGCGACGAGCACTGGCACGCTTCGCAGGTGCGTTTCACCGTACAGGAGGAGCTACAGGGGCCATTCAACCAAGTCATCGTTGCCGTGAAATCCCATGACTTACAGGCCGTTCTGCCCAGGCTTGCAGAACTGGGTGATGCCGATACCTGTTATGTCTTCCTGCAAAATGGCATTCCCTGGTGGTGGACCTACCGGGATGGCGACATCGCTGGCGCACCGAAGCTGGCCAATACTGTGGCAGTCGTAGTCCAGCATGCCGTGGAACGCCTCGGGCCAAAGCGGATCAAGGTACACAGCAACGGGCGCAACCGTTATATCTGTGCACAGGCAGACAACGAGAACTCCGCACGCCTGCAAGCGCTGATAACCCGTTGGCGCCAGGCTGACATTCCAGCCGAAAGCTCGAACGATATCCGCAGCGAAGTCTGGACCAAACTGATGGCCAATGCCACCTTGAATCCACTGTCTGCGATTACCGGGGCAACCCTTGCCGAACTCGCCGGCACACCGCAGACGCGCACCGTGCTGAGTGCGGGAATGAACGAAATCGCCCGTCTGGCCGAGCTCGAAGGCAGCCGCGTACGAATGCCACCGCAAGCGTGGCTAAGATTTGCCGAGGAAATAGGCACAGCACGCACCTCGATGCTGCAGGATCGCCTGGCCGGGCGCACACTGGAAACCGAGGCATTGCTGGCGGCCCCCATCGCCCTAGCCGAACGCTACGGCGAACCCGTTCCGATTCTCAAGACCCTGCTTGGCTGCCTGTCGATCCCTCGGACAGACTTATTCAGGTCGGCGCGCTGAGTGCCCGGCCATCGAAGCCATCTTCAGGCGGCAGCCATGGGGTTAAAGCTGAAATAACGCTGGAGGGCATCCACCATATCCCGTATGTCGACAGGCGGCTCCAGTAATTTGAACCCCGAATCGAAACTGCCAGGCGTGACATCTTCCCGGGTCCACAGGCAAGTGGCACAGAAATCGACGAAATGCAGCTCGCTACCTTGAGTCGGCAGCTTCAAGCGCATCCTGAAACGGGCATGGAGCATCATCGGATAAGGGCTGATAAGCAACAGCCCTTCCTCGGAAATATTACCGATGAAGCCCAACGGCTTATCCGTATGACGATTGAATACCTTGAGATAATAAGGCAACTGATGCCTTTCAATTCTGCGCTGATTGAGCATAGTCCTAATCCCGAACTTACAGTCTCTGCCAAATATCCTATCGGCAGGCGTTTGCGATGATTAAGCCCATACCAGGGCAAATACCTATTCTTTTTTGGACTATCCCGGTTCCCTGGATGTTCGCCTTGAAACGATAAAAGCATCTGGCTGCTCAGGTTTCGCGGTGCGCCTTCGCCAGCCTGGTCGCGGCCGCTCGCTGCTTGCGCACTTCCTTGGGATCGGCGATCAATGTGCGATAGATCTCGATTCGCTCTCCACCTTGCAACACATGCTCGTCCGGCTGCAGAACCTGCTTGCCGTAAACGCCAAGCGGCGCCTCGGCCAGCTCCAGGCCAGGAAAATACCGCTCCATGCCCGAATCCAGTACAGCCTTGCGCAAAGTAGTGCCCGACGGTAGCTCCAGGCTCAAAAGCCGTTGTCTGTCGGGCAGAGCGAACACGATCTCAACCTGCACTGTCTCAACCATAAAGCTGCTTGGCTCGCTCACAGAAAGCATCGACCAAGGTGTTGGCCGCATGATTGAACAAGGGGCCCAGAGTCATCTTCACCAGCGGCCCCGCATAATCGAAACGCAGATCGAGCGTGATCTTGCAGGCCTTCTCGCCCAGCGACTTGAACTCCCAGATGCCATGTAAATGGCGGAACGGCCCTTCGGTCAGATTCATCTCGATCCGCTCGCCTGGTTGCAGTTTGTTGTGGGTCAGAAAATGCTGGCTGAAACCAGCCTTGGCCACGGTCATGCTCGCGTGCATTTCCGTTTCGCTGGCCGATAGGACTTCACTGGCCGAGCACCATGGTAGAAACTCGGAATAGCTGGCCACATCGTTGACCATGTCGAACAGGGCCTGCGCCGGATAAGGTAGCAAGGCCGAGCGGTGAATATGAGTCGTCATCGATAGCTCACTTCGGTAATGGCTTTATGGCACCATGCCGTAAAGACAGATACCGCCAAGAATGGCATTGTCGGAGATTCATCCTCCTCCCTCAAGTTTCCTGCGTCTGACGTATCGCAGGAATACGCAAATCCCTATAATGCGCGCCCTATGGCTAAACAGAAGAAACATCCCTCCGGGACCATTGCGCTAAACAAGAAGGCGCTTCACGACTACTTCATCGAACAGAAGTTCGAGGCCGGCGTCGCCCTGGCCGGTTGGGAAGTGAAAAGCCTGCGGGCCGGCAAGGCGCAGCTGGTGGATAGCTACGTCCTGCTCAAGGATGGCGAGGCCTGGCTGCTCGGCAGCCATATCGCACCCTTGAAAACCGCCAGCACCCATGTCATTGCCGACCCGACCCGAACCCGCAAGCTACTGCTGCACAAGCGCGAACTGGGCAAATTATTCGGTGCAGTCCAGCAAAAAGGCTATGCCTGTATCGCCCTGTCGCTGTACTGGAAAAAACACTTGATCAAGTGCGAGATAGCGCTGGCCAAGGGCAAGAAGGAATACGACAAACGCGATACGGAGCGCGAGCGCGACTCCCATCGCGAAATCCAGCGCGCCATACGCAACAAGGGCAAGGAAGACTGAGGTTGAAGGCTGGGTGAAAACCAAACCTTCCTCCACCTCAGGGGAGCTACTGTCCGCCCTGCCTGCGCTGCGCCCGCGCCAGCCGCAGGGCTTCTTCCTGACCTTCGGCCAGAACCTCCCGCACATAATCGATGTGCCGGTTGGAAATACTGCGGGCGTCATCGGCGCGGCGCTCGATAATGGCTTCGAACAACTCACGGTGCTGGCGCATCAGCATATCGCGGGTCTCGCCGCGCAAGGCATACATGCCGCCAATATTGATCGTCACGTTGCGCTTGAGCAGATCGAACAGGCCACGAATGGTATGTAGCAGCACGGCATTGTGACTGGCCTCGGCGATCGCCAGATGAAAACGTGCATCGACGGCTCCCTCTTCAGCCCGGCAAGGGTTTTCATTACTTCTTGCATAGCAGCTCTGCAGCATCTCGAATGCTTCGCGCAGGCGTTGATGATCCACTTCGGTAGCACGTAGTGCCGCATAGTAGGCGCAGGAGCCTTCGAGCGTGTGGCGAAACTCGAGCAGATCCCGTTGTGCCCCCGGATTGTTTTCCAGCAACTGCAGCAACGGATCGCTGAAAGTCGAGCCGAGCGCTCCCGTCACATAGGTTCCGCCTCCCTGCCGACTGCTCAGAAGGCCTCTGGCGACCAGTTTCTGGATGGCTTCGCGCAGGGACGGCCGGGAAACCCCGAACTGCTCGGACAGAGCACGTTCCGCCGGCAGGCGTGCGCCAGCCTTGAGCGTACCTTCGAGAATCATCGTCTCCAGACGCACGACGATATCATCCGACAGACGCCTCTGCTTCACCTGATCGAACTCCATTACTCCATCCTTCACTCAACAACGGCCAGACGCCTTTTACCATCGTGCGACAGCACATGCTTTGAGCACAAGTTCGGGCAAGAACCGAGCAAGACCAAAGTCGGAGAGCGACAAATTGACATCTACGAATGGCGCCTTTTACTCTAGCCTCAGGCCTCGGTAAATTGGTCTTACCAATATTATAGATGCTCAACTCCATAAAACAATTAGGGAGCCACCCCATATGCAAGTCTGGCAACAAATCTATAACCCATTGGGCAGCCTCTGGCTGTCGGCCTTGGTCGCCATCATCCCCATCGTCTTCTTCTTTCTTGCCTTGGCCGTATTTCGCCTCAAAGGCTACGTGGCAGGCACCGTCACCCTGTTGCTTTCCATTGCCGTGGCCATCCTCGCCTTCGACATGCCCACCAATATGGCCTTCGCCGCGGCCGGTTACGGGTTCATCTATGGACTATGGCCGATTGCCTGGATCATCGTCGCAGCTGTCTTTCTCTATAAACTCACGGTGAAAAGCGGTCAGTTCGAGATCATCCGCAGTTCGGTGCTCTCGATCACCGGCGACCAGCGCATGCAGGTCCTGCTGATCGGCTTTTCCTTCGGAGCCTTCCTCGAAGGCGCGGCGGGCTTCGGCGCGCCGGTGGCGATCACCGCCGCTCTGCTGGTGGGGCTGGGCTTCAATCCGCTGTACGCCGCAGGTCTATGCCTGATCGCCAACACCGCGCCGGTCGCTTTCGGCGCCCTGGGTATCCCGATCATCGTCGCCGGTCAGGTCACTGGCATCGACCCCTTCGCCATTGGTGCGATGGCAGGCCGCCAGTTGCCCTTCCTCTCGATTCTCGTGCCGTTCTGGCTGGTGGCGATGATGGACGGCTGGCGCGGCATCAAGGAAACCTGGCCAGCTGCGCTGGTAGCGGGTGCCAGCTTCTCCATCACGCAATACTTCACCTCCAACTATATCGGCCCGGAACTGCCCGATATCACCTCGGCCCTGGTCAGCCTGATATGCCTGACCCTATTCCTCAAAACCTGGCAACCCAAGTCCGCCGAGGAAGCTGAGGTGGTCGGCATTTCTGCCGACGGCGCGGCCGTGATGGGAAGTACGGGGGGTACCAGTGGTAACCGCTCCAGCGAACCCACGCCCTACAGCCTGGGCCAGATCGTCAAGGCCTGGTCACCCTTCCTGATTCTCACCGTCCTGGTGACCATCTGGACGCTGAAGCCCTTCAAGGCCCTGTTCGCCCCGGGTGGAGCGCTGGATAGTCTGGTCCTGCTGCTGCCTATTCCTTACCTGGATCAACTGGTGATCAAGATGACGCCGATCGTCACTGCGCCGACCCCCATGGCAGCAGTGTTCAAGCTCGATCCGATATCGGCCACCGGCACAGCGATCTTCATTTCCGCGCTGATCTCCATGGCGGTCCTGAAAGTCACGCCGAAAACGGCTCTGACCAGCTTCAAAGAGACACTGCTGGAGCTGAAATGGCCGATCCTGTCCATCGGCATGGTGCTGGGCTTCGCCTTCGTCACCAACTATTCCGGCATGTCCGCCACCATGGCGCTGGTACTGGCCGGAACCGGCGCGCTATTCCCATTCTTCTCGCCGTTTCTGGGTTGGCTGGGCGTGTTCCTTACCGGCTCGGATACCTCGGCCAACGCACTATTCAGTTCGCTGCAGGCAACCACCGCACAGCAGATTGGCGTCAACGAGACCTTGCTGGTGGCAGCCAACACCAGCGGCGGGGTGACCGGCAAGATGATTTCACCACAATCCATCGCCGTCGCCTGCGCTGCCACCGGACTGGTCGGCAAGGAGTCGGACCTGTTCCGTTTCACGCTGAAGCACAGCCTGATCTTCGCCACTTTCGTCGGCCTGATCACACTGGCCCAGGCTTACGTGTTCACCGGCATGCTGGTGCACTGAATAGACAGGCCGTTGAAAAACCTGGCCGAAGCATGGCGAATAGTCTCCTCGAAGCGGTTTTCAACGGCCCGTCGGCGATGCTCTTTTCAGCAACCGAGCAATAGGTATGCGTTGACACGATGGGGTGGCCTGGCCACCCACGTCACTAAACAGAAACAGATACATCCAGACTGACTATCCCGGAATGGAGGTGAGCGCCAAGACTCCCAGCCTCGGGCTTTCCTCTACAAAACAGGTCTAGAACTCATGATCATCTCCGCTTCTACCGACTACCGCGCTGCGGCGCAGCGCAAGCTCCCTCCCTTTCTTTTTCACTACATCGACGGCGGTGCCTACGCCGAATACACGTTGCGCCGCAATGTCGAGGATCTGGCCGAGATTGCGCTG
Organism: Azomonas macrocytogenes; assembly: GCF_014191985.1. Taxonomy (GTDB): domain Bacteria; phylum Pseudomonadota; class Gammaproteobacteria; order Pseudomonadales; family Pseudomonadaceae; genus Azomonas; species Azomonas macrocytogenes. Next base: position 51,036 of record NZ_JACHXI010000012.1, read on the forward strand.
CGCCAGCGTGTATTGAAAAACATGTCCGAATTGAGCCTGGAAACCCGGCTGTTCGACGAAACGCTGTCAATGCCCGTGGCACTGGCGCCCGTCGGCCTGACCGGCATGTACGCACGCCGCGGCGAAGTACAGGCGGCCCAGGCGGCAGCGGCCAAGGGCATCCCCTTCACGCTGTCCACTGTATCGGTGTGCCCGATCGAGGAAGTAGCCCCTACCCTTGATCGACCAATGTGGTTCCAGCTTTATGTACTCAAGGACCGAGGCTTCATGAAGAGTGTCCTGGAGCGCGCCAAGGCTGCTGGCGTGACTACCCTGGTTTTCACGGTGGACATGCCGACTCCGGGCGCCCGCTACCGTGACGCGCATTCTGGTATGAGCGGCCCGAATGCGGCTGCCCGGCGCATCCTGCAGGCCGTGACCCACCCAGCCTGGGCCTGGGATGTGGGTCTGTTCGGTCGCCCGCACGACCTGGGCAACATCTCCACTTACCGCGGCCACCCGACCAGCTTGTCCGACTACATCGGCTGGCTATCTGCCAACTTCGATCCATCGATTTCCTGGAAGGATCTGGAATGGATTCGCGAGTTCTGGCAAGGCCCGATGGTAATCAAGGGAATCCTTGACCCGAACGATGCCAAGGATGCGGTGAAGTTCGGCGCCGATGGCATCGTCGTGTCCAATCACGGCGGTCGCCAACTGGATGGCGTGCTGTCCAGCGCGCGCGCGTTACCGGACATTGCCGATGCCGTGAAAGGTAACCTGAAGATCCTCGCGGATTCTGGCATCCGCAACGGCCTGGATGTAGTGCGTATGCTTGCCTTGGGTGCCGATGCCGTAATGCTCGGCCGTGCCTTTGTCTACGCGCTGGCCGCGGCGGGTGGAGCCGGAGTAAGCAATCTACTGGATCTGATCGAAAAGGAAATGCGTGTCGCCATGATCCTGACCGGCGCCAAGTCTATCAGCGAGATCAGCGCCGATTTACTGGTTCGCGAACTGCCCCCGATCCAGCCCGAACCCGGTAAAAAATCTGACCAGGCTGCTTGAACGAGGCGCTCCACGACAGGGCAATCGCACGAAAATATAAAAACATTAAATATCAATTAGTTATTATACATTTAGCTGATTCTGCTTAGCCCATCAGCCATTGAAATAACAAAAGATTTTCTCTCCATGCGATTGCCCTGCGCCCAACGACCGTGATTACTGGAGTACGCATGACCCTGCCCGCCGCATTCCTCCATGAAGTACAGCGCCTGATCCCCAGCGCCCGCCGCTTCGACGATCCGCTGTCCACCCTCGCCTTCGGCACCGACGCCAGTTTCTACCGGCTGATTCCCCAACTGGTGGTGCGCGTCGAATCCGAAGAAGAAGTCGTACAACTGCTCAAGCTGGCCCAGGCCGACCGCGTCCCCGTCACCTTCCGCGCCTCCGGCACCAGCCTCTCCGGCCAATCGATCACCGACTCGGTACTGATCGTTCTCGGCGAGCACTGGAACGGCCGTGACATTCGCAACGACGGTGAACAGATCCGCCTGCAACCCGGCGTCATCGGCGCCCAGGCCAACGCCTGGCTGGCCCCGCTGGGGCGCAAGATCGGCCCCGATCCGGCCTCGATCAACGCCGCCAAGATCGGCGGCATCGTTGCCAACAACTCCAGCGGCATGTGTTGCGGCACTGCGCAGAACAGCTATAACACCCTGGCTGGCATGCGTGTGATACTGGCCGACGGCAGCATCCTGGACAGCGAAAGTCCGGCCAGCGTCGAAGCCTTCCGCGCCAGCCACGGCAAACTGCTGGAGCAACTGGCCGAACTGGGCCGGCAAACCCGCGCCAACACTGAGCTGGCCGCGCGCATTCGCCACAAATACCGCCTGAAGAACACCACCGGCCTGTCCCTCAATGCCCTGGTGGACTACGACGAGCCCCTGGATATCCTCACCCACCTGATGGTCGGTTCCGAAGGCATCCTCGGTTTCATCAGCGCGGTTACCTACAACACCGTGCCGGAGCATCCGCACAAGGCCACCGCACTGATCGTCTTCCCCGACGTGGAAACCTGCTGCCGCGCCGTACCGGTACTCAAGCAGCAGCCGGTTTCCGCCGTCGAACTGCTCGACCGCCGCAGCCTGCGCTCGGTGGAAAACATGAAGGGCATGCCGGAGTGGGTGAAAGCCCTGTCCGCCGGCGCCTGCGCCCTGCTCATCGAGTCCCGCGCCGCCACGCAAAGCCTGCTGCACGAGCAACTGGCGCACATCATGGCTTCCATCGCCGATTTTCCGGTGGAGAAGCAGGTCGACTTCAGCGAAGACCCACTGGTCTATAACCAGCTCTGGCGCATCCGCAAGGACACCTTCCCGGCCGTGGGTGCCGTCCGGCAGGTCGGCACCACCGTCATCATCGAAGACGTCACCTTCCCGGTCGAACAGTTGGCCGAAGGCGTCAACCGGCTGATTCAACTGCTGGAAAAGCACCGCTACGACGAGGCGATCATCTTCGGCCACGCCCTGGAGGGCAACCTGCACTTCGTCTTCACCCAGGGCTTCGATTCGCCCGAGCAGGTGCAGCGCTACGAAGCCTTCATGCAGGACGTGGCACAACTGGTGGCGGTGGAATTCGGCGGCTCGCTGAAAGCCGAGCACGGTACCGGACGCAACATGGCCCCCTTCGTCGAACTGGAATGGGGCCACGACGCCTACCAATTGATGTGGCAACTCAAGCGCCTGCTCGACCCGAACGGCATCCTCAACCCCGATGTGCAATTGTCGGAAGACCCGCAGATCCACCTCAAGCACCTCAAACCACTGCCAGCCGCCGACGCGATCGTCGACCGCTGCATCGAGTGCGGCTTCTGCGAGCCGGTCTGCCCCTCCAACGGCCTGACCCTGACCCCGCGCCAGCGCATCGTCATGTGGCGCGACATCCAGGCCAAGAACCGCGCCGGAGTCGACGCCAGTCAACTCAAAGCCGACTACGCCTACCGTGGCGTGGACACCTGTGCCGCCACCGGCCTCTGCTCCCAGCGCTGCCCGGTAGGCATCAACACCGGCGATCTGGTGCGCAAACTGCGCGGCACCGACGCCACACGCACGCGCACCGCCAACTGGCTGGCCGGGCACTTCGCCACAGCCTTGCAGGGCACACGCCTCATGCTGAAAGCGGCCAACGCTGCTCGCCTGCTGCTGGGCAGCCGACTACTCGCCCGAGTCTCCGCCGCGCTCAGCAAAGCCAGCCAGGGCCGAATCCCCCAATGGACACCCGCCATGCCGCAGCCGGTCCATCGTCTAGAGCTACCCGTGCCGCTCGACGATGCACGCCCGCGCGTGGTCTACCTCGCCGCCTGCGTCTCCCGTGCCATGGGCCCGGCCGCCAGCGACCCGGAACAGCAGCCGCTGATCGACAAGACCCGCGCCCTGCTGGAAAAGGCCGGCTACCAAGTGGTTTTCCCGGACAACCTGAACAACCTCTGCTGCGGCCAGCCCTTCGCCTCCAAAGGCTATGCACAACAGGCGGAGCGCAAACTCCAGGAAACGCTCGACGCCTTGTTGAAAGCCAGCCGCGGCGGGCTCGACCCAATCTACTGCGACACCAGCCCTTGCACCCTGCGCCTGGTGAAGGATCTAAACGACCCGCGCCTCGACATCCACGACCCGGTACGCTTCATCCGCACCCACCTGCTGGATCGCCTGGAAATCACCCCGCAGGACACCCCTATCGCCATACATGCCACGTGCAGCACCCAGCACTTGGGCGAAGCCCAAGGATTGGTCGACATTATCAAGCGCTGCACCACGCAGCACGTGGTGATCCCGGAGGGCATCTACTGCTGTGGCTTCGCCGGCGACAAAGGCTTCATCACCCCGGAACTGAACGCCCACTCCCTGCGCACCCTCAAGACCTCGGTACAAGGCTGCCGGGAAGGCATTTCCACCAGCCGCACTTGCGAAATCGGCCTCAGCCGGGAAGCTGGAATCGACTACCACGGGCTGGTTTACCTGGTTGATCGGGTCAGTCAGGCAAAACCGCAGATGTCATCCTGAAAATACGGAAATCACACGAGCAAGGACGCTCGTCCGAATACATGAACGCTCTTGCCCGAGCACAGTCACCAACCATGAGCCGCCTAACCAAAGGAACTCTTCAAGCGCTCGGTGAGAAGGCCGTACCTGTATGCCCCATTCAGGCAGAAGCACCGGGAAATCCATGATCGGGAGAGTCAGTCATGAAAACAGTTGCACTGATTGCCGTTGCCGCACTGCTTATCGGCAGTCAAGCCGCACAGGCCAAGAGCAAGAACCTCTGCGAGATAAACCTGCAGGAAATCGACCAGAACCTGACCATGGCCAAAGCCACCCTGGGCGAACCGCTCAAAACCAAGATCGAAGAACAGCACCAACAGGCCCTCTCCGCACAAAAAGCCGGAGATATCAAAGGCTGCATAGCCAGCTCCACCAAAGCCCTACACTTGCTCAAAGGCCCCGGCGGCTCTGGTGCAGGCGGAAGCAGTGGCTCCGGCTCAGGGAATTGAGCATCACCGCAAACCGTTCATCCAGTGACGTTGTCATGCTATTGAATACCGCTAAAACATCCCTAGATATAAGACATAGACAATCGACGTCACATCACCTTTGGCGTAGACTGTCGCTAATTCAGCCGCAAGGTTGAGGGGCCGATTAGGATTCGACGCCGGTTACAAAACTTGAGGGGCATGCCGAGTTGGTAGCGGAACTCGTAAATCCACTGCTGCAAACCTACAGTTGCCAACGATGACAACTACGAAGGGTACGCGCTAGCCGCCTAACCTTCATCTGGTCGCTTCGGCGCCAGCGATCACGAGGGGATGCCTGTAAACCCAAAGTGATCGTCAGATAGAACAGGATCGCCGCCAAGTTCGCTGTAGACGTAACGGCTAAAACTCATACAGCTCGCTCCAAGCACCCTGCCACTCGGGCGGCGCGGAGTTAACGTAATAGAGATGGCTACGCATGTAGAACCGATAGCGGAGAGCTGGCGGACGGGGGTTCAAATCCCCCCGGCTCCACCACTTGAACACACAAAAGCCCTTGAATTTCCTAAATAATTTCAGGGGCTTTTGCTTTCCAGGCCAGCAAGTGTCGAAGAAGTGTCGAGCCTCTGTAGCGGCGCGTGAAATTTGTCGTAGTTTTGCGCGATAAATGACGCATGCCAATCGTTACATGAGCTGCAATGGAATTTCATTTTTATCCTCCATTGCCGCCGGTGTGTAGCGCTCCAACTGAGCAGAACTGCCAGCACAAGTAAAAATTTGCGGCCTAGATCGTAACCGAACATACAGGCAATGTGACCTACACGCTGTTCTGGCCTATCTTGGCGCAGATTATGGTGCTGGATGCAATCTTCTCGTTGGATATCGTAAGCACCGCCGTGGGTATGGTTGAACATCAGGCTCGAATTTCCATATCCCGAAAGGCTATCTGTATGCAGCGAGCAACGTCTCTATTCTGATCGAGTTGTTCAACCAGATTGCCCGCTCGCGCCGTAAAAATGGCCTGTGTCGAGCGTTCGGCTAAAAGTGGGGCGAATCAGAAGTCTATACAGGGCAACGAGTTAGCCCGGATCGAGGTTGCTTAACGCGCCAAGTGCGCGCGCATGCCATCCTCGCGCTGATCATCTCATACCGTTCATGGTGGTAGCCGGTGCAGCAGGTCAGGATTGTGGGAAATTGGAAGCAAAGCTGTTGATGGGAGAGAACACCGTTTCATGCCATTCATTTGGCGGTTCAGAAGGCATTGCCATGGCGTCGCTGGCATGACTACGTCCGCTCGCCGAACCTCGCCAGCGATTGCCGCAACCGCGGCACAGCGAAATCCAGGAAGCGGCGCAGCTTGAGCGGCATTTGGCTCCGCGAGATGTGCATTAGATGGATGGGCACGGGCTCGACTTCAAACGCATCAAGAACCACCCGCAGCTTGCCCGCCTCGATCGGACCGGCCACTTGGTAATGCAGCAAGCGCGTCAGGCCGATGTCCCGCATTGCGGCCTCTGCCGCAGCTTCTGTCGTCGTGACCCGTAGGCGGGACGTGACCATTGCGACGACTGCCTCGCCCGATTGTGGTTCACGAAAGCGCCATCCTGGCGACAACATTGGTCCGTTGACCGTTACGCATGGCATACGCGCCAAATCCGCTGGGGTCTGTGGCACGCCCTGTCCAGCAAGAAACGCCGGGCTGCCGCAAACGACGGTTCGCATCGTGCCCACTTGCGTCGCGACCAGGCCACTGTCCGGCAGATTCCCGATGCGCACCGCCAGATCGACGTGTTCGTCCACCAGATCGACATTGCTGTCCGCTTGCATGAGGGTAACGTTGACCTCCGGGAATAGCGCGAGAAAGTCCGTGATTTCAGGCAGAACGTGTAGACGACCAAACAGCACCGGCGCCGTAATCACCAATTCGCCTCGCGGAGCGGTGAACTCACCGCTTGCCTCGCGCTCCTGCTCGTCCACCATCGCCAAAATGCGCCGCGCAGCGGCAATGTAGGCAAAGCCCGCGTCGGTCAGCGCGAGCTTGCGGGTGGTGCGCGTCAACAATGCCGTGCCCAGTCGCGCTTCGAGATCGTTGATCTTGCGAGTAAGCGTCGGCACAGGCACCCGCATCTCCCGCGCAGCCGCCGACAGACTGCCTTTCTCGACGGCTGTAAGCAGCATGGCCATAGCTTCGAGACGGTCCATTTAACCGATTTCCGAGCAAGTGAAACTCGATTCTAATGGATTAAATAAAAAAACAAGCAAAGGCATGATGCACTTAAGAATCGACGGTTCAACCCGTATCGAAGGAGCACGCTCATGAATACCGCATATCGCAACGCCAACGTCGATGGCTTCGACATCTTCTACCGGGAGGCCGGTAGTCGCTCGAATCCGACCCTGCTGTTGCTGCACGGCTTTCCCTCGTCCAGCCACATGTTCCGCGACCTGATCCCGCTGCTGGCCGACCGCTTTCACCTCGTCGCGCCAGATCTGCCTGGCTTTGGCCGTTCCGCGTTGCCACCACGCGACCAGTTCACGTATAGCTTCGACAATCTGGCGCGCGTGACCGGTCGTTTCACCGAAGTGATCGGTTTGGACCGATTCGCGATCTATGTCTTCGACTACGGCGCGCCAACCGGTTTCCGCCTGGCATTGGCTCACCCGGAGCGAATCACCGGCATCGTCTCGCAAAACGGCAACGCCTACGAAGAAGGTCTTAGCGAGGGCTGGAACCCAATCCAGCGCTACTGGCTCGATCCCAGCAACTCCAATCGGCAAGCGCTGCGCGACTTCCTGACGCCGGAGTCCATTCGCTGGCAGTACACGCATGGCACGCCCGACCAAGCGATCATTTCGCCCGACGGCAGCACACTTGATGCGTGGTACATGACCCGGCCAGGTGCGGACGAAGTGCAACTCGACCTGTTCCTCGACTATGCGAGCAACGTCGCGCTCTACCCAGCGTTCCAAACGTATTTCCGCGAACACCAGCCGAAGCTGCTGGCGATCTGGGGCAAGCACGATCCGTTCTTCCTGCCTCCGGGAGCCGAGGCCTACAAGCGCGACATTCCCAATGCCAAGATCCGTTTTCTCGACACCGGTCACTTCGCACTCGAAACCCATGCCTCGGAAATTGCCGAGGCGATCGCCACCTTCCTTAGCCCTACACCTCGGCCGTATTGAATATCTTGCGCAAAACGCTGAAGACCAGCGCACTTCGGTGCTGGAGTCAGCGTGAAATAAAACAACCTTGCAAGGACATCGCCCGATACGTGAGCGTGCGGCCCATGCTGTCATGCGTCCGTTGAGTGGTCGAACGTTAGGCACTGATGAGGTCGGCGAGGATAGCGCTGAGATGCTGGAAGACAGCCATACCCATGTGGTCTTCAAACGACGGAAGCGGTCATGATCAGCGGTGTTCTACAACTGGCGGAGCCTCCGATTCGCTCGATCATGACACCGCGTGCTGAAATCGACCAGATTGATGATCTGGCGGACTACTGAATCAGCGTGAAAGCTGATGATGTCGCGTAGATCAAGCACACGCCCGACAAAAATATCGCCACGTTCATCAAACTCAATGCGAGCTGTATAGCCCTTGTACGTCATGCTGGCGTTATCTGTTCGGGATGCAAATGTACGGCTAGCCAGATGGCTCCCTCGGACACACGCTCAACGGTGTGTGGGGTGCCGGCCGGTAGAAACAGATAATCGCCGGATTTGAGGGCAACCGACTCACCTGCCACCCGCAAAACCGCCTCGCCCTGAAGCAGGGCTACCCATTCATCCTGCGCCTGAATGTATTCGCAGGGCGTGATAGCCGATGAACTGAGAATGCGTTCGACCACGAGGTTTTTATGGCTCAAGAGCGTTTCGAAACATTCGCCGTTTTGTGGCGGAGCGGCATTGGCGAAGAGATTTCCGGTGGGCATGGGTTCGGGCCTTGTGCTGTTCCAATAGACAGGGTGAAAAATCGCGCAGTGATTGCCAGCACACCGCCCAGTAGCTGAGATCGACCGCTCTCACGCAATGACAATGAGGGATCGAACACTCAGGATTGGGGCTGCTGGCGGCGACGCCAGCGGCAGTAGAAGTAGGCGATTCCGGAAACAATACCGGCGATGGTCGCGGTTATCGCCAGAGCGGGCGCTGCCTGAACCACAAGCGGCGTATCGGCGATGCCAAGCCAGACTCCAATGGCGGCGAGCCCCGTGGGTGCCGCGAGCGTCGCTGCTACTGTCGCGATTCCGGAAGCGACGCCTGTGGCCATGGATACGGTTTCGATATGGCTGGCGACCTGTTCGCGATTGGTGTCGATCTTGCGCGCTGATTCGGAAATTCGGTTCTGCAATGATCTGATGTGCGGCCGCATACAGATCCTCCCATTCGTTTTTATGCGTCCGGCAGATTACAACTTTTGGCTGCGGTCTTGAACGAGGTAAAGGTTTGTTCCGATGGTCGTAGTGTAGTGCTTGGTGATCGAGGCGATACATAACTTGATAGACATCCCCAAAACGCGGCCTAACTCATAGGCCATGGTTGGTGTCCCCGAAAACACTGTGTATAAAAACAGAAAGCAAGAAATTACCAATACCTCGATGCAGTCAGCAGCATCAGAGGACCAAGACAGTCGTTACTTCACTTGCCAAACACGCCAAAGCAGACTAAACCAATACAAGTGCGCCAAATTGTCGCTCTCAACCAATGATAAAGAGTTGTTGCACTAACCAGGCAGGCAGCCAAGCTCACGAAGAAAGAAATAGTCTTTTCGAGCCGCCGATGAGAAATTTTCCGCTATAAATTGAAATCACTTCTCATTATCACTATCGTATCCAGACGCTGCGAGCCCAGTGATAGCCATTCCGGGCTCGCCGCAGAATCCCAACCTAATCTGGAGTGAGTTGAAATATGAGCGTAACTATTGTTTATGGATCTGACGGCGGATGTACCAAGAAAATCGCATCGCGAATCGCCAGCAAAATCAATGGTCGCACCCTGGATATCAAGAAGGCTCAATCCTCCGATTTCGAGGACTGCTCACTGTTGATCCTGGGTTGCCCCACCTATGGTGACGGCGATCTACAAACAGATTGGGATGAAAATCTCGAAGTGCTAGAAAACGCTGACCTGAGCGGCAAGACAGTGGCTCTGTTCGGCACTGGCGATCAGGAGAACTATCCCGGCTCTTTCGTCGATGCGATTGGTACTCTGTACGACGTCGTGATAGAAAAAGGCGCCAACGTGGTGGGGTTCACCGATACCGAAGGTTACGACTTCACCGGATCGACAGCTGTGCGCGATGGCCGTTTCGTCGGGCTTGCCCTGGACGATGACAACCAGTCCTCCGAAACCAATGCGCGGATTGCGGCATGGCTCGCTCAGCTCACGTAAGCGTGTGCTTTGGTCAATACGTCTCCGAGTACCAAAAGGGGGTACGTCAGCTTTTCCTGCTGACCATGACTCCGCATGAAGCGATGGCGCTCCAGAAGAGGCTGGAAAAACAGTTCATCGATTGTTATGTGCAAGAAGTCAGTATAACGAAGGTCAATGTGTTCTTCGGCCGCGGACCTTGCGTCAAGACAGTGCGTGCCATCGTGACCAAGCCCCTGTACGAGCTGACGCCCGAGCAGGATTTCATGATCGGCACCTTGCTGGGTTATGACCGCGAGCAGCAGTGTTTGCGGTATCTCACCAGAGCGGGCAAACGGAGCCTGAATCAAGCTACCAGTCGACCGCATTGCGAATGATCAAACAACCCAGACTCTCCTCACCCGCTGCCGGCATCAGCCGGCGGCGCGGCATCGGATTCATTCGCCGGCCTCGAACCCTGAAAAGCCTGCACTAAAGTCCCCACCGCCTCGCCTACCAGACCGGTATTTGGCCATATCTCTACAACTCTGCTGGAAAAAGGAGTAACGGCCACCAGCACAATCATACGGGCCAATACCCATGTCGCGTACAAGCCTGGCCTTGATCAATCTACAGCTTCGAACAGAGTATGCTCTCCCGCTTCCAGGGAGCGCTGCATCAGAACGGTGTCAACCCATCGGCCAAGCTTGAAACCAACGGACTTGAAGGACCCAACCGCTACGAACCCCAAGCGACGATGGAGTGCGATCGAACCCATGTTACCGCTATCGCCGATCACTGCCAGCATTTGCCGCCAAGGTCCGGTCCCGCAACGGTCGATCAAGGTACCGAGTAAGGCCGTGCCGATTCCCTGACCATCGAATCCCTGTTCAATATAAATGGAATCCTCGATCGAATATCGATAAGCCGACCGGGTACGGTAAAGTGTGGCATAGCAATAACCGACCACGCGGCCATCACGTTCGGCGACCAAATAAGGCAGGCCGAGCGCCAGCACCTCCATGCGCCGCGCCGACATTTCTGCGCAAGATGGCGGAACTTCCTCGAAGGTTGCCAGACCATGCAGTACATGGTGGGCATAGATTTCCTGGATTTTTGCCATATCCGTATCCAACGCATCCCGCACATCGATACAGTGACTGGCAACTGGATTTTCTTGATCGTTCATCAATGTTTTTCCGTGCAATACCCAGCACTCGGCAGCTAGAGATACAAGGTGTATCGGCCAGCTCGGCTGTGTACTGATCGTGGTCGGCGTGATACTGGCCCACAGAACCGTCGCTGGCAAGCAGGCCTAGCCGACCCGGCCTTACCAGCGATCCGGCTTGGGTGCAGTAGCAGGATCAACGCTGGACTTGATGGTGATAGTGCAGGTAAGCCCGGCCGACAGCATGACGTTTTCCGGAACATCATCGAGATGAATGCGTACCGGTATCCTTTGAGCCAGGCGCACCCAGTTGAAGGTCGGGTTGACGTCCGCGATCAAGTCACGGCTCTGCGGGTTGCTACGGTCGTAGATGCCGCGGGCAATACTATCTACTGTCCCGGTCAAACGTTCACCACTCATCAGGCGCAAATCAGCTTTGTCACCGATGCTGATCAGCGGTAGACGAGTTTCCTCGAAATAGCCGTAAACATAGTAGGAATGGCTGTCGACCAGAGCCATGACGGCCTTGCCCCGCTCGGCAAAATCGCCTTCGAAGGTTTCCAGGTTGGTGATATAGCCATCGACCGGAGCCCGTACCTCGGTGCGCGCAAGATTCAGCCGGGTCGCATCCAGCTTGGCCAGTGCCATCCGGTAAGCGGCCTGCGCTTCGGCAACTGCGTGCCTGGAGTTCTCGCGGGCCTCGCGTGAAACGACCAGTTCATCCATATCCAGGCGTCGCCTTGCGTCATCTTCACGCATGACCATCACGGATTTCTGCTGGGCGACCTCGGCCTCCGCCTGCTTGACTGCCAGGTGATAGTGGTCAGGATCCACTCGCATCAGCAAATCGCCTTTCTTCACTTGCTGGTTGTCGCGTACCAGCATCTCGACGACCAGGCCGGAAACATCCGGGGCGATATTGACCACATCGGCTCGCACACGACCGTCACGCGTCCAGGGCGAGTCCATATAATGCACCCACAGCATGCGTACGATAATCGCTGCGGCACTGAAAACCAGCAGCGTGAACAGGACGCTGATAACTTTTTTCCAAGACATATCCAGTCTCTATTGATCCGGCAAAGGTATTTCGAGCCTTACTGGTAGAAATACAATGCAACAACGCCATAGAAGCAGGTGAACAGGCTGACCCGCAATAAAATGGGATGCCAAGCATAGGTATACAAACCAAACCAGGCGATCACTCGATCGATGCCCCAACCGATGGCCAAGGTCACCAGGAAGAGCAGAGTCACGGTTGGCATGTAGATACCAAGCAAATCGATTTCACGTGGCAGTGGCAAGGGAAGCACTCTCGATTACAACAGATGATGTTTTCGCCAAGGGCGAATGCGGATCAAGCAACGACGTGCGGATAAAGTGCAAATGACTGAGCACACGACGTAACGGCGAAGTATCGAACTGCGGCGGACGTGGCTCGGGGGTGTTGCGCACCGCCTCGATAGCTTGCTCCACTGCAATCAGGGCGCGCTGGCGGTTATCTTCATCGACCTGCATGAACAGGTCCACCAGTGCCTGTTCCATGATCCGGACACAGGCACGCCATTCCATACTCTTGGCATACCAAGGCTCGCGCGGCAGAGCTGCCTGCTCTTGCCGCAACTCGATCACTGCATGGCCGACTTCCAGCACAGCGAACATCCAATGCATCAGGTGGCGCTGCATATCAGGATGCCCGGCTGCCTGTATATAAGCCTGATTGAGCAGATCGCGTGTGCTGCTCTCGAAACCTGCGACCAGCCCCTTGAGCTTGGCTGTGACGGCAAAGACCAGACGCATGCGCAGATCCTGCTCCAGGCCACGCCACAACCAGGGACGGTTGGGCGGCAGGATGAAACTCGCAGCCACGGCGGCAGCGCCAATGGCAATCAAGGAAGCGATCCATTCGTTGAGAAAATGTGAGGGGTCATACTGTGTCAGATCCACCGGCAACGAGAGAATACAAAACCACACCAGCCAGCCTACCCCATAGCCCGCCGTCACCGGCCGTACCAGCAAAAAGGCACCGAACGCCAGCACCGGTCCCAAGACGCAAAACAGTATGGCAAAGCCGTCTATCACAGGGTAAACCCAGAAATACAGAAAAAACCCCACGGCTCCGCTGCCAAAGGCACCTATCAATATTTGCGTGGCAAAGGGTCCAGGCCGGCTGGTCATGGAAATCAGCCCCGACACCAACCCTACGGTCAGTACGGCAGTACTGCCGCTGGACCAGGCTGTAGCAATCCAGAAGCTGCTGATCAACAATACCAGCAAGGCACAACGCATGCCGGAAATGACGGCGGCCAGACCATTGGAACGCGGGGTGAAGTTATCTTTCCACTGTTCACGCTCGTGATGGGTAGAGATCAGCGAGGCCTGGGTCAGCAGATAGCCATGCAGGTCATCGGCGAACCGAAATAGCAACTCGGCGGCTGTATCAAAATCCAGCGATTGCGCTTCATCGGGAAGCTTTATCGCCAGTTGCTGGCGCGCCAGACGAATGCGTTGCATGAGCTCCTGCTTGCTTGAATCCAGCCGCTCGGCCTGCTGTGCAGCTTCGGCATCGACGAGCAGATGCCCACGCAGCGGCTCCAAAATCAGAACCGCCTCGTCCAGACAGGGCTGCAAGGCTTCCAGCACATCTTCTTCGTTATCGTCCTGCAGGCGCTGAAGTAGTCGGTGCAACGCATGAAAACGCGTTGATAACACCATGAACTCATTGTTCAGACGCGCCAGACGTCCTTGGCGCAGGCGAATCCGTGGATCTTCGAAGGCGCTGGCGCTGCGCAGGTTCTCCAGTCCTACGGCCAGGGCGGCGAAACGCGCGTTGATCTGCTCCACCTGGGTCAGATCCAGCTTTCCGTTCAGGCCGTCCATGGCAAATCCAATAAAATCACGGAATCGATTGTACTGTGTGGCGCGCATATTGCTGCTGCTGGTCAATGGCAGAATCAAACCACTGACCAAACCGGCGCAAAGAATGCCGACAACGATTTCGATCACCCGCCACAATGCATTCATGAAGGCATTATCTGGCTGCAAGGTGGCTGGAACGCCGATCATGACCGCCGTATAGCCGGCCAATACACAGGCATATCCGCGAAAATCCCGGAAACGGGCGCTACCCGCCACACAGAAGCCAAGCCAGACGGACAAAAAGAGCAGAAACAGCACCCGCTCCTGATTGAACAAGGCTATCAACGTCACCGTTACCGTCAAACCCACCATGGTACCGATGATCCGATAGAAACTCTTCGCCAGCACATCGCCACTTTGTCTCTGCAGGACGATAAATACGGTAGCGATAACCGTCGAGGGTTGCGGCAGCTCCAACCGATAGGCCAGCCAGAGCGCAACAAATACACTCAACAGAGCTTTGAAAACAAAAACCCACAGTACGCCTTCGCTCTGCCACCATTCGATAAGGGCTCGCCGAAAAGCCGAAGGCGATGCAACGGTTGCGGTTTCCATGGCTGTACTCAAGGCTAGTCGAAGAAATTGCGCAGAGTAACATCCCGGGCTTTCAGCTTCTCATCGGCTGGGTTGTTCTCTGCGTCGAGCACGCCACCGCCGAGTGCCACCCAAAGCCCGGCCTGGGTGCTCAACTGAGAAGCGTGCACCTGCTCGCGCAAGCGTTGCTGTTTGAATAACTCGGTTTGTGCCTCCAGTACCCGGCGGTAGTCGACCAGGCCACGCTCATAGGCATTCTGTGCCAACTCATAGCGGCGTTCCGCAGTTTCCAGGCCATGCTTGATAAATTCACCCTGTTCATGCAACGAGTGCATACGGATAAGCAAGTCGGATATGTTTTTGAGCGCCATGACCAGAGTCTGGTTGTACTGCTCGACGGCTATGTCATAACCGGCAGTGGTAGCGCTCAGATTGCCCCGTCGGCGACCTCCATCGTAAACCGGCAAGCTTATCGCCGAGCCGAAAGTGGTGACGAGATTGGCGTATTGAAGGAAATGCAGCATGCCGCCTTCCACCGCCATCGAACCCACACTGGCTAGCAAGTTCACATTCGGGTAGAACTCGGCCTTGGCTACTTCAATACCACGAGCCTCGGCAGCTACTTGCCAACGACTGGCCACGACGTCCGGACGGCGCCCCAGCAATTCCAGTGGCAGGCTCGAAGGCAGCGCCGGTTCCGCGTGCAACGACAGCTTCGGTCGCTTGAGCCGGGCGCCCTCCCCCGGCCCTTTCCCCGCCAGGGCTGCCAATTGGTTACACGCCAGGGCAATATCCTCGTGAACAATATCGAGCTGCCGATGAACGTTCGGGATCGGCGCTTCAGCCTCAGTGACTTCCAAATGAGTACCAAGCCCCATTCGCAGATTCCGCTCGGCCAGATGCAGCAACTCTTCACGCTGCTTCAGCGAAGCCTCGACGATTGCCAACTCTTCGTAATGTAAAGCCAGTTGGATATAAGTGCGCACGATATTACTTGCCAGCTCCAGCTCTGCGGCGCGCTCTTCGGTCGCCACGATCCGGGCCAGATCCAGTGCACGCTCCTGGTTGTTGCGCAAGCGCCCCCAGAGATCCAGGTCATAACTGAACTGGAGGTTGCTCAGGTTGTTCCAGGTGGTATTGCGATTGAGTGTAGAAGGGCCATAGAAGAAGTCGTCTGGCCAACGCTTGCGCTGAAGTTGGACATCTAAATTTATCTGCGGCTCTTCCATGGCCTCGGCAATACCAGCCATGGCCTGTGCCTGGCGAACCCGTGCCCGCGCCTGAGCCAGACTGGGGCTATCGACCATGGCTTGTTCGATCCAGGCATCCAATTGGGGATCGCCATAGGCCTTCCACCATTGCTGACTAGGCCAGGCCGCCTCCTCTGCGGCGTTCTGGATCGCTTTATCGGTGACCAATTCCGTATCGTTCAAGCGGTTAGCCTGTGGAACAATACCTCGGCTGTCTATGCAGCCTGCGAGGCTTGTGACCACGGCAAGCAAAGAGGACAGGTAGAAACCTGACCGTAGATTGTGAACCACAATCGTAATCCTGATTTGGGGAAGCAAGGCAAATGAAGCGCTTTAGCGGCGATTCTAGAAGCGGGTAAAGGTAAGAGATAAGAGCAAAATTAGGCGATTTATTGTGTACCATAAGTACTTAATCAGTGGCACGATTAATGGTTAATATTCTGTTACCAAAGTTTTAGTGTTTATAATTGACAATCTTTTAACAGCCCCTCATGCAAACTTGTTAGTCCTTTGTTTTCGCCAGAGAAGCTTAAATGGACACCTTTTTCCTCATGCGTGCCTTCGTCTGCGTAGCGGAAACCGGTAGCTTCACCGCCGCCGCGCTACGCCTGGATCTGACGACATCCTATGTATCCCGCGCCGTATCCAGTCTTGAGGACCATTTGCGAACGCGCCTGCTACACCGCACTACACGCCGCATCGCATTGACCGAAGCCGGCCAGCGCTACCTGTTACGCTGCGAGCAGATTCTCAACTATATCGAAGAAGCCGAAGCCGAAGCAGGCCAAGCCCACGCACGCCCTGCCGGCAATTTGAAGATCCACTCCATGACCGGTATAGGTCATCGTTATCTGGTCAAGGCTGTGGCGGACTATAATGAAAAATATCCCGATGTCAGCTTTGACCTGACACTGGCCAACCGGACCATCGACATCATTGAAGAAGGCTATGACATTTCCGTCGTGGCAGCCCGGCAGCTACCGGACTCGGGCTACATCTCCAAGCATCTGGGCCAAGTCTACAGCGTACTGTGCGCATCACCGACTTACATCGCGAAATACGGCTTGCCGGATACCCCTGCCGAGCTGGACAAGCATCGTTGCCTGCGCCTGGTCTACTCGACAATGAGCCTCGACAAATGGGTGCTCGACGGCCCTGACGGGCAAGAAGAAGTCAGCATCAGCCACACGCATTTCCAAGCGAATACCGTCGAAGCAATGACCGAAGCGCTCAAGCTCGGCATGGGCATAGGTTCATTGCCGATCTATTCGGCCTATCAGAGTCTTAGGGATGGCAGCCTGGTTCGGGTTTTTCCGAGCTACACGCTCTATCCACTCGGCGTCTACGCGCTCTACCCATCACGACAGTATCTGGATGCGAAAATCAAGACTTGGGTCGAGTTTCTTCGGGACTACCTGCCGCAGCAACTGGCCAATGACGAACGAGCGTTGATCGACTGCAACCAGCCAGCATAGAGTCTCCCCTCTGATCCAGTCCCACGACAGATAAGGAAGACGCGAATATTTTTTCCTTGTCCTCTACTCGTCCAGCATCAACGCTCGACAGGCGCAGTGGGAACGTCGGGAGTTATAGGATGCAAGGTAGTATCCGGATCATCGGTATGCTGGGCAGGTAACGAACGTCGGGAATCGGAGCCGTGCTCGCCTGCATCCTTCGAGCCCGTACCTGTATCGTTTTTATCCTGGATTTTCTCGGGAGAATCCCCCGGCCTCTCGATCGAATCCATTTTCTTGTCGATATCATCCCGCTCCTGAATGAGCTCTGGCGGTTTATCCCCATCATTGTGGCGAGAATCCGCCGCTTCGCCCCCCATAGCCAGCCCTGACAACAGGGTCGCCGCCGCCGCACACACTAAAAAGCTATTGACTTTCATGGGTAAAACTTCCCTTTCCTGACTATCACCTGATAGTGGACAAGAAAACCTCACAATAGCTTCAAGCAAAGGCACAACTGAAAATAAAAAAGCGGCAAGATATTTGCTTTACAGCTAGTAAAAACAGTTCCGGCGTTACCGAAATATCCACCCACAAGCCTATCTGAAGCATTCGCTGCCAACTGGATTACCCAAGGCAACACCGATGCTCGGCAAACAGGTTCTCAGAGGGTTGGTTTGCGTCCATCCAACGCCTACAACAAGACAAAAAAGGTTGAAACCATGTTCACTAAAAAACAGATTTACCAAGCTACCTGGATCCTGCTCGCTACCGTGATGGTTTTAATTCTGCCGAATATGAGCCGATTCATGGGATAACCCCCATTGCCTGCTTTCTGCTTTTTGCAGCCATTCGTCGCCTTGGCAAATTTTGCTGGTAACGCGCTTTATTATCCGCGGAGATTAGCCTTAACTGTTTGTATCTCTGGGATAGCCTGACTACCCTGCAATACAGTGGCTATGAATGTCATCGATGTTTCGATGGCCAATACCGAAAACAAGAACATCTTCTTAAAAGCCTGGATTGCGCTGAAATAAAGCCAGCCGGTAAAGCTACGCAGAAATACAGCAAGCATCATCGTAGTGCGGGATCGCTCCAGTATGCCGGCCTTGCTCGCGCAGGATAACCGGACCTGTATCCAATAGTGTTCGACATCATCCAAATATGTTGTACTAAAAGATTTTCCTTGAGCCCTGCGGCACTTCCTGCCCATAAATGGTGCCAGGGATTCGATTGTGACCACAAGTACAGCGATAACCGAATCCGGCGCAAAAGCGGCGGAAGCAAACCTACCTCAAGTCTTGGGAGTATTCAAAACCATCAATATTGACAAATAGTTAGCGTAGTGAAAGCGAATTGCCATCCCTAGTAACACAACTAATACAAGGGGGTACGATTTGAACCTAGGTAAGATTGTGCCGATTGCCGGCTTTCCCGTTCACGAAACCACGCGCCAGGATCTGGCGATCCATTTACTAACCACGCTACACCAGCACGAAAAAATTTCTCTGTTGTTTGCTAACAGCAACTTCGTCGTCAAATGCAAATCGCTCTTGAACCGGATGTACAACGATAGCGTGCTCATCGTCAACGATGGCGTCGGGCTCGATATTGTTGCGAAATGCCTGCACGGAGGCGCATTCAAGGCCAACCTGAACGGCACTGACTTCACCCCTTATCTGTTCTGCGAATCTTCCCGGCCGCTGCGCGTGTTCATGCTCGGAGCAAAACCGGAAGTCGTGGAGAAAGCCGCAGAGCATGTCGAACAGCGGCTGGGGCAGACCATAGTAGGCTATTGCGATGGCTACAGTGGGCTGGACGATCCGCAGATGATTGCCCGTATCAACCAATCCGGGGCTGAATTACTACTGGTAGCCCTGGGTAACCCCTTGCAGGAAGAGTGGATTCTCAACCATCGCGATTCGCTGGACGTTGGCATCGTCACTGGCGTAGGAGCACTCTTCGATTTCTGGGCGGGCAACCAGCCACGCGCACCGCAGTTCATTCAGAAAATACGACTGGAATGGCTATTTCGGCTATGCCACGAACCACGCCGCCTGATGCGCCGCTATACGGTTGATATGCTGGTGTTCTTCGCACGATGCTTCAAATACCGAAAAAATCCCGACACGAACGAAACCTCGGATAACCCGCTCCAAGCCGATTATTAACAACCGCCAAAGGATTCTGCGCGCAAAATATTGGCCGCCGGTGGCGCAAGGAAGCCACCACCAGCGTCGCCAAGCGCTGACGATCATGCCTGGGCAAATGCTTTGCCGGCAATTGATCGAGCATGCAGGCCCCGAATAAATCCTCGCCATTATAAACCAATAAATATCAAATACTTATATAAAAACAAAAGACAGGAAAGTACGTTTTTGACTTGCTATTGGCACAAAAATCCCGCAGGGTAAAGAGTATGAGGACCTTACTAGCCCCCATCGCTTCTTTGCTGGGTGGAGTCGCTTTACTCCTGCTCGGCCACGGACTGCTCAACACACTGCTGACGCTGCGCGGAGTCGCCGAAGGCTATTCCACCGGACTGATCGGCCTGATGATGTCGGGCTATTTTCTCGGCTACCTATTCGGTACCTGGACGGCCCCACCGCTGATCCGCCGGGTAGGCCATATCCGCGCCTTCGCCTGCTGCGCAGCCCTGGGTGCCATCGCCGCGCTTCTGCACGTGCTGATCCTGAATCCCTGGGTATGGCTATTGTTGCGCGTACTCTACGGCGTAGCGCTGGTCACCCTCTACATGGTGGTCGAAAGCTGGTTGAACGCTCGGGTCAGCAGTGACAAGCGGGGCCAGGTATTCGCCATCTACATGCTGGTCAACCTGGGATCGCTGGCCGTTGCACAGCAGCTTCTGCGCCTCGACGATCCCCTGTCGTTCACTCTCTTCGCGCTGGCTGGCATTCTCATCTGCAGCGGGTTGATGCCTATCACGCTGACCCACCAGGCCCAGCCGACTCTACCCGATGCGCCCTCGACCGATATCAGGCAGTTGGCCCGCATTGCCCCACTGCCGCTAGCAGCGTCCGGCCTTTCCGGACTGGTGCTTGGTGGTTTCTGGGGACTGGCGCCAGTCTATGCCAGCCAGATCGGCTACGACGCCTCCGGCGTCGGCCTGATGATGAGCATGACGATTCTGGGCGGCGCACTGCTGCAGTGGCCGATTGGACGTTTTTCCGATACCCACGACCGTCGCTTGGTAATGCTCTGGGTGGTGGTATTGGCCGCAGCCCTGGCCGTACTGATCGGCACACTGTCGGCCAGCGGTTTGCAGCTCGGTCTGATGTTCGTCTGGGGTGGCCTGGCATTTTCCATCTATTCCGTTGCCGTGGCGCAGATGGTCGATCAGTTGCTCCCCGATGAAATTCTTTCCGGTTCCAGCGGTCTTCTGTTGACCAACGGCCTGGGATCGGCCATCGGCCCACTCGCGGCCGGCGCAGCGATGCACGTGGTAGGTCCGCAAGGCCTGCCTTGGTATTTCGCCACGGTATTCATCCTGCTGGCCGCGTTCTCTCTTTATCGTTCGCATCGCGTCATCGATCTGCTCAATGAACCACACGGCCACTTCACCCCTATGCTGCGAACCAGCCATACGGTGCTCGAACTGATGCCCGATGCACAGGAAACGGAGCAGGCATCCACTGAAGTGGATGCAGAAGAGGAAACGGCCGAAGAAGCAAACGAACCACCCCAGGCGGAGGCGAAAAGAGCCTGATCCGCTCTGGGCGACTGTGCCAAAGCGCAGCTATAGCCCATGGTTCGCCTGCATTCACCGGACCCTTGCCCGTTCGGCAATAAACTTACTCGTCGGCCCAGGTCGGCGCGTCAACCATATAGAAAAAGGAAGACAGCGCATGCTACTTGCTACCGATCTCGATGGAACCTTTCTTGGCGGCGATCCCCAGGATCGCCTGAGCCTCTATCAAGCTATTACCGCTCACCCGGACATCCAGCTCGCCTATGTCACCGGTCGTAGCTTGGAAGCCGTCATGCCGCTCTTGGCAGATCCGACGCTGCCGCAGCCGGACTACATCATTGCGGATGTCGGCGCCAGCCTGTACCACGGCGAAACGCTGCAGCCGATCCAGTCGATCCAGCATGAAATCGACATGCTCTGGCCAGGCGAAACCCAGGTTGCCAGCGCCCTGGTCGACTTTCCCGACATAGAGCGCCAGGATGTACCACAGGCGCGCCGCTGCTCGTACTTCTGCTCGCCGGAACGTGCTGCCGATCCCGAACTGAAAAAAATCGCCGAGTCGCTGAATTGCGACTTGCTATATTCCGCCGATCTTTATCTGGACTTTCTGCCACGCAGCGTGAACAAAGGTTCCAGCCTGCTGCGCCTGGTGGAAACCCTCGGTATCGATCCCGAGCAGGTACTGGTTGCCGGCGACACCCTGAATGACCTGAGCATGCTGACCAGCGGATTCAAAGCTGTCTGCGTCGGCCAGTCCGAGCCGGCATTGCTGGACGAGACCCGTGGGCATGCCCGCGTGCTCCACTCCGACAGCCCCGGTTGTGGCGGCATCATCCAGGCCTTCTCGCATTTCGGCTTCCTGGGTGGCCAGGGCTTCGCTGCGGAGACACGCAAAGCCACCGAGCCGGGACAAGCCGAGCTGGTCATCGTCTACCATCGCCTACCCTATGAGGAACATCGGGTGAACGGCCAGTTGCAGCGCCGCCGCCCTCGCTCGCCCAACGGTATCATTCCGACTCTGCTGAGCTTCTTCGCCGATGGCCGCAAAGGCTCCTGGGTCGCCTGGGCCGAGCACGAGGAAGGCGAGAAGTTCGACACGCACACAGCGGTCGATCCCGAACACTACAAGCGCTTGACTGCCGCCCGCATACCGTTGACCAAAGAAGAAGTCGATATCTTCTACAAGCGCTTTTCCAAGGAAGCCTTCTGGCCAACCCTGCATACATTCTGGGAACGCGCCATCTTCAACGAAGACGACTGGCAGGTGTACCTGAAAGTGAACCGCGACTTCGCCCTGCGTACCGCCCAGGAAGCAGCCGAAGGCGCCACCGTCTGGCTGCACGATTACAACCTGTGGATGGTCCCGGCCTATCTGCGCGAGCTGCGCCCTGACCTGAAGATCGCCTTTTTCCATCACACCTACTTCCCGTCGGCGGATGTGTTCAACGTAGTGCCCTGGCGCCGCCAGATCGTCGGCAGCCTGTTGCAGTGCGACTACATCGGTTTCCATATTCCTCGCCAGGTCGAGAATTTCGTTGATGTCGCGCGTGGCGTTTTCCCGCTGCAAACCCTGGAACGACAGAATTGCGCGCCCCGTTTCGTCACCTATGCCTGTGCGGTCGGCCTGGAAACCATGACCACTGCCCTGGATACCGGCATGCGTACGGTCCGGCTTGGTGCCCATCCGGTCGGGCTCGATATCGATCGGGTACGCACCTCCCTGGCCAAAAACGAGGTTCAGGAACAGATGCAGCGCCTGCGCAAAGAACTGGGCTCCGTACGCTTGATCCTTGCGGTCGAACGGCTGGATTACACCAAAGGCGTGCTGGAAAAGCTGGTGGCCTACGAAAAACTACTGGAAACCAATCCCGATCTGCTCGGCAAGGTTACCCTGGCCACCATCTGCGTGCCGGCCGCCAAGGAGATGACCATCTATGACGAACTGCAGGCGCAGATCGAACAAGCGGTCGGCCGCATCAACGGACGCTTTGCCAAGATCGGCTGGACACCGGTGCAGTTCTTCTTCCGTAGCCTGCCGTTCGAGGAAGTGGTCGGCTGGTATGCCATGGCCGATGTCATGTGGATCACGCCGCTGCGCGACGGACTGAACCTGGTGGCCAAGGAATTCGTGGCGACCCAGGGCCTGATCGATGGCAGCGGTGTGCTGGTGCTTTCCGAATTCGCCGGTGCAGCCGCCGAATTGAAAGGCGCACTACTGACCAATCCGCACGACACGGCCGACCTCGCCCAAACCTGCTACCTGGCGCTGAACATGCACAAGCAGGAAGCGCGGACGCGACTGCGCGAGCTCTTCGATATTGTCAGCTACAACGACATCCGGCGTTGGGGCGATGAATTCCTCGCAGCCCTGGAAAGCCCCCAACCCGAGAGCCGCCTGTCTGGGCAAGCGGTGGCCTGAGCCTCTCTGGCTGTTTTTGCAGCATCCTGCTGCAAACAGCCGGCTCTGCGAGGCAAAGCATGGATTCGATTACCCAGGCGGCACTGGGCGCCTGCGTGCAAGGTGCACTGCTCGGTCGCTGGCAAGGGCGCAAGGCTCTGCTCTACGGCGCCCTGCTCGGCACCCTGCCGGACCTGGATGTATTGATCGATTACGGCGACGCGGTGGCGAACATGACCCTGCACCGCAGCTTCAGTCACTCACTGCTGGTCACCAGCGGCGCGGCCGCCGTACTGGCCTGGTTGGTCCGCCGCTTCCGCCCCCACCCCGACTACTCGGCCTGGCGCCTGTTCGCCACTCTGTGGCTGGTACTGGTCACCCACATCCTGCTGGATGCCTTCACCGGCTATGGCACCCAGCTACTGTGGCCACTGCACAGGACGCCAGTGGCCTGGTCTACCCTCTTCATCGTCGACCCGCTCTATACTCTGCCCCTGCTGGCGGTGCTGGTCATCGGGCTGATCAAGGGTCAGCGCCAGCATCTATATAGCGTAGCGCTGATGCTCTCCAGCCTGTATCTAGCCTTTACCGTCGTCGGCAAGTTCATGGTCGAACAACGGGTCGAACAGATGCTGGCCAGCCACGACCTCCACCCCCAGGCGGTCTTCAGTACGCCCACGCCCTTCAACAGCCTGCTGTGGCGCGTGGTATTGGTGGATGGCGACGATTATCACGAAGCCCTGATCGGCTGGTTCGACAACAGTCCGCCACAATCAGTGCGCCTTCCCCGAGGTACCCAACTGGCCGCTGCGCTGGCAGACTCGCCGCAACATGCGCAGCTGCGCTGGTTCACCAGTGATCTGCTGCGCTACGACGAGATCAAGGGCCAACTGGTGGTCACCGACCTGCGCCTGGGCATGACCGGCTTCCATCCCTTCCGGTTTCCTCTGGCAGATCGCCACAATGAATACTGGCAGCTCATCCCACACTCCGAACGCCTGCCCTTTGGACACGTCGATCCACTCCGATTGAAGCTGCTCTGGACACGAATCTGGAATCAGGACCAATCATTGCCACTGACCGAATGGGCAGCCGACCTGCATCATTGAAGGCAG
The DNA here is from genome assembly GCF_014191985.1 of Azomonas macrocytogenes. Lineage (GTDB taxonomy): Bacteria > Pseudomonadota > Gammaproteobacteria > Pseudomonadales > Pseudomonadaceae > Azomonas > Azomonas macrocytogenes. Next base: position 75,436 of record NZ_JACHXI010000012.1, read on the forward strand.
AAACATTGTGATCGAATAAAGATACTTGCCGGTTCACCGATTTCTCCCCGCGCGGCGTTGGCAGGTTTTCAGTAGACCATTACATAATGCTACTTCATATAAGATAGGACAGGGATCATTCGTAGTTCACCTTATCGAGCTGCACTACATATAAACATTCACATACAAATAAATTACCGAAAAACTTATAAACACTATCGTGACAACCAATAAATTGTTTCTTTAACTTACTTACAACAATCAAAAGAAACAAATGTTACATATTGATCGCCACCGAACCATTAAAAACAAAACCACATTACCTTAGAATCAATCCCGCCATTAAAAGACAACAACCATTCATCCTGGGAATGCCAGAACAATCACAATATATCTAAGGTTTTTACTTTTGGAGGTATTCATGAGGAAAGCAATATTTATAGCTATATTCACCTGTCTCCCTGCTTTTGTATTTGCATCTACACCAATAGCGGAAGATGAATTCGAAGAGCATGTAAACCTCAAGCGCTACAAATACGGCATGAAACTGGACATCAAACGTGTCATTTCCGTTTCCGAGACCCCCAGTGCCTGTCATCCTGGCCCCAAATGGATGGTATACGAGGACTCGACAGGCGAGCGGCATACTCTGGAATACATGGTCATGGGAGATGGCTGCAACGGTTAATTAACATCTTATTACAATGTACTGGATATTAGCCATTATAGAACCAGTATAAAGGCAAGTTCAACTCAGACCATGCTGGGAATTTTCAATATTAATCTAGATCTTTAAATTACCTGCAATTTTATTGCAGCCAGCGAGACGTAATAACTCGCAGCAGAGCATTTATCTAATAATAAGGAGTATAAAATGCTCGAAATTTCTATTACTCGAGGCTTGCTTCTAGCAGGCCTGAGTACACCTTTTTTCGTTCCCACCCCTTCTTTCGCCGACTTCTTCGAAGACAGCAAGGCAACCCTTGAGCTTCGAAACTTCTACTTCAATCGCGACTTTCGTCAAGACACTGCAGCTCAGTCCTATACGGAAGAGTGGGCCCAAGGTTTCAAGCTGCGCTACGAGTCCGGCTTTACCGAAGGCACAGTAGGATTCGGGTTGGATGTCATCGGCCTGCTGGGCGTCAAGCTCGATACCGGTCGGGGCCGGGCCGGCGTTGGCCTGCTCAATGTGCACAATGATGGCGATGTTCCCAGCGACTACGGCAAGATCGGCCCGACCTTCAAGATGCGCTTCTCCAACTCAGTCCTGCGCTATGGCACTTTGACTCCCCGAATACCGACCGTCATGACCCACGACCTGCGACTGCTGACCCAGATCTTCCGCGGCACCCAGCTGACCTCAGAGGAAATAGAGGGTCTGACCCTGAACATCGGGCGCCTGACGCGTAACAGCCAACGGAACTGGAGCGCCAGTGAAAAGATAACGTCAACCAACCGGGGCATGACTGGACTGAAGGAAACCGACAAGTTCGATTTTGCCGGTATGACCTATCAATGGACCAAGAACCTGACCACCGGCTACAACTACGCCAATCTGGATGACAATTACCACCAGCATTTCTTTACCTTGACGCATACATTGCCGATCACCGAAGGCCAGTCCGTCAAGACAGACCTGCGCTTCTCTCGCTCCAGCGACGATGGTGACAGCAACGTGGATAACCGGACCATGAGCGCCATGTTCACCTATCGCCTCCAAGGACATGCTTTCGGCCTGGCTTATCAGAAGCTGACCGGCGCTACCGGATTCCCCTTTATCGCCGGTAGCGACCCCTATGTGCCCAACTATTTCCTGACCACCGACTTCACCAGCCCGAATGAAAGATCATGGCAACTTCGTTATGACTACAACTTCGCCGCCGTCGGTATTCCCGGTCTGACCTTCATGACCCGCTACGCCAGAGGGGACAACTTTAGACGGGCCGATGGCTCCAACGGCCGGGAATGGGCACGCGACATGGACCTTGGCTACGTCATTCAAACAGGCCCGCTCAAAAATCTCGGCCTGCTATGGCGTAACGGAATCCTGCGAAACAATGGCAATGGCGTTGATATAAACGAAGACCGTTTGATCATCAGTTACACCATCCCTCTATTGTAAAACCCACCGGCTTTTCATTTACCCTGCGAAAATCTCGGTTTTCGCAGGGTTCCCTCGAGTTTCTGCTTCTTCACCAATCAATGCTGCAAATGGCCGTAGAGGCTGGCATATACCCCGCCACCGGCGATCAGCTGCCGATGCTCGCCTTGCTCGACGATGCAACCGCCATCGAATACCAGTACGCGGTCGGCCTGTTTCACGGCGGACAGGCGGTGGGCGATGATCAGGGTTGTACGACCTTCGAGAAAACGGTCGAGCGCCCGGTGCAGGCTATGCTCGGTAGCCGCGTCGAGGGCCGAGGTCGCCTCATCGAGGATAACCACCTTGGGTTCAGCCAAGACCATCCGGGCCACCGCCAGGCGTTGCCGCTGGCCACCGGAAAGGCGCACGCCGGAGCGCCCAACCACGCTGTCCAGCCCGTTCGGCAACTGGCGAATGGTCTCCGCCAACTGAGCGGTTTCCAACGCTCGCCAGCACTCGTCGTCGCTACGCTCGCGGCCCAGGGTAAGGTTGGCGCGAACCGTATTGTTGAACAATGCCGGATGCTGCAACACCACGGCCACATGATCGCGCAGGGTTTCCAGGCCGATATCCTGCAAGGGCACACCGCCGAAACGGATTTCCCCCGCACTGGCCTGGTACAGGCCGAGCAATAGCTGGATCAGCGTACTCTTGCCACCACCGCTGGTACCAACGATGGCAACCTTTTCTCCCGGTGCAATGGTCAGATCCAGCCCTTCCAGCACGGGCTCGTCATGGTAGGAAAAATACAGGTCGCGAACTTCGATACCCACCGTCCGTTGGCCCTCGAACGGATCTTGCGTGCCCGCATATTGCGGTTCGTCGCGGCGTGACAGGAGCTGGTTGATCCGCCCCAGCGCCCCACCGGCTGCGTAGAAGGCGTATTGCAGGTTAAGCAATTGCTCCACCGGGCTAATCATGAACCAGAGATAGCTGAACACCGCCAGCATCTGGCCGATGGAGAGATCGGAAAACAACACCGTGAGCATTGCGGCGGCCCGGAAGAAATCGATACCGAGCTGGAACAGCATGCCGCTGGCCCGGCTGGCCGCATCGGTACGCCACTCGGAAGCCACCGCGCGATCACGTACCTCCCGGGCGCGCAGACCAAGCTGGCCGAGAAAGAAGCCCTGGCGATTACCGGCACGAACTTCCTGGATGGCATCGAGGGTTTCGGTGAGGGCCTGGGTAAAGTGCGCGGTACTGTCGTTTTCCAGTCTCTTCAGATGCTTGACGCGCTTGCCCAGTTGCACCGTGGAATAAATCACCAACGGATTGAACAAGAGGATCAACAGCGCGAGTTGCCAGTGCATCCAAATCAGGATCGCCGAGGTGCCGAGTAGTGACAGCAGCGCGACCAGAAAACGACTCAGGGTATCGCCGATGAACTTGTCCAGCGTATCCAGATCGGTGACCAGATGCGCGGCCACCGTACCACTGCCCAGGCTCTCGTACTCGCTGATAGCAATACGCTTGAGTCGCTCGATCAAACGTATGCGAATGCGATAGACCACATCCTTGGACAAGCGCGCAAACAAGCGCGCCTGCAATACATTGAACCAGAGCGCCGCGCAGCGCAGCAGCAGGGTAAGCACCAGCATCAGCCCGATATAGCCGATGGCGCTCTGCCAGGTCAGTGGCAAAAACCGATCCATGACCCGTAGCGCAGTATCACTTTTTTGCAGCAATACCTCGTCCACCAGCAAAGGCAGCAGCAACGGGATCGGCACACTGCACAGGGTGGCCAGTACCGCGACGAGATTGGCAAAGATCAGTGCCTTGCGATGACGCAGCGCCAGTCGCCGGATTTCCGCCCAGCCAAGCTGGTCAGTCATGAGCCAGGTTCTCCAGCCAGCGGCCAAGCAAGGGCGCCAGCTTCTCCAGCGGCTGATAGCCGTTGGTCAACAGGGACAGCAAGCCGTTGCGTTCAGCCAGCAGTGTAGGAAAGCCGGTTACACCCAGGTTCTGCGCCCAGGAGATTTCGGCCATGGTTGCCTCGCGCATCAGCCTACCATCGAAGCGCCTGGCAAAGATCTTCGGATCGAGCCCCACTCGCGCGGCCAGCTCCACCAGTACCGCCGGACGCGTCACATCGCGGCCTTCGCAGTAAAAGGCGCGCTGGATCAGCTGCGCCAGCGGCCAGGCGGATTCGGTATCGGTCTCGCGCGCCACCACCAGGGCCCGACAGGCCGGCTCGGTATCATAGGCAAACCCGGCCGGCAAGCCGTTCTGGAAATCGAATTCCTGGCCAGTGGCGGCCTGTACGGCCTGCCAGTAACCGAAGATCCGCTCGCGCCCGGTCGCATCCAGAATGTCCCGTTCGCTGCGCAGCCCGCCCACCACCAGATGCAGATCAACTCCCGCCGACTCCGTCTGCTCCAACAGAGCGCGCAGAACCGGCGTGAACCCCCAGCACCAGGAACACATGGGGTCCATTACATAAACCAGGCGGGATGCCATGGGTATTCTCCCGAAAATTGAGACGCCTTGGCGTCGGGATACCTTGCCGTTACCGGAACTCCAGGAACGACGAACCAATCGGCAATGGCTGCTTCGTCCGGGCACGTGATAACGCAAGACGCGCCGGAAAAGCGAAGCCTCATGCAAGCGATTCGACAGAAAACAGCAATATAAATAAACAGGCAGGCACCAACCGGTGGTGTACCGGCCAGCCATACCAGGAAGAACAATTCCGACGCCAAGCCAGATGCCGGACAGCCGACCTCAGTGGCCGACACCTGCGCAATTGGGAGAAGCTGGCACCCCTTGCTTCTCGGTCCACTCACCGGGCGTATAAGTATGCAACGCCAGGGCGCGCAACTGCCCCATCATGTCGCCCAGCACGGCGTACACCTTTTGGTGACGCTTGACTGCACTCAGCCCGGCGAACTCCTCACTGACCACAATGGCCTTGTAGTGCGATTCGTTACCATGCTTGTGCATGTGGCTTTCGTTCAACACGTCGAGATGCAGCGGTTGCAGGTTCTGCAACGCCGAAACGATCTGCTCCTGTCTGGACATACATGCCTCCGGCTACAAGCCAATCAAGCGATTATTTTTTCGGGGTATTGCCGAGCTCGTTGGTCATTTCGGCCAGGAGCTTGTTTACCTCGGGAACCGCAGCCTCCAGGCTGGCCTGCGCCATCTGGGCAGAGCGGCGATTCAGCTCCGGCAGTTTCGCCAGCATCTTGCTGCCCAGCGCAGACTCGTAGAATTCGACCATGCCCTTGAGCTCCTGCTCGGTGAACTCCTTCTTATAGAGCGCCACCAGCTCCGGCTTGAGCTCGTTCCAGCCGATGGCCCGATCCAGGACAGTATTGGCCTTGGCCTGGTAACGCTCCAGTACGGCCTTGCGGCTCTGCGGCGCCTTGGCGTCGGCGAAACGCTGGGCAAACATCTGCTGGACCTGAGCATAGACCGGTACGGCCAGGCGGTCGGCATGGGTCAGTTCGAGCAACCGCTCCGCGTTGTCCGCCCGGGCCGCAGCACCGGCCTGCAAAGTGAACAAAGCCAGCAGCATGACGCTCGAAAATTTCTGGATGAAAGACATTATTGGATCCTGCACTTAAGGTCCGGCCATTTTGCCCATGCAACTCCCATGGCTCAAGGAAAGCACGACGATACAGCACATCGTCGGCATTTCCTTTTCCCGGCCACCACCATTTCAGACTGGACTAAAAAACAAATAACAATCATTCTCACCCCATCATCCCACTCACGCTGAACCAGCATGGAGAGGTAACCCGCAATGACACGTACCGAAACCGATAGCATTGGTCCGATCGAAGTCCCCGAGCAAGCCTACTGGGGAGCCCAGACGCAACGTTCGCTGCTCAACTTCGTCATCGGCGACCAGCACATGCCGCTCGAAGTCGTCCACGCACTGGTCCTGATCAAGAAGGCCGCCGCCCGGGTCAACAACCGCATCGGCGCATTGCCGCCCGACATCACCAATCTGATCGAGCAATCGGCTGACGAGATCCTCGCCGGCAAGCACGACGACCAGTTCCCGCTGGTGGTCTGGCAGACCGGCAGCGGCACCCAGAGCAACATGAACGCCAACGAAGTGATCGCCGGCCGGGCCAATGAACTGTCCGGCGGCCAGCGCGGCGGCAAGACCCCGGTACACCCCAACGACCATGTCAACCGCTCGCAAAGCTCCAACGATTGTTTTCCTACCGCCATGCATATCGCCGCCGCACGTGCAGTGACCGAGAAACTGCTGCCGGCCATCGCCGAGCTGTCCGGTGGTCTGGCGGAAAAGGCCGCGCGTTACGGCAGCCTGGTGAAAACCGGCCGCACGCACATGATGGATGCCACGCCCATCACCTTCGGCCAGGAGCTTTCCGCCTTCGTTGCCCAACTCGATTACGCCGAGCGCGCCATTCGCCAGGCCCTGCCCTTCGTTTATGAACTGGCCCAGGGTGGCACGGCCGTCGGCACCGGGCTCAACGCCCCACAGGGCTTCGCCGAAGCGATCGCGGCGGAAATCGCCACGCTGACCGGCCTACCTTTTGTTTCGGCGCCGAACAAGTTCGCCGCGCTGACCGGCCACGAGCCGCTGGCCAACCTTTCCGGCGCGCTGAAAACCCTGGCCACCACGTTGATGAAACTGGCCAACGACCTGCGCCTGCTCGGCTCCGGCCCGCGTGCGGGTTTTGCCGAAGTGCGCCTGCCAGCCAACGAGCCGGGTAGCTCGATCATGCCGGGCAAGGTCAATCCGACCCAGTGTGAAGCGCTGTCCATGCTGGCCTGCCAGGTATTCGGCAACGATGTGGCCCTGACCTTCGCCGCCAGTCAGGGTCAATTGCAGTTGAACGTCTACAAACCGGTAATCATCCACAACCTGCTGCAAAGCATCCGCCTGCTGGCCGATGGTTGCAGCAACTTCAACACCCACTGCGTGGCCGGGCTCGAGCCGGATGCCGATCGTATGGCCGAGCACCTGGAGCGTGGCCTGATGCTGGTTACCGCACTAAACCCGCATATCGGCTACGACAAGGCAGCAGAAATCGCCAAGAAAGCCTACAAGGAAAACAAGACCCTGCGCGAAGCGGCCCTGGAGCTGAAGTACCTGACCGACGATCAGTTCAACCAGTGGGTGCGCCCGGAAGACATGCTGGAAGCCGGCAAGGCCGGATAAAAACGTTGCAGGCTGGACGACGAGAACCGACTTGTCGTCCAGTCCCCAGCGGCGTCAATCCTTCTCGAAGGCCTTTTCCAGCGCATCGTTGATGGTGCGCAGCACCTTCACCCGGGCAAAGTGCTTGTCGTTCGCCTCGACCAGCGTCCAGGGCGCGAAGCTGGTGCTGGTACGGTCGACCATATCCCCTACTGCATCCACGTACTGATCCCACTTCTCGCGATTACGCCAGTCGTCCTCGGTGATCTTGAAGCGCTTGAATGGCGTATTTTCGCGCGCCTTGAAGCGCTCGTACTGGGTCTGCTTGTCGATGGCCAGCCAGAACTTCACCAACACGATGCCGGAACGCGTGAGGGTCTCCTCGAAATCATTGATTTCCGCATAGGCACGCAACCAGTCGGCAGGCTCGGCGAAGCCTTCGACGCGTTCCACCAGTACCCGCCCGTACCAGGAACGGTCGAAGATGGTAAAACGACCGAGCGCCGGAACATGACGCCAAAAGCGCCAGAGATAAGGCTGCGCAAGCTCCTCGTCGGTCGGCACACCGATCGGCACGATCCGATACTGGCGCGGATCGAGAGCGGCCGCCACACGGCGGATGGTACTGCCCTTGCCGGCGGCGTCGTTGCCTTCGAACGCCGCGACCAGGGCGTGCTTACGCATATGCTTGTGCCGCAATAACATCGATAAGCGCGCCTGTTCGGCCGTCAACTGCTCCACATAGGCTTTCTTATCGATGGCCTGGCTCAGATCCAGACTCTCCAGCAGCTTGCAATTATTCGAGGTGTCTACCAGCGGCGCGGCATGCGGCTGCAGCAGGCGTCGGGTATTGACCTTCAGCGCCGCCTGCAGGCCATCGAGCAATATGCGTCCCACGGTCAGGCTGCGATAACGATGATCGGAACCTTCGATGACATACCAGGGCGAGAAATTGCGGCTGGAACGCTGCACGACCCGTTCACCATAACGCACGAAGCGGTCGTAGGTTTTCGATTGCTGCCAGTCGAGCGGGCTGATTTTCCAACTGTGCAGCGGATCGTTCTTCAATTCCTTGAGCCGTGCCTTCATCCGCTTCTTGGAGAGATGAAACCAGAACTTGAAAATCAGGCCACCCTCGTCGCAGAGCATCTGCTCCATGGCCAGGGCATAATCGATGGACTGGTCCAACTCGGTATCGTCAAGCTGGCCATCCACCCGACGGTGCAGCATCTGGCTGTACCAGTTGCCGAAGAAGATGCCGATTTTCCCCTTGGGGGGTAATTCCCGCCAGTAACGCCAGGCCGGAGGATGTGCCAGCTCCTCGTCGCTCGGCCAGTCGAAGGTGCGCACGACGATCATCCGTGGGTCCATCCATTCGTTGAGCAGCTTGACTGTCTCACCCTTACCGGCGCCCTCTATGCCATTGATCAGAATCAGCACCGGAAAGCGGCTCTGGGATTTCAGCTCGTACTGCGCCTGCAGCAGCGCTTCACGCAGGGCTGGCACCTGTTCTTCAAAGGTCTGCTTGTCGATGGTTTGGCCGAGCTCGGCGGATTCGAACATCGATATCTCCTACAGGGGGAATTTCCGAGAAGTGCGCACGTTTTGCCATCGCTACAATACCGCCCGGCTCTAACAGGCCCATTTTTAACGCAGTATTGGCAATGCAGGGAGTTTTTCAACCACCTGCCAAGAGAGGCGCTGATGATCGATATTCATGCCCAACTCGACTGGGATGCCCAAGGCCAGCCGCTGTCGCGGCAATTCGGCGACGTGTATTTCTCGCGTGACGATGGCCTTGGCGAAACCCGCCATGTGTTTCTGGTCGGCAACGACCTGGGCAAGCGCTTTGCCGCCCTGGCAGCGGGCGAATGCCTGACAATCGGCGAAACCGGTTTCGGCACTGGAATGAATTTTTTCTGCGCCTGGCAACTGTTTGAGCAAACCGCCCCCGACACTGCCCGGTTGCATTTCGTCAGTGTGGAAAAATACCCACTGGCACCAGGCGATCTGCACCGTGCGCTGGCGTTATGGCCGGAACTGGCACCCTGGTCCGGGCAATTGCTGGAACAGTACGTGGCACTCCACCCGGGTTTCCAGCGCCTGGTTTTCGCCAACGGCCGGGTGCTGCTTACCCTACTGGTGGGCGATGCACTGGAACTGCTGCCGCAGCTCGATGCGCGGATCGACGCCTGGTTCCTCGACGGTTTCGCCCCGGCGAAGAATCCTCAGATGTGGACGCCGGAGTTATTCGGTGAAGTGGCCCGGCTCTCCGCTCCCGGGGCAACGCTAGGCACCTTCACCAGTGCCGGCTTCGTCCGCCGCGGCTTGATCGATGCGGGGTTCGAGATGCAACGTGTGCCTGGCTATGGGCGCAAGCGGGAAATCCTGCGCGGCCAGTTCATTGGCAAGCCCTCGACCACAGACAGCCCTTGGTATGCCCACCCAGGCTTTCGTCCCGGCAAGCGCGAAGCCGTAGTGATCGGTGCCGGGCTGGCCGGTTGTGCCACGGCGGCGAGCCTGGCCGCACGTGGTTGGCAGGTGCGCCTGCTGGAACGGCATGGCGAAGTGGCCCAGGAAGGCTCGGGCAACCCGCAAGGCGTGCTCTATCTCAAACTCTCGGCGCACGGCACCGCTCTATCGCAATTGGTGGTGAGCGGCTTCGGACATACCCGACGCCTGTTGCGGCATTTGCCGGAAGGCCAGGACTGGTCAGCCTGCGGTGTGCTGCAAGTGGCTTTCGATGCCAGGGAGGCCAAACGCCAACAGCAACTGGCCAAGGCCTTCACGCCGACACTGCTGCATGTTCTTGAACAGCAACAGGCAGAGCACTTGGCAGGTATCGCCTTGCCCGCCGGCGGTCTGTTCTTTCCCGAAGCCGGCTGGCTGCATCCCCCGGCCCTGTGCCGCTGGCTCGCCACTCGGCCCGGGATAGAACTGTTGCGCCATCACCAGGCGCTCGAACTGCAGCGCAACGCCGATGGCTGGCAGGTCCTGAACGGTGGCACCCTGCTGGCCGAAGCGCCGGTCGTGGTGCTGGCTGGAGCCGGCGATACGCTGACTTTTGCACAAAGCGCCTGGCTGCCGTTGAAGCGCATCCGTGGTCAGATCAGCCGTCTGCCGGCAACGGCCACGAGCCGTACACTCGCCACGGTGGTCTGTGCGCAAGGTTACGTCGCGCCCGCACGCGGGGATGAACACACGCTCGGTGCCAGCTTTGCGTTCCATGCTGAAAACCTGGAGCCCAGCGCCACCGAACATGGTGACAACCTGGACATGCTGGCAGCGATTTCCAGCGATCTCTATCAACGTTTCGATGCCGGGCAATTGCAGCCGGACGAACTTGCCGGCCGTGCCGCTTTCCGCTGTACCAGCCCCGACTACCTGCCGCTGGTCGGCCCGCTGGCCGACGCCGCAGCTTTTGCCACGATTTATGCGCCGCTGCGCAAGGATGCCCGCCTGCGCCCGGACAGCCCCTGCCCTTGGCTCGACGGCCTCTACGTCAACACTGGCCACGGCTCGCGCGGATTGATCAGCGCCCCGCTGGCTGGCGAACTCCTGGCCGCCTGGCTGGAAAACGAGCCGCTACCCGTGCCACGCAGCGTCGCCGAAGCCTGCCATCCAAATCGTTTCCTGCTGCGCCGGATCATTCGCGGTAACGACCGCCAGGGCCAATCTTCAGCGAATGCATGACCATTACCTGGAGACTGTCCTTATCCGGTAACGCAATCGAAGGAATATGGGCTGACAGGTCCCGAGATGAGCAGCCTTTTTTTACTGCGCGCGGCTTCGCCGATCAGAAAAAGCTGAACTCATCCTTGCGACTGTCAGTCACACCCATGCATTCGTTATCCGGTAAGTAATCATGTGCGGTATAGCAGGAGAGCTACGTTTCGATAGTCAACCGGCCAGCCTGGCAGCGGTTGAACGCATTACCCACCATATGACGGCCCGTGGCCCAGACGCCTGCGGTTTCCATAGTCAGGGCCCCATCGCTCTCGGCCATCGGCGGCTGAAAATCATGGATCTGGACGAGGCCTCCGGCCAACCCATGGTCGATTCGAGCCTCGGTCTGTCGATGGTGTTCAACGGCGCCATCTATAACTACCCCGAATTGCGCACGGAGCTGGAAGGCCTGGGTTACCGCTTCTTCTCCGACGGCGATACCGAAGTGCTGCTCAAGGCCTACCATGCCTGGCGCGAGGCCATGTTGCCACGTCTGAACGGCATGTTCGCCTTCGCTATCTGGGAGCGTGATACCCAGCAGTTGTTCATTGCCCGCGACCGTCTCGGCGTCAAACCGCTGTATCTGTCGCGCACCGACCGACGCCTGCGCTTTGCCTCTACCCTGCCGGCGCTACTGCAAGGCGGTGACATCCGGAACGAACTGAACCCGGTCGCACTCAACCATTACATGAGCTTTCATGCGGTAGTACCGGCCCCGGATACACTGATCGCCGGCATAGAAAAATTGCCTCCGGCCACCTGGATGCGTTGCGACAGCCAGGGTACGCATACCCAGCAGCGCTGGTGGCAATTGACCTACGGTGCCCGTGAAGAAGAACAGAATTACCGCTTCGAAGACTGGCAGGAGCGCACCTTGCAGACCCTGCGCGAAGCCGTGGCGATCCGCCAGCGGGCGGCCGTGGATGTCGGTGTGCTGCTGTCCGGTGGGGTTGATTCCAGCCTGTTGGTCGGCCTGTTGCGCGAAGCCGGTGCCGCAGACAATCTGCTGACTTTTTCCATCGGCTTCCAGGATGCAGGGGGCGAGCGTGGCGATGAATTTCATTATTCGGACCTGATCGCCCGTCACTATGGAACCCGCCACCACCAACTGCGCATCCAGGAAAGCGAAATCCTTCAACAGCTGCCAGCCGCGTTCCGGGCCATGAGCGAGCCGATGGTCAGTCACGACTGCATCGCCTTCTATCTGCTGTCGCGGGAAGTCGCCAAACACTGCAAGGTGGTGCAGAGCGGCCAGGGTGCCGATGAACTCTTTGCCGGTTATCACTGGTACCCGAAAGTGGACGGTGCCGACGATCCCGTCGGCGCCTACCTGGCCGCCTTTCGTGATCGCACCTACGAGGAATATGCCGCGACCGTCCAGGAACAATGGATTCGTGGTGATTTCTCCGGCGACTTCGTGCGCCGGCATTTCGCCGAGCCTGGCGCCACTGCCGCCGTAGATAAGGCATTGCGCCTGGATAGCACGGTGATGCTGGTGGACGATCCGGTCAAGCGCGTGGACAACATGACCATGGCCTGGAGCCTGGAAGCGCGCACCCCGTTCCTCGACTACCGCGTCGCCGAACTGTCGGCGCGTATTCCAGCCCATTTCAAGTTGCCCGGCGATGGCAAGTACGTGCTCAAGGAAGCCGCACGCCAGGTCATTCCGGCTGAAGTCATCGACCGACCGAAGGGCTATTTCCCGGTGCCGGGCCTCAAGCATCTACAGGGTGAGACGCTGGAATGGATCAAGCAGCTACTGACCGATTCGAGCCAGGATCGCGGCCTGTACAACCCGCAAATGCTCGACCGGCTGCTTTGCGACCCGCAAGACCAGTTGACCCCGCTGCGAGGTTCCAAGCTCTGGCAATTGGCCGCACTCAATCTCTGGCTAAGCGAACAAGGCCTCTAGGAGAACACCATGCAGAAGTCGCCAGCCTATGGCCAACGCCTGTTACGCGGGCAGACGCCCAGTTATGAACGCCTGCAGGCTCGTCTTGCCGAGGACGGCCAGGATCATTCCGGTTCACCGGTAAGGGTGCACTGCGGCTGGGGTCGTATCCTGGTCGGGCATACATATCCCGACCCGGCCAGTTTGGCCACTGATCTACTGGCCGAACAACCCGGCGAGCGCGATATCGCCCTGTATGTGGCAGCACCGCAGCAGGTACTGGCGCAGGCTCCGCAGCAACTCTTCCTCGATCCATCCGATACGCTGCGCCTGTGGTTTTCCGACTATCGCCAGGCTCACCGCAGCTTTCGCGGCTTCATCGTGCGCCGCGCACAGAGCGAGTCGGACTGGAACGCCATCAACTGCCTGTACCAGTCGCGCCATATGCTGCCGGTAGACCCGACGCTCTGCACGCCGCATCAAGAAGGCGGGCCGGTATTTTGGCTGGCCGAGGACGAAAGTTCCGAACAGATCATCGGTAGCGTCATGGGCCTGGACCATCGCAAGGCGTTCAACGACCCGGAACATGGTTCGAGTCTGTGGTGCCTGGCGGTATCCCCCAGCTGCCAGCGGCCTGGTGTCGGCGAAGCACTGGTGCGACATCTAATCGAGCACTACATGAGCCGCGGGCTCGCCTACCTTGATCTTTCCGTCCTGCATGACAACCTGCAGGCCAAGGCGCTCTACGCCAAGCTGGGTTTTCGTGATCTGCAAACCTTTACCGTCAAGCGCAAGAACAGCATCAACCAGGCGCTGTTCCTCGGCCCCGGCCCGGATGCGGTACTCAATCCCTATGCCCGGATCATCGTCGACGAAGCCCGCCGCCGGGGCATCGAAGTTAGTGTCGAGGATGGCGAAGCCGGCTTGTTCACCCTGACCCATGGCGGACGCCGGGTGCGCTGCCGTGAATCACTGTCCGATCTCACGACGGCCGTCAGCATGACCTTGTGCCAGGACAAACGCCTGACTCATCGCTGCCTCGCCCGGGCCGGCCTGCAATTGCCGGCCCAGCAACTGGCGGCAACAGAGGCCGATAATGCAGCCTTTCTGGCCGAACATGGCAGCATCGTGGTCAAGCCCGTCGATGGCGAGCAAGGCCAGGGCGTAGCCGTCGATTTGCGTGAGGCGAGCGAAGTGGAGCAGGCCATTCAGCAGGCGCGCCAGTTCGATGGCCGGGTCCTGCTGGAAAGCTTTCACCAAGGGCTCGATCTGCGCATCGTGATGATTGGCTTCACGGTAGTCGCCGCCGCCATCCGCCATCCGGCTGCCGTCATCGGTGACGGCAGCCATACCATCGGCGAGCTGATCGAAACCCAGAGCCGCCGCCGCGCTGCCGCGACCGGCGGCGAAAGCCGCATTCCGACCGATGGAGAAACCTTGCGCTGCCTGCACAATGCCGGCTTCGACTACACTAGCGTCTTGCCCGAAGGTCAGCGCCTGGCCGTGCGACGGACGGCCAACCTGCACACCGGTGGCATACTGGAAGATGTAACCGATCGCCTGCACCCGACCCTGGTGGAAGCTGCCGTACGCGCAGCACGCGCCCTGGATATCCCGGTTGTCGGTCTGGATCTGCTGGTAACGGCTGCCGACCAGCCCGAGCATGTTTTCATTGAAGCCAACGAGCGCGTGGGTCTGGCCAATCACGAGCCACAACCAACCGCGGAACGCTTCATCGACCTCTTGTTCCCGCTCAGCAAGAATCCAGCCTGATACGCTGCGTTACTGCGGGACATGCGTGTCCCGCCAGCCGCCTTGTTACTTCAATGTCCGCCCTCTTCGCGGACTTTCGCCCTGATGCTCTGGAGTCTGCATGCTCGCGAAACTCCCCGAACCCGATCTCAATTACCTGCAGCGTGTCCTGCTGGAGATGCTCGCCATCCCCAGTCCTACCGGCTTTACCGATACCATTGTGCGCTATGTCGCCGAGCGCCTGACCGAGCTGGGTATCCCCTTCGAACTGACCCGGCGCGGCACCATCCGCGCCACGCTCAAGGGCCGTCGCTACAGCCCCGACCGGGCCATTTCGGCCCACCTGGATACCATCGGCGCCCTGGTTCGCGAAATCCACGATAACGGTCGCCTCGGCCTGGCTCCGGTAGGCTGCTGGTCGAGCCGTTTCGCCGAAGGCAGCCGGGTCAGCGTATTCACCGACTCCGGTGTGATTCGCGGTAGCGTGTTGCCGCTGCTGGCCTCGGGACACGCCTTCAATACCGCTGTGGATGAGATGCCCGTCAGCTGGGATCATGTCGAACTGCGCCTCGATGCCTTCACCTCCAGCCGCCAGGAAACCTCCGCACTGGGCATCAATGTCGGCGATTTCGTGGCTTTCGACCCACAGCCCGAATTCACCGAGAACGGCTATATCAGCGCCCGCCACTTGGACGACAAGGCCGGCGTCGCGGCCGTCCTGGCCGCCCTCAAGGCCGTGCTGGACAGCGGCCTGGAACCTCCTATCGATTGTCATCCGCTCTTTACCATTACCGAGGAAACCGGCTCGGGTGCAGCTGCGGCGCTGCCCTGGGATGTCAGTGAGTTCGTTGGCATCGATATCGCCCCGGCGGCCAAGGGACAGCAATCCAGCGAGCACGCCGTCAGCATCGCCGTGCAGGATTCCGGTGGTCCCTACGACTATCATCTGACTCGCCATCTACTCAAGCTGGCCAGCCAGCACGATATTTCGGCGCGCCGCGATCTGTTCCGCTACTACCACAGCGACGCCCAATCGGCAGTCACCGCTGGCCACGACATCCGGACGGCTTTGCTGGCCTTCGGTTGCGATGCAACCCATGGTTACGAGCGTACCCATATCGACAGCCTCGCCGCGCTCAGCCGATTGCTCTGCGCCTATCTGCTGAGCCCTCCGGTATTCGCCAGCGACGCCCATGCAGAACGTTCTTCGCTCGAACGCTTCAGCCATCAGATCGAGCACGAAGCGCAGATGGAAAACGATACGCGCGTACCGCCGGTCGATACGCTGCTCGGCATCAATCGAAAAAGACCCAAGCCATAACCATGCTGATTCCACACGAACTGCTCGAAGCCGATACGCTGGCTCGTCTTATCGAAGACTTCGTCACGCGCGATGGAACCGACAACGGCGACGAGACCCCACTCGACATCCGCGTGCAACGGGTCCGCCAGGCCCTGCAAAACGGAGAAGCCGTGATCATCTTCGACAGCGACAGCCAGCAATGCCAGCTGGCACTCAAGCGAGATGTCCCCAAGGAATGGCTGGAGGCTTGAGCGTTCGGGATACCCATTCGAAACAAACGAAAAAGGCAGCCCGGAGGCTGCCTTTTTACCTTGCCGACTAACGATCAGTGTGCAACCGCACCAGTGGCACCAAGGCCGGTCTGGGAACGGATGAACTGCGGTAGGAAAAGCTCACGCTCTGCTGCAGCCGATTTGGATTTGTCGGTGATGGAGAAGATCCAGATACCGGCAAAGGCCGCGATCATGGAGAACAACGCCGGGTATTTGTAGGGGAAGATCGCCTGGGCATTACCCAGAACATCGACCCATACCGTCGGGCTGAGGATAGTCAGCACCAGGGCGACGATCAGGCCCAGCGCGCCACCAAACAGCGCACCACGTGTGGTCAGGTCTTTCCAGTACATGGAGAGCAGCAGTACCGGGAAGTTACAGCTGGCCGCGATGGAGAAGGCCAGACCCACCATGAAGGCGATGTTTTGTTTCTCGAAGATAACGCCCAGCAGGATCGCCACGACGCCAAGAGCCAGCGTAGTGATCTTGGTCACGCGCATTTCTTCTTCTTCCTTGGCCTTGCCTTGCTTGATGACACAAGCATAGAGGTCATGGGATACCGCCGAGGCGCCAGCCAGGGTCAAGCCGGCAACCACCGCCAGGATAGTGGCGAAGGCTACAGCGGAGATGAAGCCCAGGAACAGGTTGCCGCCAACGGCGCTGGCCAGGTGGATGGCTACCATGTTGGTCCCACCGACGACGGCACCTGCGGCGTCCTTGAAGGCCGGGTTGGTACTGACCAGCAGGATCGCGCCGAAACCGATGATGAACGTCAGGATGTAGAAGTAACCGATGAAGCCAGTGGCGTAGAACACACTCTTGCGAGCTTCCTTTGCATCGGAAACGGTGAAGAAGCGCATCAGGATATGTGGCAGGCCAGCAGTACCGAACATCAGCGCCAGGCCAAGGGAAATTGCAGAGATCGGATCGGAAACCAGACCACCGGGGCTCATGATCGCCATGCCTTTGGAATGGATACTCACGGCCTGGGCGAACAGCTCGCCAAAGTCGAAGCCCACATGCTTCATTACCATGAAGGCCATGAAGGAAGCACCGGACAGCAGCAGGATGGCCTTGATGATCTGCACCCAGGTAGTGGCCAGCATGCCACCGAAGAGTACGTACATCACCATCAGTACACCGACCAATACCACTGCGACCATGTAATCGAGACCGAACAGCAGTTGGATAAGCTTGCCGGCACCGACCATCTGGGCGATCAGGTAGAAAGCCACCACGATCAGAGAGCCAAAGGCTGAAAGCAGGCGGATCTGCGTCTGACCGAGGCGGTAGGAGGCTACGTCGGAGAAAGTGAACTTGCCCAGGTTACGCAAACGTTCTGCGATCATGAACAAGATCAACGGCCAGCCGACCAGAAAGCCGATCGAATAGATCAGGCCATCGTAGCCGCTGGTATACACGAGAGCAGAAATCCCCAGGAAGGAAGCCGCGGACATGAAGTCACCGGCAATCGCCATACCGTTCTGGAAACCGGTGATGCTTCCGCCAGCAGTATAGTAGTCGGAAGTAGAGGTATTGCGTTTAGCTGCCCACTTGGTGATCCCCATGGTGAAAGCAATGAAGATCACGAACATGACAATGGCGGTATAGTTGGTCGCCTGCTTTTGCACTTCGCCTGTGATAGCGTCCGCAAACAGTACAGGTGAGGCAGCCAGCAGAGCGGCAGCCGACAGGATGCGTGCGATCATTGTTGGGCCTCTTTGAGAATTTCCTGAGTGATGCGATCGAATTCACCATTGGCACGCTGCACATACACCCCTGTCAGAACGAAGGAAAGGATGATGATGCCGACGCCCAGCGGAATACCCCAAGTGGTTGCGGAACCTTCTCTGAGCGGGATTCCAAGCAATCCGGGGTTGAAGGCGATCAGGAGAATGAAAGCAAAGTAGGCCGCAAGAATCACGGCTGACAGCAGCCAGGCAAAACGCCCGCGCTTGGCAACCAGCTCCTTGAAACGCGGATTCTCTTGAATCCTTTGGTAGATGTTCTCGTGCATTTTCTTATTTATCCCAACTATGGCAGAGAGGGGAATTTCACTCTATGCCTGCAAGACAGTTAAACCAATGGACGAAAGTATTAGTCGCGACCAAGGTATTAAAGTACTGCCATGACTGGATATGCTGCGTCTGAGACCATGCGCGTCGGGTAATACGGTCTGCGTCTACATTTTCTATCACCGAGCGGATAGATGATCGATGACACGTCGCAGGCACTTGCCTATACCATGGCTGTCACATAACCGGTTCGCTGTTCACCACACAAGGAACTTGTCATGTTCCGCTTGCTTTGCATGTTCGTTACCATCGCCCTCAGTTCGCAGCTGCTGGCCAAAGACATAGATCCGGCAAGTTACGGCTATCCGCTGACCAATCCTTTTGAATCCACCATTGCTACCACGCCGCTGCAATTGCGCGGACCGATGTCCGCCGACCAGGATATCGACCAGCAGGACTTCAGCCTGCGCCTGCGGCCCGAGCGCGAATTCACGCTGCCGGATAATTTCTGGGCGGTAAAAAGCCTGCATTACCGCGTGGCACGCCAGAGCGGTCCGGCGCCGCTGATCTTCATCATTTCCGGCACCGGTGCCGACTACGCCAGCAGCCAGACGGAATCACTGAAGAGGGTTTTCTACGCGGCGGGTTACCACGTCGTTCAACTGTCGTCACCCAGCAGCTATGACTTCATGGCCGCCGCCTCACGCCTGGCGACCCCCGGCCTGAGTGCGGAAGATGCGCAGGATCTGTATCGCGTCATGCTGGCCGTACGCGCTCAACAGAAGGATTTGCCGGTAACCGGCTATTACCTGGTCGGCTACAGCCTCGGCGCGCTGCACGCCGCATTCGTCAGCCAACTCGACGACCAGCGACATGGCTTCAACTTCAGGCGGGTGCTGATGCTCAACCCACCGGTGAATATGAATACCTCGATCCGCAACCTGGATCGCCTGGTGCAGGTACGCCTCGAAAACATCGCCGGCAATGCCAACTTCTATGAGCTGATTCTGGAAAAACTGAGCCAATATTTCCGCTACCGAGGCTACATCAACCTCGACGAGGCTCTGCTATACGACTTTCAGCAATCGTCCTTCAAACTCAGCAACGAACAAATGGCCATGCTGATCGGCTCGGTCTTCCGACTGACCGTGGCGGACATCGCCTTCACCTCGGACCTGATCAACCGTCGTGGCCTGATCACGCCCCCCGGATACCCCATCGACAACGGTACGCGCCTCGAACCTTTCTTCAAGAAGGCCCTGCTGTGCAATTTCGACTGCTACGTCACGGAACAGGTCATTCCCCTGTGGCGTGAACGCTACGGCGGCGGCAGCCTTACCCAGATGATCGACGAGATCAGCCTCTACGCGGTCGAAGATTACCTGCGCCAGACCTCCAAGATCGCGGTAATGCACAATGCCGACGACATGATCCTGGGGCCGGGAGACATCGGTTTTCTGCGGCGCACCCTGGGCGACAGACTGACGCTGTATCCATACGGAGGCCATTGCGGCAACCTTGCCTACCGGGTCAACGTCGAGAATATGCTGGAGTTTCTGCGTGATTAGGCCTCGTTATCTTTCATCCCCAGGCTCCACCGGGCGACGCCGAGGTAGCCTGTTCCTGCCGGTCCTGTTGCTGCTGGGCGCCATAGGCATCCAGGCGGCGCCACGTGAAGCGGACGAGGACGGCTTCGCCTATCCGTTGAGCCGTCTCGAATTCAATCCCGGACTCGACCAGCGCATATTCGAAAGGTCCACCTTTGATGCACTGGATATCTACGATCCCTACGAGCCGTTCAACCGGCGCATGTACCACTTCAATTATCGTCTCGACCAATGGGTGCTGTTACCGGTGGTCCGTGGTTATCGCTATGTCACACCGCGCTTCGTGCGCACCGGCGTAACCAACTTCTTCAATAACTTCGGCGACGTCGCCAACCTGGCCAACAGCCTGTTGCAGCTCAAGATCGAGCGCAGTATGCAGATTACCGCCCGGCTGCTGTTCAATACCGTATTCGGGATCGGCGGTCTGTGGGACCCGGCGACTCGCATGGGCCTGCCGCGCCAGGTCGAGGATTTCGGCCAAACGCTGGCCTATTACGGCACGCCTCCCGGCCCCTACCTGATCTTGCCGATGCTTGGCCCTTCCAACCTGCGGGATACGACCGGTCTGGTACTGAACTACGGCCTGGAAACCGAAGTGAACTTCCTCGGTTATCACCGGGCCAGCAACAAGTACCCGGCCTTGACCGCCCTGCGCCTGGTGGATTTGCGGCACAGCGTCGAATTCCGCTACGGGCAGCTCAATTCACCGTTCGAATACGAGAAGATTCGCTATATCTATACCCGGGCCCGGGAGCTGCAAGCTGAAGACTGAACAGATATCGGGCAACAGGCATGACAACTCATACCTGTTCCTGATGCCCATACAGGCTCGGCTCCCCTTCGGGACGTGTCTTGAAACGGCGGTGAGCCCAGAGATATTGCTCGGGGTATCGAAGCACTATCTGCTCGGTCCATTGGTTTATACGTCGGCAATCGGCCACTTCGGTCTCGCCGGGAAAATCCTCCAACGGAGGATGCAGGACCAACCGATATCCCGAACCATCTGCCAACCGCTCCTGAGTGAAGGGAATGACCCGGGCCTTGCCCAACAAGGCAAATTTGGTGGTGGCGGTAATGGTTGCAGCCGGCACCCCGAAAAACGGCACGAACAGACTCTGCCGACGGCCGTAGTCCTGATCCGGGGCATACCAGATCGCCCGACCGGCACGCAAAACCTTGAGCATCGTACGGACATCCTCGCGTTCGATGGCCGTGGCATCCGAGTTGTGGCGTTCCCGGCCACGGCGCTGGATGTAGTCGAACACCGGATTCTTGTGCTCGCGATACATGCCATCGATGGTATGCCAATGGCCAAGCAATGCCGCGCCGATTTCCAGCGTAGTGAAATGCAGGGCCAGGAGAATCACGCCCTGCCCTTCGGCCTGGGCTTGTCGCAGATGTTCCAATCCTTGCACATGGGCAAGCCGGGACAGACGCTGTTTTGGCCACCACCAACTGATTGCCATCTCGAAAAAGGCAATTCCCATGGATGCGAAGTTTTCCTGCGCCAGACGTTCGCGCTCATTCGCCGACCATTCAGGGAAACAGAGCGCCAGGTTGCGCATAACGATGTGCCGACGTGATTTAATCACCCGATACATCAACCGACCAAGCCAGCGACCCAATACCAGCAGCACCCGATAGGGCAACTGGATCACCAACCAGAGCAAACCTATACCGAACCACAACAGCCAGAAGCGGGGATGCAGAAAAGCCAGACGAAAACGGGGTCGATCCATCAATACGCTCAAAACGGCAAAGAGCTGAATTCTAACGATAACGCCCCCACCGGGGTTACCGATCGAAACAAAATCACCATTTTATTCATGACGAGCCTCGCATCGTCAGCACGACCGACTTGCCTTTTCAGATTGCGTCCTGCAGCTTGCAGCGCTATAAGTTCTCGGCATTTACCGGAACAGGCAGAACATGAGCCAAGCTGATCGCCTCGAACTCGATTCCATGTTCCAGCTCAAGGGAAGCATGCTGGCTATCACCGTGCTGGAGCTGGAGCACAACGACCTGAAGAGCCTGGATACCCAACTGGCGGCCAAGGTCGGACAGGCCCCACAGTTCTTCAGCAATACGCCAGTCGTCGTAGCCCTCGACAAATTGCCGGAAACCGAGTCGGACCTCGACTTGGACCAACTGATGACATTGTGTCGCAGGCATGGCTTGCATCCCCTGGCAATACGCGCGACTCAGCGGGCTCATATCGCCGCTGCCAGCAAACTCGACCTGCCGGTACTGCCGCCATCAGGCGCCCGTACCCGCCAGATCGACCCGAGCGCCAGAGAACAGTCACCCCCTGTCGGGCCAGTCCACCGCCCCACCCGGATCATCACGACCCCCGTTCGTGGTGGCCAGCAGGTCTATGCTCCGGGTGGCGACCTGATCGTCATGGCCGCAGTGAGCCCCGGGGCAGAATTGCTCGCCGATGGCAATATCCACGTCTACGCTCCGTTGCGTGGCCGCGCACTGGCCGGCATCAAGGGCGATACCGGCGCCCGCATCTTCTGCCAGCAACTTGCGGCTGAGCTGCTATCGATTGCAGGGCAATATAAGGTTGCGGAAGATTTGCGCCGGGAACCGTTATGGGGTGAAGCGACCCAAATCAGCCTGTCTGGCCAAATGTTGAATATCACTCGTCTTTAACGGATACTTTTGCAATTTTCAAGACCAATCGAGCGTTCCTGTCGCAGTGGCAGGGATCTTCGCCATCTCAAAATTTAGGGTAAATCTCCTTGGCCAAGATTATCGTAGTCACCTCCGGCAAAGGTGGCGTCGGCAAAACCACTACCAGCGCAGCTATCGGCACCGGACTCGCGCTCCGCGGTCACAAGACCGTGATCATCGATTTCGATGTCGGCTTACGTAATCTGGACCTGATCATGGGTTGCGAACGCCGCGTCGTATACGATTTCGTCAACGTCATCCATAGCGATGCCACGCTTGCCCAAGCACTGATCAAGGACAAGCGCCTGGAAAACCTCTACGTCCTGGCCGCCAGCCAGACCCGCGACAAGGATGCCCTGACCCAGGAAGGCGTGGAGAAAGTCATTACCGAACTGTCGGCCAGCTTCGAGTACATCATCTGCGACTCCCCGGCCGGCATTGAGAAAGGCGCACACCTGGCCATGTACTTCGCCGATGAAGCCATCGTGGTGACCAACCCGGAAGTTTCCTCGGTACGCGACTCCGACCGTATGCTCGGGCTGCTGGCCAGCAAGTCTCGCCGGGCGGAACAAGGACTCGAACCGATCAAGGAACACCTGCTGCTGACCCGCTATAGCCCCGAACGGGTGACCAACGGTGAAATGCTCGGCGTGGAAGATGTCGAGGAAATCCTGGCCATTCGCCTGCTAGGCGTCATCCCCGAATCCAAATCCGTACTCAAGGCATCCAACCAGGGCATTCCCGTCATCCTTGACGAACAGAGCGATGCCGGCCAGGCCTACAGTGATGCCGTCGACCGCCTGCTTGGCAAGGAAGTCGACCACCGCTTCCTCGATGTGAAGAAGCCAGGCTTCCTGCAACGACTATTCGGAGGTCGTGAATGAATCTTCTAGAGTTCTTTCGTGAGCGCAAGAAGCAGACCCCTGCCGCCATCGCGAAAGAGCGCCTGCAAATCATCGTCGCGCACGAACGCGGCCAACGCACGGCGCCGGACTACCTGCCAGCCTTGCAGCAGGAACTGGTCGAAGTTATTCGCAAATACGTCAATATCGACAGCGATCAGGTACAAGTCGCCCTGGAAAACCAGGGTAACTACTCCATCCTGGAACTCAACGTCACCCTGCCAGATCGTTGATCGAACAGACCTGAAAGCGGCAATTCCCGGTGAATCGCCGCTTTTCATTTGTGGATATTCGTAATGCCCTTGAGCACTATCCGGATCGTTCATCAGGACGCTGCCGTACTCGTGGTAGACAAGCCCAGCCTGCTGCTGTCGGTACCTGGCCGGGCCGAAGACAATCGGGACTGCCTGATCACCCGTCTACAGGAAAACGGCTATCCGGAAGCACGCATCGTCCATCGACTGGATTGGGAAACCTCCGGCCTGCTCGTACTGGCCCGCGACCCTGACAGTCACCGCGAGCTATCTCGCCAATTCCACGACCGGGAAACGGAAAAAACCTATACCGCCCTGTGCTGGGGTCATCCCGAGCAAGCCAGCGGTCGCATCGAACTCCCCTTGCGCTACGACCCACCGACCAAGCCACGCCATGTGGTCGATCACGAACAGGGGCGATCCGCGTTGACCTTCTGGCGTCTGCTCGAACGTCACGAAACGTTCAGCCGAGTCGAACTGACACCGATTACCGGTCGCTCGCACCAATTGCGCGTACATATGCTCGCCATCAGCCATCCCCTACTGGGAGACCGCCTCTATGCACATGAGCAGGCGATGGCTGCTCATGAACGCCTCTGCCTGCATGCCTGCATGCTTGCCTTCACCCATCCACGCAGCGGCGAGCGCTTGCGCTTCGAGTGCCCGGCTCCCTTCTGAAAGCTCGCAGCATGATCGCCCCCATAGCCAGCAACCTGCCGACGCCTGCGGAATTCGATAAACTCCCGGCATTGCTGTCTGGAGTCCACTCATGCGCGAAGAACTCAACCAGGGCCTGATCGATTTTCTCAAGGCCTCTCCCACTCCGTTCCATGCCACGGCAAACCTGGCACATAGCTTGCAAGTTGCAGGCTTCAAGCGGCTCGATGAGCGCGATCCCTGGCACGTAGAAAGCGGAGGCCGCTACTACGTCACACGCAACGACTCGGCGATCATAGCCATTCAACTGGGTAGCAAACCGGTCCTCGATAGCGGCCTCCGCCTGGTCGGAGCCCATACCGACAGCCCTTGCCTGCGGGTCAAGCCACAACCGGAACTGCAACGTCAGGGCTTCTGGCAACTGGGCGTGGAAGTCTATGGCGGCGCTCTGCTCGCCCCCTGGTTCGGCCGCGACCTGTCCCTGGCCGGGCGCGTAACCTTCAGCCGCGACGGCAGAATCGAAAGCCGCTTGATCGATTTTCGCCAACCCATCGCCGTTATCCCACACCTGGCCATCCATCTGCATCGGGAAGCCAACCAGGGCTGGGCGATCAACGCACAAAACGAACTGCCGCCAATCCTCGCGCAGCTCACCGGCCAGGAAAATCCGGACTTTCGCGCCCTGCTCGCCGACCAACTGGCCCGCGAACACGACCTGGTCGCAGATGTGGTGCTCGACTACGAACTCAGTCTCTACGACACCCAGGCCGCCGCCGTGGTAGGCCTGCACGGTGACTTCATCGCCGGTGCCCGCCTGGACAATCTGATGTCCTGCTATGCCGGACTACAGGCCTTGCTCAAGGCCGGCAACGAAGAAACCTGCATCCTGGTCTGCAACGATCACGAAGAAGTCGGCTCGGTATCCTGTTGCGGCGCAGACGGCCCCTTCCTCGAACAGGTGCTGCGACGCTGCCTGCCCGAGGGCGATGCCTTCCCTCGCATCATCGGCAGATCGCTGCTGATTTCTGCCGACAATGCCCACGCCGTACATCCCAACTACGCAGACAAGCACGACAGCAACCACGGCTCGAAACTCAATGCCGGCCCGGTAATCAAGATCAACAGCAACCAGCGCTATGCCACCAGCAGCGAGACTGCCGGTTTCTTCCGCCACCTGTGTCTTGCCGAAGAGGTCCCGGTCCAGAGCTTTGTCAGTCGCAGCGACATGGGTTGCGGCTCGACCATCGGCCCGATCACGACCAGTCAGTTGGGAGTCCGAGCCGTGGATATCGGCTTACCGACCTTCGCCATGCATTCAATCCGCGAACTGGCCGGCAGTCACGACCTGACCCACCTGGTCAAGGTACTCACAGCCTTCTACAACAGCCGGGGCTTGCCCTGAAGCTTAAAATGGCCAGGCAGATCTGTACGACGGTGCGCCATGGCATAAGGTTGGGTAACGCCGTTTGTGGCTTATCCCCCCTTTCGAAAAGGTGGAAAACGCTGCGCGGTTTTCCACCCAACCGGACTTATCGGCCCTCTTCGCTGTGTATCTCTACCTCAGTCAATTCAGGTCCTTGTCGATCACCAGTGCAAGTTTTCCGGAAACGGTATTGCTTGCCAGAGCAGCGAATGCAGCCTCCACATCGTCGATGGGGAAACTGCGCTCCAGGCGTGGAGCAATACGCTTACTTTCGAATAGCGGCCAGACGTTCTTCTCCAGATCGGCCAGCAATGCCGCTTTCGAATCGGCACTCCGGCTACGCAAAGTGGAGCCAATCAAGCGTATGCGCTTGGATAACAGCTTGGCCAGATCCAAGGTAGCCTCACGTCCGCCCATCAGACCGATCATGATCCAGCGCCCATCCTGCCCCAGTAGTTGCAGATTGAGTTGGGC
This sequence comes from Azomonas macrocytogenes, assembly GCF_014191985.1. Classification (GTDB taxonomy): domain Bacteria; phylum Pseudomonadota; class Gammaproteobacteria; order Pseudomonadales; family Pseudomonadaceae; genus Azomonas; species Azomonas macrocytogenes. Next base: position 101,632 of record NZ_JACHXI010000012.1, read on the forward strand.
GTACTTGGCGCCCACCGGGTCGAGAATCACATCGAACGGGGCGAAATCGCGCAAGGACTCCAACCCGTCGCCGCGCAACACACCCCCCTCGGCTCCCAAGGATTCGCAATAGGCCAGACGCTCGGCCGAGCCGACACTCACCCAACACGGGTTATCGAAAGCCTTGCACAATTGGATACCTGCCGACCCCACCCCGCTGGCACCGGCGTGCAGCAAGACCTTTTCCCCCGGCTGCAGCTCCCCGAGCACGAACAGATTCAGCCAGGCCGTGGCATACACCTCGGGAATCGCCGCTGCCTCAACCATGGACAAGCCTTGCGGAACGGGTAGCGCATGCCGCTCATCGACCACCACTTCCTCGGCTATTCCTCCACCGGCCAACAAGGCACACACGCGGTCCCCCATGCTCCAGCGACTGCCGGCCCCTGCCTCGACAATCACCCCGGCACACTCAAGGCCGAGCGTATCGGTAACCCCGGGCGGTGGCGGATAATGCCCGGCGCGCTGCAACAAATCGGCCCGGTTCAAACCGGCCGCAGCGACCTTGATCCGGATCTGCCCTGCAGCACAGGCTGGCGCCGGTCGCTCGCTCCATGCCAACTGTCCGTCAATCGCTTGCAATGCCTTCATGCTGCCTCCATATTGAGTCTCGCTTACACTTGAGCTAATTGCTCACTGGCTTGGTCGGCTCTTTGTTACCATCGAGCCGATTCACTCCTCCGTCGGACCGATAATGTACCGGCGCCCTGACCCAATGGCCTACTATGCTTAAGACTTCCGCCATGAAAAGCCTGCTGACCGGCTCCATTCTCGCCTTGACGATCGGCCTCCAGTCTTCCGCCCTGCTGGCCAAGCCCAACGGCGACCAGAATTGGGAATACCTTCAGCCCAACCGAGAGCAGGTTATCGCCAGCCTCAATATCGTCGAACTGCTCAAGCGGCACCACTACAACAAACCACCGCTCAACGATGTCCGTTCCGCTGAAATATTCAATGGCTACATCGAAATGCTCGATCCTTCGCGCAGCTATTTCATCGCATCGGACATCGCCGAATTCGAAAAATGGCGCACCCAGTTCGACGATTTCCTGAAAAACGGCAATCTCGAGCCGGGCTTCACCATCTACAAACGCCACCTTGACAGACTCGAACAGCGACTGGATTACGCCATCGGCATGCTGGACAAAGGTATCGACCAGCTCGACTTCACCAAGGACGAAGACCTGCTGATCGATCGGGAAAAAGCCCCCTGGGCCAAGGACCTTGCTGAACAGGACGACCTCTGGCGCAAGCGCCTCAAGGACGAAATCCTGCGCCTTAAGATCACCGGCAAGGAACCGCAAGCCATCCAGGAGCTGCTGCTCAAGCGCTACAAGAACCAGCGCACCCGCCTCAGCCAGACGCGTTCCGAGGACGTCTTCCAGGCCTACATCAATGCCTTCGCCCAGAGTTACGACCCGCATACCCAGTATCTGTCGCCGGAAAACGCGGAAAACTTCGACATCAACATGAGCCTGTCGCTGGAAGGCATCGGTGCGGTGCTCCAGAACGACAACGAATACGTCCAGGTCGCCCGCCTCGTCCCGGCCGGCCCGGCAGAGAAAAGCAAACAGCTCAAACCAGCAGACAAGATCATCGGCGTTGCCCAAGGCAACGACGAAATGGTCGACGTGGTCGGCTGGCGCCTGGATGAAGTCGTCAAGCTGATCCGTGGACCAAAAGGCTCGGTGGTGCGCCTGGAAGTGATTCCCTCCGGCAATGCACCGAATGACCAGACCAGCAAGATCGTCCCGATCACTCGCGAAGCCGTGAAGCTCGAAGAACAGGCCGCCCACAAATCCATCCTGCACCTGCAGCAGAATGGTCACGACTACAAGCTGGGCGTGATCGAAGTCCCCGCCTTCTATCTGGACTTCAAGGCCCTGCGCGCCGGTGCCAGCGATTACAAGAGCACCACTCGCGACGTGAAGAAGCTGATCGACGAACTGCAGAAGGAAAAAGTCGACGGCCTGGTCATCGACCTGCGCAACAACGGCGGCGGCTCGTTGCAGGAAGCCACCGAACTGACCGGCCTGTTCATCGAACAAGGCCCGACCGTCCTGGTGCGCAACAGCGACGGCCGCGTAGACGTTCTGGCCGACGAAAGCGAAGAAGTCTATTACAAGGGCCCCATGGCCGTTCTGGTCAACCGCCTCTCCGCTTCCGCTTCGGAGATTTTCGCCGGAGCCATGCAGGACTATCATCGCGCGCTGATCCTTGGCGGGCAGACGTTCGGCAAAGGCACGGTGCAAAGCATCCAGCCGCTCAATCACGGCGAGCTGAAGCTGACCCTGGCCAAGTTCTACCGGGTATCCGGCCAGAGCACCCAGCACCAGGGCGTGATTCCGGATATCACTTATCCCGCCAACATGGACACCAAGGAAATCGGTGAAAGCGCCCTGCCCCATGCCATGCCGTGGGACAGCATCCGTCCGGCGATCGAGCCCGAAAAGGACCCGTTCAAACCCTTCCTCACTGAGCTCAAGACACGCCACGAGGCACGCACCCAGAACAACCCGGACTTCGTCTACACGCGTGAGCGAATGGCACTGTCCCAAGAGCTGATGAAGGAAACCACCGTTACCCTGAACGAAGCGAAACGCCGCGCCCACCAGGCCGACGTGGAAAAACGCCAGCTGGCTCTGGAAAACGCCCTGCGGACCGCCAAAGGGGAAAAAGTGCTGGACAAGCTCGAGCAGGAAGACGATTCACTGCCGCGTATCGACGAGCCAAAAACCAAACCGGAAGACGACGCCTTCCTCTCGGAAAGCGGCAAAATCCTTCTGGATTACCTTGGGCTCAACACCAACCCGCCCCGGCATGAGGCGAGACGCTGAGCCAAACGAAGGCCGCTGAAAAGCGGCCTTTTTCTTTCATCCCAGCTGCCAGCCGTAGAGATCAAGCCTTGGGCTCTTCCGGCAGCGGCAGACGCTCCAGATCCGCCTGGCGCTCTGGACTCTGTGCCTCCTGCCAGGCCCGGAAGGCGTCCAGCTCGACGGACCATTTGCGCATTACCCAGCTCAGTACGGCAAAATCATCGATAAAGCCGAGCACTGGAATCACTTCGGGCAAAATATCGAGCGGTGAAAGGAAATAGATCAGCGCTGCCACGACCGCAATCATCGCCTGCGGACTGACCGCCCGATACTCTCCACGCCACCAGGCCACGCAGAGCGCCTGCAACAGCCGCAGATTCTCCTTCATTCCGCTCAGCATGCCCTTGCTCGATGAACGCTTACGGGCAACCGCCAGCAGCAATGCGGGCAGGCGCCCCTTCGCCAACACAGCTCTCGCCATGGGCAGATAACGAATCAGCCCCCAGAATTCCTTCATACATACCTCTCAAAAATTCTGCTGTGCCTGGAATGGAAAGTTTATCCACCGAACCTGTGGATATCTATGTGTACAGATTCTGTATGAATCCGGCAATGGCACGGCTGATAGGGCCTGCATACGGATCGACGCTTTTTTGCCCAAAAATAAACACTTGATAAATCAGCCAATTACAAGCACACAGAAAACCTGTTGCAATCGTGTTGCAACAGGAAAAAGTAAAGGCCGGATGTGCATAACCATATTCTGTCAATGCTTTCCACCCTGTTTTTTTTGGACGAAAAACAAGAAATATGGTTCGCAAAAAAGAGGGTGTTAACAGGAGTAGCAGACAGATTCTGCCTGCTTGTGGGCAGAATCTGTCATGAGAGGAGTATCAGCGGGGAAAGATCAATCGAGCTTCAGCCTGGAGCGATTCTTGTCCAGTGTAGCGGCACCGATACCATTGACCTCCAGTAGCTGATCCACGGAAGTGAACGGGCCATGGACCTCGCGATAGGCAACGATAGCCTGGGCCTTGACAGCGCCAATACCAACCAGGGAGTTGCTCAGGGTATCGGCATCAGCGGTATTGAGATTGACCCCCGGTACATCGACAGCCCGGGCTGGCTTGGCCGGTGCAGCCACGGCGGCAACCGGGTGGGCCGGAGCGGGCTGGGCCGCCAGAGAAATCACCGACAAGCTGGCTGAAAACACCAGGGCGGCAACCTGCAAAAACGGTTTGATCATATTTCGAGTTCCTTTCGAGATAAGTGAACGAATTGACACAAGAATTTCACAAGACGCCAAAGAAATTTAGCTGCCATTATTTTGATAGCAAAGTCGAACGCTCGATTTTGTGATCTGGTGCACGAGGAAAACGGGATAAATGTTTGAGAGGCTTTAGTTGCTCTCTTCTCCCGCTAGCCGAAGGCGAATGACAGGACACTCAATCTCAGAAAAAACACTTCGTTATCAGCCCGTAGATATTAGAGCGTTTTCAATTTATACGTTTACATATCCACACGAGGCGAAGTAGTTGGAACATTCGCATGGCGTAAACACGTCGAGCAGTCTGCCGATTTCGGTCCAGAGAGACTCGACGGTTTGTTTGGCCGCCTTGCGCAACAGAGCCTTGAGCTTGGAGAACATCTTTTCGATGGGGTTGAGGTCAGGCGAGTACGGCGGCAGGTAGCGAAGCGTGGCGCCGACGGCTTCGATGGCCTCCCTGACACCGGCGACCTTATGGCAGGACAGGTTGTCAGCGACCACGATGTCACCGAGCCGCAGCGTGGGGCACAGGCACGTTTCGATGTAGGCGAGAAACGCGACGCCGTTCATCGGACCATCGAGCACCAGCGGGGCGGTAATCGCATCGTGACGCAAGCCGGCAATGAACGTCGTGGTCTTCCAGTGGCCATACGGTGCCCAAGCAACACAGCGCTGACCGCGTGGCGAACGGCCCCGCAACCGGGTCATGCCGGTGGTCATGGCCGTTTCATCGAGAAAAACCAACTGGCCTCGATGCCACCGCGGCTGATCGCACCTCCACTCAGCCCTTGCCTGCTGCACGTCCGCGCGCGACTGCTCGCTGGCGTGCAGCGTTTTTTTTAAAGCTCAAACCCCACTTGTTGAGTGGGTGCCACAGCGCCGGCACCTTGATCCCGATGCCTTCCGCGGCCAGACGATCACTCAACTCCGCCAACGTCAGATCCGGCGTCGTTTCAATCTACCCGCGAATCACCGCTTCCTTGTGCGCTATCCGTGATCGTCGATGTCCGCCCACGGGCAAGCTCTGGCGTTTGCCTTCCTTCTCCCAGCGCCGGCGCACCTGGTATACCCATAGGCGGCTTACTTCGTAGCGCTGGGCGATCGCTGTCGGGCCTTCGCCTCGCTCCAAGGCACCCAAAACTCGATCACGTAGGTCTTGCGAATACGCATGCATCTTCGCCTCCTCGTCAACGCTGGAGGTCACTTTACATGACGTATATATTTAAATCAAAAATGCTCTAGTCAAGTTGTAGGGCGGAAAACCGCGCAGCGTTTTCCGCCAGGGAGGTCCGGGCAGTTCGCCGCTCACTCGGTGGACAAGCCAAGCGTTGTCCACCCTACGGAAACCAAACTTCAAGGTAGGGTGGAAAATCCGCGCAGCGGTTTTCCACCGGGGAGGTCCGGCAGTTCGCCGCTCGCTCGGTGGACAAGCCTTCGGCGTTGTCCACCCTACGGAAACCAAACTTCAAGGTAGGGCGGAAAACCGCGCAGCGTTTTCCGCCGGGCACCACATCCGACCCATCATATCGGCTCGCCCCAATCGCTTTGTTCCTCTGCCTGGTCAGAGCTCCAATCCACCGGGTAAATGCCCTCGCGAATTGCACGGTGAAAACTGGAGTACGGCCAATCACCGACCCGTGTTACGTAGCCGTGTTTCACTGGATTGAAGTGGATGTAATCGAAATGGCGCTCATAGTCGCGCTCATCACGTATCAGATGCTCCCAATAGCGACGTTGCCAGATACCACGTTCCCCACGCTTGATAAGCGCCGCAGGGCGGGGTTCGGTGATCGGTAGTCGTTTGGCAAAGGCGAATTTGATGACTTTCCAACGCAGGGCAAAATCGGCATCGCCCGCCGGCAGGGTCCACAGGCAATGCATATGTTCAGGAAGTACGACCCAGGCATCGATATAAAAAGGGTGACGGGCTTTGGTGGCCTTGACTGTTGAACGTAATAAATCGATGTGTCGAGTCAGCAGATCGCTTTGACGATCCCGTAGAGTGACTGTGAAGAAATAAGTAGCGCCTGGTACCCGGGCGCGGCGGTAACGGGACATAGCGGCTCATCCTTGAGCGTGGTGGGGTCGTGCAGAGATTTATGGTGGACAAGCCAAGCGTTGTCCACCCTACGGAAACCAAACTTCAAGGTAGGGTGGAAAATCCGCGCCGCGGTTTTCCACGGATAACGGGCGCTTCTCGAAGATGTTGAAAGGCATGGGAGTAAGGTACCGATGATGAACCATCACACTCCGGGACTGCACACCTAGCCGAGCAAGAGATAGCAGGTATTCCGGAAAAAGTGTTATCACCCAGCACCAGCCAGTAGGCTTTCATAGGGAATGCGCAGCCCATCATGAAGGCGCTTTATCATCGCCAGGCTCAATTTGCGCCTCCGGTTCAATACCTCGGAAACCCGACCGCTAGAGCCAATGTACGGCTCCAAGTCGCGGGGGGTCAGCCCCTGCTGATCCATACGGAATTTGATGGCCTCGATGGGGTCGGACGGCGGGATCGGATAGTGTTCATCCTCGTATTTCTCGATCAGGATCGCCAGCACTTCCAGCTCATCGCCCTCCGACGTGCCGATTTCGGCACCCCACAGTTTTTCCAGGCGTGCAAAAGCCGCTGCCAAGTCTTCCTCGGAGCGAATCGGCTTGATGTTCATCACACTGCCTCCGCGTTGATCTGGTCGTACTGGACATGAGTGCCTACGAATCTCACGAAACCAAGCTGTCGTTCGTAGTCAATTGCCAGGATTACCGGATACTTGTTACCAGCGATGTTAAAAACCACACGGCCACCTTTCAGGATGCTTGCTGCACGCAGTTCTGCCTTGACCTCCTGCGGCGTGCGGTAAGTGGCTTTCTCCATGTGCCGATACCACTCCACCAGAGGTGTCATGGCGTCTGCATAGGCGGGGCTGCCTTCCCAGAAAGCGCGCAATGTACTTCGCGCAATAATTCTCATCGCCACATATCTCCCGATTTGGGAGAAGCTTATCCCGCCAACTTGGCCGCGGCAACGGTTCACCTTCGATGGCTGATGAGGTGACGATGTTCTGCAGCAGGGCATCCAGGCTGCTCTGTGCTTCAGTATCACCACCGACGGCATCGAGCATGCCGAGCAAGCGCCCCTGAGCCTGGGTGCAGGTGCGGAGCAACAGGGCAAGCGGTTCGGCTTGCCAACTGAAGTGTGGCCAGTCGAGCTGCTGCCAGATCCAGAAGGGCTCGTTCATGGAATTCGCTCATCGGTGAGCCGATTAACGATTTTATTCGGCTCATTATATGAGCTGATTGTGCCGGCTATTCGGCTCACCGCCTAATCAAGCCCGCTAGGAGCGCACCCGGTGGCAGCATAGCGCTGCTCGAACGGTCGCCAGTCTTGCTGCCCGAGTCATTATTTTGATAGCAAAGTCGAACGCTCGATTTTGTGATCTGGTGCACGAGGAAAACGGGATATTCGGAAACGCCTGCTGTTGCCGTACCTCAGGATGCACACCCAGGACGATCAAAAGGCCTGCAGGCAAGACCGCCTGACAGCACATCAGCCATCCCGATCGCCGGAGCCTGTCAGCGCAGTGGCGATCACACTCCTTGCAAAGTCGTCGAAATCCTTGAGATTGCGCGTGGCAATGCTATGCACTATCGCCCAGTTGATGGCTTCGTAGTTATGAACGGCAAGATTGCGAAAACCTACCGACTTCTTTAATCGTTGAGCCAGTGCCGGGTCCAACAGATTTTCCTGCGCAAGCAACTCAAAGGCTCTACCCATGGTTTCAGGCGGCGGCTGCCTGCGTTCGGTAAGGATATGTACAGCAATATCGACACACAGTTGAACAGCACGAGTCAGATTGAGAACCAGCACATCCTGAAGATCCAAATCGCGGATCAGACTTGCGACATCCAAGGGTGCCTTACTACGAATCCTTTCCAGGCAACGTTGGAGCGAATCCAGCTTTTTCTCGATAATCAACCTATCCATCGTTGTCTGCGCTCGGCCAGCATGCGTTCAATATAGGGCACAAAGTCCTCGTTGTTGAAAATATGACGGGTTACCCATTGCGCATGCCGGGCAGCATCGCCGCGGATTCGCACGCCATAGCGCAGGATCTGCCCCAACAGTGGCTCGCCAACGCCAGCAAGATCGATCAAATCCACCGGTCGTCCGGTAGCCGAGGCAATATCCTCGATCAAGCGGGCTTTATACGTTGCATCAAGCGGAGCATCCGCCAGTACCGCCACATCCACATCACTATCGGGCCGAGCCCGGCCACGGGCAACAGAGCCGAATACATAAGCCAGTACAAGATCGGGATAAGGCTCCAGGGCAGCTTCCACCTCACGGATTGTCATGGCGTACTCCACAGCAGAAATGACTAGCCTTTGAATGGTACGCCAACACCCCCAGCAATCAATCGTCATCCTTTTTGTTCAACGCATTGAGCGTGGTCATGATGCTGTTGCTGGTTGCCGTCAACTGAGAGACCAGGCTATCCATCTTGTTGTATTTGCTATAAAGCGAGGTGGTCAGCGTGTCGATACGGCGATTGAGATCCTCCTGCTGCTTGGTCAGGCTGGTTTGCGTCGTTTCCAGGCTGTTCTCGCGCATCTGGATCAAGCCACCCGAGCCGGTATACACGCTGGTTACATCGCCCAGCCGCTTGATAAGCCCCTTGTCGCCGGAGAAAAACGCCTGAACGTCCTGATAATGCTCGGCCAGGGAACTGGACAGCTTGTCATCGTCGATAGCCAGTGTGCCATCTCGGCTCGTCGATACGCCAAGCTGGGAAAGGATGCTCAAACCGCCGCTATCGCTGGAAGGTTGCACCAAGGCACTGCGGACAGAATTCAACAGCGTGCGCACCGAAGCATCGCCCGCCAGTGCCGCCGCATTCGTGGAACTGCCGTCGTCGGAAGCACTTACTTTAGTCAAGGCATTCGTGACGGTAATCAGCGTGTTGTAGGCCGTGACAAAGCTTTCGACGGAGGTTTTCAACCCATCGGTATTGGCAGCAACCGATACGGTTGAACTGCCCGTCCCTTCCAGCTTGATACTGAGGCCACTGAGCGCGGTCGTGGTGTTGGTGGCAGTGCTCATCGCCAGGCCGTCGAGCGTAAACGCCGCATTCGAGGCCTTGGTGATATAACCGGCACCGGTACCGCTTTGTTGCGTCAGGCTGTGATTGCCCGCCGCATCGACATTGATATTCAGCGCGGCGAGATCGCCAGATCCCGTCACATACAGGTCAGTGTCAGCGCCCGTCGTTTCTGAAGACAGCACCAGCCGCGAGCCATTGGCATCGTTCACGATATTGGCGCTGATTCCCGCGGCGCTGGATAACCGGGCATTGATGGTATCGCGAATATCCGTGAGGGAAGCTCCCGCATTGACAGCCACATCGTAAGAAGCATTACCGATAGCGATGTTCAAGCTTCCACCGGAAGCGAAAGTCGTCGAAGAACCGCCGCTCATACTGGCTGAAGCCACTTTCGAACCAGACGCCAGGCTGGTGACCTCCAGCTTGTAGGAACCGGCTACCGCGCCTTTGCCAACGCTTACCGACGCGACCTTGGGATCGGCAGAACTGGCACTCAAACTGGCGAAGCTACCGGATGTCGCCTTGAGGCTGGAGAGCGACGCTTCAAAGGTTTCCAGGGCGCTTTTCAAGGTCCCCACGGCCGTCAGCGTCGTTTTCGTCTGGTTCGTCAGGCGGTCGATCTGCGCCTGCTTGGGGGCTTTTTCGGCATCAGCCGTCGCACTGACCAGCTTATCGATATCCATCCCGGAACCGAGACCGGTAATTGAACTGACAGCCATGGACCACTCCTCACTTGACTGATTTTTGACGGCTACTCCGTTTATGGCAAATTACAGGCCACTCACGCTTCGTCACGAAGCAGCAGGCTGCGCAAATCATCCATATTGGCCGCCCATTTCAGTGCCTCCTCCGAAGGTATCTGGCGAATCAGCTCGCCGGAACCACTGGCCATGATCTGAACCACGACCTGCCCTGTGGAATCATCAAGGCGAAAGCTCAGGTCTCGACCGATGGATTGAGCGAAGTCCTGCATGCTCGCGACAGCCGAGTCGAGCGTTGTGCGAGTGGCGCTCAGCGTAGCGGGATCGACAAGCGGCGTAGCAGCGTCCGTATTGCCCAAGCCAGACAGAGGCTTGGAAGCCGCCATACCTTGCGCCGTCGTTGCAGTTGTATGGGTAGATGAGGTGCCGGGTTGCAAGGCTTGTACCGTGATATTCATAAAAACCCACCTCTAACGGAAAAAGAGGAAAAGCTCGTCAAGTGCTTTCCCCCTTCGGCTTACCCCTTGGCCAGTTATTGCAGCAGGCTGAGGACAGACTGTGGCAGTTTGTTGGCCTGTGCCAGAATCGCCGTGGACGCCTGTTGCAGGGTTTGCTGCTTGGTCAGGTTGGCGGTTTCGGCGGCGAAGTCGGCATCCTGGATACGGCTACGGGAGGCCGTGGCGTTCTCCGAGATACTCTGCAGGTTGGCGACCGTGTTATCGAAGCGGTTCTGCACCGCACCCAGCTTGGCCCGCTCGCCGTCGATCTGCTGAATGGCGCCGTCCAGCGTCTGGATGCTGATCTGCGCTCCCTCGGCGGAAGTGATGCTCAGATCGCTGACACTGGTTTCCTGGGTGACAGCAGTATTGGTGCCAGCGGTCAGGCCCAGGGCGGCCAGGCCGGTACCGGCAGCACCGTCGGCGACGGAGAAGTTCTTGTTCGAACTCAGGCTCAGCGAGCCATCGTCGTTCTTGGCGGCGGTAACGCCAGTGCTGGCGGTGTTGATGGAGGTGACGATGGTATCGAGGCTGCTGCCCGCACCGAGCTTGATTTCGGTACCGTTCAGGCTGAGCGAAGTGCCGGTAACCAGCTTGGCATCAGTGGTTCCGGCGCTAAGGCCCAGTTTGGACAGCGAGCCGGCGGTAGCATCTTCCAGCTTGACTGCCTTGCCATCAGAGGAAGTCAACTGTAGACGACCATTATTGACACTGGCGGTCACGCCCGTCGAATCAGTGCTCTGGTTGAGTTTGTTGGTGATATCGTCGAGATCCGAGCCATCCTGAAAGTTGATGGTTTCGCCATTAAGACGAATGGAGGCATCTCCGGAGATAGTGCCGCTATTTACTGCATCAGCGCCTTTGACCTTGACCACACCGCCGGTGTCAGCCCCCAACCCCAACGCAGTCCGACCAGCAGCATCACCATCAATCAAGAACCCGCTTTCCGAAGAAAGGTTAATGCCTGTAGTGCTGACAGCTTTAGCAGTTACCCCAACACCGGCGGCATTGATCTTGTCAATGATCGAGTCTTGAGTGTCAGATGCAGAAAGTTCGATTTCCGTACCATTGATGGATATTTTTCCAGCCGCGATAGCACCAAATGTAAAGCTCTTCTCAGCATTGCCGGTTGCTACCTGCGTAGTACCTTTCTCAAGGCCCAGGGCAGTCAGACCAGCACTTTCGCCATCGATGGTGATTTTGGAGTTGGAGGTTAGGACCAGCGAACCGCTGGAATTATCAGCAGTCACACCAAGCCCAGCATTGTTAATTCGATCTTTAATGATAGACAGAGTATCACCAGTCAGAACCGAGATATTCGTGCCATTAATACTAATAGACGAGTTTCCAGTAGGCATGGTAAACCCTGTCGAAGTTATCTTGGCCTCACCCAAGATATCAGCTTTAGTAGTGTCAGCAGTCAGCCCGAGCACTGAAGCAGCATTATTAGTAGGAGCAGTGCCGCCGTTGACTGTAATATCACCTTTAGCTTCGAGCTTGAGCTTTCCATCTACATTACTAGCAGTCACGCCAGTAGTAGTAGCCTTGTCGTTGATACGGGTAACGATGGCATCAAGATCATCACCAACTTGGAAAGCGATATTGTCTGCGGTGTAGCCTGTAGCACCAAGGTTAATAGTGTTAGCAGTAGTGCTAATGATACCGTTCTCACCAAAGGCATCGCTCGCAGTGACGCTAGCCCGCCCAGTTACAGCAACATAATTACCTTTATCATCCCCACTAATACCCAAGGCCTTCGCGCCGCTGACTTCGAAGCTTTCGTTCGAAGTCAGTTTCAGCTTGCCGTTGTCGGCGCTGGCAGTTACGCCAGTATTTTCAGTAGACTCATTAATTTTACTAATTACATCATTAAGTTCCCAAGCACTATCAGTTCCACTGCCACCTGCCTCTTCGAAGTCAATATTCGTACCATTTAAAGTAATAGTTTGAACGATAGCTGGCGGAGTAGCTGGAGTAGCGTTACCTCCAAATGCAGCAAACACGGTTCCAGTTGTACTAACAGGAGTATTAGAAATACTGTTAGAAGCGCTACCGATGGCGGAGCCGGTAACCGAAGCAGCCATGCCTTGCTGCACAGTGCTAAGCGCGCTGGCACTGCTATAACTCCCCTTCAACGACGAAGAACTCAGATTGCTCAGGCTAAAGGAAACCGTCTCGTTGGCATTGGCACCAATCTGGAAATTGGTACTGGAAAATGAGCCATCGAGCAGGTTCTTGCCACCGAAGGTGGTGGTCTTGGCGATCCGGGTCAGTTCGCCGGACAGGGCCGTGAATTCTTCCTGCAGGGACTGGCGATCATCGTTGCTGTTGGAACCGTTGGCCGATTGCAGCGCCAGTTCACGCATGCGTTGCAGGATATTGGTGGACTGCTGCATGGCACCTTCGGCCGTCTGGGCGATAGAGATACCGTCGTTGGCGTTCTTCACTGCCGTGTTCAGGCCGGTGATCTGGCTGCTCAACCGGTTGGAAATCTGCAGGCCGGCGGCATCGTCCTTGGCACTGTTGATCTTCAGGCCACTGGACAACCGCTGCATGGTGGTGGACAGGGCGTCGGAAGCCTTGTTCAGGTTTTTCTGGGTATTAAGAGCAGCGATGTTGGTATTGACGGTAAGGGCCATGACGAGAACCTCATGATAGTCGGCTGGTATGACTCCCGGCCTGGGCAACCGCCGGGATTGGCCTAGAGAGCTTTCATGAGGGTTATCGACGGACGGGTGGTTTGCTTTAGGATTTTATTCATGGAGTGGTGATGGCGTTGGTCTTTGGGTGTTCGTGCGTGCCTTACAGGTGAGGAAGGGTCTTCTTTCTAGGGGTTTGGTTCGTGTGGGGCCGAGGTGCTTTCCCCAGGGCCTGCAGGTGTAGGGTGAACAACGCCGAAGGCTTGTCCACCGAGCGGGCGGCGAATTGCCTGGACCTTTCCTACGCGGGTTTTCCACCCGGGCAAAGCTGGTGGCACTTTCCCTGTAGTGGGCGACAGGTTTCGCCTTGCACGGCGACTTACTTTCTTCTTGCTTGCCCAAGAAGAAAGTAAGCAAAGAAGAACGGCACCCGATCATCCGGCCCCGACCGCTTCGCGGCCGGGGTGCCCTCCTTCCGGCATTGCTCCGGGGGCCATCATATTATGGCAATAATAGCAATAACTAATGACACACCTGCTGTGATCCATGCCGAGATTAACCCAGTACTCCGGCTGGACTCTTCCTGGGCCCTATTAGAAATAAACTCTAATAAGGAATTCAAATATTCTTGTTCAAGCGGTGGACGCTTTGTTTCTTCATCTTCCTCACCTTCAAGCCACTGCCTAGCATGACGCAACTGCAGTGCATAAAAATGTGCCCCAGTTTTCTTTGAGGTTTTCTCTGACTTACGAAATAGACTCTTAAACGAAGCCAGCACAGTCTCAACTTCTTTCTGGTCAATTGAAACAGCTTTGGCTAAGTTTGGTGAAGTGCGTGCAGACCAGTCAGTCATAGCCAAATGAGTAACTAGCGCAATAAGCGTATCAAGGTGCTCTGAATAACTTAGTTTTTTCATAGAAAATATATCCGATTTGATTTAACTGGCAGTAGCACTGCTAATTCACAGCCGGCTGGACAACCGCCGCATGGTGGTGGATAGGGAATCGGAAGCCTTGTTCAGGTTTTTCTGGACATTCAGCGACGCGGTGTTGGTGTTGGTGTTGGTGTTGGTGTTGGTGTTGGTGTTGACAGTAAGGGCCATGACGAGAACCTTATGACTCCCGGCCTGGGCAACCGCCGGGATTGGCCTAGAGAGCTTTCATGAGGGTTATCGACGGGCGGGTGGTTTGCTTTAGGATTTTTTCATGGCGTGGTGATGGCGTTGGTCTTTGGGTGTTCGTGCGTGCCTTACAGGTGAGGGAGGGGCTTCTTTCGAGGGGTTTGGTTGAACCTGTCCCCTGAGAACGGACGCCAAGAAGCACGGGGTCAAGCGGCCTGCTTCATCTTCCTGGCATAGTCGTTGGGCGACAGGTAGCCAAG